>NZ_JBTLNF010000019.1:0-1193 GCF_054457455.1 Halovulum sp. GXIMD14794 | reverse complement strand
CCGGTCTCGGTCTGCCACCAGGTGTCGACGATCGGGCAGTTGCCCTTGCCGACGACCCGATCGTACCAGGTCCAGGCCTCGGGGTTGATCGGCTCGCCCACGGTGCCCAGCAGGCGCACGCTCGACAGGTCGTACCGGGTGACCCACTCGTCGCCCTGCCCCATCAGCGCGCGGATCGCCGTCGGCGCGGTGTAGAACTGCGTGACCTTGTGCTTCTCGCACACCGCCCAGAAGCGCCCGGCGTCCGGGTAGGTCGGCACGCCCTCGAACATCAGCGTCGTCGCGCCGTTCGCCAGCGGGCCGTAGAGGATGTAGCTGTGCCCGGTCACCCAGCCCACGTCGGCGGTGCACCAGAAGATGTCCCCGTCGTGGTAGTCGAACGTGTACTGGTGCGTCATCGCCGCGTAGACCAGATAGCCGCCCGAGCTGTGCACCACGCCCTTGGGCTTGCCGGTCGAGCCGGAGGTGTAGAGGACGAACAGCGGATCCTCGGCGTTCATCGGGCGCGCCGGGCAGTCCGGGGCCACCGTCTCCATCATCGCGTTGACGTCGACATCGCGCCCGTCGACCCAGGTGGTCTGGCCGCCGGTGTGCTTGACCACCAGGCAGCGCACCTTGTCCGAGCAGTGCAGCAGCGCCGCGTCGGTGTTCGACTTGAGCGCCGTGACCCGCCCCCCGCGCGGAGCCTCGTCGGCGGTGACCACCACCTTGGCGCCGCTGTCGTTGATCCGGTTCGCCAGCGCGTCCGGGCTGAAGCCCGCGAAGACCACGGAATGGATCGCGCCGATCCGGGCGCAGGCCAGCATCGCATAGGCCGCCTCGGGGATCATCGGCAGGTAGATCACCACCCGGTCACCGCGCATCACGCCCTGGCTGAGCAGGACGTTCGCCATGCGGCAGACCTTCTCGTGCAGCTGCGCATAGGTGATGTGCAGCGCCTCGGCGTTCGGATCGTCCGGCTCCCAGATGATCGCGGTCTGATCCCCGCGCGTCGCCAGGTGCCGGTCGACACAGTTGGCCGCGACGTTCAGAACCCCGTCCTCGTACCACTTGATCGAGACATCCGGGTGCGCGAACGACGTGTTCTTGACCACCGAATACGGCTCGATCCAGTCCAGCCGCTTCCCCTGCTCCCCCCAGAACCCCGAAGGGTCCGAAACCGACGAAGCGTACATCTGCTCGTACGTCGCGGC
>NZ_JBTLNF010000018.1:0-1412 GCF_054457455.1 Halovulum sp. GXIMD14794 | reverse complement strand
CGGACCTTGCCCGGCACAAAACTTCGACTAGGAAAGACTAGCCAGGCGGCGGTGTCGAAGGTCGTAGCCGTCACATCCCAGCCAGCGATAGTCGTTACCAGACGACCAGCTTGAAGATCCCCCTTGATCAGCCAGTCGGGCAGCAACGCCGGGCCCAGCCCTGCCAGTGCCGCGTCGCGGATCGCCCCGGCTGGTGACAGGACGATATCGCCCGCGACGGGTTGGTCGCTCACCTCCCCCTCGGGATCCCGAAACAACCAGCGAGAACGATAATCGCGAAAGGGGAAGAGGATGGCGCGGTGGTTCGCCAGATCCTCTGGCTGCAGAAGGGGTGGGGCCTTTGCCAGATACGCGGGCGAAGCCACGACGTGGTACCGCGTATCCATCAGCTTGCTGACCACGTAGTCGCCCTCGACCTCGGGGGCCAGGCGGATGGCAAGGTCGATCCTGTCCGCCACGAGGTCGATGTTGGTGTCGGAAAACAGCCCCTCAACCGCCACCTCCGGGTAGGTGGCGCGGAAGCCGGCGAGGCGCGGGACGATGAAGTTCTGCCCGAACGTGGCCGAGGCGGAAAGGCGGAGCGTGCCGCGCGGTTCCGTCTGAATGGCGCGAGCCTCCTCCCGCGCTCGCTCGAGCTCTTCGGTCAGTGGTGCGATCCGCGCGAGGTAGAGCGCCCCGGCCTCAGTCAGCTCCATGCGTCGCGTCGTGCGGGAGAACAGTCGCAGGCCGAGCGCCGTCTCAACCCCCGCGACGACCCGCCCGATCGAGGACGGGTCCACGTCCCGCTGACGGGCGACAGCGGCAAAGCTGCCAAGTCTGGCAACTTCCTGGATCAGGCTCAGATCGTTCAGGTTCATTCGTGCATAATTTGCATGAGTAACAAGAAAGATGCGTAATTTATCGCAGTTCATGTGGGCAATAAAGCTTCCTGTATCGGTAATTTTCACGAAGGAGGCTCAGATGCCCGAATTCCAACTACACACCCCCGACACCGCGCCAGAAGGGTCGCGGGACACGCTTGCCGCTGTCGCCAAGGCGTGGGGCTTTATCCCGAAGATGCACGCGACGATGGCCGAAAGCCCGGCGGCGCTCGCCGGATACGAAACGCTGTTCGGCCGTATTGCGGTGACCTCGCTGACCCCTGTCGAACAACAGGTCGCCTTCCAGGCCGTGAACGTCCTGCACGGCTGCGGTTATTGCACCATGGGCCACACCTATCTATCGACGCAGGTGGGCATGGACGACGCGACGATTGCCGCTCTGCGCGCGGGCCAAGCGCCCCAGGATGATCGTCTTGCCGCGCTCTGGTCCTTTACCCGGCAAGTCGCCATCGCGCGCGGGGAAGCTGCCGAGGCGGTTCCCGGCTTCCTCGCCGCTGGGTTCACGAAAGCCAACGTGCTCGATGTGGTGAC
>NZ_JBTLNF010000017.1:0-2266 GCF_054457455.1 Halovulum sp. GXIMD14794 | reverse complement strand
GACCTGGAGAACATGAACAGCGAACCGATGCCGCTCAATGTGCCCCGGATCTATAACCTGATCACCGACCCGAAAGAGGAGTATCAGGTCCAAGAGCAATCCACCTGGGTTCTTCCGGTCATCTTCAGCAAGATCGTCGAATTCCAGACCACGCTCGCTTCTGAACCACCTATCCCACTCGGCACGCTCGATCCCTACCTGCCGCCGAATTGAGACCCAACCTTAGAGCAGACATTGCCAGTTTGGGCCTCAAGGGCAGTTCAGCGCAGACAGCTGTCATGTTTGCGCCTGTGGAGGATGCGGGTAAGTTCCGCACATCGGATCTTCGGGAGGCGGCGGTTGGTACGCGATGAACGAATGGCCGGTTCGGTAAAGCGGCGTTGCGGCCTAGCCATCCCGACCAAAGTCCGCAATGGGCCGTAACCGCCTGCATCGCCCCACCGACAACGCGGTTTCTGCGCGGCATCCAATGTCGACTCGGAGTACAAAACCACCCCTAATGTAGCTTGAGCTTGCCGTTGGCCTGCTAAGGCACTGTCGTCCCGATCACCGACCCGAAACTCGGCCGAGGGGTTTGTGTGCAGACTGCTCTCCCACCACGGCTCCGCGTTGCGATCACCATCGATCCACAGACAGTGATCGCAAAACGCCTCAGGATCCGCCTAGAGGATCAGATCATCGACCCACAGCGAGCCCTCGATCGCAATCGAGAAGTCGGCATTGCCGTCGCCATCGACATCCGCGCGGAGCACGCCGCCTTTCAGCTGCAACTCCCCTTCCATTCCCGAGAAAGCCGCGCGACCGATCCACTCGAATTCCTGGTTGCCAGCTTCGCTTTCGCAGGCGTCGATCCTGCTTATGTCGATCTCGTCACCGTCGGCGTCTTCAAAGTAGACAACGTCGCGGTTTGCTCCGGCCGATGAATGCTTGAGCGTCTTGAAGACAAAGAGGTCTGCGCCGGACCCGCCCTTGTACATATCTTTGCCGCCGCCGCCGATCATGACATCATCGCCTGAGCCGCCAAGCATCTTGTCACGCCCGCCGCCGCCAACGAGCTTGTCATCGTCTCCACCGCCGACGAGCTTGTCGAACCCTTTTCCGCCCTTGAGCAGGTCCTCGCCTTTTCCGCCGTATGCCTCGTCGGCACCGGCAAAGCAGTAGACTTCGTCGTCCCCGTCACCGGCGCGTATCTCGTCCGCCTCTTCGGTGCCGTCGATGAGGTTGTCCAGCGCGTCAAGTCCTTCATCGAGGAAGGTCTCGAGGTCTTCCTCAAGATTGTCGAGCCAATCACCGAGGAGATCCGCTTCCTGCCAGGAAAGGCTTTCAGACTCTCGATCCACCCAGTTCCCGAGGCGTTCCATCAGGTTGTCGAGCCAGTATTCCAACCGTTCTTCGTTGGCGTCGATCCAGTCATCCAGATCCCCGGTGACGCCCTCAAGCGACGACGGCAATGACTCTGCGAGGAAAGTTTTGAGCTCCTCCGCAAGAGTATCGGTGTTGATACCGCCGATGATAATGGCCATTTGCATGCTCCTCACGTGGTAGCCTGGTCAGATCGTATGGTTCACGGCAGCACGCTAAATCCATCCTGACAAGTTGCAGTGCAGGGGTTTAATCCCGGAGATTTAGGCCAGAGGTCATCGCATTATTACTGCGGTTTATCAGCTATAATCTTGGTTTAGCTTTTAGGGCAGAACGTGTCTGGCGTATCTCGACTAATAGAATCGCAGATCCGTTGAGCGGTCATCCAGTTGCGTACTCGGCTATCAGTTTGGTCGGTAACGCTGCCCCGGATACATACGCCAGGAGTTGCACCTAATGAGCCCAGGCATTCCGGTCGAATTTACCCAACGCAGGTTCGGCTCCCCCTCGACCTGATCGACAGGATGGAACCGCTGGGATCCGTAGCTACGATCTTTGATGCCAAAGTCGGTTGAACAATACCTGCCGTCTTCCGCTAGTTCCGCACTGCGGACCTCGGGCCGCTTCCAGAGCGCGCAAGCGCCGCGAACGTCGGGTTCGGCGGACAGCGCTGCAGCATCCTGAGCAGGGATCGGAGGTCGGCAATGGGCCGAATTCCCCGTTGTAAATCGAACGAGCGCTAGATCTCCACTTTTCCCGCGCCTCTCAGATAGTCAATCATCGCCCGGACCTTGCCCGGCACAAAACTTCGACTAGGAAAGACTAGCCAGGCGGCGGTGTCGAAGGTCGTAGCCGTCACATCCCAGCCAGCGATAGTCGTTACCAGACGACCAGCTTGAAGATC
>NZ_JBTLNF010000016.1:0-2500 GCF_054457455.1 Halovulum sp. GXIMD14794 | reverse complement strand
CACTGGAGGTCCGAACCCACACCCGTTGAAAAGGGTCGGGATGACGTGTGCCTAGGGGTGAAAGGCCAATCAAACCTGGAGATAGCTGGTTCTCCGCGAAATCTATTTAGGTAGAGCGTCGAATGAATGCCCTCGGGGGTAGAGCACTGGATGGGTAATGGGGTCCCACAGACTTACTGATCCTAACCAAACTCCGAATACCGAGGAGCACTGTTCGGCAGACACACTGCGGATGCTAACGTCCGTAGTGGAGAGGGAAACAACCCTGACCTGCAGCTAAGGCCCCTAATTCATGGCTAAGTGGGAAAGCATGTGAGACGACCAAAACAACCAGGAGGTTGGCTTAGAAGCAGCCATCCTTTAAAGATAGCGTAACAGCTCACTGGTCTAGACAAGTTGTCTTGCGGCGAAGATGTAACGGGGCTCAAGCCATGAGCCGAAGCTCGGGACTGCGCAAGCAGTGGTAGCGGAGCGTAGTGTTCAGTAACCCTGACCTCTTGAGATTTTTGTGTTCTTCCGCCGCGCTCAAGTAGCGAAGCGGTAGCGCATCGAAAGTCTGCGGAGGTTGAGGGTTCAGCGAAGAAGCGGCGCTGTGAGGCAGCCGTGGAGCGTTCACTAGCGAGAATGTTGACATGAGTAGCGATAAACAGGGTGAGAGACCCTGTCGCCGAAAGTCCAAGGGTTCCTGCTTAAAGCTAATCTGAGCAGGGTAAGCCGACCCCTAAGGCGAGGCCGAAAGGCGTAGTCGATGGGAATCCGGTTAATATTCCGGAGCCAGGAGGATGTGACGGATCGAAAGCGTAGTGAGACCTTATCGGATTGGTCTTGCTGCCGGACGGTCCCTGGAAATAGCCCTCCATCAGATCGTACCCTAAACCGACACAGGTGGACTGGTAGAGCATACCAAGGCGCTTGAGAGAACTGCGTTGAAGGAACTCGGCAAAATGCCTCCGTAAGTTCGCGAGAAGGAGGCCCGGTTCGAAGGCAACTTCGGGCCGGGGGCACAGACTAGGGGGTGGCGACTGTTTACTAAAAACACAGGGCTCTGCGAAGCCGCAAGGCGACGTATAGGGTCTGACGCCTGCCCGGTGCCGGAAGGTTAAAAGGAGGTGTGCAAGCACCGAATTGAAGCCCCGGTAAACGGCGGCCGTAACTATAACGGTCCTAAGGTAGCGAAATTCCTTGTCGGGTAAGTTCCGACCTGCACGAATGGCGTAACGACTTCCCCGCTGTCTCCAACGCAGACTCAGCGAAATTGAATTCCCCGTGAAGATGCGGGGTACCCGCGGTCAGACGGAAAGACCCCGTGCACCTTTACTACAGCTTCAGACTGGCATTAGTCCTGTCATGTGCAGGATAGGTGGTAGGCTTTGAACCGGGGACGCCAGTCCTCGGGGAGCCTCCCTTGAGATACCACCCTTGATACGATTGATGTCTAACCGCGGTCCGTTATCCGGATCCGGGACCCTCTGTGGCGGGTAGTTTGACTGGGGCGGTCGCCTCCCAAAGAGTAACGGAGGCGCGCGATGGTGGGCTCAGGTTGGTCGGAAATCAACCGTCGAGTGCAATGGCATAAGCCCGCCTGACTGCGAGACTGACAAGTCGAGCAGAGTCGAAAGACGGCCATAGTGATCCGGTGGTCCCGAGTGGAAGGGCCATCGCTCAACGGATAAAAGGTACGCCGGGGATAACAGGCTGATACTGCCCAAGAGTCCATATCGACGGCAGTGTTTGGCACCTCGATGTCGGCTCATCTCATCCTGGGGCTGGAGCAGGTCCCAAGGGTACGGCTGTTCGCCGTTTAAAGAGGTACGTGAGCTGGGTTTAGAACGTCGTGAGACAGTTCGGTCCCTATCTGCCGTGGGTGTCGGAGACTTGAGAGGAGTTGCCCCTAGTACGAGAGGACCGGGGTGAACGCACCACTGGTGGACCTGTTGTCGTGCCAACGGCAGTGCAGGGTAGCTATGTGCGGACAGGATAACCGCTGAAGGCATCTAAGCGGGAAGCCCCCCTCAAAACCAGGTCTCCCTGAGGGGCGTGGAAGACCACCACGTCGATAGGCCGGAGATGTAAGCGCGGTAACGCGTTCAGTTGACCGGTACTAATCCCCCGATAGGCTTGATACCGATCCGGTGGCATGAGGACATGACCACAAGATCAGGAAGCCACATCACCCTCAGTATGCTTGGAAAGACAACTCGTGTTCACGGATCCCTGCAGGCCGCACAGTCCGCAGGACACCCCGTGCTTTGCCGGTTTGGTGGTCACAGCGTGAGCGAAACACCCGATCCCATCCCGAACTCGGCCGTTAAGCGCCACCGCGCCGATGGTACTGCGTCTCAAGACGTGGGAGAGTAGGTCACCGCCAAACCTGCAAAGCACGTGGCAATCCAAGAAAGCTCTCAGAACGATATTCCCCTTGTCGCGGGGTGGAGCAGCCCGGTAGCTCGTCAGGCTCATAACCTGAAGGCCGCAGGTTCAAATCCTGCCCCCGCAACCA
>NZ_JBTLNF010000015.1:0-30306 GCF_054457455.1 Halovulum sp. GXIMD14794 | reverse complement strand
CCTCACTGGCCGCAAACAGACTGCGATGCGCTTGCTCTTCACGTCACTGCGGCAATCGAGGGTCTCACGCTGTTCATTGGCCAGAGCAAGAAGTCCCAAGGGATCTACGCTGCGCCCGAAGATGAGATTCTTCGCGTGCTAAGAAGGGCGATGTAGTCTCGAAGCAGTCATCCGAGCGATTCGATCAGATGGCTGGCAAGTCGGCTAAGTTGCCGCCGGTGCAGCCCGCAGCATTGGTCAACTTGGGCGCCGACTGGCCATTCGCTGCGCAGCAGGGCCAAGCGCTTGGTCAGCCCCTTACGCAGCGTGGCTCTCGGCCCAGTGCTGCCATTGACGCTTGTCCTGCTTCGCCGCGGTGCGGCCCGCAAGTCCGTACCTTCGCTGCACTCGCGCGATGCCGGTTCGGGTGAACGCTGACAATGCGGCCATCATGGAACCACACCGCAGTCTGTGGCAGAATCCTAACATGATCGAATTCCGCGCTCTCGCCGAAGACCATCCCGACCTCGCGATTCTCCGCTGCTTCGGGGCGCTCTCCTGACCCTGCAATATGCTCAAAAGCTCGGATCAATCGGTCTGATCAAGAACAAGGCCTTGAAGCGAGTTTTCGTCCATTGGGCCGTTGAGCAATTTGACCGGCCGATTTCACGAACGCCTGCACATCTCGACCCGGCAATACGCCGGGCTGGTCCGGGGCTGGGCGAGCTCGATCGACCTCGAACCGAGCTCATACGGCACGCACTCGATGCGACGGACCAAAGTCGCCCAGATCTACCGCAAGACCGGAAACCTTCGGGCGGCTCAATTGCTGCTTGGTCATACGAAGATGGACAGCACCGTCCGTTACTTCGGCGTCGAGCTAGAGGACGCGCTATCGATCTCCGAGTCGGTCGAAATCTGATCGGCTGGGCCGTCCGTTGCGGTTATCAGCTCGAACCAGCTTGTCCAGAGGTACTACGAGAACAGACCGCGATGGGATGCCCGCGGGGGAAAACTACTGTATGCGATAATCTGGAAACGTCCCGCATTGAAAAGGCCCTAGCGTAGTGCTCAAGCGAAACAAGGTTGCTCTAAGAGGCTCGTCTGCGGCGACGCCCATTGTTTTTGTCCATGGGTTCGGCTGCGACCAGTCGATGTGGGGCGATGTGGTGCGACAGCTTGCGCCGAGTCACCGGATCGTCACCTACGATCTGACCGGCATGGGGCAGTCCGACCTCTCGGCCTACGATCCCGCGCGCTACGATGATCTGCAGGCCCATGCAGAGGATCTGCTCGCGATCATCGATGAACTGGCGCTCGACGAAGCTGTGGTGGTCGGCCATTCGGTCGGCGCCACGATAGCCATTCTCGCCGCCAATCAGGCACCGGAGAAGGTCTCTCGGCTCGTACTCGTATCGCCTTCGCCTTGCTTCATGAACGACGCGGCTAGCGACTATCAAGGGGGGTTCTCGCGCGATGAACTGGAGGGCCTGATCGCGTTCCTGGACGAGAACCACCTGGGTTGGTCGGCCCAAATCGCACCCACGATCGCAGGTCAGCCCGAAGGGGGCCCTGCGAGTGAGGAACTGACCCAGAGCTTTTGCCGTACCGATCCCGCCATTGCACAGCATTTTGGCCGCGTGACATTTCTCGGCGATGCGCGGAAGGCTTTCCAGCAGGCCGCTCGGCCCGCGTTAATCCTCCATTGCGACGAGGATGCACTCGTGCCGATGGCTGTGGCGGACTGGATGAAGGATCGGATGCCGGAGGCGGCACTCAAGATACTCCGGGCCACCGGTCATTGTCCCCACATGACCGTTCCTGTCGAGGTGGTCGCCGCCATTCGTGATTATCTCAGGAATGGTTGAGCGCGAGATGGGTAGCACCGATGAGCTCCGCTCTGCCTTTGTCGAACTGGTGGAGGATGCCCCATGCGGGGTTGTCGTGACCGATCCGGATGGTCGTCTGCGGTTCGTAAACGGAACGCTAAAACGTTGGCTGCACATTTCGGTGGAGATTGAAGGCTGCCGCGAAAGGCTGCCTGATCTCATGGCGGGGGCGGGAAAGCTCTTTTACGAGACGCATATAGCGCCGATGATGCAGCTTCAGGGCCGCGTTCGTGAAATCTCCTGCTCCCTGAAGGTCGAGGGCGGCGCCTCCCTCCCGGTGTTGCTTAGCGGTGTAGCGCGGCGCGATGCGACCGGTAACCTCGTGCGATGTGACTATACAATCTTCGACGCTCGCGAGCGGCATATGTATGAGACGGAACTCCGCACCGCACGGCACAAGGCCGAAGAGCTTGCTGCCATCGTCCGGACCTCGCCCAATGCGATTTTTCGCGTGGATCAGGCGGGGTATATCCGTAGCTGGAACGCCGGCGCGCAGACACTTCTCGCGACTGGCGCGGAGTCAATTCCCAAGCTTTCAGTTCAGGAACTGATTCATTTCCCGGAACAATCAAATTGGTTCAGCCTGGCCGTCGAGCGCTGCCAGAGCGCGCTGGAAGCCGTCATGGAGGCCGAGGATGCTGAAGGCCGCCACTTCGAGGCGACCGTCGTTCCAATTACTGCTTTGGACTCCAATGCCCCGAGAGATTACTCGGTCGTGTTGCGCGACATCACAACCCGCAAGAAGGCCCAACAGCGCCTCGAGGTGGCAATGTGGGAGATGAAGCATCGCGTGAAGAACACCTTGGCTGTGGTCTCGGGGATCGCCCGGCAGACCCTGCCGGCCGAATTCCGTGACTCTTTCGCTGGCCGCCTACACGCCCTCTCAAGAGCCCATGACATCCTAACTGACGGGGATCGGAAGGCGGGCGATCTGGCAGGGTTGCTCGAGCTGGCTTCCGCCGAGGCCGGCGGCTCCGAGCGCTTTCGGATTACAGGCCAAAGTGCGACGCTCTCGGCAGGGCAGGCCCAAAGCCTATCCATGGCGCTACACGAACTGGTCACAAATGCACTCAAGTATGGCGCGCTTTCTGTTCCTGATGGCTATGTGGAGGTAGACTGCGAACTGCGCAACGACCACTCATTGCGTATTCTTTGGCGAGAGATCGACGGACCGCCGGTCTCGCCCCCAGACCAACTCGGGTTCGGCAGCAAAATGATCAGAAATCTTCTGAAAGCCGAACTGAACGCCGAGATAGAGGTCGATTATCAACCGGACGGATTGCGATGTGAGATCGTTTTCGAGGTCTAGGAGATTGGAACCCCAATAGGCCTTCATAGGTATCCTTGGCCGGGAGCGGCATCGTGTGAAACCATCATCTACGCCGGAGCCCGGTTCGGCATCCGACCGCGGTGCAGAACTTTGTTGAACTTCGCCGCGGCCGCACTGTTCCATCAACTCAAGTAAGGGCAAGTTGATACCATTGAGGGCGTCCGCTTCTTACCGGGGTGACCGACGATTTTCCTGGTGTGACCTAAGCCAGCTTCCCACCCCGACGTTCGGGCCGACGTGAACGGCCCATTGCGGACCTCCGATCCCTGCTCAGCATGCTGCAGCGCCGCCCGCCGAACCCGACGTTCGCTGCGCTTGCACGCTCTGGAAGCGGCCCGAGGTTCGCAGTGTGGACAGACCGGCAGTTGGCTTCCACGGGATAGAGGTACTTGAACGATCCAACGCGGACATCTGTCTTGATGGCCCTGTACTGCGGTGACGCCGCCGAGACTGGACTTTTGCCGCTGACGCCAAAGAAGGAGCGAGAGAATGCTCGGGCGGTTGATCCGCTCGCTTTCCCACTGTGGCATCGATCGAGGGTCGCATGAGTGATGGACCGAACACGATCGTGGGCGTGCCCGAGCCACTACCACTCCGGTTCATCCTGGCCGGCACGCGGTGGCGGGCTCTCCCACCGGGGTGGGGTCGAAGGCAGATGAAGTGCGGGCGGCAGATGGCGGAGCGGGCCGTAAGGAGTGTCGGTCGCAACCAGCAGGTCCTCGTGCATGTCGAGCTCGGCGGGCAATCCCGTCTCATCAATCAGGTCGAAACCGGCGAGCCACATGCCGGTTCGGCAGAGCGACGCGCTCACATGCCAGCTTCCGCCCTCGTCCGCGCGCCGCAGGAGCGCCTCCATGACGCCGCGCGCTGCAAGATAGCCGGTCAGGTAGTCGCATACCGATCCCGGCGCGAGGCGCGGAGGCAAGCCGTCTCCGCGCGGCACGGTCAGCCCGGTCGCGGCTTGAGCGAGACCTTCCCAGCCGCGCCGGTCCGCCCAGGGGCCGACGTTCCCGTAGCAGCTTATTGAGACGGTGATCGCCCCGGGGGAGAGCCGGGCGATGGCGCGGGGGCCGAAGCCGCGCCGGGCCAGCGCGCCGGGCCGGTAGCTCTGGGCGAAGACGTCTGCGCCGCGGACGAGTTCCACGAGCCTGTCCCGCTCTGCCGGCCGATCGAGGTCGAGAGACGCCCAGCGCTTGCCGTGCCCGGTCTCCACGAGAAAAGGCTGGCGGTCGGCGCGGCCGGGCGCCGAGATCTTCAGAACGTCGGCGCCATACTCGGCAAGCGTTCTCGCACAGGTCGGCCCGGCCAGTGCGAGGCTGAGATCGAGCACCCGGAGCCCGGCGAGGGGCCGCGCCCCCTGCGGAAGGCCGCGCGCCGGCGCGTCGCCGATCCGGTCGACCGTCACGAGCGGCCCCGCGGTCAGGGCTTGTCCCTGCGGATGGGCCAGCCATTCGGTTGCGTCGCGGACGGCGACGCCGCAGGTGCCGGCCTCGGCCAGAGCGTCCTCGAGATCTTCGGCGCGCCACGACGCGACGGCCGCGCCGATCCCGGGACTGTCGGTTTTCAGAACCGTCATAATACGTCGGGCGAGATGCGGCAGGCCGCCATGGACGTGGAACCAGCGCCCGTCGCGCGTCGGGTAGAGCGCAACGGCCGGATTGCTGGCGTTCTCGCCGCGGAGCATGGACCGGGAGCCCCAGGCGCGCAGGCCCTCTGGGTATGGCTCCCAATCCGCGTCCTGAATCTCCGGGCTGCCGGGCGCCAGCACCTGGTAGGCGTAGCCGGCCACCGCAGCCGCGGCCGCGCGCACGGTGACAGACGCGCGCTGTGCCTCGCCGGTCCGGCGGCGCCAGATCTCGGCCGCCGCATCGCCGCAGAGTGCGATCGCGGTGGCCGCACCTTCGCCGATGGGGCGTGGAAACCGCATTGCCGGGTCGTGCCCAACGATATCGGGCGGGACATGGAACGAAAGCCCCCCCCGCCGCGCCATGGCCTCTGCGCGCGCCGGAAAGCTGCCCGGCAACCCGCTCATGCCAATTGCTCCGGGGCGTAGCGGCGCAGCACCGCCCGTTCGACCAGCGCGACGATGCCATAGGCGGACATCGACACCAGCGTCAGAACCGATGCAACGGTCCAGAGCACCGCGTAATCTGCGTTGTAGACGCCGTAGAGGATCGCGTTGCCCATGCCGACACCGGTGATCAGCCACTCGATCACTACGGCGCCAAGGATCGACGACGGCACGGCAATGCGCGCCGAGGCCATGAAGGCCGGAAGCGCCGAGGGCAGTTCGGCCCGCCAGAGGATCGTCCACCGGCTGGCGTTCAGGGTCCGCAGAAACTCCACGAGTGCCGTGCGCGTCAGCCGCATACCGGTCATCACGTTGATCATGGTCGGGAAGAAGGACAGGATCGCAATGATCACGGTCGTCGCCGTAAGCGTTCGGCCGAGGAGCAGGATTACGAGAGGCGCGGTGGCGAGGATCGGGATCGAGCGCAGCGTGATCGCCAAGGGCATCACCGCCCGTTCGAGCGATGGCCGCAGGACGAAAATGATTGCGGCGAGCGTGCCGCCGGCCAGCCCTGCGAGGAAACCGAGCCCGGCGTTGCTGAGCGTGACTGCGAGCCCCCCGAAGATCAGCGCGCGGTGCGCCGCAGCGTCTGGATCGGTGACCAGAAAGGCCCAAACATCGGCGGGCCCTTTGGCGAAGAACGGGTTGAGGCCCGCCGCAGCGACGAAGAGCGCCCAGCCGCCGAACACAACCGCCAGATTGATCGCGACCGACCGCAGCACGCGGCCGGCCCGCGCAGCGGTCGAGGTGTCCCGCAGCGCGATGGTCGGGTCCTGCGCATGGGTCACCGACAAGCCCGCCACCCAGGGCGTCAAACGCCCGCCGAGCCAGCCGACCAGCGCGTAGCCGCCCCCCGACAGTAGTGTCGCAAGCGCGGCGACGGTCCAGACCCGCGTCGTCTCGAGGCCGGCGAGTGCCCCGGTGATGAGCACGCCAAGGCCACGCTCGGCACCCATGAACTCGCCGACCGTCGCGCCAAGGACGGCCGCCGGGGCCGCGACGCGCAGCGCCGCGAAGAGACTCGGAAGCGCCGCCATGATCCTGACGCGCCACAGCTTTTCGACCGTCCCGCCGCCCAGCACATGCACGACGTCGAGGCCTGCGGGATCGGCCGAGCGGAGACCGAGGGACGTCGTGACGAGGGTCGTGAAGATGACGCTGAGCGCGCTGAGCGCCACCATCGCGTCCGCCCGGTCGAGCAGCACCAAAAGGATCGGCGCCAATGCGATGATCGGTACGGAATAGACCGCGAGCGCGGCGCTGAAGACGGGCCGCTCCACCGCCGGGACAAGCAGGATCACCAGCGCCAAAGCGATGGCGATCACATTGCCGATGACGAAGCCCTGCACGGCCGTCCCGAAGGTAGCCGCCACGTTCCGCACGAACAGCGGCGCCTGATCTACGAGGTGCACGAGGATGTCGGTCGGCGCAGCCAGCGCGAAGCTCCCCGCAAGCACCGTCTTGGCGAGCACCTCCCAGCCGACGAGCAGAACGGCGATGAGCGCCGCCGTCTCTGCGCGCGCCCGCCATACGCGTCCGTCGGTCGGCCCGTGCGGGACGTCAGGGTGCGTCGTCATCGCCGTCTCCGCGGAACAGATGGTCGGACAGGCGCTCGGTGATGGCGTGGAATTCCGGGGTGCGCAACAACTCGCGCCCCCGGGGCCGCGCAAAGGGGATCGGCATCTCCGCCACGATGCGGCCGGGGCGCGGGCTCATCACCAGAACGACGTCCGACAGAAAGGCCGCCTCCTCGATCGAATGCGTGACGAGGAGCGTGGTCGTCCGCCGCGCGGTCCAGATCCGCAGGAGTTCGAGGTTAAGGCGCCGGCGCGTCATCTCGTCCAGAGCGCCGAACGGTTCGTCCAGAAGCAGCACGTCTGGCTCGGTGACGAGCGCCCGGGCGATGGCCACGCGTTGCCGCATCCCTCCCGATAACTCGGCGGGACGGGCACGCTCGAACCCTTTAAGACCCACGAGCGCAATGAGATCGTCCACCGCCCCCGGCGTCACCGACGCCCCCGTCACCTGCAATGCCAACTCCACGTTGGCACGCACGTCACGCCACGGCATGAGCGCAGGATCCTGGAACACGATCCCGAGCTTCCCTGAACGTCTGAGGTCAACGGGGCTCCGCCCGTGCAGATCGACCCGGCCCGACGACGGTGCCTCGAGATCGGCGAACATCCGCAAGATCGTCGACTTGCCGCAGCCGGACGGCCCGATCAGTGCGGTGAAGGCGCCCTTGGGCGTGGCGAAGCACACGTCGTCCACCGCCACCACGTCGGACCGGGCCGTGGCGAAGACCTTGGTCACATGGTCGAGCGACGCGCCGGTTTTCGAGCGGGACATGGCGGCGGTCGCGGTGGCGTCCTTCACTCGATCCGGGCCTGGCCCTGGTAGATTTCCTCGAGCATGGCCCGCGAGAACAGACTGCGGTCCGCCTCGATGCCGAGGATTTCCATGGTGCGCAGGTTCGCCGCGATCTTGTCGTCCGACATCCAGAACAGGCCGTTGGCGGTCGTCTCCGGCGTCACCAGAAGATCGAGTTGGGCCTGGGCCTGAAGCATCTGCTGGTCGCGGTTCAGTCCCTGATCGACGGCGTATTTGTCGACGGTGAGGTCGACCGCATACTCGATGTCCGCGACGAAATCCTGCCAGCCCCGGATCTCGGCCCGCATAATACGGCGCACGAGCTCGCCCTGGCTGTCGAGTGTCGCTCCCGTCGAGATGTAGATGCCCGAAAAGATGTCGTATCCGTAATCCGACAAGAGGAAGCTGTGGGTCTCGATCCCCTGCAGTTTGAGGTCGATCGGGCCGGTGGTGAACAGGGTGAGGAAGCAATCGACCTCGCCGCTGGCAAGGGGCGCGGGATTGCCTTGCGTGGTCACTACCTCGATCCGGGACGCATCGAGGTCGTTCAGCCGCACGATCGCGTCGAGGACCGGCTGGTTGATCGTGGCGAGTCCCAGCCGGACGCCGCCTTCGAGGTCCTTTGGCGTGCGGACGGGATTGTCGGCACGGGAGGTGATGCAGAAGGCGTGCCGCTGGTTCTTCGCGCCAAGGATCGTGTAGTCGGCACCGTTCGCCGTCGCCCGTGCCGCGTAGTCAGTCGCCGACACGCCGAGCTGCGCCTGACCCGAGATCACGACCGGATCAACCGGTGCGTTCGGCCCGCCGGCGAGCAGCGCTACCTCGAGGCCTTCGTCGGCGTAGTAGCCGCGCTCCTCCGCGATGAAGCTCCCTGCATATTGCACGCTCTTCAGCCAGCCCATCTGCAGGGCCGCCCGATCCTGTGCGAACGCCGCGATGGGACGCAGCGCAGTCGCCCCAAAGCCTGCCAGCCCCGCGAGAGACGTTTTCTTCAAGAAGTGGCGACGGTCAAACTTCGGCATTTCAAACCCTTGCTAGGTTGTGGGTGGCATCTCGGCGCTCGGCAAGAGGTCACCGTAAGACAAGTGCGGTGCCGCGTCTTCCGACCTAGTCGTAACGCTTCGGCCTAATGGGTCAAGATTGACTCCGCATGTGAGTGCGCAGCGCCAGGCGTGCAGCGCGCCTTTTCGACATGAAACGAAAGGAAATTCCGCCGAAGACCTTGCCCTTAGTTTTGGGGCCGGCCGGGCGACAGGGCAGGATGTGGCGAGCAAAGCGCGGACCGCGCCAGTCACGGGCTGACCTACAGCCGATGCCGGACAGGACCCGGCAGGATCGGTCTCAGGTGCGTCACGTGGCTGTGTCTTGATGCCTCAGACCGCAACTCTACCGCTTTGCCCCTTTATTGATCGACCTGCCAAACCCACGCAGCAGAGGCATGCTTACCGACCTCCACCGACGTCCGATGCGCTGCAGCGAACGACCGGAACGGGTTCCGACTGGTCCTTCGCTGCGCAGCAGGGCCAAGCGCCTGGTCACCCCCTTGCGCGGCGTGGCTCTCGGCCCAGAGCTGAAGTTCGCGCTCTTAGCTTTCGATCCTCAATCCCCTCAACCTTTCACCACAAGCTGCGCCATCATCCCGGCGTCCTCGTGCTCGAGGATATGACAATGCAGCATGTAAGGTGTCGCCTCTAATGCAGGTCTGTCGAACCTGACCTTGATTTCCATCGACTGATCGACGAGCGCGACGTCCTTCAGACCGGTCGATGCGAAGTCCACCTCGCCCCCGTTCGCAGTCAGGACCTCAAAGGAGGTTCCATGGACGTGGAACGGGTGCTGCATCATGTCCGACCTGACCTCCCAGATCTCGACGTCGCCCTCGCGGACTTCTGCGTCGATCCGGTTCATGTCGTAGGGCTGACCGTTGATGGCGAGCGCCATGCCCATCCTGCCGCCGCGCCTCATGCCGCCCATTCCGCCGCCGCCCATCATTCCTCCGGGCCCATGCATGTTGAGATCGAAGACCCGTCGGCGGATCGGATCGCCCTCGATCCTACCCGGGCCAACAGGCAGGGTCGTCGGCAGAGCGGTATCGCTCGGCGGGCGATCAGGCGAAAAGGTCAAGACCTCGAAGCGACCGGTTCCGTCGACACCTTCGGGATCTGTGCCTCCCATCATCCGTCCCATCATGCCGCCCCCCATCATCGGCGCGTTGGTGTCGGGTGCCGAGACAAGACGGGCGGAAATGCCGTCCGAGAAGTCGACGAGAAGTTCAACGCGTTCTGCAGGGGCAATGGTCAGCCGATCTGCCTCCATCGGTGCAGTGAGATACCCTGCGTCGGATGCGATCTTCTGGAACCGCCGCCCGTCCTCGAACGCCAGATGGTAGATGCGGGCATTCGAGCCATTCAGGATCCGCAGGCGAACGAGACCGCGGGCGACCGACGCGTTCGGACGGATGGCGCCGTTGACGAGAATTTGGGCGCCGCGAAAGCCCATCATGCCGTTCGGACCGGCGGCAGAGTATGAAAGCCTTCCGTCACCGTCAAACGCTCTGTCCTGGATGATCAGAGGGATGTCGTCGACACCCCAGTCGGAGGGCAACGGATCGCCTCGTGCGTCGGGGTCGGTCACGAGCATCATGCCGGCCAGACCGAAGTAGACCTGCGGCCCGGTCATCTCGTGAATATGCGAGTGGTACCAGAGCGTCGCTTCCGGCTGGTCAATCTCAAGCTCGGGCGACCAGTCTTTGCCGGGCGTCACAGCGAGTTGAGGCCCGCCGTCCACGGCACCGGAAACATGAAGGCCGTGCCAGTGCGCCGTGACGGGAATCTCGAGGTCGTTTCGCAGCCGCGGCCGCGCAATCGTACCGCGCTCTATACGAAGAACCGGGCCGAGATAGGACTGCGAATATCCGATGGTCGGGCTTTCGCGGCCTGCGAGGAAGCCGGTTCTGCCCGCCAGAGCGACAAGGTCGGCTTTGGCGCCATCCGATAGATCCCAGACATCGGGTATCGGCAGCTGCGCGCCCGGTTCGGCTGCGAAGGCCCCCCTAAGAAACGCCGGCGTGGCAAGGGCGCCAAGCCCCGTTGCGATGAATGAGCGTCGTTTCATGATGGCTTCCCCGTTCACGTTTACCTGATCCTGGTGCGATGCGGCGCCGCACCCCATTGCGTTCGCGACATCGCGCGGCTTTCTTTTCGGAAAAAGGAGAACCCGATGTCGGAACTTGACCTCACGCGCCGCGCCTTTATCGCCACCCTCGGAGCCGCAGCGTTTGTGCGGCCGGCCTTGGCATCGGCACCGGCGATGCACGTCCTGAAAGACCCCAATTGCGGCTGCTGTTCGGCTTGGATCGCGATCCTCGAAGACGCGGGGTTCTCTGTGACGACCGAGGCAAGCTCCGGCGATGCGCTCACTCGCTACAAGCTCGAAAACGGCATCCCGCGCGAGATGATGTCCTGCCACACAGCCAGCATCGACGACTATGTGATTGAAGGACATGTCCCTGTTGCCGGTATCGAGCGGCTTCTCTCCGAGCGTCCTGACGCGGTCGGCCTGTCTGTACCCGGGATGCCCTTCGGGTCGCCCGGGATGGGGCCGGAGAGTGAGCGCGGCGCCTACAATGTCTACCTGATCCGTCGCGATGGTGCGCCCGAAGTCTTCACTCACTATCCGGCCGCCTAACCGCCCAGAAGTTTCTTGCGGGCCGCATAGTCGTCGGCGTCGATCTCACCACGTGCGAGACGCATGTCCAGTTCGGCCAAGGCGTCCGATCGACCGCCCTGGTGCGGACGTCCGTCATCCATGCTGCGCACGAACCAGATGACGCCGGCGACGACGAGGCCGAGAACGATTAGCCATAGCACCGGGCCGAACATCATGCCCGCGCCGTATCCCCAACCTGACGTATGGCCATGACCTTCTGGGTCGGCAGCGACGGGCGTAGCCAATAGACATATGGCAACCGGGTATCTGAGCATCGGAAGACCCTCCATTCAGCTCTCCTCTGGAGTTCGATAGTCGCTTCGACCTATCGGATCATTGACCTCAATCAGGCCCTAACCGTTTCGATCACGAAGCAGCCTCATAAATCCACGTTCCGGAGCCTCAGCGCATTGGTGATGACCGACACCGACGACAGCGACATCGCGGCGGCAGCGATCATGGGAGAAAGAAGCAGACCCAAAACCGGGTAGAGAATGCCCGCCGCAATCGGCACGCCGGCCGAGTTGTAGGCGAAGGCGAAGAATAGGTTCTGCTTGATGTTGCGCAGCGTCGCCTCCGCCAGCTTCCTGGCTCGGACGATCCCGGTCAGTTCTCCGCCAAGCAGCGTGAGGCCCGCGCTTTCCACTGCGACGTCTGCTCCGGTGCCCATGGCGATCCCCACGTCGGCGGCAGCAAGTGCGGGCGCGTCGTTCACGCCGTCGCCCGCCATGGCAACGGACCTGCCCTCTGCATGAAGAGCGTCGACGAGTGCCTTCTTGTCCTCAGGCATGACTTCGGCGCGAACCTCGTCGATGCCGAGACGTGAGGCCACCGCCTCGGCGGTGCGGCGATTGTCGCCTGTCGCCATGATGACCTTGAGCCCGAGCGCGTGCAGGTCGCGGATGGCGTCCGCCGTCGTCTCCTTGATCGGATCTGCCACGGCAACGATCCCGGCGAGGGTGCCTTCGACCGCGACGAACATCGCCGTCCGGCCTTCGCTGCGAAGGCGTGCCGCCTCTGACGCGTCGGTGATCACGGCGCCGACATCAGCCATCATGGCGTCGTTGCCGAGCGCTACCTCGCGCCCGTCTACGCGTCCGGTCACGCCCTTGCCGGTGACAGCGGCAAAGTTCTCCGTCTTCGTCAGACCTATGCCGCGCTCGCTTGCGCCCTCTACGATCGCCTCCGCCAACGGATGCTCAGAACCGCGCTCGAGCGAGGCGGCGAGGCGCAGCAGTTCGCTCTCTTCCAGCCCCCCGGTCGCGAGGACGTCGGTCAGCTTGGGCCGTCCTTCCGTCAGCGTGCCGGTCTTGTCGACGATCAGAGTATCGACCCGTGCCATGCGCTCCAGCGCCTCTGCGTCCTTGATGAGCACCCCGGCCTGCGCGCCACGTCCGGCGGCTGTCGTAATCGAGATCGGCGTGGCGAGGCCGAGTGCACAGGGACAGGCGATGATCAGGACGGATACGGCGGCTGCAACCGCGAAGACGAAGGCGGGACTCGGCCCCCAGATCAGCCAACCGATGAAGGCGAGGATCGCGACCCCGACGACGGTAGGTACGAAGATCTCGGATACGCGGTCGGCGAGGCCCTGGATCGGCGCACGAGACCGTCGGGCACCAGCGACCATGTCGACGATCTGCGACAGAACGGTGTCGGCACCTACGGCGGAGGCCCTGATGGCCAGCGTCCCGTTCTTGTTGATCGTGCCGCCTGTAACCCGGTCGCCCTCCGTCTTCTCGACCGGGACCGGTTCGCCCGTGATCATGCTTTCGTCTATGGACGAATGACCCTCCACCACGACGCCATCGACCGGAACGCTGTCGCCCGGCCGGACGCGGAGCATGTCGCCTTCGCCGATGTTCTCGAGCGGCGCGTCGTATTCAGTGCCGTCGGACAGGATGCGCCGCGCGGTCTTCGGCGCGAGGTCCATCAGCGCGCGGATCGCATCTCCGGTCCGTTCACGCGCACGCAGTTCCAGAACTTGCCCAACGAAGACCAACGTGACAATGACGACGGCGGCTTCGAAGTAGGTACCGACGATGCCACCCTCCATCCGGTATTCTTTGGGGAATACGCCGGGCAGGAAGGTCGCGAAGAGCGAATAGATGTATGCTGCCCCCACGCCGAGCGAGATCAGCGTCCACATGTTCGGCGAGCGATTGAGGACCGAGTCCCAGCCGCGCCGGAAGAACGGTTGCGCAGCCCAGAGCACGATCGGCGTGGCCAATATGAATTCGAGGTAGACGGCCGTTCGGTGCCCGACCCAGTCGCGCACGGGCACGCCCACCATTTCGCCCATGGTCAGAATCAGAAGCGGTATTGCCGCCGCCGCGCTGATCCACATGCGGCGGGTGAAGTCGGTCAGTTCCTCGCTCGGTTCGTCCGAAGGCACCATCGGCTCGAGCGCCATGCCGCAGATCGGGCATGCGCCGGGTTCGTCGCGGATGATCTCGGGATGCATCGGACAGGTCCACTGCGTGCCCTTGGGTGCCGCCGTAGTTCTCTCGGTCGAGGCGACCGATGCGTAGAACCAGGGATCCGCTTCGAACTTCGTCTGACAGCTGTCCGAGCAGAAATGGAATGTCTCGCCATCGTAGTCGCTCGAGCGCGTCTCGGGTTTGATCGCTACGGTCATCCCGCAGACCGGATCGGTCGCAGTCGGCCCTTCTGTGGGCGTTTGGGCGTGGTGATGATGATGCGCGTGACTGTCCATGGCGGAACCTCCTGAGTGTCTGCTTACGACTTCCAGTCACTGGAAGGTCAAGACTATCCTTTCTGGCCGCGAAATGGGTTCTTCCCAGCGAGGATCTGAAGGAGAAAGGCGCCGGAGGCGGTCAGGAACAATAAGCCTGTGAATGCTTCGGTCGCGGTCAGGAAACGGAGGTGCCCTTTCGGGATCAGATCGCCCCGCCCCAACGTCGTGCAGTTCACCAGTGAGAAGTAGAAGCGGTCCATGAAGTCAGGTGGCGGGTCGTCCGAGGTCGGCGGCGGAACGAGCTGTCGATGTTCAGCCCTCACTCGGCCCAATGGAACGCGCTCGCGAATAGAAGCGCCTCGACCATGTGGACTCCTGCGATGACGGCGACGGTCAGGGCGAAACACCGTCCTGGGTGGCTTGCCGGATCGACCGCCGAAGCTGAAGCCCAAAGCGCTTTGTAGCGGTTGGCAGTGCAGGCCGCCAGCAGAGCCGCCGCCATGGCGATTGCGATAAGCATGCTCCTGTCAGCCTGTGCAGTCGGTGTAACCGCTGTAGCCCACGCGCAGTTCAGGACCGGCGTTCAGCGTGAACAGGAGCCGCGCATGGTCGGGGTCGCCAGCGGGTGCGAGGTCGAACTCAAGCCCATCGGCTAAAAAGCTGTTTCCTCTTCCGTCCAGCACGACAAGGTGGCCCGAAATTTTCGTGACCGCCTGATCACCGGCGACCGCGAGGATAGGGTCAGCCGTAACGGCCCGGCGAAAGGTGCAGTCCGCGGCCTGCCCAAGCGCTCGTTCGATCTCATCGGACTTCAGCGGTGCGGGATCGATGGCGGCGATGACCGGCTGCGCGAGCGCCTCGGCCAGCGTGCCAACTTCCGCGGGCCCTTCGCTCTTGCCGAGAGGATAGTCCTCGCCCGCTTCGCCATTCTCTTGGATATCCTCGATCAGATACCGCATCATGGCGATTTCCTTGTTCTGCGCCTCGATGATCCCGTCGGCCAGCTTGGCGACGCGCGGATCGGTGATGTTCGCGCGCTCCGACGTCATGATCGCGATGGAATGGTGAGGGATCATCGCACGCAAGTAGGAGACATCCTGAATGACCGCTTGGCTACGGACGAGCCAAAGCGCGCCTGCGAAAGCGATCGCGGAGCCGATATAGATGGCGATGTTCATCGCCCGGCTCCTGTACATGCCAAGCATGAACGTGAGCATGACGATCGCCATGGCCGCGCCCATGACGAAGGCCATGTAAAACCGCGTTTCCGACCAATAGACATGCTCGAAGGCATAGGTGTTGAGATACATCAGCCCCAGCATGACGGCGGTTGAAGTGCCGATCATGGCGAAGAACTTGCGGTAGGACCCGCCATGATCCGAGAATTTCGATTGCGTAGCGCTATCGGTGCTTGGCGTGTGGCTGTGGTACGTGTGGTCGGTCATCATGCCCTCCAGATCCGCAAATCTTAACAAATCAACGCGGTTTCCGCGCTGGAAGGTTCCCGATGCGCACCTCACAGACCGCGAGGATGGCCGAAGTGATCAATGTGTCTGGTCGGGTTCAGTGAGGATTCCCGCCAATCGCAATCGCCCAGTGATGCGCGCGGTGATGGTCGCCAACGGCCATCAAGCCATGGAATCCAAGCGCACGGATGACGTCCGCATCGGTCTCAGACTGGATACGCCATACGAGCGTTTCGCCTTCGATTTCGATGTCTGAATTCCAGCCCGTTTCGGCGGTGAGAATAGGCGCATGTGCCGGGATCATGCGGCGGGCGGCGTCACCTGCCGGCCCGGTGAGGGAGACGCGAAACTCCGCCCCGCCATCGATCTCCGTGGCCTCAGCTTCGACCAGAGTTACAAGGCGATCCATGTCGACGAGATGCGCACGCAAAGCTGCGACGTCGATTTGGCTCCAATCAGTTTGGTCGTCAGCCATAAGACGCCCCACGACCTCCGACAGCGTAGCAAACCCGGCCTGGCCAGGCTCACTCAGAGCGGGACCCCGTCCAATATCGTGGGCCGCGTGCGAAGTATGCTGGGCGGCCGCAGGGGTGGCGAGAAGGATAAGAAAGAGACTGACCGACTTCATTGGAATCTCCGACTGACTGTTCTCGGACACTCGCGCGATCAGCCCATTCCCGATATGACTACGATCATATGCTTGACCTTCTCTCAGCCTTCCCCGACAGCGACCTCTCGCAGACCCGCTCGCTTCGCGACGGAGAGGCTCTCTTTCGCCAGGGGGATGCGGTCAAAGGACCCGGACAGGTCATCTCGGGAGGCGTCGCGCTTATCCGGCATACTGCAGCCGGAACTTCCGTGCCGCTTCACCGCGCGGGTCCGGGAGGCACGTTCGCCGAGGCGTCGCTCTTCTCGGAAACCTACCACTGCGATTGCGTCGCGACCGAGGATACGGACCTCGTCCTTTTCGACGGAAGCGCGCTCCGCAAGCGCCTCGCCAGCGACAGACGTACGTCGTTGCTGTTGATGCGCATGCTGTCCGCAGAAGTTCAACGCGCCCGCCGACAGATCGAAATCCGCACGATTCGACCCGCCGAAGAGCGTGTCTTCTCTGCGATCGCCGACGGGTGGCACACGTCTTCGGTCGTCGCTCTGGCCGAGGATATCGGCCTCACCCACGAGGCGACCTACCGCGCCCTCAGACGCCTCGTCACCGACGGACGCCTCTGGCAGACCGGCCGAGGGCGGTACGAACTCGGCGAATAGCACTACCGAGCTGTCACGATCCCTCTACTTCGGCATCAATCAGATACTCGGCCATCGCGGCAAGGTCGGCATCCGAGAGAAAACGCGTTCCCTGCATAACGACTTCGCCCATCAGGCTGCCGAAAGCATCCCCGTCCGGCATGATCCCGGTGCGCAAGGCGTAGGCCAGACGATCTTCAGTCCAGCCATTGTACCTAAGCGAGGCGGCGTCGATCGGCGGGGCCTTGCCTCCACCGGGCAGCATGTCGCTTCCAGCAAACTTCTCGTTTTCGACTTCGCGTGCGCCCAAGAAGTTTCGTCCCGTGTGGCATGCACCGCAGTGCGAGGCGCCCTCGACCAGCGCCTTGCCACGATTCCAGCTGTCCGACTTTCCGGCGACGGGATCGGTGCGGGGCCTTTCGAGAAACAACCCGCGCCAGACCTTCAGCATCCATCTCTGATCGAAGGGGAACTGCATCTCGGGCGCTTTCGACGGAGTACTCACCGCCGGCACGGTCTGGAAAGCCGCCCAGAGATCGGCGATCTGTCGGTCGGTGAAGGTGCCGTAGAAGGGGTATACGAACGCCGGGTAGTAAGGCTCGCCGTCCGGCGAGATTCCCTGCCTAACCGCCTTCGCGAAGTCTTCGGACGTCCACGCACCTATTCCATGCTCGGCGTCGGTCGTGAGGTTCGGAGCGAATACTGCCCCGAACGGCGTGTCGAAGCGGGTGCCGCCGGCAAGCGGGGCGCCGCCTCCGGCGACGGAGGTATGACACGAAATACATCCCGAAGCCCGTGCCAGGTAGGCGCCGGCCTCTGCATCGCCATCCATCGGAATATTAGGCGGTGCCGTGCCGATCGGCCAGGCCGCAATCGCAGCCGCACCGAGGAGGCCGACGGCGAGAACGCCGCCGGCAATCCGAGTGAACAACCGCATGTCAGTCGTCCTCTTCCCGGAACCGGGTATGGCAGGCCGAACAGGTCTGGCTGAGCATGTTGAACGCGCCGTCGACCGGCATCTCACCGATCTCCTCGGCGGTCAGGTTCATGTGGGCGCCGCTCATCATGCCGCCCGCCATCATACCGCCACCATCCATCATGCCGGAGCCCATCATGCCGCTCCCCCCGGCCTGTGCCATCGGCGGATTGGCCGCGGCGAGAGCAAGGCCTTTCGCTCCCTCCGCAAGGTCGTCCGCCAAGGCGGCGAAGTCATCCCAGTCAGACCAGATCGCTTCCTTCGCCTCGGACGGTTTGCCTGTCGAACCGTCGGGGAATAGCTCGGTCATCGCCTCGCCGGCATGGTCTGCGATCCTTTCGGCCTCAGTCCGGACAACCTCCGGATCGAGCGCCGTCTCGCCGCGCATCATGGCCGACAGCGTCTTCACGCTCTCGCCCATCGCCTTCATCGCTTCCATGCGATCCTTGACGACGCCGGTAGCGCCCTCGTGCGCAAAAACGGCGGTTGCCAAGGCGGCAGCGGCAACGCCGCCCACAATCATTGTTAGTCTCATATCGTTCTCCTGCTCCTGAAGTCGTCGTCGGGCCGCGAGGCCCGGGTACGTCGGATCAGGAAATGGGAACGGGTGGGTCGCGGTTCGGAGAGATGCCGGACAAATCGACGGCTTCGGGCGGAATTCGATCCGTCTTTCCATGCCCTGCGGAGGCTCCACTGGAGATCGACAGGAGCAAGCCACCGGAGTGACATGCGATCCCGTCGTGGCAATCGGCCTCCATGTCGAGCTCAACGGAGGCTGTATCAAGCGCCTGATCGGCAACCGTAGCAGTTCCGGCCTCGTGGGCGTGTGCGAGGTCGAGCGAGACGAACAGCGTCACCACACTCAACACGAACGCAGCAAGGATGCGCAGAGCGATATGCCGAACGACAACGATCACCGGATCCCGTTCGCCCTCTGAAGCTCGCGAACATAGGTCGTTATGGCCCGAACGTCGGCGCGCGTCAGACCGTCGACCGGAGGCATGTTTCCGAATCTCCAGTGATGGGCACGAACCCCGTTCTGAGTGGCCAGCCAGAACGAGGCATCGCCGTGGTGCGAGGGCTCGTAGATCTTGTGGACGAGAGGCGGCGCCACGCCGTCCTGTCCCGCAGCATTCGTGCCATGACAGTTCGCACATTTCGCCTCGAAACCGAGCTTACCCATCTGAGCCTCCGCGGAGAACTCGTCTGGCAGACTTACCGCCGCAAGCGCAGCCCCGGTGCCTGCACGCGTCTGATCGACTGGCGCGTCCTGGCCCTCGTTCTCTGGAAACAGAACGAACCCGGCAGCGAGCGCAGCCGCAATTCCGAGCGGGATCACGTAGAGGAGCGACTTAATCACAGCTCCACCATTTGCACAAATGAACGTTGATTAGCACTGCTTCTCAGACTGCCTCTTACCTCACTGCGGTTTCTACGAATTGTTTCGAACAATTACGGCTTCCCCCTACTGGAAGGTCAAGGCCCGCAATTGAAGTAAGTTCCGAGCGGAAATTCGCGAGCGCAGCGAAAGTCTGCTTTCCGCCCAAAGCCGACCTCCGATCCCCGCTCAGGATGCTGCAGCGCGGCCCGCCGAACCCGACGTTCGCCGCGCTTGCGCGCTCTGGAAGCGGCCCGAGGTCCGCAGTGCGGACAATCCCGCCATTGGTGCATCTAAGCACGAAAGGCCTCTCTGACGCCTGTGACGACAACGTTTCCGTCTCTCCAAACGTCCGGTCTTGCAGAGCCTTCACTTGTGCGCTCAGAATACGATCCGCGCCCTTAGGCCGAGCATCGTCAAATCATCCGAGCCAGGGTCGAGAAGTGGGTTTGCCACATACTGGATCGATGGCGTGATCTGGAAAGCGGGCGAGATGTTGAAGCGTTAGAAGGATTCCGCAGTAAACTGGCGGTCCTCGAAGCCCTTCGCCTCGGCCCAGTTCAAGCCGATTGCCGCCAGATCTGTGTTTCGGCGATACCAGCCAAGCCCTGTCGATAGGGAGCGGTTGTAGAGTGCCGCGGTGCCATCGGAGACACCGGCCCTCAGAAACGGCATCCAGGTGTTGTCAATGAACCATGCGGCCGAGAAGGTTGCGCCCTTGTCTTCGGCGCGACTTCCACTCTCGGCTTCGTCTGATTGCCAGAAGGTCATGTGAACGTTGTCGAAATAGACCCGCTCCGAGCCACTGGTGTAGCCAATTTCGATCGACTTGAAGGTCTCTCCAGTTTCGAACACGTCGAAGCTTGGCTCCGTCGGATCGCCATTCGCGTCCGCAATCGCCCCGACGATGTAGAAATGCTCGCCGAGTTTCGCACCGGCAGCGATCCCGAGGCCAGGACTGGGAGCATTGTTGGTCGGATTGGTGTCGAAAGCCAGGTTCTGAAAAGCAGTGTAGGGGCTGACGAGCCCGTAGACGTCTAGGAAATCCGTCACGTCGATCTGGCCAAACTGGAGGGTCCAGCGCCCCTCCGGATCGCGTTGGGTCCAGAACATGTTGCTTAACATAACGCCGTTGTCGTTGAAGGCCGTGCCGGTGATCGACAGGGCGCCGACGTCGAAGCCATAGAATTGTGGCGCGACCTCGCCATAAGCCTCCCGGTTCTCGATCTTGAAAGTCAGGGAGCCATTGTCGGTCGCCTGCCAGGTGCCATAGAAGCGCAGGATTCCGCCGCCGGACCCGGCCTCACCAAGAGCGCTATCGCTCCATTGTCCCAAGCCGAGATAATCGAGATTGAACCGGAAACCGTTGTCCGCCAAACGGTCTTTCCAGCCGAAGTAGCCAGGCAGCACATTGCGCGGGAAATCCGTCCGCGGCTGTGGATCGGTCAGCCCCTCGCTTGGAGAGAGTTCGGCCGCGACCGAGGATGGGCCGGAGAGGCCCTGCTGTGCCAAGGCACCATTCGGCAGACAGACAAGCGACAGCACGGCCAGCGTCTTGGGAATCCTATTCTGCATCTCGCCCCCTGTCATTCGGTCCCGGCGCGGCTGGCTTGGAGCTTGTTTCTCAATTGCGCCACCCAGTCCGAACTCCCGCCTTGTGCATCTGGGGTTGGCGTGAATGCTTCCACGGCTTCGGCATCCAGCCGCCACGTTGCCTTCATCGGAACAATTCCATCCACGACCGGGAAGACCTCTTCGGAAGGATCGATGACAGCTCGTCCGCTGATCCGGACCGGCTGGTGCATGTAGGCGGGCGTCCAGCCGTCCTCGAAACGAACGCGCACAAGCTGATTGGGCATCGGCGGTGGGGTGTGGCTGCACATACCGGCCAGTTCCACGAGGTAGACAGTGGAGGTGCCATCTGTTTCCGGCGGAGCCGGGATGGCGAAGCCGGCAAGGCTGATCTCGGTGCCATCGAGCGCCGGGTTGCCCGCATTCGCCGCCGTCTCACGCAGCCCTGCTACAACCCAGCGCTGGTCGATCAACCGGTTGGCGTCGAGCCCTGCCTCGGCCAACGTCACCAACGCGGCGCCGAGACGGCTTTCAATCTCGGGAATATCCTCCGCCGGGGCAGACCCGCGTGCGAGTTTCTCCCGGGCGCGAACGATGGTACGAAGGAGGTTGATCTGGTCTTCGGACAGATCGCTGAACGGATCCTCGAACACCTGCGCTTCAGCGTCGATGAGATCCTTCCATTCGACAGCTTCCTGCGCTGCAAGCGCAGCAGGAAAGCATAGCCCGAGGATCAGCAGGGCGGAGCGGAGATGTCTGAGAGTTTGCATGGAGCCTCTGCTTGCTGCGGTTTGACAACGGCGCGCCCTGGAAGAGACGACAAGCCGTAAGTTGATTGGAACGAGGCGGCTCGAGGGAAGCTGCACCATTATTCAATCATCGCGCTTGGGTTGATCGCGAAACGCGTGCAGGAGCTCCGCATAGGCCCGCTGCGCGGTTCGAAAGCTCGACAGGCGCATGAACTCGTTGTCGGCATGGAAGCCCTCATCGCTGCGCTGAAAGCCAAAGGAAACGAGCTGCGGACCTCCCGCCTCTGGAACGTAGGCGAGCGCGGGCACACCGCCGCCGACGTAAAGAACCTGAGGTTCCTGCCCGAAGTAGTTCGTCAGGATCTGCTGAGCGATCCGGAACGAAAAGTCGGTCTCGTCGAAGAACGGTGCGCCGCCAAACGAGGTACTGGTCATTTCGACACTAACGCCCCAAGGGATGTTTTTTTCGATATGAGCAATGATCGCTGCGTTCACCTTTTCCGGGTCCTGACCGAAACCGGTTCGCGCCATGACCCGAAACCATGCATCGAACGGAATGATGGACGCCTTGCCTTCGGTGTAGCCCGACCTTATGCCGGTCACGTCCAGCGACGGTTGTATCCAGGTGCGTTCGATGATCGAGTAATCCTCGTCACCGATCCATTCCGCGATCTCCAGCCGTGCACGCGCGGCGGCTTCATCCACACCCGCAACGGCCGCTGCGATCTCGGCGCGCATGGAATCCGTTGCCGGTGTCACGTCATCCTTGAAGCCCTCGATCGCGACCGTCCCATCATCGTTCCACATGGACGCGATGATCTTGGCAGCGGCTATGGCGGCATTCGGAGCGGCCCCGCCGTAAATGCCGGAATGTAAGGCCGTGTTGGCGCTGGTGACCGTGACTTCGACATCCGAGCCACCCCGCAGCCCGCGCCACATGAGCCCCTGGTCGTCAGACGCCATCATCGCATCGATGTTGACTCCGAAGTCGGCGTCGGCGAGCCAGTCGCTGCGCGCTGCAAGCCAGTCCGGCATACCCTGGCTGCCAAACTCCTCGGCACCGTCCAGCAGGAACTTCACGTTGACAGGGAGCGTACCGTCCGTTGCGATTATGCCTTCAAGGGTGCTGAGAAAGGCGATGATCATCCCCTTGTCGTCTGTCGCGCCACGGCCGTAAATCCTGCCGTCCTTTTCGGTTGCGACCCAGGGGTCCGTGTCCCATCTGGCCTCGTCAACCGGCTGAACGTCGAAATGTCCGTAGACCAAAACGGTCGGCTGGGAATCGTCGGCGATGATCTCACCCGACGCCACGAGCGCATCGGCGTCATAGTTGGTGTTGGTCGCCCCGATCGCCTTCAACCGTTCGACCAGCCAGGCACCTGCCGCGTCGACCTCGCCGCGCTCCTCGGGCACCATGGCAAGCGAGCGGAATGCGACAAGCTCGGCGTGCTGCGACAAGTGACGTTCTTCGTTCTCGGTGAACCAGGCATCGTAGGCTTGTCTCTGGTCGTCACTCGGCTGGACAAGATCGAGACCGACCGTTTCCGATTTGCCGAGTGGCGTGCCGTAGCTCGGGTCCATCGTATCGAAGGCGTCCTGTGCTGCAGCAACACCAGCGACAAATGTCAGGGAACAAGCGGCAAGGAGAGCTTTCATTTGGTTTTCCTGTTACTACAGCACCAAGTCTAAAAGAGAGCCTGCTCCAAGACTTATGTGGCCTTCCAATAATGAAAGGCGGGGCGGCCGAGGGTTGAAACCGCCCCGTCACTCATTCAGTTCAGCGTGTTCTTGAAGATCACGCCGTCCTTCATCACGAGGTCGATGTTGTTTTCCCAGTCGGAGAACACGGCTACATCGTTGGTCGGATCGCCCTCTACCAGAAGAATATCGGCATAGGCTCCCGGCTCGATGACCGCCAGGGGACCGTCTTGATAGGGCAGCCGGGGCCCGGACATCTCTATCAATTTGCGATTGTTCTGGAAGAGCATTTCGAGGATGTCCTCGTTCGTGAACAGGTTCTTCCGCACTGTGATAGCCTGGCTGTTGAACCGAAACGCTTCCAGCGACCCGTAGCTATCCACGCCAAATGACATCGGCACTTTGAGCTCTTTTGCCGCCTCGAAAGCGGTGGTTGCGTTGGCTTCGACATATTGCGCCTTTGCGACCGCGGCCGGTGTCACGAAAACCGGGTTCGATCCCAGGCCGTCCACGACGGCCGTCTGGATGCTGTACATATCCACTTCTTGCTTCACGCGAGCCATCATTTCGGGACTGGTGAGAAGTAGGTGCTTGAACGTCCGCATACCGGCGTCCAGCGCAAGACCCACAGAAGCATCCGTATTGATATGTGCAGTCGCGTAGGTGCCCCAACGTTCGGTTTCGTCCACTGCCGCCTGAATCTCTTCGAAGGACATGGTGGTCACGTCGAGAGGATCGTAAGTCGATGCTATTCCGCCACCGATCATCAGCTTGATGAAACTTGCGCCCTGGCGCATCTCGCGCCGGATGGCCTCGCGGATTTCGTCGGGGCCATCGGCAATCGTCGAAAACCCGATGGCTTCTACGTTCGTCTGTCCCTTGATCGACGTATCCGCCATGAAGTCGGCGTGGCTCGACCATCCACCGATGCAGGCCCCGGCCGATATGATGCGCGGCCCGATCAAAGTGCCGTCATTTATCGCATCCCTCAGTCCATGCGTGTTCCCACATGCATCGCGCACTGTTGTGAACCCGCGCATGAGCATGTCTTCGGCGATAGGAACCATGCGGACATGGACCTCCTGCGCGAGCATGAACTCTAGGGAGGGTGCTGCGGTCACCAATTGCAGATGCACATGCATGTCGCTTAGCCCGGGCGTGAGCGTCCGGCCGCCTCCGTCGATGACCGTGGCTGCTTGGGCCTCGATTGGATCAGTCGAGACCTCGGCGATCAGGTTGCCCGTCACGAGAACATTGACGTTTTCGACCAGATCGGGCGTCACGCCGTCGTAGAGATTGATGTTGGTGAATAGAAACTGAGCTGGTTGATCCTGGGCCCAAGCGGGCGCGGCAAGGCACAACGCCAAAAAGACGCTCGTAGACTTCAGCATTCCCCGAACTCCCATTCTGTGCACAAGAAGAGCGGCATTTCACACAAAACCGCCCCGTAAGTTCGTCAGTCCAACGTGTTCTTGTAGATCACGCCATCCTTCATGATCAGGTCGATGGACTCCTCGTATGAGGCAAGGATCGAGGCGTCCGTTGTCGGGTCTCCCGCCACCAGCAGCAGGTCCGCATAGGCGCCGGGCTTTATCACACCCAATGGACCGTCCCGGTACGGATGCAGTTCACCCGAAAGCTCAAGAAGCGCTGCGACATTGCTGGTCGCCATCTTCAGGACTTCGACCGGATCGAAAACTTCGGAAAGCGTCAGGAATTCCTCGCTTTGCTGCGCGAAAAGCTCGCGAGACCCGAACTGGTCGGTCGAGAACACCAGGGGGACACCGTATTCCCGCGCCCACTCAAGCTGTTGGGTCGCGCCCGCGTTCACCTGCACCATCTTGTCGTAGACGACCGTGCCGGGCTCCAGCCCGAGTTCCTGCGGCGTGGTCAGCGAAATGCGCGCGGTTGGCGCGAGGAAGACCCCTTTCTCGGCCATCAGCTTCATCGTGTCCTCGGTGAGGAAGGGACCGTGCTCAATGCTGCCGACACCGGCCTCGACCGCTTGGCGCACGGCCGTATCGGTATAGGCGTGGACGGTGACATACGTGCCCCATTGTTCGGCGGCGCGCACCCCGGCCTCGAGCTCTGCAGGCGTGTACTGGATCGTATGCAGTGGGTCGAAGGACGACGACACGCCGCCCCCAGCCATCATCTTAATCTGGCGTGCCCCGATACGAAGCGCCTCTCGAACGGCACGGGTCACTTCACCAGAGCCATCGGCGATGACGAGCCAGCCTTGCCGGTCCATCGGGAAAGATTCCCCATAGATCTGGGGGTGCACCTCGTTGTAGTTGCGCAGGTCTCCATGCCCGGAGGTCTGCGTGACGAACGGGCCCGAGCTGAAGAGCCGGGGGCCGATGATTTCGCCTTGTTCGATCGCCCGATGCAGGCCCACGGTCGGTCCGCCAACGTCGCGGACCGTCGTGAAGCCGCGCATCAACATGGCCTCGGCCTCCTCATTGGCGAGGGCACCGACATACATCCAGTCGACATCGTTACGGATCTCATCGGGGCGCCGGACCAGTGCGAGGTGCACATGCGCATCCATCAGACCCGGCATCAGGGTCCGGCCGCCGCCGTCGATCACCTGCACGCCTTCGGTGGGAAGGGCCTCTGTCGACACCTGTACTATCAGGTTGCCTTCGACAAGCACCTGGGCGTTCTCGATACGCTCCGCGCTCACTCCGTCGAACACATGAACGTTCGTGATCAGGATGGGGGGCTCCTCCGCGTCTTGCCCGATCACAGATGTCGCCGTGAGCGCCAAGGCGAATGAGTAAATCCCAAGTCGGATCATACGCTCTACTCCATTGTGTTCTTGTAGACTTCGCCGTCCTTCATGATCATGCGGATGGTCGGGATATCACGGGGACGGGGCGCGGCGTCGTACCACTTTTCGCTACCGCCGATCACGCTGATATCTTCCAACGGGTTGCCATCAACAATCAGGATATCGGCATAGGCGCCTTCTTCGATCACGCCGAGTGGCCCTTCGAGATAGGGATTTGCCCGGCCCGAATAGGCCATGAGTTCCCCCGCCGCGGAGGTTGCTGCAACGAGCATCGAGTGATTGCCGAACAGGTCTGCGTGGAACCACTTTTCGTAGTCCAGTTGCGCACGCAACTGATCGCCGGTTGCGAACACGATGTCGGACTGAAAGGCCATCTTCGGGCGGATCGCCTTCACGTTCTCGACGAAGTCCTTGGCGAGATCGGTCGAGAGCGCGAGCTTGGCCTGGTTCTCCGGGCTCTGAAGGCCAGGGTTCTGTTCGAGATAGGGCGAGATGCCGGTCATCTGTGCAACAAGAAAGACGTCGCGGTCCTTCATCAATTGCAGCGTCTCACGGCTGGCAAAGAAGCCATGTTCGACGCTCTTGACCCCGGCATCGACCGCGCGTCGGATGCCTTCGTCCGAGAAGACATGGACGGCGACATAGGTATCCCAGTCGGCTGCGGCGCGCACGGCCGTCTCGATCTCCTCAGGGAGGAATTGCAGCGTATGGAGCGGGTCGAGGATCGAAGCAACACCACCCCCTGCCATCAGCTTGATCTGGGTTGATCCCTGCGACAGGTTCTGGCGCACTGCGGCGAGCACAGCGTCCTCGCCGTCCGCAACTATGGTGATCCCTAACCGCTGCGCATTGCTATCATCCGGGTAAGGGGGCAGGTTCGGGTTGCGCTGCGAGCCGAAGCGGAGGTCGCCGTGCCCGGATGTCTGCGTGATGAAGGCACCACTGGGGTAGATCCGGGGACCTTCGATCAGGCCTGCGTCAACGGTCTTTTTCAAACCTGAGCCGCCGCCGCCCATCTCCCGCACCGTGGTGAATCCGCTGTAGAGATATTCGGCGGCCTGGTGCGCCGCACGCGGGCCAATCTGATCCCAGGTTCCGGACTCCATGCCGCTGACGCCTCCCGGCATGTTCATGTAGAGATGCGTGTGCGCATCAATCATGCCGGGCATCAGGGTCCGGCCCGCGCAATCGATCTCGGTGGCATCCTCCGCGATCAGAGTGGCATCCCCGATCGCAGCGATAAGATTGCCTTCCACGAGAACGTTGCGGCCTTCGGCAAGGCTCTCCGCAACGCCGTCGAAAACGTTGCAGTTGGAAAACAGTATCCGGGTGGATGCGTCTTGGGCCTGCAGGCCGGTCACGGAAAGGAAGCAGCAGGACGCCGCCAAAGCAATGTTCTTCATGTTGGATCCTCCCTTACATAGGTGCGGATGCGCCCTTTGCGGGCGCATCCGGCAGCACTCAAAGGTTACCGAAATAGGCGTCGCGATCCGGTCCTGCGGGCAGGAAGGCCGGCGCGTTTTCGTCCGGCAGCCAGTTCTTGTAGACGAGCCCGTCCTTCATAACGAAATCGACATTCTCACGCAGGATCGCGGCGAGATCTTCCAACGGATTACCGTCAACGAGGATTATGTCTGCATAGCCGCCTTCCTCGATCTTGCCGAGGGTCCCCTCCTTGTAGGGGTTCATCTCACCGCTCCAGCTCAGGATCTCGGCGGCGTTCGAGGTCGCCGTTTTCAGCGAGAGATGCGGGTTTTGCGCGATCTTGTCGAACCATAGGATATTCTCAGCTTGGCGGACTACGTCAGGGCCGAACATGTCGCCGCCGGTGGCGATCAGCAGATCGTGCTCGACCGCCCATTTGAACATCTGCTCGGCGCCGGCATTCACGGATCTCGCCTTGGCCTTTTGGTCGGCGCTGAAAAAAGTGATGCTCTCCGGGTCGGCAAATGCTTCGAGCGACATCACGGCCTGCGCCGAGAGCGCGACGCCTTCTTCTGCCATGCGCATTATCGTGTCCTCGGATACGAGGAAGTTGTGCTCGATCACCCGCACGCCCGCATCGATGGCCCGGTTCACCGAGCGGTCATGGTAGGCGTGAACCATTACGTAGCTGCCGTAATCCTCGGCTATGCCGACGATGGCCTCCAGCTCTTCCGCTGACATCTGAGTGGCATGGATCGGATCGAACTCGCTGGCGACGCCGCCGCCGGCCATGACCTTGATCTGGGTAGCACCGGCGCGGAAGTTCATCCGGGCCGCGCGACGGGCCTCGGTGACGCCGTCGACGATGTAACCGAAGGCATGGCGCTCCAGATCGTCCTGATCGCCGATGCGGTCATTAAAGAAGCCGGTGTCTGCATGGCCGCCGGTCTGGCTCAAAAAACCTCCGCTGGGGAAAATTCTTGGTCCGGGGATGCCGCCCTCATTCACCAGCTTGGCAATGCCAAGAACGTTGCAGCCGGCATCCCGCGCCGTGGTGAAGCCTTGGTCCAAATACTCCAGCAGTACATGGGCCGTGTTGGCGCCCGCGGCCATCTGGTCATAGGCGGTTCGGAACTCCGGCATGCCGTTCCGCATGCAAAGATGCGAATGCATGTCGATCATGCCCGGCATCAGCGTGCGGCCCTCGCCGTCAACCGAGAAAGCATCTGGCGCTTCGATGGGTTCGGATGACACCTGCTTGATCAAGTTGCCTTCCACAAGTACCGAGCCGTTCTCGATCAACTCGGCATCCACCCCGTTGAAGATGTTTATGTTGGTGAAAAGGACCTGTCGGGGCGGATCGGTTTCCTGCGCTACCGCCACAGTCGAAACTCCGACCAGCAACATACATGTCGTGACACACGAGTTCAGTCTGCCAAACATCCAAGAATCTCCCAATCCGCCAGCGCCCCCGCTAGTTTATTCTGTATGGGAGAGCAGTCTTCCTCACCGGTGACAGTGTCGCGAAATGGTAAATCGTTCAGCAATTAACCCTGACAGGGCCAGTAGGCATGTTTTGGGAGAATATCAGCTTCGCCGTGCCGCGCGGCGGTACTCTGATGGCGCGAGACCGGTTCGGCGAAGGAACGCGCGGGAAAAATGAGCTTGGTGCGAGTACCCAAGCGAATAGGAGATTTCCGCGATCGATAGGTCCGAACCCCTGAGACGTTCAATTGCGGCCGAGATCCTTCTTTGCGAAAGGGTTTCTCCAAATGTCCTATTTTGTCGGGCCAGCATTCGTTGCAAATTTCGGGGGTGCAATCCGCAAATCCGGGCTATGAACTCCAATGACAACCGAGGGTCGCCGATATAGGAATCTATGAGGTCGGAAAGCGCACCTCCGGTATCGATAGAGAGACCATTAATATCGGTGGCAACGGATTGCACACTGCTTTCACCGAGAGATGTGGCCAGATATTTGTTTTCGATTTTGATCACTGTCTCGGGTTGGTCGAAACGCAACTCCGTCTTCCCGGTGTCGAAAAGCGCTTCCGTCTCGTTCCGGTGAAAGGTCTGAAGACAGATCTGCTTTGGGTGCCAAGCGTTTCCAAGGACGCTGCGGACGGTGCCCAACATCATGCAGACCACATAGAGTTCTGTCTGCCGGGCAGCGATATCATCGCCGGGGATAGGGCCGCGCTTGAAATTGAGATCCTTCCCGCGGCGTTCGAGTCTGAACGTAGCTTCTGAGTATTCGTCATTGGCTGCTCGGCAGAAGGCAGCTAGCCTCTCGGTGAGCGAGGCGCCAGATAGGACTTGCTCGGCGAACTTGCCGTAGGTTTCCAGGCGTGCAGATGCAGCCGCGGTCCAGCCGAGATCCAGGTCGCCGGATCGAATTGCGCAGAGCCGCGCAACCTCGCCCAGTTGCCAGATTGTCGTCACTCCATCAGGGTTTTCGAGCACTTCATCGGTAAGGCCGGATTGGTCCATGACCCGGCACTCCGAAACGCCCGTCTCGAGTAAAACAGCTATGAAGTTGGCGCTATACCGCGCACGCACCAATGGTATCATCGAGTGCACCTGACTTCTGTTTCCTTGCTTTCATGGGATACAGTCACGGAGCTCTGGTCAACCTCTCAATACTCCTTGCCCAGGTTCGCAAAATAACCGCAGTGCCCGGGCGCCGTGATCGTGGATCCTACGCAATTATTGGCTACCGTCCCTGTCCAGCGCGGATACTTGCGGATGTGCTGACTCCGTCCGTAGGGCAATTTAATGGCTGTCGTGTCGTGTGATCAGGGAGTTTTTGCGCGTTTGAGATTGGCCCGATCAAATGTGTCCGCTCCGGGCTCCGAGCCGACATTGGCCCTGCTACCTGATCTGCGTGGTATGATGGCGCACCAACACCAGGTTGGTGTCGTGGCAGGGCGTGGCGGACAGCAGGAGCCGTCATGTCCA
>NZ_JBTLNF010000014.1:0-51575 GCF_054457455.1 Halovulum sp. GXIMD14794 | reverse complement strand
CTCGGCGCGACGCACCGCCTCGCCAACCGCGGCAAGGTCGAGGTCGTCCTGATCGAGGTCCAGACCGGCGCATACCTCGGCGAGGACGACATCGTCCGATACGAGGACATATACGCCAGAACCTAGCCGCAGGCAGGCAGCGGCCATTGGATCCGCAGAGCCTCGCGGCACTGCGGATCAGCTCGTTTCCGCCCGCCCGTGCTTGCCGGGCAGGCGCGCTGGCGCCGTCAGTACAGCGCTGCGATATCGGTATCGCGCAGCATCCGGCGCGCAATCGGGAACGCGCCTGCGGTCAGCAGTTCCGGGAAGAGGGTCCTGATTTCGGCCCGCTGCTCGGTTTCGAGCGCATCCAGCGCCAGGTCCGACGGATTCAGGCTCTCGGCCGCCGCACCGTTCGCGGTGACGATTTCATGGTTATCGAACAGCAGGTGGAAATACTCCACCTCCCCGCCTTCTACCGCGAAGACGTCATCGCGCACGGTCAGCTGCCGAGCGGTCGCCAGAACCTCACGCTGCCCGAACAAGGCCTCGGCCTTCCAGCCCTCGATCAGCACCCGGTGCGCCGGCGAGACGGTGAGATCGCGGTCATTGCCGAGCACGCCGGCCTTGATGGTGATCGGCGCCAGCGCTCCTTCGGCCGGAACGGTGCGCGAGCCGACCCAGCGCAACGGTTGCGCGCCTCGGTCGCGGGTCAAGACCATGTCGCCCGCCTCGAGGTCCTCGACCGCGACCTCGCCCCGATCGGTCAGGATCATCGTGCCGCGGGTGAAGCAGATGATCTCGGAATAGAGGAAGCCGGTCAGATCGTTGACCGAATTGATGACCGAGGTGAGAGTCATTTCCGTCCCGACCGGGGGAACCTCGCCCTTGATCACGGTGATGGTTTCGAGCCCACTCGGCAGAAACACGTCCACCCGGCCGAATTCTGTCGTCTGGACTACACCGCCTCCGTCGGTCCAAGTGTAGACCCAGATCTTGCCCAGATCGATGGAGATATCGGTGTTAACCGTACCATCGCTTTCGGTGATGTCGGCTTCAGCATCGTGCCGGGGCTGTCCGTTGCCGTCAACGCCGCCAATTTCACGGAAGATGTTGTCGTCATCGGTGACAACCATGCTGCCCTTCGGCGCACCGAAAGTCGCATCGAAGTTTGCCTGGTCCATCGTGAACGTCGACCCGATCGTATTCGGGAACGTGCTTTGAGAGTTGAACTCGAAAAAAGTGACGTTGAAATCGGGCATTGTCGTACCTGGGTCCTCTACTCGTTAGGCTCCGAGAAGCTCGGCAGGGTCATCCGGAACATGGATCGACCCCAGAATGTTCACTGCGAGATTTGCGATCCCCTCAGGACAGAACTCCCCGATTATGTGCTCGGGCTACGCTCCATCCACCAGTCGGACCACGAGAAAATATAGGCATGCCCCGAATTTCAGGCAAGTTAATACGCGATCAGGATTAATTAATATGTTCAAAAGGTTAACTGGCCCTCGAAAATACTCATCGCATTATTTGGATACCACCCAGAGGCAAGAAGGGCGCTCAACTCATCTGCCTGCATTTGTGCGAATGGAGCGCCCCGGAGCGTCACTCGCATACGGCACCCAAGCCATCAGGCTCAGACCGGCGCCTATCTCTGCAAGGACATCATTCCGCGATAAGATCGCGTTACGCCACGGCGTGGTTCTGGCATGCATTCCTTGATCGCGACGGATCGGGAAAGGCAGCGGCCGACTACCGGGTGGATGTCTCTTTGAGGCCTCTTCGCACGAGACCCGGTCAGTCGCGCATCTTCAGGACCTTGGCAGGCACTCCGGCGACTATGGCGTTGTCGGGAACATCCTGCGTCACGACCGCACCGGCGCCTATGACAGCGCCCTCCCCTACCGTGACCCCCGCAGTCACTATGACCCGCGCTCCCAGCCAGGCTCCTGCGCCAATGCGAATATCACGCTCATTCTTGGGCTGGGCCGTTATCAGTTCATCCTTGGCCAACCCATAATCAGAAGCCGTCAGGAAACAGTCCGGCCCGAAGGTGGCGTCCGCGCCGATCTCGATGCGCCCCTTGCTGTCCCCCCCCCACAGTGAGCAGCGCGCTCCGATCTGCACCCGGTCCCCGATGCTGATCCGTTCCGGATTTGCAAAAGCCACATTCGGTGCGATGCGAACGCCCTGCCCTAGCGACACCCGGCGGAGCGGCGCGACATGCACATAATTATAGTAATGAAGCAAGCGCAGCCCATGCAGCAGCGCACGGGGATCCACGACCGATGCCGCCCCCCGCAAAGTCTTGACGAAAAGCCGAGTGTCCTTGCGATTCTTCATCCGGCGCGCCCCTCACCGGACAGCGCCGGGTACCCGGCCCGCCATTCATCCCGACGCCCCCAGACTTCGAGCCAACCGTCGCGGGTTTTGCGCCAGGAGGGCTTGCCCGTCACCAGCGCCAGCAGGGATGACAACATCAGACGTGAGGCTGGCCACAACGTCAGGAACGCTTTGGCCAACGGCTGCTGCCACACCGGAAAGGTCCGCTGTACCAAGGTCATCTTGGCCTTCAGCAGCATCACATGCTTGCGGCTGCGCACCGTCGTCGACGCCCCCACATAATGGATGATCTCGGCCTCTGGAGATATCCGGGGCTGCGCGCCCAGCTTGCGCGCCCGCAGACAGAGATCCGCCTCTTCGCCATACATGACGTAGGACAGGTCAAACCCCCCTAGCCGATCCCAGAACTCCCGTTCGATCAGGAAGAAACAGCCGGTGACGATGTCCACCTCACGCTCGGTATCGCGAGCCCACCCCCCGTATCCCTCGGCATTGAAAATCGGGCTGTTGGGAAAAACCCGTTCCAGTCCCAAGGTGCGGGACAGAAGCGTCCATAGGTTCATGCGGCGCCAGCAATTCGTCGGGTTCAGCTGGCCATCGCCGTACAATGTGCGGCCGCCCCAGATTTTTGCCTCCGGCGCACGGCGAGCAAAGGCCATCAGCCTGTCGATCGCACGATCCAGCACGACCGTATCGGGGTTCAAGAGCAGGACGTAATGTCCGGAGGAGTGCGGCACCGCCATGTTGTTGCCGCCCGCGAACCCATGATTCGACTTTTCCGCGAACAGGATCACGTCGGGAAACTGCGCCGCGATCGCCTCGGCCGAGCCGTCGTGGGAATCATTGTCGACCACGATGATCTCGTAGCTGGTTTCGCGCGTCTGCTCGATCACCGAGCGCAGGCAGGCCAGCGTCATTTCGCGTGTGTTGAAACTGACGATGATGATCGAGAGGTCAGGCGCCTCCGCCCCACCCTGTCCGTTCGTCACGCCTTCGGCCGTGCCGGATTTCCCCGTCATCCGTCTGTCCCCGATCCCCTCTGCTCCCCGCGTCCGACCCTAGTGTCCCCGGCGCCCCAAAGGAATCGCAATCGGCCAACGCGGAGTGAGAGAACACAACAATAACGCCGATTTCATGGTACTTCCGGATGTGATGGCAGCAAATTGCCCGAGTCCGACATGAACCGCACCGCACCGCACGGCCCGCCCCGCGTGTCCGTCGTCATCCCGCACCTGAACCACGCCGAGGCGCTGCGCCGCTGCCTGGCCGCGCTGGACGCCCAGCAGGACCCGCCGCCCTTCGAGGCGATCGTGGTCGACAACGGCTCGCACGCGCTGCCCGAGGCGGTGCTGGCGGCGTTCCCCTTCGCCCGCCTGCTGACCGAGGCAACGCCTGGCCCCGGCCCCGCGCGCAGCACCGGGGCGCGGCAGGCGCGGGGCGAGCTCCTGGCCTTCATCGACGCCGACTGCATCGCCGCGCCCGACTGGCTGGCGGTGCTGACGGATTACCTGGACGCGCACCCGCAGACCGGGGTGATCGGCGGCAACGTGACCATCGCCCTCGCCGATCCGGCCCTGCCGACCCCGGTCGAGGCCTATGAGAGCGTCTGGGGCTACCGCATGAAACTTTACGTCGAACGCGACGGCTATACCGCGACCTGCAACATGGCCACACGCCGCGCGGTGTTCGAGGCGATCGGCGATTTCGCCGGCATCGGCCTCGCCGAGGACGTGGACTGGGGCCGCCGGGCGAGCGCCGCCGGGGTGCGGCTGGACTATGTGCCGGACATGCGCATCGCCACCCCCGCCCGCGACAGCTTCGCCGAGCTGGCGCGCAAATGGGACCGGCACATCGGCCACGACCACGCCGCGGTGCGCGGGTTGGGGGGCCAACTGCGCTGGGGGGCGCGGGCACTGGCGCTGGCGGCCTCGCCGCTGGCCGAACTGCCCTTGCTGGCGCGCACCGACCGGCTGTCGGGCGCCCGGGCAAAGGCCCGCGCCTTCGGGTGCCTCACGCGAATCCGGCTGCACCGGACACGCCGCATGCTCAGCCTGTTGATGCGCGGCAGCGGCGAAGATCTGGCCGGGCGCTGGCGGCAAACCTGAATTTTGTCACAAAGCACCGCTATCGGAAGACTTACAGCGTGGAAACTGCGGTACCGCACGTCTAATCTCGGGCTCAGGGGACGTTGCCCGAACGGTGGGGACCGTTCGTGTGTGACAAGTGGGGAAGTGACAGCATGAAAGTAGCTATTTTCGCCGGCGGCAAGGGCTCGCGACTGATCGAGGAGACGCGGGTGCGGCCCAAGCCCCTCGTCGAGATCGGCAACCGGCCGATCCTGTGGCACATCATGCAGCACTATTCGCACCACGGGCACCACGAGTTCGTGCTCGCGCTCGGTTACATGGGCAACCTGATCAAGAAATACATCGCCGACCTGTGCCAGTATTCCGGCAACCTGCGGGTCGATTTCGGCCAGCGCGAGCTGTTCGGCCAGCCGGCGCTCAACGGCGTCGACAACGCGCCGCGCCCGCCCTGGGTGGTCGACCTGATCGACACCGGCGAAGAGACCATGACCGGCGGCCGCCTGGCCCGGCTGCAGCCCTATCTCGGCGGCGAGACCTTCATGCTGACCTATGGCGACGGGGTCTCGAACGTCGACCTCAAGGCGCTGATGGAATTCCACCGCTCGCACGGCAAGCTGGCGACCATGACCATGGTGCGGCCGCTGACCACCTTCGGCCATCTGGGCGTGCGCGAGGACGGGCTGGTCGAGGGCTTCCAGGAAAAGCCCGAGACCGCGATGGACTGGATCAACGGCGGCTTCTTCATCCTGGAGCCGGGCGTGTTCGACGCCGTGGCCGACGTCAACGGCGACGAGATCATGTGGGAGCAGGGACCGCTTCCCAAGCTGATGGAAATGGGCGAGCTGATGGCCTACCGCCATCCGGGCTTCTGGTATTGCATGGATCACCTGGCCGACAAGCGCCGGCTCGAGGACATGTGGGCCAGCGGCAAACGTCCCTGGGCCACCTGGGAGCGGGAGCATCCGCCCACCGACACCGCCGGCAAGGCCCACCAGCCCGGCGCCAGCGCCGGCATCGGCCGCGGCGGCAACCCCGGCGACTGGGTGCGTTACCAGTCGCTGTGATCCCGCGCCACCCGGTCGGCGGCCGTTACAGCAACGCGACCCCCAGGGCGAACAGCACCAGGTTGAGCAGGAAGGCCCAGAGATAGACTCGGGTCATCCGCACCGCGGCGCCGTCCGCGTTCCGGGAAAAGGCGATCACCGGCCAGGTGATCGCCGCAACGGCCGTCACCAGCGCCCCAAACAGCAGCCCCGCCGCCGCATAGACAAACAGGTGATACAGCGGCCGCTCGCCCAGCACCCCCAGGCGCAGCCGCGCGCCGGAGAGCGAGTCCCAGATCTCTGCCGGCCAGGGCAGAACGCCCAGCAGCGAAACCAGTGCCGAATAGACCGCGATGAAAGCCGCCGCACCCAGGAAGAAGAGCACACTTACCCACGTCGCCGTAGAAACCGAGTGCCACGTCATCGAACCCACCATTTTAGTCCCCCACCGGGCCAGTTTAACCGCTAAAGGCCAGACCGTGATAGAAAATCATCACACCATTGCCCGTAAATAGTTTCCGAGCTTACGTATTTAGGGTACGGTACGCGCCGGGGAGTATGCGTATGCACCGCCCTGGCGTATCCGTGGCGCCAGGACGGATGCTGGGGGTAATCACGGGCTACCGGTGACATCTTGCAACGTCTGGACTTCGTCGACAGCACCAGGGGCGTGGCGGTCGTACTCGCAATGCTCTCCCACAGCCTGATCGTGTATGCACCCGAGGTCAGCCTGTTCAAACCGATCACCCGCAGCGCCACGCCGACCTTCCTGATCCTGTTCGGCATCATGCTCGAGGTCGCCTACCTGTCCAAGGTCCGCGCCGGCCGGTCTCTGCTGTCCGCCCGGCGCCGACTGCTGGGCAAGGCGATCACCTGCTATCTGCTGTTCGCGCTCATCACGCTCGCCGCCTTCGTCACCGGAAAGCTCGCCGTCACCGAAACCCGAGACGCGCTGCTGATGTCCGGCGGCGGACGGTTCGGCAACATCCTGACGCTCTACACGGCGATGTTCCTGATCTTCTTCCTCGCCGCTCCGCTGGTGCTGCGCCACGGCGCGCCCCTGGTCGCGGGCGCGGCGGCGATCTGCTGGCTGGCCTCGGGCGTCGCGGCACGCGGCGGGCTGTCTGACGCCTATGCGCTGCAGTACCTGCTGGGGCACGACGCTGGACGCGGACCGGCGGTACTGCTGGGACTGGTCCTGGTCGCCTTCGGCATGTTCATCGGCGAAGCGCTGACCGGGCGCCGCAGCTGGCACGCCGCAGGAGCCATGCTGGCCGGGGCGACGACGCTGCTGGTCCATGATGCGGTGACGACGGCGCGCAGCGAAGGCCCAAAGGCATTCCTGTCGGACCTGGTCTATGTCTACCGGGGGACAAACAAACCCACGTACTACGCATACGGCATGATCTGTGCCGCCACATATATGCTTCTATTTAGATATCTAGGAAACACGGGAGTATCGCGGTTTTTCGCGGCGTTGGGATGGCAGACGCTGTTCTACTACGGTTTCGGGAACATCCTGCTGAACCTGCTTCCCGAATATTCCGCCGCCTTCCCGTTCGATATGCTGATCGTTGCGGCCTTCATCGGCGTCCTCACCGTTCTGGCGCTGGACCGCGCCAGCGTCGAACCGCTGCAGCAGCGCTTAAGCTTCGGGATATTCGACAGCGTGGGCAGGGTCTACAGCGGCGCGGTTTCGCGCAGCATCGAACAGGTTCCATTCCTGCGCGACGCGGCGCGGCGCTGAAAGCCCTTGCCTACCGCCGCTGCTTGAATCGTTCGGTGACCAGCGGGTCGGCCGTCACCTTGATCTTCTGCGGGATCTTGTAGGGTTCGAGCCGTCCCGAAAGGCCCTGGCGCAGGGCGGTGCGGACCGCCGTCGGGGTGGCCGCGGGGTCGGTCATGCGGATGCGTGCCGTCACCACTGCGCCCAGGATCGGGTGCGGGGCGCCGCTGACCGCGACCTCGGCGACGCCGGGCAGGCGGGCGATCTCGGCCTCGACCTCGGCCGGAAAGACCTTCTGCCCGCCGACGTTGATCACGTCGCTGTCCCTCCCGAGGAACCGCACCATGTCGCCGCGGACCTCGACCCGGTCGCCGGTGCGGTACCAGCCGTCCTCGGTGAAGGGCGAGGGTGCGTTCAGGTAGCCCAGCATCGCGGTGCCGGTCTTCACCTCCAGCAGCCCCTCGACGACGCGCCAGTCCGCACCCTGCCCTCCGATCCGGATCCAGCGCGAGGCGTTGCCTTCCGATTTCGAGCGCAGCGCGCCGATTTCCGAGGTTCCGTATTTCTGCACCAGCCGCGCCTTCGGAAGCGCCGCCGCGACCCGCTCCAGCAGGGCCTGGGGCATCATCTCGGCGCCGTAGGTGACGATCTTCAGGCTGCTCAGGTCATGGCGTTCATGCGCCCCCGACAGCAGCATCAGGTTCAGGAACGAGGGCGCCGTGGGCAGCACCTCGACCGCCTCGGCCGCGATCAGGCGGCAGATCGCCTCGGGGGTGCGATCGGCCGGACAGACGATCGTCGAGGCGTTCGACAGGCAGTAGAGCAGCGTGTCCACGCCCGCGATATGGTCGAACAGCAGGAAGGCCAGCGTGCGGAAATCCTTGCCGGGCGTCTCGAACTTCGACAGCAGCCGCGTCGCGTCGTGCACCGCGCCCTTGGAGACGCCGGTGGTCCCGGACGAGAAGATCACCAGCCCCGGCACCCCCCTGCCCCGCAGATCGTCATAGAGCGCGTGGGCGGAGGCCCCCGGCCCCGGCTCGATGGTTCCGCTGGCGGCGTCCACGATCCAGGCGGCCTGGCCGACGTCGGCGAACTCGGCGGCCTTTTCCAGGCTCACCGGGGCGACCGGCGAGACCACCGCGCCCCGCGCCCAGAGCGCCAGCAGGAAGGCCGTCGCCGCCGCGCCGAAATCGCCGCGCAGCTGCACCGAGGCGCCGGGGCCCACCCCCGCCGCATCGAGCGCCGCGCCCGCCTCCCCGATCCGCGCCAGCAGCCCGGCATAGCTCTCGCGGCTGCCGTCCGCCTCGACGAAGGCGGTCTTGTCCCCGGCCGCTGCGAAACGCTCCAGCAGGAAGCCGCCCGCCGTCATCGCCTCAGACCCCGCCCAGGTAGAGCGTCTGCCCGGTGACGAAATCCGACTCCCCCCGCAGGAAGAAGTCGCAGACGTTGAGCACATCCTCCATCGTGCCGTAGCGCGGGATCGCCTGGCGGGCGATCAGCGCGTCCATCTTCTCCTGCGGGACGGACCCCACGAGATCGGTCGGCACCGGCGTCGGGCCGACCGCGTTGACGGTGATGCCGAAGGGCGCGAACTCCCGCGCCAGCACTTCCGTCAGCGAGACCACGGCAGCCTTGGACGCGGCATAGACCGCCTCGCCCTCCAGCTTCAGCGGGGTGGCCACGGTGGCGAAGTTTACGATGCGCCCGGTCTTGCGGCGGCCCATGACCTTGGCTGCCTCGCGGCAGAAGTAGAAGCTGCCGTAGACGTTGGTCGCGAACACCCGCTGCATGGTCGAGCCCGGGGTCAGCATCGCATGGTTCATCGAGGCGATGCCGGCGTTGTTCAGGAGCGCGTCCAGCCGGCCATGCGCCCGGCCGACCTGGCGCATCATCGAGGCGACGGCGCGCTCGTCGGCCACGTCCAGTTCGAAATGCGTGTAGCGGCTGTCGTCGATGTCCGCGGCGCCGCGGGCGCAGCCCACGACGGTCCAGCCGCGCTCCAGGTATTGCTCCACCAGGAAGCGCCCGATCCCCTTGCGGGTGCCGGTGATGGCGATCACGCGGGTATCGGTCATTGGCGCTTCGGTCACGCGGTGGCGGCCTGTTCTTCGTTAGAGATCTCGACGGCATATTCGGCCAGCGCGCGCAGGCTGCGATAGGGGCTGCGCTTGCGCGACATGGCCGCCTCGGAGGCCAGCACGATGTCCTCGCCGGTGGCGTCCCCGAGGTGCTGCTCGGCGGCCATGACCAGGTTCACCAGGCCGACGGAATCGAGCAGGCTGCCGGGGCCGAACAGCACCGCGTCCGGGTCCTTGGACAGCTGCTTGTCTTCGGGCTGCGAGAGGTTCATCTCGTCGACGGCGCTCTCCATCGCGCCCAGGGCGGTCTCGTAGGTCAGGGGCATGCCGATACTCCTCGGAACTGAAAACGGTACAGGTACTGATGTGTCATTCGGGCTCCCGCGGAATGACGCGCGGCGGAGGGATGAACAGCGACCGGTCGGCGGGCACATCCGCCGAAACGACGCAATTGGGACCGATGCTGACATTGTCGCCGATGCTGACGTTGCCGATGACGATCACGCCCGGCGCGAAGGAGACGTTGTTGCCGACCACCGGCCCTTGTCCCCGCACCCAATCGGCACCGCTGCCGATGCCGAAGGTCACGCCCTGGCGCACCACGCAATCGTCGCCGATGGTACCGAACTGATGGAAGACGATGCCGTGCTGATGCGCGATCAGCAGGCGCCGCCCGATCCTGGCCGAGCGCATCAGCTCGATCCCGTAGACATTGCGGCAGAAGCGCCTCCCCAGGGAATAGACCAGGCCGACGAGCTGCCGCAGCCCGGGCGGCAGCGTGGTGGCCCAGGTGCCGATGCGGTAGATCCAGAGCGTCTGCAGGCCGGGGCGCGACAGCTCTCCGTGATGGGTGCGCAGATCCTCGCGCAGGATCGTCCAGATGCCCTGCGCACGGATCAGGTCGGCGCCCGTGAGGGTGCCGACACCGGCTTCCATCCCCTGTCCGTCCATGCTCATCCCGTAACCAGGCCTCTCGACAACACCCCCAGGCCAGCCTCCCATCATACCCGTTTCAGGCATGAAGCCCTCAGACAAAAATGCCGCGCATCATTTCTTGTTCCGCACTGGTTCCGTATCGGTCCGCTCCCCGTTCCCTCACTCCCCGATCAACGCCCAGTTCGCATCCTTCTCCGACAGCACCGAGACCGGCACAGGCCAGTCGATCCCCAGCGCCGGATCGTCGTAGCGGTATCCCCCCTCCACGCCCGGCGTGTAGAACTCACCCACCGAGTAGATCGCCTCGGCCCCGTCGGTCAGGGTCAGGTAGCCGTGGGCGAACATCTCGGGCACATAGAGCGCGCGGCGATTGGCGGCGCTCAGCTCCACCCCGAAATGCTGCATGTAGGTGGGCGAGTCGGGGCGGATGTCCACGATCACGTCCCAGATCGCCCCGGCGGTGCAGCGCACCAGCTTGGTCTCGGCGGCGGGGGGGCGCTGGTAGTGCAGCCCGCGCAACGTGCCAGCCTTGTGGTTGAAGGACAGGTTCGCCTGCGCGATCACAGGTTTCAGCCCCTGCGCCTCGAACTCCTTGGCGCAAAAGGCGCGGGCGAAGAACCCGCGGTCATCGCGGATCTCCTCGAGGTCGATGACATAGGCGCCGGCGAGGCCGGTCTCCGTGAAAATCATGCGGGCCCCATCCTTCTCGTTCGCAAGTCTACCCCTTCACCGCCAGGTGATCGGCCAGCCGCAGGGCCAGCTGAACGATGGTCAGCGTCGGATTGACATATCCCCCCGAGGGGAAGACCGACGAGCCGCCGACATAGAGATTGCCCAGGCCGTGCACTTTCAGATCGCTGTCCACGACGCCGTCCGCCGGGCTGGCGCTCATCCGGGTCCCGCCCATGTGGTGATAATGCGCGGGCGTCGATCCCAGCATCATCGGTCTCTCGGGACGAACGATCCAGTCGTTCGGCCGCATCCGGCCCAGGTCGGCCTCGGCGAACCGGCCTGCCAGGCCCAGGGTCAGCGTCTCGATCGTGCGACGGTCGGTTTCGGTGGCGCGCCAGTGCAGCTCCACCTCGGGCAGGCCCAGCGGGTCGGTCGTCGTCCCCAGCGCCACCCGGTTGTCGTAATCCGGAGCCTGCTCCCACATCGCCTGCACGCGGGCGCCGCAGACCAGGTCGCGCTCCAGCAGGCCCATCAGTCGCCGACCTATCGGCGGCGCCACGCACATGATGTCTGCGACCAGCTGCTTGGTGCCGGCATAGGCCTGTTCCAGAAACAGGAAAGTAGCGTTCAGCACCCCTTCACGGCGCTGGAACTCCTCGCTCATCGCGAAATAAAGCTCGCTTCCCTGGCTGCGCCAGGCGGGGCTTTCCATCTCGGCACCGGTCTGGTTCACCAAGTTCCGGGACACCACCGCCTCGGCCACGAGCCCGTCGAAATGCTCCATCCAGTAGCGCCCGATCAGATCCGGGTTCGGCACCAGGCTGCCCCCGGCCTGCTCGTTGGCCCACAGCAGCAGGCGGGAGTTCTCGATCCCGCCCAGGCACAGCACGAAAGTCTCGGCCTCGACGCTCCAGCGGCGGGTCGCCTCGCCCCCGGTCTGCCCCGAGACGATCTCGGCGCTCCGGATCCGCGGCCCGTCCGGCCCCTCGTCCGGGGTCAGGCCCACGAGGGCGCTGTTCAGGAAGACCCGCAGGTTCTGCGAGCGCTCGCAGTAATCGTAGTACTTGTCGCCAAAGCGTACGGGCGGGCTGAAATGGAACGTCACCCGGCGCAGATCCGGCGCCAGTTCCGTCTCGGGAAATTCGGCGGGGATCTCCAGCAACTCGCAGGCCGGTCCCAGCCAGGGATCGAGCGCCTCGCGGCCGATCGGCCAGTCCGCACCGGGCGTGATCGCCCCGATGGCGAAGTCGTGCGCGTCGAGCGGGCGGCACTGGCCGCCCCAATGCCCCGAGGTGCCGCCCAGCATCCGCAGGCGGGCGTCGCGCAGATCGAAATAGGGATCGCCCACGACCTTGCCGGCATAGAGCTCCTGCGAGTCCGGATCCCAGTCGCGGCCCCCGGCCTCGAGAAGCAGCACGTTCTTGCCGTTCTCTGCCAGACTATGGGCAATGGTCATGCCCGCCGGCCCCGAGCCGATCACGCAGACCTGCGCCCGCTCGACATGTCCGTCGGGGAACTCGGTTGCGGACAGGAACATCTCAGACGTCCCCCGGAGCCAGAACCCACCCTCCGCGCAGCAGCAGCGGCGCGCCGAAGCGGATTCCGCCCCCCATCAGCAACAGCGCCGCGGTGCCGGTCATCAGGACCCGGCGCCGAGCCGGTCTGCGGGGCGAATCCCCCCCGCTGTCGGTGTCAGGCATGAGCATGGCCGATGGTCTCCTCGCTTGCGTGACCGCCGTCCTGCATCACTGCGGCGGCGCGTTCTTCCAGCGCCCGCCGGCGGGAGGCGAGTTGCGGCCTCTCCGGCAGGTCGATCAGGTCCAGCAGTTGCTGCCAGCGCCAGGCATAGTCGTGCCGGCGCAGCGCGTTGGACACATTGCGGCGCCGGGCCGCGTCGAGCCGCGCGGGCTGACGCTCCAGTTCCGCCACGAAGGCACCGATGTCCGGGCAGTCGTAGGGGATCTGGAAGACCGCATCCTCCCAGCCGAAATGCGCGTCGAAGGCAGGATTGTCGATACGGTCGCCCAGAAGAATGGTCCCCGCGGCGGTGCCCTCGGTGTAGCGCAGGCCGAACTCGATCTGCGCACCGCGCTCGCCCGGGCGGCTCATCTTGGCCATGTGAGCGAAGAAATACTGCGTGCGCTGCAACTGGCCGGCATAGTTGCGGCGGTGCAGGACATGGGATTTCGCGTTGCGCCGCCCGCCGGTGGTGTCGTGCAGGTAGAACCGTCGCGTGTTCTCGGCATAGTCCACCAGCGCCGCGTGGGTCACCGGGGAGATCCCGCCGATATTGTAGAAATCGATCACCCGCTCCGGCGGATCCGGCCAGGGACAGAAGGCGAGCGCATCGACTCCCCAGGGCAGGTAGGTCACCGGCACCGACAGCCTCTGCTGTAGCGGCTCGGTGCTGTGGTGGAACGGGCTGATCACGTGGTCGAACGCATTCAGCACGTCGAGCAGCCGCCCGAGCGTGGCGATGTCGTCGACCCACAATTCCTGCAGCCAGCACACCGCGCGCCCCGCCCGCTTGCGCCAGTCCGGCAGCGAGCCAAGCGTCAGCAGGTCCCGCGGCTGCGCGGCGAAGAAGAAGAACAGGTCGTAATCCCGGTCGAGGGGAGCAACGTCCAGACCGCTGCCCATCCGCGCCGCAATCGGCGTGCGCCGGGACAACCAGCGATGCGCGCTCAGGCGACGTTCCGACAGGCCTCGGTGACGGGGAGTCAGGATCTCGGCATCGTCCAGATCGCTGGCGACCACATCCTCGAACTCGTAGCCACCGGCGCGCGAAACGTGCGCATCCAACTCACGCATGGAATAAATACACACGCGCGGCTGACCGGCGTGCTGTACCGAAGCATTCATGACCACCCCTCCCCCGGACGCGTTCCCCACCGCCCGAGGCGACGTCAAGCATATGCACGCTTAGGCCCGAGTCTAGCATCAAGGTGCCGCAGAAATGTGATTTTTCCGAGGCTGGAGCCGATCTTGCGCGCTCTGGTAGAGCGCGACTGCGTAGACGCTTCGCGATGAATGCGCCATAACCGCCCCGGGGTATCTTACAAACTGCAGGCGGGGGATTCATGATCCTGGTCGATTCTTCACTCCGGGCGCGGGCTGCGGCCGGCAACCCGGTTCGCTTCGGCATGTTCGGTGCCGGCTTCATGGGACGGGGCATCGCCAACCAGGTGCTGAACTACATGCCGGGCATGGAACTGTCGGTGATCTGCAACCGCACCGTCGCCGCCGCCATCGCCGCCTACGAGGATTACGGCGTCCCGCGCGAGCGCATCGTCGAGGTCACCACGCCGGGCGAGTTGCAGGACGCCATGGACGCCGGCAAGTTCGCCGTCACGGCCGATCCGGCCGTCGCCTGCGGCGCGCCGGGCATCGAGGCGCTGGTCGAGGCCACCGGCCATGTCGAATACGGCGCCCAAGTCACCATGGCCGCGATCGAGCACGGCAAGCACATGGTGCTGATGAACGCCGAACTCGACGGCACCGTCGGCCCGGTGCTGAAGGCCAAGGCCGATGCGGCAGGCGTGATCCTGACCGGCTGCGACGGCGATCAGCCCGGCGTGCAGATCAACCTGCTGCGCTTCGTCGAGAGCATCGGCCTGATCCCGCGGGTCTGCGGCAACATCAAGGGCCTGCAGGACCGCTATCGCAACCCCACCACGCAGGCCGGGTTCGCGAAACAATGGGGCCAGACCCCGCACATGGTCACCAGCTTCGCCGACGGCACCAAGATCTCGTTCGAGCAGGCCATCGTCGCCAATGCCACCGGCATGCAGGTCGCGCAGCGCGGCATGATCGGCATCGAGCATCGCGGCCCGGTCGACGACATGGTGAGCATGTACGACCTCGACATGCTGCGCGAGAAGGGCGGCATCGTCGAATACGTGGTTGGCGGCCTGCCCTCTCCGGGCGTCTATGTCTTCGCCGAGGCGCAGGACAAGGCGCAGGCGCATTACCTGAACTACGGCAAGCTGGGCGAAGGGCCGCTCTACAGCTTCTACGTGCCCTATCACCTGACGATCTTCGAGGTGCCGCTGTCGGTCGCCCGCGTGGTGCTGTTCGGCGATCACGTGATCGCGCCGAAGGGCGCGCCGGTGGTCGACGTGATCGCCACCGCGAAGATCGACCTCAAGGCCGGGCAGACCCTCGACGGGCTGGGCTGGTACATGACCTACGGCCAGTGCGAGAACTACGACGTGGTGCGCCGCGACAACCTGCTGCCGATGGGCCTGGCCGAGGGCGCGACCCTGCGCCGGGACATCCCCAAGGACCAGGTGCTGACGCTGGACGACGTGGACCTGCCCGACAACCTGGCCTGCAAGCTGCGCGCCGAGCAGGACGCGATGTTTCCGGCCGGTTGAGCCGGCAAATCCCGACGCCGGCCGGCCCTGCCATATTTCCGTGGGTCCGGCCTGCTAGTTCCCTTCACGAGTACCGATCCGACCGGAGGCCATTCCGCCCATGAAAACCGCCCAAGACGTCATCGAGGCCGATCTCGACCACATCTGCCGCAACCTCTCCGACGAGTTCCCCGACCTCTCGGGCAAGCGCCTGCTGATCGTCGGCGGCGGCGGGTTCCTGGGCTACTACCTGGTGCAGTCGGTGCTGCACTGGAACAGGACCTCGGGCCAGACGCCCTGCGACGTGACGGTCTGGGACAACTACATCCGCGGCGTGCCCGAGTGGCTGACGGCGCTGGACGGCGATCCCAACCTGACCCTGCAGAAGCACGACATCACCCACCCGCTGCCGGACGGCATGGGCGATTTCGACTACATCATCCACGCGGCCTCGATCGCCTCGCCGACCTATTACCGGCGCTACCCGATCGAGACCATGGACGCCAACGTGGACGGGCTGCGCCGCCTGCTGGACTACGCGCTGGCGCAGTCCAATGCCGGCAAGCCGCTCTCGGGGTTCCTGTTCTACTCGACCTCCGAGATCTACGGCGATCCGGACCCTGCGCACATCCCGACGCCCGAGACCTATCGCGGCAACGTCTCGTGCACCGGCCCGCGCGCCTGCTATGACGAGAGCAAGCGCTATGGCGAGACGCTCTGCGTGAACTTCGCCCGCGCCTACGGGCTGAAGATCTCGATCGCGCGGCCCTTCAACAATTACGGCCCCGGACTGAAGATCTCCGACCGCCGGGTGCTGCCGGATTTCGCCCGCGACATCCTGGAAGGCCGGGACATCGTGATGCTGTCGGACGGCTCGCCGACGCGGACCTTCTGCTACATCGCCGACGCCATCGTCGGCTATTACAAGATCCTGCTGCGGGGTGAACCGGGCGAGGCCTACAACATCGGCACCGAGGAGCCCGAGATCTCGATGGCGGAGCTCGCCGACCGGGTCGCCGAGCTGGGCCGCGAGCTCTACGACTACAAGGGCCAGGTGGTGCGCAAGGTCTCGGAGGAGGCCGCCTACCTGGTCGACAACCCCAACCGCCGCTGCCCGGTGATCGCCAAGGCGCGCGAGGCGCTGGGATACGATCCGTCGGTCGGCGCCGAGGACGGGCTGCGCCGGGCGCTGATCTGGTATGGCGAGAACGCCGTTGCGGAGGACGCGTGAGATGCGGGTATCGGTCATCGGAACGGGCTATGTGGGCCTCGTCTCGGGCGTGTGCCTCGCCTCCAAGGGGCACGAGGTGGTCTGCGTCGACGTGGACGCGGACAAGGTCGCGCGGATCAACGCGGGCGATCCGCCGATCTACGAGCTGGGCCTGGAAGAACTGCTGGGGCAGGTCGCGGGCAAGACCCTGACCGCCACCACCGACCTCGAGGCGGCGGTGCGTGACACCGAACTGTCGCTGATCGCCGTGGGCACGCCCTTCGACGGCAGCGCGATCGATCTGAAATACATCCGCACCGTGGCCGAACAGATCGGCGCGGTGCTGAAGGACAAACCCGGCTATCACTGCGTCGTCGTGAAAAGCACCGTGGTCCCCGGCACCACCGAGGACGAAGTTCTGCCGATCCTCGAACGGGTCTCTGGCAAGACCGCCGGCCCGGATTTCGGCGTCGGCATGAACCCCGAGTTCCTGAAGGAAGGCGAAGCCATCGCCGATTTCATGGAGCCCGACCGGATCGTGCTGGGCGGCATCGACGAGGCCTCCCGCGATGCGTTGGGGCAGCTTTACGACTGCTTCCCGGACGTCGACAAGATCCGCACCACGCCCCGCACCGCCGAGATGATCAAGTACACGGCCAACTCGCTGCTGGCGACGCTGATCTCGTTCTCGAACGAGATCGGCAATCTCTGCGCCGCCTCGGGCGTCGACGTGGTCGAGGCGATGGCGGGCGTGCACCTGGACAAGCGCTTCTCGCCCATCCTGCCGGACGGCAGCCGGGTCAGCCCCTCGTCGCTGGTCTACCTGGCCGCCGGCTGCGGCTTCGGCGGCTCGTGCTTCCCGAAGGACGTGAAGGCGCTGATCTCCTACGGCAAGGCGGCGGGCAACGGCATGGACCTGCTCAGCTCGGTCATCGCGGTAAACGAGGCGCAGCCCGCCCGGATGCTGGAGATGCTGCGGCGGCACCATCCCGACCTTGCGGGCCTGCGCGTGGCAGTGCTCGGCATGGCCTTCAAGCCGGGCACCGACGACATCCGCGAGAGCCCCTCGCTGCCGGTGACGCAGGCGCTGATCGACGCGGGCGCGGACGTCCACGCCCACGACCCGATCGCCCGCCACGAGGCCGAGAAGCAGTTCCCGCAGGGCGTCACCTTCCACGACGACCTGGGCGAGGCGCTGGAGGGCGCCGAGGCGGTGCTGCTGATGACCAGCTGGCCCGAGTACAAGGCCCTGCCCGAGCTGCTGGCGGGCCGCGATCCGGCACCGCTGGTCGTGGACGGCCGCCGGTTCCTGGCCAAGGATTCCCTGCCCCGCTACGAGGGTATCGGCCTGGCCGGTTCCTGAGGTCCTTGCCGTGAAACGGCTGTGCGTTTCGCACGCGAAACGGCTCTGAGTCGTGTTTCGCGTGCGAAACGGTTCTGAGTCATGTTTCGCGCGCGAAACGCTCGGCGCTGGCTCTGCTGACCGCCGCTCAGTCCTCGCAACTCAATCCTCGTCGCCCGGCTGGCGAAGCTTCCACCAGCACCAGGCCCAGTACCAAGCGTAGAGGGCCACGCCGAGGCCGCCCAGCCAGACCATGATCGGCACGCCCGGAAGCGTGTAGGCGTCGTGGGGGATGAGGTTCATCCGGCGCGGCCTTTGGTGGGGGTCTTTGGTGGGGGGCCGGGATCACTCGATCCCGATGCCCACGTCGAAGGTCACCGGCTGGGCGCCGGCGTTCATGATCTCGACGACATGGTCGCCCGATTGCCAGAGTTGCCCCTGGTAGGGCGTGTCCGAGGCGATCAGGTCCAGCAGCGCCGAGCCGTCCGGGTTCTCGATCCGGTAGTCCAGCGCACCGCCGTGAGAGCCGATGTCCACGTTCAGGACCTGCCCCTCGCTGGCGCCGAGGACATAGCGCACGGAGGTGTTCGGATCGAGTACCGCCGTCACCGCCATGCCGCTGGTGCCGGGGGCGAACTGCACCCGCTGGGTGCCCGACACGGCCGCACCCGCCATCGCGCCGCCGCCGTCGTCCGGGGCGTCCACCCCGCCATCAGCCCCACCATCAGAACGGCGCAGCTCGGCGACCTCGGGGCCGGACCAGACGATGCATTCCCAGGTGATGCCGTTCGCGTCCCTGAGCGTGACGAGGGTGCCCGCCTCGCTGCCCTCCTGCCCCAGGACCTCGCCGCCGACGTCCCCGTAGCGGGCGCGCATCTCGTCGATGCAGGCATTCGCCTCGTCGGAAATGTCGGCCAGGGCCGGAGCGGCCAGAAGGCTGCCCAGCACGATAACCCGTTTGAACATGTCGAAATCCCCCAGAGCTGAATGAACCAACCCGGAAAGAGTACCACAAGGGACCGCGGCCTCGTCATGAAGTTGCGCCACCCCTGCGCGCGCCTCCGCCCGTTTCGCGCGCGAAACATTCGACCCGTGTTTCGCGCGCGAAACGCTCAGTCCTGCCGCCAGCGCTCGACCAGGTCCAGGATCGCCCGGTGCAGTTCCGCGTCGACGCGCGGGCCGGTGAGCGTGACCTGCAGGCCCGCCCCCTTGCGTTTCGCGCCCACGGTGATGCCGGGGACGGTTTCGGGGGCTGGTGCGGGTTCAGGCGCAGGCGCGGCCTTGGGGGGCGTCAGCGCCTGCTCCAGGGCGGCCTGCTCGGCCTCGGGGGTCTCGGCATTCGCCTTCTCCAGCGCGCGGCGCAGCGCCCTGGCGGCGGCCCTGTCGTCGGAGACGTGCTTCGCAACGCGCAGGCCCAGCCGCTCTCCCAGCGCGTGGGGGAAGCGCAGCTGCGCGTCCAGCGCCCGGTAGACCGCAAGGAAACTGCCGATCTTCGAGCGTTTCGCGCGCGAAACATTCCCGAACAGCGCCCGCAGCGCCACGCGCTCGTTCTCGAAGACGCCGCGGTCGGCCGAGAGCGCCACGATCCGGGCGCGCTCGTAATGCGAGAGGCCCAGCCGGATCTCGTTCTCCTCGACCATGGCGACATAGGCATCGCCCGAGGTTTCGGGCCGGCGGACCAGCGCGCGGACCGATGCGAAACGCGGGTCGCCGGTCTCCTTCAGCAGCGCCGAAAGCGCGGTCAGCCGCCGCCAGCCCGAGATCAGCCCGTAGCGGCCGTCCGTCAGCGGCGTGACCTCGATCGGCGTGCGCTGGCCGTGGGCGCGCAGGCTTTCGCGCAGCGCCTCCATGTCCTCGTCGTCGCGGGGCAGGCGGTCGCGGTCCAGGTGATCGGCCAGAACGTCGCCCAGCGGCAGGTCCAGCACCATCCGGCCCTCGGCGCGGGCGCGGGCCATGTCGTCAGTCAGCGCCTCGAGCGCCGCGGTGGCCGAGGCCTCGCCCGCGACCTGCGCGATCGGCGCGCGGGAGACCTGGCTGGCAAGCCCGAAGGCCTTGGTTTCCAGCCCCGCACCCGGCTGGGCTGGGGCATCTGCAGGGGACTCGACGGGGGTCAGGCGGCGGCGGGCCATCAGGACGCCTCCTCTTTCAATTGTTGCTGCTCGTGCTGTTGCGCCAGTTCGTCCCTGCGCCACGCGCCGATCAGCAGGCGCTTGAAGGCGGCATAGGTGGCGTCGAAGGCGGCGCGCCCCCTAGCATACGTATCTCGGTTAAAATCCCGATAATCCGCCTCGTAAATTCCGTTCACCTGCTCGCCCGCCTGTCCCACGAGCGCGGTGAAGTCCTGCCGCACGGGGCTGAGCACCGGGCCCAGATAGGCCTGCATCAGCCCTGCCATCTCGGCCTGCTGCGAGCCGTCGAAACGGGTCACCACGGCGCGCACCGCGTCCCATTCGAAGCGCAGCCCCGGACGGCCAAGCGCGCGGGCGGCGGCGTTCTCGCCCTCTTCGATCGAGGCGAAGGTGGCGTGCAGCATGTCGAAGAACCGGCCCGTCGAGTCGAACTCCAGGAAGGACGCGCCCAGCGGCACCAGCAGGATGTCCGCCGTCGCCAGCCCGTTGATCGTCAGGTACCCAAGCGCCGGCGGCGTATCGAGCACGACCAGGTCGTACTGGTCCAGCAGCCCGTCCGCCTCGAGCCCGTTGGACAGCGCGTCCCACAGCTTCCAGCCGCGCAGGCCGGTGCGCCAGACGGGGATCTGGAACTCGGCCCAGTACAGGTTCAGCTGCGCGCCGATCAGGTCGATGTTTGGCCAGTGCGTGCCTTGCACCAGGTCGGCGGCTTTGGTGTCGAGCGCGGTTTGCAGCGCGTCGTCGAAGGGCAGGGGGGGCTCGCCGCGGTCGACGCGGCGGCGGTTCTCGGCCTGCAGGCTGCGGGCATAGTCGCGGGCCAGCAGCGGAAACACCGTCTGCCATTCGTCCGCCACCTGCCCGCCGAAGATCGAGGTGATCGAGCCCTGGCTGTCGAGGTCGATGACCAGCACCCGGTACCCGTCCAGCGCCGCCGACATCGCCAGATGCGCCGCGGTCGAGGTCTTGCCGACGCCGCCCTTGAAATTGGCGACCGCGACGACCTTGGCCGGCAGCCCCTCGGGGCGGTAGGGGCGGTATTCCTTGGCGCGGCTGCCTTCGGCGGCGAAATGGGCGCGCAGGCGCAGCACCTCGTCGAGGGTGAACCACTTGGCGCCGCCCTCGGTCTCGGACCGGCCCTGCGGCAGGTCCGGGTTGGCGCGCAGCACGCGGCGGAAATGGGCGGGGGCGACCGGGATCAGGTAGCGGGTGATCTCCCATGTCGAGAACAGGCGCAGCGTCTTGCGCCCCTCGGGGGACTGGCCGCGGCGGACCAGATCCTCGCGGCCCGAGAGCGAGCGGCTGGCGGTGTCGGCGAACCCGTCGGTGCCCACCGGATCGCCCAGTTCGCGCAAGGCCTGGTCGGGGTCGATATTGAAATACGGGGGCCGCTGGCCGGCCTCGGGATCCTGCATCGAAAACGCCTCATGTGCCCTGTTTTCGGCAATGTACCACAAAACGCGGCACATGTAAGCGAAAGCGGCATCCGATTCGATTTTCTCAGTGAAATCCGGCGTTTCCCAAGGCGATTCCGGCTGGAATCCGGGGCGCGGCGGCAACACTCCGCCAGCCCAGCCGTGTTATTGGGTGTTATATATAGTGTTACGGGTTTCGGGGCCTCTGGCCACCCCCTTGGTTTCACAGGGGAAAAACCGGCGCAGGACAGCCGCATGCGATTCCGGAACCACGTTCATGCGACTCTGAACCCACGCATCCGCGATTCCAAACCCACGTGGAAACCCGTGCCCCGTGCGCCTTGCCGCTGGACGGAGCGGGGGCCCGTCCGTAGGCTGGTGTAAATGAAACCACGATAAAAAACCCCGAGAAACAAGCAGGGTGAGGCAGAGCAGTCATGGCCTCGACACTTCTTCCGGACCGGCATCCGACCGGCGACTTCTTCGTCTGCGACGTGCTGGACGCAATCCCCAAGGACGACCTTGCGTCCATGGAGCATCCGGTGTTCTCGCTCTCGACCCGGCCCGACCGGCGGGTGCTGTCCTATGAGCACGCAGGCGCGAGCATCGAGATCACGCCCTCGGTCAAGGGGCTGGCGACGATCCACGACAAGGACATCCTGATCTACTGCATCAGCCAGCTGATGGCGGCGATCAATGCCGAGCGGCCCGTCAGCCGGCGCCTGGTGCTGACCGCGCGCGACCTGCTGGTGGCGACCAACCGCGAGACCAGCGGCGACGGTTATCGCCGGCTGCGCGAGGCGCTGGAGCGGCTGTCGGGCACGCGGATCGTCACCACGATCGCCACCGGGGGCGTCGAGACCACCCGCGGCTTCGGCCTGATCGACAGCTGGGAGATCGTGCGGCGGACAAGGGCGGGGCGGATGATCTCGGCCGAGGTGGTGCTGTCGGACTGGCTCTACCGCGCGGTGCTGGCGAAATCGGTGCTGACGCTGAGCCGCGACTATTTCCGCCTGCGCAAGCCGCTGGAGCGCCGGGTCTACGAGATCGCCCGCAAGCATTGCGGCCGGCAGCGGGAATGGACCATCGGGCTCGCAACGCTCTTGACCAAGACCGGGTCCACCTCACCTTTGCGGGTGTTTCGCAAGATGATCCGCGACATGGCGGCGGCGGACCTGCTGCCGGATTACTCGATCAGCGTCGAGCCGGGCGACCTGGTGCGGGTGCGCGCCCGGGCGAAGATGGCGGCGACGGGATCCGGGCGCGGGGCAGGGGGGGCGGAGCTGCCGCCGCTCTCTCCGGCGGCCTACGACCGGGCCCGCGCCGCCGCGCCGGGCTTCGACGTCTACGCCCTCGAGGCCGACTGGCGCGCCTGGTGGGCGGCCTCGGGCAAGCCCCGGCTGCACGCGCCGGAGGCGGCGTTCGTGGCGTTTGTGCGCACTCGGGCCAAACTGTGAGATGCAACGGTCGCACGCTCCGGTGGGGGATGGTATGAGGCCCGGCGGGCCGGATCATATTACCGGGCACAGAAGGAACAGCGCGCCATGAGCGTCCGACGCGGATTATTCTACAGCTTCGGCCAGACTGGCGGGCAGTTTTTCATCCAGTTCTTCTCGGCGATTGTCATCGCCCGGCTTCTGCCGCCCTCGGAACTCGGTGTGGCGGCGGTGGCGCTGGCCGCGATCGCGGTGCTCGAAGCGCTGCGTGAATTCGGGGTGCAGCGCTACGTGATCAAGGAGCCGGATCTGACCGAGGACAAGATCCGCACCGTATTCGGCGTGGCGCTGTTGGTCAGTTGGACGTTGGCCCTTGCCATCTTCCTGGGCCGAGAGCCTATCGCCGATTTCTATGACGAGCCGCGGCTGGCGCCGATTTTCGCGCTACTGTCGGTGAGCTTCCTGATCCTGCCCATCGGACTACCTGCGGGAGGGCTGCTGCGGCGTGACCGCCGCTACAAGGAACTGTCGGTAATCGTCTTGTCGGGAACGCTGGCCAATACCGTGGTCTCGATCCTTTTCGCGCTTGCCGGTTTTGGTCCGATCTCGCTGGCCTGGGGGGCGGTGGCGCAATCGGTGGGGTTCGTCGGTGTAACGTTGGCTTATCGTCGTGACCATCTGCACCTTCGTCCGTCGCTGAAGGAATGGCGTGCAGTGGCCAGTTTTGGCGGCCTGACCTCGATCGAGTCGGTGGTTTCGACTCTCGGATCGCAACTGCCGCAGATCCTTATGGGAAAGGTCTTCGCCTTCGATACTGTTGGCTATTACGTGCGGAGCTATCGCCTGGCGATCATGGTCCAGCGGCTATTCTTGAGTTCGGTCAACTGGGTCACCGGCTCCGAGTTGGGTGCCATGCATCGGGCCGGCGCCGACATGCGGCCGCTGTTGATGAAAGTCACCGCCTATACGCTGGTGGTGGCGTGGCCAGCGCTGCTGTTTATGGCGATTGAGGCATACGCGGTCATAGGTCTGCTCTTCGGGGAAAAGTGGCTTGGTGCTGCACCTGTATTGCAGGCGCTTTGCATTGCGCAGTTGCTGCAACTCATAGCGGGACAGGCCAATGCGGTCTACATAGCCACCGGCGACGTCAAGCTGAAGTTGCGTAACGAGCTGATCCTGCAGAGCATTGCGTTGGCGCTGCTGATGCTGGGGCTGAGCCATTCGGTTTTGGCGGTGGCCTGGTTGCGGGTCGGCTTCGGCGCGGCGCATCTGCTGGTACACATGACGGCGCTGCGGCGCTACGTAGGGCTGGATTTCGCGACCCTCGGCGCCACCGTGGCGCGTCCGGCAGCGATCTCGGTCCTGTTCGGATTGACCCTTCTGGGGTTGCGGCAGGCGCTGCCCGAAAGCTGGCGCGACGCGCCCCTGTCGGTGTTCCCGCTGGCGGCGGCCATGGGGCTGGTCTTCATGCTGTTGCTGGTGGTCTTCCGGCACCCGCTGGTGGGCGAGATCACCCGGTTGCTCGACCGCCGCCGCGCGGTCTGAGCGCGGTCCGAACTCGCGCCGCCTGGACCTGGGCGCTCAGAACCCCCAGCGGGCGGTGTTTATCCCCCATTCGTCGCGCAGCCGGGCCATGTCCGGGGCCAGCGTTTCGGCCACCTCGGCACGCTGCGCCGGGGTCAACCGCACCGGTTGCGGCCGCGTCGCCTCCAACAGCCGGCGAACCGGGGCCTTCACCCCGGCCGGCAGCCGCGAGAGCGCCGGGGCCGCGCGGCGCAGCATCCGTTCGGCTTCGGATTTCGGTCGGGCCGAGACGTTGCGTGCCGAACTGTCGGCGATCTCCGCCATCGGGGCGATGTCGAGAAAGGCACAGACTCTGTTGACGGTGGCGAGCGGCTTGTCGGTCAGGTCCTCGTAGTCGATCAGCAGCAGCGCCTCGCGGCCGAATACCCGCGTCCAGGCCTCCGCCTGGGCGAAGTAGTTCGAGGTCTGTACCAGGTCGGGATGCGTGATCGGCAGCCGCCATTGCGGGTGCCTGCGCATGAAATTGTAATGCGACTCGATCCGGGCAAACGGGTCGCGCATCGCATAGGCCAGCCGGGGACGGATCCCGTGCGCCGCGACCCGTTCCGCTACGCCGGGTTCCTCGTGCTTGGTATAGCCTGTAGAGGCTTCCATCGCCCAAGCGTGCCGGGCCGGATCGAAATCCCAAAGATCCGTATAGGCCGAGATGCTGTTGCGGGTGTCGTGGGGCCGTTCCTGGCGCGAGAAGTACTCCGGCTCCTTCACCGAGGCGGGGCAGACCGCCGGATGCTCGGCCAGGTAGCTGAACAGCGAGGTCGTGGCGCATTTCATCGAGCCGATGATCAGGAAATACTGATCGTCCCGGATCGTCGTGCTGGTATCAGGCATGTCGGCTCTCCGCAGGGCAGGGGCTTGGATTGCTTGGCCGAGCATCGTGCCCATTTCAAGGCATCGCCAATCCCGGGACGTGCGAAAAATCGTACCGGCCGCGCAAAAGCGCTTGGCCCAGTCGCGATCGGGCTGCCATAACACGTCGCGGGGGCGCCGGACGGCGTCGAGGGGCAGCCAGCAGGGCAGGAGACCGTATGACATATCCCGCCGGGAAGCCGACGGTTTCGGTGATCCTGCCGGTCTACAACCGTCTGCGCTCGCTCGATGATTCGATCCGCAGCGTGCTGGGGCAGACCTATGGCGACCTGGAACTGATCGTGGTCGACGACGCCTCGACCGAGGATCTGAGCCAGGTGATCGACCGGATCGACGATCCGCGGCTGCGTTACGTCCGCCGGCCGGTGAACGGCGGTGCCTCGGCGGCGCGCAACACCGGTCTTGCCGAGGCCCGTGGCGCGTTCATCGCTTTTCAGGACAGCGACGATCTGTGGTTACCGCGCAAGCTCGAGCGGCAGATGAAGCTCCTGGAGGAGCGACCCGAGATCGACGTGGTCACCGGCGCCAAGGTGCTCTACGGCGGCGGTCCGGACGGCAGTTACGGCATCGACAAGGTCTCGCTGCGCCCGCCGCCCGACGGGCGGCTACGCGAGGACGAGGACCAGGTCGCGAAATTCCTCGTCGAGAACCGGATCAGCCTGCAGAATGCGCTGTTCCGCCGCGACTGCTATCCGAGCATGACCTGGTTCGACGAGCGTGTGCGCTCGAACGCCGACTGGGCCTTCACCGTGTCGCTGGCCCAGCACGCCCGGATCCTGGAACAGGCCGAGCCGGTGGTGATGGCATTCTCGTCCACGGATTCGATCTCGAAGAACAAGCGGGCGAAGGCGATCGGCCTGGTGCGGATCCTGCGCCGCAACCGCGAGGCCTATGCCAGCCACCCGCGCGAGTATGCCCTCAACCTCTGGCGCCTGGGGCGTGCGCTGATCAATGCGGGCAAGCCGCGGATCGGCCGGCGCTTCTGCGGCGCCGCGCTGCGCCACCATCCGGCCCTCGGCGTGCAGATCCTGGGCGAGAAGCTCAGCCGCAAACCGCGGCTTTAGCTTGTCTCAGGTCTCGGCCCATCTGCGCACCCGGCGCCGGACTCGGCGCAGCAGCCGGTTCACCGGCCGCGCGCTGCGCGCGCGCGCGGCAGCTGCCTCTGCGATGATCTGCGGATCCAGCGTGGGTGGCGCGGCGATTGGATCAGGGCTGTCAGGTCGATAACCCAGGCGGCGGAAATCTTCGGCATAGATCTCGGCCAGCAGCGCAATCTCAGATGGACCGGCGCTGGCTTTCGTGGCTGTCTTGGCCCCTGCCATATTTACGCCCGGTGCCGTTTTTGCCGTGCCTCTGCTGTTGATGTGGCCGATTGCGCGGGGACCATCGGATACCCCAGTCAGCCGGTCGAGATAGGGCACCAGCGCATCCAGCCCGTGCTCCAGGTGGAAGATCGCGCAATCCTCGGGCAGGAAATCGACCTGCGGCCGGAAATGGTTGTCGATCGCGAACGGGTCCAGCGCCTGACGGCTGCGCATCTCCTGCAACCAGTCATGGAAGGAGATGTCCGCCGGAGCGGTGCCTTCGACTTCAATCTGGAAATGATAGGCACTGATCGCACGACTGACCGGGTGACGCACCACCGCGAAGGCGCCATCGAAGAACCCCTCGCCGAACAGCCGGCGGACGGTCGTCCAATCGGCGTGCTGTGGCGAGGTGCGGGTCCAGCGCTCGGCCTCGGGACGCAGCAGGAAGCGGTCGTCGAGAAAACTCATCTCGCCGAACCGTGTGCGCAGGTAAGCCTCGACAGAGGACCCGGCGCATTTCGGCACGTGCGCGAAATAGTAGATCCCCGATCCAGCCCTGAAGAAAGGCATGAGTCCCCCGTTCCCTTGCGCGCGGCATCCCCGTGCATCCATCCGCGCGCTGCAACCTAGCACTGCCACCGTGCAAATCGGAAGGCCGAACCCGCTGATGCTGCTTGGATATAGCCCGGCCGGAGACTACCATGCCATGGAGGTCGGGCCCGGCGGGTGTTTGCCGGAGGGCCCGGCCCGGGGGCGGGGGACATGTACGCAAGCCATACGCGCTTCGGCGCAGACACATCGCAGCCGGTGGTTTGGCGAAGCGGCCCTTTGCGTCCTTACGAGACGCTGACCAGACATGCGCTGATTATGGAGATCTTCGGTTCCTTCTCGGATGTGCCTGGCCGAAGCACAAAAGAGCCGCGGCTGGGTTCACATGGTGCGCAAGGCATCGGCCGGACGCCGACGTCTTGCGCTATTCCCGCTCCCAGCTCGTAGAGGCTCGCAAGGAGAGACATACGTGATACTTTCGATCCTGATCCGTGGCCCCATTCTGGGCCTCATCCTAGTAGTCATGGCGCTGGTGCCGGGGACAGTGGTCGCCGAGCAGCGCGTCACGACGCCTACGGAGCTGGGTGCGGCGCTGAAGGCCCCGGAAACCGGCCAGATCCTGCTGGCCCCTGGGGACTACGGTAAGCTGAAGATCCGCGGCACCTACCCGCAGGGGCTCGTGCTGCGTGCGGACCCGCCGCGTGAGGCGCGCTTCGACACGATTGAGATCTCCGGTGCTGTGAATGTCACCCTCGATGGCCTGCGTATCGGGGGAATGAAGACTGCCGGAAAATACCTTCAGGTGATCGACAGCAGCAGAAACATCACCATCCGCAATTCGGAGATCGGCGGCCCCCCTGGCAGCTACAAGGGTTTTGGAATCCGCGCCGCGAATGGCGCGCAGCTGGTTTACGAGAACAACTACGTTCACCACGTCACCAACGGCATTGCCAACTTCCAGAACTCGGACATCGTGCTGAAGGGCAATGTCGTCGACCATGTCGCGGGGGATTCCTACAAGTTCGGCGGCGTTAACGGCGGCCTCGTGGAGAATAATATCGGGGCGGCACATGTCTCTGCCCGCGAGGGTGCCCATAACGATTTCATGCAGTTTCAGGGCACGCCCTCGCGCAACATCGTTATCCGCGGCAATGCTGTGCTGCCGGCGGAAGGTGCTGACGCTTCGCACCAAGGCATCTTCGTCAACACCAAGGGCGATGTGGAGAACTTTCTGGTCGAACAGAACATCATTATCGGCGCACTGTTACGCGGCATCTCGATCGAGGACGGCAAGAACGTCACCATCCGCTATAACACGCTGCTAGATGTCCCCGGGCAGGCCGTTAATTCGACACGGATATTCGCGAACTCCAATGCCGTGATCGAGAACAACATTTGGACCGAGGAAACCGGTCGTGCCGACGGTAGCAACGTGGTCGTCCAGCATGTTTCCCCATATCGAGCGTACTATGTGTATGACCTGTTTCGGGATTTTCGCGGAACGGGTACCACGCTCGAAGGGCTGATACCGGTTGCCGGGAAGGCTGCCGAGGGGCGCGGTGCGCACCGCCGACTGATGCAGATGCTGGGTGGTTGACGAGAGGCCGTTATAAAGAGGCCTTTATAAAAAGGCCGGGTCCAGCGAACCGGACCCGGCCTTGTTTCAAGATCGGCTCGGGGATTGCGGCGAAAGCCGGATCTCAGAGCACGAAGTCGTTCTGATCCAGATCGGACACCTCGATACCCTTGAAGCGGATGCTGCCCTCGGTGCCCAGCACGGACATGTCGAAGCTGGCATCTCCACCGGCGCTGGAGAGCGCCGAGGCCAGGATGTCGCCGAAGTCGCCGCTATCGATGTCGAACCGGGTCAGGTCGATAAGGTCCGTCCCGGTCTCGAAATCGGTGATGACATCATTGCCTGGCGACAGGCGGAACTTGAACGTGTCGCTTCCGGCGCCGCCCGTCATCACGTCATCGCCGCGGCCACCGTCGACGATATCGTTGCCGTCGCCGCCATCGAGCGTGTCATTGCCCCTGGTGCCGCGCAGGACATCGTCGCCTTCGCCGCCGTTGAGTACGTCATCGCCGGTGCGACCGTTCAACCGGTCATTGCCGGTGCCACCACTGATTTTGTCATCGCCGCGACCGCCGTTCAGCCGGTCCGCGCCGCTGTTGCCATTGAGCGTGTCGTTGCCGCCATGAGCCTTGATGCGGTCGTCGCCGGCGCCGCCCTTGAGCGTGTCGTTTCCGGCATAGCCCGACAGCACGTCGTCGCCATCGCCGCCTGAGATATTGTTGGCGTTGCCGTCACCGTAAAGCCGGTCATCACCATCGTCGCCCGAAACCCAATCGCTGTCGGGGGTCTCGGGGGTGTCCGGCGTTGCATCGGGCGTCTCGGGCGCCGATGTGTCCGGCGTGTCCGAACTCTCGCCGGTCAGCAGTTCGACCAGACGGGCGTAGGCGCCCTTGCCGTCGACGACGCTGTCCTCGACCGGGATCAGCCCTTCGAGGGTGGTGCCGGTTCCGTGGAAGTCGGTGAACAGGTCGTAGATGTAGTTCTTGTCGCCTGCGTCGTCGTGCTGGACGATGACGTTGCTGCCCTCGGTCCCGCCGGACTGTTCCGTCCAGATGTTGTTCTCGACCACTGCACCCGCGCCCGCGATGATCTGCGTGGCGTCGGTGGCCTGTCCGGGGATATCGAGAACGGTATTGTCCCGGATCGTGACGTTCTTGCCGTCCTCGATGGAAATGCCCCGCAGCAGCGCCGACAGGACGATGTTCTGCTCGATCAGGACGTTCTGCGACGGGCTGTCGGTGTTGAAGAAGATGCCCTGATTGGTGGCATCGTCGCCTTCCGCCGGCAACAGCACATTGCCGCGGATCACGATGTCGTTCGACGCCTTGCCTTGGAACTGCATGAAATCGACATGCGCACCGTCGAGCGCCCGGACATGCGCCGCGCCGGTGTTGTTCTCGATCAGGCCGCCATCGACACCGCCGAACTTGTAGGAATCATGGCCGATGTGGTCGACCACATTGCCCTTCAGCACGATGTCCGAGTTCTGGAAGTTGGCAATGCCGTTGGTCACGTGGTGAACGTAGTTGTTCTGGTAGACCAGGTTCGACGATTCCGAGGCGTAGATGCCAAAGCCGTTGTAATTGCCACTCGGCCCCGCGATCTCGGAGTTCTTGATGGTGATGTTCTTGCTGCCATCGAGAATATCGACGAAGTGGGTCCTCTCACCAAGGCTGCCCGAGGGCGCGATCTTCAGCCCGTCGAGTGTCACGTTGGTGGCGCCGACGATGTCGACGAAGCCTAGTTCGGCCTTGAGCGGCGATGCCGACTTCAGCGTGACCTCGCTGGCGTAATCCTTGGTGATCGTCAGATCGCCATAGTCGCCGGCTTCCAGCAGGATGGTTTCGCCGCCATTTGCGGCCTTCAGCACTGCCTTGAGTTCCGAAGCGGAAGAAACAGTCACCGTCTTGCCGCTGGTCGAGGTGTTGTCGCTGGCTTCCGGGGTCCAGATCTCGGGCGCGTCACCGCCGTTCGTGCCGCTGTCGTCTGTTTCCGGGGCCGGCGAGGTGGTAGGGGTCTCGGTTTCGGGTTCAACCGGATCGGAACCGGTCGGAACACTCGGTGCTTCGCCGGTCAGAAGCTCGATCAGCCGGGCGTAGGCGCCTTTCTCGTCGACGGAACTGCCGTCCACGGGCATCAGCCCCTCGAGCGTGGTGCCGACGCCCTGATAGTCCTTGAACAGGTCGTAGAGGTAGTTGGTGTCGTTGGCATTGTCGTGCTGGACCACGACGTTGGTGCCTTCGGTGCCGCCGGCATAGCTGGTCCAGATGTTGTGCTCGACAGTGGCACTGTCGTTGGTGAGGATTTTTGTCGGATCCCCCGCCACTCCCGGCAGGTCGAGTACGGTGTTGTAGCGGATGGTTACGTTCGTGGGGTCTTCAAGCGAGATACCGCGCAGCAGAGCTGCCAGGATGATGTTCTGCTCGATCAGAATGTTGTCCGAACTGCCGCTGGTGTTGAAGAAGATGCCTTGGGTGGTTGCCTCGTTGGCCGGCAGCAGGATGTTGCCGCGGATCACGATGTCGTTCGACGGTGTGCCCTGAAACTGCATGAAGTCGTTGTGCGCACCGGCGGGGGCATTGATGTGCGCGGCACCGGTGTTGTTCTCGATCAGGCCGCCGTCGATGCCGCCGAACTTGAACGAATCGCCGCCGATATGGTCGATCACGTTGCCCTTCAGCACGATGTCCGAGTTCTGGAAGTTGGCAATGCCGTTGGTCACGTGGTGGATGTAGTTGTTCTCGTAGACCAGGTCCGACGACAGCGATGCATAGATGCCAAAGCCGTTGTAGCTCCCGCTTGGCCCGCCGATCTCGGAATTCTTGATCGTGATGTGATGGCTGCCGTCGACCACCTCGACATATCTGCCCGCCGTGCTGGTGCCGCCGACGCGGACGCCATCGAGGGTGATGTTGCTCGCGCCCGAGAACTCGACGGTGTCAAAACGGGCACCCTGAGGGTCGTCCGAGACGATGGTGACGTTGCTGGCAAAGTCCTGGGTGATCCGCAGATCGCCATAGGATCCGGATTCAAGGCGAATCGTGTCGCCGCCGGAGGCGCTGCTGAGCGCGGATTGCAGTTCTGACTTCGAAGATACGGTGTACGTAGCCATTGGGGGGAGAGCCTGTGTTTGTGGCCTTGGGGGTAGGCCAGTTTCCAGTTCAGGCGCGCGCACTTGTCCTGTACCCGCCCAAGGTTACGGAGCGGGGGCACAAGGTCCGAACTCCACTTCGAGTACTTCCTGACAAACCGAATATTTACGGCGCCAGGACAGACAAACTCAAAGTTTGCTCAGAACAAGGCTGACATTAAGGACACACACGCCTGCAGATTACTGAGTTAACTCAGGATTGTTACGTATTCATCTTGACTGATGTGTATCGGCCGATTCTGCCGAAATCAAGGCAACCCGCCGGAGCCAATTCCGGGTTGGCCGATTATCGCCAACCGTGCGCCGCAACACTGACATCACTGTCAAAATTTTATCGTGAGCCAAAGCACTTACTACATCGGCCCGCTTCCTGTAAGGACACAAGGGTGGGGTAACATTCTCGGGTGGGGGAGTATGAGGGTATCGGTTTTCGGCATGGGGTATGTCGGGGTGGTGTCGGCGGCCTGTCTGGCGCGTGATGGACATCAGGTGACGGGGGTCGATCCGCAGGAAGCCAAGGTCGCCCTGGTCAACGAGGGCAAGGCCCCGATCGTCGAGAAATACGTCGGCGAGCTGATCGAGGAGGCGGTCGCCGGGGGGCGGCTGACCGCCACGACGGACGCCGCCGCGGCGGTGGCGCAGAGCGACATGAGCCTTGTCTGCGTGGGCACGCCCTCGCGCCGCAACGGCAGTCTCGACACCACGGCGGTGGAACGGGTCTGCGAGCAGATCGGCCAGGCCATCGCCGCCAAGGATACGCCGCACCTGGTGGTGATGCGCTCGACGATTCTGCCCGGCACGATGCGCGGGACGGTGATCCCGACGCTGGAGAGCGCTTCGGGGCTGACGCAGGGGGCGCGGTTGAAGATCGCCAACAACCCCGAATTCCTGCGTGAATCGACCGCCGTCTACGATTACGACAATCCGCCCAAGACCGTGGTGGGCGCCTCGGACCCGGCGGTGGCCGAAGAGGTCCTGGCTCTCTACGAGGATCTGCCGGGCCCGAAGATCGCCACCGAGGTCGAAGTGGCCGAGATGGTGAAATACGCCGACAACGCCTGGCATGCGGTCAAGGTCGCCTTCGCCAACGAGATCGGCAATATCGCCAAGGCGGTCGGCGTCGACAGCTGGCAGGTGATGGACATCTTCTGCCAGGACGAGAAACTCAACATCTCGCCCTACTATCTCAAGCCGGGCTTCGCCTTCGGCGGCTCCTGCCTGCCCAAGGACGTACGGGCGCTGACCTACAAGGGCCGCGACCTGGACCTGGAACTGCCGCTGCTGCAGAGCGTGATGCCCACCAACGCCCGCCAGATCGAACGTGCCTTCGAGGCGATTGCCGCGCAGGGCCGGCGCAAGATCTCGTTCCTCGGCATCAGCTTCAAGTCCGGCACCGACGATCTGCGCGAAAGCCCGCAGGTCACCCTGGTCGAGCGGTTGATCGGCAAGGGGTACGATCTGCGCATCTATGACCGCAACGTGCACCTGGCCCGGCTGACCGGGGCCAACCGGGACTACATCCACAACGTGATCCCGCATATCTCCGAGATCCTGTCCGACGATCTCGACGCGGTGCTGGCGCATGGCGAACTGGTCGTGGTCGGCAATGGCGCGCCCGAGTTCCGCACGCTGCCGGGCCGCCTGGGTGCCGAGCAGGTTCTGTTCGACCTGGCCCGCATTCCCGGAGCGGCCGAAACGCTGGGGGCGCGCTATGACGGCGTCAACTGGTAACGGCCGCCGCGTCCTGATCATCGTCGAGAACCTGCCGGTGCCCTTCGATCGGCGGGTCTGGTCCGAGGCCACCGAACTGGCGCGCGCAGGCTACACGGTCTCGGTAATCTGCCCGACCGGCAAGGGTCACGATGCGGCCTACGAGGAGCTCGAGGGCGTCCACATCTATCGTCACCCGCTGCCGCTAGAGGCGCACGGGGCCTGGGGCTACCTGCGCGAGTACGGCGCCGCGCTGTGGCACGAGGCGCGGCTTGCCTTCCGGGTGCGCCGTGAGCATGGCATCGACCTGATCCACGGCTGCAACCCGCCGGACCTGATCTTCCTGGTCGCATGGCTGCTGCGCCCCTTCGGCGTGCGCTACCTGTTCGACCATCACGACATCTGCCCCGAGCTGTTCGAGACCAAGTTCGGCAAACGCGGACTGCTGTGGCGGCTGACCCTGCTGCAGGAGTGGCTGACCTTCAAGACCGCCATCGTCTCGATTGCCACCAATGAAAGCTACGCCCGCATCGCCCGCGAACGCGGCGGCATGGCGCCCGAGGATGTCTTCGTGGTCCGCTCCGGCCCGAAGGTCGAGAAGCTCGAACTGCGCCCGCCGCGGCCCGAGCTGAAAAAGGGTGCGGCGCATCTGATCGGCTATGTCGGGGTGATCGGCCAGCAGGAGGGGCTGGATCTGCTGATCGACGCGGCCGCGCACCTGACCGGGCCGATGGGTCGCCGGGACGTGCATTTCGGCATCGTCGGCGGCGGACCCGAACTGCCGGTCGTCGAGGCCGAGGTCGTCCGCCGTGGGCTGGAGGAGTTCTTCACCTTCACGGGCCGCGCCCCGGACGACCTGCTGCTCGACATGCTCAACACGGCCGACATCTGCGTGAACCCGGACCGGGCGACGCCGATGAACGACCTGTCGACGATGAACAAGATCCTCGAGTACATGACGCTCAAAAAGCCGATCGTGCAGTTCGATCTGCGGGAAGGTCGCGAAAGCGCGGGGCCGGCGTCGCTCTACGCCCGCAAGAATGATCCCGTCGACTTCGCCGAGAAGATCGCCGAACTGCTGGACGACCCCGACCGCCGGGCCGAGATGGGTGCCGCCGGCCGCGCCCGGATCCTCGACCGGTTCTCCTGGGACCATTCCGCGCCTGCGCTGCTGGCGGCATATGATCGTGCGTTCGGGAAGATGGGAAAGGATGTCATCGAACCCGGAACCGCGGAGAGCCGGACATGACGGCACCCCGGTTTTTCGTGGGCATCGGGGCCCAGAAGGCCGGGACAACCTGGTTGTCGGACTATCTCCGCGCCCATCCCGAGGTCGGCCTGTCGCCGATCAAGGAGCTGCACTTCTTCGATTCGCATTTCACCGACGTGCATGCCGGGGCGGATCGCGAGTGGCCTCGGCTCCGCCGCAACCTGGCGACCCTAGCCGCCGAGACCGCGGCGGCGCCCGGTCGGGGGTCGCGCCTGTCGCGGCACTACCTGGGCATGTTGCGCGGATCGGTGGAAAGCTACCGGCGCTATCTTGAGATCCTGCTCGATGGACATCGCATGGCGGGCGAGATCACCCCCGCCTACACGATGCTCGACGACGGCGGGTTCCGGCGAATCGAAAGCGCGCTGGACGGGCCTATCTACCTGCTGCTGCTACGCAACCCGGCCGACCGGTTCTGGTCGCAGATCCGTTATCGCGGCCGCTGGGCGCACGACGTCGAACAGGTGGATGACCTCGTCGACCTGCTGCAGCAGGAAACCTATCTTCTGCGCTCAAGTTGCGCGCGGGTGCAGGCCGCGATGGACCGGATCGCGGGCGATCGGCTGCTGGTGGTATTCTATGAGAACCTGTTTGCCGCTGGAAAAACCCAGGCCGTCTGCGACGAACTGTGCGACGCAATGGGGCTCTCGCATCTGCCCGCGGATCCGGGCAAGCGGGTGAATGCGGGCGACGTGTGGGCCGAGGACGGGTTCGACCGGACGGCGGTGGTCCGGGCGTTGAAAGAGGAATACCTGGATGCGGCGCGGCGCCATGGAGATGTGCTGCCCGAAAGCTGGCGAAGGGACATGGCGCTGCTGTAGGTCGAGGCCGCCCGGGGAGCCGCCGCCCCGAGCGGCGGCGTCACAGACCGAAGGGGATCGAAATCCCGACAGAGACTATGTGCGAGGTGGTCGAGGGGCCGGTCTCTTCCTCCTCGTAGGTGTATTCATAGCCCATGACCAGGTCGGCCCGCTCGCTCAGGGCGTAGTTGTATCCCAGATCGAAACTGGTTCCGGGCAGGTTGTCTATGTCGGAATCGTTCAGGCCGTTGCGCAGGAAGAAGCTGGCGCCGATCTCTGCCGAACTGCGGTTCGTCAGGTCCCGCTTCAAGGCGAGGCGCGCCGTCGAGCGCAGTTCGTCGTCGCCGTCCTGGTTGACCGCGATACGCTGATCCAGGCTGGCGCTCAGAACGTTGGTGCTGTTCAGCGCATAGTCAGTCGCCAGTCCGCCAACCACCGAAACATCTGCATCACGGTCGGTGTCGAGGCCGATAAAACCGCTGACATTGCCGCGCGCCGTCTCGCGCAAGGCGGTGATTTCGCCCGAGGGGCGCACAACGTCCTCAAACACCCGCACACCGGCGGCAGCGCCCAGCACCCAGAGCTTGCCTTCGTATTCGGCGCCGAGGTCGAAGAACAGGCTTTCGGTGGTGTCCAACTCGCCATCGTTCTCGGCGCCATCGGAGCGATAGCCCGCCCGGGCATTGACCGAGAGGCCCGGGGTCAGGCTGCGAATGACCTTGCCAGAGATCAGGTACTCCTGGGCAAAGGTATCCTCGTCCACTTCGTCCAGCCGGTAGTACCCGTCCAGTTCGAAGCCGGTACGCGTTCCCTCAATGCCGTAGAACAGCTCGACCGTGGGCAGCGCCTTGAAATCATCCGACTTGTCGGAGTCATCCCCGAAAATACGGCTGCGCCCGGCGACGGATGCATCCAGTGCGAAGGTCTGCGTCTCGGTCTCGGACAGAAAACCAAGCCCGAGAGTAGTGATGGAGCGCCACCCGAACTCGTCGTTGCCTGGCTCGAGCCCGAGGTTGGTGCCCGCTTCCAACGTTTCCGAGATGAATCCAGTCAACTGCGGGTTCGGCTCCTGCGCCTGCGTTCCGCTGCCGGCCGCCAGGAGCGCCACCGAACTGAGAAGACCGACCCTGCTCACCAGTCGGTCCTTGCTCATCGTTCGAACAGCCGCCGTTCGGGCACCACGATCACGTCACCGTTCTGCAGCGGGAACAGGTTGTTCAGCGCGGCGCCTTGGGTGACGGCCTTGTAGTTGAACATCGTGGTGTAGGTTTTCCCGGTGCTGGGATCTGTGCGGCGCAGCTGGATCCGCTTGGTGGCGGCGAAGCGCGACGGGCCGCCGGCGATCGCCAGCGCCTGCAGGATGTTGATGCCGGGCGAAACCTCGGCCAGGCCCGGGGAGTTCACCTCTCCCAGAACGAAGACGTCGATGGTCGCGGCGACCACTGGCGCGGCGGCCCGCGGCTCGGCCAGCGACGAGATGCCCACCGAGACGTTCGGGCGGCTGGCGAAGTTGCCGGCGATGCTGTCGGCGATCGAGGCCTGCACCTGCTCGACGGTCCGGCCCGAGGCCTGCACGGTCCCGGCCATCGGCAGCGAGATCCGCCCGTCGGGCAGCACCAGCGCCTGCCGGTTCAGGCTGTCGTCTTCCAGAACAGAGATGTCGAGCGTGTCGCCCGGCTTGATGAGATAGGAACTCTGCGCCAGCGCGGGCAGCGCCGCCATGACCAGAGAAAGAGCAACGATCAGTATCCGCATGGACTAACCCCTCCGAGCGTGGTGTCGCCAGACTCCGCCGCATGAAACTTCGGCGAAGAACTACCAGAAATGATAAGGATTTTCGCCCCGGAGGCGACAGATATTCCGGTGGGCGTAATGAAAATGCTACAGGTCCGGGTCAATAACCGTACTCCTCGGGCGTGTAGCGGCACTTGTTCACGACGATCCCCATGACGTTCGTATGGGCGCCGAGTTCGCGCTCGCAGCGGTCGATTTCGGCCATCTTGGATTCTTCCGCCGCCGCCACCAGCAGCACGCAGTCCACGTTCGGCAGGAAGGCCATCACGTCGTCGGCGCGCATCACCGGGGGCATGTCGCAGAGGATCACCTCGGGGGCGAAGATCGCTTCGATCCGCTTCATGGTGACCGAGGCGGTGCGGCTGTTGAGCACCTCCGACGGGTTGCCCGCCGCGTGGCCCGGCGTGCTGATCGCCAGCGTGTCGCCGTACCGCAGGAAATTGTCCTCGATCGGGGCGGCGCCGGTCAGCACCTCGGCCATCGTGCCCTGGCCCGGCAGGCCCAGCAGCCGCGCCAGCGACGGCCGGCGCAGGTCCAGGTCCATCACCACGGTGCGGGTGTCGGGCTGGTGCGCGAAGGAGAACGCCAGGTTGGCGATCAGCGTGCTCTTGCCGCAGTTCGGCCCGGGCGAGGTCACCACCACCGTGCGCCAGCCGTTCTCGCGCATGATCCGCAGCATCCGGGTGCGGATCATGTCGATCGGCGCATGGTCCGCGGTGCGGCGCTCGAAGCTGACGATGCGGTTGGCGCGCAGCAGTTTCTTGTTCGGCTCGTAGCTGCCGAGCGCGTCCCAGGCCATCGGCCAGCTGTCCTGCACCTCGATCGCGGGCCCGGCCGCAGGCGCCGGTTCGGGCGCGGCCGCTCCGGGTTCCGGGGGCGGCGGCTGCTTGAGGTGGAACCGCGGCGGCTGCGGCAGCGGCCCATGGCCGTCGCGCTTGCGGGCGGCGGCCGGGCGCGGCGGCTGCACCTCCGGTGCTGGCGGAATCGGCACCGGATCGGCCTGGGCCGGTTGCTCCGGGGCCTTGGCCAGCCGCAGCTTGCCGCCGGCGGGCGGTTCCGCCGAAGCGGGCGGCGGTGTGACCTCGGCCGATGTCCTTGTTTGGGGCGGCGTCTGGGTCTGCTCCGCCGAGACTGGATGGCCTTTCCAGTCCAGCCCTTTCTCGCCCGGCGGCTGCCGCCGCAGGGCCTGCTTCATTTCCTTCTGGCGCTTCTCGCGCAGCAGGTGGGCTTTCTCGATCGCCGCCTGAACTCTGTCCATGTCGTCCTCGCGAATTCCGATCGATCTAGAGACTGCTGTCCGCCGCGCCGGATCCGGCGCGGTCGGTCACCTGCAAGAGCAGTTGATCCAGCGGCATGTAGTAGACGTGCACCGCATAGGTGGCGAGCGGCAGGATCACCACCGCGGTCACCACCGCCGCGCCGATCGCCAGCCGCTTCACGATCATCTCGCGCCGGGTGCGGATATAGGGCACCGCGCCGAAGGCCTGGATGTCGAACTTGCGCGCCAGATCCTCGGGCCGGCGGATCGCGCCGTTCAGAAGCTCCAGCAGCAGCACCAGACCCAGCCCGGCGAACAGGCCCGCCGCCACCGCGCCCGCTGCGATCAGCTTGCGGTTCGGGCGGTCCGGCGAGGCGGAGGCGACCGCCTCCTGCACCACGGAGAACCGCTCTCCTTTCGAGAGCGCTTCGATCCGCTCGCCGGTTGCGGCGCTGGCAAGGTTCGCCACCGCGGCATCATACTGTCCCTGGACGCTCGAATAACGCCGCTCAAGGGCGTTGAGTCTGACTTCGTTGACCGGTGTTGCACTGATGGTTTCGCTTAGCTGCGCCAAGTCGGCCTGCAACCGCTCGGTCTCGGTCTCGATCTGGGAAATCTGCGTATCATAGTCGCGCAACTGCAATTCCAGCTGGCTGGGAGGTGCGGTTTGGGCATCTTCGCCGGTGGCCGCGCTGGCGGCATTCTCTTCGGCGACCCGTCGCTCCAGTGCCGCGACCCGGTTCTTGAGCATGACCACGCGAGGGTTGCTCTCTGAGAAAATCGCCAACTGCTGGTCCAGTTCGCGTCTCAGCTTCTGCAATTCCTCCTCGGTCGGCGACAGATCGCCCTGCGTCTCCAGAAGGCGCCCCGTGGATTCGTAGACCTCGACCAGGCGTGCCCGCGCGGCGCGCAGGGTGGAGACCTCTCTATCCAACTGCGTCAGGCGCTCTTGTACTCGGGCCTGTTCGGCGCGACGAAATTCGAGGCTGTCAGGCAGCGCGCTTATGTTGTCGTTCTTGAATTCCAAGATCTCGTTCGAGATCCTATCCAGCTCAACGCCAAGCCGCTCGACCTCGCTGTTGAAGAACTCCAGCGTATCCGAGGCCCGGCCCGTGCGCAGGCGCTGGTTCTCTTCCAGCACCAGGCTGGCAAATTCGTTCGCCACATCCGCGGCCACCTGCGGTGTGGGCGCTTCGAAAGCCAGCTCGATCGTGGGCGCAGGGGCTCGGCGGTCCCCCATGTCCCGAGCGTCGAAAAACAGCCGGGCACGCATTTCGGCGACCTGCTCACCCTCGCTCGTGGCTTCCGGGAATACTTCGAGCCGCTTCGCCACGTCGAGCAACGTATCGCGAGAGTACAATCGCTGCTGGATGATCTGGATGACCTGCATCGACTCGACCTCGACCGTCGACTGCGCCAGGTCCTCCGAAATCTGCCCCGGCTCGACCAGGATCATCGCTGACGAACGGTAGACCGCGGGCATCATCACCGCGACGCTGATCCCGGCGGCGGCGACGAACAGAAATACCACCAGGAAATAGGGCAGCCGGCGCAGGAAGATCTGCACGTAGAACTTGATGTCGGTCATGCTCATAGCCGGAGCCTCCCGCGGGACCGGGCCGCCTTGGCGGAGGTCTTGAGCGGCGCGAAGGAGCCGTTGACGTTGCGGTCCTCGACCACGGTCTCGATCATGTTGCGGTCGACCCGGTAGACGCCCTCGCCGAAGGCGTAGAGCAGGGAGTAGTCGCACAGCTGGTTGATAAGACGCGGCACGCCGCCGGTGGCCTCGTGGATCGCCGCCGCCGCGTCCTCGGTGAAGACGTTGCGGGTGGCGCCCGAGGTCAGCATGCGGAAGTCGATGTACTCGCGCACCGCCAGTTTCGACATCGAGTTCAGGTGGAAGTCCGACGAGACACGCTGCGCGAACTGCACCAGCTTGGGACTGGCCAGCTTCTCGCGCAGCTCGGGCTGTCCGACCAGGATCAGCTGCACCAGCTCGTCCTCGTCGGCATTGATGTTCGAGAACATCCGCAGTTCTTCCAGCGTGTCCTCGGACAGATTCTGTGCCTCGTCGAAGATCAAAATGGTGCGCCGCCCGGCGTTGTATTCCTCGATCAGGTAGGCCTGGAAGCGGCTGAAGAGCGAGACGTAGGACGCGTCCTCGGGGGCGTGCTGGCCGAGCGCCAGCAGCACCCATTGCAGCAGTTCGCCCCGGTCGCCGTGCGCGTTCGAGACCAGGCCGACGGTGATGTCGTCTTCAAGGTTGCGCAGCAGGTGCCGCACCAGCGTGGTCTTGCCGGCACCGATCTCGCCGGTGATGACGGTGATCGGCGCGTTGGTCATCACGCCGTATTCCAGCATCGCGTAGGCCTTCTTGTGCTGCGCCGACCAGAACAGGAAGTCCGGGTCCGGCTGCAGGGTGAAGGGCCTGCGCGTCAGGCCGAAGTATTCTGTATATATGTCCAGCCGGCCCGCCTTGCGGGCGGTTTCGGCGGATCCGCTCTTCTCGAACCCCACTCTGCGTACTACTCCCGACATGCCGCAGCCGACCGCCCCCGGCTGGCCGCAGCCCCCAATTACCACACGGGCCCATAACAACACGCTCCGCGGAAAGAGTCTCCCCGTAGATGACGCCTTCCCGGGCAGGTGTTAAAATTTTCACAGTGCCTGGGCCTTCCCGACACTAAACTATGCCATAAATTAGGCACAATTGCGGTTTTGTTATTGAATGAATCGTTAACATCGCGGAACATCGGACCCGTGGAAGGGGTTCCACCAGTTGTCCAGATCCTACAGACGGGGAATTAGGGTCTGACATTCACGAAATGCGATGTGTTCGATTCGTATCGTGTGACTGAGTACTTGGGTGGTAGTGTGTTGGGGGAAAGTAAATGGTAGGGGCTACAGATAGCCTTGCTCCGCTTAAAAGCGGACATGACAGTCGTTCCGGGCTGGGGTTGTATTCCGGATTCGGCAAAAGGCTGCTTGATATTGTACTGGTTCTACTGGCCGCACCCATAGTCTTGCCGGTGATTGCCGCGCTTGCGCTGTGGATCGGACTTCAGGGACAGTCTCCGTTCTACATCCAGGACCGGGTCGGCAAGGGTGGCCGCATCTTCCGGCTGTGGAAGCTGCGCACCATGGTGCCGAACGCCGAGGCCGCGCTCGAGGCCTATCTCGCGGCGAACCCGGCGGCCCGGCGCGAATGGGACACCAACCAGAAACTGGCCGACGATCCGCGGATCCTGCCCTGCGGGCATGTGCTGCGCGCGACCTCGCTGGACGAATTGCCGCAGCTCTGGAACGTGCTGGTGGGCGACATGAGCCTGATCGGCCCGCGCCCGATGATGCCGAGCCAGGTCCGGATGTATCCCGGCCGCGCCTATTACGCGCTGCGCCCGGGGATCAGCGGGCTGTGGCAGGTCTCGCAGCGCAACGCCTGCTCCTTCGAGGGCCGGGCGGCCTATGACACCACCTACTACGAGAAGCTCACGCTGCTTCTCGACCTGCGGGTGCTTGTCCAGACCGTCTCAGTGGTGCTGCGCCGGACCGGCGCCTGAACCCGCCCCACCACCTACCCGTTTCCACCGGCGGTCCCTTCGGGGGCCGCTTTTCCTTGCGCCCCATGCCCGGGGCTGGTCTTAAAGCTTCATACAGAGGACCTTTAACGGACCGCGCGGAGGAGATCGCATGAAGGTTACCGTTTTCGGCACCGGTTACGTGGGCCTGGTGCAGGGCGCCGCCCTGGCCGAGGTCGGCCACGAAGTCTGCTGCGTGGACGTGGACCCGGCCAAGGTAGCCGCGCTCGAAGAAGGCATCATCCCGATCTACGAGCCCGGCCTCGACCGGCTGGTGCAGGAGAACACCGCCGCCGGGCGGCTGAGCTTCTCGACCGATGCGGCGCATGGCGTGGCGCACGGGCGGGTGATCTTCATCGCCGTGGGCACGCCGCCGGGGCCCGATGGCGGCGCCGACCTGACCTATGTGCTGTCCGTGGCCGAAAGCGTCGCCACCCACATGGAAAAGCCCCGGCTGGTGATCAACAAGTCCACCGTGCCGGTGGGCACGGAATCCGCGGTGCGCGCGAAACTCGCCGAAACCCTGGCCGCCCGCGGCCGCGCGGATCTCGATTTCGACGTGGTCTCGAACCCCGAGTTCCTGAAGGAAGGCTCGGCGGTGGCCGACTGCATGCGCCCGGACCGGATCATCGTCGGCGTCACCCGCAAGGACAGCGAGGCGCTGCTGCGCGAGCTGTTCGCGCCCTTCAACCGCAACCGCGAGAAGATGATCGTGATGGACCCGCGCTCGGCCGAGCTGACCAAGTACGCGGCGAACTGCATGCTGGCGACCAAGATCAGCTTCATGAACGAGATGGCCGCCATCGCCGACCGGCTGGATTGCGACATCGAGGCGGTCCGCCAGGGCATCGGCTCGGACCCGCGGATCGGCTATCACTTCATCTACGCGGGCGCCGGCTATGGCGGCTCGTGCTTCCCCAAGGACGTGAAGGCGCTGATCCACACCGCACGCGCCGCCGGCTGCGAGCCGCATGTGCTGCGCGCGGTCGAGGACCGGAACGCCGACGCCAAGACGGTGATCTTCGAGAAGATGCAGGCGCATTTCGGGGCCAGATTCGGCGAGGACGGCCTGAAGGGCAAGACCATCGCGCTCTGGGGTCTGGCGTTCAAGCCGAACACCGACGACATGCGCGAGGCCTCGGCCCGCGTGCTGATGGAGGCCCTGTGGCAGGCTGGCGCCACCGTGCAGGCCTATGACCCGCAGGCGATGGAAGAGACCCAGAAGATCTACGGCAGCCGCGACGACCTGCGCCTGTGCGGCACCAAGGAGGCGGCGCTCTCGGGCGCCGACGCGCTGGTGGTGCTGACCGAATGGCGCGTCTTCCAGTCGCCGGATTTCGAGGCGATCCGCGAGGCGCTGTCCGAGCCCGTGCTCTTCGACGGCCGCAACCTCTACGACCCCGAGCGGATGCAGGACTACGGCTTCACCCATTACGGCATCGGCCGCGGCATGAGACCAGCGCAACGCCCAGTACAAGGTCCAGCATCAGTTTCTGACGTGGCACACAAGATATCGATATGACTCGATCAGAGGAAAAGTACGAAGCGCCGGGCTTCGTCAAGCTATTCTTAGTATTTCTTCTGATCCCGATATTTTTCGACATCGGACAGCTCAGCATGAGCTTTTCGAAATTATTTTTTATATTTGTGACCCCATACCTTGTAATAAAGATACTAAGTTCAAAAGAAATAAATCTAAATATAATTGACTATTTAATATTTTTCTTCTGCTTTTGGAACGGTGTGTCCATATTGAGAAATCACAACCCGTCCATAGCCGTGGAATTTACCGGATCCATATCCCTCACACTGCTTGGGGGGTACCTGATGGGCCGAATGTTTCTAACCGACAAGTTCAAGTTCATAGGAACGTTCAAGTTCCTTTCTCTGATAATACTTATCAGCCTTCCGTTTTCGATACATGAAGTCATCACCAGCAAGCCCATAATAACCACGACCTTGAGTTCGCTCGGGTTCGACACGCACAAGGACATCAACCATGACCCGAGGATGGGGTTGTGGAGGGCTCAGTTCATCTTCGTACACCCCATTCACTACGGGCTGTTTTGCGCGAGCTTGTTCTCGATAATATTTTACGGAGCCAGGAAGGCCACGAACGCGACATTCTGGTTCATGATGAGCGCGTCACTGGCGATTTGCTGCTTCCTCTCTCTTTCAAGCGGCCCCCTTCTATCCCTTCTTGTGCAGTTCGCTCTCATTTTCTGGGCTCTCGTGACAAGAAATCTTGAAAAACGCTGGGCCTATTTCTGGGTTCTGCTCGCGATACTCTATGTTGTCATCGAGATTCTGTCCGACAGAAGCGGCATCTACGCCGTTGTCGAAAGAATGACGTTCAACAAGCAAAACGCTTACGTAAGGCTTGTCCTGTTCGAATACGGAATTGAACAGATAGGAAGGGAGCCGATATTCGGAGTTGGTTACAATCCATGGCCTCTTCCCACATGGATGACCGGAAGCATCGACAACTACTGGCTCATGGCCGCGGTCCTGTTCGGGCTGCCCGCTTTCGTGGCCATCTTCGGAGCGTTCATCATCACGATGCTGAAAGTCGGCGCCAGGGACTTCAGTCAGAACCCAGAGCTGAACCTGATCCGTCGCGGCTGGATCTTCTCGGTGGTCGGCCTGATGCTCACGCTCGGAACCGTGGCCATATGGGGCGAAGTCTACTCCTTCGCGCTGTTCATCCTGGGCAGCGGCGCCTGGATGATAAGCACCGAAACCGTGACATCCGATGCCCCCGCCGCAGCGCGGCCGCTGCGCACCGCGCTGCCCTATTCCAGAGGGGCACCAGCGCGTCCGAACGCACTCGGGGTTCGCCGTGACTGATACCCCTCATCATTCGGCTGGCGGAACGGCCAGCCTCCAGGCGACGGCGACACGCCCTCACGCCCGGCATGGGCGCTCTGAGCCTCTCGACTGCATCCGGGCGGTGGCCATCATCAGCGTCGTCATCTTTCACGTCATGACGCGGTACGAGAGCCAGGAACTGGATGCCGTTGCCCGCTTCTTCAGGCGTTTCGGCCTTCTTGGCGTGGACATCTTCTTCCCGCTCAGCGGCTTCCTGATAACCGGGTACTTGATCAGAAGAAACGATCCGGGCTCCCTGAAGATCTTCTTCATGAGACGTTTCTACAGGATCGTCCCTCTGTATATGGCCGCCACGACCATATACTTCTGCATCTTCCAATTCGTTCTGAACGATGAAGCCAAAGTGTCCGGGATATGGAAGGTATACACGCTTCTGACCGGATGGTTCCTCTTCTTTGGGGGCGAAGAAAGCGTTCCCTACACGATAACGTGGTCAATATCCGTAGAGGAGTTTGCCTACATACTGTTCGGCCTTTCGGCACTTATCTTCAAGAGAAGATTCCTGTACATCATTGCCACTCTGGCAGCTCTTTCGATGCTGCTCAGGCTGTGCATAAATATGTATGATCTTGGGTATGGGTACTATTTCCCCCCGGCCCGCGTCGACTCGATCGCCATTGGCGGCCTGTGCGCATTCTTCTACCTGAAAAACAAATACCTAGCCACAGCGGTGTTTGCTGCCCTATCTATGGTATTTCTGGTCGTATTCCTGAATTATCCAGAGCTTAGACTGACATTCAAGTACACGCTCATCTCCTTCGCAACATGTACCGTAATATGTATTTTCGCCTCTCTTAAGGACAAGGGGTACGGATTATTTATAAGCCTGCTATCCCAGATAGGATTTTATTCGTACTTCACCTACCTCTTCCACCTGTTCAATATCGAGGCGATACTTTTGGTGTCTACCCGGATCGACTTGGGCGTGTTCGGCGAGCCATGGGGGGTCTCCGCGCTGGCGCTATTTCTGACGCATGTTCAGGCAATGGTGTCCTATCATGTGTTCGAAGGCCCGATCATGCGCTTCGGTCGAAGCCGGGAGTAATCCCATCAGGGCGCCCGGCCGATCAGGCCAGCGTGGCGACCTCTTCGGCGATCGACAGCGAACTGGTCAGGCCCGGCGACTCGATCCCGTAAAGCGCGACCCAGCCGGGCACGCCATGGCTCTCGCGGCCCTGGATCAGGAAATCCGTCGCCGCGCCGCCCGGACCATCGGTCTTGGGACGGATCCCGGCATAGGCCGGTTGCAGCGCGCCCTCGGGCAGGCCGGGCCAGTAGCGGCGGATCGCATCGTAGAACCGGACCCCGCGCGCCGGATCGACCGTGTAGTCGATCGCGTCCACCCATTCGACATCCGGGCCGAACTTGCCGCGCCCGGCCAGGTCCACGGTATAGTGACAGCCCAGCCCCCCCGGCTCGGGCACCGGGTAGACCGGGCGCGAGAACGGCTGTTTGCCGGTCAGGGTGAAATAGACCCCGCGCGCGAAGTGGCGCGGCGGGATGCTGGGGGCCGGAATGCCCGCGATCGACTGTGCCACCGGCTGCGCCCAGAGCCCGGCGGCGTTGACGACCGTCGTGGCGCAGACCGTCACCGGATCGGCGCCGCCGACGTGCAGCACGATGCCGTCATCGGTGATCGCGCCGCCCTCGACCGGGCTCGACAGCGCCAGCATCGCGCCGGCCTCTTCCGCATCGCCCAGCAGGGCCAGCATCAGCCCGTGACTGTCCACCAGCCCCGTCGAGGGCGACAGGATCGCGTCGGTGCAGGACACCTCGGGCTCCAGCGCGCGGGCCTCGGCCGCGCCGATGCGCCTCAGGTCCTCGACCCCCGCGCCGCGGGCGGCGGCGGCGATCCGGTCGAGGTCGGCGTGCTGCGCCGCGTCGCTGGCCACGATGATCTTGCCGCAGTTCCGGTGCGCCACCCCGTGCGCGGCGCAGAAGTCGTAGAGCATTTCCTTGCCGCGCACGCAGTGCCGCGCCTTGGCGCTGCCTTGCGGATAGTAGATCCCGGCGTGGATGATCTCGGAATTGCGGGCGCTGGTCTCGGTCCCGAAGGCGTTCGCCGCCTCGAGGATCACCACCTCGCGGCCCCGAAGCGCCAGCGCGCGGGCGCAGGCCAGGCCGACCACCCCCGCGCCGATCACCACAGCATCGAGCCGGTCCATCGCCTAGACCCGCTGCTCGACCAGACGGATCAGGTACTGTCCATATTCCGTCTTGAGGAAGGGTTTCGCCAGCGCCCGCAGCGCATCGGCGTCGATCCAGCCCTTCTGGTAGGCGACTTCCTCGGGGCAGCCGATCTTCAGCCCCTGCCGCTTTTCCAGCGTCTGCACGAAAGAGCCGGCCTCGAGCAGGCTGTCATGCGTGCCGGTGTCCAGCCAGCCATAGCCGCGGCCCAGCAGCGCCACGTCCAGGCTGCCATCGGCGAGATAGGTCTCCAGCAGGTCGACGATCTCCAGTTCCCCGCGGGGCGAGGGTTTCACCCCGCGCGCCCGGCGCGGCGCATCGCCGTCCAGGAAATAGAGCCCGGTCAGCGCGAAATCCGAGGGCGGGTTTTCCGGCTTCTCGATCAGCCGGGTGACCTTGCCGCCCTTGTCGAAGGCGACCACGCCGTAGCGCTCCGGGTCGCGCACCCGGTAGCCGAAGACCGTCCCGCCCGCATCGCGCGCGGCAGCCTTCACCACCACCTCCTGCATGCCGTGCCCGTAGAAGATGTTGTCGCCCAGAACCATCGCCGAGGGCGCCCCGTCCAGGAAATCCTCGGCCAGCAGATAGGCCTGCGCCAGCCCCTCGGGCTCGGGCTGCTCGATGAAGGTGAAGCCCATGCCCCATTGCGACCCGTCGCCCAGCAGGCGCTGGAACTGCTCGCGGTCGCGGGGCGTGGTGATGATCGCGACCTCGCGGATGCCGGACAGCATCAGCACGGTCAGCGGGTAATAGATCATCGGCTTGTCGTAGAGCGGCATCAGCTGTTTCGAGACCGCCATCGTCACCGGGTAGAGGCGCGTCCCCGAGCCGCCCGCCAGAATGATGCCCTTGCGGTTCATGTCAGCGCCTCCAGCACGCGGTCCAGCCCGGCGCGCCAGTCGGGCCGCGCGATGCCGAAGACCTGTTCGGTGCGGCTGCAATCCAGCCGCGAGTTCAGCGGCCGCGCCGCCGGGGTGGGATACTCGGATGAGGGGATGCGCTCGATGGCGCAGTCCAGCCCGGCGCGGGTCATGATCGCTTCGGCGAACCCGGCCCAGCTGACGTCCGGCGCGCCGGTGAAGTGATAGGCCCCCGAGGGCGCGCCATCCTTCAGCGCGGGCAGCATCGCCAGCAGCGCATCGGCGATGTCGCCCGCCTCGGTCGGCCCGCCGATCTGGTCGTCGACGACGCGCAGGCTGTCGCGCTCGGCCCCCAGCCGCAGCATGGTCTTCACGAAATTCCCGCCATCGGCCGAGAACACCCACGAGGTCCGCAGGATCGCATGGACCCCACCCGCCGCCGCGACCTGCGCCTCGCCCGCCGCCTTGGACCGGCCATAGGCCCCCAGCGGCGCGATCGGCGCATCGACCGGGTAAGGCGCATCGCCCTGCCCGGAAAACACGTAATCGCTGGAGACGTGCAGGAACGGGATTCCCGCCGCGGCCGCCGCGCGGGCCATCGCGCCGGGCGCATCGCCGTTGATGGTGGTGGCCAGCGCCTCTTCCTCTTCGGCGCGGTCCACGGCGGTATGGGCGGCGGCGTTGATCACCGCCTCCGCCCCGCTGTCGCGCACCGCCTGCGCGCAGGCCTCGGGGTTGGCCAGGTCGGCCGCGTCGCGGCCCAGGTAGGTTGCGTCCGGCGCGCGGCGGGCCAGCGCGCGGGCCAGCTGGCCGGTGCGGCCAAAGACCAGGACCCGCATCACGCCCGCGTCCCCAGGCGCTGGCCGACGCCCTCGCGGGCCTCCAGCGCCTGCCACCAGTCGGCATTCTCCAGGTACCAGGCGACGGTGCGCTCCAGCCCTTCCTCCAGCGTCAGCGAGGGGCGCCAGCCCAGTTCGCGGTCGATGAAGGACGGGTCGATCGCATAGCGCAGGTCGTGGCCGGGCCGGTCGGTGACGAACGCGATCAGCCGGTCATGCGGCGCGCCGTCCGGGCGCAGCCGGTCCAGCACCGCGCAGATCGCCCGCACCAGGTCGATGTTGCGCGCCTCGTTCTGGCCACCGATGACATAGGTCTGCCCCGGCGCGCCGGCCTCCAACACCCGCAGCAGCGCGGTGGCGTGGTCCTCGACATAAAGCCAGTCGCGCACGTTCTCGCCCTTGCCATAGACCGGGATCGGACGGCCCCGCAGCGCGTTCAGGATCACCACCGGGATCAGCTTTTCGGGGAACTGGTAGGGCCCGTAATTGTTCGAGCAGTTGGTGACGATCACCGGCAGGCCATAGGTCTCGCCCCAGGCGCGGGCCAGGTGGTCGCTGCCCGCCTTGGACGCCGAATAGGGCGAGCGCGGCGAATAGGGCGTGTGCTCGTCGAAGCGCGGATCCTCGGGCGAGAGCGAGCCGAAGACCTCGTCGGTCGAGACATGCACGAAGCGGAATGTGTCGGGCTTCCCCTGCCCCGCCCAATGCGCGCGGGCGGCCTCCAGCAAGGTGCAGGTGCCGCCGACATTGGTATCGACGAAATCCGCCGGCCCGTCGATCGAGCGGTCGACATGGCTTTCCGCGGCCAGGTGCAGCACCGCATCCGGGGCATGGGCGGCAAAGATCCGGTCCATCGCGGCCCGGTCGCGGATGTCGGCATGTTCGAAGACATAGCCGGGCGCATCCGCCACGCTGGCCACGTTGTCGAGGTTCGCCGCATAGGTCAGCGCATCGAGGTTGATCACCCGGTGCCCGGCGCCAATCGCCTGCCGCACCACCGCCGAGCCGATGAACCCGGCGCCACCAGTTACCAGAAGCTTCACATGTCCCTCCCGAACGGGGTCTGGAAATCCGCGAACCGGCCCGCGGCGGCGTCCTTGTCCGACAGGATCGCCTTGCCGGGGTCGATCCCCCAGTCGATGCCCAGGTCGGGGTCGTCGAACCGCACCGCGCCCTCGGTCTGCGGCGCATAGAAATCCGTGCACTTGTAGAGCACGTCGCAATCCGGGGTCAGCGTGGCATAGCCGTGCAGGAACCCTTTGGGCACCAGCAGCTGCCTGCCGTTCTCGGCCGAAAGCTCCATCCCGACCCACTGCCCGTAGGTGGGCGAGCCTGCGCGCACGTCCACCGCCACGTCCATGATCCGGCCCCGCACCACGCGCAGCAGCTTGTCCTGGGCATGGGGCGGCGCCTGGAAATGCAGGCCGCGCACGGTGCCAGCGTCGCGGGTCCAGGCGTGGTTGTCCTGCACGAAGTCCAGGTCCAGCCCGGCGTCCGCCAGCGCCCGCGCGTTCCAGGTCTCGGAAAAGAAGCCACGGTCGTCGCCGAAGCGGCGTGGCACCAGGATCACCACGCCGGGAAGCGCGGTCTCTTCGATCTGCATCGCAGTCCCCCATCTGTCCCCGGACCGGACCCTACCCCGGCCCCCCCGAACATCAACCGTTTCCTCAACCGTTTCTGTGGCTTTTGCGGCCTCAAGATGACCGCACGCCGGGGTCAGGCGCGGCGCACCGTGCGTTCGCTCACACGAAACAGGCGGGCGATCTCGGCGACGGTGCGGCCCTCCGCGTCGCGCATCCGCCGGACCTCGGCCTTCTGGGCGGGGCTCAGCGCCGGGGGCCGTCCGCCGACACGGCCGCGCGCCCGGGCGGCGGCCAGCCCCTCGCGGGTGCGTTCCGAGATCCGCTCCCGCTCGAACTGGGCGATCGAGGCGAAGACGTGGAAGATCAGCCGCCCGGCGGGCGTGGTCGTGTCGATGTCCTCGGCCAGCGAGCGGAACCCGGCGCCCCGCGCCCCGATCGCCTCGACGATCTCGAGCAGGTCTTTCAGCGAGCGCGCCAGCCGGTCGTACTTGGTCACCACGACCACATCGCCGTCGCGCAACTGATCGAGCATCCGGTCGAGTTCGGGCCGCGCGCGGCGGGCACCGCTGATCCGCTCGGCAAAGACACGCTCCGCCCCGGCGGCGTCCAGCGCGTCGGTCTGGGCGTCGAGCCTCTGGTCCTCGGTCGAGACGCGGGCATATCCGATGATCATGCCACCCACCCTGCCAAAAACCTGCCAGAACCGCAAAGCTTTTGCCGGGGGTTTTTGGCACGATTTTTCAAGGCCGGAATTCGGATCTGCGCGATACGGCCAGAAACGACCGTTTGTGCCGCAAGAACTCTCACAATGGGATTGCGGAAGTCCGATAAGGGACGATCCGCGCTGTTTCCTTCATCAGTTGCTTCAGCCATGATCGGGACGGGGAAATTCCTGGGGGCACATTTCTGATGGATCAACGCATTCTGCCGGTTGTTCTTTCTGGTGGCAGCGGCTCGCGGCTGTGGCCGATCTCGCGGCGGGCGCGGCCCAAGCAGTTCCTGCCGCTGGCCGGCGAGCGCACCAT
>NZ_JBTLNF010000013.1:0-85007 GCF_054457455.1 Halovulum sp. GXIMD14794 | reverse complement strand
CGTGGCAATCCAAGAAAGCTCTCAGAACGATATTCCCCTTGTCGCGGGGTGGAGCAGCCCGGTAGCTCGTCAGGCTCATAACCTGAAGGCCGCAGGTTCAAATCCTGCCCCCGCAACCAACACTACTTGCTCAGCAATATCAAAGGCCTGCGATCCCCCATCGCGGGCCTTTCGCGTCTCCGCAGCCGCATGCACAGGCTGGCCCGTCGCAAGCCGCAGCAGACCCGCCAGCGCGCCGTGGAGCTCGATCTCCAGCCCAGATCCCTCCGACGCGGGCGTCAGGACGATCCGGTCGACCAGGCCCCGCAGCGCCTCCCGGGCTTCGTCCATGGCCTCGGCCTCGGACAGGCCGCGGATCAGGTCCCCGATCCGCGCGCGATAGGTCCGGGCCATCGCCGGATGCAGACGCACCGGGTCCGGATCCTCACAGGCCGAGAGCGCGGCTTCGAGTTCGAGCCGGCGCGCCTCGAGCGCGTTCATCCGGTCCTTCAGCTGCTCGGGCGGGACGCCGGCGACAATCGCGTCCACAAGCTTGGCATGGTCCCGCTGGACACGGGAGAGCTCGCCTTCGAGGCCCTGGCGGCCGGCATGCGCCTCGGCCTGGAGCCGGTTGCGCTCTGCGGTGTACTCCTCGCAGAAAATCCGCACCGCCTCGGGGTCCATCAGGTTGTGCTCCATCGCATGCAGGACGCGATGCTCGAGGTCCTGCCGCTTGATCGTCGCCCGGTTGCCGCAGACGGCATCGCCCTTGTTCCGCGCCGTCGAGCAGCCCAGGGCGTCCCTCGAGATCATCGAGAACCCGCCCCCGCAGCATCCGCACTGCGCAAGGCCGGAGAGGAGGTAGCGGGGGCGGCGACGATCCCAGATCGGCACATCCGTATGCTTGACCTTCTGCTTCCCCTGGCGGGCGCGGACGCGGTCCCAGAGGTCCTGGTCGATGATCCGGAGTTCGGGGACGTCTGTGACGGTCCATTCGGACGGAGGGTTGAGACGGGAGACGCGTTTGCCTGTACGCGGCTCCTTGACATAGCGCAGACGGTTCCAGACCTGCCGGCCGATGTAGAGCTCGTTGTTGATGATCCCGGTGCCACGTTCGCGGTTGCCGTGAATGGTCGATGTGCCCCAGTGACGGCCGGTGGGGCCTGGGACCCTCTCGCTGTTCAGCTGCTCTGCGATCTTCTTCGGAGAGATCCCCCGAGCGTAATCCTCGAAAATCCTGCGCACCACCCGCGCCTCGTCCGGGTTGATGACACGGCTGCCGCGGACCACTTCCCCGCCGGGACCGGTCTCGTGCACGACGGTGTAGCCGTATGCCTTTCCGCCGGCGGACTTCCCTTGCAGCGCACGCCCCTTCAGGCCGCGGTGCGTCTTCCTGCTGAGATCCTTGAGATACATCGCGTTCATCGTGCCCTGCAGGCCGATGTTGATCTCGGTGATCCGACCGTCACTGGTGGTCTCGATCGAAACGTCCCAGTAGTCCAGTTGCTCATAAATGGCTGCGATGTCAGCCTGGTTCCGGCTCAGACGATCCAGGCCTTCGGTGATCACGATATCGAAGGCGCGATCTTCCGCATCCCGCAGGAGCGCCTGAAGACCGTTCCGATGCATGCTTGCCCCGGAAACAGCGCGATCGCTGTAGACTTCGACAACGTTCAGGCCCCGGCCTTTGGCAAAGGCTTTACACGTCCGGACCTGATCGTCGATCGAAGCGTCGCGCTGCAGGTCTGACGAGAACCGCGCGTAGATCGCGGCGCGAAGGTTCGTGGCCATATGCGTATTCCTTGGGACTATGTCTGCGTGCTCTCAGGCAGCCTGGGCCGCGAGGAGCCGGTCGTGGTCGGCGCGGGCAGCCTGGCGGGCGAGACTGCGGATCAGCGCGAGATAGGCATGGCGGTCGTTGGTGCGCTCGTGCGTCGCCTGCGAAGCCGGGTCCGTTGAGGGGGTGGTGTGCTGCCGTGCGCTTGCCATGTTACGCATTCTCCTGTGCCGCGCGAGCGGGGGCTCGGCGGATCTTCTTCTTGTTTGTCCGGACTGTTCCGGGGGTGAGGCAAGTATAGCGCGCGGGCGGTCATAGCGAACGTTCTTTTTGTGTCGAAATGCGGGAACCAGGCGAAAAACTCCGAAAAATGCGGGATGGGCCCGAATAATGAAAAACTATATGTGGCTTTGTTGATTAGGAAACTGCCTCATTCTACCTCTTGTATAAACTATTACACAGAAAATCCGTATTTTAGACTTTGAGTTCCATATCCCGGTTCAGATATCCTCGAGTATGTAAAGCCGGGATCTCTGTTGAGGAGGCCCGGCGTGGCAGGTCGGTCACAGCATCGGCCGTGACGCGCGTCACGCCGCGTCACGGCGGACGTCACGCGCCCAAGTCCCTGAAAAACCTACTTAATATATCTATCTGTGACAATGTGACCTAATAATAGATAGATATGTATATAGAGACTCTCTCTTTCCCCTCCTCACGTAGATACACCCCTATACACATCCTGGGGCGTCACGGACGTCACGGCGTCACGGATGGCAAAAACTGAAGTAAATTCAATTTACTAGGCTGTGACATCGGGCGTCACGCGAGCCGTCACGGTCGCTGCCCCGTGACCGCGACCGTGACGGATCCGCCGTGACGGGCTCTGCCGCGCCGAGGGGGCGGGCCCGCACGCGCGGCCCGTCCGGCCGAGTTCCGGCGCCAGATGGCCGGGCGGGCGCACGCGTGACCGGCCCGTCATGTCACGCCGAGCGCCACCCTCAGCCGCTCCCTGTGGGCCGCCACGAACGCGACCGCCTCTCTCTGCGCAAGCGGCCGGCACCCCGCCGCTACCGCGCCGAGCACATGCGCCGTGGCTTCAGCGGGAGGCGTGGCCTCGGCATAGGGCGTGCCGAGCCGGTACCAGCGGCTGAGCGTGCGCGCCCAGCGGCCCTGCGGATCCAGCGCGAGCAGCACCGAGGTTTCCACCGGGCCGTCCGGCAATCTCGGGTGTCCGGTGACGCTCCCGAGGAGGATAGCCACCGGCGCGCGGGGCGAGACCGCCACCTGCCAGGGGTCGAGCAGCGGGGCGGCGGCGAGCGTGTCGGGTGCCGGTGCGATCCCGGATGCGTCGAGGGCGGTGCGGACGCGGGCGGCGATGTGGGTGGGGTGTGTCACGGTGGTTTCCTTTGGGTGGTCGAGCTGTGGGAGGCGTGTCCGCGCGCGGCGGCGGGCTGCTGCGGCGCAGGTGTCAGTCAGGTTGGTATCCGGACGGCGGGCCCAGAGGCGCGGGATCCGGGGCAGGGGACGTGGGCGTGGCGCGGTGCTCCGCATCCGGTGGCGCTGCGAGCTTCGGGGCGACCGGCGCCAGCCAGTGGTCGAGTGCCGGGGGGCGCAGCTCGCGCGCGTCCAAGAGCGCGCGGGCCATCCGGGTGAGGTGGTCGCGGTGTGTCTGCAGGATCCGGGTGGCGCGCTCCTCGGCGCCCTCCAGGCGGGTGCGGACGCGGGCGCGCAGGTCCGGGTCGTCGAGATGGTGATGCGGATCCGCCGTGCCGGACCATGTGGGCCCGTGCGCGCCGAGGCCCAGGGCGGTGTCGATCGCGATCGCGATCCGGGTTGCCACCGCGAGATCGCTGTCCTCTGCCCCGCCGGATCCCGCGGAGACCGAACCGAGCACCAGGCGCTCGGCGGCGCGGCCGGCGAGCGTAAGCGCGAGCTCGGCTTCGACATCCGGGAGCAGTCCCTCGCGCGCATCCCGGTCGCGGTGGATCTCGCCGCCGCCGGGGGTCAGCAGCACGCGCTGCACCGTGCCGAGGCCGAGCGCCGCGCAGGCGAGGGCGTGGCCGCATTCATGCACCGCGCTGCGCCAGCGCATGGCGTCGCCGTGCGGCGTCGATGCGATCCCAAGATGGGCGCGGATCCGTGCGGGATCCACGGGGCGATCCGCCGGGGGGTGGGCATGGCGTGCGTCGGCGCGCGCGGCGCGGACTGCGGCGTCGATCTCGGCCGCGCTGCGCCCGATCGCGTCGGTGGCGAGGGCGTGCAGTTCGGCGGACGTGAGCGCGTCGGCGAGGTGCCGGGCGAGGATGCCGTGGATGGCGGCGCGGTCTGGCAGGGGCATCTCGACGTGGAGATCGAGACGGCCCGGGCGCAGGACGGCCGGGTCGATCGTCTCGCGGTGGTTGGTCGTCCCGACGACGATCACGCCGGGTTCGCGCGCGACCGCGTCGAGTTCCGCCAGGAACGCGTTGATCACCTGCGTCCGATACGACCTGCCGTGGCTGTCGCTGCTGGTGCGCGATCCGACGGCGTCGAGCTCGTCGATCACCAGCACGGCAGGCGCGCTGCGCCGGGCGCGCTCGAACGTCGCGCGCATCTCGTGCAGCAGGTTGCCGAGGTGCCCGGCCGCCTGCCATTCCGCGAAACTTCCCGCGACCATCGTGATGCCGGCCGATGTCGCCATCGCCCGTGCGAGCCAGGTTTTGCCGGTTCCCGGCGGGCCATAGAGCAACATCGAGTGGCTAAGCTCGGACCAGGCGATCGTGCCCGCCTGCCAGAGCCGCAGGTCCGCGACCAGGCGGCGGGCTGCGATGAGTGCGGGACTGCTGCCGGTCATCTCATCGAGATCGGGACCCTCGGGTACGCGCGGCGCCGTGGCCTGCGCGATCCGGGCCAATGCGGCCTCGAGATCGGGCGCGCGCAGGGCCAGTTGCAGCACGGTGAGCGGCAGCGCGGCGATTGCCGCATCGCCGGGCAGCCGGGGGCGGATGGGGGCGACATCCGCCGGCGCGCTGCGCCCGTAGCGCTGCGCGAGCAGCAGCGCCAGTTGCGCGCCGTCGAGCGGTGGCACGCGCAGCGGCGCGGGACCGCTCTCCTCGAGCTCGGGCGGCAGCAGCCCGCGGCCCGGCACCACCAGCAGCACGGCGCCGGGGCGTTCGAGCGCCTGCGCGACGTCCTCGTGGAAAAAACCCGCGACACGCTGGGGGGACTCGTAGCTGAGCCGTCGCGGAGCTACGACGAGCAGCTCATCTGCGCGGCCCGGAACCAACGCGCTCTCGCCGACGCGCTGGCCGGGCGCGAACAGGCCGCGCTGCAGGAGTTCCGCGCCGATCCGTGCCTCCTCGTCCTCGAGCCCGGTGAGGATGGCCAGCGCACCGGGGGCGCATCGCTGCGCCATCGCGGCCTCGTCCCCGAGCGCAACGGCGAGCCGCAGCGCGACGATCCGCTGGTGCACGGATACGGGACGACCGAGGCTGGTCTCCGAGCGCGCCGTGCCGCTGCCGGACGTGTCCGCGCCCCGTGCGGACGCACTGCTGCGCGCCCCGGTGCCGGGTGCGCTGTCCTCCCGGTCGAGGTTGTCGGTGGCACCGCGGGCGGCAAGGCGGGCGAGTACGCGCTCGGCATAGGCCTGCCAGGGCGGGGTGGCGTTGGTGTGGGGCATGGGTGGCCTCCGGAAAGGGAACTGTGGGACAGGGGCCGCGCCTGGCAGGCGCGGCGGAGGGACTGAGAGTGGCGCCGCTATGGGCGCCCAGTGGTTGACTGGGCCGGGCTGGCGGGGCCTCAGGCGGCGCGCTGCCAGCTCTCGATCCGGTCGAGCAGGGCGTCGATCTGCGGTCGGATCGAGTTATCGTAAATCTCGGACCCCACGCGGATCTGCCCCTGCCAGCAGCTTGGATCGACGCGCGCCTCCGGGTAGCGGTGGCGCAGATGCGCGTGCAGCGTTCTCTCGGTGCGGAGCGCATGGCGACCGGATCGGACACGGACGGTGCGCAGCAGCTCGGCCGGCATGGCGCGGTCGATCACCAGCTGATGGGCCAGCCGCGACCCGGGATCGCGGGAGTATCCGACTTTGATCACGTCGCGGCTGTTCGCGAGGGTGAACCGCAGCAGGTAGAGGTAGCTCGGCGCCACCGCCCAGCCTTGGCCGCACTGTCCGCACTGGAACCTGCCAGACTGCATATTGGCGCGGGCGATGCGCTGCACATGACCGCAGCTGTGCTCGTAGCTGCGGTAGTTCGCGTCACCCTCGGGATCCGGCCCGACCAGCTCCCAGCCACGGGTGCGCGCCTCCTCGGCCTCGATGCTGGCGTGACAGACCTCGCAGCGCAGCCCGGTCGCCCCGGACCCGGCGCGTTTGACGATCTCGTGCTGGCGGTGGATCACGTGCCCGCATGGGGCGCGATAGCGGCTGTAGTGGCGGTCCTGCGGGTCTCGGTCGAGATGCACGAGCCCCGCGGCCTCCGCATCGCGCTCCAGCCGATCGCGCACGCAGTGCGGGCAGCGTGGCCTGGTGGTGGTCACCGTGTAGATTCGGCTGGCGTGGGAGCGCCGGCAACTATGGCACCGGAGAGCGAGGTGGTACCGATCGCGGATCCGGCGGGTGATGGTGAAGTTATTCGCCTGGGCAGCCTCCTGCCAGTGGTCGTGGATGGGCCCCGCGTAGGCGGCCTCGGTCTCGACGGGAGCGACGGTCCAGCGGCCGCGGGGTTTGTTCGATCTGCTCATGGGGTGGTCTCCGGCTGTGGTCCGAGTGTGAGGGCACAGCGCGGCCGGGCCGCGCCCGGCAGGGGCGGCGGAGGCGGCGCGCAGCGCGCGAGGGAGCGCCCGCCGCAGGTGGCGCGGCAGGGCAGGGGCCGTGAAAGGGCAGGGTGCGCCGCCGTGCGGGACGAGCCGTCAGACGCGACGGCGGCGGTGCGAGGTCAGGCGGCGATCACGTCGAGGTCGAGTGCCGGGGAGAGATCGACCCCCGGCGGGCTGTACGCCTCGAGCTGCGCCAGCGTCCGGAACCGCGCGCGGCCCTCGGCAACGAGGCGCGCCACGCGGCCCATGGCGAGACCAGCCCCATGCGCCTCGACCGACTGTAGGCGCACCATCGCCTCGCCAGCCTCGAGCGCCTCGTCGAGCGTCTCGGCGCCCAGCAGCAGGTCGAGGGCCTCCACAACGCGCACGAGATGCACGTCGGTCGGGGCCTCGAGGTCCGCGTGGCGGATCGTGGAGATCAGGCCGGTGACTGCGCCGTGGGTGCGCTCGGCATCCGTCAGCCAGCCGCGGAACGCCGGGTCCCAGATATCGACGTCCGCGATCGCGCGCTCGGCCGCGACATGCACGTCGATCGCATCGAGCAGGCGCACGTAGAGCGCACAGATCGGGGTGTCGGTGGGTGAAGCGCAGAGGGCTTCAGGCGCCCGGACGGGCGTGGTAGGGCTGGCGTTAGCCATCGGCGATCTCCTAACGATCGTTGGCGGTCAGAGCGGGGGTGAGGGTTGCCGCCCTTGCCTCCGCTCGCATATTGTGGCACCAAGAAACCATGGTGTCAAATAGGAAATCTGTGCATGGCTGAGAAAATACCCCGCAAAGGCCGTCCGCGCGTCGATACGGAGCCTGTGAACCTGCGATTGCCGCGCGAGATGATCCAGGCGATCGATGCTCTGAGGCGGGCAGAGGACGACTTGCCCACACGGCCGGAAATGATCCGGCGAATGTTGGCGAGTGTGCTGGAGCAGCGCGCCGGCGGATAGCGGGGGCATGTGACCTGGACGGCGGGCCGATCGCGGAGCGGATCCGCAGGCGATCGCCTCGGAATGGGCCGTAGAATCGTCCGAGCCGTGTTAATGCGCAAGGCTCAGCTCCGGAAAGCGAGACGCCCCGCCGAAGGCGCGGGACGTGTTCGCTGAGCTTGTGGGGTGGGATGCCAGAGCGACGCGCATCCTTAGATGCTGGATCCGCATCCGATCTGCGAACAGAGTGGAACCAAGCTACTTGGGAGCGTTTCCCCGCGAACGGGCCTTCTCCTCCTGCATCGAAGCTGATCCGGACGACAGCGCGCGGAGGTAGGTCCCGAGGGTGCTCGCGGAAATCGCAACGCCGCGCTTGCCGAGAATGGCAGCGAGATCTGCCAGCGAGTAGCCATTCGCGCGTGCCGAGACCAGGTCAGAGTGCGTCAAGCGCACGACCTCCTTGGCGGTGAGGGTGAAGCTCGTCTTCCGCGGCAGCTTGGTCAAGTCGTTGCGGAGGGCGGAAAGTACGTCGGGGGTGATAGACATTGTTGGGTCCGTCCATTGGGGTTGCGGACACTTATTGTAGGCATGTGGCCGACCGTGGCTACCAGAGGGCGGGGGTTATCCACATGTTCCCGGTGTGACTGCGTAGCGCGTTCCTTTCGTTCGAATCCCATGCGCTCCGCCATCATCCCTGTTGCGAACACGGACATGCGCCCATCGAGGTGCGGAAATAGTCGTGTTTTCAAAGGGCTTTGCCTCCCCCATGCGAACCTCTGAGACTGCGCGCCAGGCCCGTTCCGGGCTCTGAACGGCGCTCCGTCTCTGTTCGGGCGAACCTCGCGGATTTCGGTTCGGTCGGCTTTTTCGTCGTCTTTCCAAAGACCTGACTTTCAACACCGCCAAAACTTCGGGCCGTGTGTCAATCACCTTCGAGGGGAACAGAGCCGCAACACGCGAGAGGCGCAGCCGCTGGGTGCGCTGGCCGAATGGCGCGTAGCGATGGCGGTGTCGTTCGGCCTGATCTCACTGATTTCTTGAGTTTTTTGGATTGCCTTCCGACCAGCCACCGTGCTTGGCTCCAGCGGTATATTTGAAGGCGTAGGTTGTCTGATGTCCGGATCGTCTCAGACCGGTTTGGCGGAAAAGTATCTTGTCGATGACCTGCCGGGCGCCGCGCTCGTCGGGGCGCGGTTGAACGGAATTCTGCAGAAGATCGAGGCAGGTGAGACGCTGACCTCCTTGGCGCAGGCGTTTCTGACCTCCGGCGGGCTCAACTCTCTTCTGGCGCTGGCGACCGGTCAGATCGATCGCCCTGCCTTCGAGGAGGCTGCGGCGCGCGAGCGATCAGCCCGTATCCAAAGCGCGAAGGACGAAGCCGACAGGGTGGCAGCCGAACAGGCCCGAAAGGCCGAGGCGATTGATGCCGCGGTCAAGGCGCGCTTCGCTGCAATGGAGAATGACCCCGTGCTGCGCCGGAAGCGCGAAGCCCGCGAGTTGCGGGATCGGTTCGGGATCGGCTTCATCGAGACCGAGCACTACCCGCGTGCAATGCGGCTGCTGAAGCAGGTGGCAAGCGGTAACCGCCTGGCGCCCGAAGATGTCGCCTGGCTGTCGACCGCGGCGGTGGATTGCTGGACCGATGCGTTGCAGCGAGCGTGGCATCGGCTGGAAGCCGAAGCGCTCACCAAGGCATGGGAAGAAAGCCGCGATCCGTGGGATGCCGTAAATGCCAGTGCGCATTGGCGGAAGGCTGATGAACCCCAGCAGGCGCTGGAGGTAACGGAGGCGGCGCTCGGCAAGGCGGGACGGAGCCCGAAACCGAGATCGGCGCTCTTGACCACGCGCGGAGGCGCGATGCGCGATGCTGGCCGCCTCACCGAAGCCAGGACACTCGGGCTGGAGGCGCACGAACTGACCCCGGCCGACTTCAGGCCGTGCACGCTGCTTGGCGCTGTCTCGATGGGGCTTGGGGATCTCGCAGCCGGTTACGAGTGGTATGCGAAAGCCGAGGCACTGGGCGCCGAGCGCCGCGCCATCGACCAGGATCTGCGGGCGCTGCTGGTCCGTTCGGAACCTGATGCGCGAGATCGTATCCGGAACTATCTGCTCGAGCAGGATCCAGGGCGTTTCGCGTGGCTGCGAAAGTGGAGCCACAAGATCGCTGCGATGCATCGGCGATAGCCTGTGTAGTCACCAGTTCATCGCTCGCCCCCCGGTCGAGCGGCGAAGGCCACTCGATCAGTCGAACACTCGACCCGGCTGTTCGTCCCACGGCAGGGACGCCACGAAGCACAGGTCATAGATGCTGATCGTCGAGGGCTCGCGGTGGACGACCAGTCGCTCGAGAACCTCGGGCGCCAGCCAAGCGAGGCGCAGGAGGCGGCTGACATAACGGTCGGAGAGGCCCACCTCGGCCGCAAGGTCGGCGAGCGTGGTGACTTCGCTGCGTTCCAGCCGTTGCCGCCAGCCCCATGCGCGGCCAATGGCGCGCAGGAGGTGCGGATCCTGCCCGCGGTTCATGGCGGCCTCGACATGCTTCGGCGGAAGGATCCGGGGGCGACCACCGCGACGGCGCAGTTCGAGCGGAATGTGGACGCGCAGGGTCTCGGGCATCAGGCGACCTCCTTCTTCGGCGGGGCCATCAGCGCGGCGATGGCGCCGAGGCCATCATGGCGCAGGTCGATGGCGAGGCCCGCCTCGCTCACCGTGATGCGCGCGACCAGCAGCTGGACGATGCGCGCCTGCTCGGCCGGGATGAGCGCCTTCCACAGGTCGTCGAACTGCGCCAGCGCGGCGACGACGGTGGTCTCATCGAGATCGGGGCGGTCCTTCCGCACCGCCCGCGCCGTGCGCGCGGCCACCTCCGGCGTGCGCAGCATCCGGCGGATTTCGCCGATGACGGCCTCCTCGACCATCGCGCCCCGAAGGCGCTGCGGCCCGCGCAGTTCGGCCGCGGGGCGTTTCCGGATCACGTCCATCGAGGTGTAGTAGCAGTAGCGCTTGCCCTTCCGCTTGGTGTGGTGGGCCGTCATGGCGGCACCGGTCTCGGTGAAAATCAGCCCGCGCAGGAGCGCCGGTTGCGCCGTGCGTGCCACCGCCGCCCGGGCGACGCGGTTGTTGGCGATGACCTCGTGGACCTCGTCCCACAGCTTCTGGTCGATGATCGCCTTGTGCTCGCCCGGGTATTCCTCGCCCTTGTGGACCGCGAGGCCGCGATAGACCTTGTTGTGCAGGAACTTCAGAAGGTAGCCACGGTCGAACACCGCGCCGCGCTTCGTGCGGATCCCGCGCGCATGTAGCTCCTTCAGCACCTGCGCCGTGGAACTCGAGCGAGAATAGAGGCGGAAGATCGTGCGGACCTGCTCGGCCTCGGCTGGCTCGATCACCAGCTTGCGGTCCTTCACCACGTATCCGAGCGGAACCGAACCGCCCATCCACATGCCCTTCTTCTTCGAGGCGGCGACCTTGTCGCGGATCCGCTCGCCGATGACCTCGCGCTCGAACTGGGCGAAGCTGAGCAGGATGTTCAGGGTCAGTCTGCCCATGGACGTGGTGGTGTTGAAGGACTGCGTAACCGACACGAAGGTCACGCCGTGGCGGTCGAAGATCTCGACGAGCTTCGAGAAATCCATCAGGGCGCGGCTGAGGCGGTCAATCTTGTAGACCACGACCACGTCGATCAGCCCGTCCTCGACATCGGCGATCAGCTGCCTGAGCGCCGGGCGGTCCAGCGTGCCGCCCGAGAAGCCGCCGTCATCATAGCGCTCGCGCAGGCACGCCCAGCCTTCGGCGCGCTGACTGGCGATGTAGGCCTCGCAGGCCTCGCGCTGCGCGTCGAGGCTGTTGAACTCCATGTCGAGCCCTTCCTCGCTCGACTTGCGGGTGTAGATGGCGCAGCGCAGGCGGCGCGCCGGTTCGGTCTGGGACGTTCTGGTCATCGGGCGCCTCCAGTCTGATCGAGCCCGAAGAACCGCCAGCCGTTCCAGTGCGCCCCGGTGATCGCGCGGACGGCGGCCGAGAGTGACTTGAAGCGCCGCCCCTGCCATTCGAAGCCGTCCGCCAGAACGGTGACCATGTGTTCTTCGCCGCCCCATTCGCGGACCAGCTTCGTGCCGGGCGCCGGTTTGCGCGGGTCCGCCACCAAGCCGCCGAGCTTGCCGCTCATGACCTCGTCGGCCAGCGCGTCGAGCGCCCGGCGCGTCTCCCGGCGCAGCCCACCATGGGCCAGTTCCTGGATGCGGTAGCCGAGCCGGAGCTCGAGGTTGCCGCGGCTGGCGTTCGGCGCGCACTCCCCGAAGATGGCCTGCCACTTCTCCTGCAACTCGGGCACCGTCATCGCCTTCAACGCCAATTCGGCCAGGACGTCGATCCCCGCCGCCTGAAGCGCGGGCGAGGCCTTCGCGCCTGATTCCCTTGTGTTTTTCCTCATGCGTCATCTCCAACTCGGTTGCGAACCTGTCTCCGACGACGGCGTCTCAGGGCGAGAATGTCCAGCGAACTGTCTCCGTCGATCGGAGAATTCCCGTTCACTTTCGGTGGGTTGGTGCGCGAGATGGTGGAGTAGCCCCCTGAAAGTGGTCCACCAACTGGGATAGATTTGTCCCGCACTTGGAGGATCAGCGATGTCTGTAAAACGAGAGAAGCCCGAAGATATTGTATCGAAGCTTCGGCAAGTTGAAGTTCTGCAGGGACAAGGTGCGACTATCGCCGAGGCTGTGCGCCAGATCGGCGTGACGCAGCAGACATTTTATCGATGGCGCAAGCTCTATGGCGGGATGCAGCGATCCCAGCTCGCCCGGCTGAAAGATCTGGAGAAGGAGAACCAGCGGCTGCGGCGGGCGGTGTCGGACCTGACACTGGACAAGCTCATTCTGACCGAGGCGGCAAAGGGAAACTTCTGAGCCCTTCACGTCGCCGCAAATGCGTCGAGCATGTGCGGCAGGAGCTTGGCGTATCCGAGCGCCGCGCCTGCCGCACACTTGGTCAGCACCGGTCCACGCAGCGCAAGGCTCCACAGGGTCGGGCCGATGAAGAACGGCTGACCGACGACATCATCGAGCTGGCCGATCAATACGGACGCTACGGGTATCGGATGGTCACTGGTCTGCTGATTAACGCAGGCTGGTGCGTGAACCACAAGCGGGTGGAACGCATCTGGCGACGTGAAGGGCTGAAGGTCCCACAAAAGCAGAAGAAAAAGGGGCGGCTCTGGCTGAACGACGGGTCCTGCGTGCGCCTGCGGCCTCAACGCCCCAAGCATGTCTGGTCTTACGACTTCGCCCAGGATCGGACCGCTGACGGGCGGGTCTATCGAACACTGAACATCATCGACGAGTACACCAGGGAGGCGCTCATGATCCGCGTCGATCGAAAGCTCAATTCCACGGACGTGCTGGACGCACTGACCGACCTGTTCATCCTGCGCGGCCCGCCGGAATACATAAGATCCGACAATGGCCCGGAATTTATCGCCCAGAAAGTACGAGACTGGATCGCCGCCGTCGGAGCAAACACGGCCTACATCGAACCAGGATCGCCTTGGGAGAACGGTTATTGCGAAAGCTTCAATGCCCGGTTCCGCGATGAACTGTTGAACGGCGAAATCTTCTACAGCCTAAGGGAGGCGCAAATCCTGATCGAGCAATGGCGTATCCACTACAACACCGTCAGGCCGCACAGCGCATTGGGATATCGACCGCCAGCGCCGGAAAGCATCGTTCCGATGGACCAGAGACCAACGATGCACTAACAATTACAACGGACCACCCGATGGGGGCACGCCACCGATTTCGATCTGGACTTCCTCTGATCGTAGCCATTCTGATAGGCTTTCTACAGACGCGACTACCTGATCCGGTTTCCGAAGCGCGCACTCCCACACCGTTGCAACGCGCCAGCCCTCTTCCAGAAGCCTCCCTCGAACTGCTGTGTCCCGAGCTACATTTGCGGCGAACTTGGCCTGCCAGAACTCTTGGCGGGTCAAAGGTATGGTGGCGTAGCGGCACCCCTCGTGACGATGCCAGAAACAGCCATGCATGAAGACGACGGCGCGGTACTTCGGCAGAACGAGGTCCGGTCGACCGTGGACAACCTTTGAATGAAGCCGGAAGCGGAAACCGCGCGCGTGCAACGCCCGCCTTAGCGCAAGCTCGGGCTTCGTGTCCTTCGCCCTAATCCCTGCCATCATGCGGGACCGGGTTCGCTGATCGACGATATCTGTCACATGCGTCCTGGTTTTCGTCTCTGAACCTAGTATACACCGGCTGAATGAAGTTCGTCAGGAGCCTGATTTGCCTTCGACTTTCGGCATCGTCGATCTGTTCGCCGGCCCCGGCGGCCTTGGCGAGGGGTTTGCATCCCTTGTCGAGGATGGCCATGCGCCGTTCCGGATAGGCATCTCTGTCGAGAAGGAGGCATCGGCGCATCGGACCCTCACCTTGCGCGCGTTTCTGCGCGAGTACCGGTCGCGTCATGGCAGCTTGCCGAAACGGTTCATCGATTTTCATGCGGGGGAAACTGCCGAACCGGACTGGTCGGAAGTCGACGCGTCTGCTTGGCGCTTGGCCGTCGAGGAGGCCTGCGCTCTTGAGCTCGGCACCGAGGCCGCAGCAACAGCGATCGACGCTGCCATCAAGAACCTGAAAGTCAAATATGACGACACGATCCTGATCGGCGGGCCGCCGTGTCAGGCCTATTCCCTGGTTGGGCGGGCCCGGTCGCGGGGCAAGGTCGGCTATGTGCCGGAGGAGGATGAACGGCATTACCTGTTCCGCGAGTACATCCGGGTGCTCGACAGACTCCGGCCGGCAGCCTTCGTTATGGAGAACGTCAAGGGCATGTTGTCCTCGACGGTCGAGAGCCGGCTCGTGTTCGAGATGTTGATGGAGGACCTTACCTCCCTCGGCAGAGGCCATGGCCATCAATATGAACTCCGTGCCATTCGGGTCGAAGCCGGGAAGGTCCGCCTGCTGGAGGCGATCCGACCTTCGGATTTCGTCGTCCGCGCTGAGGAGTTCGGGGTTCCGCAGCGACGTCACCGGGTAATCATCGTCGGGATCAGATCGGATCTGGCCGGAAAGGCGGCGGGCGCCAGCATGGCCCTCTCGGAGCGGAAGCGAACGGTTAGTGACGCGATCGGCACGATGCCGCGGTTGCGTAGTGGCATCAGTCGAGGAGCGGACAGCGCGGCTGGTTGGCGGCAGGAGGTTGTCGAAGTTGCGAGAATGCTGGCGCGCATTTTCCCAGGGAAGAACAACAAACTGCTCCGAGAAGCATTCTCTTCCATTGCCCAGTGCGCGAAGGAGGAAGCCCTGACCAGTCGGAAAGATACACGACTTTCCGGCGGCTACGGCGGTTCGAACGATGAACTGCTGCGCTGGCTAGAGCGTCCGGACCTTCGCGCGATCGCCCAGCACGAGACGCGGGGACACATGGCGTCTGATCTTGGCCGCTACCTATTCGCCTCCGTGTTCGGGGCTGTCCGCGGCTATAGCCCAAAGGCCGCCGATTTTCCTCTCGTGTTGAGCCCGGATCATCGCAACTGGCACAGTGGCGCATTCAATGACCGGTTCCGGGTCCAGCTGGCCGATGAGCCTTCAACTACTGTCACGAGCCACATCTCGAAGGATGGTCATTACTTCATCCATCCCGATCCTCTGCAGTGCCGCAGCCTGACGGTGCGTGAAGCTGCAAGGCTGCAGACATTCCCCGACGACTACCTGTTCATGGGCAACCGAACCCAGCAATATGTCCAGGTCGGGAACGCCGTGCCGCCATTCTTGGCGCGCCAGATCGCGAGGCTTCTGCTTGACACTCTTGAATAGCTCCGGATTTTCAACAGCAAGATCAGATCAACTATTGATTGCTGGTTCTTTCCCCTCTGCTCGCTGAGCCTTCCTTCGCGGAAATGGTTAAAACGTCTTCAGCGCCCGCTATTTCTATTATAGTTGGTGAATGCGTCGCGATAAAAACTTGACCAAACTTGCGTGCAGCCAACTCGACCATGCGTATCTGAAGCTCAGGGTGCAGATATATATCGGGCTCATCCAAGACCAAGACACAGTTGTCTGAACCCCGCATGAACTGTAGAACCATTTGCATCCATACTTGAAGCCCGAAACCTGACCAGAAGATCTCTCTCGGAATTCGATCTTCGAAAAACATCATCTCCATTGGTTCGCCATGACCTACGACTCGTGGGCGCTCCAAAGTAATCTCTGGCCATGCCGAAGAAACCTCCTCAGAAAACTCGTGGAATTCATCGTCAGGTTTTCGGATCAAAATGTTACGTAGGTGCCTATGAGCAGTTCGCGTATTCTCACTGCCGGAGATCGTTTTGTCTGTTAGGTATTGCTCGTTCTCCTCAACCGGACCCAAAGTTGGGACGACCACTAGAGTCAAAGGAAAAAGACGACGAAAAGCTGAAATCGTCCTCGGTAATGGCCCATCAGAAATGAGAAATGCTCTAATCGGCCGATCTGGATGGAGGAGGATAACAAATTGTGCTCCGTTTCTCAATGATATCCGAACCGAAGCCGGTTCATTCGAATAATTCCATGTGATGTTGTCGATGGGAATCTTCAGCGCACTTGTTGCCAACGTGAAGCTGGCGCAGTTTCTTCCCTCAAACTCTGATATTTCAGGCTTTCTGCGAAAAGCAAATTTAAGTACATCATGTGCAACTCTTAGCGCATCAAGAATGCTCGACTTCCCTGCATTGTTTCTACCTGTCAGGATGTTCGTGACCCCGCAGTCAACCCGAAAGCTTCTAAACTTCTTAAAGTTCTTTAGTTGTATCGAGGCAATGTGCTCGTCTATTGTCGCGCTATCTTTTCGCGTTTTCCTGATTTTCTTTGGACGTGATGAGACAGTCTCCTGGTGCGCTGTTAGGATATCCTGATCCGGTTCTGCGGTTTGGTCGTCGAAATCTGCCACAACGAATTCTGCGCCAGCGTCCAAATCACCAATTGACCAATCAACCTCCTCATGGGCCCAATTTGTGGCTCGCACTTCTATAAATTTTCCTTGCGCGGCATCTTTCTGCCTACTTTTGTGGTAGTCCTCTGGAGGAACTTCGGACTCGAACTCTGACGGCAAAACTTCCACAAGGCCTTCAAAAGGCGGCTCGCTCTTTTCTGTAGACCCCTCATGATCTGAGTTTGATTTGCCGTCTTCCTGCATGGCCTTCCTTATCGATTTCTGAGGAGAAGTCTGCCTGTGGTGTCGTTCATCTAGCCTTTAATCTGCGAAGGGCCCGCCTTAGCTTCATGAGATTTGATGCCAAGGGTGATATGGTCTTGTTGGTCGATCCGTCGGATGCGAGTTCGCGACAACTTCAGAGGTACTTGTTTCGCGCCAAGTATAGAGCATCTGGTCGGACCCAATCCCTTGCCCGTACTAACAAGCTTTTATTTCGCTTATATCCTTAGATGGTGAGGGGAAGTCGGCCGATCGCACCTTAACCCACGTATCCGCGCGTTTCGCCACCTCTGAAATCTGCTGGCCTGGCGCGATCCTGTTGAACTCGGCGTTTACGACGATCGCCCAATCCCAAAGCAAATCCCGCAGACCACCGGAGATCCCTTGCCGCATCCAAATCTGCTCGAGATCGAGCCGGTCACCAAGTCGATCCGCGACTATCGATACGACATACGTCGCAATATTAATCCACCCTTGGCGGAATGTCTCCTTGGCTTCCTTGGTTTTGATCATGCTTTCGACCGCCTTGAAGAGAATGACCTTTGCGATCATCGCTCGATACCAGCGGACATTGAGGGGGCTGGGTACGATAGTCGGATCGTCATCGAGAGCAGCCATGAATGCCGCGAAGTTCTTTTCTCCTGCCATGGCCACTTGGTTCGGCTTGCAGCGCCACGCTTCGTGATACTTGGCGATGTCGTTCTTCGTCAGCTTACGTTTCGGCGGAATCATCTCCTTCAGCTTTCGCCTCTTTGCCGGCGTGGTGCCTTCTCTCAGCAGCATGACGTTGTAGGCGCCAGCTGCCCGCTCGTAGAACCATCGCGTTGCACCGTCCGGGCACCACGTGTCGTTCGCGAGTTTCTCAAGCTCGCGATGGAACGGACGGTTCGCCGAGAGGTCGGACATTTTCACCGCATTCTGACTGTTCGCATAGCGGGATACGCTGCTGATCAATTTCTCCCGCGCTTCGTCCTGCGATCCCTTGAGGATGATGATCTTTGCCGGAACCATGACATGGCTCAGGTCAATGGTGCGGTCGTCGCGGGATGAGAAGTAGATGGTCGAGGTGGTCTGGCCGCCATTTACGATCTGCAGGCCTTTCAGGAATGACAGGCCTAGATTTCCGTCCTCAGTCCGTTCGAAGGCCGCTTCGTCGCAGACAAGCACCAGGCCATTGTTGAAGGCGAGGAAGTGCTCCGGTTCCTTTCGCAGCGTTTCGACGATGCCCTTGTTCACAGCGCGCTTGTTCCCCAGAAATGTACGAATATTGGCTTCGAGCAGCGTCGTCCCGTAGCGCAGATAGAGATCCCGGATGAGCTGCCCGGGAATGGCAGTAAGGGCATACTCATAGTCAGCATCGGGGTCTGGGACGTGTACGCAGGGAAGTGCCCGACCGATCGACTGGACGAAACTCACGGCCAGTTCGTCTCGCGGCTTGCCCTCGGTGTGTCGGAAGAGCCTCTCCATATCCATGGCCTCGACGGCCACCATTTTCTGGTGAACCTCCTTGTTCGAGAACCGCTTTGTCTTGGTCTTGCCATCGGTGATCACGAACACACGGAGCCGGTCGATCTCGCCCCAGCGGGAACGAATGGTGGCGACCAGATCCCTGACCGGATGCGTCGGGTCGATCCTTGCATCGAGGTTGCCGCTTGCCGCTCGAAAGAGAAAGCGAACGCCTTCGCTTGCAGTTGCGGTGGCATCCGAGTCCCTTAGATCGTTCAGCTCATCGGCCCCGAAATAATGCGTCACGAAGAGGTCAAGAGCAGTTTCATCAGAACTGAGTGAATAGCCCGAAATCCGGAGTTTCGCGTTGCCGACCTTGCCGCTCCAGTGGCAAACGGTTGGCGCCTCGCAGATCCCGGTTTCTGCGACATGCTCCATGACCATTTCCGCAAAAACGAGCTCATCCGAAGGAAAGGGGCCTTCGCCAGCCTCCACGCGCTCGGCGATGATGGTCTGCAGGTCTGAACGAAAGTTGCGGTGAAATTCTTCGAGGCTCATATCAATCTAGTCCAAATTCGTTGATCAACTCCGGAAGTCCGATCGACGGAACTTCGAGCGCGTCAAGGTCGAGCACATAGGCAGCTGAACGGATGGCAGCTGGAAGCGCGGTGCGCCTGAGACGCGGCATGTCACCTTCCGCGCGGAACGCCTTGGCGTCCCTCAATGTCAGTGTGCGCCCGTAGAGCGCCGCGTGCTCGTCGAGGTACCCCATTACCATGAGCAGCGCTTCAAATCCGCGTTGCACTCCGGCGGCTCTGAATTTCTCTCGGAGTTCTGTCACAAGACTGACAAGGGAGATCCCATCAGTGTTTTCCTCGAAGCGGCAGGCGCACAGGAAGATGGGCGCTCGGTCACCATCCAGTTGTTCAATACTGTTGATCCGCGCGAGGAAGCTGCCCGTCCGGACCGTGCTCTTCACCTCTACAGCGCCCCCGCGAATGTGAAAGTCCTGCGCCGCCCGCAACGGTCCTTGCCAGCAGTCAAGAGCACCTGCCCCAAGGGGACTTTCCGCCAGCAATCTGAGCATCCAAAGCTCGCCGAGCAGGCCGATCTGTGCGTCGGAAGAAAGAGGGCGGTGCGTTCGAGCCATGAAAGCCTGCCACTCCCTGACCCGCTCGAGGAAGGCCTCCATGATCTCGCGGCCCCCGCTGCTGGCTGCAGTCTCCAAAGATCTCAAGACATCCACGACCATGATAGCGAAGATGTCGGGTGAGCCCTCTGGTCGCCTGACGAGAGCAATCGCCGTCTTGCCTGCGAATTCGGTCTGACCTTCAATGCGGGAGACGTCGAAGCCCTTGCCTTCAGGAAGCCTTGCCGGATTTACCGGCCACGATCCCGGAAAGGATACGATCAGCGCCTCTCGTCCGAGTGGAAAGTGACAACCCGCCTCAATTGAAACGGCGCCCATATCTGCGAGATGTACAAATCGCCAGTCTTCCGTCGCTTCCTGTCGCGCGAGCGCTCGCCACGCACGTGCGATCCCCTCCTCAGTCCACCCACTCATTGAGCCCTCCCCAAAGTACGCTGTTGGCGATGTATCTCGAGTTGGAGACCCTTCTTTCGGAGTAACTTGACGGAAAACTTGTTGCCCAGGCGACGACCGGATCGGCATCCTTCAGCTCATCGACACCCGCACCGTCGGGATCGAGCAGATAGAGCATCAGCAGGCCGCGTTCCCGTCGAGCTGGAATGCCTGCTTCGGCGACGCCTTCTCCGAGTACGTGTCGGATTTGCGGGCCTCTCGGTTCGGAGGGAGGCTCCTTGCCTTCGTTTCGATCCGTGTCGTTGCGCCAAGTCTTCTGGCTGAGATCGAGCGCTGCCTTCCACTCCGCCTCGGTCAGATCGATAGCCTGATCGCGAGGCGAGATCAGGGTCTTGATCGAGTACCGATCCGCATGTTCGGTCGTGCGCTTGCGCTGTAGCATGTTGACCGAACAACCGCCTACCGTGCGGTGCCTATCATCTGGGCCGCTGTCCTTGCCGATCAGTGCGACCGTCCAAGTCGTGAGCTCACGATCCTTGTTCATCTCCTCGATGAAGTCCGCAATCAGCGGGCTCATGATCCGGAAGCTGGCAGGGTGGGTTCTATACTCCCTGAAAAACGAGATGACGCTTATGGCTGGAACATCCCGCCACAGGTGACCGTTCCATTTTTGACCTTCCGGAACGAAATGCTGATCGTTCAGATTCATCGATTTGCCAAGTGCGCCTACGAAACGATCCGTAGCTCTGAAATTTTCTGTGATGTCGTCCTTGCGGTTAGGAAACACGATGGTCTGTAGAAGATCACCAGAATAAGTAAGTTGCATCGCGCGAGCGTTTCTCATCTTTGCGCGCGAGGTTACGGTCAACACGGAATGCGATTTCACTCGCAGACCGAATTGCTTTGGCGTGGCGCCGGCCGCGACCATGTTGTCAAATTCCTGCCGGAGTTCTTCCGCGGCATCGGCGATGTGTCCGAACCATTCCACCATTTCCTGCGATGTGTAGAGGCGGCAGACATCTAGGTAGCCATCGCGGTACCCGAACCATCGCCCCATCTGCATTAGCGTGTCGTACATGCGTGCAGTTCGAAGGAAGTAGCTCGTGCAGAGACCCTCGAGCGTTAGACCACGCGCCAGCTTGTCGCCGCCGATGGCAATCACCTTGAGGCCTGTGCCATCATTTTCGGCGTAGTCGAGTGCATCCTTGGCCGTACCGTTGATCTCGCGGACGCGAATGTCGGACAGGACGTCAGGGAGTACGGCACGAATTTCCATCCACGAGAAGTCCTCGAGGGTTTCGCCCTCGACGAGGGAGGTACGGATACCCTGCATCCCTGGCAGAAAGGTCTCTTGATACTCCCTGCGCATGGACGCCTCGAGGCGTGCAAGCTCGATGCCGCGGGTGTAGCGGCCCTTGAGGTCTCGCACGTACTCTGCGACCTGGTTGACGACGGCGTTCTGTACCGAGGTGAAGCGGGTCACGTGGATTAGCATCGAGGAGTGTTTGCTGCCTTGTCCACGCAGCTTCCGTACTGCACAGGCATAGATGAATGATCGAATTGCTTCGGCCAGCGAATCCGGTACACGATCCTCGCCTTTCCAACGGGGCTGGTGTCCGTTTCTGTGTGGTCTGATCTCTGGCGATGTCGTCGTCTTGCTCGGCATCCACGGCTGGAACTCATCCTCCATCAATGGGCGCACGAGTGGTAGCTCGTCAGGCGTGCTGGAAGCTGATCCGAAGACGCGACCAGGACCGACATAATTCGATGGCGCGGCGAGGTTGGTGATGAAGGCTGCCGGGAACAGGTCCGGTCCGTGCTCTTGGGTCTCCCCGCGGTCATGAATGAAAATATTTGCGAAAGGTGTAGCCGTATAGCCTACATAGGCTTTCCGCGAGAAGTGGTGGAGGATCGACCGGATCAGTCTATTGATCGTCTTCGGCTGATGCTCGAGATCCGGCGTGCCGAACTCGTCCACGACATCTTCTCCAGTATCGACCGATCCGTGATCCGACTCGTCGTCGATAACGAGCAGCGGTAGATTGGTAACTATTTTGCGTCCGGTTTCGGGGTCGACATGATTGGCGACGCGGTTGCGTATCCAGTGCAGCAGGCGCTCGAGGACGGTTTTGTTCTTTTTGACCACGAACAACCAAGGACGCTGTTCCGGACTGATGTTCATCTTGGCCGCAACCGCAGTGTTGAAGTCGCCCTTGTCGCTTCGATTTGTTGCAGCGTTGGGGCGTACCGACACATCCTTGTCGATCAGCCCCACCCCTACAGCAGGAAGCTCGTCGGCATCAGCGATGGTGGCAAATCCGAGGAATCCCTCGTCGAGACGGATTTGGGTCTGGGCTCTCAAGTTGTTGTGCAGGCCGGCCAGCACGATGATGATCTTGTAACCGGCGTCGGCTGCCTTACAGATCAGTCCGGTATAGTTGCCCGTCTTGCCTGATTGAACGTGGCCAACGACCAGTCCGCGACGATCCCATGCGCCTTCCCGGGTCGGGTCTTCGAGCTGAGAAAGGACTTCGTCAGTGGCGACATCGAGGGCATCGAGGGCCGTCCACGGGATACGCGATTCCATGTATTCCGAATAGCGCTGCCAATAGGTCCAGCCCTTCTTCCTTTCTGCATCAAGCCAGGCGACATGGTCCTCACCGCTCGACAGGGTGGCGTTCTTGCCCACTGTACGGCTTGAACGACGGATCAGTTCATCGACGAGCGAGTCCCGATCAACAAGAGCGAAATCGTCCTCCATCATGATCGAGAGCTTGGTCAGCTCCTTCTCGATCATTTCCGGCGTGACAGGACTCTGAGCGCGTTCCACGGCGAGGCGGAGCATGTTCTGAGCCATTGAAAGGATTGAATCGAAGGCCTTCTGGTTTGAAATCGTCATTGGGTGTCTTTCACTTCGAGGGCTGCAACCAGATCGAGGTGCCGGTCGAATGGGGGCGTGCGACCGAGCCGCTCACGCGCCTCGGTCGGGCTGAGGCCGCGGAACTTCACCAGTGCTTCAAACATCGAAGACAGTGTCTCCATCACTTCATTGGCGGCCGCGCCGGCGAAACCAGTTCTCGGCGTCTCCTTGTCTTCTGCCGTGTCCAGCCAGATGCGCTGCACGGGAACTGTCTCCTCGATCAGTCTCAGAAGAGCGAGGATGTCGGGTTTGAGTGGACCGGCGCGGTTGAGGATCGAGGCGACAAGATCATGGTCACGAGCGATCCGGTAAGACGTCCCTTGTGCCGACCGCCGCACCTGCCAGGCTTCGGCGACCGCGTTCGAGCGCGTGCCTGAGACCGGGGTGACGTGCCCCCGGTGTGCAAAGACCCGCCGCGCAGTGTCGCGTGTTTCTGTTGCGAGACGATGGAGCTGGGATCGCAGGCGCACCGGGGGGCTGGCCGTCGACTTCAGGACATTGATCTTCCAATCGGCATCCGCGCTGTTTGGAATATCGAGCCGGATACGGGCGAGCCTGTGGGCTTCATCACGCGGCCATGGCTTGCCGCCATCGCCGAGGCCAAGCCACCCCCCAGCGAGAAGTAGGCGCTTGTTGCGGTAGACATAGAAGCCCTCCTGCTGCGTCCATCCTCCGGGCCCCGCAGCGGCTTCCTGTTCGGCAGGCTTGAGCATGTCGCGATGTGGAAGGACGTGGCATTGCACATTCACTCCGGTGGTGTGGAGGATCCGATACTCGGGGCTTTCGAGCGCCTTGCCGGGATGACCGACGAGATACGGGTCCCATGGCTTCAATCCTCTGCCATTGAGCGCCAAGCGCAGCATGGGCGTTTGGCCATCAAGGAGCCGATGAAAGGTCATCGCAAGATGCGCCTCCACGCGATCCGCGAGCTCGATCATGTCGGTGGCCGCGAAGCCATCGGTCACGATACGGTCCAGTTTCTCCCAGAGAACGACGGTACCGTGGGCGATCTGGTCGAGCGGCTCAAGCAGATGCTCTGATCCCGGAGCCGGTCCCTCAAACAGCGGCCACTCGGCACCTGGTTCCTGACCGATGAGATCGAGGTCCCAGCGCAAGCAGACGACCGGTCCACCTTCCTTCCGACTGGCGACGGTCAGGCGACGAGCTTGAGAGAAGCTGGCCGTCTTCAGGCCTAGCCCGAAGCGCCCGAGGTCAGTGGCGGCGCGTTCAGCCCTCGGATCGCGAGCACCAAGACGCATGCCGGCCTCGAGAGCCGCGTCGTCCATGCCGTCGCCATCATCGACGATTCTCACCCAGCTCTCCGGACCGGCCCACTCAAGATGAACTGCAACGTCGCGAGCATTTGCGGCGATGGAATTGTCGACCAGATCGGCAAGTGCGGTGGGAGGCGCGTAGCCGAGCCCGCGCAAAGATTCGAGCATCGAACCGGCATGCGGCGGAGCATTTCGCACAGTCATTGACATTGCTCCCTGTCGGAGTCTGCTAGACCGAGGCGGCTCAGCTTTCCAATCACCGCATTTCGGCTGGTTCCCCCCATTTCCTGCGCAATCTCACTTGCGCTCATACCGGCTGCCCAGAGTTCTCTGAGGCGATCTACCCGACTTTCGGACCAGGACGTCGGCGATTGCCTCTTTTCCTTAGGTTCCGCTGGGCTGTGCTGCTCGTGCGCGGTCGAGGAGGAAGACTTTGACCCGCGGCTGCTCTCGTAGCCCAGCAACTCCTGAAGCCGACGCTTGCGGCCCGGGTGGGACAGTCGATCGAGGCCCTTCGCTTCGATCTGACGAATGCGCTCGCGCGTTACGCCGTAGATCTGACCGATTTCCTCGAGTGTCATGTCGGTCTCGCGCCCTATCCCGAAGCGCATCCGGATCACATCAGCCTGACGTTCCGGCAAATCAGCCAGTGCTTCTGTCACGATCCTTTCGGTTTCCGCTTGGTCGAAGACATCCACTTCTGAAGGCTCGGGCAGCAGGTTGTCCCAGTCGTCAAGGCTTGCGGGATACTCGGCTTCACGCGGGATGCCGCGGAACTGTCTGACCTCGTCGATTGTCCATTCGAGCTCTTCGGCGAGTTCGAGGTCGGAGACGGCGCCGCCGACCCGAACGTCCAGCCTCTCCAGTGCGCGATCGAGTTTGGTGATCTTCTCGTTACGATGCACGGGGATGCGGATCGCCGTGCCTTCATCAGCGCGCCATCGCGTGATGGCCTGTCGCATCCAGTAAGTGGCGTAGATGAGGAAGCGATAACCACGTTCGGGATCAAATCGCCTGGTGGAACGCTGTAGACCCATGAAGGCGACCTGGAAGACTTCCTCTGGATCCTCGCCTTCATCTACGTTCCGCGAGGCAAAACGCCGGACGTAAGGCAGATGCTCGCGGATCAGGTTTTCGGTAGCAGATTCGGAGATCAGTATTTCGGCTTCCAGCTGACTGGCTTCGGCTTGGCACGCCGGGAACTGTTCCAGTCGGCGGACCAACTCCTTGTGGAATGCCAGAGAAAGATCCAATGCCTCGAGCGCAGCAAGTGCCTCTCTTCTTCGTTTGCCGTCCATCACCCGGCCGGCGGTGTGCCATGACCTCAGGGCTTCCACGGCGGCCATTACCTCTGAAGTCTCGGAATGGCCCGGGCGCGAGGGAATGATGGCTCTCAGGGAGACCGAGCTGGGGTCTCGGGCCCCGTCGCGGATGCTCTCCATGACGTCGAGGATCGTTTGGACGGCGGTCTCGGAGCCCAAGATACCCAGCTGGAGTTCCTGCTTGGCCCGCATCATGGGCTCAAGCAGTTGCAGCTCTTCTGATTTCTCCATGACGAATCGCTGTGTACCGGGCAGCCGCGTCCGCCGTGTAAGTGCTGCCTTGATCGCGTGAGCGAGGTCGTCGGACGAAGTGTCCGAGGCTGAGTCCCAGAGAAGCGCATCATGCCCCGGCACCTGATCGAGGTTGAAACCCGCTGCTTCCAGGTTGCGCTGGAGGTTGGTTCGCAGTTCTTCGAGATCACCATTCCCTTCGCAATTGGCGACGAGGCGGTCGATGTCGTCGAGGGAGCAGTGTCCCTTTGCCAGAATTTCTTCCGCCCAATTGAAGCAGAGGTCCGCGTCGATCGATAGCCGCGTACTGGTCTGGACTACTGCTCGTTTGACCGATTGTCGGCCGCGGTTCCGGACCTGCAGGAAGTCACTTTCTCCACCGTGATCGGTCGGTACCGCAGCGCCGGAGCCAATGCCCTCTCCGGCGATCGGTGCTGGTGAGAGATCGAGTTCCCAATCAGCGGCCTCATCATCCAAAACTGCCGGCGATGAGTTAAGCACAGCGACGAATGCCCCTGAGGCCGTCTGGTTTGCAGTCTTGTCGAAGAATTCTTCCGGTTCTTCTTCGGCTTCAAAACTCAGTAGATCCTCGAGTTCTGCATTCTGCACCGGATTGCCTGATGTCGCGCTATCTCGTGCGAGCTCGACGGGGTGCGACGACTCTGCCTTTGGCGAAGCATTCGGAAACTCATTCTTGAGGGGTTCAGCTTGTCTTCTGGAGCGGTCATGTATACCAAGCCTGTGGAGTTGAAACAGCACTGCACCGGGTGTCAGAACCCCTCCGAATGACCTTGCAATCTCGCTGGCACTTCTACCGTCCAACCACATCCGTTTTAGAACGTCGAGCCTCTCATCAGTCCAGAATGTACCGGCGTGCCATTGACTCAGCGTTTTGGTGTCAGTGTTTTGCGACAGCTGCTCGTCGGCATGAGTGAAAGGCCGGGGCTCTGCTTCGCCAAGTTTTTCCGGCGGGTTCGAAGGGTCGTCGGATTCGACGGGTATCTGATGGTCTTCTTGTGAATCCACGCCGGGACGCGGTTTGTTCAGCATTCCGAGACGAAACAGTTTGCTCAGGACGGCATTTCGACTTACGCCACCCAACTCTCGCGCGATTTGGCTGGCACTCTGGCCTTCAGCCCAGAGTGCCTTGAGACGATGGACCCGCTCGTCAGACCAAGACGAGTTCGAGCTCCCGGCCCGAGCCCTCAGAACTGCATCATCTCGCGGCGATCCGCCTGAAGTCGGATAGGTCACCCTGGAAGTGCCTTCGAGCGTAGCTGCGGTCATGCCGGCTTTCGGATTCTCTCGAACACTATCAAGCTGTTCCGGCTGTAGCGGTTCGCCAACAAGCGAGTAGAGAAGTTGCGCAGCGAGACTGTGTCCCTCCGCCAGAGCGATGTCGGCGGGTGTTTGCCGTTCATTATTCAAGGCCCGGGGATCGGAACCCGAGCGAACGAACAAATCACAAAGCACAAGATTGCCAATGCGTGCTGCGATATGGAGCGGCGTGTCCCCCTTTGCGTCCGTGGCATGGACACGAGGAGATGCAGCAAGTTGCGCTAGGCCGTCTACCGCTCCCTCCAGAATCATGCGAATTTCAGACGTTGTCAGCGTTCCTCGATCTTCACGCGCATCAATCTGAGTTTCCCGACCATTTGGCTCGAAGGGCCCTCCTTCACGGGGAGCCGTACCGTCCTGCGCTACAGTTACGATGCCTGCGGAATCCGATGACTCGACAAGTTTCTCTGACCGTCGATCCGGGATCGATGGGACTTGGGCGGACTCGGCAGCATGACGTTCTGGTTCAGGCTCCGCTTGAACGCCACGCCCCAAGAGACGGGAGATTCTATCCATGAACTTCATGGACGACCTCGCTGTTGAGAAGCACGATCTGTTGATCCTGCGGTCTTCTGGCAGACGGGTCGGTATCAAGCCCGAGCCGTCTCAGCGCGTAGTAGAGAAGCGCGCGTCGGACCTTGATCTTCGCCTTGCCGCTTCGCATGCCGTAGTCGAGCGCAATAACCTTTGCTTGCGTATCCGACAGGTCGGGGTGGGGGGCGATCTCCAGCGTGACATCGGAGTGCCAGTCGCTGTCGTCGGCGGCCGAGGCTTCGGTCTCCCGTGCACCTCGAATCTTCAGCATCCGGGACAACAAGAAGTCCTTGAAGCATTCGTCGGTCAGACAGAACGCTCGCGTGTGCCAACGGAAGCCGTCAAACGCGATGGCGTGGGGCGCGATCCACCGCCAGCGCGGCTCCGGGTTGGACAGTGACTGGTACTTCACCTCGACCGCCTCTGACCGGCGTATGGCGCCAACGATCGAGCGGAGCGTCACCGGGTTGACGCCACGTACTGGCGTCGGGGCGGACGCGTAGGACGGGAGATTGGCTATCCAGGAGTCCTCCCGGTCGAGGATCCCGTCAGAGAGCGAGCGTAGCTGCGCGAGGTAGCGGCTCGCATCGGGCTCGAGGAACTGTGCCTTGAAGTCCGAGCCGCGGACATAGGTCCGCGCGCTCTTGTCGTAGACCATGTTGTCCGGTGCGAAGCCGATGTAGCGGTTCAGGTCGGTGGACGCCTGGTTCACCGAGACCCCGAACTGGTCCATCAGATCGCTGCGGTTCACATGTCCCTCCCAGAACAGGCGGAACTCTATGAACTCAAGGCGTTGCTCGACGCCCCAGCGAAGTTCCGACCTGTCGTTTTCCATTACGCTCCCCGGCTCGGGCAGTGCGCACCCTAACTATGCGCGCCCACTTTCTGGGCTTTATTGGAGGCTAGCCGAGCCGGGGATGTGGCGCAATCGAAATGCGTCGCAAATCAGAGCTTTGGAGCGACGCCTAGGGTTGGGAGGACAGGGTCGGTGTCAGTAGGCCGGGGCGCTTTGATCGGAAGTGGCGTTCAGTACTTCGCGTTCGAAGGCCTCGATATCGGCGATGCGGTAGACGACGCGCCCACCGATCTTCATGTACACAGGTCCTTCGCCGGCCCACCGCCACCGCTCAAGGGTGCGGTGCGAAATGGTCCAGCGTTCGGCCAGCTCTTTCTGGTTCAAGCAGGTTGGTTTCATCATCGTCTCCTTCTTCGCAACTCACAGCAGTTGTAGGAGGACGAAGGCGTGAAAGAAAAAGAGAGGCAAGTCAGTGTCTTGAGGCGATCTGCGCAAAGGAGCCGCTGGCGCGCAGAACCGTCAACGCGCCCGGCGAGGATGAGAGAAAGCAATCGTATCGGACGCTATTCTCGGAGAGACGTGACAGCTGGTCGAGATTTTACCCTGCCCACTGAGCGGAGTTTTTGCGTATCGCTTTCCCTCCGCCAATTGCCGTCGGGAAACCGGTCACGAGGTAGAAGGCTTTCTCATGGCGGTCTACTATTGGTGCCGCTGTGGCGGATCCCCCTCCTCTTTCCGGGACACGCCAAAAACAACTAGATGTCGAACCTAGGCGAAAAGTTGGAGGACGGAGGTTCTGCGTTGCTGCTCAGCTCCGCCATTTCAGCTAGTTGCGAGAGGGCTGCGATATCGCCGCCATTTCCGGAACCATGTACCCCGTGTTCGTCTATCGCGTTGAATTCCCCTTTGATCGAGACTTTCAGCACCTCATTTGGTCCTGCACGAAACCGCAGATCCCGGATGCCCGCTGCTGACGCTGCTCGTTTCAGACGAACCATCACCTCTGCTCTGCTTCCGGCAGGGGGGCGGAGAACCACTCCTTCAGCATCGCAACATCCTTCTGAAGCAGCATGAGGCTGCGCGCGACCGCCTCCTGCCGAGAGGCGTCGTTCTCCTGAAGCGAAACCGCCCGTTCCAGCACGTCCGCCGCGCGCTGCATGTGACCGCTGATCGCCGTCAACTCGCCCATCAGCGCGTCCAGCCGCTCCCCGATGCCCGGCGCTTGCTCCATGGCCAGGAGAATCTGCAGCGGCTCGATCAACGCCGCCAGCGTGCGGGTGATGGATATGAGCTCCTCCAGGTCGTGCGGTGGGGTCGGCGGGGTGTCGGTCATCGAGGCGCTCCAGTTGTCGTCTGAGACTGGAGTAGGGTCGCAGGTCGATCGCGGCTACGCGGCGGAGGACGGATCGCTCGGCTATCCACAGGTTCATGCGCTCGGCGATCCGCGCGACGAGGGTCGCAAGCCGTGAGGCGATCGGGGTTCGAAACTGCTTGGGCTGATGGCCCGGGTGCCGGGGCGGCATGGGCATCGGTGGCGCATGCAGCATGGCGTGCGGATCGGGCAGGGGATGGGTGCCTCGGTAGCGGTGCCTGTGGAACGCGGCACGGCGTTCGAGTGCGCGCCGGAGCCGCTCCGGAGCGAGACGCAGAGCGCTGAGCCGGTATTCCCGGTAGTCGTATTCCGGCAGGTCGTGAACCGGATGCTCGGGCGAGAACGCATCCGAGAACAAGTGCCCCCGCATTCGCCAGCGCTCGCCATGGCGGTTCGCGAATGTCACCGTGGAGTGCGTTACGGCGACAATCTCGATGCCACGGTCGAGGAGTGCTGCCTCCATTTCGTAGAGCAGCGAGGCGCGGTCGGATACCGCACCACATTCGTAGAGCGTCAAGGCATGTGCGGCGAGTTGCGTGCGCTGGTCCCGAAGGGCGCCGAGGCCGCGCCGGTTGGCCTCCGCCGATGCTTTCAGTTGCCAGTCTGGCAGCCCGACGAGGCGCATAAGGTCGATGCCGCGTGGGTCGGCATAGCCGAAGCATCCGTTGACCGTGTCGGTGAAACTGTCCCACAGCCGAAGGCTCGCTTTTCCGGGCGGATGGGGATTGAACGCCATCATCTGCGCGGGGCCGGATGCGCCCGGTCGCAGCACCATGCGGGGCAGCACGACGTTGACCTCGAGACGTCCGGTATGCGTGTGAGTGTTCGCGAAGAGCGGCGGTCGATGTTCGGGCGCGATGCCTGCGTAGGCCACGTCGAAGAACAGGCGCAGGATCCTCCCGACCCGGTCGCGGTGTGGATCCTGTCCGGCGTTGAACTCCTCGATCGGGACGTCCGTGACGGCGAAACTCAGCGTCGCTGCGCTGTAGCTGTGTTTGAACCGGAGCCCCTCGATCGTCTGCCGGACGATGGCGGCGCTGCCGACAAGCGGTTCGGGCAGCGGATCGCGCCACGTCACGCGGGCGGTTCCGCCAACCGATTTCCGCACGGTCTCGCCGGTAAGATAGTCGAGAAGGGGCCCCGCGCTGCCGTCGCGCAGTGTGCTGTGGGGAGACCAGCCGAGAATCACGAGCGATCCCCCTCGACAAGATCTGCAAGTAGCGCCTCGATCCGCGCGAGGCGGGCGAGGATGAAAACAGATGACGCGCCGGTCTCACCGGTTTCGACGGCGGACGCCACACGCTCCAGCTCCGCCTGAATGCGTCCGAGCCCGGCAGCGAACCGGGCTCGGCGAGGAGACCGGCGCTGTGCCTTGCCTACGCGTTTCTGCAGCCCTGCCGCGACGAGATATCGGGAGACGGTCAGCTCAGCTGCAGCTGCGCCTGCTTCGATCACGGACCATTCTGTGGGCGTCGCGTATACCTCCCGGCGCCTCGCCTTGTCGTGCGTGGGCTTTTTCGGTCGTCCCATGTCCTGCCTCCCGTCCAAAACTCGGCTCGAATTTCACCCCGGGGGCGGAGGAGCCTTGATGTCAGGTTTGGGAATGGACGTGAAAATCGAAAAGGCAATCTGCGGCGATGCGATCAGTTGCATCCTCGGCTCAAGGCTCCGGCGTGGGGAGGCTCTCTGAGAATCCGAGACGTCGTTTCGGGTCCACGAGGAAGCATTTTGGTTGCCAAGAACAGTAGCGCGGCGCGGAAAAGCCCCTATTCTGCGGCCCATGTGCAACCTCTATTCTGCCACCACCGCGCAGCAGGCCATGCGGCAGCTCTTCTCGGTCGCTCCCGGGCGCGACCGGCTCGGGAACTTCGAGCCGCTGCCGGCGATCTATCCGAATTACGACGGCCCCGTCGTGCGCAAGGCGGAGGACGGTGAACGCGAACTCGTGAGCCTCGCCTGGGGCTTTCGTACGACGAACCGCTCGAAGAAGACCGGCAACCTCATCAAGCCGAACGCCTGGAACAACGCGCGCGACGACAAGCTGCAGCGCGCCTCGCTCTGGAAGGAGAGCTTCCAAAAGCGCCGCTGCCTGGTACCCGGCTCGAGCTTCTGCGAGGCCAAGGGCCGCAATCCAGCCATCTACCACTGGTTCGCCATGGCGGGCGACGAACCGCGGCCGCCTTTCGCCTTCGCCGGTCTCTGGCGCCTGTCGCGCTACGAGACGAAGGACGGCCCGGGAAAGGCCGAGACCTACACGATGATCACCACAACGCCGAACGAGCTGGTGAAGCCCGTGCACCCCGCGCGCATGCCGGTGATCCTGGCACCTGAGGACTACGAGACCTGGATGGACGGCTCCGCAGAGGAGGCTTTCGTGCTCCTCAAGCCCTTCCCCGCCGATCGGATGCAGATTGTCTCGAAAGGCGAGGGCGAGCGTTCGGATGGCGGAAACGCGCGGGGGTAGCGCGGCACCAAAACGTATGCGTGGACTGCGGTGAGCACGTTCTGGACGATGTCGCGATTTGTGGTGCAGTCGGTCGAGGGCTTGCAGACCTACCAACGCTGCACATGGAAACGGATGACGTCAGTAGTAGCTGCGTCGGGATTGCCAATCCCTATCCGCGGCGCGCCCTCAGCCCTTCGATCACCCGATCCGCCATCCGGGCGCACCGCGCGCCGTCGAAGGGGAAGACCCCTTCGAAGCCGCTTGAGACCTTTTCGGTGAGGGCGGCGCGCAACTGGCGGCGGGCGCGGAACATGCGGGTGCGCAGCGTCACCTGGTTGATCGAAAGATCCTGCGCGATCTCTCGAAGCTTCATGCCCTCGACCTCGTGCAGCAGGAAGGGCAAACGCAGCTCTGGTGGCAGAGCAGCAATGGCCGTCTCGAGCAGTGCGCGGGCCTGCGCGCGCCCCAGCGCGCTGTCGGCGCCTTCGGGCGGGCTGCCGGGGAAGGCGACGATCTGGCGGGTCCGGTCCTCGGTCACGGTGTCGTATTCCTCGGCGGTGCGCGTCCGGCGGAGATGCATCCGCGCGTTGTTGATGGCAATGCGGGTGATCCAGGTCGAGAACCGTGCCCGTTCCTCGTACCGGTCCAGTCGGGTGAAGGCGGCAAGGTACGTTTCCTGGACGACGTCCTCCGCCTCGGCGTCGCCCGGGACAATGCCGCGGGCGATGCGGAAGAGCCTCGGGTTCAGGCGGCGGATCAGCTCGCGGATCGCGGTCTCGTCACCGAGACGCGCCGCGGCGACCAGTTCGGACTCGCTCCGGTCGGCCGGGTGCTCTGTCTTGCGTGCAGTCGCTGTCATCGGTCCTCCCCCTCGATCCGGCCGCTGGCAAGGATCGCCTCGACCGACGGTAGTGTGGCGGCGACCTCGGGCGGCAGGTCCTCATCCGCTGGGGCCGCGCCTTCGAAGTCGGGATCCTGCGGGGTGCCGACCACGATCCGCCCGGCCATGCCCGCGTGCTCGTGCGGGACGCAGTAATAATCATAGACCCCCGGCGCGCTGAGCGTCACATCGAAGCTCTCGTCCGGGAGCAGGAAGTCGCTGTCCCAGGCCTGGGCGGCGCTCGGGATCCGCCGCGAGCGGTCGAAGTTCGCCGGGTGATAGGCGGTGGCCGTGTGGCTGTTGCCGGGATCCTTGTTGACGAACCGCAGCGTGGTGCCCGGTGGGATCACAAGGCCGAGCGGGGCGAACCAGATCCGTTCGCCGCGTGCGGTGCCCCTCATTTCGATGACCTCGACCGAGGCGGCCAGCGGGCGGCGGGGCAGGAGGAGGGCGGCGCCAAGGCCGCCCCCCAGTGCCAGGATCCGGCGGCGCGAGGCGCTCATTCGGCCAACCGCGCCTTGGCGTCCTCGTCGTGGAACAATACGACGTGAGCATGGGGGACCTCGACGCCCGGGTGCCCGGCATTGAAATAGATGTCGACGCCGGAGACCGTGTGCGACCCGATCCCCAGACCGTCGTAGGCGGTGCCGTTCTCCAACTCCTCGATCGGGGTCATGTAGACCGTAGCCGAAAGCAGCCCGTCGTGGTCGTAGGCCAGGAACGGGCCGGCCGGCAGCATGTCGGGATTGGCGAAAAGCGTGCCGAGGCCGGGAATGAACTCGGGCAGGGGCAGCACGTCGCTGACCTGAACGAAGGGCGCCCCCGGAGGCGCCTGGCGCAGCATTTCCTCGTCGTGGGCCAGCGCGCCGGCAGCGCTGGCCACGGCGATCGCGGCCCCCAGGGCGAACGGTCTGATCATGTCGATATCCTTTTCCAAGCCGTGCCGATTGTCCGGCACACGCCCCGTTAGATGCAGCGACTCGGAAAACGTTCCCGGCGGGTGACTGATCGTCGTTCCGCTTCAGGTCCGGACTTGCGCGCGCGCAAACTCTACGGGCTGCAGATGTGGGAAATTGACCAGATCACAAAGGGCGGACATGTGATGCTGGCGGATATCGACGATCCTGACCTGACCATGGACGAGATGTTCAGGACCTGGCCTGAGACAGCTTCTGTATTCGTGAAGCGGGGCATGCTGTGTGTCGGTTGCCACATCGCCCGTTCCACACGCTGATCGACGCGTGTCGGGAGTATCAGCTTGGAGAAGAGGTCCTACGCGACGAACTGAAAGCGATCATCTCGTCCGATATGGTGTCCCACCGGCACCGCTGAGCAGGACCAGCCGGTGGGGTCGATGTGCCGATCTCAAGCAAAATGGCCAGTAAACCAGTCGAGTAATCCCCGGTGGCGCCAGTCACCCCTAGACTGGCCGAACTTTGCTCCGACCTGTGGCCGGATTTTGTGCCGCTGTTGACAGCGGCGCTGTTCACCGCGCCGCAAACCTGTGGATGTGGAGAGGCTCCTTTGCGAGGCCCGGGCAGAAGCTCGAGACGATGGGCGAGAGCTGCTTGAATAGCGCTTTCCGCTCAGCATTGACGACCTCTAGGCGCGCACGCGCGGCTTCCGCATCGCGTGCCAGTGCTGCCATGTCTACGTTAACCGGGGTGCGATCCCGCACCACGAACTTGCCTCCGACCATAACGTGACGAACCCCGCTACCGTCTTCGGTCTGGACGATCTGGTTGACCGGATCGTTGAAGGGGATCCAGTTCACATGGCCGAGGTCAAGGAACACGATGTCAGCCTTGTAGCCTGGGGCGATGCGTCCGATCTTCTCGAGACCAAGCGCCTTTGCGCCACCTTCCGTGGCGGCGCGCAGGATCTCTGATGTCGAGAGCCAGTGGCCAATGTCCGGTCCGCGGACGTGGCTCATGTACAGGGCGGCGCGCATCGCCTCGTACATGTTCTGATTATCAGAGCAGTTGGCCCCATCGGTTCCGATCGCGAGGTTCACGCCCAGTTCCAGCATCCTTCGGGCATAGGCGATCCCGTTCCCGAGGATCGCGTTGGAGCCCGCGTTGTGAGAGACATGACCGCCCTTGGCAGCGAGGCGCTTCATGTCGTCGTCGTCGAGCCAGACCCCATGCGCGACGACGAAGTCCGAGCCGACGAGACCCATGTCGTCCATGTGAGCGAGCAAGGACTTGCCATACAGGCGACGCCCGGCGATCACCTGCACCTTGCTTTCGGCTACATGGCTGTGAAGTCCGATGCCGTGAGCATGGGCGATATCTCGGCATCCTGTCAGGAAACCGTTGCTGCAGTGATGCGGTATCGTGGGAGCGACCGCAGGCCGGACCATCTCGGCGTTCGCCCCCCAGTTCTCAACCACGTCGCGGATCGCGGCGAGCGTGTTCTCGGCGGGATCTAGCTTCATTCCGCCGACGGCTTTCTGCAGATGCGCGGGGAGTTCCTGCATCAGTCCGGGAATGGCCTCGAAGAAGCTGATGTCGGCGACCATGGGGGCAAGGACGCAACGCATGCCAACCTCGGTGTAGGCATCGGCCGCAGCCGCCATCCCCTCGCGGGTCGGGCCCGGAAACTCGAACGTCAGGTCATAGGCTGCGGTACAGCCCTTTAGTAGCATCTCAACGGCGCCGATAGCCGTGGTTAGACGCTTGTCTTCAAGCTCGCGGCCGCCGGAAATCCAGGGACCCGCTGTCAGGAGCAACTCCAACGACCAGCGGTCGCCCATGCCCTTCGCAAGATTGCCGTGGCCATGGGTGTGACCATTCACGAGACCAGCGTGCATCAGGTAGCCCTCGGCGTCGATGATTTCGGCATCAGGCGGAGCGGCTAGCCCTGGGCCGCCGGTCTCGATGATCTCATCGCCCCGAAGCAAGATGTCCGTGGCGGGAGCTTCGTGCCTGTCAATATCGACAAGGCGACCGCCTCGGATGATTTTGATGTCGTTCATATCAGCGTCCTCTTAGGCGATGATCTGTGCGCCGGCGCCGGGCGACCAGGGGAACAGTCGGCGTTCAACGATACAAACGAGTTGGAATAGCAGGACACCCATGAATGACAGGACTATGAGGGCCGAGAAAGCCAATGGTGTCTCGAAGAATGCGGTCGAGGTCACGATGAAGTAGCCAAGGCCGGCATCCGCATTCACGAATTCCCCGACCACTGCGCCTACCACCGAAAGTGTGATGGCGACCTTCAGTCCAGAGAAGATCATTGGCACTGCATAGGGCAGCTTGATCCTCATGAGGATCTGCCAAGTCGATCCTCGGTAGGATTTTCCAAGCTCGATCAACTCGCGCGGGGCAGCCATCAGACCGGTGGCGATCGCAATCACGAGCGGGAAGAAGGCCACCAAAAAGGTCACGACGATGCGCGGTAATTCGTTGGCGCCGAGCGCGATGACCAGTATCGGTGCCAGCGCCACCTTGGGAATTGACTGGGTCAGCACCAGCATCGGGTAGATCACGTTCGCGACCCATTGCGACGAGGTGATCGCGACGGCGAGCGGTAGGCTGATCGCAACCGAGACGATAAAGCCGTACATGACGGTCCGAAACGTCACGACCGTATGGCCCATCAGCGTGCCGAAATTCTCCAGGGTCGCGGTCCAGATGACCGACGGTGCAGGCAAGAGGAAGACCGGCAACTGGAACAATACCACAACGGCTTCCCATAGGATAAAGAGGCCCGCGAGGCAGAGGACTGGGACGGCGGCAGACTGTGCGAGCAAGAGCAGCGCTTGTCTTGCCATCCTGTCAGGCCGCGGCCTGCTTGGAGAAAATGAGGTCGCGGATGTGTTCGACGCGGTCTTGGAAATCATTGCTCCGCTCCATTTCAAAAGTTCGGGGACGAGGCAGGGGCACATCTATCACCTCTTGCACGCGTCCGGGTCGGGCACTCATCACGACCACCCGGTCCGAAAGCAGTACTGCTTCGGAGATCGAGTGGGTCACGAAGATCACCGTCTTGGGTCTCTCCGCGCAGATGCGCAGTAGTTCGAGGCTCATCTCCTCGCGCGTCAGCGCGTCGAGGGCGCCGAAAGGTTCATCCATGAGAAGGGTCTCTGGATCGTGCATCAGCGCCCTGCAGATCGCCGCACGCTGCTGCATTCCGCCCGACAGCTCCGAAGGGCGCTTGCCGCCGTAGCCGCCTAGGCCGACGAGTTCGAGCAGTTCCGCTGCAGTCTGCCGTGCAGCGCCATCGACCGGCCGATGGAGCATCCTGAGGGGAAACAGCAGGTTCTCCTCGATACTCGCCCAAGGTAGGAGTGTCGGACTTTGGAACACGAGGCCGGTATCGACCCTGGGCTCGCGCACGGCATCGCCGCCAATGCTGATCTTGCCCGCGGATGGGAGCATCAACCCGGCGACGAGCCTCAGCAGCGTGGACTTTCCACAACCGGAAGGCCCCACAAGGGAGACAAATTCATGGCTGCCGACATCAAGGCTGACGGCGTCGAGCGCCTGGACTGTGCTGCCGTCGCTGCTTTCGAAGATTCGTGAGACATCGCGTATCGAAATCATCTACCTGGACTTCCTGTTCGGTTTGGCGGCTGCGGGCGAAAGCAAGTGTGCATGGCGCCGCGCAGCAACTCACGTCAGTCCAGCTGGCTGGTGTCGATCGCGTTTGTCGGATCCCATTCAGGATCCAGTTCCTGAGCTTCCGCCACGACCTCCCATGTGAAAGCCAGCCGCTGGGGGTCATAATTGCCGAGGCCGGTGATTTCTGAGTGTTCGTTGAAGACGAACTCGAGCGTAGCGGCGAGGCTGCCCATGCAATCGTCCATCGCGACTTCCGGAACCCGCTCGACGTGAAGCGCGCAGGTTTCCTCGGGGTTTTCCTTGGCCCAGGTGAACGTCTCGTGGATGGCATCGGTGAAACGCCGTACGAGGTCAGGATTTTCCTCAAGCATCTTGTCGCTTGTGACGATCGAGGCCGCGTAGATGGCAAAGCCAACCTCTTCGAAAGGCAGGACACTAATCGTCTCGCCAGCTTCTTCAGCGGCCTTGTTCTGGTAGTAGTGGTGGATCGAATAGAAGGGCGCCGCGTCGATACGCTTCTGGATCAGAAGCGGAGCCATCGCCGCGCCGTCCGTGTTCACCCATACGATCTTGCTCGGATCGGTGCCGGCGCGTTCAGCGACCTTGGGAAAATAAAGCCGGTGACTGTTTCCGGGTGTGATGCCGATCTGCTTACCCTCAAGTCCCTTGAAATCGGTGATCCCGGAGCTTTCGAGAACGAAGAGCGAGTGCGGGGAATGGGTGTAGAGGATCGAGATCGTCTTGACGGGCATGTCGGCCCGGGCCCTGCCAGCAAGCACGGCCCCGATGTCCGCAACTCCGAAATCGAAGCCGCCGGATGCGAGTTTGGTAACGGTATCGCCTGAGCCGTACCCACGGGTAATCGTCACATCGATCCCATGTTTCTCGAAGATCCCCTTCGACCAGCCGCCATAGTACATCGCGTGCTCCCCGGATGGGATCCAGTCGGTCTGGAAAGTCACCTTATCGAGGTCCTGGGATGCTGCGGGTGTGAAGAAGAGAGCGCCGAGCGCGCTTGCGGTGAGAGTGGTCTTCATCATCGACATCGTTCGATTGAACATGGATAGGTCCCCTGCTTGCCCGTGAAATCCGGCCTATTGGCGCCTGTTGGCAAACCACGCGGCGGTGTTGGCGGCGTGTGCCGGGCGTAGAAAGTCGGATCAGATTTGCTAAGGGGGCGAGCGGCGATCCGGTCGTGTCAAATGATCGGTGCGTCCGGTGCGTAATTAATGGCATACTCGCCGAAGATTGCCCCAATGGCGATCATAATTTCAGAGAGTGTCCGCTTGATAATCAAATAACTTTTTCAGATGAATACTCTTGGATCAGGGACCCACTCGCCGTTTGCCGTTCGGCTTAATCAGAGATGCAATCCTGAAGGTGACGTCATTGATTGGCCTTCTTAGAGAGTTCTAGACGCGACCTCGTTGGCTAACGATTTGGTAAAAAACGAATTCTACCTTGCGCGCGCCCTCGGCCCTTCGATCACCCCTATCCGCCATCCGGGCGCACCGCGCGCCGTCGAAGGGGAAGACCCCTTCGAAGCCGCTTGAGACCTTTTCGGTGAGGGCGGCGCGCAACTGGCGGCGGGCGCGGAACATGCGGGTGCGCAGCGTCACCTGGTTGATCGAAAGATCCTGCGCGATCTCTCGAAGCTTCATGCCCTCGACCTCGTGCAGCAGGAAGGGCAAACGCAGCTCTGGTGGCAGAGCAGCAATGGCCGTCTCGAGCAGTGCGCGGGCCTGCGCGCGCCCCAGCGCGCTGTCGGCGCCTTCGGGCGGGCTGCCGGGGAAGGCGACGATCTGGCGGGTCCGGTCCTCGGTCACGGTGTCGTATTCCTCGGCAGGGCGCGTCCGGCGGAGATGCATGCGCGCGTTGTTGATGGCAATGCGGGTGATCCAGGTCGAGAACCGTGCCCGTTCCTCGTACCGGTCCAGCCGGGTGAAGGCGGCAAGATACGTTTCCTGGACGACGTCCTCCGCCTCGGCGTCGCCTGGGACAATTCCGCGGCGACCAGTTCGGATACGCCCCGGTCGGCCTCTTAGTCCAACGCGCTGATTTAGAACGTTGTGTGCGATAATCGAACTCAGTGATCGATTATTTGACGAAGTAGTATCGGTACCGCACCAAGCACGCGGAGGAAATTCTCGGTTCGTAGGAGGAATCATGAAACTTGGTGTGCTTCTTGCCGGTGCGGTCGCCGCAGCCGTTGCACTGCCGGCTGTGGCCGAAACCACATTGCGCGTCCAGACCGCGCAGAACGCGGGCGACTTCGTCATGTCGCGGCTGCAGGAGATCTGGGTGCCCAAGCTGGCGGCCATGACCGATGGGGAACTGCAGATCGAACTGCTGCCCACGGGCGCGGTTGTTCCGCATCGCGAAACACCGAAGGCGGTCTCGGCGGGTATTCTGGACGGGCAGATGACCACGGCGAACTATTTCGCAGGGCAGGATCCGGCCTTCGCGTTGTTCGGCGACCTGATCGCGGCATTCGACACGCCAGACCAGGGGCAGACCTTCTGCCGGAACGACAAGGGCCGCGACGTGCTGCAGGGGCTCTATGACAACCACTTCGGGACCGGTCTGCAGGTGATCGGCTGCGGTCCCTACGCCCGCGAGGCGCTGGTCGCGGCGACGCCGATCCGCACGCTTGCGGATATGCAGGGCATGAAGATCCGTGCCCCCGAGGGCCTTGCGGCCGAGGTGTTCCGCGAGGTCGGCGCGACCCCGGTCAGCATTCCATTCAGCGAAGTCTACACCTCGCTCGAAACCGGGCTGGTCGACGCCGCCGATGCCAGCGCGCTGGTCAACAACGAGGCGCTGGGCCTGCACAAGATCGCCAAGGCGCCGATCTATCCGGGCATCCACTCGCAGGCGGTACACAGCTTCTCGCTGAACCAGCGGGTCTGGGAAGGGCTGAGCGAGCAGCACAAGACCATCCTCGAGGTCTGGTACAACGCCGCCTACGACGATCTGCGCCGTGCCGCAGACCTGGAAGATCGCGCCACCGCCGTGGAACTGGCGGGCCGCGAAGGTTTCGAGATCATCGACTGGTCGGCGGCCGACCGTCAGGGCTTCCGCGATGCCGCGAAAGTTGCCTGGGAACGGGCCGCCAGCCAGTCCGAGGACGCCGCCGCCGTTTATGAGGCGCAGACGGACTACCTGCGCCTGATCGGTCTTCTGGACGAGTAACTCAGCGGGGCCGGAGGCGCCCGAAACCGTGCCTCCGGCCATCCGTCGGGACAAGACACATGCAAGCCAGCCTGTTCGTATCGCGGCTCAGCATCGCCATCGGCTATGCCTGTGCGCCGCTCTACCTGGTCTCGCTCCTGGTCGCCGTGCGCGAAGTGGTGATGCGCTATTTCTTCGCCGCGCCGTCGGACTGGGCCTTCGAGATCAGTCTCACCCTTTGCGCGATCGCCTGGGCGCTGTCGGTCGGCTATGTCGGCCAGCAGAACCGGCATATCGCGATCACCTTCCTGCATGACCTGGCGGGTCCCGGCCTGCGCCGCGTGCTGGATATCCTGACGCTAGTGCTGACGCTGATCGCCTTCGTTGCCCTGGCCGTCGCCACGTTCGAGCCCGCGCTCGAGGCCATCACGCGGCTTGAGCGTACCGGCAGCGCCTTCAACCCGCCGATGCCCGCCGTACTGAAGCCGACGCTGTTCATAGCCGCCTGCCTGGGCGCGGTGCAGACCGTCGCGAACCTGGCGCTGGCCCTTCTCGGTACGCCGTCGCCGGCAAGCGCCAAACCGAACGAGATCGAGCCATGAGCATCGCCATCGTCACTGCCCTGATCGTCGCGGCGCTACTCGTGCTGATGGTTCTGGGCACCCCCCTCGGGATCGCCACGCTGTTGGTCTCGGTCGCCACCGCGCTGATCTACTTCGGCCCGCCGGGCCTGTTCCTGGTGTCGAGCAACGTCTACCACGTGCTGGAAAACTACTCGCTGGTCGCGGTTCCGCTGTTCGTCTTCATGGCCGGGATCCTCGAGCGCTCGGGCATCGCCGAGCGGCTGTTCGACGCCATGGCGACGCTTGGCGGGCGGTTCCCCGGTTCGCTGGGCATCCAGACCTGTATAGTTGCCGTGTTCCTGGCCGCGATGAGCGGTATCATGGGCGGCGAGATCGTCATGCTGGGCATGGTGGCGCTGCCGCAGATGCTGCGCCTCGGCTATGACCGCAAGCTCTCTATCGGGCTTATCTGCGCCTCGGGCGCGCTGGCGACGCTGATCCCGCCGAGTATCGTGATGATCGTCTACGGCGTTACCGCGAACGTCTCGATCTCCGATCTCTTTCTAGGCGGCGCGCTGCCGGGGCTGATGCTGGCCGTGATCTACATGGGCTACATCTACACCCGCTGTCGGTTGAACCCCGAACTGGCCCCGGTCGCGCCGCCCCGCGAAGGCGACCGGCGCAAGGCGAAGCTCGGCGCGCTGCGGGACCTGATCGCACCGCTGTTCGTGATCTCGAGCGTGATGGGCACGATCTACTCCGGGATCGCCTCGGTGACCGAGGCCGCCGCGATCGGTGCCTGTGCTGCGCTGCTGGTTGCACTGATCCGCGGGCAACTAAGCTACACGATGGTGCGCGACACCTTCCGGCAGACTGTGCTGACCGTCGGGTCGGTGATCTGGCTGGTACTCGGCGCTGTCAGCCTTGTCGGGATCTACAACATCATCGGCGGCAGCCGCTTCCTGCAAGGCGCGTTGAACGGGCTGGAGTGGCACCCGATCCTGATCATCCTGTTGATGATGGCGATCGTCTTTGTGCTGGGCACGTTCATGGAGTGGATCGCCATCGTCTTCATCACCGTGCCGATCTTCGCGCCGGTCGTTGCCTCGTTCGGCTACGATCCGGTCTGGTTCGGCGTGCTGTTCGCTATGAACATCCAGATCTACTACCTGTCGCCGCCCTTCGGCCCGGCCTGCTTCTTCCTGAAAAGCGTCGCGCCGACGGATGTCACCTTGCAGGAGATCTTCGCCTCGGTCTGGCCGTTCGTGCTGATGCAGATCGCTGGCTTGCTGCTGGTGCTGTTCATTCCCCAGATCGCGACATTCCTTCCGGAGGTGCTTTCCCGATGACACCCGAAGATGAGCACAAGACCGGCCCCAGGCTGGGCAGGCGCGCCGACCTTCTGTCGGACCTTGCCGGATATGTCCTGGCCGCCGCTGTGATTGGCGTGATGTTCGCGCTGTCCGGATCCCTCAGATGAGTTGTGGAAAAGACATGAAGAAAGACCCCGAGGCGCTTCGCTCCCACCGCTGGTTTGGCGACCAGGGCCTGCGCACCTTCGGCCACCGGTCGCGCATGATGCAGATGGGCTATGATCCCGAGGACTGGTCAGGCCGCCCGATCATCGCGATCATCAACACCTGGTCGGACATCAACCCGTGCCACGCACATTTCCGGCAGCGGGCCGAATCCGTGAAGACCGGTATCCTGCAATCCGGCGGCTTTCCGCTGGAACTGCCCGCGATCTCGCTGGCCGAGCAGTTCGTGAAGCCCTCGGCGATGCTGTACCGGAACCTGCTGGCGATGGAGACCGAGGAGCTGATCCGCTCGCACCCGATCGACGGTGTCGTACTGATGGGCGGTTGCGACAAGACCACGCCGGGCCTGCTGATGGGCGCGATCAGCATGGACGTTCCCGCGATCTACATTCCGGCGGGTCCGATGCTGCGTGGCAACTGGCAGGGCAAGACGCTCGGTTCGGGTTCGGACAGCTGGAAATACTGGGACGAACTGCGCGCCGGCAACATCACCCGCGAGGACTGGAAAGGGGTCGAGCGCGGCATCGCCCGCAGCTATGGTCACTGCATGACCATGGGCACGGCCTCGACCATGACGGCGATCGCGGACGCACTGGGCACGACGCTGCCGGGTGCCTCGTCGATCCCCGCGCCCGATTCCAACCACATCGCCATGAGCAAGAACGCCGGTCGACGGATCGTCGACATGGTGTGGGACGACCTGAAGCCCTCGGACATCATCAAGCCTGCCTCGGTGCAGAACGCGATTGCGGTCGCGATGGCGATGGGATGCTCGACCAATGCGATCATCCACCTGATCGCCATCGGAAGGCGAGCAGGCGTGGACGTTTCGCTGGAGGATTTCGACCGCGCCAGCCGCAAGGTACCGGTGGTGGCGAACGTGCGCCCCAGCGGCGATACCTACCTGATGGAGGATTTCTTCTACGCAGGGGGGCTGCCCGCCCTCATGTCGCGGATCACCGAGCATCTGGACCTTGGGATGATCTCGGTCACCGGGCGTCCGCTGTCCGAGGATATTGCCGGGGCCAGGGTCTATAATGACGACGTGATCCGCGGCGTCGACAACCCGATCTATGCCGAAGGCGCGCTGGCCGTGCTCAAGGGCAACCTTGCGCCCGACGGCTGCGTGATCAAGCCGTCGGCCTGCAGCGAGAAGTTCCAGGTGCACACCGGCCCGGCGCTGGTCTTCGACAGCTATGAAGAGTTGAAGGCCCGCATCGACGACGACGATCTGGACGTGACCGAGGACAGCGTAATGGTCCTGCGCAATGCCGGGCCCGTGGGTGGGCCGGGGATGCCGGAATGGGGCATGCTGCCGATTCCGGGCAAGCTGGTGAAGGCCGGAGTGCGCGACATGCTGCGCCTTTCGGACGCGCGGATGAGCGGCACCAGCTATGGCGCCTGCGTACTGCACGTCTCGCCCGAAGCGCATGTCGGCGGCCCACTGGCGCTGCTGCGCACGGGCGACATGATCAGCGTCAACATCCCCGAGCGGAGCATCCACATGGAGGTGTCGGACGACGAACTGGCGCAGCGCCGCGCGGACTGGGTCCAGCCGCAGGAGCCCTATGGCCGTGGTTTCGGCAGGATGTACGCGACCCATGTCTCACAGGCGCATGACGGTTGTGACTTCGATTTTCTTCAGACCGGGGCCGGACCGCGCGTCCCCGAGCCGAAAATCTTCTGAAGGCGGGGTCGTGTCCGACGAGGCGAAACCGCAGATCGGCGAGGACCTCTTCGGGGACAACCCGAAGAACTACTCGTTGACCCTAGCCAAGGGCATTGCCGTGATGGAGATGTTCGGCCCGGATCTGCGGACGATCACCTTTCAGAGCGCGGCGGACCGTTTGGGTACCAGCCGGGCCACCGCGCGGCGGCTGATCCTGACGTTACACGCGATGGGGTATCTCGATCGCACCAACGAGGGATACCAGCTGACTGCGCGGTGCCTTGCGATCTCGCGGTCGTTCCTTGCCGGCAACAGCATCCTGTCGATGCTGGCCGACAAGGTCCGGCGGCTCGCGACGCAGATCGACTGCCCCTGTTCCATCGTCTCGCTCAGCGGGCCGGACGTGATGTTCCTCTGCCGCGATCCGTCGAGGCGGGTCTATGCATCGCAGCTGGCGCTTGGCGACCGGCTTCCGGCGCACGCTTCGGCCGGTGGCAAATTGCTGCTGGCGACGCTGGAGGATGCGGCGATCCGCGACTGGTTCGCGGCTCACAGTCCGGGGCAGGTCGCGTCGCGCACGATCACGGATCCCGACACGATGCTGGCCGACGCGGCCGAGATCCGCATGCGGGGATACGCGGTGTCCGAGGGCGAGCTTGAGGACAGTCTCGTCTCGCTGGCGGTGCCGGTCCGGGATCATGCCGGGGCGATCAAGTTGGCGCTGATCATCTCGCAATTCTCGACCCGGATGACCGCGGACGAGGTCGCGGCGCACTACCTGGAGCCGGTGCTGGCGGCTGCCGAGGACATTTCCCAAACCTATGCCGATTTTCTTCGGCACAATGCCTGAGGTGCAGGGGGGCGCATGAACCTGAAGACGCGGCTGGCGGCGCGGGAGCCGCTGTTGGGCACGTTCCTCAAGACGCCCCATCACGTTTTGGTCGAAGTGCTCGCGGGCACGGATCTGGATTTCCTCGTGCTGGACGCCGAGCACGCGCCCTTCACCCTGGCCGAGATCGACCGCTGCATTCTTGCGGGTCGGGCCTCGGGTCTTCCGGTGCTGGTGCGGCTGATCGACGACAGTGCAGGCTCGATCCTTCGGGTGCTCGACATGGGCGCGGCGGGGATCGTCGTGCCGCATGTCGGCTCGGCGGCGCAGGCCGAGGCGATCGTTGCCCGCACGCGCTATGTTCCCGGCGGCCGTGGCTTTGCGGGTACCAACCGGGGCGGCGGTTATGGTTCCATTCCGGCGGCGGACCTGGTCGAGCGGGCGGAAGGCACGGTGATCATCGCCCAGATCGAGAGCGAAGCCGCCGCCGCGAACGCGGCCGAAATCGCGCGGGTCGATGGCATCGACGCCTGTTTCGTGGGCCGCGCCGATCTTGGCGCGTCCATGGGGATCTTCGACGCGGGGCACGCGCGCGTCGCCGAACTGACGCGGGCGGTGATCGACGAGACAGTGGGCGCCGGGAAATCCTCGGCACTGTTCGTCGGAAGTGCGGCAGAGATCCCGGAGTGGCGCGACGCAGGCGCCAACGTCTTCCTGCTGGCCAGCGAGCACAAGGCGATCACCAGCTTTTTCAAGGACATCTGAGCGGATCCGCCCGGCGAACGGGGAGATGTCCGAACTGAACATCTCGGGCTTTCCCCCAGGGCTCGTCCGCCTCTAGGATCGCCCAAACAACGCCCGAGGGAGGAATCCGGATTGACCATCGATATGCGCGCGCCGCTGCGGCAGCCATTGCTTGACCGCCGCTTGCGCCTGGGGTTCGTGGGCGGCGGCATCGGCGCCCTCGTCGGGGACTGGCACTCGGCGGGCGCGCGGCTCTCCAACCATTGGGAGATCGTCGCCGGCGCCCTGTCCTCGGATCCCGAACGGGCGCGGGCCTCGGCCGCGCGCTGGATGATCCCCGAGGATCGCAGCTACGCAGATTTTGCCGAGATGGCCCGCGCCGAGGCGGCGCGCCCGGACGGGATCGACGCGGTATCGATCTGCACGCCGAACTGGACGCATTTCGAGATCGCCAAGGCATTCCTCGATGCCGGGATAAATGTGATCCTCGACAAGCCGATGACCACGCGGCTCGACGATGCCGAGGTGCTGGCGCTCCATGGCCGCGACGGCGGGCCGAAGCTCTACATCACGTATCCGTTCGCATTCCACGCCATGGTCCGGCAGGCGCGGCACATGATCCTGAACGGCGATCTGGGCCGTATCAGACAGGTGAATGTGGAGTACCTGCAGGAATGGGCAACCGAAGCCCCCGATCCTTCGATCAAGGGGCGGGCCTGGCGGATGGACCCCGAGAAGGCCGGGCGATCCTCGGCGATGGGGGATATCGGCACCCATGCCTACCACCTGCTGCACTACACCACCGGGCTCGACATCGACGCGCTGCGGGCCGATTTCCATGTCTGCGGTGCGCCGAAGGACCTCGAGGATACGGCCTACGTCAACCTGCGGATGGAGGGCGGCGTGCCCGGTCTTCTCTGGGTCACGCAGGCTGCGCCGGGGCAATACTGTGGCCTCCGGATGCGGATCTGGGGCGAGAAGGGCGGGCTGAGCTGGGACCAGGAGCATCCCGAACGGCTGGTGCACGCGCCGCTGAACGAGCCCGAGCGGCATATCCTGCGCGGCAAGGGCGTCGGCCTCTGCCCTGAGGCGGAGCGGCTGGTGCATCTGCCGCGCGGCCACCCCGAGGCGCTGAGCGATGCCTGGGCGAACCTCTACGCCGAGATCGGCGTGGCGATCGCGGCCGAGGTCTCCGGCCAGCCGCTGCCCGAGGGCCTGGTCGAACTGCCGACCGGGATCGACGGTGCGCAGGGCGTACGGTTCATCCACGCCTGTGCCGACAGCCACGAGGCTGGCGGCACCTGGGTGGATTTCGGGCGCACGGCCTGAGCAATACGGCGGGGCAGGCGCCCCGCCGAGTTCAGGCGCCAGTCCTAGCCCTTATGGGCCTGCATGTTCTCGTATTGGTGCGAGTAGATCTCGACGACGTTGCCGAACGGGTCTGCGCAATAGCACATCCGATAGTCTTCCGAGGGGGGACGCTCTGCCCAGAAATCCGAGATTTGCTGGCCACCTGTTTCCACGATACGCGCGACCAGGCCCTCGACATCGGGATCGGTTACACAGATGTGGAAAAAGCCCGAGCGCCAAAATTCAACGGCGTTCTCGCGCTGCTCGAAGGGCGGATCCACCGGCTCGAACAGCTCAAAGCCGACACCATTGCCGGTGCTCATGTGAGCGATCCGTAGATGCTGCAACTGTTTACCTAGGACTTCTTGGGCCTGCCTGCCGCTGCGATCGCCCGGCTTCAGATCGAATGGTCCCGATACAAGGCCGAACCCCATGACATCCCGATACCAGGTGATAGCGGCCTCGATGTCGGTTACCACCGCGCCGACGTGATTGATTGCGACTGGTCTTGGCATTCCCCGGAAACCCTCTGTTGGTATGATTGTTGGCCCCGCGCAGGCTAGTGCTGGCGCGGGGGCTTTTGCTTATCTTTCGCGGGACCAGAGGTTGTCGGTCTGCGCGATATTTGCCGGGGTGACGACGCGGCCTGCTTTCAGGCATCCACGTTCGCCGCAGGCCGGATCCTCTCCGTCGAGCAGGGCGGTGACCACGCGCAACGCTTCCCTGGCATGCTCGTAAGCGTCATAGGTGGTGCCAACATCGATATAACCCTGTTCCATCAGGGTGACCGCCTCGGGGAACAGATCCTGCGTTGCGATGTAGACATGGTTCGGTTCACCCTGCGGCGCCCAGCGATCCAGGCTTTCCAGCGCCGCGCGGACGGCTGAGATCGGAAAGTCGCTGGCAAGGAACATGCAGTTCGCCTCGGGGTTAGCCGTGAACCCGTTGACCGTGCCTGAACGGAACAGCTCGGGGTTCCATTCGGTCGGCACGGTCTGCAAAGTTTCGACGCTGTCCGACTTCGAGGTCACAAGCGTCCACGCATCGTGCCGATAAATCGAGTTGTTGTCCTTCAGCGCACCTTGAAGCTCGATGCACTTGGCATCGATGCCCTCTTTTTCGATCATTTCGACGAATGCCTCGGAGGTGGTGATCGCCTGTTCATAGGTGTCGCCGCCCACATGCGCCGCCGGCTGCGCGGTGGACGAGGTCTTGTCGAAGGTGATGAATGGGATCCCGGCACGCTGAGCCGCGCGGATCGACGAGCCGATGGCGGCCGAATCCTCGCCTCGGGCGATGATGACGTCTACGCCTTGGTTGATGAGATCCTCGATATTTGCGGCCTGCCGGGTCGGGTCGGCATCGGCCACATTGATCACGAACGAGAACTCATAGCCCGCGTCCGGTCCCTGGCGCTCAGCCTCGGCCAGCATGTAGCGCTCCCATGCGACGACGATGGCGTTTTCCTTGGCATTCCAAGACAGACCGATCACTTTGGGCTCGGCTGAAGATACCGGTCCTGCCACTATGGCAAGTAGGGCGGATAGTGCCGTGGTTTTGGTCCAGCGTGTCATGCGTTTGCTCCCTTGGGTGATTGTTGTTGTTGCTTTCCAGGACGCGCGAGGCGGGCCAGCAACGAAAATTGTCCCCGTTTGAGCGCGTCGACATACATGGCTGCGAAGATCAGAACGCCTGTGATGACCTGATAGATATAGGGGTCGGCACTGATGAGGTTCAGCCCGTTCGATATCATCTGGAAGGCGAAGGCTCCCAGCACTATGCCGGGCAGGATCGATCCTCGGCCGCCGCTCAGGCTGACCCCGCCGACGACCGCTGCGGCGATGGCGTCGAACTCAAGTCCGCGGCCCAGGAAACCACTGACCGAGCCAACTTGGTTGTAGCTGGCAATGGCCGATAGACCCGACAGGGCACCCGAGAGCACAAAGACAAGGAATACCGTCCTGCGTACCGGGATACCGATACGGCGGGCGACATCCTCGTCGTCACCCACCGCGTTCACATGACGCCCGAACCGGGTGCGGCGATAGAGGTAATGCGCTGCAAAAATGATCGCCGCGATGATCAGGGCGTCTACAAAAACAGGTCCGATGCGCGTGTTTCCCCAAGATCGTGCCGCCTCGGGCAGGTTGATTACGCGCGCCTCGGTCAGCACTAGGCCGAGGCCCCGAAAGGCGATCATCGTACCTAGCGTGGCGATCAGTGCGTCGATCCGCAGGATGGCGACGAGAAAGCCGTTGACGGCCCCCAGTAGGATGGCGACGGTGAGGATCAGCAGGAAGCCGGCTGCCGGCGGCAGCGTGGTGGCCTCCATGATCAGCGCGCCGACCGAAGCGGACAGGAAGGCAATCGAGCCGACCGAGATATCGATCTTGCCGCACAGGATGACCATGCCGATGGCGCAGGCCGCCAGTGTTATGGGGCCCATGTCATGAAGCATAGTCATGAAGTTGGTCAGTGTGGCGAAACTTGGCGCGGCGAACGAGAACCCGATCGCGACGGCGATCAACATTGTGCCGATCCCGGCGTAATTCCCCAGCATTGCGGACAGGCGGGGGGTCATGCGGCGTCCTCCGTGGTTTCGGTAACTGAAACTGCGCGCATCAGCGCATCTCGATCTGCAGTGCCGGGCAGGGTTTGGGCAATCCGGCCGCGCCGCATGATCAGGTAGCGGTCAGCGACACGCATCAACTCCTCCAGTTCCGACGAGATGATCAGGATCGCTGCGCCCCGTTCGGCCAGTTCGACAATCAGCCGCAGGATTTCGGTCTTGGCCCCGGTGTCGAGACCCCGCGTCGGCTCGTCCAGCACGTAGATGTCAGGCGCGAGGTTCAGCCAGCGGGCAAAGACGACCTTCTGCTGGTTGCCGCCGGACAGCGTACCGACCGGCTGTTCCGCCGAGGATGCCTTGACGCCGACCCGGTCAATCATGCGCCGCGCGGTATCTCGTTCGTCGCGGCGGCTTAGAAGGCCGAAGCGCGTCCGAAAGCGATCCAGCGCGGGCAGCGAGATGTTGTGCGCGATCGAGTAGGGCAGGATCATACCTTCGCCTCGGCGATCCTCGGTGACGAGCCCCGTGATCCGGCGCAACTGAGCCGGCTCGACTTTTTTCGCGGTGCCTGCTTCATCGTGCAGTTGCAGGCTGCCCGATTTTGCCGGATCAAGCCCCATCAGCGTCCGGACTGTTTCTGTCCTGCCGGATCCGAGTAGTCCCCAGAGACCGACAATCTCGCCGCGGTGGAGGCGAAGGTCGATGCCGTTGACCAGTGGTCCGCCCGTCAGCCCCGTGACGGACAGAAGTGGTGCGCCCGGTGGGACGTGCTGCCTGCGGATGCGCTCGGTTTCGTGCCGGTTACCGAGCATCTGCTGCACCACTGCCTCAGGCGAAACGTGGTCGATGTTGCTGGTCATGACGGTCGCACCGTCGCGCATCACCGTGACCCGGTCGCAGACGGCAAATATCTCTTCGAGGAAATGCGTGATGAAGATCAACGCCGCGCCCCTGTTTCGAATCGTGCGCATGAGGGCGAACAATTTCTGGCGTTCGGGTAGCGACAGCGACGAAGTCGGCTCGTCCAGGATAATCACGCGCGGGTCGGATTTCATGGCGCGGGCGATCTCAAGCAGTTGCCGGTCGCCGGTGCTGAGCCTCTCGACAGGCATGTCCGGCGATGCGTGGCAGCCGACCAGCGCCAGGAGATCGGCCGTGCGGTCGCGCATGATTTCTCGGTCGATGCGCCGGGACGAGCCGGGGAACGCGTCGATAAAGACGTTTTCGGCAACGGTCATGCTGCCGAGGGTGGTCAGTTCCTGGTGGACGACGGCGATCCCGGCGCGGGCCGCCGCGCGGGCCGACGAAAAGGTGACGGCCTCTCCGTCCAATAGGATCTGTCCTGCGCTCGGGGCGAAGACGCCGCCCAGCACGTTCATCAGCGTGCTTTTGCCCGCGCCATTTGCCCCCATGAGTGCGTGGATCTCTCCCGCTTGGACCGAAAGGTTGCCGTCGGTAAGTGCGTGGATTGCGCCAAAGCGCTTCGCGATATTCTCCATTTCGAGGCGAGGAGACTGAGTCATCTGCGGGCTCGCATGACGGTGTCGAAATAGACCAGAGCCAGGATGATGCAGCCCTTGACGACAAGGCTGGCGAAGAAGGCGATGCCGACCATGTTCAGGAGATTGGTGATCAGCGTGACCACAAGCGCCCCGATTGCGACGCCGAAGGGGGTGCCGATACCGCCATAGATGCTGACTCGCCCGATCACGCATGCGCTGATGATGTCGAGAAGAAGCGCATCGCTGCCCAGTTTCGCCGAGGCCGAGCCGAGCCGGGCGACCAGCAGGATAGCCGTGAGGCCAGCCGCGAGTCCTGCGAGGACATAGGACATACACACCACCCTGCGTGTCGGAACGCGCGCGATGGTGGCGGCGCGCGCGTTGAACCCCGCGGCGCGCAGCATCCGTCCGAACGGTGCACGCTCCATTACCACCTGTCCAAGGACTGTGACGAGCAGGAAGATCCATACCGACATCGGCAGGCCGAGGATGCGATACAGGAAGATGTCCTCGAACAGGTAAGGATGCCCGTAGATGCTCTGCGACCCGGTCAGCCAGACCGAGATGCCGCCGACGATGGTCATCGTGGCCAGCGTGACCACGAAAGGTGTCATCCCCAGAAAGCCGACCGCGAACCCGTTGAACGCGCCGATCCCCGCACCGATCGCCAGCATCGCAAGCGGGCCGATCCATACTGTCTGCATGTCCCGCATCAGTATCGCGCCGATGATCCCGGCGAAGGCGAGCGTCGCGGGCATCGAGAGGTCGATCCCGCCACCGACGAACACGAAGCACAGACCGACCGCCAGAATCCCGAGGATGGACGCCTGCACCAGAACGTTGATCAAGTTGTTCAGCCGAAAGAAACTGGGCGCGTAGACATACATTATTGCCAGAAACGCGACCGATCCGGCGGCCAGCAGCACGGGCAAGAGGACGGGTCGCGCGGAGTGCGCTGGTTCGGCAATGCTCATGCGCCCTGTCCCTCAACAGTGCCCGCCCGGGTCCAGCCCCGTGCGGTATCGCCAAGACCCTCGTTGCCGTCTGGGGTGACAAGGACCGTGTCCTCGAGCTTTATGAAGCCGCGCTCGGGATGAAGCATCGTCGTCTCGACCGAAGTGACCATTCCAGGCTGAAGCGGCTCGTCCGCGTCGGCTCCGGGATAGGGGACAGGTCCGTTGCCGGTCATCCGTGGCGCTTCGTGGCTGACCAGCCCCATGCCGTGGGCGACAAAGCTGGTCACTTCGCGGTTGGGAGCAGCCGCCAGTGCCGAAAGGCCCGCATGCATCACCTCGGACCCAGTCTTGCCGGGGGCGACAACCTTTCGTGCGGCTTGCTGGACGGACTCGATCTCGGCCAGAAGATCCTCGAGTTCCGCGTCGGGCTCTCCGAGGATGCCCATGCGGCAGAGATCGCCGATGTAGCCGTGGAAATTGCAGCCCGAGTCGAGCGAGATGATCTCGCCCTCTTGCCAGACCTGGTCGCTGGGTGCCCGGTCGAAGCTCTGGCCCAGCGTACAAAGGCAGTACTCGAACTGCAGCCCGCGCGAGGTTTCCTCGCGGCGGAGGGCTTCGGCCAGGGCCCGTTTGGGCGTGCCCGGTCCGTGGGTCTGCATCACCGCCATCATCGAGGCCACAGCCCCCTCCGAGGCGAAGCGCAGCTTCCGGATCTCGTCCTCGGTCTTGATGGCGCGCAACCGCTCGAGCGGTACGACGCAATCCGACAGGGTGGCGTCCGGAAAGGCCGAGGTCAGCGCCAGATAGGCGTCAGCGGGAAGAAAGCCAAGCTCTGCGCCAATGTGCTTCTGCGGCACGCCCAGATTCTGAAGATGGGTGACAATGGACGCGCAGGTGTCCCGCGTTCCCCAGTAGCCGGTGTGCGAGATCGGTGGCCAGGGTTCGGTCGGCGTTTCCATCGCGTTGCCGAAATAGGCCGTATCCTGCGGCCTGCCGCGCAGGTAGACCACGGCTGGCAGGTAGCGGCTGAGACCGATGGCGTCCATATAGTCGAAGAAATGAAACCTGTGTCCACCGGTCAGGTACTGTACGTTGTGCTTTGAGGTCGCGATCAGAACGTCGAGGCCGTCACGGTCCATGAGCGCGTCCAGCCGGCTGCTGTCGAATGGTATCTGCATTGTGGTTGTGCCCCGGTCTGTCAGGCCGGACGCACGCCGGCGTCCGCCAGCAGGGCGCGGGTGGACTCGAAACCTTCAGCGACCCAGGCACGCATCTGGGCTGGGTCCGGAGGAAACTCCAACTCCAAAGAGACGGTGCCAGAGAACCCGGTTTCGCGGATCGCACAGAGATAGTCGAGGAATGGAGTATTGCCCCGGCCGGGCGGCAGGTCGCCGTGGTTCTCGCCGTCGCAATCCGAGATGTGGACATGTGCGACCCGGTCCTTGAAGCGCAGCAGGTCATCAGGGCGGATCCGCTCCAGCCACATGTGTGAGATGTCGATGGTCGCCTTCACATTGTCGAGGCCGACGTCGTCGAGAATCCGCTCCATGGACTCGACCGAGTTGATGAAGGCATGCTCGAATGGCAGCAATTCCAGCGCTACCTCGAGACCTTTCTCGGCGGCCCGTTGACCGACCTGCCGCGTCGCGTCGATCAGCAGAGCCCATTCGTCTTCGGGAGGTAGCAGCTTGCGCTGGAACATGTATTCGCCGGGCACGAAACAGACGTTCCGCGTGGTATTGAACTCGGCGGCCAGATCGACAACCGCCTTCGAGCGGCGAATGTGAAAATCTCGCACAGCCGGATTGAAATCGGTGAGGCCGAGGCTTGTGCAGACGAGCGAGATGACCGGAAGCCCGGTGTCATCGCCGCGCGCGACGAAAGCAGCGCGTTCGGACGGGTTCATGGCTTCGGGATCGAAGCCGATGAAGTAGTCGAGAGTGTCGAAGCCGATCTTCGAAGACTCGATAAGGCCCGGAACGCCCTCGTACTCGGACCCGAACCAGGCCGAGTCGATGACACCCAGATTCCAGCTGTCCTGCGACATTTGTGTCCTCCCCAGGTGACGTGCTGTCACCCGTGTGTTTCGTTGGCGGGAAGCGCCCTGACTTCCTTGCCTGGAAAGCATCACTTGGAGGGTTCGGATGCCTCAATGCGGAAAATGTTCATACTGAATATCTGGGCGACGAGGTCACGAGGCGAGTTTGTGCAGCGCGTCAGCGCGATCCTGGGCGCGTCCCAACGCCTCGGCGATACCGCGTTTGCCCAGAAGCATGTCGTGAATTTCCTCCCCCAGGATCTCGACCACGGACGAGTAGGTGGCCACCGGCGGTCGAGGCCAAAGCCGGATCTGCCCGGCCCGCGCCATCCGGTCTACCGCGCCGATCATAGGCGAGACCCGCCGCACATCAGGGTCCAGACCGACACTGATCCGAGGCGTGACATAGCCGCCGTGCTGGACCAGGAGCTTGATGACCTCGGGCGAGGATAGCCATTCGATCGCGCTCCACGCCGTCGTCAGTCGCGCCGGGTCGATGTTGGCGGGGATGCCAAACGCAAAGCCGCCGATGGGAGCTAGCCCGTTGCGCTGCTCGCGGAAGCCGGGAACGATCCCGACCGGGTGCGGCAGATAACCGAGTTCCCTGATGGGACGGGCGGAGACCAGTTGCGCGGCGCGGCTGGCCCATTCGTAAGCCATCGCCACGCGCCCCTCACGTAACAGGTCGACCTGTCCGCCCCAACCGAATTGCAGCACCTCGGGCGGCGAGACCTCCAGAAGGTCGAGCATGAACCGGGCAGTGACATGGCCGCGTTCGGTGGTGATCGCTGGTCGCAGCGTCGTCGGGTCGATTTGGTCGGTCTTGTAGCCGTCGACCGAGCGTTCGAGGTGGAACACCGGCTGGCCGTGGTCGGCTAGGAACTGGATGAAGGCTTGCCCCACCGGTCCGCCGCGTCCAGCGGTCCAGGAAACGCCATAGCTACCATTCGCCGGATCATGCAGGTGTCGTGCGTGGTCAAGAAGCTGTTGAGTGTCCTGCGGCGGCTGGTAGCCGGCCTGACGGAAAAGGTCGGTGCGATAAAACAGAAGCTGGGGGTTTATCAGCATCGGGATCGCGAACTGCTGCCCGCCGCTGATCGTACCGCGCCAGGCCGAGGACACGAAATCCGCGCTGTTGATCCGGCCGGGTGCGGCGATCTCCTCCAGTGGGGTCAGCATGCCCCGACCGGCAAACTCCGAGATCCACGGCAAGTCTACCGCGACCACGTCGAAGCTCGAGATTGCCTGCCGGGCGTTATTCAGCAAACGGTTTCGCAACTCGTCGATGGAACTGCCGGTAAATTTCACCTTGCCGCCCATCAGATATGACAGCTCGCGCCGCAGCCTTTTGCTGATCGAATAGGCCGGATCATCCGGCACCAGAATGTTCAGTGCTGTCCCAAATCCAGTGGTGGAGGTGGCGAGGGCAGGGGGCGGAATGACATGGCTCTCGTCGCCGGCTGCCCGCGCAGGTAGTGGTGTCTGACGCAGGGCTGCGCTGATGCCTGTCAGATACCCGGTCATAGACGAGACCAGCGCCGGGCTTGGATGAAGCGAGACCGTCCGTCCGCTTCGGGTGCGCGGTCTGGTGTCCAGAAGCCCCATTTCCAGCATCGCCTTAACGCGCCGGGTTGCCGTGGTGTACGGAACGCCTGCCGCTTGCGCCAGGCTGGTCGGTGTGACCAGCTGACCTGTCAAATGGCGCTTCATGACATGCAGGCTCATGTTCATGAATGGGTCCTGTTCCGATTGCGAGAACCAAAGACTCCCCAGTTCCCGCATCCGCTCCAGCAGGTCTATCGTTTTGATCAGGTCTTCGTTCACCATCGCGCACCAAATGTTCAAATTGAACTTCTTGCAGCTTATCCCCCCGCGCGCCGGTTGCCAACGTGCCTGAAAGGGCTCGGCAATCCGGCCCAACTGCAAATCTATGGGGGAGAGATCAGACCGTGGGCAGCCAGATGATCGCGAGTTACTTCACGCTCGCAGGGGACGCCGTGCCCTTCGCCGAGCCCGCAAAGGAGGCGAGCCCAGAAGATCTTTCTGCTCGGGCAATGGCCGCAGCGGAGGCCGGGTATTGGGGGATGGGCCTTTCATATCCGGATCTGCTTTCGCTTCGCGAAAAGGTTTCGGTACGGGAGATGCGGGATGTTCTCGACGCGGCGGGTCTTCCGCTGCTCGAGTTGGAGTGCATCGTCGACTGGCACGCGGCCGGTGCGCGGCGTGAAGCCTCGGACGAAGTGCGCCGGACGTTGCTGGATATCGCGTCGGAAATCGGCGCATGCCACATCAAGGTCGCGGGGGATCAGTTCGCGAGGGATTGCCCCTGGGATGTCCTCGTAGCCAGCTTCCGTGGGCTTTGTGACGATGCAGCTGCCGTCGGCACGCGTATCGTGATCGAGTGCATGCCTTGGTCGAATGTCCATGACATCCATATCGCTTCGCGACTGGTCGCGGAAGCGGGCGCCTCGAATGGCGGTGTACTGATGGACATCTGGCATGTCGCTCGGGCTGGAACGGATTTCGCGGATATTGCGGGAATTCCGCCCGAAACCATCGGATATATCGAGCTATGCGATGCGCTGACCGAAGCGGAACCGGACCTCAAGTTCGACACGATCAACAATCGCCGCCTTTGCGGTGAAGGACAGCTGGACGTCGCGGGTTTCGTGAAGGCGGTGAAGGCGACGGGCTACGACGGTCTGTGGGGCGTCGAGGTCATTTCTCACGAGCAGAGACGGCGCACGCCCGCGGCGGCGGCAGCACTGTCCCTGATCAGTGCGCGTGAGTTTCTGTAACGTCGGGAGCCGGACATGGGATCGATGAAGAACAAGGTGGCGATCGTCACCGGCAGTACCCAGGGGTTGGGCGCGGCTATCGCCCGCCTCTTCGCCGAGCGCGGAGCGGTGGGGCTGGTCACCTGCGGGCGCAACCACGAAAACGGAGAACAGGTCGCCGAGGAAATCCGCAAGACGTACTGTTGCGATGTGCGGTACGTCGCGGCTGATCTGGCCTCGCTCGACGATTGCAGGAAGATCGTGCAGACGGCCGAACAGGCCTTTGGTCGGGTGGATACTTTGGTCAACGCCGCCGCAATTTCGGACCGTGGCACGCTGATGGACACTTCGCCGGATTTGTTCGATCGGATCATGGCAGTGAACCTGCGGGCGCCGTTCTACCTGATGCAAGGCGCGGTCGCCCTGATGCGCAAGGCCGGGGTGCAGGGGACGATGGTGAACATCGTCTCGATGTCGTCGTTGGCGGGGCAGCCCTATGTCTCGGCCTACTGCGCGTCCAAGGGTGGGCTGGCGACACTGACCCGCAACACCGGCTTTGCGCTGCTGCCTGACCGGATCCGGGTGAACGGGATCAACATCGGCTGGATGGCGAGCGAGGGCGAGCACCGCATTCAGCAGGCTTATCACGATGCCGAGGACAACTGGCTGGAATGGGCAGCGAAGGCGCAGCCTTTCGGACGTCTGATCGATCCGGCAGAGGTCGCGCGGGTCGCGGCCTTTCTGGCCAGCGACGAGTCCGGATTAATGACCGGCGAGGTGGTCAACTTCGATCAGTCGGTCTGGGGAGGCTATGAGGCGCCTCCGGTTCCGGCAGTGCCGATATGACGGAACTTTTCGAGCGCAAGGATTTGATAAGATGTTGAACCGGTTAGAAAAAGCGCCGAACGAAGCGCTGTCGGCGCGGCCCCTTACGATGCGGGTCGGGCTGATCGGCGCAGGCTTCATGGGCAAGGCGCATTGCATTGGTTTCGGAACCGCCGCGCGGGTATTCGATCTGCCGGTTTGGTTCGAGTTGGACATGGTGGCCGAGGCGTCGCCTGACCTGGCCGAACGGGCACGTAGGAAGTTCGGTTTCGCGCGCGCCACCGGGGATTGGCGCGAACTGGTCGCAGATCCGCAGATCGATATTGTCGACATCGCGGCGCCAAACCGATTTCACCGCGAGATCGCTATCGCCGCCGCGAGGGCGGGCAAACACATCTATTGCGAGAAGCCGCTGGCCCCCACTGCGGATGATGCGCGGCTCATGGCCGAGGCGGCGAAGCAAGCAGGCGTACTGACCCAAGTGGGGTTCAACTACCTCGCAAACCCGATGATCCGTGCTGCGAAAGAGATCATCGGCAGCGGTGAGATCGGCGAGATCTATTCCTACCGGGGCGTCCATGCCGAGGATTACATGGCCGATCCCGCATCACCCTGGACCTTCCGCCACGATCCGGTCGGTGGCGGCGCTCTCGCCGACATCGGCAGTCACGCCATCGCGACAGCGGAGCTACTGTTGGGACCTATCGCAGCCGTCGCCGGGCGGGCCAGGACCGTGCACCGGGAGCGCCCTGATGGTGCGGGGGGTATGCGGGTGGTGGAAGTCGACGACGTGACCCACGCGCTTGTGGAGTTCGAAAGCGGCGTGACAGGTACGCTCGAGGCCAACTGGCTCGCCAGCGGGCGCACCATGCAGCATGATTTTGAGGTGTTCGGATCTAAAGGCGCGCTCCGCTTCAGCCAGGAACGGCTGAACGAGTTGCAGCTGTATGTAGGTGCGGATAGCGCCGGGCGGCGCGGCTTCCGGAGGATCGAAGCGGGGCCGGATCATCCGCCCTACGGTGCGTTCTGTATGGCGCCCGGTCACCAGATCGGCTTCAACGATCTCAAGGCGATCGAGATACTAGAGTTCAGCCGCGCGCTCGCCGGGCAGCGGGACGAGCCGTTCGGATTTGCCGCCGGTTTTAGAAACCAGAGGGTAATCGCAGCGATCTTAATGTCATCGACCAGCAATGGGTGGGTGCAAGTTGACGCCGGTTGAATAGTTTAGACTGAAACCGGCGGCGCAATCGAGGCCCGGTCGACCGGGGTGCACGCAAGTTGTCGTGTCTCCCAGTCGTCGCTCCAGTTGTTGATGCGTTGGCTGAGGATGTCGACGGTTTCCTGCACCATGCTTTGCAATGGTTGGCGGATGGTGCTCAGCCGGTAGGACGCAGCGGATGCGAGGTTCACGTCATCGAAGCCGATGACCGACAACTCGTCCGGCAGCACCATCCCGTGCTCGTACCGAGCGACGTCCATCAGTGCCATGGCAAGAAGGTCGTTTGCGCAGAAGACGGCATCGGGCCGCTCGGGGCCGGACAGCAGTTCCCGCGCGCTGTCGGTCCCTGCGTCATAGGAATACTCCCGTGCATGGGCCGTCGCGATCACCCGGTGCCCTGCTTCCTCGATCTCGGCGCGGAACCCCTTGCCGCGTTCGATCGTCGTGGAGGCTTTTTGCGGGCCGGCAAGGAAACCGAACTTCCGGTGCGGCGAGGCCAGCAACCTGCTTCCGGCGACATGGCCGCCCGCGACATTGTCCGCACAAACCACATGCAGCTTCGCTCGCCGGGGGCGCCTGGCGAAGGCGACCAGCGGAATCCGGCGCTTGAGGCATTGCTCGGTAATGAAAGGCGAGATCGATCCGGCCGATACGACCAGCCCGTCGACGCTGTACTGAAGCACCAGCCGGGCCATGTCTTCGAGATCCTGGCCGTCGGACACGTTCAGCAGCAATGTCCGCAGCCCACGCGCCTGAAGTGCCTGAGTGAAATGGTCCAGCACGGTCAGGTAGACGGGGTTCTTGTAGTTGGCGAGGATCACGCCGACCAGGTTGGTGCGCTGGGTCATCAGGCTGCGGGCCAGCACGTTTGGCTGGTAGCCCAGCTTGTCCGCCGCCGCCATCACCCGGACCCGCATCTTGGCCGAGACGCTCGCCCCCGGCGTGAACACACGCGAGACGGCGGACATCGAAACCCCGGCTTCGCGGGCGACGTCCATCGCGGTGATGCGGCTTGCGCCTTGTGTCGAGGTCTCGTCCATCGATGCTATCGTCCGAAGTGATGGTTGGCGGTGCGGGGCTGTGGCCCGTTTCAGCTATAGAGGGGAAGCACTGTCTCCCATAGGCGGGGACAGGAGGCCAGTACCGGGCGTTTGCGGTCCGATGCCAGGCTCGGCGCGAACTCGTTGGTCCGCCCACCGGCTTCGCGCACAAGCAGCATTCCGGCAAGGTCGTCCCAGGGGGATACTTTTGGCTCGAACGCGGCCAGAAGCCGCCCGGAAGCGACATAACTCAACGCGAGGGCGCAGGCGCCGATGCGGATGTACATGCCGCCCTCCGCCACCAGGTGGTCGATGAACTCGGCAGATCTGGCCGGAGCGCCGTCCCGGTTTGCACCGACGGCGATCAGCCCGTCGCCGATGGTGTCGGCCTCGGCGACCTGCATCGGAGTGCCGTTCAAGAACGCTCCGCCACCGCCGATTGCGCTGAACAATTCGTCCGTTACCGGGGCATGGATCGCCGAGACCACGGGGATCGCATCGACGGTATAGGTGAGGACCACGCACCATTGCGGCAGGCCGAGCATGAAGCAGGTCGTCCCATCCACCGGGTCGATCACCCAGGCAGTGTTGCCGGTCGCCGGGTCATGTTCGGTTTCCTCGCCAACGATGGCGTCGTCCGGGAATGCTTCGGACAGTCTGCGCCGGATCAGTGCCTCGACCTCGATGTCCACGTTGGTTACCCAGTCTTGGGTGCCCTTGGTCCGGACCGACAGCGAGCCACGGTCGCGAAACGCCGCCAGGGCGACGCCGCCTGCCTCACGCACGATGGTGCAGGCAACATGGTGACGCCGGTCCAGATCAGAAGTGGTCGGGGCGATGTTCATGGTGCCGCCTGCCCGGCGGGCATGGCGCCCGCCTGTTCCAGCACAGCTTGCAGATTGGCGCGCAGCGTGTCGAGACCGCCGGTATTCTCGATCCGCATGTCGGCCGAGGCGATCAACTCGGCATTGTTCTGGAAGATACCGTCGCCGCCGTTGGCCCGCGCATCGTCCCGGCGAAAGCGGTCCAGTTCACCCGGATCGCCGGCGCGGGCACGACCCTGAACCCGCTGGAACCGCCTTTCGGTGTCGAGCACCAGCGCAAGCAGCACGAGGCGCAAGCCGTGCTCGGAGGCCGATGCACGCAGATGTGCCAGCTCGTCCAGGTTGCGAAGTCCGTCGATTACGGCCCGGCGTTGCTGCATCAGGTCGGTCTCTCGCAGAAGGACATCGGCATAGTAGTGGTTGCCGTGACGCTCCTGTTGCGCCTTGCCATGGCTTTGCACCTGTGCGCGGCTGGGGGTGTCGAAAGCGGCCTCGGCCTCGCTGCGCAGGAAGGCGGACAGCGAGTAGGGGGCGAAACCTGCGTCGCGAAGCAGGCCGGTCGTAGTGGATTTCCCGGCTCCCGAATCTCCACAGACGGCGATGATCAATCCGTCACTCATACTTGCGTTCCCTTGCATTTTCTGCGGAGAAGGCTCCGCAATTACCTTTATTTAAAGTCTCCAAAAACCTAGCTCGGCGGAATTATATTTGCAAGGGCTTGCAAAAACTCCGACTCAGCCGTAGCCTGATCGCAATCAAACGGCGTCTGCCGGACATATGGGAGGACGGAAATGAAGATCGGTCTTGGTGTTTCGGTGCTGGCGCTCACTGTCGCGCAATTGGGGGCGCAGGCCGCATTGGCGGCGCCGGATGGAGAGTTCGTGGTCGCGGTCCATCAGGAACCGCAGGACCTGGCCGCGCAAGGCGCCTACAAGGAAATCAACGCACCCGGTCTGCGCAATGTACTCGAGCCGCTGATCTCGACGGACCCGGCAAGCGGCGAATACATCCCCGTTCTCGCCACGGGCTGGGAGCGGGTTGACGACAAGACCGTCCGCCTGACCCTGCGTGAGGGCGTGACCTTCCATGAGGGCACCGAGATGACCGCCGAAGCCGTAGCGATGGCCGTGTCCTTCGTGTGGAATCCTGAAAGCGCCTTCACAATCCAGGAATATGCCGGCCCCGGCGTCATCAGCGCCACGGCCACCGGCCCGCTTGAGGTCGAGGTGACCTCGACCGAACCGGATCCGATGCTGGAGTTCCGCCTGACATTGACCGGGATTTCCTCTGCCAAACAGATCGCCGAGGATCCGGCGGCGCATTTCGGCAATCCGATCGGCACCGGCCCCTACAGTTTTGTCGAATGGCAGCGCGGCCAGTACTGGACGGCGAAAGCCAATCCCGACTGGTGGGGGCTGAGCGCCGATGACGCCTATGGCACGACCGCGCCTGCGTTCGAGACCTTGCGTTTCGTGTTCCGCCCCGAAGGTTCGGCGCGCAATGCCATGGTCCGCACCGGAGAGGCGCACCTTGCAACCAATCCGTCGCCCGAGGACTGCGCCGCCGCCAGCGACAACGACGGGTACTCGTGTATCACCGGGCCTTCGGACGCCTATCTCTACGGTCGGCTGGACCAGTCGCTTCACGCGCATCCGGCCCTTGAGGACATGCGGGTGCGACAGGCGATCTTCCATGCGCTCGACTACGAAGGCATCGCCGACCTGATCGGACTCGCCTCGGTGCCGCAAGGGCAGCTGGGTACGCCCGACATGCTCGGCTATGACGATGCGCTGTCGCAATATGCCTACGATCCCGACCGGTCCCGGCAACTGCTGGACGAGGCGCGCGCCGATGGTGTCGATGTCGACGGTCTCGTGGTCGAGGTCGTGGGGCGCAACACGACACCGAGGATCGGATCCGTGACCGAGGTGATCGGCTTCTTCCTTCAGGATGTCGGCGTGAATACGCAGATCAACGTCCAACTGCCGGATGTCTTCAATCCGCGCGTCCGGATCGCCGGCTATGCCGAGGAAGCGCCCCGCGCGATGATGCAGGTACACGTGAAGCAGAACGCCTCGGGCGAGTTCGGGACGAACCTGCTGGGCAACTACGCCTGCCCGGATATCGACGATCCGTCAGGCGCTTCACGGTCCTCGGTCTATTGCAACCCTGACTTCGATGCGAAGCTGGCCGAGGCGCTGACGCTATCCGGCGAGGATCGCGACATGGCGCTCCAGGAACTGGTCGGCTTCCTTCACGATCAATATCCGATCATCCCGCTCGCGCTGCTCGACAAAGGATACCTGATCGCTGACGGCTATGACTTTACCTTCGGCGTCGACCACCGTTTCCTGGCGGTCAATGTCGCGCCGGTGAAGTGACGGCACATGATCTGCGCGGGCCGCTGATCGGTCCGCGCTTTCCCTGAATCCAGCCGGGGTGCTGCCAGATGCCATTCATTCTCAGACGGTCGATGCAGTCGCTGATGCTGCTGTTCGTTCTCGTCTCGTTCGTCTTTGTCGTCGGCCGGATCATCGGGGATCCGGCGCTGATCATGCTGGGGGTGAATGCCAGCGAAACTGCTTTGCAGCAACTGCGGGAGAACCTGGGGCTGGATCAGCCGATCTGGCAGCAGTACCTGGTCTTCCTCGGCGATCTGCTGCGCGGCGATTTCGGTGTCAGTTTCCGCTACGGTTTTTCGATGATGCCGTCCGACGCCCTGCGCGGAGCAGGGACACCGGTGCTGCCAGTGGTGCTCGAGCGGCTGCCGGCGACCTTCCTGCTGGCGGGAACGGCGCTAGGGGTGGCGTTCTCGCTGGCCGTCGTGCTCGGCTGCCTCGCGGCAATGTACCCGCGCAGCTGGATCGACAACCTCGTGAACGTCGTCTCGCTGGCGGCGGTGTCGGTGGTTCAGTTCTGGCTTGGCCTGTTGTTGATCATCCTGTTCAGCGTGCAGCTCGGGCTGCTTCCCACGGGCGGCTACGGCTCGTGGCAGCACCTGGTCCTGCCGGCGTTGACACTGGCGGCGCGGCCGCTTGGCCGGATCTCGCAGGTTGTGCGCAGCGCCATGCTGGACGAGCTGTCGAAACCCTATATCGCAGCGGCCCGGGCAAAGGGCGTGCCGGAGTGGCGGGTGGTGTTCGTCCACGCGCTCAAGAACGCCTCGATCCCGATCGTGACGATTACCGGAGACGAGCTTTCGCAACTGCTGACCGGCGCCATGCTGGTCGAGACGGTCTTCGCTTGGCCCGGAGTCGGCCTGTTGCTTATCGACTCGCTGGGCCGCCGCGACCTGCCGATGGTGCAGGCTGGGATCTTCGTCGTCGCGGCGCTGGTGATCCTGGTGAATCTCGCGGTCGACATCGCCTACACCGTGCTGAACCCGCGTATCCGGCTCGATGGCCGGGGAGGCCGCGCATGACTGCCGTGGATACCGCCCCGATGCCCGAGACCGATGCACACGACCGCGCTGCGGCGATCACGCCGCGCAACTACCTGAGTGCGCTGGTCCGCGACCGGGTAGCCTTCGCCTCGGCGATCTTCCTAGGCCTGCTGCTGGCAGCTGCGCTGGGCGCTGACCTGTTGCAGCCTTACGACCCAGACCGTGCCAACCTGCGGGCGCGCTTCGTGCCGCCGCTTGGGACCGCCAGCGATGGCGGGTTCCACCTCCTCGGCACGGACGAACTGGGTCGCGACCTGTTCACCCGGCTGATGCACGGTGCGCGGGTTTCGATGTCCATCGGTCTGCTCGGCGCCATCTGCTCGGGGATTGTCGGTATCACGTTGGGCGTGCTGGCCGGCTTCTACCGCGGCTTGCTGGAGGACCTGCTGATGCGCGCGGTGGACGGCATGCTGGCTCTTCCGTCGCTGCTGATCGCGCTCTTCATCCTCTTCGTGATCGGCCCGGGATTTACCAACCTGATCCTGATCTTCACCCTGCTGCATTGGATGGTCTTCGCGCGCATGGCCCGCTCGCTGACGCTCAGCTACCAGCAGAACACTTATGTCACCGCGGCGCGCGCGATCGGCAGCAGCGACGCGCGGATCATCCTGACGCACCTGTTGCCGAACATGATCTCGCCGCTGATTGTGCTGTTCACCCTCGAGATCGCGGTGCTGATCCTGTCCGAGGCGTCGCTGTCCTTCCTCGGCTTCGGGGTGCAGCCGCCGCAATCCTCGTGGGGCCTGATGATCGCCCGCGGGCGCGAGTATATCGGTTCGGCCTGGTGGCTGGTGGTGATGCCAGGCGCGGCAATCTTCCTGACCGCACTTGCGCTGAACCTGGTCGCGGCCTGGGCGAGAGGGATCACCGATCCCGTTCAGCGGTGGCGATGGCTGACGCCACCGCGCCGCAAGGGCCGGATCGACGAAGATGACTGATCAGGGGGAAAAGATGCGGGCGATGAAGCCATCCGAAACCGCAGATGCCGACGCCGTGCCTCTGCTGGGCGTACGCGACCTGCGCGTCAGCTTCGACACGCCTCACGGCATCGTCTTGGCGGTCGGCGGCGTCAGCTGGGACCTTGCCCCGGGCGAGACCCTCGGCATCATCGGCGAAAGTGGCTCTGGCAAGAGCGTCGGCCTTGAGGCGATCATGGGGCTGGTCAAGAGCCCGCCGGGCCGCGTTTCGGGCGAGGTGCTGTTCCAGGGACAGGACATCTTGCGGATGCCCGAGCGAGCGCGCCGCCAACTGCGAGGCGAGAAGATCGCGATGATCTTCCAGGACGCTATGAGCGCACTGAACCCGAGCCTAACCATCGGCACGCAGATTTCCGAAGTGTACCGCCTGCGCCGCAACTGCTCTCAGGCCGAGGCCGAGCGCAAGGCGGTCGAACTGATGGATCGGGTCCGGATTCCTTCCGCGAAGTCCCGTGTAGGCAGTTATCCGCACGAGTTTTCGGGCGGCATGTGCCAGCGGGTGATGATTGCGACCGCGCTGGCGCTGAACCCGAAGATCCTGATCGCGGACGAGCCGACCACCGCGCTGGACGTGACCGTCCAGCGGCAGATCATGACCCTTCTGTCCGAACTGCAGCGCGAGGATGGCATGGCGCTGGTGCTGATCACCCATGATCTTGGCGTCGTGGCCGAGGTCGTCGATCGGGCCATGGTCATGTATGCCGGGCGTATCGTCGAGCGCGGCCCGGTTACGGATCTGTTCGACGCGCCGGCGCATCCGTATACGCGCGGCCTGATCCGCTCGATGCCGCGCATTGACGGCGCCGCCGGCACTTTGCACGCGATTGGCGGCACGCCTCCGGCGGCGGGGCGGATGCCGAAAGGTTGCGCCTTTCACCCGCGCTGCACGCAGCGAATCGAGCGCTGTCTTGGCGAGCGCCCCGCGCTTCGCACCGTTTCGGGGGCGCAGAGCGCCGCCTGCCACCTAACAGGAGAGGCCGCCGATGTCTGAGGCTCCGGTGTTCGAGGTCCGCAACGTGCGCAAGGATTACGCGCTGGGCAAGGTCGGGCTGTTCGGGGGCCAGGTCCGCAAGCTCTCGGCGGTCCGCGACGTCAGCTTTGCCTTGCGACGCGGTGAAACCGTCGGCCTGGTCGGCGAGTCCGGCTGCGGAAAGTCCAGCCTTGCGCGCACTGTCCTGCGTCTGACCGAGCCGTCGGGCGGCGAGGTTCTCTACCACGGCCGCAATATCCTGGACCTGCCCAAGGCGGATATGCAGCGGTTGCGGCGACACATCCAGGTCGTTTTCCAGGATCCCTACAGCTCTCTAGATCCTAGGTTCACGGTTCGGCGAATCCTGTCCGAGCCGTGGCAGGTCTTCCCCGATATCGTCCCCCCCGATCGACGGGAGGCGCGGATTTCAGAGCTGCTGAGACTGGTGGGGCTCAATCCCTCCGACGCCGACAGGCACCCCCACCAGTTCTCGGGCGGCCAGCGTCAGCGTATCGGCATAGCCCGTGCGCTGGCGTTGGAGCCCGAAGTTATCATTTGCGACGAGGCCGTCTCGGCGCTCGATGTCTCGGTACAGGCGCAGGTGGTCAACCTGCTCAAGGACCTCCAGCAGAAGCTGGGGCTGGCCTATCTGTTCATCGCCCACGACCTGTCGGTGGTGCGTCACATCTCGGACCGCGTGATCGTGATGTACCTTGGAAATGTCGTCGAAGAGGGTCCGACCGAGAGCGTTTTCTCGAACCCGCGGCATCCCTATACGCAGGCCCTGTTGTCGGCGGTACCGGTGCCGGACCCGAAACTGCGGGATCGCGACGTGATCGTCCTGGAGGGCGAGGTGCCGAACCCGATTTTCCCACCGGCTGGCTGCCCCTTCCACCCGCGCTGCGCACACGCCAAACCAGTTTGCAGAGAGGCGGCACCTCCGGATAGAGGGAATGGCGATAGTGTCGTGCGCTGCCATTTCCCTTGGGAGATGGGCGAAAGCAGCGCTGGTGCCGGGACCGGGTGGTAATGTGCGATAGCGGCAGCCCGTGAGGTTCCTAATTTGATTGTGTGATTCCCGTACTGCCAACGAAGCTGAAACGATAGCGCTTACTAGTTGCTGGCTGCGGTGCCCAAATTGATCCGCTACCCAACGTGGGCGTGCGCAAGGTTGCTGAGTGGAAAGCTAAACCGTTTCTCTGGCCGTCTGTCTCACAGTTTGGTCCACGAACCGTTTCACGAACGGGTTGATGCTGTCCTCCCGCCAAGCCACGACTAGCGCTACGGCCTTCGGCAGTTCCGAAAGGGGGCGATACACGACCCCTTTCATGGGGGTCAGTTCCACCCAGGCGGGCACGATTCCGACACCGAGACCTGCCGCAACCATGGTGACGATGGTATGGGTATGGCTAACTTCCTGCACCACATTCGGACGGAAGCCGGCCTTCTTGCACTGTTGCAATACTACATCCTGGTAGCTCACCCCCACGATCGACGAATAGGTGATGAACGGCTCGTCCCGAAGATCGCTGAGGGTCAGCTTGGTTCGGTTTGCGATCTTTGAATTCGCTGGCAGAGCCGCGACAAATCCCTCCCTGTGGATCTCGCTGAAGCTGATGCCCGAGGCTGATCGCGGAGGTCGGACGAAGGCCACGTCGATCTTGCGATCCTTGAGCAGGGCCAGCTGTTCTTCGGTGGTGTGGATCTGCATGTCCATGCGCACCTTCGGGTTCTTCTCGAGGAATGTTCGGATCACATCGCTCATGAAGGTGAACACCGCAACGTAGACGGCGCCGATTTTCAGGGTGCCGGACGTCAGGCCGCCCGCAGCCTGCGTTGATCGTATGCCGCCTTCCAGCGCTGTAAGAACCTCCTGTGCCTTGTCGTAGAGGACCTTTCCTGCCGGCGTCAGACGAACCGCACGTGTCGTTCGGTCGAAGAGGCGGATGCCCATCCGCTCTTCCAGTTGCCTGATCTGTTGGCTCAGAGGGGCTTGCGATACCCCGAGCATTTCCGCCGCGCGACCGAAATGGAGTTCCTCGGCGACCCGGAGGAAGTAGCGCAGATGTCGGATCTCGATGTTCTCAACGGGGAGCACGCTAAACCTTTTTCATATTCTAAACAGAATGTTCCCCGTCAGCACCTTTGGGACTTCTGATTTGATTTCGCATCGGAGGGATTCTGGCTCATCGTAACCACCCAGGAGTGGAGATGAGACAGAAACCCGAAACACGGAATGAGCCTGCCGAGAAGGTCGAGAAAGACATCCGGCGACGCACCAGGAAGCATCACTCGGCCGAGGAGAAGGTCCGGATTGTGCTGGAAGGGCTGCGCGGCGAAGTAAGCATTTCCGAGCTGTCCCGACGCGAGGGGATCGCGACGAGCTTGTATTATAGCTGGTCGAAAGAGTTCCTCGAGGCGGGCAAGAAGCGGCTGGCGGGGCGAGCCTCGGGGATCATGGGCACGTCCGCCGCCAACTGGACGTCGGTCAGATCGGTGGGGTAGGCGCGGCGGCAAGGCAAGGTGTCGATCCGGGTACAATGAGGGTCGGCACCTCATGAATCACACGGCCATAGCCGAGGGGATCCCCCTTCTCAAACGCGCTCTAAGTCAGTACGCAGTTGCTTGGTTTGATTGGAAATACGGTGAAATATTCGCCCAGATTCCTTCCAGCAACGCTTCGTCCACCTCATCGATCTTCGGATAGCTCTCCCGACTGTACGTATTGCGGATAACACCTCGGCGCTTGAGGCATTGTTTAGCGAATTCCATACCGTAGGCCGATTCCATGACAAGGGCTGGCTGTACTGCTGCAAAGACCTCACGACACTCGTCTAGATTGCCGGCTTCGTGGCAGGCAAAAACCCGGGCCATCACGTCGGTAAATTCGCACGCGACCATGGTACCGCGTACGCCCCGCGCAAGTTCATTCAAGAAATGCAGCCCCCCGAATCCGCCAAAAACCGATACTTCTGGGCGTTTCAGCATCTTAACCAGGTGTCCCATCCCCTGCGGTGATCGACCGGACTCTTCCTTTATGCCGACGACGTGCTGATGATCAGCGGCGATAGTTGCCAACCGCTCCAGCGGGATCGGAGGGGAAAATTGCGGCGGGGCGTTCTGAAGCACAACGGGCAGCGAGACCGCGTTCAGAAACCGTTCGAAATACTTGGTCGCAGACTCGGCGCTGCGGGTTCCGACCATTGGCGCCATGGTGATCAGGCCCGTCGCCCCCGCCTCTTGGGCCATTGCCGCCAACTCCAGCGCATGTGGCGCCGAGTTGCCGGACACACCGGCGATAAATGGCAACCGCCCACGCAGAGCGTCCGCAACCGTTTCGAAGTAACGCCGCCGTTCACTGTCGGACAGCGTATATACTTCACTGGCGATGATCGGCCCGACGATACCGTGCGCGCCAGCTCCGACTGCAAAGTCGACCTGTGAAGCGACTTCATCCCAGACGAGAGCAAGATTTCTGTCAAATGGGGCAACCGGAATGGCCCAGATCCCCTTCCAAATGGGTTGATCCATCAATTCACCTTGTATTCATTCAGGAAATCGCGGTCGATGGTGATCCCAAGACCAGGGCCAGCAGGTGGGGCTACCCGACCGAATTTGGCCACTTGGCCTGCTACGTCCAGAGGTTCAGCCAGCAAATGATCCCGGAAGCGGTTGCTTGTCGTATCGAATTCAAGCATGGGTTCGGCGGGATACAGACTGCCCGGCAATGGCGGGATCGTCGTCAGAAGGTGCAAGTTCGCCGCGACGGTAACTGCGGTGCCCCAACAGTGATTGACAACGGGCACGTAGTGCGCGTGTGACAATGAAAGAACCTTGGAGTACTCGGTGATGCCACCGAGACTGCAAATTTCAGGCTGCAGGATGTCCACACAGTCACCGGCCAAAAGGCCTTGCATCTCCCATCGGGTGAAAAGTGACTCTCCGCCCGCAATCGGAACATTGAGTGTGTCGCGAAGTCTTCGATACCCGACAAGATCATCGGGCGCGACGGGTTCCTCGAACCATTTGATTCCCAACTCGCCCAGGGAGCGACCGACAAAGGCCGCCTCGTTCACCGTGTAGCAGTGGTTTGCATCCACGGCGACATCAACCCCGGACCCAACGGCGTCTCGCACTGCCTCCACCAGTTCAATGTCGCGCTTCGGACCTAATCCGATCTTCATCTTCAGGGTCTGAAATCCATCTGCTACGATCGTCTGGGCTTCTTCCGCGAAGCGTTTCGAAAGGTCGTCGCAACAGCGCAACATCATGCCGTATCCATAGGCCGGCACGTCCGGTCGGAACTGCCCGCCCAATAGAGAATGCAGCGGCCGGTCTGTCGCCTTGCCCATGAGATCCCAAAGGGCGATATCCACTGCGGAATAAGCCGCCATGCAGATGCCAGAGCGCCCTAGGATGCGGGTTCCAGAATGTATTTCGTGCCACAGGACTTCATAGTCGAACGGGGTCCGCCCGATCAGCTGTGGCGCAATCACGTTCTCTAAATACGAGGCAGCAACATGGGCCATACCCCCACCACCGGACCCCTCGCCGATACCGACAATACCCTGGTCTGTCTCCACTTCGACAAGGAAGCTGGATCGCTCGGTGAAGTACTTCTGCGACGATCCCAGCGGCTCGTCCATCCTGTAGGACAGGACATGCGGGATGATGCGAGTGATTTTCATTCCGGCTTCACCTTCCCTGGGACATGATCTCGGGCACGACAAGGCGCGGCAGGAAGAGCGTGATCCCTGGGAACAGGATCAGGACCGCCAGCAGCATCCCGAAAGCCACGAAGAAGACCGCAGCCCAACGCAGGGAATCCATCAACGGAACCTTGGCAACGGCGCAGGCCATCATCAGGCTGATCCCGTAGGGCGGCGTGATCTTCCCGATTGCAAGGGCCATGACGATGACGACCCCCATTAGAACGGGATCGACACCTAGGGCCACGGACATTGGGCCGATCACCGGAATGAAGATCAAGATGGCTGGTGCCGGGTCGAGGAAGGTCCCTAGCAAAAGAAACAGCGCTGTCACGATGAACAGGAACGCGGTGGGGCCGACCGACCATTCGATCAACAGTTCCTTCGCGAAATCAAGTACATCATAGAATGTTAGAACCCAGCCGAAGAACGATCCTGCGCCGACGCACAGCATTACCACGCCGGTTAGAATGGCGGTACGGATCGCGGTTTCCAGCACTATGGAAAAAGTCAGGTTGCGATATACTAGCAGCCCGAGAAGCACGACATAGACGGATGCGACGGCCGCGGCCTCGGTCGCGGTCATGATGCCGAATATGATGCCGCCGATGATTATGAAGATCACTGAAATCGGGATCAGCCCTCGGATGAGAACAAGGAAAACTTCTTTCCAGGTTCGCTCTACCCGTTCGGTCACCACGTTGTGTTTCTTGGCATAGAAATATGAAATTGCCATTTGCTGGAAGCCAACCAGAAGGCCCGGAATGTAGCCGGCGAGGAACAGCGCACTGATAGAGACATTGGCCGTAGCGCCGTAGAAAACCATCAGAATGCTGGGCGGAATGATTGATCCGATAGCGGAAGAGGCCGCTGTAACCGATACCGAAAATCCGCCGGAATACCCGCCACGCCGCATCACCGGGATCAGGATCGACCCAAGCCCAGCTACGTCGGCGGTCGAGGACCCCGAAACCGATCCCAGCAACATGGACGCTGTGACATTCACCTGCGCCAAGCCGCCCCGGATCCGGCCGACCAACACGTCAGATATCGCCACAATGTCGTCCGTCAGCCCGATCTTGTTCATCAGCAACGCCGAGAACATGAAGCCAGGAATGGCAAGCAGCAGAAAGCTCTCCATCGCCTGAAGCATGATGAGCGGCGCCGTGACCAGGTTCAGCATGGGTTCCAGCGCAAACACACCGGCCCCGGAAAACAGCAGGGCCAGTGAGATGGGGACGCCAATCACCAAGCAAAACAGGAATCCGCCGAAAAGGATCGATCCGACGATCGTCGTTGTCAGTATCATATTTCGTACCCCTCGGCACTCGTGTCGGGGCGTTGCTTGTGCTTTAGAACGATCAACATCTGTTCAAGCGCGAATACCGCCATGAAAGTGCCGCAGACCGGCAGAGCAAGATAGAAGAGCACATCCGGCAGGCCAGTGGACGGATCTCGTTTTTCGAGTCCCAACGGGATCAACTGGATGGACGTGGCAGCGATCAGTACGCCCCCGAACAACGCGGATCCTGTGGCGATAAGCAGGCCTGTCAGGCGGGCCGTTGCATTGGACACGTTGTCCAGCGCGTCGATGCGAAAATGTGCCCATTCTCGCACGGCGCCGATTGCCCCCAGCGCCATCACCCAGATGAACGCGTTGCGGATCAGGTAGGAATTGGTTGCCCATCCGATCTGCAGGACGTAGCGGGTGATGACCTGGGCCAGAAGACAGGACAGAAGTAGAAGGCAAAGCAGCCCGGCGGCGGTTGCGATGACGCGGTAAAGCGCATCGCAGGATCTGAAGAACAATTGCATCGGATGACTTTCTTGATACGGCCGGGGCGAACCGCCGCCCCGGCCGGCTGAGTGGTTCAACCTCCGGTGGCGATGATCTCGGTGGCTAAATCCTCGATATCGTTGCTTTCCGCGAAGGTCTGGATTGTCGCCTGCGACCGTTCTATGAACGGTGTCTTGTCGGGGCGGCTGACCGTGACGCTGAATTCTCCCTCCAGACGGGCCAGGTTGGTGGCGTCCAATTCGCGCTGAAGCGCGACATCCTCTTCCGCCGCCTCACGCGCCGCCTCCAGGACGGCAGCCTGGATATCCTCCGGCAACGAATAGAACGCATCCGCGCTGGCGACCATCGGGCGCACGGTAAAGTTGTGCTCTGTGATGGCGATGTCCTTGGCGACCTCTGCCCAACGCGCGGTGGTGAAGGTGCTGAACTCGTTTTCGCCGCCATCGACCACACCGGTCTGAAGCGCCGGGTACACTTCTGCAAAGGGCACCACGGCACCAATGGCGCCAAGATCCGCCCACCAGTTGATCATGGTGTCGGACTGAAACGTCCGCATCTTCATCCCTTCGAGGTCGTCGATGGATTCGATCGGGTGGTCCACGGTTATCATGTTGCGCGCCGCGCCGCCGAAATAGCCCAGAAGGACAAGTCCGGACTCCGCCTCGATATCCTTGGCCAGCCGATCGCCGATCGGGCCGCGTGTCACCGCGATCATGTGTTCGTAGCTACGGAACAAGTACGGGATTTCCAGGATCGCGAAGGACGGATCGAACTGGGCCAGACGGCTTGGCGTGACGATCCCCGATTGCAGGGACCCGGTCTTGAGATGGTCGATCTCGTTTCCCGAAAGGTGACTGGAATGGAAAACCTTGATTTCCATCCGGCCGTCGGTCAGTTCGGCGACCTTCTCGGCAAAGTTGTGGGTGGCGATTGTCAGAGGGTGGTCAGGGGCCTGACTATTGCTGGCCCGCCACGTAATTTCGGCGCCTTGCGCAATCGCGGAGGCCAGAGACATACCCAGCACACCGGCAAGCAAAGTGATCCTGTTAGCAAAAGACATAAGTCTCCTCCCTTTGTGTCTATTTGGTTTTGGGGGTCGTATCTTTAGGCTTTGGTGAGTTCCTGCGTCCAAAGACCTCTCGCGTTTTCAAGAACTCGGGTCATCGCGTCCTTTGCGCCAGCCGCATCTGCCTGTTCTATTGCACTGGCGACCTCTTCGTGCAGTTCAACGGTATGCAACGGACCGCCTGGCGGATCCCAATACCAAGTCAGACTCTTGAGAAATGCGACCGAGATCGCATTGAAAACCGCGGTCAGAAATGGATTTCCTGCCGCTTCGAACAAGACTCGATGAAACTCGAAATCGGCATGCGGGAACTTGCCCGGATCGTCGTAGTGCGTGCGCATATCAGCCGCAGCTGCAACAACAGCGGCCCGCGCGCCATCGTCTGGATTAATAGCCGCAAGCTCGGCGGCAGCCGGTTCGACGATCATCCGAAAGGCGACCAGATCCAGCAGGTAGGATCCTCGTCCCGGCGTAGAGAGCGCCCAAGACATTAAGTCCGGATCCAACATGTTCCAGTTGCCCGTTGCTTGGACGGTTGCCCCAATCCCCGGTCGTGATGCGATCATTCCTTTCGATGCAAGAGACCGAATGGACTCACGCACGACCGAACGACTGACGCCCTGTTCGGCTGCAATTGCGTGTTCCGTTGGTAGTCGCTCGCCCGGCTGCCACACGCCGCGCAGCATTTGAAGGGCGATTTCGCGGGCCAGCGCGTCCGTTAAGTTCGTCCGTTGGAGTTGGGTCAACAGCTATATCCTATTTGTCTGACAAAGATGGATATTATGATTCGACCATTAAGTCAAACAATTTTGACTTGCATATGGGTTCCGCTTTTATGTATACGTTGCAGCTCGGCAATGGCGGGGTCGGCGTATAGCCTCCATCTCGTAGAGCAGCGAGGCCCCTTTATGCCGGTGTATTCCTCGAAGAGGATGCCGGTGGAGAGGAAGTCTCGGCGTACGTCCTGGCGCAGCGGCGCATGCACGCCCAACCTGCTTTCGCCGAGCAGGTTGTCCTCGATAGCGCGCAATACCTCACGGACCATGCCCTGCACATTGGTCCCGGCCGTGCCGAGCGGGAACTCGACCGAGATCTGCGTCGGGCCGAACTCGGTGAAGTAGCTGCAGAGCGTGGTGCCGGCGACGTCCTTCACGATGCCGGCGAGCTATGATCCGGTTGCTGTGAGTGCTAGGCGGCGAATAGTGCAGGGACGTCTGCCTGCCGGCGGATTGTGCCTGCCAGTGCGCACAGCGGCCTACCGTGCTTCCAGCCGCTCTTCATCCTACATTAGATTGACACGCGCCAAGCAGTGTTGTGATCCTGCCCCCGCAACCACTTATACCGAACACCAGGCCCCGGCGTCCGCCCGGGGCTTTTGTGTATCCGGGCTTCCCATCTCCACCAGCCGGGCGATCTCGCCCTTCAGGTCGACCTGCCAGGTTTGGTCCTCATAGCGCAGCTCCACGGTCTCGATCAGCCCGCGCAGCAGGCCGAGGGCCTCGTCGCGCATCGCCGGGTCGGCCAGTGCCGCACTCAAGCCGATGACCTTTTGGCGGTAGACCTCGGAGAGATTGGGATGCAGGCGCACGGGGGAGGGCGCCGGAGCCTCCAGGGCCGCTTCGAGTGACCGCTTTTGTTCTTCCAGCGCTGTCACCTTTTCCATCAGGCCCGGGGAGCGCAGGCCATCAGCGATTGCGTCGCAGAGACCCTCGAGCTTGCGGGTGACGGTCGCATGTTCCTTCTGCTGTCAAGGGCGCTGCAAAAATGCCGTTTGATCTCGGGCAAAAGCATATCAATCACGCCCGCGACCAGGCGCCACCGGGTGCTTTTGGCCTCCCTTGAGTCTATACAAGCCTTCGCTATTGCGCTAAGTACGGCGGCTTGTGCGCCCTTGCTGGCGCGAAACCTACCCGTTCGCGCCCCGAGCCGTTCCCGAGAGTAAAGATCCTCCATGCACCCTGCACTTCGCGCGGCCCTCGATGACCGTGGCTACACCACGCTGACACCCGTTCAGACATCGGTGCTCGAGCCCGCATTGAAAGGTCGTGATCTACTGGTTTCGGCGCAAACCGGCTCGGGCAAGACACTTGGCTTCGGCCTTGCGATCGCCCCTACGCTACTGGGGGACAATGACCTTTTCGCACCGGGTGCCACACCTCTTGCCGTCGTCATTGCCCCGACGCGCGAACTGGCCTTGCAGGTCAAACGCGAACTCGGCTGGCTTTATGCCAGGGCGGGGGCAGTCCTTGCCTCTTGCGTGGGTGGCATGGACATGCGCGACGAACGCCGCGCACTGGAACGCGGGGCGCATATCGTTGCGGCGACGCCGGGGCGCCTGCGCGATCACATCGCCCGCGGCTCCATCGATCTTTCCGCCGTGCGCGCAGTTGTCCTCGACGAGGCCGACGAGATGCTCGACCTCGGATTCCGAGAAGAGCTTGAGTTCATCCTGGGCGAATTGCCGCCCGAACGGCAGACCTTGCTGTTCTCGGCCACCGTTCCGCCGACCATCGCCGCTCTCGCGAAAGACTACCAGAACGACGCCGAACGAATTGTCGCGAAGTCCGAGACCCCGCAGCACGATGATATCGAATACCGCGCGATGTTGGTGGCCGAGCGTGATGTCGGCAATGCGGTGATCAATACATTGCGGTATCACGAAGCCCCCAATGCGCTGGTCTTTGCCAACACGCGTGCCATGGTCAACCGCCTTGCGGCGAGGCTGTCGAACCGAGGGTTCAACGCAGTGGCTCTGTCGGGCGAGCAGTCGCAATCTGAACGCACCCACTCCTTGCAGGCCATGCGTGACGGGCGCGCGCAAGTCTGCGTCGCGACTGATGTCGCGGCACGCGGCATCGACCTGCCAAGGCTCGATCTCGTCGTGCATGCCGAACTGCCCTCCAACCAGGAGAGGCCCGACCGCAAACCCAAGGGGCCGCCCCCGCCCAAAGGCAAGCCGAGCAGCAAGAAGAACCGCGCTCGCGCGGCAGCGGCTACGTCAGGCAAGGCAGCGGGAAAAACCCGGAACAAGCCCGGCGCCCCAAAACGGCAGCCCAAAGGCGCAAAGCCGGTACCCGGTCGATCGTAGACGGCGAAACACCGCTTCAGGGTTTCGATCGCGGTAGCCTCGACCGATGACGGGTATGCCGCGGTGCCGACATTTGTGCGACGCGCAGCGGCCATCCCTTTCCGGCCACAGAGCCCGGTCTACACAAAGGGCAGTCCGTGTCGGTGAAAGCCCGAAGCTGATCTCGACCCTTTGCCGAACTCAGATCCCTGCTCAGGATGGTGCAGCGCTGCCCGCCGAACCCGACGCTCGCCGCACTTGCGCGCTCTGGAAGCGGCCAGAAGTCCACAGTGCGGACGAACCAGGCTCATGCACCCGCGGCATTTGTGATCCTCCAAATCACTTGCTGACAGCCACCTCATCGCAGCAGCGCAACTCGATGTCCCGAAAGCGGTCGTTTGTGGTCCGCCAAGTGAGCGAGACCGTATGCGGTCGTTCGCTGCGCAGGTTTTCGATGTTTCATATGCGGTCTCTTCTGGCGTTAATAAGCTGTCGTCCGGGTTGGTGCCTCCACGCTGTGTCGCGATTTCTTTTGAAGCGGTCGTTTGGCCACAGGCGGCAGAAACTGGAGCGCGAGAAGCAACTCACTGCCGCGAAACACATGTCTCACCGAAAGGCTCGAGTGACCCGGTCGAGTCCCAACCTGGCCTTCGATTAATCGTGAACATCTATCGCGAAGCGGCGTTTAGTTGACTGCAGGCTTCGCTGTTCCGGACTCAGTCTCCTCTTTACTCCCTGAAGTTTATGATCAGAGCGAAATCCTCCGCAAAGAAAATTTATTCAGGTGTCCCAAGAGGCTTTCGGGGGAAAGGTGAGCGGTCCGCGTTTCTCTGAAAACAGGACGGCAACTGTGTAGTGTCGGATAGTGTTAGTCTCGGTTGCCATTTTTTGAGAACGAAGCGCGCAGACTGTCCGGCTCTCATTGCCCGGCTGGATCTGTTGTCGTACGCGGCCGAACACCGTCGACAAGATTTTTAGCCCAATCATTGGTCACAGATGTGTCCGTCCCGCCCGACGAACCGAAACTCTGCACCTCGGCAACGTCCATCGAGAAGGTCGCCTTCATCTGGATGAAGCCGTCCACCACCATCAACTGCCGTTCGGACGGATCGATGTTGAGCCGACCCGTGACCACGATGGGCTCGTGGATCATGGCCGGTTTCCAGCCATCGGAAAGGCGCAGGCGCACCATCTGGTTTGGTGGCGGCGGCGGGACATGGCTGCACATGCCCCGTTCGGGGACGAGATAAGCTGTCGAGGTGCCGTTCTCGGCCGGCGGCGCGGGGATGGCAAATCCGCCGAGCGTGACCGTTTCGCCGTCATGGGTCGGGTTGCCGGCGGCACCCGCCAGTTCGCGGCGCTCGGCAACGACCCAACGTTGAGAGATCAGCCAGTCGGCGTCGATTCCCTGCTCGGAAAGCGCCGCCTTGATCTCCTCCAGCCGCGCGCTTGCCCCCGGAGATGGATTTGTGCCGTCCAAAGCCGCCTGGAGTTTCACGATCCGACGCAGATCGTCGATCTGTTCATAGCTTAGCTCGGTGAAGGGATCCTCGTAGGATTGCACGCTCTGGTCGACCAGGTCTGGCCAGTCGATGGAGGTTTCGCCAGCGCTGAGCGGGTTGGCTCCGGCGATGACCAATAGGGTGGCAAGGAAATGGCGCATATCAGTCTCTCGGCTTCCGGTCGTTGCTGCGGGCGGGAGGGGGTGCCTACTCGACCGGCGTCATGAAGTCCGGCACCCGTTTCAGGGCATCGACCATGTCGGCGGTCGTCATGAGTTCAATGAAGGTGTAGTCCTCCAGAACGCCCTGGCTAAGGCGCGACACATACATCGCCTGAACCATGCCGGGATCGTCCGGCAACCGGACCGTGATGTAGTTCTTTCCATCCGCCAGCCCCCAGAAATAACTGATCATCTCGCCACCAATCGCCTCGATGGCGCCGCCCATGTCCTTTTCCCGGTCAGTCGGGTTTTCGACCATGATCTTCCAAGCGTGAGGGGCAGGCTCGCCGATGCCGAGGTAGTAACGGCTCGCGTTTTCTTCCGCGGCAACGGCAAACGCGCAAAGCGAGGTTGCGACAGCCACACCAATGAATGCTTTCACCATAACTCTCTCCCTTGACCCAGCTTGGGAAAATGCGCGGGGCACCGAGGGACGATCACCCCGCGCAACACTCATTCGAGTGTGTTCTTGTAAACGACACCATCCTTCATGATGAGCCGGATGGTCTCGAAACCGCGGTCTCTGGGGGCAGCGTCGAACCATTCCGGATTGGCGCCCAGCACCGAGAGGTCTTCAAGCGGGTTTCCGTCCACGACCAGGATGTCGGCATAAGCTCCCGCCTCGATCACCCCTAGCTTGTTCGGATAGGGGTTCCGCTTTCCGGTCAGTTGCGCCAATTCGCCTCCGGTGGACGTTGCCGCGACGAGGAAAGCGTGGTTCCCGAAAAGTTCAGCGAAGTAAAACTTCTCGAAATCCCGATGCGACCGGCCGAAGCCGATTGTCGACAGCACCGTGTCCACGTTGTGTACGATCTTCGGCTTGTACTTCTTTACGTAGTCCACGAGGTTCTCGGACCCGTCGAGATAGGCTTCAAGCTTCGGCTTCACCGTCGGTTGGGCATAGTTCGGGTGGTTCAACAACTGCGGATCCAGCCCGGCCACGTTGATCGCCCAGAAGATCCCTTCATCGGCAATGCGCTTCACCGTTTCCTCGGTGACCATTTGCCCGTGTTCGATGGACTTCACGCCCGCATCCAGCGCCATGTTCACGGTCTCGTCCGTGTAGGCATGAACAGTCGTATAGGTATCGAAAAACGACGCCGCCTCGACGGCAGCCGCGATCTCGTCCACCCGGTAGGCAACTGACCAGAGCGGGTCGAGTTCGGAGGAAACGCCACCACCAGCCATGAGCTTCAGGAAATGTGCGCCATGTGCGAAGTTGAGGCGGGATGCCTTGCGCACCTCGTCAGTACCATCTGCGATGTAGGACAGGTTCAGCGTGTTGCCGACGTCGCTGGCGCCCATGTTGAAGGTGCGCTGTACTGGATTGCGCCAATCGCCGTGCCCAGAGGATGGGCCGATGGCGGCACCAGCGGCATAAATTCTTGGACCATCGACAGTGCCCTGATCGATCAGTTCCTTCAGGCCGGCCCCCATCCCACCGGTGTCCCGCACGGTCGTGTACCCGTCATAGAGGTAATCGCGCGCATTTTCGGCAGCCACGGCGCCGATCTGGTCCCATTTCGCGGCCTGCAATCCCGCGAATGTCTGGAACACACCGGTGGCGTAAAGATGCGTGTGGCTATCGATCAGGCCGGGCATCAGCGTGCGCCCGCCGCCGTCAACCACCGTCGCCCCCGGTGCGTTGATGGCCTCAGTCGACACTTCCTTGATGAGGTTGCCTTCGACCAGAACGCTGGCATCTTCGATGCGTGCCTCGCCCACACCGTCAAAGACATGGACATTTGTGAAAAGCGTCTGTGGACTTGCGTCCTGCGCGTAGGCGATGCTTGCCGTCATAGTGGCAATGACAGCCGCCATGTAGAGTTGCCAGTTATGGGCCATCGGTCTTCCTCCTTACCGAAACGAGAGAGATGCGCGGGACGTCGAGGTACGTTCGCCCCGCGCCCCACTCAGTCCAGCGTGCTCTTGTAGATCACGCCGTCCTTCATGATCAGGTCGATGTTGGCTTCGTAGTCGACCAGCAATTCCACATCCTCGACCGGGTTCCCCTCGACCAGCAGAAGGTCCGCATAGGCGCCCGGCTCGATCACGCCGAGCGGGCCATCTTTGTAGGGGTTGAGCTTGCCCGAAAGCGCCAGAAGTTCGGCTGACTTCGAGGTCGCCTGCTGCAGGATCTCGTGAGACGTCCAGACCTCGAGGCGGTACTTGAATTCGTCGTTCTGCTTGGTCAGCGCCACCGGATCGCCGATGATGTCGGTCGAGAAGGCGACGTTCTCGATCTCGTATTCCTTCAGCAAGCGCATCTGGTTGCGCGCACCCGCCTGCACTTCGAGGAACTTGGGTGCCGAGAGCGGGCCGAGCGCCTTGGCCACTGTTTCTGCGTCAATGCCCAGAAGCGAATAGAACGGCACAACCCAGACATCGGCATCCTTGATGGCCTGTGCCGAGACCTCCGTCATCAGCTGGGCGTGCTCGATGCTGATGACACCGGCGTCGATCGACCTCAGGATCGAGTCGTCGTTGTAGACATGGACCAGGACATAGGTTCCCCAATCTTCGGCAGCCTTGACTGCGGCTTCCAGTTCCTCGGGCAGGTACTGCACGGTGTGGAGCGGATCGACGGTCGAAGACACGCCCCCGCCAGCCATGACCTTGATCTGCGTCGCGCCAAGGCGCAGCGCCTCCCGCGTCGCGCGTAGCACTTCCGGCACCCCATCGGCCAGAAACTCGAGGTGCTGGTTGAAGAAGGAAGGCTGCGCCCCTTCGAAATTCGGGTGCGGCTCATTGTAGACCCGGTGTTCGCCGTGGCCAGAGGTCTGCGAGATCACCGGCCCGGAGGGATAGATCCGCGGCCCAACGGCCTTGCCCCGGTCAATCGCCTTCTGAAGCCCGATCGCGGGGCCTCCTGCATCGCGGACTGTTGTGAAGCCGCGCAGCAGCATTTTCTCGGCCTCGATGGTGGAGACGGCACCCCAGTACATCCAGTCGTAGTTGTCCCGCAGGTCGGCAACGGGTTCGGTGACCGCCATGTGCACATGGGCGTCGATCAGGCCCGGCATCAGGGTGCGCCCGCCGCCGTCGATGATCCGGGCATTGGCAGCCGCCAGGGGCTCGCTCGATACCTCCGCGATCAGGTTGTCGACAACCAGCACATTGGCATTCTCGATCCTCTCTTCGTTCACACCGTCAAAGACATGCACGTCGGTGAAGAGAATTGGGAAGCTTTCCTCCTGTGCTGTCGCAGCCGTGGCGATGCTCAGGGAGAGCGTGAAAGCGAGTTGTTTCTTCATGCCATCAGCCTTTGAGGGAAACATTTGGTTTATTGAGTGTAACGGTATGCGAGGACGTGTCATTGACACTACGGTCAATGATGGTCGAATAATCGCACCGTTTTGCACATGACCTCCGGGGAACCATGCCAAGAAGGAACGCTTCCCGGACCTATCTTCCCGTGGTTTCCAGCGCCATGGCACAACCCTTTCTGACGGCGCTGCTCGGCAAGGGCATCACCGCGGATGATGCGCTACTTGGAACAGGATTGTCCCTGGCCGATGTTCAGGAAGGCTCTGCGCCTATGCTGGGACAGGATTGGTACAACCTGGCCGAACGCACGGCGGAGGTGACGGGCGATCCGCATTTCGGGTTCAGGATCGGGTCGGAGGATGCGATTTACAGCCACCCCAACTTCCGAGCTGTCACCTTGACCGATACGGCGCTTGGCGAAGTCCTGACAAAGCTGATCGTCGATGCAGACCAGATCACCTCACTTGCGACTTACGAACTGCGTATCAACGGCAGCCGGGCCGTCCTGAGTTCCGAACGTCAGTTCAAACCAGCCCGCCGCCCGCGGCAGGTCGACGGGTATTTTGCAGGCTTCATGTGCCGATTGATCCGCGAGGCTTGTGGCGAGGAGTGGAGACCGTCCGATCTGACGATACGCGTCTCCGCCCCTGCAGCGATTCCGACGACCTTCGCGCCCGGTCTCGCCGTGCGCCGTGGTGACTCGCGAGGGGCACGTTTCGAGTTTCCCGCGCCTTGGCTTCTTCTCCACATCGGGGGAGCGCCCCGGCAGTCGGCTCCTGAGCGTCCGCCCACGCCCGAGGCGTTCCTCTCGGATTTTCGTAGGCTGCTGGACCTCCACCTTCACAAACCATCTCTCTCGCTGGAGAAGTTCTCGGAGGTCGCCGGCTTGAAACCCCGCCGCATCAAATCGGTGCTCGCGGAACATGGAACCAGTTACAAGGCGGAACTGGACCATAGTCGCGCCGAACGGGCGAAGGCGCTCCTGAATGACAATCGGCTCGGTTACCCGCAAGTCGGGGAACTGGTCGGCTACCCGGACCCCTCGTCGTTTTCGCGTGTCTTCAAGAGGTGGACCGGCCTCACGCCTGGTAACTACAGGCGTTGAGGTCGCTGAGGAAGTCTCTTTATTTCTTTCTTTCCGGACATTGGCGACAGGAACAGCGAAAGTCAGCTTCCCGCCCTTTTTCCCTATTGCTGCGCCTGGGGCTCACTGCAGCTTTGGGCTCTAGGCAGCCGCTGCGACCAGATGTGAACAACGGGTGGTCACGGATGGCGGACGACCGCTGCCGTCCGCCAAACGCTCAGATATCGATCTTCTCTGCGATGCTGAGTGCGCCATCGAGTTCGACGCCAATGTAGCGAACCGTGCTGTCCACCTTTGTGTGACCGAGCAGAAGTTGAACCGCGCGCAGATTGCCGGTCTTCCGGTAGATCAACGCGGCTTTCGTCCGCCGTAGGGAATGTGTTCCATACCCGCTTGGATCGAGACCGATCGCAGACACCCAGTCGTGAAGAAGACGCGCGTACTGCCTTGTCGAGATGTGCGGTGAGCTGTGGAACCTGCTTGGAAACAGGAACACCGGACCAAGCATGGGTACCGACGTGACCCACGCGAGTACTGATCGCCGCGTGTTCTCCGACACTTCGAATTGAACTGGCCGCCCTGTCTTGCGCTAGAGGACCGATACGCGGTCACGGACGTTGCCGGCGGCGACGAGGTCCACGACTTCGAGCCGAACCAAGTCACAGCCGCGAAGCTTGCTGTCGATTGCGAGGTTGAACAAAGCCAAGTCGCGCGGGTTGTCGGCAAGCTCGAGCCGGGCGCGAATGGCCCAGACCTGTCGTGGAAGGAGCGGACGTTTCTGGCCAATCAGTCGCCCGTTGTTCCATGGCGGACGTGGTGGTCTGGCTGCCGGAAGCTGGATACTGGAGATGATGAGGTCTCCATCCAGCCCTCCCGCACCAGGCATGGGCACCGTGCCAACCCGCGGATTTTCCCTGCGAGGACGAATGTCCGCTTCCATTCTCAAATCTCAAAGACGCTTTGCTGCAGTGCGGTGGTCCGTGCCGAGCCCAAAGCCGATAAACACAGAACCACAAGAGCGACGCTATCGCGGTTAACATTTGGTCACACACAAGGCTTGCTGTAAAATCATGCACGGAAGGTGGGCGGTTGGATGGCTGATCTCCGGTTTGATTCAGAGAACGCGCTCTATTTTCTACACACTCGACCCGTTCGGAGCGGCGCACCGACATTCGTATTCGTAAACGCGCTGACCGGCTCCACCAGTCATTGGGAAAACGCTGTCGCGCCAGGGCTTCGCAGCCGTGGTTTCGGGACGCTCAGCTATAACTTCAGGGGACAAGAGAAATCCAAGTTCGACCCAAGCCTGGAACTCACCAACGACCTGATCGTCGATGACTTGGTGTGGCTTTTGGGCAAGGTTGCGCCAGACCGCCCTGTCCTTACCGGCCTGTCGATCGGCGGACTCTATGCGGCGCAAGCCTTTGCAAGGGGCGCCCCTGCGGCCGGGATCGTGCTTCTGAACACGCTGCGCGAGATCAATCCACGCATCGCATGGATCAACGACGCGCTTCCCCATTACGTGGCAACGGGTGGCGCGGCCCTGTTCATGGGTTTGATGATGCCACTTCTGACCAATCCGGACTACGCGGCCAGTGTGCGCCCGGATTTCCTAAATGGCCCTTACGCACCCATGGCCCCGAAACACGGCCACGCAAACCTGATGCGAAACTCGGTAAATACAGACTGGCAATTTCCGTGGTCGTCGCTCGACCTTCCGGTCCTTTCGATCACGGGTCTGCATGACCGAGTTTTCCGTGACGCCGAAGTCATTGATCGCCTCTACGCTGACTTGCCTGATGCCCGGAGGGAAGACTGGAACAACGCCGCTGACCTGAGACCCGTTTCTTCCTCCAGTTTCGGGTAGAGTCCGCCCCAACCAGGAGACGGACGATGAAGCGATCGAGGTTCACGGAAGAGCAGATCATCGCGATGCTGAAGGAGCAGGA
>NZ_JBTLNF010000012.1:0-145485 GCF_054457455.1 Halovulum sp. GXIMD14794 | reverse complement strand
CGCTGGCGCAGCGCGGTGCATGAATGCGGCCACGCCCTCGCCTGCGCGGCGCTCGGCCTCGGCACGGTGCAGCGCGTGCTGCTGACCCCCGGCGGCGGCGAGATCCACCGCGACCGGGACGCGCGCGAGGGCCTGCTCCCGGATGTCGAGGCCGAGCTCGCGCTCACCCTCGCCGGCCGCGCCGCCGAACGCCTGGTGCTCGGTACGGTTTCCGCGGGGTCCGGCGGGGCCGAGGACAGCGATCTCGCGGTGGCAACCCGGATCGCGATCGCGATCGACACCGCCCTCGGCCTCGGCGCGCACGGGCCCACCTGGTCCGGCACGGCGGATCCGCTTCGGCATTTCGACGACCCGGACCTGCGCGCCCGCGTCCGCACCCGACTGGAGACTGCCGAGGAGCGCGCCACGCGGATCCTGCAGAAACACCGCGACCACCTCACCCGGATGGCCGGCGCGCTCCTGGCCGCGCGCGAGCTGCGCCCCCCGGCACTCGACCGCTGGCTGGCGCCGGTCGCACCGCAACTCGCAGCGCCACCGGATGCGCAGCACCGCGCCGCACCCACGCCCCCTGCCCCGGATCCCGTGCCTCTGGGCCCGCCGTCCGGATACCAACCTGACTGACACCTGCGCCGCAGCAGCCCGCCACCGCGCTCGGACACGCCTCCCACAGCCCGACCACCACAGGAGATCGCTATGACACACCCCACAGACCTCGCCGCCCGCATCCGCGCCGCCCTCGACGCATCCGGGACCGCACCGGCGCCCGACACCCTCGCCGCCGCCCCGCTGATCGACCCCTGGCAGGTGGCGGTCTCGCCCCACGCCCCGGTGGCCACCCTCCTCGGGAGCGTGACCGATCACCCGAGGCTGCCGGACGGACCGATCGACACCTCGGTGCTGCTCGCACTCGATCCGCAGGGCCGCTGGGCGCGCACGCTCAGCCGCTGGTACCGGCTCGGCACGCCCTATGCCGAGGCCACGCCTCCCGCTGAAGCCACGGCGCATGTGCTCGGCGCGGTAGCGGCGGGGTGCCGGCCGCTCTCGCATTGCGAGGCGGTCGCGTTCGTGGCGGCCCACAGGGAGCGGCTGAGAGCGGCGCTCGGGTCGGGGTGAGACGAAGAAAATGCGTGGACTAAGGAGACCACCGCCCCATAAACAACGACTGTCAAAAGGCTAGTAGTCCGAAGAGTACAAAAGCGACTTTCTATTTTGTGCAGCTCTTCTGGAAAGTGGTCGAGCCAGTCGCGCCGACTACCCGTTGAATACCGTACGCCCGCCGACGCGGATCTCGACAGGGACGCGGTAGCGCTCCAACGCGTCGGCGGCGATCTCGATCCCCAGTCCGGGCGCGTCGGGGACGTGGATCAGGCCCTCGGCATCGGGCGCGATATGGTTCGCCGTCAACTCGCGCGCCAGCGACTGCAGCGTCGTCGGGAACTCGCAGATCCGGTGTGCCTCGAGCCCGGCATAGGGCTGGAGCGAGGCCGACAGCGCCAGGTTCGAGGTGAACGTGTGGTTCACATAAGTCACGCCCTTCAAATCGGCATAAGCCGCCACATCGCGCGCCGGGCCGATGCCGCCGATCCGGCCGCAGTCGATCTGGATGTAGCCGACACCGCCGAAGTCGATCAGGTGCTGGGCCATGTGGCGGTTGTGCGCGGCCTCGCCCCCGGCAAGGCCGACCGTGTCCATCCGCTCAGACAGCGCGCCATAGGCGGCCAGCGCATCGCCCGCGAAGGGCTCCTCGTACCAGGTCACGCGGTTGCGCTCCATCGCCTCCAGCCGGGCAGCGGCCGCCTCGACATCCTCGCCGAAGATCTGGCCGGCGTCGATCAGCAACACGCCGTCCGGGCCAAGCCCCTCGCGCGCCGCGTCCAGCTGGTCGATATCGCCCTGAAGGCCGTCGCCGAAGGGCGCCCAGCCGAACTTGGCGGCACGGAACCCGTCGGCGCGGATCGTGCGCGCCCGCTCCAGAGTCTCTTGCGGGGTCGGGCCGAACAGGACCGAGGCATAGGGCAGCTTGGGATAGGCCGCCTCGTAGCCCAGCAACTTCCACACCGGCACGCCGCGTGCCTTGCCCAGCAGATCCCAGAGCGCCATCTCGATCCCCGACCAGGTGTGCGCGGCCTGTAGAAGGTCCATCGAGTTATAGGCCACTGCGGCCGCCATCGCCCGGATGTCCTCGGGCCCCTCAAGCGTCTGCCCCAGCACCGAGGCCGAGACCGGCTGGCACGCCCCATGCGACATCGGCGCGACGAAGGCGGCGATGGACGCCAGCGGCGAGGCCTCGCACTCGCCCCAGCCGGTCAGCCCGCCTGCCGAGACGCGCACCACCAGCGCATCCTGACTGCCATCGGCGGCGGTCGTAACCTCGGGCATCGACAGGTAGAAGAAATCGACGGCTTCGATTTTCATGGCGTGGCCTTCTTCAGCAGCGGTCATCACGCGCGGCGCAGCATCGCCACGGCGTCGGGATTGTCGGTCATCCCGGCCAGCGCGCCCAGGTTCAGCGAAATGCCCAGCCCCGGCGCTTCGGGGATGGGCAGCATACCGTCCGCATCCAGCGCCCAGGGCATCTCGGCCAGCTCGTCGATATAGGGCGAGCCGCCGATGAACTCGACCAGGTCCGCGGTCGGCACGGCAGCGGCGAGTTGCAAGTCCGCCGCCAGCCCGACAGCGGTGTTCCAGCCGTGGCCGACATACTTGATCCCGTGATCGTTCGCCGCGCGGGCGATGCGGATCTGCTCGGAAATGCCGCCAACCTTGGTCACGTCGGGCTGCACGATGTCGATGGCGCGCGCCTCGAACCACGGCAGAAAACTCTGGCGGCGGGTCAAGCATTCGCCAGTCGCGATCGGCACCGGGCTTTGCATCCGTAGCTCGCGGAAATCGTCCATCGCATCGGGGCGCAGGGCTTCCTCGAACCAGGCGACATCGTAATCGGCCAGCATCCGCGCGGTATTCAGCGCCCATTTCAACTCGTGCTGCCAGTCCGCGTCCGAGGCGCCCGCGTCCACCATCAGCTGACAATCGTCGCCGCACCCCTCGCGGGCGGCGCGAATGATCGCCTCGTCATGGGCGGCGCTGTCTCGGCGACCGAACGGGCCCCAGCCGATCTTGATCGCCCGGAAGCCCTGATCGCGGAAGAACGCCGTGCGGTCGCGCATCACGTCGGGCTCGTCCATCAGGATCGAGGCATAGGCCCGCACCTTGTCCCGATACGTCCCGCCCAGAAGCCGCGAGACCGGCTGGCCGGTCGCCTTGCCGAAGATATCCCAAAGCGCGATGTCGATCCCCGAGATCACATGCGTCAGCGTCCCGCCCCGGCCCATCCAGAACGTGTTCTGGTGCAGCTTCTCGGCCACGCGCATCGGCTCGTCCGCGCGTTCGCCGATCAGCAGCGGGCGCAACACGTCCAGCCCCGCCCGCGCCAGCGGCCCGTCGGTAAAGACCGAACCGATGCCGGTCAGCCCGCCGTCGGTCTCGACCACGATCAGCGCGTGGATCGAATCCTCGGGCTTGATCTCGTTCGCCCAGCCACCCTTGGGGGACCGGCCCTGCAAAGACAGGGACTCGACACGGGTTATCTTCATGGCAGCATCCTTGACAGGCGTATTATCGTATACGATTATACGAAAAACTCAGTCAGGGGAACCCATATGTCCGAAATTTCGCCCTCGACAGCGGGATCGCGCATCACCTGCGCGGTGGATTTCGGAAAACAGGGCCGCCAGCAGGCCTATGCCCGCGCGCCACTGTCACGGAACAACTCGGGCTGGGGCACGGTCGAGATCCCGGTGATCACAATCGCAAACGGCAGCGGACCCACCGTGCTGCTGACCGCCGGAGTGCATGGCGACGAGTACGAGGGGCAGATCGCCCTGTCCCGGCTGGCGCAAAGCCTCGATCCGGGGCAGGTGCAGGGCCGCGTCATCATCCTGCCCTGCGTCAGCGTGCCCTCGGCGGTGGCCGATACGCGGCTGTCGCCCATCGACGGCTGGGACATCAACCGCTGCTTTCCGGGCGATCCGCGCGGCAGTTTCACACCGATGCTGGCGCATTTCCTGGACTCGGTGGTGCTGCCGCATGCCGATGTCTCGGTCGATCTGCACACCGCCGGGCATTCGTTCGACTCGGCGCTCTCGACGAACATGCACCATTCGCCCGACGCGGCCCTGCGCGAGCGCACGATGGCCGCCGCCGCCGCCTTCGGCGCGCCCTACAATGTCGTGTTCAGCGGCGTGGATGAGGGCGCGACCTTCACCTCCTGCGTAGAGCGGCGCGGCATCCTCTCGCTGGGAACCGAGGTCGGCGGCTGGGGCCGGGTCAACGTCGACGGCGTACGCATCACCGAGCGCGGCGTGCGGAACATCCTCAAGCATTTCGGCGTGATCGAGGGCACGCCCGACACCACTCAGGACAATGGTGAAAGCGGCACAAGGCACATGATGGTCCGCTCCTCCGATGCCTATATCTTCGCCCCGCGCGACGGCCTGTTCGAGCCGCTGCACCGCACCGGCGAGGCGGTCGAGGCCGGGCAGCCCGCCGGCTATCTGCACAGCCCCGAGGATCTGGACACGCCGCCGCTGGAACTGTCCTATGCGCAGGGCGGCGTCCTTTGGATGGCGGCGGGACCGGGCCGGGCAAGGCGCGGCGACGCGGTTGCCGTGGTCATGGAGCCCTATTCCGATGACTGGTGACGGCACGCCGGGATGAACACCCGCCCCAACATCCTCTACATCATGTCCGACCAGCACGCGCGGGGGGTCGCCGGGTGCTATGGCGACAGGATCGTGCAGACGCCCGCGCTGGACCGGCTGGCCGCGACGGGTGTGACATTCGACGCGGCCTACTGCCCCTCGCCGATCTGCGTGCCCAGCCGGATGTCGGCCTTCACCGGGCAATGGCCCTCGGACCAGCAGTGCTGGACGCTTCAGGACCAGCTTGCCAGCGACCGCCCGACATGGATGCACGCACTGGGGCCAGCGGGCTACCGACCCACGCTGATCGGGCGGATGCATTCGGTCGGCCCGGACCAGCTGCACGGCTTCACAGATCGGCTGGGCGGCGACGCGGGCCCGCACTGGCCCGGCGTGCCGCGCCAGGATCTCGGGCCGCTTGCCGGGGCGCAGGGGCCGTGCGCCGACTCGCTGCGTCTGTCGGGGCCGGGGAACTCGGCCTATCAGAGCGTGGACGAGGAAACCGCCGCGCTGGCCTGCGACTGGCTGGCGGCGCGGGGGCAGACGGACGATCCGTTCTGCCTGATGGTCGGCTTCCTGCTGCCGCATTGCCCGTTCGTCGCCAACCCCGAGGATTATGACCTCTACCGGGGCCGGGTCGATAGCCCACGCCTGCCAAGGCCGGACCGCGAACACCCGTGGCTGGCGCAATGGCGCCGCGAAAGCGGGATCGAGACCCCTGCCCCATCCGACATCGCCCGCGCGCGGACAGCGCACTACGGGCTAGTCACCCGGCTCGACCGGCTGATCGGCGCGGTACTGGATGCGCTCGACCGTGCGGGGCTGACCCGGAACACGCTCGTCATCTACTGCTCGGACCACGGCGAGCAGATCGGCGAGCGCGGCCACTGGTGGAAGAACACGTTCTACGAACAGTCCGCCGGCGTGCCGCTGATCCTGTCGTGGCCCGGCCACCTGCCCGAAGGGCAGCGGCGGGCGCAGGTGGTCAACCTGACCGACCTTGCCGCCACGGTGATCGACACCGCCGGGGCCCCTGCCCTGCCCGCCAGCCGCGGGCGCAGCCTGCTGCCGGTCGCGCGCGATCCGGGCGCCCCGTGGCAAAACCGGACCTTCAGCGAATACGTCACCGACAGCATGGCGGGCTGGACCGGACCCGAGCCGACCTGTCAGCGCATGGTGCGCGACGGCGATCACAAGCTGATCTGGATCGACGGGTACGAACCGATGCTGTTCGACCTTGCGGCCGACCCGGACGAGATGCACGACCTTGCCCAAGACCCGGCCCACGCCGAGACCCGCGCCCGGCTGACGGCGCTGGTTCTGGAGGGCTGGGATCCGCAGGCGATCCGCGCGGCCGTCACCCGGCGCGAGGCGGAGAAGCGCATCCTTCACGGCTGGGCCGCGCAGACGCGCCCGCCGCTTCTCCATGTCCGCGATCTCGACCCGGCCGAAAGCTGGGTGGACGTACCCCCAAAGGAAAGGACCGCCCCTTGAAACGCGTTCTGATCATCGCGCTGCAACAGGAGGTTTCGACCTTCAACCCGGTTCCAAGCACCCGCGCCGATTATGCGTTTCACGCGGGCGAGGCGATGCGCGCGGCCTTTACAGGGACCAACACCTATGCCGGCGGCGCGCTGGAGGTGCTGGACGATGCGCCGAGCATCACCCCGGTCCCAGTCTACAGCGCGCTGGCCTGCAGCGCCGGTACGCTTGCCGCCGCCGACTGGCAGGCGATCCGGGCCGAGCTGCTGGAGGCCGTCCGCGCGGCGGCGGACGAGGGTGTGGACGGCGTGCTCTTCCTGCTGCACGGCGCAATGTCCGCAGATGGCCAGACCGACCCTGAGGGCGACGTGCTGGACGCAGTACGCCAGATCGTCGGCGATGGCCCCGCCTTCGCCATGTCGATGGACCTGCACGGCATCCTTACCGCGCGGATGCTGGCCGCCTGCTCCGCCATGGCGGCGCTGCGCACCTATCCGCATGTCGATTTCGCCGATGCCGGGGCGCGCGCCGCGCGGCTGATGATCGACCAGCTCGAAGGCCGCCTGCGCCCGGTCGCCGCCCGCCTGCGGGTGCCGATGCTGGTGCGCGGCGACCAGTGCATCACCGAAACCGGGATCTATGGCCGGTTCATCGCCCGCGCCGATGCCGAGGTCGGCAAGAACGACGTCGTCTCGGCGCAGGTGATGATCGGCAACCCGTTCACCGACGTACCCGAGCTGTGCTCGCAGGTCATCGCGGTCGCAAATGGCGACACCGAGGCCGCCGAACGCGCGGTGCGCCGCATCGCCGAAGGCTTCTTCGACCAGCGCGCGGCGATGCAGGCGGATCTGGCCTCGCTGGACGAGGCGGTGAACCACGCCCGGACCGGCCGCCTGCCGCTGATCCTGAAGGACGCCGCCGACGCGCCCAGCTCGGGCGGCTCGGGCGACAGCGTCGAGGTCCTGCGCGCGCTGGTCGACGCCGGGGTGACGGCGACGATCCTCGTCCCGGTCGTGGACGCCCCCGCCGTCCGGGCCGCCTTCGCCGCAGGGGTTGGCTCGACCGCCCGGTTCAGCCTTGGCGGCACCTGCGATCCGCGCTTCGCCCCGCTGGAACTGGAGGCGCAGGTCGCCATGCTCTCGGACGGGCGTTACCGGATGGAGACCTGGGGCGTGCCAGAGGACGCCGGACCCTGCGCCAAGCTGCGCGCGGGCAATGTCACGATCATCGCACACAGCAAGCCGGTGCAGCTGTTCGACCGCTCGCTGTTCCTGGCGCATGGCGAGCATCCGCAGGCGCATGACATCAACATCGTGAAATCCCCGCATTGTCAGCCGCAACTCTACGACGACTGGGCCGACACGGTGCTGTCAGTCGATGCGATCGGGGCGACCAGCGCGCAGGTGCAGACGCTGGGGCATGCGGTGTGCCAGCGCCCGCTCTACCCGCTCGACGACATTGCCACCTTCACTCCGGTGGTCGAAACCTACAGCTAGCCCTCAGAGGTTCCGCAGGCGCGGGTCCAGGCTGTCGCGCAGCCCGTCGCCAATGATGTTCAGACCCAGCACCGACATGGCGATGGCGACACCGGGCGTCAGGGCGATCCACGGCGCCTCCTGGATATAGGCCCGGCCCTCGGCGATGATGTTGCCAAGGCTCGGCGTCGGCGGAGGCGGACCGACACCCATGAAGCTCAGCACCGCCTCGGCCAGGATCGAGACCGAGAACACGAAGGTCATCTGCACGATCAGCGGCGGCAGCGAGTTCGGCAGGATGTGGCGCAGGATGATCCGCCTGTGCGGGGCACCGCAGGCACGGGCGGCCTCGACAAAGGGCATCTCGCGCACAACCAGAACGCTGCCGCGCACGATCCGCGCCGTGCGCGGCGTGAAGGTAATTGTCAGCGCCAGCGCCGCGTTCACCACCGAGGGCCCCAGCGCGGCGGCCAGCGCGATCGCCAGCAGCACTCCGGGAAAGGCCATCAGCCCGTCCATGACCCGCATCACCGGCCCGTCCAGCCAGCGGACATAGCCGGTCAGAGTGCCGATCACCGTTCCCAGGATCCCGGTTGCCGCCACCACCATCAACCCGACAAGCAGCGACAGCCGCGTGCCGTGGATCACCCGGCTGAGGATGTCGCGCCCGAACGCGTCGGTCCCGAACAGGTGCCCGTTTCCGGGGGCGGCCAGCATGGCGCGGTAGTTGTTCTCGTTCGGGTCGTGGGGCGCGATCACGTCCGCGAAGAGCGCCAACAGCACGATGCTGCCGAACAGCACGCCGCCGACCCGGATCGACCGGTGACGCAGCAATCCGCGCATCTGTCGCTGCGCCTCGCGCAGGGTGGCGCGAAACTGGCCGGTGGTCGCTATCGCGGCGCTATCGGACATTTCGGACCCTCGGATCGACCACGGTGTAAAGGATGTCGACGGCGATGTTGACGAAGACGAAGATCGCCGCCGTCATCAGCAGCCCGCCCTGCACGATGGGATAGTCACGGTTCTGGATCGCGCCGATGATCAGCCGCCCCACGCCCGGCAGCGAGTAGACCACCTCTATCACCACCGCGCCGCCCAGCAGGATGCCGGTCATCACGCCCACCAGCGTGATCACCGGGATCAGCGCATTGCGCAGCGCGTGCTTGAACAGCACCAGCCTGCGCGGCATCCCCTTGGCCTTGGCGGTGCGCACATAGTCCTGGCCCAGCTGCTCCAGCATGCCCGAGCGGACCATGCGCGCGATCACCCCCATCTGGGTAAACGCCAGCGTGCAGGCGGGCAGCGCCATGCTGCGCAGCCAGCCGACGGGATCCTCCGTAAACGGCACGTAGCCGCCGGTCGGGAACCACCCCAGCTCGACCGCGAAGAAAAAGATCAGCACCAGACCGAACCAGAAATCCGGCAGCGACAGGCCCAGCAGCGCGCCGGTCATCGCCGCCTGGTCGATCCAGGTGTTGTGATTGGTAGCCGAGACGACGCCCAGCACCACGCCGAACAGGATCGCCAGCAGCAGCGAGGCGGCGGTCAGCGACAGGGTGACGGGCAACCGTTCCAGCACCGCGCCCACGACGCTGCGGTTCAGCAGGTATGACTGGCCCAGATCGCCCTGCATGAGGTTGCCGTACCAGACCAGCGCCTGCTCGTGCATCGGGCGGTCCAGCCGCAATCGTTCGCGGATGGCGGCCAGTTCCTCGGCCGAGGCGTCGGGTCCGGCGATCTGCGAGGCCACGTCGCCCGGCACCAGCCACATGATCAGGAACGTCACCAGCGAGACGACGAACAGCACCGGGATCGCGGACAGCAGTCTGGAAAGGATGAAACGGTGCATCGCCTGCCTTGCCTTCGGGTCTTGGGCGCCCGCCGACGGATCGGCGGGCGCGGTACGGGGGGCGGCCCAGACCGCCCGCCGCTCAGGGAGACTACACTATTCCAGCCAGATATCGTTCAGCCGCGGCGCACGGAACGGCTTGAACCCTTTCAGACTGGCCGATCCGGCCTGCATCCGGCCGACGTCACCGATCTTGATCTGCGGCACCAGGTCGTAGACGGCGGTCTGGATGTCGGCGAAGGCTTGCTGCCGGTCCTCGACCGTGGCGCCGGTGATCAGCCGGTTGTAGGCATCGTCGATCACCGGATCGGTGCCGCGCTGGTGCGGCTGATCGCCGGTCATCTTGGCTGCGATGCCATAAGGGCCGAGGAAAGGCTCCAGCCCCTGCATCAGGGTCCAGCCGTTCCAGCCCTCGTCGGTCAGCCGGATCTTGAGCACCGTGGCCCAATCCAGCTGTTTGACGACCGCGTTGATGCCGATGCCCTTCAACTGCTCGGCGATGACCACGGCGGCGCGGCTGTGCTCCCCGTAGTTCGGATCGGTCAGGATCAGGAACTCCTCGCCGTCGTAAGCGGACTGCGCCAGGAACTCCTTGGCCTGGTCTGTATGCGCACCCTCGTAGATCTCCTTGCCGATATCGCCGGCGTTGTAGGTCCGGTCCGGGTACTGCCAGCCGTGGTTCAGATCGTAGAAGCCCTCGGTGGCGATCGCCATCACCTCTTCCGGCTCGATCGCGTGCAGCACCGCGCGGCGGAAGTTCACGTCATCCGTCGGCGCCAGCTTCCAGTTCATGATCAGCGTCAGGAAGGCCCATTGCCGGGCCTCGAACACGGTGATTTCCGCATCCGACATCAGCCGCTTGGCGGCAGGCACCGGCAACTGGTCGGCCCATTGCACCTCGCCCGCTTCCAGCGCGGCGATCCGCGCGCCGGCCTCGGGGACGATGCGATAGGTCGCGCTGTCCAGATAGGCGGTCTTCTTGCCGCCAAAGCCGGTCGGACCGTCGAAATCCTCGTTCGCGGTGTAGTCGGCGAACTTCTCCAGCTTCACATGGCTGTCGGGAACGTATTCGACGAACCTGTAGGGCCCTGTGCCGATAATCTCTATCTCGTTGGCGCCCTTCCCGGCCTCTTCCTCGGGGATGATGACGGCGGGCGCGCGGGGCGAGGCGAAGGCCTCGATGAAGGTCGGCGTCGCCTCACTCATGTGGAAGGTGATCTCGTAGTCGCCCGTCACCTCGATATCGGCCACCTTGTCGAGCATACCGCGCGTCGCGCCGAACTCGCGATACCGCTCGAGCGAGGCTTTTACGTCGGCAGCGGTCATCTCGTCGCCGTTGTGGAACTTCACGCCCTCGCGTAGCGGGAAGACATAGGTCATCAGGTCGTCCGACGGCTCGATGCTTTTGGCCAGCATCGGAATCGGGTTCACGTTCTCGTCGATGGTGACCAGCGACTCGAAGATATTCATGTTGATGTTGCGCGCGGATTCCGAGGACGAGGTCATCGCATCCAGGCTTGGCGGGTTCGCGCCCTGCGCAAGCACCAGCTCGCCCCCCTCCGTCTGCCCGTGCGCAGGCGCGGCGGCCAGCCCCGCGACGGTCGCGGCGGTCAGCAGTACACGCCTGACGACGCCCCTGGTTTCGGTTTTTGCATGTGGTCCGGTCATCTGTTCCTCCGTGTTGAACAGGCCCGCGACAGGGCGCTCTGGCGACGCTATTGAGTTTCGCGGGTCGATATCGTATTATCGTATACGATTATACGGTTAATTGGAACATCTAATTTTTCTGCGGACTGTGTCGCGCTCGGCTGATAGATGGCGGGATGCACGAAACGGCCGCCCGCGCGGCTGCCAGGGATAGGGAACGGATGGCTCGTACCGATAGCAAAAGCAGGATGACCCCCATCGCGCCGAAGATGCTGGCCGAGCGCATCGTCGAGTCCATCGTCGAGGCCGCCGCCCGTGGCCAGTTCCTGCCCGGCGACCGCATCGTCGAGGCCGAGGTCGCCCGCCAGCTGAACGTCAGCCGCGTTCCCGTGCGCGAGGCGCTGCGCCTGCTGGAAAGCCAGGGCGTGGTCGAGAACATCCCCTATCGCGGCATGCGCCTGATGGAGGTGACGCCCCACAGCATGAAAAGCCTGCGCAAGGTTCGCCTGGCGCTGGAGCTGATGGCCGCAAAGGAAGTCCAGGCCGCCGCCGCGAAGGACCCTGCCCTGCTGGACCCGCTGACCGACTGCGCCGAGCAGATCCGCGACGCCGCCGAACATGGCGACAGTTTCCGGCTGGCGATGCTGGACATGGATTTCCACCGGGTTCTGTGCAGCCTGACCGACAACCGCGCGCTGATGCAGGCGTGGGAGCCGCTGGCTCGGCAGCTTACGATCGTGATCGGCCTGTCCACCTTCCTTCAGGACAACCTGAAATTCGTCGTCCAGGAGCATTTCGACCTGGTAGACGTGCTACGAGACGGCGATCAGGCGGCGCTGGAAGAGACGATGGAGAAGCACATTCTCGAAGTGCCCGACGCGGTGAACTACGAGCGCCTGCGCGACCGGGGCGACGCTGCCGCTACGCCCTGAACGCACCGATCGGGAAATCGTCGCCGGTTCGCTGAAGCAGCGCGACGAGTTGCCTGTGCAGGTCGCGCCGGTCCCAGGCATGGGCCGGATCGCTCACAAGGTTGCGCTGCTCGTACGGGTCCTCGGCCAGATCAAACTGCATCCACGGGCGTACCCCGTCCGAATTGCCGATCACCACGTATTTCCGGTCCCGCGTACGGATCCCGCGCCATGTCTCATCATGATAGCGCCGTGCGGGGCGCACCTCGGCGGTGAACTCCAGCAGAACGCCCGCCTCCTCAGGCGCGGGACCGCCGCCAATCAGGCCCGAAAGGTCGCGGCCCGGGGCATCCGGCTCCTGCCCTCCGGCAAGGCCCGCCAGCGTGGGAAACAGGTCCTCGGTTCCGACCGGGGCGGCGCAGCGCCTGCCCGGCGGCACCAGCGCCGGGTCCGTGGCCCAGGCAATCATCGGCACCAGCACGGATTCCTCGTAGGGCTCCGCCTTGCCGAGCATCCCGTGACTGCCGCCAAGCTCGCCGTGATCCGACAGGAACAGCACCACCGTCTCGCGCCCGTTGGGCCGCGTGCGCAGCACGTCCAGCAGCGCGCCCATGTTGGCGTCGATCACTTCGATCATCGCGTAATAGGCCTGCATGTTGCGAGTGAAGATCGCGCGCCGCTCGTCGGGTGGGACATCCTCCATCCGCCGCCCCTGCCCCAGCATCCGGTGCCATTCCGGCGGAAAGGCCGCGATCCCCTCGACATCGACATTTGGGCGCGGCGTATAGGGCCCGCGCGCCCTTACGACCTCGACCGCCGCGTCGGGGGCGACAAAGGGCGGGTGCGGCGCCTCGACCGACAGGATCAGGAAGCCCGGATCGTCGCGCTTCTGCACCGCCCAGTCCTGAGCCAGCCCGAACAGGGCGTCGGTCTGATAGCCCTCCAGCCGCACCGGTTCCTGCGCGTCATCCTCGAACAGCCATGTGTCGTGGAAATCGTTGCGCAGTTCGAACCCGCGCCAATGCTCGAACCCGCGCCGGTGGCTGGCCGGGATCGGGGTCCGGTTCGCCTGCGCCAGCGTCTGCCCGCCCACGGTGCCGTAAAGCGAGTGCAGGTGCCACTTGCCGACATAGCCCGTGCGATAGCCCGCCGCCTGTACCGCCTCGCCCAGCGTCCGCTCGGCCGGGGACATCCGGTAGCCGAGCGCCGGGACCATGCGGGAATGGGCATATTCCCCCGTCATCATCGAGAACCGGAACGGCACACAGCACGGAAAGGTCGAGCACATCGCGTCGAACACCAGCCCGCCGCGCGCCATGCCGTCCAGAACCGGCGTGCGCACGTTCTGATCGCCGTAGAAGCCAAGAGCGTCGCGCCGCATCTGGTCGACCAGCACGACGATGATGTCGGGACGGGTGTCGGTCATGTCGGTCTGGCCTCCGGTGCTGGCACGTTGACTCGTCTCGGGCGGATTGTATAATCGTATACGATAATCGCAACCACCTTTCTCTGCGGTGGTTTTCCGACGATCCTCGGTCCCGACCGCCCGCCGGCAGGAGAAATGACAGCATGGACCAGCAGCCGCTTCTTTCGGTCAGGGGCCTGAGCGTGCACCTCGGCCCGCTCGCGCTGGTCGAGGGTGTGGATCTGGACCTTGCGCGGGGGCAGACGCACGGACTGGTGGGCGAATCCGGCAGCGGCAAATCGGTCTCGGCAATGGCGCTGATGCGGCTCTATGATCCGCGTCAGTTCCGCATCGAGGCCGACCGGATCGCTTTCGACGGTCGAGACCTGACCGCGATGGACAACAGGCAGATGCGGCGCATTCGCGGGGCCGAGATCTCGATGATCTTTCAGGAGCCGATGACCGCGCTGAACCCGGTACTGACTGTGGGCGAACAGATCGTCGAGACACTGCTGGTTCACCAGCGCCTGACCCGCACCGAGGCGCGGCGCAGGGCGCTGGAAATGCTGGACTGGGTGCGCATCCCCGCCGCCGCACGCCGCATGGACGAATACCCGCACCTTCTATCCGGCGGGATGCGGCAGCGCGTGATGATCGCCATCGCCATCGCCTGCAAACCGAAGCTGTTGATCGCCGACGAGCCGACCACCGCGCTGGACGTCACCATACAGGCGCAGATCCTCGACCTGCTGCACGAGCTTCAGGCCGAAATGGGCATGGGTATCCTGCTGATCACCCACGATCTGGGCGTGGTTGCGGGCTATGCCAACGATGTCTCGGTCATGTACGCGGGCCGCATCGTCGAGACCGGCAGCGTCACCCAGATCTACCGCACCCCGCGCCACCCCTATACCGAGGGGCTGATGCACAGCCATCCGCCGGTGGATCGGGATGTGGCCGAGCTGCCCACCATCCCCGGCACCGTGCCCCAGCCGCATGCCCGGCCGAACGGCTGCCGTTTCGGCCCACGCTGTCCGCATTTCCACGCGGCCTGCGATGCCGCCGACCCGCCGCTGATAGCCTTCGCGGGCGGCCAACGCGCTGCCTGCATCCGCCACAGCGACTACAAGCACCCTGCCGTTCACGAGGCCGCTCATGGCGAACGGTGATTTCGTTCGTGTCAGCGGCCTGACCCGGCATTTCCGGGTGGGCGCCAAGGGGCTGCTGGGCGGACAGCCTCAGGTCGTGCGGGCGGTGGACGACGTGTCCTTCTCGATCCCCAGGGGCGAGACGCTGGCGGTCGTCGGCGAAAGCGGCTGCGGCAAGACCACAGTGGGCCGACTGGTGCTGCGCCTGATCGAGGCCGACGACGGCCGGATCGAGATCGGCGGCACCGACTTGCGCGCTTTGGGCGACGATGCGCTGAGACGGTTCCGGCGCCGGATCCAGATCGTGATCCAGGACCCGTTCGGCTCGCTGAACCCGCGCATGACTATCGGCGCAATCATCCTGGAACCGATGGTAGTCCATGCCGAGGGCACCGACGCCACCCGCCGCGCGCGACTGGCCGAACTGCTGGACATGGTGGGCCTGCCGGCCGAGTTCGCCACCCGCTTCCCGCATGAATTGTCGGGCGGTCAGCGCCAGCGCGTCGGCGTCGCCCGCGCCCTGGCACTGGAGACCGACTTCCTTGTCTGCGACGAGGCGGTTTCCGCGCTGGATGTCTCGGTGCAGGCGCAGATCGTAAACCTGTTGCAGCGCATCAAGCGCGAGCAGGGGCTGACCTATCTGTTCATCAGCCATGACATGGCCATCGTCCGGCACATGGCCGACCGGATCGCGGTAATGTACCTGGGCCAGATCGTCGAGACCGGACCGAAGCACGCGGTCTTCGACCGGCCTGCACATCCCTATACGCAGGCGCTGCTGGCCTCGGTCCCGCGCTCCGAGCCAGGCAAGCGCCCTGCCCCGGCGGTGCTGGGCGACATTCCCAGCCCCATTGACCCGCCCTCCGGCTGCCGGTTCCACACCCGCTGCCCCCACGCGGCCGACATTTGCCGGACGCAGCAGCCCCGGCCCGTCGCCCTGGGTGCGGCACACAGCGCCAGCTGCCACCTGCTGGACCCCGACACCTCGCTTGATACGCGGAGCACACCATGAGCAAAGCGCCGAACATCGTCCTGATCTTCTCGGACCAGCACCGGGCCGACGCAATGGGCTGCGCGGGCAGCGCCTTTGTGCAGACGCCGAACCTCGACCGGCTGGCAAGCGAGGGCGTCCGCTTCGACCGCGCCTATACTCCCTGGCCGGTCTGCACCCCAGCACGGGCCACGATGTGGACCGGCGTCTATCCCAGCGCGCACGGGATCATCGACAATGTCTACGGCATCGACAACGCCTTTGCCGAGGTGGGCGCGGTCAAAACAACCGTGTTCGACCGGCTGAAGGCCGCCGGCTATCGCACCGCGCACTTCGGAAAATGGCACTTGGGCGAAGCGCAGCCGCCCTTCTTCGACGTCTGGCAAGAGAGTTTCAACTCGCGTTGTGGGCACTGGATCGACGGCAAGCTGGACGGCGAGTATCGCCCCACGGTGCAGACCGACGCCTGCATCGAATACCTCGAGGAGCAGGCCGCCGAAGGCAATGCGCAGCCCTTCGTCATGGTCCAAAGCTATTACCCGCCGCACGATCCTTTCACCGCTCCGGCCCGTTTCTACGAACCCTACCGCCACAGGGGAGTGCCCTTCGCCGGGTACTACGCTGCCGTCAGCGCGCTTGACCACGAAATCGGGCGTATCATGGACGCGCTCGACCGGACCGGGCTGCGGCGCGAGACACTGGTGATCTACTATTCCGACCACGGCGAGACTTTCCTCTACCGCGCCGAGGGCGAGCACAAGTTCGTCTGCCACGAAGAAGCGATCCGCATCCCGATGATCGCATCCTGGCCGGGGACCGCACCGGCGGGGGCCGTGCGTTCCCAAATTGTCGGGCTTCAGGACCTGACGCCGACGCTGCTGGATGCGGCTGGGCTTGCGCCCGAGGGCCCGTGCCACGGTGATAGCCTGATGCCATTGGTCCGCGGCGCTTATGTGCCGGAGTGGCGGCAAGGGTACTACGTTCAGAACATCACCCATGTCAGCGGGATCGTTCAGCGCGCCTGGCTGGAGGACGGCTGGAAGCTGATCCTGTCGCAGACCGGGGCGCACGAGCTTTACAACATCAACGCCGATCCCGAGGAAGAGATAAACATCTTCGACGTCCCGCGCCCGGACCCGGGGTTCGAGCGCTACAAGCATTATGCCCCGCAAACCGGCACGATCGAGGCCTTGCGTGCCCAGGCATTGGCCTTTGCCAGCCGGATCGACGATACCGAGGGCATCGCGCTGCTGTCGACCTAGGCATTTGCAGGCAAATCTGGCCATATTGAAGTCCTGACAATAGCTATCCAACTGTAAATACACAGTATTATTGATTGTCAGCTGACAACCCCGGCTTTTCTGCACTGCATGACGCTGCTCATCATCGGGACGATGCTGAATTTCCCACTCGCAGCCTTCTGCGTCAAGCGCCTGAGATAGGCTCCGGGCGTTTTGATGCTGGAATGCTTCTCGAGGATGCATAGAACTGCCAAAGCCGCCTGCTGTGGGCCCATCACCTGCCGCGCCTGAGCGACCACCGGCCAGTCGATCCCCAGCATTGGCGCGGCCCTGTCCGAGATTGAAATCAGCGAGCCCCAATCGCCAATCCTCTCAGCAAAAAGCGACCGGGTTTCGGTGCAGCATTCAACGAATTCGTGCAACGAGGGCCCCTGCCCTTTCCCTGCCGTCTGCAGTGTGTCAGCCGTCGCCGTATCGGCTGGATCTTCAGAGTCAGAACAAGTTTTTTTTGTAGTCTGTATGTGCCGCTCATTCTGGCTGTCGGTGCCGCCCGAAACGCATGACTGAGTGTGGGAAATGCGCAGCTCGGGGACGGTGGCGCCAGGCAGCAAGTCGAGCTCGGCGGCAAGGGCTTGCCGCGCTGAGGTCAACACGTCCAGGTCCGGTTTGCGGCGCAGCAGCAGTCGGGTCGCCTCAAGAAGCTCGGTGTGGCGTCCGGGGGCCGTGCGTTCGATGAGGTCCTGGCGCAGTTCCGCGACCTGATCGCGCAGCAGCATGGCCCGCGCACGCTTCTCGCGGCAGTCCAGTGCGGTCGAGAAGATCCCGGCGGCATTCAGCGCCAGCGGCGACAGATCGAACCCGAAGGCGAGCGCCACGCCTTGTCCGGTACGACGGGCATAGCGCTTGCGGTTCGGGCTGTCGTGACGGCTGACAACGCCGAGGGCAACCAGCTGGCTCAGATGCCGCCGCAACGTGCTTTCGGGCATGCCGTTGAGCCGCTCTGCCAGTACCCGGTTCGAGGGGAACACGGTGGCGCGGACAGGGTCCGGGCTGATGTGCCGGTCCGGCAAAAAGGTCATCAGTGCGCGCAATACGTTCAGGGTGCGATGGGTCAGGCCGATGGGCTCGGCCGCTTCGGTCAGCGCGTCGAGGATTTCCCATTTGCATGGCTCCGCCGACGCCTGGACAGCCTCCTCCGGCCGCCCAAACTCGATTTGGGACGCATGTTTCATGTAATTTCACTGAAGACAACACTTCCCCGCCTCCGCAGCGCACTGCGGAGTTGACAGGATCAGATGTTGGGCGCTATCTCAGAGGTGCGAGCTAAGAGAAGGCCTTCCGGGTGCGATCCTGGGGGGTCTTTTTTTATGCTGTCCTGCTCTGTGCCTCCTTTACTGGTTTCCCTCTTCGCTGCGCTGGTTCTTCCAGCGTTCGTGAAGCTCCTGCAGCACTGCCTCTGCGTTGTCGTTCAGCCAAAGGTCGAAGCCTTCGGCGGTATTGGCGGGGATCGATACGCTGACCCCGCGTTTTGTGGCCCGGACTTCGCCCAGGGCCTTGCCATCCGTGCTGCGCACCGTGCGCGGCTTCGGTGGGGCAGGGGGCCTGGATCGGGTTTCGGGTTTCCGTGCCGCGCGCTCGAACACTGCTTCGAAACGGGCGTCGGATTCGAGCGTGACGAACTCGGGCCGTTTCATGAACGTCGCGGCGCGAGACCGGGCCGCCGTGTCCTGGAACAGCGTGGCCAGCGCCATCCATCGGTCGCGCCCGATACCGGGGGCCGAGCCGATCTGGCGCAGGAAGGGCAGGTCGAATGCGGTGCCCACCTTCAGCATCCGGCTGACCATCGGCAGATCTATCGACAGCGCCGCCGCGATTGTCTGCCGGTCATAGCCGGCGTCCTGCAATTGCGCGGCGAAACTGGCCTTCTCGATGAACGACAGGTCCTGCCGCGAGGTGTTTTCCTGCCCCTGCGCCATGACCAGCGCATGATCGTCGAGTTGACGGACCATCGCCTTCATCGGCAGGCCCAGTTCGCGCAGCGCCTTCATCCGGCGCCGGCCATAGACGATCTCGTAGCGGCCCTTGGTCTTGGGATGGGGCCTGAGCAGCACCGGAACCTGCTGGCCATAGGTCGCAAGGCTTTCCTTCAGCTGGGAAAATGCCTGGCTGTCCTGTCCCAGCCGGTCCTCGATCCCGGCATCGTCGATCAACGCGGCGTCGATTTCCTGAACCGCGTTCTCCTGCAGCTTGGTCAACGAGGATTGCAATGCCCCGACAGCGCCCTTGGGCATCATCCGAGGGCGCGGCGCGCTGTCCTTCTCGGCCGTTGCCTTTGCTGTCGTCGTCAGTATGCCCTTGCGTGCCATCAACGCCCCCATGCCTGTTGGAGAAGCGACTCTATTTCGTCATTCACCAGATTCAGTGAATCCATCGCACGGTCATATGTCGTGCGGTGAAACTGGGATCTTTCAACCTCGTAGATGGTCTGATGCGTCAGCCCCGCATCTGAGATCGCAGTCGATTTCAGCATCGGTGCGACCATCACCTCGTTCCCGAACAATTGCCGCAGGAAAGCGACGACCTGCTGCTGCGGCCCGTCGTTCGGCTCGTACCGGTTGATCAGGAAGCGCAGGAAATCAAATTCCATGCTGGCGCCGGCTTCGGACACCACGTCCAGAAGGTCGGCGCTCATCTGCAGGAACTGCGACATGGACGCGATGTCCAGCATGTTCGGCACGACCGTGATCAGCACGCCCGTGGACGCGCACAGGGCTGAGAGCGTCAGGTAGCCCAGTTGCGGCGGGCAATCGAAGATCACCACGTCGTACTCGGCCTCTACCTCCTCAAGTACCGCTGCCATGCGGCTGAAGAAAGGGGGCTGCACATTGTTGATCAGCGCTTGAGGGGTCTCGTGCTCAAACTCTTGCAGTAACAGTCCCGCAGGTGCTAAGTTTATGTTTTCAAAGAATGTTTTCTGGATGATCGCGGAAAGGGGCAGGGGGTCTTCATAGCGGATTGCATCATAGATCGTGCCCGATTCCAAGAAATCGTATTCGGGCCGAAACCCGAACAGCGTCGTCAGCGAGGCCTGCGGGTCGATGTCCACCGCCAGCACGCGGTAGCCTTTCAACGCCAGCCGTTGCGCGGTATGGACCGAGCTGGTCGTTTTGCCGCTGCCGCCCTTGAAGTTGAGAAAAGACAGAACCTGGAGCTTCTCGCCCGGCCTGCGTCCCTTCAGATAGCTGTATTTTGTCTTGGCCGTCGTCTCGAGAATGCGCCGGATCTCCATCACCTCGGTGGCGGAATAGTGGCGCCGCCCGCCGGGAGAGGTGTGAACCTCGGGGATCTTGCCGTCGAAATGCAGCTTGCGCAGGAAACTGGTCGAAATCCCCAGTAGTTCCGCGGCCTCACCGGCCGTGAACGGGCGCAGGACCTTCTTGGCATCGGGCGAGAATACCTGCAGCATATGGTTCTGCAGGGCTTCGCTGAGGTTCTCGGCATTCTCTCGAACGCGCTGGTTGATGGTTAATGCCTGGAGCACTGCGGCCTCGATCTGATTAGTAACGCTCGTTTCCGATAGCGCACTTTTTTCCGTTTTTATGCACCGGGCGCGGAATATTGCAACAATTTCTTTGGAATGCGCGGGTTTAGCGGAACGTCAAAATATGGTGGATGAGGTGGGCAGGGGCACTATTTCCAGCGTAGGGTCCTGAAAACATGTTCAAAACCTGTGGCGCACGCTGGTGGGCACTGCGTTTGGCCCGGCGCGTTGTTTCCGCCTGCATCCCGCTGCGGAGGATACGCAGGGCCGAATCGTCGGAGGCTGGAAAGCCGGCTTGGGGCTTGAAATCCTCTCCAGACTCACTAAGTTAGCTAGGTAGCTGGCTAGATGGCCGGTGTCACTTTCTGGAAGGTGCCCCATGTTGACGCTTCAGGATGCCAAGAATCGATTTAGCGCCGTTGTCGATGCGGCACTGGCGGGTCGTCCGCAGGAAGTCTCGCGCCGGGGCAAGCCTGCGGTCGTTGTCGTCTCGGCCGTGGAATACGCGCGCCTTGTCGCCGCTGCCGGCGAAAAACGCGGCAGCTTCGCCCAGCACCTGATGTCCTATCCGGGCGAAGACGTGCCGCGGGCCGCTGCAAAGCCGCGCGACGTCGCGTTGTGAGTTTCATCCTCGACACGAATGTCGTCTCGTCGGTCCGGCGGCCCGATCGTGCCCCCCAGGTCGCGGCGTGGCTCGAAGCGCAGAACGAGTCCGAACTGTTCCTAAGCGTGATCACCTTGGGCGAGATCGAGCGGGGCATCCGCCTGCAAGAGCCGCGCAACTCGGCGTTCGCAGCTGACCTGCGCCGTTGGCTGGACCGGACAGTGACGATTTTCGCGGACCGTGTCCTAGAATTTACCGCCGCGGATGCGCTGGTCTGGGGGGATCTGTCTGCGCGGATTGGGCATCCAGGCGCCGACCTGATGATAGCGGCGCAAGCGCTCAGTCGTGATGCCGCGGTTGTGACCGGCAATGCCGCGGACTTTACGCCTACCGGTGTGCTGGTGGTCGATCCGTTTTGAGGTTGCTGGGGGCGCTACCCATCCAGCATCCCCTGCGCACGCGCGCGATCCACAAGCATCTTCACGGAGGACAGGCTCCAGCGCGAAGCGCCGCGCGGCGTACGCTCGCGCAGGTCCTGAAGCCGGTCCGCGATCTGGCGCAGGGTCGGGCGCGGTTCAGCACCCGCGATCGCTGCAACAACCGCAGTTAGGTGGTCATTTCGGTGCTGTGGCGGCGCGCGCTCCATGACGGCGGCATCCAGAATACCTTCCTTCACGAAGCGCCGTGCGGCCCGTTTCAGGCGTTCGGGGCTCCATTCCTGATTTCCACGGGGCAGGCTGGCATTGACCATGTCGGTCACCGTCTGCCAGTCCCGTTCTGGTCGGTGCCTGCGAACGATGGGCACCCATTCCCCCGAGGTGCGGAGCAGCGCATGCATGAAGGCGCTGTCGCGTGCGAGCGCGTTCTTGCGGATCGCGGCGGCATCCTTCGCCCGCAGCCCCGGATTGCCGCCCACGCGCCCGGCCGCCCGCGCCACGCGCAGTCCCGCTTGCGTCCGCTCTCGGATAAGCGCGCGTTCAAGTTCGGCGACCGATCCGAGGATCTGGAGGGTGAACCGGCCCTGGGGGGACGCGGTATCGACCGGATCGCCCAGTGAGCGGAAATGCGCGCCGCGTGCATCCAGCGCCTCGATCACGGACAGCAGGTGGGCCAGAGACCGGGCGAGGCGGTCCAATCGCACGATCACCAGCGTATCGCCAGGTTCGATGCGATCGAGCACCCGCGCCAGTACCGGGCGCGCCCGGTTGCCGCCTGAAGCGTACTCTTCATGGATGGTCGTGCAGCCCGCCGCCGCGAGTTCGCGGATCTGCGGGTCGAGCGACTGCTCTCCGGTAGAGACGCGGGCGTATCCGATAAGGGCCATACGCTGGTTTTAGCCCGGAATTTTCAATTGGGGAAGTTGCAACGAAACGGTCGATTGAAAACATCGACACAGGCCCGGAACCTGCAGTCTCTCTCGTCACGCTCAGTGCCCCATGGCCCGTTTTCCCTTGCTGAGCAGGGCCTGAGGGCCACTCGGCGTGAAATCCGGGGCCAGGATCGAGCTTTGGTGTCGATTTCCGGAGCGGATCTGGCAACATGGGTCCAGATGGGGGTTATCAATCCACATAGGCAAGTTCAAATAAGTGCTTTTAATTGAACTTGCAGTAGGAATACAAAGCTTACTCAATATGATAGGGATGGGAAAATTGAGGCTCGGGGGTGTCCCGATCAGTCGCCGAGGGGCGCGGAATGCGGGGGTGGGCAGGGCGGCCTCCCATCTGGGAGACAAGCATCTCGATCTTCGCGACTTCGACGTCACTGTTCGTCGCATCTCCGGTTCGCGCGTCGTCGTGAGAGGGGGCGGACCGCGGCCTCACCGGGGATACCCCCCCGCCGGATAACCTTCAACACAGCCCAGTCCAGGCCTTGTTGTTGTAGGTTGTTCACGAATCCAGAACAGGGAGAGCCATCTCTCCCCTTCCGCCACACAAATTGAGGATGACCCTCTTTAAGGGCAACGCGACAGCGGCAGGTAGCCGTGGCTGATATCCCCAGTGCAAGCTTGCGTCGGTAATGCGCAGGAACTATACTCCTTTATCATCCGTATGCACCGAGAGGCCTTAATGGGACGTGTCAAAGTGAATCTGACTCTCGACGCGGACGTTGCGGAAACGGCGCGCTCCCTGGGGCTGAACATGTCTCGGCTCGCGGAGAGGGCTATTGCCGAAGCTGCCAAGGTGGAGCGGAACCGGCGCTGGCGGGAGGAAAACCAGGCCGCAATCGCTCTCTACGAATCCGAAATGGAATCCGAGGGCCTGGCGCTGGCCGGATACCGCAGCTTTTAGGCTGTAGGTATGGCGCAATTCGATCTTTACCGCCTGAAAAGCGGCCAACTCGTGGTAGATCTGCAGACTGACCTGATTGGTATCGACGCTTCGCGCATTGTGGCGCCGCTGCGGGAGGCCGGACGCTACGCAGATTTTCCCGGTCTGACGCCGACGATCGAAATCGAAGGAACGAAGTGGGTCGTTCGGATTCTGGAACTGGCAGCGGTTCCGGGCGTGGAGTTGCGAGAGCCAATCGCGTCAATCAGTGAACATCGAGATGTGCTGAAGCGGGCCCTCGATATCCTGATCGACGGCTTCTGAAGCGTAAGGCCGCACTGAGCGTGCCGATCAGTCGCCGAGGGGCACGGTGTGCGGGATGCGGAAGACATCGTCGCTGGACAAGTAGAGACTAGTGACATCCTCACCCGGCTGAAGCCGGGTGCTTCCTGATTGTTTTGTTCAAAGGTTTCGGCTCACGCGCTAACGACAAGGGGTCGATGACGACGGGTCTTGCCTTCCGCCGTAGGTCGTGGCCACAGGCTGTGCTCTCATCGAACGTCAGGTCGCGAGAGGTCGCCGCTGTCACGTCAGGCGTCTCCGCCGGCGATCAAAGCCTCGCGCGCGGCAAGAAAGGCGTCCTGCAGGGCTTTGTAGCCGTCCAGACCCTGAAGGCAGAAGCTGTTCAGAAACTGCCGTCCGGCGAAGAGCTTTCGGTCGACGGGGCTGAGCTCGGCTTGCGTGCAAACATCATCCCAGTTTGCTGCGATCTTTGTGATCTGCCCTTTGATCAGTTCGGCGGCTTCAGCTTCTTTCAGGTGATAGTCCGGCGCGGCGGCAAGGCACGTCGCAAGCGTGCTCATGCGGTTATCGCCTTTGATCAGCATGGCCTGCGTTGCTTCGTTGCCCGAGCGTCCCTGCGGGCAAATGTCGTATGCGGGCGTCAGGGTCAGCATCTTGCCGTCCCAGAAGGCCGCGTGGTTGCGTGCATGGTCGTCGGTATTCCCGCAGAGCACGTTGAAGCATATCCGTCCGTAAAGCTCTTTCAGCGTGTCCTTGGGATCGGTGAAGCGGCGGCGGATGATCTCGGCGAGGTCTTCGTAGGACGCGTAGCGTGCCATCATCTCGTCCAGACCAAGCATGGTCAGGGCTGACACCATCGCCTCGCGTGTCCAGCCATCCTTGGCGAGTGTGCGGTCGAAGCGCTCGATCAGTAGCACGTCTTTGCCCGCAGCTTTGGTGATCGACACCGGCGCTGCGTTCAGGCCGCACGCTGTTGCGAGTTTCATCGCGATGAACTCGGCCTTCACCACGCTGTGCGTGTCCGCACTCGATGAAAACTTCCCGATGAATTTCTTCTTGCCGTCGTCGATGAGCGCCTTGGGGCGCGCGCCGCCGATTGACGTGCCGTGATTGAGGGCCTGGTCGAGCGCGGGGGTGAGCGGCAATCCCTTTTCGATGAGTTCTGCAGCCGCCAGCAGCTCCTCAAGCGAGGCTTCTGCAGCGAGGCGCGGGACATACTCCGTTGCCGATGCCTGAAAATCGAGCGCACCAATGCGGTCAGACCCCGATTGCAGCAAGTAGGTGAGTTCGCTGATATCCGGAATGCCGGCAGCATCAGGCTTCTTGCTTGTCAGTCTGTTGATGATGACGCGGCGTCCCCAAGCGTCGGGCGAACCGTCCCGAATGCAGCTGGGCATAGACAGGCCGTTGATCGGCTCGATCACACCTTTGCGTAGCGGCAGTTCAGGGTCGTAAATCGGAATGGCGTCTTTGCGGCGCCGAAAACTGGCACCATAGGTGAAGAGCAGGCGATCACCGTCCTGATCAAGACGTCCTGCCACGACCGGCTCGGTTGCGCCAGGCAGCCACATCCAGACGAATGCTTCGGTTGCGTCAGCCTTAGAAGTCATCATCGACCTCTTTCACAGTGTGGCGGACGCTCTTGGGAAGCAGCGTGAGCTTTTCATCAAGGCGCGCGTTGTGCATTTGGATCGTGCGTTCGTCGTACTCGAACAGGCGCACGCCGACGAGCGAGGCGACCTCGAAGACGATGCCGATCTCGGGTCCTGGTGCACCCTTCTCGATGCTGTAGAGCGTCGTGCGGCTGATGCCGGCGCGGTCGGCCAGTTCCTGAGCCGTCAGGCCGCGCTCTGATCTGCCAATGCGGATCAGCTTGCCAAGCAGGGCCAGTGCTTGACGCGTTACTCTGGAATAGCTTCTCTTACGAGGCATCGCAGCCTCCTGTCATGTTCATTCAATTGTACGTTAAACCGCTTCACGTACAGTATTCTATACATCATGCCGCAGGAGAGGCTGCTCGGTCAAGTTTGTATCCATTTAAATGGACGTAAGTAGGCTGCGTCTCACGGTAGCGAGTCTAGAATGTCCAGTGGCGTGTGCAGGTCGGGCAAAAGCCTGCGGTCCAGGCCGGTCAACTCGCACATCCCGTCGGACCAGTTGGCCGTCCAGCCGCAAGAAGGTGATCGGGGTCAAGCCAGGGCCTGAAGAAGATCCCGGTTCTCGTCCATCACGATCTCCGCGGCTTCGAGCGCAGCGGCAACTGATGGGTCATGCGGAGTGATCTTGAGGCTGCCATCGTCGCCGCGCAGGACGAAGAGCGTATCGCCCTCCTTGGCATCAAGCATCGTCAGCATCTCGGTTGTGAGGGTCATGACCGCTGAGTTGCCGACCTTCCGGATCCTGGTTTTGATCATGGTTAGCCTCATTGCATATACGCAAGTGAATACACCTGTCGCTTTCTTTCAAGCTACACCATGCTTCGCCGGCCCGCACACTGCTGCGCGGCATGACGCAGGGCACCTGGGCGCGCTGGAAGGCCGGCGACATCGGACGTATCGGCCGCGACCTGCGAGCCAGGATGGCCATCCTGATCGGGGTCCACAAAGGACTGCGTTGTCTCTTTTCGGATCCTGCTCGAGGCTACGCCTGGATCAGGAAACCCAATTCGAGTTTCGATGGAATGAGTGGGCTCGACGTGATGATGCGCGGGGAGATGACCGATCTGATCGATCTGCACAGCTACCTCGATGCCGAGCGTGGCGCATGGTAGCTGCGCCGGTCCGGCACGTCGTCTGGCCACTTGTTCTTTTATTCCCCGACGGTAACCCTGCAGTCAGTCATTCAGGAGATAGGCCGTCAGGTTCTGATGGGCATGCAGGATGCGAATGATTTCGACGCGTTGTCCATGCTGGCGATAGATTACCAAATGCGCGCCGATCGGGTGAATCCGTACCGGAGGCGTGAACTCGTCGCGCTCCCGCGCCATTTCGGGGAAACTGGCGAGCAGGTCGAAGAGTGCAAAGAGACCATCCGCGTACCGGTTTGCCTGATCAACGCCCCACGTATCGGCACCAAAGCGCCAGATCCGCGAAAGGTCGACTTCGGCGGCGGGCCGAATAGACCAGCCGTCATTTTCCGGCATACTGGTCGAGCATTCGGGCCTTGAATTCATCACGATCCAGCGCAGTATCGGGACCACTAGCGAGGCCAGCGTCGATAGCACCCTGGATTTCGGCGATCGCCTCGGACCGTAAGCGGTCACGGCGGATCAGATCGCGCACATAGTCGCTTGAATTTGCGTACCGGCCCGACCTGGATTGCTCCTCGACCCAAGATTTCATGGGATCCGGCAACGAAATGTTCATTGTACCCATGTTCGTCTCCTTGATGTCCAAGCATATGGCAAACTTTGCCATTCCGCAAGCTACACTCCTCGAAGCGGTCAATCCGTTTCGATGCACATCGCATGCACCCGGAACTTGGGGCCGAGAGCTGCGGAGGCAATTAGCATTCTCGAGAACTCCTTTGCGTCCAATCGGATCACGATAGCACAGTTTCGTGCTGCTGTCGGAATTCGCCCGACAGGGCCATGCACATCCGCACCGGAAGCGCCTAGTCCAACTCCAGTTCCGCACCTTCGCGCGGCTTGGTCATGTCTGGATCGATCACCTCGATCTTAGTGAGATCCCAGACAGCCCAGGAAAGGGACGGCTTCCGTCCCTCGTACTGGTTCGCGTAGCAGATGGCGTCGTGGCCTTCCGCCTTCGCTGCCCCGATCTCGCGCGCCCAGCTCTCCGCGTCGCGGGGATCGTCGATGCGCTTGGAGTTCCGCGCGTGGAGCCGGACCTTGATCAGCCGGCCGCGCCAGCCGGACGGGTCGGGGGTCCGTGCCGCGAATGCCTCGATCGGGATCCGGCCGAGCTGCAGTGTCGCAGCGTGCGCCGCCGTTTCCATCGCGCCGAAATGAAGGCTCGAGGCCGGCACGTGGAATGTGTCGAACTCGGAGGAGGTGCCGGGAAGGTGCGGTCGTCGGCGGAAGCCGCAAGCCCCCTTCAGGGGATCATCTCGGTCGCGAGCCGGTACTCGAGAAGCTCTTCTTCGACCAGCAGGTAGATGTCATCGGGCGGTGTTCGCAGGCCAGGCACGATGACATGGGGATCGACTCCCATTGTCGCGTAGCCATTAACTGCGAGATTCGAAACTCAATGAAATCAACGGTCAGGCTTTGCCCTTAAGTATGAGATCTTGCCTTTAAATCTGAAAATTTTGCTTTTTAACGTGAGACAACGTTCACACCGAGAAATGCGGAGAAGCAGAGAAAACGCCGTCAGGGGACGGTAGAATCTCGTACTTAGGTGCAAAAGAAGGCTTCGAAAGCGCTGTGTCTCATCTTTAAGGGCAACGCGACACCGGCCAAGCCGCCAGGCAGGACGTGTTCGAGTACATCGACCTGTTCTACAACCCGAAGCGCAAGCACACGAACAACGGCTTGCTGTCGCCCGTTAATTTCGAGATCAGACAGCGGAAACTGAACAAGGCAGGCGTCTAGGAAATTTAGGGCACCTCGCTGTCGCGGTGTATCCGACGCCTCAATACGACCTTGCCACTCTCATCAAGCCCGATCAAGGTGCAACTATTCTTGCCGAGATCAATCCCGAGGACCACAATACTCATGGTTCGCTCCTCCATACTTTGAACATTAACCGCTTACACCAGCGTCGACGGGAGGGCGGGCCATCCATAAAAGGGGATGTGGACAATGGCTGCATGGGCCGCTCCCAGGGCGGGCTGACGACCAAGATCCACGCCCTCGTCGATGCGGCAGGTCGGCCGGTGCAGCTCTCGCTCACTCCGGGCCAGGCCGGCGACGCGCCCGAAGCGGTGCCGCTGATGGCAGATATCGGCTCCGGCGCACCCTTATAGCGGATCGCGCCTATGACACGAACGCGATCCGCAATCATGCTGAAGCTGCCGGGATCTGGGCGAACATACCGCCCCGCTCGATCCGGCAGCAGAGCTTTCGGTTCAGCAGGTGGGTCTATCGCCAGCGCAACCTCGTCGAGCGTTTCTTCAACCGGATCAAGCGGTTCCGAGGCCTCACCACCCTATACGACCGCAGGTCCGACAACATCCTTGCCGCCCTCAAGCTCGTGTTGATCCGCATCGGGCTTGCCGATCTATGAGCCCGCGCCTTAGGCTCCTGCCACGCGGCTGCACCTAGTTGGTTCCTGTCGAAGGAAACCTTGAGCCATTCTCAAAAGCATCCGGCGCTTGAGTTCACACGCTGCGGGATCGTTCCAAAGGTTCTTTGTCTCGTATGCATCGTCCTCTAGATTGAACAGTTCCCCATACTCGGCACTTCGATAAATGGTGATCTTCGCATCCTGTTCCACGTAGGTCACCGCGTGAGGCATCTCGGGGTTGTGGCGGTTCTCGCAGATCGCGAAGTCACGCACTGCAGCGCCTCCGCGCCAGGTCGCGAGTTGCGGTCTTCCCTGGTAGATGTCGTGGGGTGCCGCCCCGCTGGCCTGTAGGAAGGTCGGGGTTAGGTCGACAAGGCTCTGGATCGCGTCAGAGCATGCCCCGGCCGGAACTTGGCCGGGCCAACTGGCGATGAAGGGCACGCGCAGCATATCCTCGTAATGGAACGGCCCCTTGGCGATTAGGCCGTGCTGGCCCAGAAAATGGCCGTGGTCGGTAGTGAACACGATCAGCGTGTTCTCGGTCAGTCCATGGGCATCGAGGTGATCCAGCAGTCTCCCGATCTGCTGGTCCATGAAGCTGATCATTCCGCAATACACGGCCATGTCCTTGCGCAACTCCTCCTCGGGGTAGAGGTGGCTCTGGCAGCCATGCGCCGTGTGCGGAACATGCCAGTCGCCGAAATCCGGGTTCTCGGTCTGTGTCATCCCGAAATGCGGCGGGTTGAGGTCATGCTCGCCCGGCGAAACCGTGCCGGGCTGCATGTCGGCGGGATCGTACATCGAGGCCCATGGCTCGGGCACGGTATAAGGCGGGTGCGGGTCGGGAAAACTGGTCCACAGGAGAAACGGCTTGTCCTCGGCCCCGGCGCGGTCGATGGCGGCCAGCGAGCGGTCGGTGATCCAGCGCGTGTAGTGCAGGTCCTCGGGCAGGGCCCAGGCACGGTCCGCGCGGGTGAATCCCGGCCCGGCATCGGACAGGCGCGGAGCCTTGGAGGAGACGTGGTTCGGCAGCGGCTGAAAATAGTCACGCCAGTCGCTCAGGCCCTGGTCTTCCAGCCAGGCGGCATAGTGCTGCCCGACATGGGATTCGTCGGTATGACAGCGCACCAGCTCGACATGGTCGAAGCCGTAATAGGGGCCGGTGAAGTCCCGCCAGAAGGCAATGTCGCGCAGCTCGGGCTGCTTTTCCAGCGAGATGGGGCCGCCAAGCGGCTCGAAATGAGCCTTGCCGATCAGCGAGGTCGCGTAGCCCGCCTGTGACAGCAGGCCGCCGACGGTGGGCGTTTCCGGGTCCAGCCGCACGCCGATGGTCCACGCCCCATGGTGCGAGGGCATCAGCCCGGTGATGATCGATGCGCGCGACGGCGTGCAGACCGGGTTCGGGCAATAGGCCCGGTCGAACCGTGTGCCCGCGGCGCACAGCCGGTCGAGGTTCGGCGTGTGGATGCGGTCGTTGATGACACCGAGCGTGGAGTAATGCTGCTGGTCCGTGGTGATCAGCAGGATATTGGGACGGTCGGGGTGCTGTGCGGTCATGGTACCTGTTCCAGCCTAGTGGGCTATTGCAAGGGCGGCGCGGGGTTGGCGCACGCGCCGCCGGTATTCGGCTGGTGTTACCGGGTGGTGCGCGCCGAACGCCTCATAGAAGCACGAGAGCGAGCGATAGCCGCTGTCCATCGCCACCGTCAGGATCTTGCGGTCGGTTCCGGCCAGCAGGGCGCAGGCATGTGTGACGCGGACCTGGTTCAGGTGTTCCTTGATCGGAACGCCCATTACGCGCTTGAACAGGGTCATCGCATATCGCGGCGACAGGTCCGCGTGTTCGGCCACGTCCGTCACGGTGATTGGCGCGGTGAAATTGTCCGAGATGAAGCGCAGCATCGTTTCGACATGCAGCATCGAGCGCCCCTTGCCCGCCAGCGCGTTCGGCCCCGAGGCGCCGTCGCGCAGCAGGCTCCAGTCCTCCAGTGCCATGCGGCGCACACGGTTGGCCAGTTCCTCGACCATCAGCGCGCGCAGCTTGGGGTCGTCCGAGGCGCAGTCATCCGCCCAGCGGTCGAACAGCAACTGGTCGATCCGGGCCGCCCGCGCATTGGTCACGACCGCGCCGGACAACAGCGCATCGATGAAGTCCAGCGGCAGGGACCAGCGGAAGAACTGTGCCAGCGAGACGTAGAAGTTGACGATCCGGCCGTCGCCCTCGACCCGTATCACCTTGTGCGGTGCTGCCCCCCAGAACATCGTCGGGTGGCCCGGTTCCAGCCGCACGGTCTGGCCCGAGAACGAGTATTCCATCGCGCAGTCATGGAGGAAGTTGATCTCGATCGACGCATGGTGGTGATAGGGGTGCGGGGACGGGTAGGGCCGGTGCCGTTCCATGATGACGGCTGACGGATCGGGCACCAGACGCGGCGCGGCGAACTCCAGAAATCCTTCAGCGGCATGACGCTCGCCATGCTCCATGATCTTCCCCCCAATGACTTTTTTTATACCCCGCCAGCGTAGATCGGGTTTGGCCTGTCGCGCAATGGTTGCGGAGGTTTCCGGAACACTATCGGATATTTCCGGAAACCCCCGCACGGGTTCAGGCGACTGCCTTGCGCGCTTCGGCACCCAGCCAGTCGGGCAGCCATTGGGCGTTGGTCTCGATCATGCGGTCCATCAGCCGCCAGATCTGATCGAGGTCCAGTTCGGCCGCAGTGTGCGGGTCCATCATTGCGGCGTGATAGACATGCTCGCGGTTCCCGGTCATCAGCGCCTCGACCACCAGTTCCTGAACATTGACGTTCGAGCGCATGATCGCGGCAAGCTGCGGGGGAAGGTCGCCGATCACGGTCGGCTGGATGCCGTTGCTGTCGACCAGGCAGGGCACCTCCACCGCGCAGCCCTCGGGCAGGTTGGTGATCAGCCCGTCATTGCGGACGTTGCCGTAGATGACCGAGGGCGTGTCGGTCCAGATCGAGTTGATGATCGACGAGGCGTACTCGTTGCTTTTGCCCAGGTCCATCGTCTCGGAGTTGCGCAGTTCCTCGAGCTGGGCCGCCCAGCGGGCCTTGTTGTCGCGCAGCCGCTGCGGGTACTCGTCCAGCGGAATCCGGAACGTTTCCAGCAGGTCGGGGCGGTCGCGCTTGATGAACCATGGCGTGTACTCGGCGAAGTGCTCGGAGCTTTCGGTGACGTAATAGCCAGTGCGCTTGAGCATCTCGTAGCGGACCCGGTTCTCGCAGCGCTCCATCTCGCGGGTGACCGGCAGGCGGCCTTCGGCATAGCCTGCCTGAAGGTCGGGATAGAGGTCGCGGTAGCTGCCGTCGGGCTGCCGATGCTCGAAGTTCAGGTAGAAGGCGATGTGGTTGATGCCTGCGCAGCGATAGCGGATGTCAGCGATGTCCAGGCCCAGGTCCTTGGCCAACAGCTTGGCCGTGCCCTGGACCGAGTGGCACAAGCCGACCTGCCGGATCTTGGGGAACCGCCGGGCGATCGCCCAGGTGTTGATCGCCATCGGGTTGACGTACTGTAGAAGCTGCGCGTCGGGGCAGACTTCGGTCATTGTCTGGCAGATGTTCCACAGGTGCGGGACGGTGCGCAGCCCGCGCATGATGCCGCCGACGCCCATGGTGTCGGCGATGGTTTGGCGCAGGCCGAATTCCTTGGGCACTTCGAAATCGTCGATCGTCCGGTCATAGCCGCCGATCTGGAACGTGGTGATGACGAAATCCGCGCCGTCCAGTGCCGGGCGCAGGTCGGTGTGCGTGCTGTAGGTCGCCCCGGTGCCCAGCATCCGGATCAGCTTGTCGACTACGAGTTCGGATTCGCCCAGCCGGGTCTTGTCGATATCCATCAGGGCGATGTGCGCGCCGGCCAGTGCTTCGCGTTGCAGGACGTCGCCGACGATGTTCTTCATGAAGACGGTAGAGCCCGCCCCGACGAATGCGATCTTTGGTGATTTGGTCATGTTCGATCCTCGTGTGAAATGGATTGGGGCACCGTCGCCAGCCTAGGGCGCGGGGCGCCTGCGCTGCTTCCGCCCCGCGGCGCAGCGTTTCCGGAAACCGGAAGGATGGTCATGCCGCGACCACGTTTAATGCGGCGTCGATCAGGCGGCGGGTATAGTCGGTCTGCGGGGCGTCCATGACGCGGTCGGTCGGGCCAAACTCGACCACCTTGCCGTTCTGCATGACGATCACGTTGTGACAGAGCGCGCGGACGACCTTCAGGTCGTGGCTGATGAACATGTAGCTGAGCCCGCGCTTGCGCCGCAGGTCGCGCAGCAATTCGATGATCTGCGCCTGGATAGATAGGTCCAGCGCCGAGGTCGGCTCGTCCAGCAGGATGAACTCCGGCTCCAGCGCGATGGCGCGGGCGATGGCCAGGCGTTGGCGTTGCCCGCCCGAGAATTCATGCGGAAAGCGGTCCATGCAGTCGTGCGGCATGTTCACGTCGGTCAGCGCCTGGCGCACGCGGGCGCGCCGTTCGGCCGCGTTGCCCATGCCGTTGACGATCAGCCCTTCCTCGATGATCTGGCTGATGATCATGCGCGGGTTGAGCGACGAGAACGGGTCCTGGAACACGACCTGGATGCGCGGGCGCAGGGGCTTCAGCGCGCGCCGGTCCAGTCCGTCGATGCGCTGGTCGTGGAAACGGATGGCGCCGGTGGACAGGTTGCTCAGCCGGATCATCGCCATTCCCAGCGTGCTTTTCCCCGAGCCGCTTTCGCCCACGATACCCAGTGTCTCGCCCGCGTGGATCGTGGCCGAGATGTCATCGACCGCCACCAGCTGCCGCTTGTGCCGCCCGAACAGGCCGCCGGATTTCAGGGTGAACGCGACGCGCAGGCTTTCGGCTGACAGCACCGGCGGCGGGGCCGGGGGCAGGGGATCGGGACGCCCGCTGGGTTCCGAGGCCAACAGGTGCCTGGTGTAGGGGTGTTGCGGTGCGCTGAAGACCGTGTCGGTCGGGCCGCTTTCGACCACCTCGCCATAGCGCATGACCACCATCCGGTCCGAGGTCTGGCGCACCACCGTCAGGTCGTGGGTGATCAGGATGACCGCCATGTGGTGCCGCCGTTGCAGGTCCTTGAGCAGGGTCAGGATCTCGGATTGGACGGTGACGTCCAGCGCCGTGGTCGGTTCGTCCGCGATCAGCAGGTCGGGATTGTTGGCCAGCGCCATCGCGATCATCACCCGCTGGCGCTGACCGCCCGACATCTCGTGCGGGTACTGGTCATAGCGCGCGGCGGGGTCCGGCAGGCGGACTTCCTCGAACAGGCGCACCACCTCGGCGCGGGCCTTCGTGCGCGACATGGGGCGGTGAAAGCGGATCATCTCGGCCACCTGGTCGCCGACGCGGTAGACCGGGTTCAGGCTGGTCAGCGGTTCCTGAAAGATCATCGAGATCCGGTCGCCGCGCAGTTCCTGCAACTGCGGCTCGGGCAGGGTGTCGATGCGCTGGCCGCGGAAGGTGATGCTGGTGTCCGACCCGACGCGGGCGTTGCGGGCCAGCATCCCCATGATGGCGCGGGCCGTCACCGACTTGCCCGAGCCGCTTTCGCCGACGACGGCCAGGGTTTCGCCGCGCCGGACATCGTAGCTGACGCCGCGCACGGCGTTGACGGTGCCCGCGGCGGTGCGGAAATCCACCACCACGTCACGGACGCTGAGAACGGTATCGTCTTTCGGATCAGTCATTGGAATACGGGTCCATTGCATCGCGCAGGCCATCGCCGAACGCGTTGAAGGCCAGAACGGACAGGACGATCATGCCCACGGGCGCCATCAGCCAGGGCGCGGCGCTGAACGACTGGAAATCGCGCACCTGGTTCAGCATGCTGCCCCAACTGACCAGTGGCGGCTGCACGCCAAGACCCAGGAAGGACAGGAAGCTTTCCACCAGGATCACGTGCGGCAGCTGGTAGGTCGCCCAGACGATGATGTGCGAGGTCGTGTTCGGTACGATATGGCGCAGGATCACCCGCTGGTCCGAGGCCCCTACGGCCACTGCCGCCCGGACGTATTCCAGCGACCGCATCGACATCACCTTGCCCCGCAGTTCGCGGGCCAGGCTGGCCCAGCGGAACAGGATCAGGATCATGGCGAACATGAAGAAGACCTGCATCGGCTCGGCCCGACGCGGCAGGACCGCCGCCAGCGCCAGGTAGAGCGGCAATTCCGGGAAGGACTGGACGAACTCGATGAAGCGCTGGATCAGGTTGTCGACCGCGCCGCCTAGGTAGCCCGAGGTCACGCCCATCAGCGTCCCGATCACGCAGGCCACGCCCATCACCGAGAACGCCATCAGCAGGGTCAGCCGCGTGCCGTGGACCATGTTCGACAGAACGTCCCGGCCCAGGTTGTCGGTGCCCAGGAAGTGGACTGGTTGGCCATCGGCCCCGCCGACCAGATGCCGATCGAAGCTCAGCCCCAGGAATTGCCAGCTATCGCCCTGCACGAAAAGCGCCAGGTCGACCCGCCGGCCGACGCTGGGCTGGAAGGTGATCTCGAAGGTTTCGTCGTCCATCACTTCTTCGAAGCCCAGGACATGTGGGCGGGTCAGGCCGTTCTCGCCGAAGAACCGAACCTTCTGGGGGGGCGAATAGATCGCCGCCGCGTCCTTGGTCTGCGGCGCATAGGGGGCCAGAAAGCCCGCAAAGACCGCCGTCAGCAGGATTGCCAGCGACACGACCATCCCGGCCATGCCATAGGCGTTCCGGCGGAAGCGTCGCCGCACAAGCTGCCAGTAGGACAGCGACGTGCCGCGATATTCGGCGTTCAGCGCGGGATCGGCGGTCAGACCGCTGTCCGCGGCCACGAGGGTGGAGCCGTCATCGTGCATCTCAGGCCTTTCCGAACATTTCGCGGCGCACGCGCGGATCGACCAGCGCAAGCAGCATGTCGCCAAGCAGGTTGCCGATCACCAGCAGCGTCGCGACCATCAGGACGATGGCCGCCAGCACGTACATGTCGCGGTCCGCGACCGAGCTGAGGATCAGCGGACCCAGGGTCGGCACGCCCAGCACGATCGCGATCTCGATCTCGCCCTGGACCATGTAGCTGAAGCGCGACCCGGTATCCGAGATGATCGCGTGCAGCGCATTGGGGGCGGCGTGGCGGAACAGCACGCTGCGCCGGGACAGCCCCTTGGCGCGGGCGGTCTCGATGTACTGCATGTTCATCACGTCCAGCATGTTCCCGCGCATCACGCGCAGCGTGTAGGCCTGCCCGGCCCAGACCGAGATCAGGATGATCGGCCAGACGTGCAGGAAGAAATCCCACAGCTTGCCGAACGAGAAATGGTCCTGAAGGATGTATTCCGGCGACTGAAGCGCGCCGATGTAGGGCGAGTGCCATACGAAGGCGAGCAGGTAGAGCAGCACCAGCGATACGACGAATTTCGGGATCACCACGCCCATGAAGGCGAACACCGTCGCCAGCGTGTCGCCCAGCCGGTACTGGTTAGCAGCGGCATAGATGCCAAGCAGGATGCCGATCGACTGGCCGATGATGATGGCGATCAGTGCCAGCAGGATCGTGCGCGGCAGGCGCAGGCCGATCACCTCGGTCACGGGGCGGTTGTGGGCGAAGGACATGCCGAAATCGCCGTGCAACAGGATGTTCTTCATCCAGGTCACGTACTGGACCGGCAGCGGCTGGTTCAGGCCGTACCGTTCACGCATTTCCGCGACCTGCGGGGCGATTTCCTCTTCGGACAGGCCGGTCATCGCCATCGTCTTGCCGGCCCAGGCATCGACGAAATCGCCGGGCACCAGGTTGATGATCGAAAAGGCCACGATCGAGATGCCGATCAGCAGGGGGATCGCCGACAGCAGCCGTTCGGCCAGGAATTTCAGGAATGCCATGTTGTGCCTTCGGAACGGAGGGGCCGGGCGGCGCGGGGCCGCCCGGCGGATGCGGGATCAGTACTCGGCGATGGTGCCGGGCAGGATCTCGTCAAGCTGGTCGGCCTTCGCCGTCCACAGGCGTTCGCGGATCACCCCGTCCTCGGCCCACTGGAACAGGAAGACCGGCGTGCCCGGGTGGGCGTTGCGGATCCGCTTGTTCACCAGCAGGGCGGCAGGCGTCTGGATCGTGCCGATCGTATAGACGTTCTGCGTCAGCAGTTCCTGCATCCGCTGGACGATCTGGATCTTTTCGGCCGGCGCGCTGGTCGCCAGGAAGTCGGCATAGAGCGCGCCCAGTTCGACCTCGAAGTCCATCGTGTCGCGCGGCTGGTCGCCGGCCTGGTGATGCAGCGGGCACTTGTCACTGATCGGCAGGTGGCGGCAGGTCTTGTCGGTCGGGTTGGTGAAGTTCTCGCGCTTGAGTATCGCGTTGAACGTCCCGCCGTTCAGCATCGCCTCGACCGCGGACTCGTCGCTGGGCTTGGGCAGCACGCGAATGCCGACCTCGGCCAGTTGCGAGGCGACGGCGTCGACCTGCTTGCGGTCCTCGGGGCGGGTGGTGCGGTAGACCATGTCGATGGTCAGATCCTCGCCGCCGTCGGGCAGGTTGCGAATGCCGTTCCCGTCGCTGTCGGTCAGGCCAAGCCCGTCCAGAAGGGCGTTGGCCTTGTCCTGGTCGTAGGACTGAAACTCGGAATGTTCCTTGCTGTAGTAGGGAGAACCGGTCAGGAACCCTGCCACGTAGGGATAGGCGAACGGGCCACGGGCGACCGCCTGGCCGATGGCGTCGCGGTTCAGCGCGTGGCTGATCGCCTTGCGGAAATCGAGTTCGCGGAACACCGTGCGAAGCTGCTGGTCATAGGGATCGTCCGCTTCCTTGGCGGCATAGTTCAGTTCGATCCGCCAGCCCATCGTGCGGGGGCCGAACTTCGCGTCGACCGGCGCATCCTCGCTGCGCGACTGTTTCAGCGCCTCGACGTAGTTGGCCGGGTTCTCCATGTTCGAGAAATCCCCGGTGCCGGCCACGGCCTGCGTGGTGCGGTCGTCCCAGGTGGTCAGCTTGTAATGCGTTTCGTTGTGATAGGGCAGCTGGTTCCCGGCCTCGTCCACCTTCCAGTAATAGGGGTTGCGGCGCATCACGACCAGTTCGTCAGGCTTGTGCACCACAGGCACGAACGCCCCCATGACCGGGACGGGCAGGCTGTCGGCGGGCATTGCCTCGCGGTAGTCGTTGTAGGTCTTGTCCGGGTTGTAGCGGGGGTGGTGATCCTTCAGCCAGTGGCTCGGTCCCGGGCAACCCTGGATGTAGGCCAGCGCCTCGAGCGTCGCAGTGCCCTGGATTTTCCGGAAACTGAACTTGAAGGTGTAGTCGTCGATCACGGTCAGGACCGTGCCCTCGCCCAGGGTGCCCGGCTTCATGCGCGCGGTTACGTTGGGATCCTCGACGTTGTCCTCCCACCAGAAGCGGATGTCCTCGGTATCGAAGGGGTCACCGTCAGACCATTTCGCGCCCTCGATCAGGTGCATGGTCAGCTCGGTCCTGTTCTCGTTCCACTCCCACGACTTTGCGAGGTTTGGCAGAGGACCAGTCTGTTCTTCAGCCTTGATCTGCCAGCGGGGCCCTTGCCGTACAAGGCATTCCTGGACGGTCATGTCGATTCCGCCCCATCCCGCATTCTGCCCTGCCAGCCAGTTCCAGCCCTCGGGGCGGCCGCCGATCACGTGCCGGAACACGCCGCCAAACTCCCCGATCCCGTCCGACATCGCACCGGTCTTGAAGACGAGCGGTTCTTTCGGAAGACGGTCCTCCAGCGGCGGAAGTTTCCCCTCTGCGACCTGCTGATCCAGGAACGGCGCTTGGGAGTAGCTGTCGAGTGCCTTGTACTCGTAAAGATCGTCGATGCCGATCAGCTCGTACTCGAGGCTTGCTAGGCTCTTCTCTTCGGGCATCGGGTCTGCCGCCGCGGGTGCCGCTGGCAAGCCGAGCAGGCTGAAGCCGGTCAGCAGCTTCGTCGCCCAGAATAGTCGGTGATCCATCTGTTCCTCCCAAGAATTTTTATTGGAAAGGAATGTGTGTCTCTACCACACGCCACGCTTCCTGCCTCGCATGAATTAGTTCCGGAAACATCCGGCGCATGTGGGCGTCGCTCGGTCCGACACCCGCAGGGCGATCGAGTTTCGCGCCGACCGGTCAATGACGCATGTCGCCGAACCGGCTGCCCCCGATGACCAAACCAATGATGGACCTGCGTACGCTGGTAGAGAAGAGCGCGGATGCCGACCTGCTTCGCGAGATGATCGGCTTTGCTGCCGAGAGGCTGATGGAGCTGGAGGTCGGCGCCAAGACCGGTGCTGACTATTGCGAGAAGAGCAGCGAGCGCTTAGCGCAGCGTAACGGCTATCGCGGCCGGGACTGGCAGACCCGGGCCGGCAGCGTCGAGCTGCGCATCCCGCGCCTGCGCACCGGCTCCTATTTCCCCTCGTTCCTCGTTCCTCGAGCCGCGGCGCTCGGTTGAGAAAGCCCTGACCGCCGTGATCCAGGAAGCCTATGTCCATGGCGTCTCGACGCGCTCGATGGACGACCTGGTGCAGGCCATGGGTGGCACAGGGGTATCCAGGAGCCAGGTCAGCCGCCTGTGCGAGGAGATCGACGAGCGTGTGGACGCCTTCCTGACGCGACCTATCGAGGGCGAATGGCCCTACCTCTGGATCGATGCAACCTACCTCAAGGTGCGCCAGGGCGGGCCGATCGTATCCGTGGCGGTCACACTGGCAGTGGGCGTCAACACCAACGGCAGGCGCGAGGTTCTGGGCATGGCGATCGGCGCCTCCGAGGCGTTCGGCGGGGCGGCCGTCCACCGGACGCCCGCTTGTTCCGCCTTACCCTTCTGGACTGAGTTCCTAAGTGACCTCGTCTGCCGTGGCCTCGGCGGCGTGAAGCTTGTGATCAGCGTTGCGCATGAGGGCATCAAGGCTGCCACCGCTCGGGTCCTGCCCACAGTACACGCGATGTCGAGTGTGCCGCCAAAGCGAAGCGACTTCTGCATCAAATCGCAACGACCAGGTTCAAGACATCACGCATAGCACGCTACAGGGACTACCGGGTCAGGCTCTGAGGGGCTGTAGACGTGCGCTCGTATCGCGTCGAAAGTCTGACGGGCTTTGTCCCGTGTGCTTTCGGAACATGCGGTTGAAGTTCGACAGCGAGCCGAAACCGCTGCGCATGGCGATGTCCAGCACACCATCCTCTCCGCGCAACAGCAAGGCCTGTGCATAGGACAGGCGCAGCAGCAGGACATACTGGTTCAGCGTCATGCCGGTGGATTTCCGAAAGACGCTCATCGCGTACTTGGGATGGATCTGTGCCGAACTGGCGATGCTGATCGCATCGATCTCGTCCCGGAAATGGTCGGCCATGTATTCCAGCATCGAGCCGATCCGGTCGAAGCTCTGCTGGTCCGGGGCCTCGGTTCGCGTATCCCCGGCGCCGGGCGGGGTCAGCAAACGGTGCGGCGCGAGCACCAGTCGCTCGATCCGCAGCAGCAATTCCTCGCTGGCGATCACCCGCTTCTCGCGATGGTCCGAGCGCAGGTAGTCGCACCAGCGAGCAAAGGCCAGCCGATCCTCGTCCTGCGCCTCGCCCGTAACCAGCGCGCCGCCATGCATGAGCGTGTCGCGCAGCGTTTCGGGCAGCCGCAGCCGGAAGAACTGCATCAGCGGCAGGTGGATCGCCTCCATCTCGCCGTCGGGGGCACAATCGGCCAGCCGGTGCGGCAACCCGCCCCAGAACACCGCGACATGGCCCTGGGGTACAGTCAGGTCGAAGCCGTGCATCTGGTAGTGGACGTCGCCGCGCCTTGCGTAGTTCACCTCGATCTGGGCGTGCCAGTGCTGCGTGGCCATGATCGCCGGACGACCGCGGCCCAAGATGATCTCGTTCGGAAGCCGCTCGACGGTGCTTTCCGCCGGGTCCCACAATCTTTTCTCGACGATCTTACGATCCGGTGAGTTCGTGTTCCCTTGTGGCAAGACGGGGCCTTTGCGATGGGGCATGTTCACGTTCACAACATCATAACATGCCTGCGGAGGAACCACGACATGAAACGACTCACCGCCTGCGCCGTGGCCGCGCTGAGCCTTGCCGGGCAAGGCGCTGCCGCCCAGACCGAGATCACTGTCTGGGGCTGGGGCGTCGCCGCCAAGGCGCTCGATGCGACGGTCGCCGGGTTCAACGCGCAGCATCCCGACATCAAGGTGACGGTAGAGAACCTCGGCTACTCGCAGGTGAAAAGCCGGGTCCTGGCCGCCTGTGCCGCTGGCGGGACCGGGTTGCCGGACGTGTTCCAGTTCCAGAACATCGAGATGGAACTGATCAGCGCCCAGTTCCCCGATTGCGCAGCCGACCTCGTGCCGCTGGGCTTCACCGAGGATCACGCCGCGAACTTCCCCGATTTCAAGATGGCCGCGCTGCGCGATGGCGACCGCGTCATCGGCATGCCCTGGGACACCGGGCCCGCCGTCCTGTTCTACCGCCGCGATTTCTTCGAGAACGCCGGCGTGGACCCGGAAGGCATCGTCACCTGGGACGACTTCCACGCAGCGGGCGTGAAGATCATGGAGGCCAATCCCGGCGTCACCATGTCCAACGACAACCTCAACGGCGGCGCGGAATGGTTCCGCATGATCTCGAACGAGCAGGGCTGCGGCTATTTCTCGGAGGATGGCGAAAGCATCACTGTCAGCCAGCCGGGCTGCGTCGCCGCGCTCGAGGTACTGGGGCGCATGGTCAACGACGGGCTGGTGACGGCGGGTGATTTCGGCGAGCGGGTGCAGAACTCGGCCGCCGGAGTGGTCGCCACGCAGATGAACGGCGCCTGGTTCGATGGCACGCTGCGTGATAACGTTCCCGAGGATCATGAAGGTAAATGGGGCGTCACTCTGATGCCGACGGTCGCGGAAGGCGGCAGCCGCGCTGCGAACGTGGGTGGATCCCTGCTGGCGATTGCCGGGAACAGCGACCAGAAGGACGCCGCCTTCCAATACCTGTCCTACACGCTCGGCACCAACGAGGGGCAGATCACCATGCTGCGCGAGTACGGGCTGGTTCCCTCGCTTCTGAGCGCACTCGAGGATCCCTACATCGCCGAACCGCGCCCGTTCTACGGCGGCCAGAAGGTGTGGGAACTGATCCTCGGCCGGCTGGAGCATATCCGTCCGGCGACCGGCACGCCCTTCTTCGGCGACGCCGACCAGGTGATCCAGGCCACGCAGATCGCCTATATCAACGGCGAGTACGACAGCGCCCAGGAGGCGCTGGACGAAGCTGCCAAGCAAATCAGCTTCGCCACCGGCCTGCCCGTCGCCGAATGATCGCGGGCTGAACCGCTCGATCCGTCCATAAACGGGCGCCGCCGCTGCGGCGGGGCGCCCGGTTCTCATAACGAAATCAGGCCCGATACATGCGATACCGCACGGCAGCGGCATACGGTTTCCTTGCACCCTACCTGGCGATCTTCGCCGTGTTCTGGTGCTGGCCGATCCTCTACTCGTTTTTCCTGTCCTTCCTCTCCACCCGGCGCGCCCCGTGGAGCTGGAACCCCGGCATGACCTGGGGCAGGGTGGTGCAGGATCCGGCATACTGGAACGCGCTCGAGAACACGCTGACGATCCTGGTGATCCAGGTCCCGGTCATGCTGACGCTGGCGACGCTTCTGGCAGTGCTGCTGAACTCGCCGCTGCTGAAGGCACGGGGGCTGATGCGCTTTGCCTTCTTCGCCCCGGTCGTCATCGGCGAGGCCGCCTATGCCGCAGTCTTCCGGCTGATGTTCAACGCCGAATTCGGCATCGTGAACAAGATATTCGAGGGCGTGGGGCTGCCCGCGCTCAACTGGTTCGGCGATCCCGATGCGGCGATGGCCGTCATCATCGTCGCCGTGACCTGGCGCTGGGTCGGCTACAACGCGATCATCATCCTGGCGGGCCTGCAATCCATCCCCGAGGATGTCTACGAGGCCGCGACCCTCGACCGGGTCAGCCCGCGCCAGCAGTTTCTGCACATAACCCTGCCGTTGCTGCGCCCGATCATCCTGTTCTGCCTGGTGCTCTCGGTCATCGGCTCGATGCAGATGTTCGTCGAACCCTACCTGATCACCAACCAGGGCGGCCCCGGCGGCGGAACCGAGACGCTTGGTCTCTACCTTTACCGGCAGGGCTTCCTGAACCTGAACTTCGGCTACGCCTCGGCCATCGCCTACACGATCGCGATGCTGGCCGTCGCCATCGCCGCCCTCAACCTCTGGCTTGGAAGGGACCGCGCATGAGATCCCGAAGCGCAAACCGGCGCACCCAGTCGCTCGCCATCCATGCGGTGCTGGTGCCGCTGGCCATCGTCTGGCTGTTCCCGATCTGGATGATGGTCGTCTTCGCCACGATGGGTGACGAGGGGATCTTCAGCCCCAGGATCGAGCTGATCCCCCACGGTGAGTTCCTGTCGAACTTCCGCAAGCTCCAGGGCGACCTGGATTTCGTCCGCACCATCTTCGTTTCGGTCGTCGTCGCCAGTATCTACACCGTTCTGTCGATGGCGCTGACCTCGATGGCGGGCTGGGCACTGGCGCGCTATCGCTTTCACGGCAAGGTGGCCGTGGTGGCGATCATCCTGGGTACAATGACGCTGCCCTATTTCGTCGTGGTTATCCCACAGTTCATCATGGTGGCCCGCGATTTCGGCCTCAGCGACACATGGGTCGCGCTGATCGTGCCGCCGCTGTTCAACTCGCTCGGCGTGCTGTTCATGCGGCAGGCCTTCTCGATGATGCCGGCGGACCTGTTCGACGCCGCGCGGGTCGAGGGTGTCAGCGAGTGGAAGATCTTCCTGCACGTCGCGCTGCCAATGGCCAAGCCGACGCTGGCAGCACTGGGGATCATCCTGTTCCTGCACTCGTGGAACAACTACCTCTGGCCGCTGCTGATCGCCAACGACCCGCGGATGATGACCGCGCCGGTCGCGCTCGGCTCGCTGATCGGCATCACCGAGGTCAGCTGGGGCGGTATCATGGTCGGGGCGGTGCTGCTGACCGCGCCCATGCTGGCGGTCTTCGTGTTCCTGCAACGCTATTTCATGGCCGGCATCACCGCCGGCGCGGTCAAGTAGAAGGGGGGCGACATGGCATCCGTGACGCTTCGCGACCTGCGCAAGGTCTATGGCAACCACCCCGTGATCCACGGCGCCGACCTCGAGGTACCGGACGGCGAGTTTACCGTCTTCGTCGGCCCCTCGGGCTGCGGCAAGTCCACGCTGCTGCGCATGATCGCAGGGCTCGAGGACATCTCGGGCGGCGAGCTGCAGATCGACGGGCAGCGCATGAACGACACCCAGCCCGGGGATAGGGGCGTGGCGATGGTCTTTCAAAGCTACGCGCTCTATCCGCATATGAGTGTCGAGGGGAACATGTCCTTCGGCATGCGCATGACCGGCCACGACAAGGCGGACACCCGGTCCCGCGTCCGCGCCGCCGCCGACGTGCTGCAGCTGGGCGCACTGCTGGACCGGCTGCCCAAGGCGCTTTCCGGGGGGCAGCGGCAGCGCGTCGCCATCGGCCGGGCCATCGTGCGCAAACCGGGCGTGTTCCTGTTCGACGAGCCGCTGTCCAACCTCGACGCCGAACTGCGCGTCAAGATGCGTGTCGAAATCGCCCGCCTGCATGGCGAGTTGGGCGCGACGATGATCTACGTCACCCACGACCAGACCGAGGCGATGACTCTCGCCGACCGGATCGTCGTGCTGCGCGACGGCAGGATCGAGCAGGTCGGCGCACCGCTCGAGCTTTACCAGCGCCCCGTGAACCGCTTCGTGGCAGGGTTCATCGGCTCTCCGACGATGAACTTCTTCGACGCGCTGGTGACAAGCGGCGGCATTCGGCTGACCGGACATCCCGAGTGCACGCTCTCGCTTCCGCAGGCCGCGCGGCTGGACGATGGCGCGCGTGTCACCCTGGGGATCCGTCCCGAGCATTTCGCACCCGGACCGCTGCCCACGGGCAACCTGACGCTGAGTGTCGATGTCGTCGAACGGCTGGGCGCGACCAGCTACGCCTACGCCGAGACCCGCGGCGAGGCGCCGGTGATCGTAGCGCGTCCCGAGGATGCCGGAAACGACGCCCCCGGCGATAGCATCACCGTCGGCATCCGTCCCGACCGCGCGCATCTCTTCGACAAGGACGGCACCCGCATCGGCTGACCCGGCCGCACATCCCAGACCCCCGGCGCCGCCCCAAGGGGCGGCGGACGCAACCCCTTTGCCCGCAGGAGCGCACATGAGTTTCGACCGATCCCCCACCCAGACCCTCGGCGTCTGCTACTACCCCGAACACTGGCCTGAAGAGCGCTGGCCCACCGATGCCGCGATGATGGCCGAGGCCGGGATCACATTCGTCCGCATCGGCGAGTTCGCCTGGAGCCTGATGGAGCCCGAACCCGGGCGCTACGACTGGGACTGGCTGGACCGTGCTTTCGACGTGTTGCACCGGGCCGGGCTGAAGGTTGTTCTGGGCACGCCTACGGCGACGCCGCCGAAGTGGCTGGTGGACCGGATGCCGGACATGCTGGCAGTCGATGCGCAGGGCCATGTGCGGGGGTTCGGCTCGCGCCGTCATTATTGCTTCAGCCACGAAGGCTACCGTCGGGAAAGCGTGCGGATCACCGAGGCGCTCGCGCAGCGCTATGGCGAACACCCTGCACTGGCCGCCTGGCAGACCGACAATGAGTACGGCTGCCACAAGACAACGCTCAGCTACTCGCAGGCGGCCTTGAACGGGTTCCGGGACTGGCTGGCGCAGAAATACCAAAGCCCGGATGCACTGAACCGGGCCTGGGGCAACGTGTTCTGGTCGATGACCTATCGCAGCTTCGACGAGATCGAACTGCCGGTCGGTGCCGTGACCGAGACCAACCCATCGCACAAGCTCGACTTCCGGCGCTATGCCTCGGAACAGGTGGCAGCGTTCAACCGGCTTCAGACCGAGGTGATCCGGCGGCATTCTCCCGGCCGTCCGATCAGCCACAACTTCATGGGCAAGTTTTTCGAGTTCGATCACTACGAGGTCAGCGCCGACCTGGATATCGCGGCATGGGATGCATATCCCACGGGTTTCCTTGACCGCGAACTGGGCGACGAGACGCTGATCAAGCGCTACATGCAGGTCGGGCACCCGGATTTCGACGCCTTCCACCACGACCTCTACCGGACCTGTGGGCAGATCCGCAACGGCGACGATGCCGGGCGCTGGTGGGTGATGGAACAGCAGCCGCCGGGACCGCTGAACTGGGGCAGTTACAATCCCGCTCCCGCACCCGGCGCGGGTCGGCTATGGGTTTGGGAGGCCTTCGCCGCCGGGGCCGAGGTCGTCAGCTTCTTTCGCTGGCGGCAGCCTTCGTTCGCGCAGGAGCAGATGCACGAGGGTCTGCTGCTGCCCGATGGCCGTCCGAACTACGGCTATGACCTGTGCAAGCAGATCACCGGGGAACTGGCCGATCTGAACCCCGCGCCCGCGCCGGCCCGGGCCGAGGTCGCGCTGGTTTTCGACTACACCAGCCAGTGGGTGACCGAGATCCAGCCGCATGGCCGCGACGCCTCGCATTTCGACACGGCGCTGCGCACTTATGCTGCGCTTCGGCGCGCCGGGATCAGCGTGGACATCATACCGCCCAGTGCCTCGGCCATCGCCGGGCGCAAGCTGGTCGTCCTGCCGATGGTCGCCCTGATCGAAGAGGATTTCGCCCAGGCGCTTGCCGATTGCGGCGCCATGGTGCTGGCGGGCCCGTGGTCCGGGGCCAAGGGGCACAACCTGACGATCAGCGAGGGGCTGCCGCCGGGTCCGTTGCGCAAACTGATCGACATCACCGTACGCCGGGTCGAAACGCGCCGCCCCTTCGCGCCGATCCCGCTGGCGAAGGGGGGCAATTTCGCGGGCTGGCGCGAGTTCGTCGAGCCGGGCGAAAGCGTCGAGGTGATCGAGACGACCGAAGACGGCACCCCGGCGCTGTTGCGGCAGGGCAGGGCGCTTTATCTCGCCGGGCGCTGCGACGAGGCGGCTCTGGACCGTATCGCACGCGACGCGCTCGACGCGGCGCAGGTCGCGTGGTTCGACCTGCCCGAGGATGTGCGCGTCAGGGACAACGGGCGCTACAGGTTCGTGTTCAACTACGGTCCGGACGCCGCCGACCTGTCAGGCGTGTTCCCGGACGCGGATTATGCGATGGGTGGCCCGGACCTGCCATCCTGCGGCGTGTCCTGCATCCGCCTTTGAAGCACCAGGGCGCACCGCTTCGTCACGGTGCGCCCGGACCACTCATGCCGAGACCCGGTTCACCCAGGTTTCGCGGATCTCGCATCCGGCTTCGCGCAGGATCACTGAAACGGGGCATTTCTGCGCCACGGTCTCACGGAGACGGGCCAGCGTCGCCTCGTCCGCGTCGGTATCCAGTTCCACGCGCAGTTCGATCACCGGGAAGGGCACCCGCACTTCGGCTTTCGAGAACACGCCGCGTGTGTCGAAATGCCCGGTCAGCGACATCTCCAGCCCCTCGATCCGCACGCCCATCTTGCCGGCAACGAAATGGGTGATGACATTGGTGCAGCCCAGAAACGCCGACAGCATCGTCTCGAGCGGGCTGGCCGACAGGTCAGTGCCGCCGCGCTCGGGCGGCTCGTCGGTGGCGACCAGGTGGGTGCGGGCGCGCAGTTCGGTGCGTGCCGGAGAGATCGCGCCGCCTGCGACGTCGATCCGGAAAAGGTCGGGCATGGTATGGGTCATTCGGGGTCCTCAGACGGTCAGGTAGCGTTTCACGAGCGCGTCGTCGCCGCGCACTTCGTCGGGGGTGCCGTGGAACTTCACCTCGCCCTTCTCCAGGATGTAGACCCGGTCCGAGAGCGAGAGCACGAAGTCGAGGTTCTGCTCGGCCAGCACGATTGCCAGCCCCTGCGCCTTGAGCGCGGCGATTTGCGCGCGCAGCTTGTCCACGACCAGCGGTGCCAGCCCCTCGGACGGCTCGTCCAGCAGCAGGATGTCGGGATTGCCCATCAGGCTGCGGGCGATGGTCAGCATCTGCTGCTGGCCCCCCGACAGATGCCCGCCCCGGCGGTCCGCAAAGGTCTCGAGTTCAGGAAAAAGCGCATGAACCCGCGCCTCCGTCCAGGGATCCGGCGTGCCCCGGTCCCGGCGCGCGATGTCCAGGTTCTCCCATACGGTCAGATCGGGGAAGACACGGCGATCCTCCGGGACGAAACCGATGCCGCGCCGGGCGATCTCGTGGGTGGGCAGGCCGGTGATGTCTTCGCCCTTCCAGCGCACCGCGCCACCGCGCGGAGGCGTCAGCCCGTTTACAGAGCGCATGGTGGTGCTTTTGCCGACACCGTTGCGCCCCAGCAGGCCGACGCATTCGCCGTCACCGACGGTGATCGAGACGCCGAACAGCACCTCGGAAATGCCATAGGCCGTGTGGATGTCGGAAACCTCAAGCAGCGGCATCGGCGTGCCCTCCAAGATATATACGCCGGACCTCGGGATCGGCGCGGACCGCGTCGGGAGACCCGGTGGTGATCAGCTCTCCATGATGAAGGACCGACAGGCGGTCGGCGATCGAGAAGACAACCTCCATGTCGTGCTCGGTGAACAGCAGGGTCAGCTTGCGGCGCGCGGTAATTTCTCCGATCAGCGCGATCGAGGCACGGGTCTCCTGCGGGGACATGCCCGCCGTCGGCTCGTCCAGCAGCAGAAGGTCCGGGTCGGAACACAGCGCGATTGCCAGCTCCAGCTGCTTCTGCTTGCCATAGGACATCAGCCCGGCGGTCTGCTCGGCCTCGGTCCCGAGGTGCACCAGATCCAGCATGCGCGCCGTGTCCTCGCGAAACAGCGTATCACCCCGGCGCAGCAGGTTGAACGTCATCCCCCGGTCGGCTATCAGCGCCACCTGCACATTCTGGAACACCGTCAGTTTAGGATAGATGTTGATCCGCTGGAACGACCGGGCGATGCCGCGCTTGACGATCCGGCTGGGCGAAAGCCCGGTGATCTTACGGCCCTTGTAGGTTACGCTGCCGTCGGTCGGTGCAAGCTGACCGGTCAGGCAGTTGAAGAATGTCGTCTTGCCGGCCCCGTTCGGCCCCAGGATGGCATGGCACTCCCCCTCGGCCAGGTCGAGATCGATTGCGTTCAGGGCACGGAAGCCGGCGAAGCTCTTGCCGAGATTTCGGATAGACAGCATCACGGGCGCTCCTTTCGCGGACCGCGGCCAAGGCGCAGTCCGGTCAGCCCCTCGGGGCAGAAGAACAGGACAGCCAGCAGGATCACCGCCAGCACGGTCGGCCAGTACTGGGTGAACTCGGTGATCAGCCGGTCGAGCACGATCAGCACCCCCGCGCCGACCGCCGGGCCGATGAAACTTCCGATGCCGCCGAGGATCGCCATGATCATCACTTCGGCGGACGAGGTCCACCAGGCGGTCTCGACAAAGACCGAGTGGTTGAACAGCGTGAACAGCGCTCCCGCGACACCCGCGAACAGACCCGCGATGACAAAGGCGACCAGTTGCACGCGGCGCACGTTCATGCCGATGAACTCGGCCCGGTTACGGTTCTCGCGTGTGGCGGTCAGCGCAAGGCCGAAAGCCGAGCGGGTGATGACCCACAAGGCACCGGTGCAGGCGGCGACGGTGACAAGGGCGAAATAGAAGAAACGCTCGGGCGTGTTCAGCATCTCGGGCACCGCGACGCCGATGAAACCAGTGTCGCCCCCGGTCACGCCGACCCATTTGAAGGCAATGGCCCAGACCAGCTGCGCGAAGGCCAGCGTCAGCATCGAGAAATAGATCTCGGTCAGGCGAACGCAGAAGAAGCCGATTACCGCCGCGGCAATCGCAGCCGCCAGCACCGAGGCCGGAAAGGCCAGCGCAAAGGGCCAGTCCAGTGTCGTCAACAGAATTGCGCACGTATAGGCGCCGATTGCGAAATACGCCGCGTGCCCGAACGAGATCAGTCCCCCATAGCCCAGCAGCAGATTGAAGCTGAGCGCGAACAGCGCGAAGATCAGGATCTCGGTGAACAGGTAGATGAGGTAGCGGTCGCCGGTCAGTGGCACCAGCGCCAGAGCGGCCAGCAGCGCCGCCGTCGGGATCGTGTATCGGGTCATTTGTAGCCAGCCTCGGGTTTGCCCAGCAGGCCCCAGGGCCGGATGAGCAGGATCAGGACCATCACCAGGTAGATCAGCACGATCTCGAACTCGGGGATCAGCATGACCCCGAAGGCGTTCAGCAGGCCGAGGATGAGCGCACCCAGAAAGGCGCCTCCCAGGCTGCCGAGCCCGCCGATGATGACGATGATGAAGCACTCGACGATGATCTCGGCATCCATGCCGGGGGCGAGCGCGATCGCAGGGGCGGCCAGCGCGCCGCCGAGGCCCGCCAGCGCCGAGCCTGCGACGAAGACCAGCATGTAGATCCGCCCGACGTCGATCCCGAGCGCCTCGAGCATCTCGCGGTCCTGCCGCGCGGCGCGGACCAGCCGCCCGGCGCGGGTGCGGTTTACGAACAGCCAAAGGCCCACGCCGACGGCAATACCGATGCCGCACAGCAGCAGGCGGTAGGTGGGATAGTAGGCGATACCTAGGTTGGTCGCCCCCTTGAAGCCGTCGGGGAAAGACACGGACAGCACCGAAGTGCCCCAGCCGACCTTCACCAGATCGCCGATGATCAGCACCAGCGCGAAGGTGAACAGCAGCTGGTAGAGGTGGTCGCGGTCATAGAGATGGCGCAGCATCGTGCGCTCCACCCCCCAGGCGAGGACCGCCATTGCGAGCGCTGCGCCGGGAACCGCCAGCCAGAACGCGCCGGGCACCGGGGTCAGCAGCCCGACCAGGGTGAAGCAGGCATAGCCGCCCAGCATGAACATCGCGCCGTGGGCGAAGTTCAGCACGCGCAGCACGCCAAGGATCAGCGTCAGCCCGGCCGAGATGATGAACAGGTTCATGCCCAGCGAAAGGCCGTTCATCAGCTGGATGAACAGAAGCATCGGATTGTCGAACATGCGTATCTTTCGGGTATGCGGAAAGGCGCCCCCGGCCACCGCTGGCCGGAACAAGGGAGGGATCCTGTAACGGAGCCGGGGGCGACCGTTCTCAGTCCATCAAGCCGTCAGCCGGGACGTACTCGACCGGATCGAGAATCTTGTAGGGATAGGCGGGGTCCTTGGACTGGCTCATCTGTCCCCAGAACATGCCCCGGTTCGCCTGGTGATCGCTGGCCCGCATGGTCTGCTGCCCGATCGGTGTGTCGATCGTCATGCCCTCGAGCGCCGCGATCACCGCATCGCTGTCGGTCGAGCCCGCCGCCTTGACCGCTTCGGTCAGCCACTTGGTCGCGATATAGCCCGTGCTCGGCCACGAGGGCGGATGCTCGGTTCCCAGAAGCTCTTTCAACTCGCCGACATAGGCCATGTGTTCCGGCGTGTCGGGATAGTAGAAAAGCTCGTAGCTGTTGGTCCAGATCCCGGCCGGCATGTCGTCGCCCATCTGTTCGGACACGACCGGTGCGCCGACCTCACCCGCGCTGATGTACTGCACCTGATCGAAGAACCCGAAGGGCTGCGCCTGCTTGGCGAAGGCGGGAAAGATGCCGCCCCAGATGTTGCCGAACACGCCGTCGCAATCCGCGCCAAGCGTCTTGGTGATATAAGCGGTGTAGTCGGTGGTGCCGAACTTCGGCCATTCCTTGTTGACGATCTCGGCCTCTGGACGGATCTGCGCCAGGTGCGCCGAGAATGCCTCGTCCAGGCTGTAGCCGTAGGAATAGTCCAGCAGGATCGTGCAGACCCGGTTCCAGCCCAGCTTGTCGGCGATGACGGCGGCGGACTTGCCCTCGGTATTGGTGTTCGCGGCGGCCCGGAACACGTATTTGTGGAAGTTGGCCTCGTTGGTCATCTCGGTCGTCTTGGGAATGGCCGCCATGTAGATGACGCCTTCCTGCTTGGCGACTTCCGAAATGGCTTGTCCCTCGGACGAGCTGATGCCGCCGACCAGGAAGTCCACGTTGTCCTTGGCGATCATGTCGCGTGCCGCCGTGGTGGCCTCGGCCGGGTTGCACTGGGTGTCGCGGTGCACGGTGACGATCTTGCGGCCGTCGATCCCGCCTTCGGCGTTGATCCGGTCGACCAGCATCTGGTGCCCCTTGAGCGCCAGTTCTCCAAAGATCAGGCATGCGCCCGAGGTGGCGTAGAGCGCGCCGATGCGGATCTCGTCCTCGGCGGCCTGTGCCGGCGCAGGGCTGAGCACCGATGTTGCGGCAAGCGCGGCGGCTAGTCCGCAGGTGGTGGTACGTTTCATGGTTTTCCTCCCGATCTTTCGGTTTTTGTTTGTGAGGCCCCCGCCGGTCGTCCTGCCGGATGCGCCGCCGGGGGCAGGGTCAGAACAGCGGCAGGCCGGGCGTTATCACCCGCGCGCTGTAGAGCGAGGTGGACGAGGTGAAGAACATCGTCCGCAGATCGTCCCCGCCCCATGCGAAGTTGGCGGTCAACTCGCGCATCAGGATCACCCCGAGGCAGGTGCCGTCGGGCGCGAAGACCTGAACCCCGCCGGGGCCGGTGCAGTAGAGGTTTCCGGCACTGTCGATCTTCATCCCGTCCGGATGCCCCTCGGCCTCGCCCTGGGGCGTCGCCCAGACCGCGCCTCCCGACAGGCTTCCATCCGCGGCTACATCGAAGCGCCGGATGTGTCCCTTCTCGGTGTCGTTCACGAACAGCACATCGTGATCCGGCGAGAAACACAGCCCGTTGGGCTGACCGAAATCGTCCGCGACCCGCGCAAGCCCGCTGCCGTCGGGGTTGACCCGATAGACGCCCTGGCAATCGAGTTGCGGTGCGCGGGGCACGCCGAAGAACTCCATCCGCCCATAGGTCGGATCGGTGAACCAGATCGTGCCGTCGCGGCGCACCACGATGTCGTTGGGGCTGTTCAGCTCCTTGCCATCGTATTGGCTGGCCAGCACGGTGATCGATCCGTCCGCCTCGGTCCGGGAGAGGCGGCTGGTGGCGTGTTCGCAGGTCAGCAACCGACCCTCGGCGTCATAGGTGTTGCCGTTCGCCTTGTGGCTGGGCTTGCGGAAGGTCTCGATCCGCCCGTCCGGATACCACCGACGCATATGATCGCCAGGCATGTCCGAAAAGGTCAGATGCTTGTCCCGCGGATGCCAAATCGGCCCCTCGGTAAACAGGAAACCGGTGCCAAGCCGCGCAAGCGAGATCGTCTCGCCGATCACCTCGACAAAACGCGGATCGCGGATCTCGACGCTCATGTGTCGCCTCGAAGCGCGCGCACGCTCTTACCGCCCGCGAACCAGTCGTCCTGGGACACTTCGTCAAACACGACCCAGACGTTTTCGGCCGGGATCTGAGCGGCCGATGCGATGCTCGCGCTGACCTCGCGCCCGATGCGTTCCTTGATCCCGTCGGGGTCGGCGGCGATCACCTCGCGCACGATGCGGATGTTGACGAACGGCATGTGTTTCCTCCTAGAAGCGATCTTTTCCAGAGAGGCTAGCGCCGCCAGATGGGCCCGTATGCGTGGGCCCGCGCAGCAGTTTCGCGGAAATCCGCACTCCGTACTGCGGGTTCCCGCAGTGCCGTCAGTCGGGCAGCTCGATACCGGCGCGTCTCAGCCAGTCGGCCAGCGCCTCGTCCTCGCGTTTCAGCACATCCGCATTCAACAGGCCGCGTTGAAAAGCAAGACTGATCGTCCGGCTGCGCGAGTTGAAGCTCGGTCCCCAACTGCCTTCCGGGATCTCGGCCCGGTCGAGGCCCAGCTTGGCATAGACGTTCTGAAGCCGGACCTGCGCGGTCCGAAGCGACACCTTGCGCCGCGCCGCGATGGCACGGTCCGTCAGGCCGAGCGCCAGGTCGGTCAGGGCTTCGAACTCCTGCTCGGTCAATCCCTGCCAGCGGTCGCGGCTACGCCGCTGCACCCCGCGCACCTCGCGGTCGACGATGCACTGGTCCTGTTCGAACACGCCCCGGATGGCCGTTGCCAGCCGGTCCTCGGCGGCCGACTTCAGGACATAGCCATAGACGGCCTCTTCGGGGACAATCCGGGTGATGCCCCGCACATAGGCTTCCTCGGCATAGTTCGACCAGAACAGGATCCGGGTCCCGGGGCGCCGCCCCCAGATGTGCCGCGCCGCATCGACGCCGGTCGCGCCGGGCATCTGCAGGTCGAGGATCACCGCATCGAAGGGTGCGTCGTCGAATAGCGCCTTGGCGATGGCCCCGTCGCGGGCCTCGCAGATCTCTGTCTCAGGGCCGCCCAGGACCGCCTCGGCCGAGGTGCGCAGGAAGGCCCGGTGCAAGGGGTCGTCCTCGGCGATCAGAAGGCGCATTGCCGTGTCTCCTGCATGAGGTCCTGCACGGGCAGGGTGATGCGAACGCGGGTACCGCTCGGCAATCCTTCGATCACAACGCGTGCCGAGATCAGTGCGGCGCGGGTCCGGATGTTCGCGATGCCGTTCGCGGACTGCATGTGTTGCGCCCCGATCCCGCTACCATTGTCCCGTACTGTTATCACCAACGCGCCGGGCGCACATTCGGCGGTGACACCGACCTGAGAGGCCGCGCCGTGCCGGATCGCGTTGTTCCCTGCTTCCTGCACGATCCGATAGAGCGCGGTGCGGACGCTGTCGGGCAGCCTGTCGACCGCACCGCCGCTGACATCCTCTATCGCGATCGCCACCAGTCCCGGCGCAGTGGCCGCACAGCGCTCGAGATGCGCCTCGACCGCTTCGGAGAAGCCGAAGAGCTGCAGGATTGTCGGCTTCATGTCCTCGACCACACCCCGAAGATCGGCGAGACAACGATCCAGATCGTCGCGGATACCGTCAATCTCGGCGGCCTGGGTCCGGCTTGCCGGCGCCAGTTGCGAGACCCGGCGTGCCAGTCGCGCCATGTCCGCCAGCGTCTGGTCGTGAATGTCCATCGCCAGCCGCTGACGTTCGGTCTCGATGCCTTCCGTCAGCCGTTGCGCGCCGATGCGAAGGGCCTCCTCGCGGCCCCGCGCCTCGCTTTCGGCGACTGCGGATTCGCGGGCCTCGCGGCCGCGTTCCAGCGCGAACAGATAGGACGAGATCAGGTCGGCTGCGCCCTGAGCGGTCTCGACCATGCCGGTGTCATAGCGGTCGGCATGGTGGCTGGAGATCGCCAGCGATCCGATGATCTCGCCCTCGACGCGGAGAGGCACGACAATGCGGCTGTGCAGGTTCGCCCGGAATATCGGCGCGCTGTCGGCGCCATCGAAATGAAAACGGGCGTCGGTCCAGGCGTCGCCCGTCAGGAAGAATGGCGCATCCCCGCGCAGCACATCGCGGATCGGGCTGGTATCGGTCGGCTTCCTGTCATCGCGGCGGCTCCACGACGTATGCAGGCAGGCCTCATGGCAGATCTGCGTTCCGGAGGGATGCAGTAGCACGATATCTAGGTGATCATGCGGGATCAGGTCGCGCAATCCTGCTGCGAAAGCCTGGAGTATACGGTCGTAATCCATTGTTCCGGCAAGCGACCGGGCGATTGCGAGAAAGCAGCGTAGAGATGCGTCCGCGTCCGGCATCGGGGTCTCAGCGTTGTTGTAAATACTGGTAGTTTCCGGATTTGGGTTACGGTCGCAAGTCTGAACCGGGAGTTCTCCCGCGAGTAGCGCGGTTCCCGCAAGATCGTTGCGGGAACCCGCACCCTGTGGAGTGCCAAGTTACGAAAACTTCGAAGTTTGTTCGTGCGTTCTGGGGAGACGTTTGCCCGCCGACGCGCGCTGCGCTTATCGGGGGCAAGGTCTACGCTCCTTTTCTTATCTGCTTGTTAAAACGTCGATAGATAGACCGTACGTTTCTGCAGGTAACCTTCTATCCCGTAAATACCGTCCTCTCCGCCCAGACCGGACCGCTTATGACCGTTGTGATAGCCTTGGACGAGGCCCGAGATCCCCTTGTTCATGAAGATCGTTCCCGTCTCCATCCGCGCGATGGCGTCCGCCTGGATTGCCGGGTCACGCGTCCACAGATAGGCCGAGAGCCCGTCGTCGCGGGAATTGGCGATATCCAGCGCTTCTTCATAGTCGCCGACGCGGACGACCGGCAGGACCGGGCCGAAGATTTCTTCGCGGACGGCGGCTGTGTCGCGGGTGGCGTTCAGCAAAACTGTCGGATCGAGCCAGTTGCCCGTCTCGAAGCCCGCGCCCTGCGGGACGGCGCCGCCGAGGGCAACTTCAGCGCCTTGTTCGACGGAGGTTGAGACCAGCCCCTGCACGCGGCTCCGGGCGGCAGCGGTCGTCAGCGGGCCCATCCCGGCATTCTGCATCGGGTTGCCGGGGCGAATCTCGGCGGCACGGGCCAACAGGTGCTCGGTGAAGGCGTCGGCGACCTTCTCGTGCACCAGGACCGTTTCGGCGCAGATGCAGACTTGGCCGCAGTTGGCGTAACGGGCAATCACGGCGGCCTCGGCTGCGGCAGCGATGTCGGCATCCGACAGCACGATGAACGGTGCCTTGCCGCCCAGCTCCAGCGAAAGGGCGGTCAGGTTCGGGGCTGCCGCCGCTGCCACGCCCTGGCCCGCGCGGATCGAGCCGGTCAGCGAAATCAGCCGTGTCACAGGGCTTTCCACCAGCCGCGAGGCGGCGGCAATCCCGGCACCGGTGATCACGTTCACCACACCGCGCGGCACCCCGGCTTCGGCGACCACTCGGGCGAACTCACAGGCCGTCACCGGGGTCGCCTCGTGCGGTTTGACGATCACCGTGTTGCCGGTAACCAGCGCGGGGCCGACCTTGCGCCCGATCAGCGCCAGCGGGTAGTTGTAGGCGCAAAGCGCCAACGTCACGCCGTAGGGCACCTTGTGGATATCCAGCCGTTCGCCCGGCACGTCCGAGGACAGGATATCGCCGGAGATCCGCCGCGCGGCCTCGGCGGCGTAGGTCATGTAGCGGATCGTGTCGTCGACCTCGGCTTCGGCCTCGGCCAGGGTCTTGCCCTGTTCGCGTACCAGCAGGGTGGCGAAATGGGACTTCTCGGCGCGCAAGCCCTCGCAGATCCGGTAGATGTGGCCGGCCCGCTCGATGGGCGGCAGCAGGCCCCAACCTCGCTGCGCCCGGTGCGAGGTTTCAAGCGCGCGGTCCGCGTCGGAAGCGTCGCAGTCGGCGACCTCGGCCCAGGTCTCGCCGGTTGCAGGGTCCTCGACGGGCACCCGGTTGCCGGTGCTGCCATCGATCCATTCGCCGTCGATGAAGGCGCGGTAGAAGTGCATGGTTTCCTCCGAATGTCGTGTCGGGTTCAGGCGTGCGCCTCGCGCAGGCGGGCGGCCTTCTGGGCGCGAAGCTGCCGGTCGCGGCGCAGGGCCGAGACACGGTCCACGGCGACGGCGGCCAGCAACACCGCGCCGCGCACCACGTCGTAGACGAAGGGCGAGGCGTTCATCAGGTTCAGCCCGTTGTCGATCAGCACCAGGAACACCGCGCCGATGACGCTGCCGACGATGGTGCCAGACCCGCCGGTGAGCTTGGTGCCACCCAGGATCACGGCGGCGATCACGGTGAACTCGATGCCGATGCCGATCCCCGACTGCAGTCCGCCGACGCGAGCCAGCAGGATCAGCGCGGCGATGCCGGTGACGAAACCGCCGATGGCGTAGACCGTAACGGTCGTGCGCCCGATCGGCAGGTTCGTCTCGCGCGCCGAGCGCAGCGAATTGCCGATGGCGCGCACGTGCACGCCGAACCGGGTCCGCGTCAGCGCGTAGAGCCCGAGGGCGAAGACCACTGCCAGCAGCAGGATCGGCACTGGCAGCCCGAGCAGCTTGCCGTTGCCCAGAAAGCCCATCTCGCGCGGGACGGGGATGTTCTGTGCGCCGGTCAGGTGGATCGCCGCGCCACGATAGATCGAATAGGTGGCCAGCGTCGTGATCAGCGGAGAGATCCCGAACCGCACGACGAGCAGCCCGTTCAGCGCCCCCAGCGCCGTCGCTGCCGACATCGCGGCGGCAAAGGCCAGCGGGTAGGAGCCGGTCTCCATCATCAGCTGGGCGAACAGCGCCGAAGTGAAGAACAGGATCGCGCCGACAGAGATGTCGATGCCGCCCGACAGGATGATGAACGCCATGCCCACGGCCATGATCGCCGTCACGCTGGATTGCACGAGGATCGACTGGAAGTTCGACAGTGTCAGGAAGGCGGGCGAGGCCAGCGACAGCAGCGCGCCCAGCACCAGGGTCGCGATGGCGATCGGCAGCCATTTCTGGCGGCTCAGGGCGCGGGTGAACGTACTACCGGTCATGTCCTGCCTCCGGTCTCGGCACTGGCGGCCAATGAGATGATCCGCGCCGGGTCGAACTCGGCCCGGTCGAAGCCGCCGACGATGCGGCCCTTGCGCATGACCACGATGCGGTGCGCGGTGTTGAGCAGTTCCGGCAGGTCGGAGGAGATCAGCACCACGCCCGTGCCCGCTTCGGCCAGCGCCCCGATGCTGTTGTGAATGTCGAACTTCGCGCCGATGTCGACGCCCTTGGTAGGTTCGTCGAAGACAGCGACGCGCGGGGCCGTCGCAAGCCAGCGGCCCAGAAGTACCTTCTGCTGGTTGCCGCCCGACAGGTCGCCCACCGGGTTCTCGATGTGCGGGATGGCGATGTTCATGCGTTCGACCACCTCGCCCGCGGCCTGCCGTTCGCCCCGGAAACCGATGCCGCGCAACACGCGCCGCACGAACCGCGCCAGCGCGGCGGCCGAGAGGTTCTCGCGCACGGGGCGGTTCAGGAAAAGCCCGTTCAGCCGCCGGTCCTCGGGCACGTAACAAGCGCCGAGTAGTTTCATCGCCGCGACCGAGGGGCGTGGAACGACCTGGCCATGCACGCTGATCCGGCCCCGTGCCGGGCGCAGGCCGAATATCGCCTCGGCTAGTTCGGTGCGGCCCGCGCCCATTAGTCCTGCGATGCCAAGGATCTCGCCCTGACGGACAGTCAGAGAGACGTCGTGGAAATCCGCCGCTTCAAGCGCTTCGACGCGCAGGGCATCTTCGGTCCGGGGCGGGAGCAGTTCCAGCCGCGCAGCGCCCACGCTGCGGCCGACCATCAACTCCTCCAGCCGAGCCTGCGAGACGTCAGCCAACCGCCCGGCGCCGACCTGCGCGCCATCCCGCAGGACGACGTAGCTGTCGCAGACCCGGAAGATCTCTTCCATGAAGTGCGAGATGAAGACGATCGCCAGCCCGCGCGCCTTGAGCCGGTCGAGAATCTCGAACAGTTTCTCGCGTTCCACGGCGGTCAGCGATGTCGTCGGCTCGTCCAGGATCAGCACCCGGTCGGTGGTCAGCAGCGCCTTGCCGATTTCGACCAGTTGCTGCCGGCCTGCGCCCAGCGTCTCAACCGCCGCACGCGGGTCGATGTCCATCCCGAGGAAGGCCAGTTGCTCGCGCGCGATGCGGTCCGCCTCGGCCCAGTCGATGCGCGCAGGGTGGCCGGGCAGCCGGTTGATACAGATATTTTCGGCAACGCTGAGCGTCTGGAACAGGCTGAGTTCCTGGTGCACCGCCGAAACGCCATGCGCTTCGGCGTCAAGCCGCGCGACGGGCTGGCCGTCGATCCGGATCTCGCCGTCGCTGGGCGTGAGCAGGCCGCAGAGCATGTTCTTGGTGGTGGACTTGCCCGCACCGTTTTCGCCGACCAGGGCCAGCACCTCGCCGGGGCGCAGGTCGAAGGTGACGCCATCGACCACGGTGCGCCCGGCGAAGGCTTTCGACAGGCCGCGGACCGACAGGACGGGCGGGGCCTCGATGTCCGCGTGCTGCATCACGCCCTCCGCCGTGTCAGGGCCTGCGAGGCCCAGGTGCCGACGAAGATCAGCACGCCCTGGACGATCAGCTGGTCGTAGAACGGGATGCCCATCAGGTTCAGCCCGTTGATCAACACCGCCAGCAGGGCGACGCCCAGCAAGGTGCGCGGGATCGAGCCTTCGCCGCCGGTCATCGTTGTGCCGCCGAGGACTACCGCGCCGATGATCATCAGCAGAAGCGTGTCGCCAACGCCGGGGATGGCGTTGCCGAGGTTGGCGATCGAGATGAACCCGGCCAGCCCGCCCAACACGCCCGAGACGAAATAAACGCTGAAGGTGATGCGCCCGACCGGAATGCCGGTGAACCGCGCGGCGGCGGGGTTGGAGCCGACCAGCATCACCTCGCGCCCCCAGCCGGTAGCGGAGAGCGCCCACGCGGCGAGCGCCACGACGGCGAGCGCCACGAGGGTGACCGCGGGGACACCGCCCCACGCCATGAAACCGAAGTCGAGCAGCCAGAACGGCGTGCCCTTCACCGCCACCCCCTGCGAGAGGATGAAGGCAAGGCCGCGCGCGATCAGCTGCGTGCCCATTGTGGTGATGAAAGGCGATAGGCCGAACCCGCCGACCAGCAGGCCATTGAGCGCGCCGAAGCCCGCGCCGGTGCCGAGCGCTGCGGCCACGCCCAATGGCACGCTGTCGGTTGCCGCCATGACCACGCCCGAGACCACCGCGCTGGCCGATATCACCGTGGCGATCGACAGGTCGATGCCACCGGCAAGAAAGACGAAAGTCATGCCCACGGCGGCGATCAGCACCACGGCATTGGCGGCCAGCATCGCCTCGATGTTGCCGGCGGTCAGGAAGAAGGGCGAGGCCAGCGAGAACGCCGTCACCAGCGCGGCCACCAGCGGAACGGCGGGAAAGCGCCGCGCCGCGTCCAGGGTTCGGGTCAGCATCACGTCACCTGCGGTTGGCGCCGCGCCCCGAGGCTTGCCAGGGGGCGCGGCGTGGGATCACTTCGCGCCCCAGATGGCGTCCTTGTGGGCCTCGATATCCTCGTGGCTGTAGAACCGGCCCGGGATGACGTTGGTGCGTTCGACCTCGTTTCCGGCGATCAGCTCGGCGGCCAGCGCGACGGCGGTGCGCCCGGTGGTATCGAGATCCATCACCACGATGCCGTCGGCATTGCCTGCCGCGACGGCCTGGTAACCGTCGTTCGAGCCGTTGATCCCGGTCACCACGACATGCCCGGCCTGATCCACCGGCACCAGCTTGTCCATGTCCCGCAGCACGGTCTCGACCGCCGGAATATGGGTGTCGGTCGCCGCGAAGACCCCGTGGATGTCCGGGTTGGCCTGGAAGGCGTTCTGCGTGCCGGACAGTGCGCGGGCGCTGTCCCAGTCGGTCGGCACCTCGATGATCTTCAGGTTCGGCAGCTTGGCCATCGCCTCGCGCCAGCCCTTCTGCCGGTCGATACCGTTCTGATCGTTGAGCGCGCCGATCAGCTCGACCACGGTGACCTCGCCGTCGACTTCGGCCAAGGCCTCGGCCATGTACTCGCCCGCCGCGCGGCCATCGAAGATCGAATCCGGGCCGACGAAAGCGGCGACCACGCGGCTGTCCGGCAGATCGCGGTCATAGGCGATGACCGGGATGCCGGCCCGCTGGGCGGCGATCAGGGCGCGTTCGATGGTGTTCTGGTCCACGGCGCAAACAAGAATCGCGTCGACCTGCTGCGTGATCAGCGTCTGGATCTGTGCGTTCTGCTGCTGCGCGTCGCCGTCTGCGACGACCTCGATAAGCTCGTAGCCACGGTCTGCGGCCTCGGCCTTGATCGCGTCGTTCACGCCGACCCGGCTTTCGAACAGCTGGTCGACCGACAGGCCCAGTGTGATCTTGTCGTCCTGCGCGAAGGCGGCGCTGGCCAGCAGCATCGCACCTGCGGTGATAGTTCCAAAAATGGTCTTCATGTCTATCCTCCCTGGATTGCTATTTTTGCAGCGCGCGGCCCAGAACCGGGTCGCGCGGTTGCCTGGTTGGGGCAGGGCGAAGGAGTCTTTTCCTACGCGCTGCCATGCCGCCACCCGCCGCTAAGCGCCGCGCAGCAGGATCTTTCCGGGCCGCCCGCCCGCTTGCATGAGGCGCAGCGCGTCGCCAGCCTGCGCCAGCGGGAACTCGGCGGCGATCAGCGCGTCGAAATCGGTCGCGCCCGCCTCGATTACCCGGACGGCCTCCTCGAATTCTCGGTTGAACTGGAACGAGCCAGTCACGGCGATTTCCTTGAGCATCACCAGGTGCAACTCGACCACCGCCGCCTTCGGCTGGATGTTCGACAGGATCGAGAGCCGGCCCTTGCGCCGCAGCGCGCGCAGGCCGAGGTTCAGTGCCGGGTGTGCGCCGCTGGCTTCGATCACCGCGTCGAATTCGGGGGCGGGGGAGAGCGCCTCGAAGGCCTCGACGCTCAGGCCTTGTGTGGCGCCGACCTTCTCGCCCAGTTTCGCGGCCTCTTCGCGCAGGTCGATGCAGGTGACCTCGGCGCCCCTGGCCGCCGCGGCGACCACCGCGAGCAGGCCCATCGGGCCGCAGCCGGTGACGAGGACGCGCTCGCCCGCCTTAACGCCCGCCTTGGTGACCGAGTGCATCGCGCAGGCCAGCGGTTCGGCGAAGGTCAGGTGGCGCGGGTCGACCTCGGGGCCGACCGGGCGGCAGCAGCGGGCCGGGTGGTCGATGACCTGCTGGAAGAACCCGTCGATATGCGGGATTGTCGTTGCCGAGCCGGGAAAGCGTTTGGCGGTGCACAGGTTGACCTCGCCGCGCTGGCAGGCGGGGCAGGTGCCGCAGTTGATGATCGGGTTGAGGGCGACCAGCGTGCCCTCGGGGATGCCGCTGCCGTTCGCGTCGATCACCCGTCCGCAGCCCTCGTGGCCCAACGAGACCGGGCCCTGCAACTGGAACCCCGCGTTCGCGAAGTGCCGGAAATAGTGCAGGTCGGTGCCGCACAGGCTGGCGACGGAAAGGCTGACGCGCACGTGGCCCTCGGGGATTGCGGGCGCAGGATCTCGGTCCAGCGTCTCGACGGTTTCGGCGGCGGTCAGCCGGGTGGCAAGATAGCTCATCGTGACCTCAGAATCCGATGGCGTACCCGCCGTCGACCGGCAGGTTGACGCCATTCACATAAGCCGCCCCGGACGAGGCGAGCCAGAAGATCGCATCGGCCACGTTCTCGGGTGTGCCGAAGGCATGGGTGGGGATACGCCGCTCGATCCGCTCGCGTCGGGCCGGGTCCTTGGCCAGCACGGCGCGGGTCATGTCGGTGTCGATGAACCCCGGAGAGACTGCGTTGCAGCGGATCCCGAAGGGCGCGGCGTCGACCGCAACGCTGCGGGTCAGGCCGACGACGCCGGTCTTGGCGGTGACATAGGCGGCGGCCGAGGGCAGGGCCATCAGCGCGCCCATCGAAGCGACGTTGACGATCGCGCCGCCCGTTTCGCGGCGCAGGTCCACATAGGCGCCGCAGGCCGCGAACATGGCGCGGACGTTCAGCGCCAGCACCTGGTCCAATTCATCGGTGGTGACGTCCCACACGGGTTTCTTCAGGTGCACGCCGGCGTTGTTGACCAGCGCGTCGATGCCGCCTTCGGCCTCGTGGATACGGCGCAGGTAGTCGGCCGGGCCCGGGGCAGACAGGTCGTGCTCGACGAAACAGGTGTCGCCTTCCAGAGTGTCGAGGTCTCCGCGGCTGCGGGCGACGACGACAACGCGCCAGCCGGAGTTCAGGAAGCGGCGGGTCTGGGCAAGGCCCAGCCCTTTGTTGCCTCCGGTTATGACGGCGACGGGCATTCAAGCAGTCCTTTCACATGATGTCGGTAGGCGCGGTTCAGACGGCCGAGAAACTCGGCCGGGTCCTGGTCGCGCAGGAAGAAGTCGGGAAAGATCTCGCACGCGTCGTCGACAAAGCCGAGGAACCAGGGCGCGCGGGGCCGGGTCCAGGCGTTCGAGATCGTCTGCCACCCGCCGTCGAAGAACCCTGCGTAGGCGGCGTCGTCCCGTTTTGCGAGCCAGCTGTGCCGGTTCGCGGGTTGTCCTTCGTTCGCAAGGTAGACGCCCGACTGCACCGGTTCCGAGGCCAGCCAGGCGGCGAAGTCGCGTGCCGCGTCGGGCGCAGCGGTGTGTGCCGAGACGCCGATGCCAGCGCCGCCAAGTATCCCACGTCGGCGGCCTGCATCTGCGCTGACCGGCAGGTCGAAATAGCGCAGCTGTTGCGGGCGGAAGCCGGGGCGCGCGTAGTTCACATAGCCGAACAGGCAGGGCGACAGGGCAAAGTCATCCGTGCTCGAGAGCATTTCGAGCACGGCGATCGGGTTCATCCGCACCGCCTCGGCCGGGCCGCGCCGGTAAAGCGCCTTGAGCACGTTCAGCGCATAGAGCCCGTTTTCGTCCGAGACGAAGCGCTCGGGCGAGATGGGCAGATCTTCCTCGCCGCGCCCGGCGACCAGCGTCATCATCATGTCGAAGGCATCGACCGGCAGCAGCGGGGTCAGCGCGTGGAAGCGATCGGCGTCGGGGCCGGTCAGGTCCTCCCAGGTCCGCGGAAGCTCTGCCGTGAGGTCCGGCCGGTGGACGGCCATCTGGCAAGCGGCGTCGATTGCATAGGCCCAGCAGGTGCCGTCCCAGAAATAGCTCTCGGCCGATCCGCCCAGCGAAGCGGCGGTATCGCCCGGAGGGTCCAGCGGCAGCAGCGCGCCCTGTTCCGCGATCAATCCGACATGGGGATGGTCCAGCACGATGAAATCGTAGTTCCGCGCCAACTGGTCGATGGGCGCGTCGGCGAATGCCTGAAGCGACCGCTTGTCCCAATCGATGCCGACACCGGTGCGCGCCTCGTAGTCCCGCGATGCGGCGACCACGCAATCGTAGCCGCGCGGATGGTCCCAGGTCATTCCCTTCAGCCGCATTCCGGCGCGTCCCCCCGTTCTTCGATTGCGCACAGGTTTGGTCTTTCGTCAGCTTCATGTCAAATATAAAAATGACTTTGACATACGGAAATGACCTGCTAGCTTCCGCCCACAATCAGAACGCCGGGGCCTGCCCTGCGGGGCGCCCTCCGGCCGGGAGGAGGAAAGTCGAATGTTTCAACTGAAGAACGCTTGCCGCGGGTTTGCCGCGCTGGCGGCCGCTGCCGTCATGTCCGCCGCACCGGCGCTGGCCGCCGACTATGAGATCCGCCTGGGTCATGTGACCTCGGACAAGGAACCGATCCAGGAGGCGATGGAATCCTTCGCCGCCAAGGTTGCCGAACGCACCGATGGCCGGGTCGAGATCACGATCTTCCCGAACGCCCAACTGGGCACCAATTCCGAGGTCTATGAGCAGTTGCGCGCCGGTGCGCCGATCATGACCATCTCGGATCCCGGTTACCTGTCGGATTTCGTCGCCGATTTCGGCGTTCTCGGTGGACCCTACCTGATGGAGGACCCGCGGGATTTTACCAAGATCGTCGAGTCGGATCTCTATGCTGACATGGTCGACCGGCTGCGCGCCGAGTCAGGCATCGAACTGCTGGCGCTGAACTGGTTGTTCGGCTCGCGGCACATGATCTCGGACATGGCGATCTCGACGCCCGAGGATATTGCTGGCATGACCTTCCGCACCCCGCCGAACATCATGTGGGTCGAAACTTTCGACGCCATGGGCGCGCGTCCGACCCAACTGGCCTGGGCCGAGGTCTACTCGGGCCTGTCGGCGGGCGTCGTCGATGGCGCCGAGGCGCCGTTGCCCTCGATCTACGGCGCAAAGCTGCACGAGGTGAAGAAGACCGTTTCGCTGACCGGGCACTTCAAGGGCTTTACCGGGCTGGTCATCAACGCCGACTATTTCGCCTCGATGCCCGAGGACATTCAGGTTGTTCTGGCCGAAGAGGCCGTCGCCGCCGGGGTCTTCATGACCGACCTGATGCTGAACTCGGAGGAGGAGTGGATCGCCACGCTCGAAGCCGAGGGCGTGACCTTCAACCGCGACGTGGACGTGGCCGGCTTCCAGGACAAGACGGCAGAGGTCTACACCAAGTTCCCCGACTGGTCCGACGGGCTATACGATCAGGTCCGGGCGATCCTGGATAAGTAAGGCATTGGCGCGCCGGCTTGTCGCCGGCGCTTCCCGCAGCCGGACGGATGCCATGACACGTATCGCCACCTTCATCGACCGGGTCGAGACCTGGGTCTGCAACATCGCCCTCGGCGCGCTGCTGTCGTGCGTGCTCTGGGGAGTGCTGACCCGCTACATCACCGAAAAGCCCGCAGTCTGGACCACCGAGTTGTCGGGCATTCTGTTCACCTGGGTCGTTTTCGTCGGCGCGGCCAGCGCTATGGCGCATGACCGGCACATAAGGGTCTCGCTGCTGGTGGACGTGCTGCCGGAGGGCGCGGCGGCCTGGGTCCGGCTGCTCTCACGCATCATCGTGGTGCTGTTCCTGGCCGCCGTCACATGGCTGAGCGTGCAGATGATGCTCAAGGGCGCCAGCCGGCCCTCGCCAGTGCTGCGGATCCCGTTCTCGTGGGTCTACCTGGCAAGCGTGCTGGCCTTCGCCGAGATGACCCTGACCGCCACACTGCGTCTGACCGGGATCCTGCCCGCGCCGCGCGCCGCACAGACACCTGAGGTGACGTGATGGAGTGGCTGCCGATCCTGATCCTGCTGCTGGCCATCGCGATCGAAATCCCGGTGGCGATCGCCATCGGCATCGCTGGGCTGGTGTTCTTCGTGGTCTCCGGCGCGATGCCGCCCGAGATTTTCGTGCAGCGCATGGTCGCCGTGACGCATTCGTTCCCGCTTCTCGCGATTCCGCTCTTCGTGATGACCGGTGTGGTGATGAACTACGCCGGGATCACCCGTCGGATGATGACCTTCGCCGAGGCGATGACCGGCCACTGGCGTGGCGGGCTGGCGCAGGTCAACGTGCTGCTCTCGACGCTGATGGGTGGTGTTTCGGGTTCTGCCAACGCGGATGCCGCCATGCAGGCCAAGGTGCTGGTCCCTGAGATGTCACGGCGCGGCTACGATCCGGCGACCTCGTCCGCGATCACCGCGGCCTCGTCGATCATCAGCGTGATCATCCCGCCGGGGATCGGGCTGATCCTCTACGGCTTCATGGGCGATGTGTCGATCGGACGGCTGTTTCTTGCCGGAATCGTGCCGGGGATGCTGCTGTGTGCGGCGATGATGGTGCTGGTCGCGGTGCTGGCCCGGCGGCAGGCCATGCGTCCGGCCTTCGAAGCGCCGATGCCCTGGGCCGGTCGCTGGCAGGCGTTTCGCGGCGCCTTCCTCGCGCTGCTGGTGCCGGTGGGCATCGTCGTCGGCATCCGCTTCGGCTTTTTCACCCCGACAGAGGCGGGCGCGATGGCGGTGCTGTTCGCGCTGGTCATCGGCCTCGTGACCGGCGAGCTACGCCTTGCCTATGTGCGCCCGATCCTCGAACAGACCACGCAAGCCACGGCAGTGATCGTCCTGGTGATCTGCATGGCCAACGCCTTCGGCTTCTATATGACGTGGGAGCAGATCCCCGATGCGGTTGCCTCTGCCATGCTCACGCTGACCGACAACCCCTATCTGCTTCTGTTGCTGATGAACCTGCTGCTGATCCTGGCGGGAATGTTCATCGAGGGGCTGGCAGCGCTAATCCTGCTGACGCCGATCCTTGTACCTGTTGCCGTCGGCGTCGGGGTCGACCCGGTCCACTTCGGCGTGGTGATGGTGCTGAACCTGACCATCGCCGGGGTCACGCCGCCGCTGGGGACGCTGATGTTCACGACCTGCGCTATCACCGGTGTGCCGCTGGGACGGTTCATCCGCGCCTCGCTGCCGTTCTATGCGCTGCTCTTTGCCATGCTGCTGGTGCTGACTTTCGTTCCGGGGCTGTCGCTGTGGCTGCCCGACCTGAAATTCCAATGACCGAGAGAACGATGAGCGACGACGGATTTGTAAGGCTGGAGCGACACGGGGCCGTGGCCGAGATCGTGCTGGACCGGCCCGCCAAGCACAATGCGCTGACCCCTGCGATGTATAGTGGCATCGGTGCCGCCTGTGCCGAGCTAGACGCGGACGACGAGCTGCGTGTTGGCATCTTCCGCGGCGCCGGGGAGCGCGCCTTCTGTGCAGGTTCGGACATCAAGGCGCTCGACGGTTACGAGGATTTCTGGGCCTGGCGCAATCGCTACGACTACATCCCGCCGATCCTGGCGACCCGCAAGCCGCTGATCGCCGCGACCAGAGGGTGGGCGCTTGGCGGCGGGTTCGAGATCGCACTGGCCTGCGATCTGCGCGTCGCCGCCCGCTCGACCCGCTTCGCCGCGCCCGAAGTGGCCCTGGGCTGGAACGGGGCCGGGGGCGCGGCGCAACACCTGGTGCGGCTGTGCGGCTATGGCCGGGCTATGCGCCTTTTGCTGACGGGCGAGCGTATCGACGCGGAAACCGCGCACGACTGGGGTATTGTTGAATATCTCGCTGAGGACGGCGCCGAGTTGGACATTGCGCGTGAAGTCGCGACTGCGATAGCCGCGCATGGGCCGGTCGCGCCGCAGGCGGTGAAGGCGGCCGTGCGCAACGCAATGGACGTCACCGTGGGGCAGGGGCTGCGCCACGACAACGAACTCATGTCGCTTTGCTTTGCCAAGGCGGAACGGGATCGGCTAAGCACGGGGACCCCAGCCGATGGTAAGGACTGACCATGCCCGACACGACGCCGCCTGCGACCTCGAAGAAGAAGTCCTCGGTCCCCGCGGTCGAGAAGGCTCTGGACGTGCTGGAGCTGCTGTCGCTGCATCGCGACGGGATGACGATGAACGAGCTGGTGGCCGAGTTGGATCGGACCATGGGCGAGCTTTATCGCGTGGTGCTCTACCTGGCCGAACGGGACTACGTGCGGCAGGACCCGGCGACATCGCGCTACGCGCTGACGCCGCGCCTGTTCGAGCTGGCACACCGCCATCCGCCGACCGAGCGGCTGCTACGCGAGGCGGTTCCCGTGCTGGAGCGGATCGCCGCGCTGACCGACCAGTCCTGTCATCTGGGCACACTGAACCGGGCGAACATCCTGATCCTCGCCTCGGTCGCCAGCCCGCGCCCCGCAGGATATGCCGTGCGTACAGGTGCGATGTTCCCGGCGACGGCGACAAGTTCGGGGATGGTGATCCTTGCGTTCTCGCCCCCCGATGCCCAGAAGCGCTTCCTGGCCCGCCTGCCGAAGGAAGAGCGCGCGCCCGCGCAGGAACGGCTCGCCCGCATCGCCGAGCATGGCTACGACGACAGTCCCAGCCAGATCGTCGCCGGGGTGCGGAACCTCTCGGCGCCGGTATTCGACAACCGGGGCGTTGTCTGCGCGATCACCTGCGGCTTCATTGCGCAGAGCGAGCAGAAGCTTCGCCCCGACGAGACGCTGGACGTGATCCGGCAGAACGCGACACAGCTTTCCCACGCACTTGGGGCGCCCACCGGCTGAGACCGGCCGCCGTCTCCGGTGCCTGCAACGAACCGAGGACATGATGACCGGGCAAACCCTTTCGCCCGCCGAGCTTCCACTCAGCGGTTTTCGCGTGTTGGACTTCGCGCAGTTTCTGGCCGGCCCCGTCGCCGCGATGCGGCTGGCTGACCTTGGCGCCGAAGTGATCAAGGTCGAACGGCCCGGCGGCGGCGACGCCTGCCGGTCGATGGTGATTAACGACCAGAGGCTCGGCCCGGACAGCCTGCTGTTCCACACCTTCAACCGCAATAAGCGCAGCTTTGCCGCCGACCTGAAGTCGCCCGAGGATCTGAGCGACGTGCGTGATCTGATCCGTTCGGCGGACGTGCTGATCCACAATTTCCGCCCCGGCATCATGGAACGGCTCGGTCTGGGCTGGGACAGCGTGCGGCAACTGAACCCACGACTCGTCTACGGCGAAGTGACCGGCTATGGCGAGACCGGACCCTGGCGCGACAAGCCGGGGCAGGACCTGCTGATCCAGTCGCTCTCGGGCATGGCCTGGCTGTCGGGCAATGGTGACGGCGATCCAGTGCCTGCGGGCTTTCCTCTGGTCGATATCGCCACTGCTGGAAACCTGGTGCAGGGGATTCTGGCGCAATTGCTGCGGCGGGGTCGGACCGGAACCGGCGGGCAGGTGCAGGTCGATCTGATGAGCTCGGCCGTGGATCTTCAGATCGAACACTTGACCGCTCACTTGAACGGCGATGGCAGCCTGCCGCGCCGGAGTGCGTTGGCCAATGCCAATGTCTATGGTGTCGCGCCCTACGGGATCTATCGTGCCAGCGACGGCCATATCGCGCTGGCTATGTGTCCGCTTGGGAAACTGGCCGATCTGCTCAAACTGCCGGCGCTTGCCGCGTTTGCCCAGGACGAGGCGTTCTCGCGCCGGGACGAGATCAAGGCGGTGATCGCGCAGGCAGTCGCGCAGCGCCCGGTGGCCGATCTGCTGGCCGTGCTGGAGCCGGCGGATGTCTGGTGCGCGAAGGTGATGGACTGGCAGGAGTTCACCGGGTCGGAAGGGTTCGCGGCGCTGCAGCCTACCTACCGGGTCCGTTCGGCGACGGGGCTTGAGGCGACGGTGACGCGCTGCCCGATCCGGCTTGACGGCGCGATCCTAGCCAGCCCTCAGGGCGCCCCCGCGCTCGGTGCGGACACCGAAGAACTGAAACGCGGGCGGCGTGCCGAGGCCTGAAACCGCCTAGAGACCAAACTCCGCTGCGATCGCGGCGCCGTGCTCGCCCACATCGGGAGCAGCCGAGGTGCATCCGGCCCGCTCGCCGTCGATCCGCAGCGGCGAGCGCAACAGCCGCATCTCGGTGCCAAGGTTGTTGTGCACGCCCTGCATCATGTCCAGCCGCTCGAAGGCCGGGCTGGACAGCAGGCGTGTCCAGTCCAGCACCTCGGACGACCAGATGCCCTCGGGCTCCAGCAGGGCGAGCCAGTGCGCAGTCGGCTGCTCTGCCAGCCTGCGCGCGAGCGCGGTTTTGATTTCGTCCCGGCGCGCGAACCAAGCGCGCGGATCCATGGCGAGCGTTGTAAGTTCCGGCAGGTTCAATAGCTCCACCAGCCGGGGCAGGGGCGTCATCGCAATCGCGAGATGCCCATCGGCTGTGCGGTAGACGCCGTAAGGCGCTGCCAACCCGGCGTGGGCCGGGTTGACCCGTGAGCGTTCAGGCAGCCGTCCGCCGTCGTTGAAGTGCGTCGCCAATACCTCGAATTGCAGGTCCAGCAATGCCTCCAGCAGGCTGGTTTCGACATGCGCGCCGCGCCCGTGCAATCCGCGCCCCACGAGCGCGGCCAGGATTCCCTGCGCGATCGTTGCGCCAGCCATCATGTCAGCCACCGCGAGGCCGAAAGGCACCGGCCCATCCTCGGAACCACCGTTCAGCCACATCAGCCCGGACTTGGCCTGTGCCAGCAGGTCCTGCCCCGGAAGCCCGGCCCACGGCCCGTCTGGACCGTAGCCCGAGATCGAGGCATAGACGATCCCGGGACGCAGCGCGCGCACCGCCCCGTAGTCGAGGCCCAGCCGCTCGATCACTCCAGGGCGGAAGTTCTGCATCACCACATCAGCCTGCGCGATCAGCTTCTGCACCCGAGCAAGGTCTTCCGGCCGTTTCAGATCCAGCGCGATGCTTTCCTTTCCGCGATTGATAGCATGGAACATTGTCGACTCGCCGTCGATCACCGTATCCGACAAGTACAACTGCCGCGTCAGGTCGCCGGCACCGGGGCGTTCGACCTTGATGACACGTGCGCCGAGGTCCTGTAGCCGAAGCGAGGCATAGGGGCCGGACAGGAACTGGCAGAGGTCAACAACCAGCAACCCTTTAAGCGGTCGGTAGGCTCCATCAGCACTTAGCGTGTTTTCGTACGCTGTTGTCCCGCGGCCTGGTGCTGATTGATATGGCTTCTTCATTGTTCACATATAGAAGTTACTTTCTTATATGTATCACGCATTGCATCTAGCGCAACTCCTTCTCGATGCATGAGTGGGGCTCGGGTAATGTGTAAATTGACAATGCCCGGCCAGCCATCGTTTCGAGGGTGGCTAGGCTTGATCTCAAGCTTCGATATGGTCGTAGGCGCCGGTCTGCCTGCGCTCCTCCAACGGCCTGCGGTCCACGCCCAGCAGCACGATGTTCTTCGCGATGTAGATCGACGAATAGGTGCCGACCACGACGCCAAAGGTGATCGCGATGGCGAAGGCCCGGGTCACGTCGCCGCCGAAGACCAAAAGTGCGATCAGCGCGGCGAGCGTCGTCGCCGAGGTCAGCAGCGTGCGGCTGAGCATCTCCTAGGCCGAGAGATTCAGAACATCGCGCAGCGGCGTCCGGGTGAAGCGCCGAAGGGGTACTGTCAGACGGGTTCGAACTAGTCTCAGCTTGGGCAGTGAGGCTGTCGCTTATGCCGCGCAAGAACCACGTCACTCGGCAAGGGCAGTGGCGCGGTTGAGCTTGAAGTTGGCTCGGGAAGAGAGACTGTACTCGCTGTTGAAGTGGTTTGATACGGAGGCGTGGACCGACGCGGATTTCTGCAGACCTCGCATGCGTCGGAAACGGAGCATCGCCCGCTCCCGCCTTCGGAACGCGAGGTGCGAGTTCTCCGTCCGGCTGTTAAGCCAGCCTCGTCTTCCGTCCGGCCATCAAGCCTCAGTGCATACGGATTGCTGTGGCCATGCAGAAAGATAGGCCTTCCACCCACAGTATTCGGTAATGTCGGCAACCTGACCCATCGCGCGGCTTTCACAGATGAAACCTTTCATCTGTCGACCATCCGAAAGTCGAATCGTCCCAAGGCCAAGCGGTGCCGGAATAAGCTTCAGAAAGTTGCCAACTGCGTCTTCGGGAAGGCGCCAGATTTCCAACGCGATTTCCGCCCCCTTGCTTTCCGGATCGCGGACAAGTCCCGGTTTGGGTGGTGTCGTGTCCGAAAGGGCATAAAGCCGGTATTCCGGCGAAGTCTTCGCCGTTTCCAGCAAAAAGCCCCCCCGGTCCGTCAGCTGGTGGTTCAGCGGCATCCCGGTCAGATGCGCGCCCACAACCGCAAGGTCGACGTATCGCCCATCCTCTCTATCCGGGACGTCCTGCGCCCCAACAGCAAGGCAGTCGCGCCCAGTAGTCGGGGACAGAAGACCGTGGATTTGTCCGCCAAGCCGCGCAAGGGCACCGTCGGTGAAGGCCGGCGCGACGAGTGTGACACCCGCAGGCAAGCCGTCGGCGCGGAACCCGGAAGGGACGGCTATCGCGGCATAGTCCAGCAGGTTCACGCAATTGGTGTAGTAACCCAGCTGCTTGTTGAGCAGGATCGGTTCCGCCTCCAGCTCTGCCAGCGAGTAGAAGGACGGCGTGGTCGGGACCAGCATCACGTCGATGTCGTTCCAGATCACATCCAGCGCAACCTTTGCCTTGGCGGCTTTATAGATCGCATCAAACGTATCGACCGCGCTGTATTTCAGGCCGTCTTCGACGATCTTGCGGGTGATTGGATGCAGCGGATCGGGAGAGGCAGCTAGCCAAGGCGTCATGGCATGTGTGCGCTCGGCCACCCAGGCGGATTCGTAGAGCATCCGCGCGGTGGCGGCGAAGGGATCGAAGTCAAACGGGACAAGCGTGTAGCCCGCCTTGATCAGTGCGGTACAGGCCTCGGCGTAGTTGTCGGCCGCATCCGTATCGCCGAAGAATTCCAGCGATGCGGCACTGGGCACACCGATCCGCAGGTCTTTCTGCCCCCAGTCCACGGGCGTGGCGTGGCGGGCATAGGGGTCAAGCCCATCCACCCCTTGGACAATGCGGCGGACCGTGTCGCCGTCCAAGGCGCTGAGCGCAAAGATAGACACACAATCCTGGCTTTTGTTGGCCGGGAAAACGCCGGTCGTGGGGATCACGCCCTTGGTCGGCTTGACGCCGACGATGTTGTTGAACGCGGCAGGCACCCGGCCCGATCCGGCGGTATCCGTCCCATAGGAAAAGCTGACCAGGTGGGCCGCAACCGCAACGCCGGACCCCGAGCTGGAGCCACCGGAAATCATTGTGTCGTCAAACACTGAATGCGGCGCACCATAGGGGGAGCGGACCCCGACCAGACCCGTGGCGAACTGATCCAGATTGGTCTTGCCGATCAGGACCGCGCCCTGATCCAGTACACGTTCCACCGCCGTCGCCGTCCGCCTTGCCAGCAGGCATTCGATTGCCATGCCCATGGTCGTCGGCATTCCGGCGACGTCGATGTTGTCCTTCACCGCGAAGGGAACGCCGTGCAGGGCCCCACGGTCCTCCGGCGCAACCGCATCAAGCTCCGCTGCGCGGGCCAGAACGGCATCGCGGTCCACGCGTTTGATGAACACTGCAGGGTCGCAGTAGCTGTCACAGGCCTCAAGGACCTGTGTCATGACCTGCCTGACGGTTTCCCCTTCGGCATATCGGCGGGCGAGTTCGGGAAGGCGTAGATCCATCGGTCAGACCTCCTCTGGCGTCCAGATCAGGACGTCGATTGGGGTCGGGTTGAAGCCGTTGCACGGGTTGTTGATCTGCGGACAGTTCGAGATCAGGCAGATCACGTCCATCTCTGCGCGCAGATCCAGCGAATTTCCCGGGGCCGATAGCCCGTCCGAGATGGCCAGTGCGCCGTTCGTCTCGATCGGCACGTTCATGAAGAAGTTGACGTTTGCGACGATGTCACGCTTGTCCATTCCCCATTTCGCGGCCTCGGTGACAAAGTTGTCGCGGCAGGCGTGCAGGTGGCGGACCTCATGGCCGAAACGCACCGTGTTGGCCTCGCAGGAGCAGGCCCCAGCAGAGGTGTCATGCGCCCCGACGGGGTCGCGCAGGACCGTCATCATCGGGCGGCCATCGTTCGACAAAAGTACCGATCCTTGGGCGATGTAGGGAGACCGCTGGGCCAACACCGTATCCTGAGCCGAGTAACGCTCGGACGTGTCGGCTGCGCTGTAGAACAGGGTGTCCACGGCCTGCTGACCTTCAAGATCAATGATGCGCATCATCTGGCCTTTGCGGATGATCGCGGACCAGCCGACATTTGCGGGGATATGATGGTTGTCGGCGTGATTGGGGGCGTCGAGCATCGGACAGGCTCCTTAAGACAGACGTTTGCGGTCACCGAACAGGGCGTCGGTGTTTTCAAAGGCGCGGCGGGCCTCGACGGTGCCGGTGCGGGCAAGATCATCCTCGGCCACGGGCGGGGCCCGAAACTGGGTGACGGACAGGGGAAGCGGGTAGCGGTCAGGGGACATCGGGTGCGCCGAATTCGACAGCGCCACGATCAGATCCATCTCTGCACGCAGATCGACGGTGAACGGGCCGCTGCCGGATTGATCCTGCCACGTCAGTTTGCCGCCGGCATCGACGGCAACCGGCGCAAAGAAGCTGATGCAAGGGCCGACATCACGCTTGGTCAACCCGTTTTTCAGCGCGGTGCGCAGGAAATGCGCCCGACCGCTCTGCCAGTCGGGGCCATCGGCAGGACCGGGCAGGGACACACCGGCCAGACAGTCGGAGCGACCGAAATCATCATGCGTGATCGAAACCATCGCCCGCCCCATGTCGGACAGGAGAACGCGGCCTGTGGTGATTACGCTGGTCCACTGGACTTTGATCGTGTCGCCGGGGTTGAACCGTTCAGAGGTTTCGTTGCTGCGCCAGAAAGAAGCGGCGACACCGGTCGACGTTTTCGCCACCAGCCGCAAACCGTCGCCGCGCTTCAACCGACCGTGCCAATATCCCTTGGCCGGTACGACATCGTCAAAGAGTACCGATGACGCATCAATCGCGTGCGCGTCCTGGTTGCGGGCCGCCGCCTGTCTTGTGGCAAAGTCACCACTTTGGCCGTTTCCTTCGGCCTTGAGCCTTTCGTAGCGTTCCTGCGGTGTTTCGCTATGGGTCGGCTTGCTTCGCGCGGTCATGGCAGGTGTCTCCTCGGTCTTTGGCGATAGGAATTCGGTTCGCGGAAGCGGGCGGGAACACGTTTCCACGTTCGTGGCGCGGGTTCCCCCGCATGCCATCAAGGAAAGGTCAAGCGACCCGTGTTTCGGCCTGGCCTTCCATGGCGGTCAGAATTTCGTCCAAGGTGCGGATCGCGCCGTGTTGAAGGTATTCCATGGCGTTCAGCGACGCCTGGTGCGCCTCGATGCTGGACCCGGCCACGCAGTCTTCGATCACGCGGCAGAAATAGTCGCCTTGATGGCCGTCGACGAAGGTGTAGTGCACGCAGACATCCGTGAGTCCGCCGACAAGGATCAGCGTTTCCGCCTTGAGCCCTTTCAGCAGGATTTCCAGATCTGTGCCGTAGAAGGCCGAGTAGCGGCGTTTCGAGATGCGATAGTCGTCCGGACGCATGCCCAGCTCGTCTTCGGCGAAGGCGGTCAGCGGATTGCTGTCGAGGCAATGCACATCCTCGTCACCATCAGTTTCACGGCCCATGTCGATCAGGTTCGCACGATGGATTTCCTGAATGAAGACCACCGGAACCCCGACCTCACGCGCCTTGTCGATTGCGGCTTTCGACCTCGCCATCCGTTGGGCATAATCCGGCATATGGGCAATCGCGCGCTTGTCATACGGAATGGGAGCGAATGCCGATTTCTGGATGTCGATCACGATCAGGGCCGCACGCCCTTCGATAAGATTGCGTTTCTTGGAGCTGGTCATTGGGAACCCTTTCAACGGAGAATGACGAGAGATGAAGGAGCTTGCAGTGCTAGGGACTTGCGGTTCAGGCCGCGACCCTGGCCGCGCCGGGCTGCTTGGCCGTTTCACGAGGGCGCAGGTGGCGCAGGAACCGTCTTTCTGCCAGTCGGAAGGCGAAGGTGATCAGGAAGACGATCGCCATGTAGAACACCATGGCCGTCAGAAAGCCTTCGTAGGCCAGGTAGTAACGGCCATTCAGCCAGCGCCCGACGCCCAGCAGATCCTGCAAGGTGACCGTGCTGGCGATCACAGAGCCATGCAGCGTAAAGATGACCTCGTTCGAATAGGCGGGCAGCGCCCTGCGAAAGGCGTTCGGCAGAACCACCAGCCGCATCCGGGTGAATGGCGACATGCCGCAGGCCTTGGCCGCCTCGACCTCGCCACACGGCGTGGCTTCGATGGCGCCACGCAGGAACTCAGTCGTATAGGCCGCAGTGTTCAGCGTGAACGCGATGATGACGCACCACCAGGGACTGCTGAGGATCGGTTCCCACAGAAAGCTTTCCTGCACGGCGGTGAACTGCCCAAGGCCGAAGTAGAAAAGATAGACCTGCACCAAAAGCGGCGTACCGCAAAAGAGGTAGGTGTAGACACGGATCGCAGGGCTGAGGAATGGCTTGTGATAGGCCCGCGCGATGGCCAGCGGCACGGCGATCAACCCGCCGACTAGAAGTGCAAGGAAGGTCAGTTGCAGGGTGACAAGCGCGCCCTCGAGAAAGCGGCCCAAATTGTCGTAGATCAGGATGAAATCGATCGGCGACCGGGTTTCACTGAAGCTTTGCAGGTACTCGTAAAAGCTGCGTTCGGGTTCCATCGGGTTACGCCTGTCTCACGCCGGCGGCGTATTTCCGGTCGACCATCCGCAGGATGAGATCGGATAGACCCGTGATGATCAGGTAGACGACCATGACGGCGAGCATGAAGGTAAAGAGTTTGTGCGTGGAGCGGCCTGCCGAAAAGGCGTTCCAGACCAGATCATGCAGGCCGATCACCGACACCAGCGCCGTGGATTTGACCAGGACAAGCCAGTTGTTGGTGAAACTGGGCAGCGCGAACCGCACCATATGCGGCCAGGTCACGATGCGGAACACCTGCCCGGGGGCCATGCCGACCGCCTTGGCAGCCTCGATCTGGCCGGGGGGAATGGCAAGGACTGCACCGCGAAACGTTTCTGACATATAGGCGCCAAAGATAAATCCCAGCGTCAGCACTCCGGCGATAAACTGGTTTATCTCGACATAGTCCCATAGGCCCGTCAGCCCCCCGATCTGGGTCAGCAGCGTCTGCCCCCCGAAGAAGATCAGCATCATCAGCACCAGATCGGGTACACTGCGGACAAACAGGGTATAGACATTGCCCGCCCGCCGGATCGCCCGCTTGGGCGACAGTTTTGCGAATGCACCGACCAGCCCCAGAACGATGGACAAAGCCAGAGACAGCACCGCCAGCGAGATCGTCACCAGCGTGCCCTCGATCAGGATCTGTCTATATTCAAGGATCACGTCCATGTGCTTGGCCCGGTTGTTGCAGGGAGGAGGCGACAGGAGGGCCCGGAGGCTCCCCTGTCGCGCGGTGAGGGCAGGATCACTTGCCGTAGATATCGACTTCGAAGTACTTGTCGTTGATTTCGGCGTAGGTGCCGTCAGCCCGGATTGCCTTTATCGCGGCGCTCAGTTCAGCGGCCAGCGGATCGCCCTTGCGCACGGCAATTCCGGTGCCTTCGCCAAGGCAGTCGGGGTCGTCCAGGTTATCACCGAGAAATGCAAAGCCTTTGCCCTGATCGGTGTTCAAGAAGCCGTCGATGGCTTGCAGCGTGTTGTTTAACTGCATGTCCAGACGCCCGGCGACCAGATCGGCAAACACGTCCTCCTGCGTGTTGTAAAGCCGCAGATCAGCCTCCGGAAAAGCCTTCTCGACGTGGCATTGCAGCGTCGTGCCGCGCAGGACGCCGATTTTCAGGCCCTTGGTGCCTTCCGCGGTCAATTCAAAGGTCGCACCTTCCCTCGCGACGAAACGCGACGGCGTGAAATAGTATTTCTCGGAGAAATCGACACGTTTCTTGCGGTCTTCGGTGATCGACATCGAGGCAACGATGGCGTCATACTTCTTGGCGATCAGGGCGGGGATCATGCCGTCCCATTCCTGCTCGACCAGTTCGCATGCGCGGTTCAGCTCTTCGCACAGGGCAAGCGCGATATCGATGTCGAAACCGGACAGCGTGCCGTCGGCTTCCTTTTTCGAAAACGGAGGATAGGCGCCTTCGACGCCTATCCGCAGCGGTTCTGCTGTGGCCATTCCGGCCATCAGTACGATGCCACCGACGGTAGAGGCAAAAAGTGTCTTCTTGATCGACATTTCAATTTTCCCTTGTCTGGATTTGCGTGTTGGAGTCGGGCGGCAAAAGAAGGTCAGGCCTAATGCCGGGTGTTGGACAGGAATTCCTTGAGGCGGGCGGATTTCGGGCTGCCGAAGATCTGCTGGGGCGCGCCCTGTTCCTCGATCAGGCCTTGGTGAAGAAAGATCACCTCGGACGAGACATCGCGCGCAAACCCCATCTCATGCGTTACGACGATCATCGTGCGGCCTTCTTCGGCCAGTGACCGGATGACCTTCAGAACCTCGCCCACAAGCTCGGGATCGAGGGCCGAGGTCGGCTCGTCGAACAGCATCACTTCGGGTTTCATGGCCAGCGCGCGGGCGATGGCGGCGCGCTGTTGTTGACCACCGGAAATATGGGCGGGGTAATAGTCCCGACGCTCGTACATGCCGACGCGTTGCAGCGTTTCCTTGGCGTATTCGATGGCCTCTGCGCGAGGCTGTTTCAGGACGTGGATCGGACCGGCGATGACGTTTTCCAACACGGTCATGTGCGACCAAAGGTTGAAGGACTGAAACACCATAGCCAGCCTGGCGCGGATGCGTTCGACCTGCCGGGCGTCAGAGGGCCTCGCCTCGCCATGCAGGCCCTTGGTCATCTTGATATCTTCGCCATGAACTGTGATCAGGCCAGTGGATGGCGTTTCCAGCAGGTTGATGCAGCGCAGCAGTGTGCTCTTGCCGGACCCCGAAGATCCCAGCAGGGAAATCACGTCACCTTCGCGGGCCTTCAGCGATACACCCTTGAGCACCTCAAGCGACCCAAAGGTTTTGTGCAGGTCCGTGACACTGAGCGAGACGTTGGTGTCTGTGGGTGACATGAGTGCTACCATTCTGGTCCCAGTTCGGCGTTTGTGAGCGAAGTGTTGACCCAAGCTAGTCGTCCCAAGCGTCCCCCAAAAAGCGCGTTTAACTTGCTCTCAGCGAAGCTTTTACCTACGCTAAGGCGATGAGAAACACGCTCCGCCACTTGAATGCGCTCCGGGTCTTCGAGGCTGCGGCACGACATTCCAGCTTTGCCAAGGCGGCAAGCGAATTGAACGTCAGCCACAGTGTCGTCAGCCAGCACATTAAGAACTTGGAACTGTGGTTCGGGACCGAGCTGTTCATCCGGCATCGCAACCGGGTAGAGCTAAGCGAGAACGGTCGGGACCTGCTGCCGCAGATCGCAAGCGGGCTGCAAACCTTGACCGATGCAAGCGAGAACCTGTTGCGCAAGACACGTTCGGGGGCTGTCGTCGTCAGCGCCGAACCGGCGATTGCGTCGCTTTGGCTGCGCAAGCGCATCACCGAATTCTGCAGCCTGTTCCCGCGCATAGAGGTGGATTTGCGGCCCGCCTGGACCCCGGCGCAAATCGGAGAGGGGCACGCGGATATTGGCATCCACTTCGAAACCCGCATGCCGGGCAGTGGCGTCGTGAAGGAACGGCTTTTCCCCATCGACGGCTTTCCGGCCGCCACGCCGCATCTGCGCGCAAAGCTTACGTCACAGGATGATACAGTCGACTGGAACCGCGCGATCCTGATCCACGACAATGGCAAGGAGACGTGGCACAAGTGGTACTCGGCCCACGAATCGCAAAGCTCAGGCTGGCGGTCGGGCAAGGTCTACTCTGACCTGTCCCTCGCGATCGATGCCGCGATAGACGGCGAAGGTGTCATCCTTGCCGATGACATCCTGTGTGAGAGAGAGCTTTTGTCGGAACAGCTTGTCCGCATGGACAAGCGCGCGATCAGGTGCATCTGGTATGAAATCGGGCTGGACAAGAATACATCCGGCTCGTCCGCGTCCTCATTTTTCAAGAACTGGCTTCTGGACCAGACGAAATATCTACGAGAACAGCGCCTCTCGCGTCGGTCCAATTCAGAAAATTCTTAAAAAGAAACGGTTCGGTCTCGCATGCATCTTCGTTTAGCACCGAAATTCTCGTTCGCCATCGGAGCGAAGTGTCCGTCGTCTTCGTTCAGGCCGGCGTCGGCCAGGGCTTTGATCAGCAGCGGATACTGCTGCGAGCCCTTGCCGGGATAGGCGGTGGTCTTGCCCTTCAGGTCTGCCACGGTAGCTATGTAGCAGTCCGGCTGCACCACGATCGCAGTCTGGTCCATAATTGTGATGGTGATGAGTTTCGCGTCAAGCCGCGCCGACGCGAAGATGGCCGGGCCCATGCCCGCGTTGGCTCGCGGCCCAAGGATTCCAGTAATATGAGAAACATGACTCACTATTTGGGATTCGACAAATGGATGATCGGACCTTCGTCCTGCTCGAGCAGGTAGCCCGGCACGGCACCGGAGCAACGGCGCGTGCGATTGCTTAGGCGAGCGACATCCCGACGGCGACCGTCTATCGGCGCATCGCCGAACTCGAGGCGATTGGCGCAATCGAAAAGGACGGGGGCAGGGGCGGGTACCGGATCGGCTCGAGGCTCTACCGGCTGCTTGCCTCGGGTGTTTCGACAGAGTCTCTGGCCTCCCGAATGGCACCGGCGGCGGCAGCCCTGGCCGAGGCTACCGGTGAGGTCTGCTTCGCAGCGAGGCTTGTCGACGCGCGTGTCGAGATCTTCCTGACCGAAGTCCCTGCGGAACCTGCTGGCGCGATGGTGGTGCCGCCGCACGGCCCAAGGCCCGCGACCATCTGCTCGGCCGCCAAGGCGATCCTTGCCCACGTTCCCCCGGCGCTGCTCGCGGACGCGCGAACCGCGTCCATCGGGCTGTTCCCCGACCTGCCGGCGCGTGAGGAGGCCATCTTCCTCGCTGATCTCTCGGCGGTCCGGGAGAGTGGTTTCGCGGCCTGTATCGGGGACGAGGATCCGGACTGCGCCAGTATCGCGGCACCGCTGCGTCTCTCCGGAGGACTCGGGCAGCTCCGCATCGGACTTTCAGGCCCGAGAGGCAGGTTCAGCGGCAAGCTCGAGGAGGGTTTGTCGGCAACGCTGCGTGAGCATGTCGAGAGGATTGAGGGCTCCGGAAGGCTCGACGTCTAAAGGGCCGATCCACCGAAAGCGACATTTTTTTGCAACCAAGTAGAAATGCCACTGCTTCTGCAAAGCAGGAATGTCACCACAGTTCGCGACGGGAACAAGGCTTAGCAGCCCGGAGACCTCAAATATCGCAGGGCTGATAAGCCTTGCGGAGACTATTAGTCGAACTGTAGTAGATGTCGAAATCGATTGCCAGACCTCGCTCAGCAAGCATTTGCAACGTTTCGTCCGATAGGCTGATAACTTCATTGCCTGCTTTCATGAACAGGCCGCCTGCGATAGCGGCGATCCGCTCGTAAGAGCCCGCCGTGTGGCTGTCGATTGTTCTGCTGGAGCAGACCGCCAAGCAGGCGCTGGCCGAGTTCGGCGAGTGGATGCGGGGCAAGATCGCGACTAACTGATGTGACTGGCGGCGGCCGGGTTTGCTCGGCCTCCTTGCCACTTCGGAGGCATCGGAGCAGACGGTGCGCCCGGAGAAGAACGAAAATCTTCATGCCCATCTCCGAAGCGGAGTCGGGTCTTCTTCGGACTGCCATCACGTCGACCAGCGTTTCGAAGGGTGCAATCAGCGCAAGAGGTTAGGGCGAGTGATTGGCTCGGGCGTGGACTTCAACTGTATTCTCTCGCGACAAGCCAATCGAAGATGCCCCGATGGCGGTCAACCCGGTGCCTCTCGAGCGCCCGTCGTCGATCGTCACATCGCTCCAATCTGATCTTCGATGAGTTGAGCGAGTTCGAGCAGCGGCAGGTCCGCGCCGGGTCTCGCAGCAAGCTGCACGCTTATGCTCAGGTGCTGGTGGGGGTAGCCATACTCGCAGACAGGCAGACTGATCGCGGGCCAGCCAAGCAACGTGAACAAGCGCTGCGGTTCTCTCAGTCCGGTCCCGCTGCCGATCTCGGGCGGGAGGTCGATCACCGATGGCATGAGCAGCACCGCGTCCTCGGGCACGTTCTTTAGCATCGTCTCGCGCATGGCGTCGCGATCCGTTCGCAACTGAGCGAGTTCGTGATCGGCGATCTGCGCCCCGGCCTTGGCTTTGTCCAACAGGTCGCGCGGAGCATCTGCGGCATGCGCTTCCAGGAATGCACGGTGATTGTCGTGGATCCCGCGGCACAGCAGCTTTTCGAGCACGTCCGCCTCTGATGCCGTTACGTCCGGCGGCAGGGCCACGCGCGTTGAGGCCAGCCCGGCGTCGGCAAGCAGGCGGATTGCGGTATCGAGCGCTGTCGCCACAGCCGGATGTGGGGTTTGCCGGAACCAGAGCTCAGGGACGAACACGCGCTGGAAGGGCGGGGCGGCGAGGCTTTCTGGACACAGCGCCCGGAAGACCTTCAGAATGGTCGCCACATCCTTCGCGATAAGCCCGGTGTGGTCGAGATCTACGGACAGCGGCATGACGCCCTTGGTCGAGAGCGTGTCGAAGGTCGGTTTCATGCCAGGGACGCCGCAATAGGACGCGGGCCGGACAATGGATCCGACGGTCTGCGTCCCAAAAGCGAAATCGATCAGCCCCGCAGCGACAGCCGCGGCCGAACCTGCCGAAGAGCCCCCGGGCGTGCGAGCCGGATCGCGCGGGTTTCGTGTCCTCGTCTCGCCGGTGATTGCCATCGCGGTCGAGCGCGTCGTGCCGACCCTTCGGGCGCCAGCAACCTCGGCCTGGCGGATGACGGTAGCATCTGTCTTCCCGATCCGGTCGCCGAGAAAGTCGAGGCCTAGCGGCGTCAGGCGGCCCGCCTGCTCGAAGACCTCTTTCACACCGAAGCTCAGGCCCGACAGCGCGCCGTTCGCCGGTGCGGGGGCGTCCGGGAAAAATTCGACAAACGCGTCCACCCGGTCGGCCACGTCCGCGTGCAACATGACTGTGTCCTGCGCCGGGTCAGTCCGCATAGCCGCCGCTTTCATCGATGGAGAACGTTTTCGCAAGCTCCTCGTCCAGCGCCTCGAAGATCTTAGTCTCGGTTTCGCGGAACTCGGGTGAGGTGATGGTGCGCGGATAGGGCAGGGCGATCTTCTGGTCCAGCTTCACCCGGCCGGGCCTCGCGGTCATGATCACGATGCGGTTGGCCAGGTAGACAGCTTCCTGCACCGAATGAGTAATGAAGATCACCGTCTTGCGGTGCTCGCTCCAGATTTTCAGAAGCTGCTGCTGAAGGAACCGCCGGGTCAGGGCGTCGAGCGCACCGAAGGGCTCGTCCATCAGGATGACCTTCGGGTCTGTCGCGAAAGTGCGGGCAATCGCGACGCGCTGTTTCATCCCGCCCGAGAGGTGCCTGGGATGCTTCTGCGCGAATTCCCCCAGGCCGACGAGGTCGAGCCATTTCATCGCGGTTTCTCGGGCGTCCGCTCGGGAGTGGGTCTTCTTCAGGCCGAAGGTGACGTTGTCGAGAACCGAAAGCCATGGGAACAGCGCGTAGTCTTGGAAGACCATGCCGCGCTGGATATCCGGCCCGGCAATTGGCTCGCCATCAACGAGGATCCGGCCCGAGGACGGGGTGTCGAACCCGCCGAGCATATTGAGCAGGGTGCTCTTCCCGCAGCCCGACGGGCCGACGATGGCGACGAACTCACCCTCCCTTATGTCCAGCGAGGTGGACCGCAGTGCCTCGACGACACCGCCGTCGCCGTCGCGAAACTGCTTGCTGACGCGTGAGATATCGATTGCGGTGCGCGCTGGCCCGGTGCTGTGGCTGCTTGCTGACATTTCTGCCAAGGACATCATATGCCTCCTGTGCTCAGGCGATACGGCTTGCGAGGAACTTGAAGAGCGCATCGACCATGACGCCGATGATCCCGATGGCGATCATGCCGACCATGACGAGGTCGGATCGCAGGATCTCCATCCCGTCCGCGATCAGGTAGCCGAGGCCGGAATTCGCGGCGACAAGTTCGGCGGCGATGATCGCGGCCCAACCGGTTCCGAACGAAACCCGAAGACCCACCAGGATCGACGGCAGCGCGGCCGGCAACATGACGCGAAGGAACAGTTCGGGCGCGGAGGAGCAGCCGAGCACCTGGCCCGCGCGCAGCAGGACCGGGTCCACGCGCTTGATACCGTCGACGGTGTTCAAGACAATCGGGAAGAAGGTCGCGATGAAGATGATGAAGACCTTCCCAGCCTCGCCGATCCCGAACCACAGGATCGCAAGCGGAATCCAGGCCAGCGGCGAGATCGGGCGAAACAGCTCGATCACTGGGTCGAGCAGCTTTTCCGCAAGCGTGTTGCGAGCGATCAGTACGCCCAGCGGGATTCCGATGACAGCCGAGATTGCCCAGGCGGTCGAGACCCGCGTCAGCGACACGGCCGCGTTCACCAGAAGCTCACCCGACAGCAGTTCTTCGAAGAACGTTCCTGCCACCGCTCCCGGCGAAGGCAGGATCGTGGACGGCGGGGTCAGGATGACGATCGCCAACTGCCAGACAACCGCGACCATGATCAGCGCGAGGCCGTAGGGAGCAGCCCCGGTCAGCGCCGTACGAGACGCGCGGCCGGCGCCACCGATCAGCGTGACCCCTTCCCCGGCGGGAAGGGGGGCCGTGTTGGACTTACCCGGCATTGGCAGCTTTCTGCGCGAAGCTGGTGTCGATCTTCGGAAGATCTTCGGGCTTGAGGATTTCTGCGTCCTTCAGGAACTTCGAATAGGCGTCGATGGTCTCCTGATCCGGGGTGATGTCGGTTGTGTAGACCGATATGCCTTCGTTGATCGAATATTCGATGACATCGCGTGGCACGCCCACCTCGGTGGCCCACATGTCGATGGCGGTTTCGGGATCGTCCAGGATGAGCTGCGCGGCGCGGATCAGGGCGTCCACTACCGCTTGAGTGACCTCGGGATTGGCCTCCATGAAATCGGTGCGGGCATAGAACCCGTTGCCGATATAGTGATCTCCCTTGATCGGAAGGATCTTGCCCGAGGTCAGCAGCACCTTTGCCGCGCCACTGGCCAGTGCGCCGGACACGTGCGGATCCCAGGTCACGCCCGCATCCACCTTGCCGGCGGACAGAAGTGTGCCGACGTCCGAGCCCTTGGTCTTGAACAGGCTGACGTCGTCTTCGGTCAGGCCTGCGTCCGCCAGGGCTTTGATCAGCAGCGGATACTGCTGCGAGCCCTTGCCGGGATAGGCGATGGTCTTGCCCTTCAGGTCTGCCACAGTGGCTATGTCGGAGTCCGGCTGCACCATGATCGCCGTCTGGTCAAGAATTGTGATGGCGATGAGTTTCGCGTCAAGCCGCGCCGACGCGACGATGGCCGGGCCCATGCCCGCGCTTGCCAGCTGGATCTCGCCCGCGGCCATGGCTTGGTTCTCGGGGGCGCCGTAGGAGAAGCTCTTGAACTCGAAGGTCACGTCATGGGCGGCTTCGATCTCGTCCAGATAGCCTGCGGCCTTGGCGATGTAGATCGGCTGCGTCGCGGGTTGGACGCCGATGTTCACGACCTGTTGGGCAAGGGCCCCGCTTGCGCCAAGGGCCATCGCGGCCGTCATGGCGAGGATAAGACGGTTCATGTGCAAACTCCGCTGTTGGTCTGTGGTCTTTCCGTCGCAGGATCGCTGCCTGCGCCAACCACACCTTCGGAGCTTACATGGGCGACGTCAAAATAAATGGGACGTCACGTCTCAATTTACGAACATAGAGCTCGCTATTTCATCAGCTGCTGCCCGAATCTTTGGCAGAAAACCTTTCGCACGCTCGATCGATACCCGTGCCGTGGGTGCGTGCATGCCAAGACCGGCGACCACGGTTCCATTCGGATCGCGAATCGGAACCGCTATTGCGATCAGGCCGACCGCGTCCTCTTCCTTGTTCACCGAGAAATCTCGCGTCCGGATCTCTTCGAACGCGATGTCCAGCAGGGCGGGATCGGTGATCGTGTTGTCTGTCAGCGGAACAAGATCGAGACTGGATAGGATCTTTAGTCGCGTCTTGCTTTCCGCGAAGGACAGTAGAAGCTTGCCGATTGCAGTACAGTAGGCTGGCACCCGGCTGCCCGGCCGGAGCTGCACGCGCAAGGGCCAATCGCATTCCACGCGGTCGACATAGAAGACCTGGTTGCCGTCTAGCATACCGACATTGCAGGTCTCGCCGACCTCGGCCACCAGTCGCTCCAACACCGCATGCCCCGCAGAGTTCTGCTGGTGGCTGGACAGGCAAGACAGTGACAGGCTTCGCAGCCGGCTGCCGACCGTGAACCTGTCCGAGCCCAGTTCCCGCACCAGGACACCCAAGGTCTCAAGCTGACTGACGAGGCGGTGCGCGCTTTGCCTCGGCAGGTTCATTTCCAGCGCGATCTCGGCGATGGAGATCGGCCTGAGTTGCCGTGCGACAAGTTCAAGAAGATCGAGGCTACGGCTGATGGCAGAGTTGGTGCTTGTCTTGTTGTCCATAATTCGAGATGTAGTGTCTTGAAATTTTCCTGACGATAGCTCCGGCAGGTCGCTGCGGCAACATGAGATCGCCAAATGTTTGAGATGCCCCCTGACTTCGCGTCGTTGCTCTTGGCGGGAAGTGCGGGACTTTTCCTGGCAGCGGTACTTCGCCGCGTGATCGGGTTCGGGTTCGCGATGGTCTCGGTAGGGGTGCTGTCACTGATGATCCCACCGGCAGAAGCGGTGGGGGTCACGCTGCTCCTGTCACTGGTGCTTGGGGCGCGCAACGTGCCGATGATGCGCGCGGACGCATCCTGGCCATTGGTCGGCAGGCTCGTCATTTCGGGTTGTGTCGGGGTTCCGGTGGCCCTGTTGGTGATGTCCGAGGCGGACGAGGCATCGCTGAGGGTCCTGATCGCGCTGGCGATCATGGCCAGCCTCATCCCGATGATACGCAAGCCGCTCGCAGTGTCGCCGGCGCTGAGATGGCCGGTCGCCGCGGCGGGCGCACTTGCCGGCATGCTGAACGCGATAGCGGCGGCCCCGGCCCCGCCGCTGGTCTACTACATGATGGCACGATCCGACATTTCACTGGAAGCGCGTCGCGCCAGCCTGATCGCGATATTCACCATGCTGGCCGCTTTGACCGTCACCGCGCGCCTGTTCGCTGGCGCCATGCCGGTCCACAGTCTCTGGATTGCCGCATGTCTGATACCGGCCGCTCTTGCCGGAGACTTTTCTGCCCGCGGATTACCTGCGGTTCACAGTCGTCGGGTCGTTGACGCGCTCAGCGTCGCGGTTGTGCTGATGGTCAGCGTACTGCTTGCCCTACCGGTAGTCTGAAGGATGAGTGCGGCTGCTGCGCTTTATATCCCTCCAGCGTATCCAGCGCGCCGGCGAAGAAGTCCTCGGCTCCGAAGTTGCCCGCCTTGAGCATGATTGCGATCTACGCACCGCCGCTTTCAGCTAAGCACCAGGGCACGCCGGGGTGCCGATCAGGCCGGAACTGGTCGGTTTTTGCGCCGCCGTCGACACATCCTGCATCGCCTGCGCGTAGGGGTCCGGGCCATGGTCCGGGTCGTCCAGCAGCCCGGCCAGATCGGCAAGGCACAGCGCCAGCCGCGGCTCGGCGCTGCCGGTGTGCACATGGCGGGGTGCGGTCTGTTCCGCGACGGTGGGGGAGTGCGCCTTGGGTGCGCCGAACGTGCTGCCGATGCTGAACGGCAGCAAGAGCAGAAGGGCCAGGAAAGCCCTTTGGATCGTTCGGAACAGTCCGGTGCGCGCTTTCATCAATCCGCTCTGGCAGGTCGCCCTGTCGCTATCAATCCAGCCCGGCGAGACCGGGTCAGTTGCGGCAGACGGCGCATCATCCGCGGTTTTCGGGCGGTGTCGATTCAACAAAGCGTGTGGGCAGGGTCACGACGATCGGCTTGTCCTTCGGGGCCTTCCCCGCCCGTTGCCGAAGAATCGAGCGAATGCCCCCGACCAGCGCCTCGGGGCTTTGCTCGATCGTGGGCAGATTGTAGGTGGGCCAGCGCGCCTGCGGAATGTTGTCGAAGCCGATCACCTCGAGCGTTCCGGGCACGTCGATTCCGTTCTGGAAACGCGCGACATCCATCGCCCCCATTGCCATCGCGTCGTTCGCGCAGAAGACGCAGTCCGGCAGCGGTCCCCGCTCTTGCAGGGCGGCGAAGGCGCGCTTGCCACCCTCGTAGGTGAAGTCGCCCTCTTCGGTGTCCATAAGGGTGACATGCGTTCCGACCATCGCTTCCAGCAGCGCGCTGTTCCTTGTGTCATATGCGGACGAGCTGCGCCGGGCGGTGATCAGCCACAGGGTCTTTCTGCCCTTTGCGACGAGGTGTCGGATCATCTGGCGGATACCTACGGCGTCATCGGTCACGACCCGGTCCGCGACCTCGCCAGGTTCGATCCGGCCATTGAGCATGATCGGCGGCGCCTCCAGGCAGTAGGGCGAGATCTGCTGGCAGGTCACGCTGTCGGCGGTGACGATGGCGGTGGCGATCGGCATCTGGATCAGGTCCGTCAGCGACTGCGCACCGGCATAGGTGGTGCCGATGGAAATGACGTAGGGCACGAGGCCCTCTTCCTGCAGGGCGACGTTCAGAAGATGGAGCAGTTCCGACCTGAGAATGTCCGGTTTGCTGTTCGTCAGCACCGCGACGATGTTGCTTTTGCCGCTTGCAAGCGTCGATGCCACGCCATTGGGGCGATAGCCCAGCTCTGCCGCGGCGCGCAGAACCTTGTCGCGCGTGTCCGGGGCGACGCTGGCGGTTTTCGAGAAACTGCGCGACACCGCTGACCTGGAGACCCCGGCCCGTGCCGCCACTTGATCCGCTGTCACTCTTGCCAAAACGGTCTCCGTCGATGAAGGCGCGTGCAACGTAGCATTGCCAGATTTCAATTGGTACCGGGAAACGGAAGATAAAGAGTTGTTTGACAGGCTGTTCCGCAAGTGCCATAGATTTCCGTGCAATGCACGCGCGTGCAATGAGCGTGCGAACAAGGAGGAAAGAATGCTGGGAACACGATCCATCATCGGGGGCCTTTTCATCGCCGCCACATTGCCCGCAGCGGCGATGGCGGAAGACCTGATCATCTATGCGGCGCATGGTGACGACGTTTACGGCCCGCTGGTCACGGCGTTCGAGGCGCAGCATCCGGATATCGACGTCGAGGTCATCGTCGGGGAGACGGGGCCGCTGTTCCAGCGGGTGCGCGCCGAAACCGCGAACCCGGCGGCGGACATCCAGTGGGGCGGCTCGATCCGGTCCTTCGAGCAGTTCGCCGATCTTTATCAGTCCTACGAGTCGCCCGAGGCGAACGGGCTGCGCATCTCGGACCCGAACAATATCTGGTTCCCGTTCACGATGTTCGCTCAGCCGATGATGGTGAACACCGACAAGGTTCAGCCCGAGGATTTCCCGGAATCGGTGAAGGACGTGCTGGACCCGAAGTGGCAGGAGCTTGGCGGCGTGGTGCTCGCGGATCCGAACCATTCGGGCACCGGGCATACGATCGTCTCGGGGCTGGCGTCCGGCCTGGGCTGGGATTTCATGACCGAGGTCATCAAGGCGGTGCGCGCGACACAGGGCTCGACCCCGATGTTCGAGGCGGTCCGCGACGGTGAAGCGGCGCTTGGCTGGGTCAACGAGGATCTTGGCGGCAAGTGGATGGCCGAGGGTCTGCCCGTGCAGATGATCTATGCCTCTGACGGGGTGACGATCCAGGTCGATGGGCTGGCGATCATCAAGGGCGCGCCTCACCAGGCAGAGGCGCAGGCGTTCGTCGACTTCATCATCAGTCAGGAAGGCCAGACCATCGCCTCGGAAGCGGTCAACCGCCGCTCGGTCCGCAGCGATGTGGCTGCCCCCGAAGGCCTGCCCGAGCTGGGCGATCTTTCGCTGTTCACAGAGGACGAGCCGCGGGACATCATCAAGGCCAAGTTCAGCGCCGTTCTCGAAGGCAACTGACCTCTCACACACACGACGTTCGTGACATTGGCTGCCGCGGCATCTGCCGCGGCGGCGCGACTTCGCACGCTCTCACCAAAATGGAAGGGGTAGGCTATTGCGCGATAGCTGGAAAATATTCTCGGTGTTCTGCCTTGTCGGCGCGCTGCTGCTGGTAGTCCTGCCCCAGGTCTGGATCATCCTGTCGGCGTTCAAGCAGGAAGGCGGGGCGTTCACCCTGCGTCTGACCGGCGGCGAGATGCAGGTCGAGACCGCCGACCTGGAGCGTTTCTCGATCGAGGAGGATACTGGCGGGCGAGTCGTCCTGGGACGGGCGGACGGCTTTGGCCTGGTATTCGAGCGCATCGAGCCGGGCCTGACGTTGGTATCCGCAACCGATCCGCTGATCCTGACCGAGACCGCGCAGGGGACCCGGTTCCGCTTCAACGCAGGCCCGGCCGAATTCAGCGTCGAGCAATCGGTGCCGATGAACATCTTCGGCGACCAAAGCCCGCCGGTGTTCGAGACCGAGCAGCGCGGCGATGCCATCGCGCTGCGTCACGAGCCCAGGGGCTTCATGCGGTTTCGCGATCATGTGGAGACGTTCACCTTAGCCAATTTCAAGGAATTCCTGGGCCGCTCGACCTATCTCGAGGCGGTCAAGAACAGCCTGATCGTTACGGTCGTCTCGACCTTCCTGGCCAGCGTGGTCGCGATTCCGCTGGCGTGGCTGGTGTCGCGATACCGGTTCCGGGGCCGCGCTATCGTCGTCGCACTCATCACGATGGCCTCGGTCTCGCCGCCGTTCCTGGGGGCCTATGTCTGGCGGATGCTGTTTGGGTCGACTGGCCTCCTGACCACCGCGCTGGGGCTGGACTGGTCGATCGTCGGCATCCACGGGGTGATCTGGGTGATCATGTGGCTGGTCTATCCGATGATCTTCCTGATGAGCCTCGACAGCTTTACAGGGGTCGATCCGACCCTGCGTGAAAGCGCCATGAGCCTTGGTGCCCCGCCGCGCCGGTCGTTCTGGGGGATCGAGATCCCAACTTGCCTACCGGGCATCGTGACCGGGCTTTACATGGCGTCGATGCAGGCGTTCTCGGACTTCGGGACACCGTTCATCATCTCGCTCGATCTCGTGATCCTGCCCAAGCTGGTCTACTCGGAGTTCCTGAACGAGACCGGCGGCAATGTCTCGATCGCCTCGACCGGCTCGCTGATCATGCTGACGATCGCGATGATGTTCCTGGGCGTGCAGCGGCTGATCCTGGCCGGGAAGAGCTTCGCCTCGGTCACGTCGCGCAAGCAGGTGCTCCAGGTTCCGGGGCGCGGCATGGCCGCCGTGATCTACGGCTTCGCCGCCACGGTCATCGGGATCGCGTTCACCCCCCATGTGGTCATCGTTATCACCTCGTTCCTGGAATGGCGGGTCGGCGCGGTGACGGCGGTTCCGACGCTGCAGAACTATGTCGAGCTGTTCACCAACCAGTTCGGCGCCGTGTTCGTCAGCCTTTCGGCCGCCACCACCGCCACGTTCCTGTGCCTGACGCTGGGCCTGTCGATCGCCTATGTGATCGTCCGCAAGAGCACCCGGTTCGTCACGCCGCTGCTGAACGGCGTGATCATGATCCCCTACATCATTCCGGGCACGGTCTTTGCCATCGGCTTCATTCTGGCCTTCAACCAGCCTCCGATCCTGCTGACCGGTACATGGTTCATTCTGGTGCTGAGCTATTTCACCCGGATGCTGCCGTTTACGGTCAAGACCGGCGAGTCGGCGCTCTACCAGATCCACCCGGCGATGGAGGACGCGGCGCTTTCGCTGGGGGCCAGGCCGACGCAGGCGTTCCGGCATGTCGTCGCGCCGATGATGCTGTCCGGCGCTGTGACGGGGATGACGCTGGTCTTCCTGCGCTCGGTCACGGAACTGAGCTCGACCATCCTGCTCTATCGCCCGCCGTGGACGCCGATGTCGGCGGTCATTTTCCAGAACACGGTCTCGCCGGGGGCCAACTTCGGTTACGCGGCGGCCATGTCGGTACTGATGATGGTGATCCTCTACGTGCCGCTGACCCTCATCACCCTGAAAAGAAAGGCCATGGAACAATGAGCCAGCAGACTGCCATGCGCGGGATCGACGTCGAGACTGATCAGTTGCAGATCAATTTCAGCGACTTCGTGGCGCTGCGACCGACAGACCTGGCCATAAAGCGGGGTGAGCTGTTCACGCTGCTGGGGCCGTCGGGCTGCGGAAAGACCACGCTGCTGCGCTGCCTCGCGGGCTTCCTGAAGCCGAGCAACGGACGGGTCCTGTTCGACGGGCAAGACGTCAGCCGGGTCGATCCGTGGAACCGCGGCATCGGGTTCGTGTTCCAGAACTACGCGCTGTGGCCGACGAAAACCATCGCACGGAACGTCGCCTACGGACTTGAGATGCGCGGGTTCGGCAAGGCCGAGATCGCCCGCAAGGTCGAGGACGCACTGGCGCTGGTCGACCTGACGCGTGCTGCGCAGCAATACCCCGGCGAGCTGTCGGGCGGTATGCAGCAGCGGGCGGCACTGGCCCGTGCGATCATCATCGACCCGCCCCTGCTGTTGTTCGACGAGCCGTTGTCGAACCTCGATGCCAAGCTGCGGGTGAAGCTGCGGCGCGACATTCGGGACCTCGTGACGCGGCTGGGCCTGACGGCGATCTACGTGACCCATGACCAGGAAGAGGCCCTGGATATCTCGGACCGTATCGCGGTCATGCGGCAGGGACGCGTGATGCAGGTTGGCTCGCCGCGCGAGATCTATGCCAGCCCGCAATCCGCCTTCGTCGCCGATTTCGTCGGCAAGGCGAGCTTTCTGGAGGGCCGCGCCAGCGGGCCGGATACGTTCCGCCTGACCGACGGCACCACGATCCGGGGCGTGTTCAAGCCGCACAGCACGCCAGAAAACGGCCGCGTCCTGTTCGCGCGCCCCGAGGATTTCGGCGTCGTGGGCGCCGGGCAGGGGGATGTCGACGGTATCGTCGAGGAAGTCTCCTACCTGGGTCATGTCACGCGCTACCGCGTCGGCATCGCCGGCCAGTCCATCCTCGTCGAAACCCGTGACGCGATCGAGCCGGGCGCAACCGTCGGACTGCGACTGCCGCCGATGCAGATGTTCGACGCGATGCCCGAGACCAAACCTGAGGAAGAAGAGAATTGACCGTAACTGACCACCTGCCGCTGATCGTCGAAACCGCCCGTGAGGCTGGCCGTCTTGCGATGCGCCATTTCCACACCGCCGACACGATGGAGGTTGCGTTCAAGGGGCAGGCCGACCTGCTGTGCGCCGCGGACGAAGAGGTCGAGGCGCTGATCCGCAACCGCCTGCTGGCTGCCGGGGACGATATCGCCTTTCTCGGCGAGGAAACCGGACGCTCGGGTCCAAGCGACGCGGCGCTGCAATGGGTCGTCGATCCGATCGACGGCACCACGAACTTCCTGTCGGGCCTGCCGTTCGCCATTTCCATCGCGCTTGCGCGGGGCACCGATGTGCTGGCCGGTGCGGTCTACTCTCCAGTCAACGACGAGATGTTCACCGCGGCGAAAGGCCGGGGCGCGCATCTGAACGGCGTGCCGATTTCGATCCGAAACCAGCCCGATCCGGCGCGTTTCGTTGTCGGCACCGGACTGCCTCTGGACCAGTACGCACACTCCGCCAACGCCTACGAGCGGCTGCACACCATCCGCGAGCAGGTCGCTGCCATCCGCATCCTGGGCAGTTGCGCGCTCTCGCTGGCCCATGTCGCTTGCGGGCGGCTGGACGGCTATTTCGAAGGGCCCACCGGGTTTCTCGACTGCGCGGCCGGGCTGATCCTGCTGGAAGAGGCTGGCGGCACCGTCACGGATTTCTGGGGTGCACCGGAGCATACCAGCAATGTCACCTTCGTGGCGGGCGCCGCGTCGTGCCAAAGCTTTCTGACAAGCGTGACCCGAACCGCCGAAAGGACCCGGCCATGACGATCAGGCTCGGAATTTCCCCCATCGGCTGGACCAATGACGCAATCGCCGATCTGGGCCAGGACATCGCTCTGGAAACCTGCCTTTCTGACGCCGCGCGTGCGGGGTTCAACGGCGTCGAGATCGGCCGCAAGTTCCCCGAGGACCCGGCAGAGCTGCGCTTGGCGGTATCGGCGCATGGGCTGGCGCCGGTGACGCGGTGGTATTCGGGCTATCTCAGCGAGCGGGATCTGGCCGAGGAATGGCCGGGCGCGAAGGCGGCCGCAGAGGTCCTGATCGGGCTAGGGTGCCGCGTCATCGTTTATGGCGAATGCGGCGCGGGCCCCGAGGGCGGCGCCAGCGCGCCCCTGTCGCGGCGGCCCGGCACCCTGGGCCTGGCCACCTATGCGGACCGGTTGACCGCGCTTGCCGACCGGCTGGCCGGGATCGGGATCACGCTGGTCTACCATCACCACATGATGCAGCCGGTCGAGACCGCGGCGCAGATCGACGCCCTGATGGAGGCGACCGGCCCTTCGGTCCGGTTGCTGCTGGACACCGGCCACCTGGCGCTTGCGGGCGACGACTATGTGCCAGTCATGGCGCGCTGGTGGGACCGGATCGGTCATATCCACCTGAAGGACGTGCGCCGCCCGGTTCTCGATGTGCTGGACCGCACCGCGTCCAGTTTCGACGACGGCGTGCGCCTTGGCATGTTCACCGTCCCCGGCGGCGGTGACCTGGATTTCGCGCCGGTATTCGAGATGGTCGCCGCGCGCGGTTACAGCGGCTGGATCGTGGTCGAGGCCGAGCAGGACCCGGAAATTGCCGCGCCCGCCCTGATGGCCCGCACCGCCTATGACCACGTCGAGGCGCTTGCGCGCCGGAACGACATCCCAGTGGAAAGAAACCCGAACCATGCGCGATAATACGAACCTCAAGATCAGCGTCATCGGCTGTGGAACAATGGGCGCAATCCATGCCCGCAACCTTGCTGCAGACCCGCGTGTCGGGCATGTGGCGCTGTTCGATGCCGACCTGGCGCGCGCCGAAGCGGTCGCCTCCGGGTTCGGGCCGCGCGATGCCGCCAGCTCCGTCGCGCAGGTGGACAGCGTCTTCGACGGCGACACGCCCGATGCCTTCGTCATCTGCAGCCCGGCCGCGCTGCACCTGGACCAGCTGGTGACTGCCTCGCGGACCGGGGCCTATGTCTTTTGCGAGAAGCCGGTGGCCTCGCGCTACGAGCAGATCGCTGCGAAGTTGGACAATCTGCGCCCGTACAACGACCGTATCCAGGTCGGCTTCAACCGGCGTTTCGATCCGCATATGGCCGACTTAAAGGCCCGCCTTGCCGCGCCCGAGACCGGCAAGATCGAGCAGTTGCAGGTCATCAGCCGGGATCACACCCCGCCCACGCTGGACCAGTTGCCGAACTCTGCCGGGCTGATCGCCGAGACGATGATCCACGATTTCGATACGGTCCGCTGGCTGCTGAGCGACGAGATCCGCGCCGTGTTCTGTAGCGGTGCGGCCCTGGTGAACCCGGCCTATGCCGATCTTGGGCATGTCGATACGACGACGACGATCCTGACCGGGCGAGGCGGCCAGCAGGTTGTCGTCCAGAACAGCTGGCGCGCGCCCAACGGCTATGACCAGCGGGTCGAGGCGCTGTGCGAGCATACCCGCCTGAACGTGGGCAATCCCCGCGCCAGCGCGGTCACGGCCGAGGACCGGTCGGGCGAGCTGTCGCAGCCGATCAAGGACGACTGGTCGACACGGTATGTCGACGCCTACCGGTCCGAGATGTCGCATTTTGTGGAGACGGTAGCCCGGCGGGCGGTGACCGGCCCGAACCTGCTGGACGGAATTGCCGCGTCCTACCTGGCCGAGCAGTGCGCCGCATCGCTGGCATCGGGCAAACAGGTCGAGTGCGAACCGCCGGCGTTGTGACCTAGGGCGAGATCTGGGCCGTGTCGATCTGATCGATCAACGTGCCCAGGCCCTGCCGGGAGGAGCGGCGTTATCCGGCCGTCCAAGTCGACGATGGAATACTCCGTAGCTTCGTTATCTCAGATCGCCCGCCATTCCGCGCCCACCGTGGTCGCCGCTTCCACTGCCATCAGCTTCGCGGCTAGGCCCATGCAGCGGAAGCCGATCCGCTAGGTCTCGTGCCTCGGGAGCGCGGTTCTCGTGGTGCCAGATTTATTCTTGCGGTCAGCTCCGCCCTCTCGCGCGAACCATTTGATGCGGGGGCAGAGCAGGTTCTTCAAAATGTCGCTTTGACATTGCGCGAGATCGACAGCGAACATTGCCCCGTCGTCGGCAGGCAAGTCTCTTTGCAAATTCGAAGTCTTCCAAGAGCCGTTGAAGACCGGCTCGCGGTGACCTGCGACTGAGCTTTCATCCAGTCGCGACTTGAGCCCGGTTGGCGTTTACGATCGCCGGCGCGGGTTGCGCAATCGCCCAACGCGCGGAGCTTTCATCTCGCGCAGCGGCGCGGGCCATTGCGATGGTCAGTGTCCGCGTGTGAGCCGAAGTTCCGGTACACGGTCTCGTTGAGCAGTTCATCCCGCACCCGACCGTTGAAACTCTCCACGAAGCCGTTCTTCACCGGCTTCCCCGGCGCGATGTAGTTCAATTCGATCTGGTGCTCGGAACATCACCCTAGGATAACGTTACTGGCCTGTTCGGTCCCATTGTCGCTGACAATCATGCCGGGTTGTTCGCGGCGCTCGATCAGGGCCGTCAGTTCACGCGCGACGCGTCGCCCTGATGTCGAGGTATCTGGGATCGCAGCCAACATGGCGTTCGGCATCCGCCTTCGGCTCCTTCGACAGCGCAGGGCCTCCGGAGGCGTGACCTCGGCAGTCTGGGCGCGGTAGTGCACCATGCGATGCTGTGCAACTCTTCGGGCCGATGGCCGGCGTGCCTGATGAAACGCTAGAACACCTAGGTGCGTAGAGCACGGCTCGCCCTAGATCGCACCACGTGCGAAGGTGATCAGCGCCCAGACGAGAACAACAACGCCGACCGCCCCTACGATCTCCGGCCACCAGCCGAACTCGTAAACCTCGTGATCTTCGTTATTCGTATCCATGGTGGCGTCCTTTCTATAGTCCGGGCAACCAAAGTGCGATCGCAGGGAAGGCCATCACAAGCGTCAAGCCGATGATCTGAAGGCCGATGAAGGGCAGCACAGCCAGGAAGATTTCCTGAAGTGTCACGTCCTTGGGGGCCACGCTCTTGAGGTAGAAACAGGCCGGCCCAAAGGGGGGCGAGAGCATGTAGATCTGGATATTCATGGCGAAGAGGATGCCAAACCAGACCGGATCATACCCAAGCTGCACAACCACGGGCGCAAATACTGGCACGGTGATGAAGACGATGGCAATCCACTCGAGGAAGGTTCCGAGGAAAAAGATGATCAGCATCATTACGACGATGACAATGATCGGCGGCATGTCGAGCCCGGTGAGAATGCCGCTGAGAAATCGGGTGCCGCCCAAGAGGTTGTAGATCCCCACGAGGCTGACGGCCCCGATGATCAGCCACAGGATGGAGCCGGTGGTCAGCGTCGTTGCCCAGAGCGCCTCACGCACCCCTTTCGTGGTCAACTCGCGCCTGGCCGCCGCCACGATGAGTGACCCAACTGCGCCGATGGCTGCGGATTCCGTGACTGTAGCGATGCCGGCGTAGATCGAGCCGAGAACGCCGAAGATCAGCAGGAAGGGCAGGATCAAGCCCTTTAGATAAGAGATCCGCTGGAAGAGCGGCAATTGGGCTTCGGGCGCGTCATAGGCGGGGCCGATCGCCGGGTTCATCTTTACGCGGAGCAGAACGTAGGCGATGTAGAGCGAAGCCAGAAGCACGCCGGGGCCAATGCCGGCGGTGAATAGGTCGCGTACCGATACGCCTGCCTCGGCGCCGTAGACGATAAGCACCACGCTGGGCGGGATAAGCGTGGCCAGCGAGCCAGAGGCACAGAGCACGCCGATCGAGAGCTTGCGGTCGTACCCAAGCCGGAACATCTGGGGCAGGGCGATCAGGCCCAACAGGACGATCTCGCCGCCTACGATGCCAGACATTGCCGCCAGCACCACGGCTACGAGGCAGGTCTGCACTGCAACGCCGCCGCGCATGCGTCCGCCCAGGACCGCCATCGAATTGAACAGCTCCTTAGCCACCCCTGATCGTTCCATGATATTCGCCATGAAGACGAAGAACGGCACCGCCACGAGGGTCTGCTTGTCCATCACCTTGGTGACGGCAGAGCTGACGAGAATGAAGCCGTTGCTTCCAAAGGCAAGGTAAGCGGTGGCGACGGAAATCAGCAGAGTTGAAGCGCCCAGTGGAACGCCGATCGCCATCAGGCCGAACAGCGCCGATACGATGCAGAGCGTGATCAGTTCGATGCCCATCATTCGACTCCCGTTTCGGCCGAGGCCGGCCGATTTGCCGAGGGCGTCAAAAGGTTGGCCAGAAGCTGAAGGAAGTAGAGCACCACCGAGACGACGAGCATGGTTTTCACATAGGTGGGGGTGTAGGGGTCAAAGGCGCTTCCGGTCGTCTGAGGGGCCTTGAGCACCTTTACCATTGGCCCCCAAATCATGACGAGCAGTCCGCCCACGCCGATCATCGACAGCACGATCGCGATTTTCTTCATCCGGTTCCAGAGTGCCTCGCCCACCAGAAGCTCCATGGTGGTGACGGTGATGTGACGGCGCTGCTGGGTGACTGCACCGACACAAAGCATCCACGCGGTAGCGACCAGGACCATGATCGTCTCGGATGTCCACGAGGTGGGCGCGCCGAAGACGTAGCGCATGAAGACTTCGTAAAGCGAGAGACCCACCGCAGCGAGGTAGAAGACCCCGCAGACCTTTCCGAGGAAGACAGAGATCTTCCCCATGATTTCAACATATGCCTTCACCGGCCCCTCCAGTTCGTGGGCAGGGGCAGCACGATGACTGCCCCTGCCGTTCTTGGTGTTATTCCAGCAGCCCGATCTGCTTCATGAAGGCGTAGTGAGCGTCGAGCGCCTTGCGGGCCTCGGGCGATTTCGCAGCGGTCTCCTCCCACGCCTCGGTGGCCAGAACGCGGAACTTGTCCCGCTCTTCCTGGCTCCAGTCGACCACGGTGATATCGCCGGCGGCCTTGTCTTCCTGAACCTGTTGCTTGTCCTGCAGGTCGAGTTGACGGCGCAAATCGTCATAGGCGGCGTAGAACCAGGTTTCGACTGCCAGCTGCTGATCTTCTGTCAGGCCGTCCCAGATGCCCTTGTTGATGACGAATTGGCGCATCGCCATCGAGTGGATGCCCGGATACAGGGGAAACTTCGCCACCTGGTGGAAGCCGCTTGTCGAGTTGTTGATGTAGGCTGAGGCATCGGCGGCATCGATCACGCCCTTTTCCAGCGAGGTGAAGACGTCGCTGATCGACATGGATACCGGCGCGGCACCTGCCTTCTGGAACACGGTAGCCGCGAGTCCCGAGGGCGAGCGGATCTTGACGCCTTCCAGGTCTTCGACCCCCCGGATTTCGACCTTGGACACCAGCGCTTCTTTCGAGACGGCACCGCAACCGACGACGTGCATGGCGCCCGGCAGCACAGACTCCCAAAGCTCCTGAAGCGCGTCGCGCCCGCCGCCATGGCGGCAGAAGGTCTGCACCTGCTCGGGCGAGTCGTAGCCGGCGATCAGGTCGCCCATAATGGCAAACGCCGGGTTGCGACCGGTGAAATAAGCTACTGAGTTCAGATCGCCACTTAGCACTCCGGCCATAACCGCTTCCGGGGTCTCGTTCCGATCGACGATCGCGTTGATTGGAAAGAACTCGACCGTAACCTCGCCGCCTGTCATGGCCGCAAGGCGCTTGCCCCATTCGTCCTCGAGGTAGCTGTATTCATAGGCACCGCTTTGCGCCGACGACTGGATCTTAAGAACTGTTTCGGAACTGGCCACCGTGGCAGCGACTGAAAATGCCGCCGCTGTCATGATCATCCGTTTCATCTTTCCTCCTCGCACCCACGGCTGGGCACTTTTCTGGGCCGGTTTATCGGCGTGTTCGCGCACTAAGGCACTTAGCTACGCATTGGTCAATGCGTACATTAAATTATTTGACGATGCACACATCAAGTGCAATTGTCGCCAGAATCGAGAAGGTTCAGACCGGATGGCAGAGGCCGCCAAGTCAACACGTGTGGAAACTGCCTACGCGCGGTTAAAGGACGAGATCCGGACAAACCGGATGCCGCCCGGCTTTCTTGCGCCTGAGCCCGAGATCGCGTTGCGGCTGGGTATGAGCCGGACACCGGTGCGCGAGGCCCTCATCCGTCTGGAGGCGGAGAGGCTGGTCGAGCTGATCCCCCGCCGTGGCGTACGGGTCTTGCCGATTCAGCCCGAGGACATGCGCGAAATCTACCAGATCCTCACCTCGTTGGAGCCCGACGCAGCCGCCCGCTACGCCGAAACCCGCCCCAGTGAGCGGGAGCTTGTACCACTCAAGCGGGCCACTGCCGATATGGAGGCCGCGTTGGAGAGCGAGGACCTCGACACCTGGGCCGAGGCAGACGATCGCTTTCACCATATCCTGCTCGATTTGCAGGGGAACCGACGGCTCGAGGACTTTGTCCGCTCGCTCTACGTCCAGGCGCATCGGGCGCGGGTTGTGACCATGCGGATGCGCGGCCCTCCCCATCAATCCACTCAGGAGCACCGCGAAATTCTGAATTTCCTGCGGGCAGGCGACGGAGACTCCGTGCGGCGGCTGTTCAAACAGCATCGCACGAGGTCCGCCGAAGAACTGCTGGCCATTCTGGAAAAATACAAGCTGGGCCAGCTTTAGGACAGAAGGGACTATCATGTCAGAGAGGTTGAGTATCGCCCTCATTCGGGGCGATGGAATAGGTGTAGACGTAGCAAATGCGGCGGTCACGGTGATCGATGCTGCGGTGGCAAAGGCGGGGCTGCCTGCGCTGACCTATAGGGAAATCACGGCCGGTGCCGGCTACTACAAGGAAACCGGGCGAGATATCGAGCCCGGGGGAGAGGCTCGCGCCGGGGAACTCGATGCGATCTTTCTTGGAGCCATCGGCCTGCCCTCGGTGCGCCACGATGACGGTACCGAAATTGCCCCGCACCTCCGCCTTCGCGACCGATATGGGCTCTACGCAGGTGTCCGCCCTGTCAAGGCCTATCCGAATGCCCCGCAGCGGCTGGCCGACCCACGCGCGGCAGGGATTGATATGGTCATCCTGCGGGAATCCACCGAAGGGTTGTTCTTCTCCGCCGCCACCCACGGCCGGCCAAACTTCTCCAGCGATGACGAAGTTCGCGACACGCTACGCATCACCCGCCCGACCACCGAGAAGCTGTTTCACTTCGGCTTTCGCTTGGCTGAAAAGCGCAAGGCCCGTGGCCGCCCAGGCAAGGTCACTTGCGTCGACAAGGCGAACGTCTTCAACTCCATGGCCTTCTTCCGAAAAATTTTCGATGAGGTCTCCCCAAAATACCCGGGCGTCGAGGCCACGCACAACTACGTCGACGCTCAGGCTTTGGATCTTATCCGCAAGCCTTGGGAGTTCGACGTGATGGTGATGGAGAACATGTTCGGTGACATCCTCTCCGATCTGGGCGGCGGCCTTGTCGGCGGGATGGGCATGGCGGCCTGTGCCGAGATAGGCGACGAGCAGGGGCTTTTCCAACCCGCACACGGTTCCGCGCCAGACATAATGGGTCAGGACAAAGCCAATCCACTAGCGGCCGTGCTCTCTGGCGCCCTGATGCTCGACTACCTCGCGGAACGCACCGGCATTCAACGCTGGGCAGAAGCTGCCGAGTTCGTTGAAGAGGCGGTTCAGAGCGGCTTCGAGGAAAACCGCCTCAGGCCGATGGAATTCGGTGGTGACATGGGTACCGTCGCGGTCACGAAGGAGTTGTTGGAACTTCTGGATTAGGGCGCGATCTTTGCGATCGGAACCGTATCCGACTACCTTACCAACGTGACCGATCTGTCCTGTACCTTCTCGAGCAGGGCTTATCGGTTGCTCGTGTGATGGCGACTGTCTGTGCCGAGCCACCCCCTGGAGCGGGGATAACCTGCTCCAATCCCCACCGCAATTTCCCAACGCCGCCTAGTAGGAGAGCGAATGTATGTCGTCACAGTGACCTTCGAGCCCCATGCTGGTCAGATGGAAGCGTTCTTGCCGCACATGTTGGAAAACGCCCGCCGATCTCTGGAAGATGAACCAGGGTGCCACAGATTTGACGTCTGCCTCTCCGAAGACCGCAATAGTGTATTCCTCTACGAGCTTTACACCGATCTCGCCGCCTTCATGGCGCACGTCGAGACCGCGCACTTCAAGTCCTTTGACGTCGCGGTAGCAGATTTGGTCCGGCACAAGACCGTCAGGATCTATGAGTTGGTTTAGGCTGGGAGTGGGATCCAACTATTCCAGTCGCGGAGAAATTCTCACTGCGGGCGAGCAAGGCGAGGACAGGTCACGTCCGGCGCACCGCTGCCCGGGCGTTTGCCTCTGGAGCGAGGAGCGTCCGGAGCCGACGCCGACGGGCGAACTTGTCGGTTGTGCCGCGACCTTCGGCGAACCCGGGGAGATACCGGATCCCCTCGAGACTCTACCGCCTGCTTGCCTCGGGTGTTCCGACAGAGCCTCTGGCTTCCCGGATCGCACTGGCGGCGGCAGCTCTTGGCCGAGGCTAGCGGGGAGCTCTGCTTCGCGGCGAGGCTTGTCGACGCGCGTGTCGAGATCTTCCTGACCTAAGTTCCCGCGGAGCCTTCGGGGGCAATGGTGGTGCCGCCGCACGGCCCAAGGCCCGCGGCCATACGCTCGGCCGCCTAGGCGATCCTTGCCCATGTACCCCCGGAGCTGCTCGCGGGCGCGCGAACCGCGTCCATCGGGCTGTTCCCGACAGGGCAGAGTGTGACAATTCTACTTTGCTGACGTGGGACACGCTCACCCTGATTGCCTGGCCCTCGAATGCAAGCCGGCCGGCAATCTGTTCGGGAGCCAGCCTTCCTTCAATTGCGCGATCACCGCCTCGCGCAAGTCGGACAGCCGCTCGAGCTTCCTGCGCCTGAGCCTCCGGTTCGAGGCCGCTTTCTGGGCGACTATTCCAAAATAGCCGTTCAGATATGGCAGCTCGTCGTCAATGAACCCATTGCGCTTGATCTCCCGGTAGATGCTCGACCGGTGCCGGCCAAGCTCTGCGGCGATCCGACAGATCGGCATCTTTGCGGCCAGCATGTCCTCAATCGCGCGCCGCTCACGCAAATCCAACTCGGTGTGGGCCATTTTTCTTCTCCTTGCTTTCCAGCAGGATAGGGGAACTGTCGCAACCCAGTTTAGAATGTGCCCCCGCGTACAGCGACACGCCGATAATAATGTTTATGTTAAAATAACCCTAGTATCCACGAGGCGTCGAACAGATCTACGCACTGGTTCCGCGCCGTTGGAATCCCCATAGCATCGGCGTGATTCCAGCATCCCCACTGAATACCACTGCGTAGTCAATCGAGGCAGACAGGTCCATCGCATCCATTGCCACCTTCGCGTACAGACAGCTCAGCGGTTTTCGGAACACCGAACCCGCCTCGAGGTCATTGTATTCTAGTTCGCGAACGACAAATCCATTGTAGCTCAGTAAATCGGCCCGGCGGCGCATGCTGTTGAAATCCGCCGACCGAGCAATTGGCACGAAGTATGTCGAATGCACCAGCCGCCCTCTCCCTGGAGAACTCGCTCAGCAACTTCCAGAAATCAACCTGCTGGTCGAGAGACCGCGCCGCACTCGACAGGCTGCGCCCGTCAATGAACATCGCGAGAGTTTCGTCCTTGTAAAACAACGTGATCTCCTGCTGAGGCGCGGCTGACATAATCCGGATCTAGAGCTGCCAGCCCCTGAATAAGGAGCTTCCCGAAAACTCCTTGCCTTCTCGGAAGGCATGCGCCTTTTGCAAATCAAGTAAATAGACGCGCACAAAATATATACTTACAATTCAGCTTCGAATACTAAATATATGAAAAAGTCATTGCGCAGAAAAATGATCCGCGCAATGACTATTGGGGTTAATTCTTATTATTCGACGGAATCCTCTTCCTCATCGAGATCCGCCTTGGCTTCTTCCCGCGCTTCCAACAAGGCTTCCTTCGCCTCCATGTGGAGCGTCCACCCCTCCTTGTTTGCTTCGGCCTCATAAGTATCGAGCAGAGCCTCGATCTCCGCGTCCGTGGTGTTCGCCGCCACGTCTTCCCGCGCCGCTGCATAGAGCCAATCGAAGGTCTCTTCGCGTCCCATGAGGTCGAACTGCCCTTCCTTGTAGACCTCCACGGTATCGTCGTTCCAGTCGATCCCTTCAGCGATGGCATCTTTCTCATTTTTCCAGACGCGGGCAGGTCCGAACCGGTTCAGGAGAGCCTTCCTTGCTGATTTCAGGGTTTTGTACTCTCCGTACGCAGTGACCGACCAGTCGTGCGAGGTTCCGCACCACCCGTCGACACAGATTTCATCGCTCATATTCGTCCGTGCCGGCATCTTCCGGATCTCTACGACATCAGCATCGCAATATGGCGCCTCGGAGTAGTCCGGGCCCGCGTAGGTGGTCTTCACGATGTAGTACACGTTGGTACCCTTTCTTTTTCTGCTCTGCTCGCTCGAGGCTTCACTGGCGTAGAGCGGCAAATTGGGGTGGGGCAAAGATCTAGCGCGTGCCCCGCCCGATCGTTTCTCTCAGTGATTACGCTGCCACTTCGTAGTCGGTCATCGCGTAGATCCTGATTGCCTCTGCCTGTCTTTCGCTGACCGCAATCACCCAGTTCTCGCCCTTGTCGGCGCGCTTGCGGAAGCGCTTGGCAGACACGAGGAACCAGTCGCGCGACCCGCGGACCATGACCACCTCGGTCGTGTTGATGGAGAATGCGTGCCGATAGTACGCTTTGCCGGGCCCTGAGGACGAATACGTCACGCGCGCGCGGGACCGCAGAGCTTTCGGCAAGCGCGAGCGCTTGAGCTGCTCTTCAGCAGACTCTGCCAAGCTGGCGAGTTCGCTGAAACAGGAGAGCGTGTAGGTGCTTGCCTTTCCGTTGATCTCCGCGAGCTTGGCCTCAAGCGCCGTGGCGTTCTCCGGTGCAATCTTGATCTTCATAGGGCCTCTTCTTTCCTTTCTAGCGTGTTGTTTCACGCTGTCCCTTTGTGGGTTCATTATGAGATTCCGTCGACGTCAATGCAAGCACAAAAATCGCCTAAACCATTGTTTTTATTGTAATAGTTTTTCATTTCCTTCGCCGGGAGCGCATGCGCACTTTTTGTGTGAACCGATCCTGCCGGACGGCCTGCCGTCGTCTGAAAAGTCACGACTTGGCCCGCGGCAACGGGTCAGATCAGAACATGGTTCTCTGGTAGCTCGCCGGACACCGACACTTGGTAGGCGTCCGGGGGTATCCCCGCGCATGCGGGAGAGGAGAAACCTTTCGGTCGCTCGCTGGTGCAGACCATGTCTCAGATCGAACGGGGCTCACCGCCCTCTCGATCAGAATGTCTGGTCCGGGTCATTCCCGCTGATGCGGGACGGGCACGCGGTAACCTGCCCTTGGCAGCTACAATACAGTGTCCGCGCCCGCTGGTTGAGTGCGGAAATGAACGCATCGGCACCTGTAGCTTTTCCGCGGCACTCACTATCCCGGCAAAATTATTCGAGGGATTTTGCTGAGACGCTTGGAAGTGGCGCCTTGCCCGCATCAGGCTCCGACCTGGATCGCGAGCATCCAGATACCCATCCCGAGCATCACCAGGTTCTCGGTCAGGGAGACAAAGCCGAGTGGCACGCTGGACCCACCCCCGACACAGGCGCAGGTCAGTTTCCGCTTGTCGACGTAGACCGCCTTGATGACGCTGACCGCGCCGACGGTGCCGATGAAGATGCTGACCGGAGCGATCAGCCAGATCAGCGCGCTCCCGCTGCCGATCAGGGCCATCATCCCGACGCCCGCATAAAGCTCGGCGAATGGATAGGCATAGCCATATGGGACGTACCGCCGGGCCAGCAGGTCATAGCCCAGAAAACCGTTCACGAACCCCTCTACATCCTGGAGCTTCTGAATGGCGAGCGCGACCATCGACGCGGAGAAGAACCATTTCAGCCACTCCAGCAGGGGCACAGGGAACCCGTCGTGGAGGTTCACCGTGATCGCCAGCGCCATCAATGCGGTCGAGGCGAAGATCGCCATCACGGGCGTGTAGCTTGTCTCACCCTCTTCCGGCACCTTGTAGCCGAAGTGCTTCTTGAGGTCGGAGTAGCCACCGATCCGCTCGCCATCGATGAAGCTCTGCGGCGTGGTGTCGACCCTGTTGGCCTCCATGAAATCGTCGACCTCCTCACGTGAGCGCAGGAGATTGTCGTCGACCTCGTAACCCTTGCGCTTCAGAAGCGAGAGCGACTTCAGCCCGAACGGACACAGGTGTCCGGGCATTGCCATTCGATAGAGCGATGCTGTCTTTGCGCTGCTCTTCTCGCGAGCGGCGGCAGGGCCATCGGCAATGCTTGCCATAACGAAATCACTCCAGAACGGTGGACCGCGCGATCACCGCGCGCCTCGAGATTGCGGATCGGCTCACCCGCAAAACGCGCCCACCGGCTCTCGCGTTCCAGGGCGACCGCTGCGGACGATCCCTCCAGAAAGCGAAAGGGCGCGCCTCATCGGCGCGCCCTCCTGTGCCTTGCTGGTGCCGTTAGGCCGCCAGGTCGAAGCCCGCGACCTTCGGCCAGGCCCGCGCGCGCACGTCCTCGAAGGTCTGAAGCTTCAGGATCTCGCCATCACGGAAGACTTCCTCGAGCGCATCTGCGCCCGGGGGGATCTCCTCGAGCCGGGCCGCCACGAGCCGCCCGTCCTTCATCATGGCGCCCTGCCGGCCGCGCTTGGACTTCTTGCTCCCGCCGGCGGTCTTGGGATCCTTGAACACGTCGAGCCATTCGCCGTTCAGGCGGATCGCAGAGGCCTTCATCGCATAGCCCAGCGTGTCCCGGTTCAGCTTCTGGAGCAGGCCGCCGCCCATGCCGAAGGCGATGTTCCCGAGCGCCAGGCCCCGGTCCATCATCGCGTCCATGATCTCGACGATCGAGTCCTTGTCGACGCCATCACCCTGGATGACGCGGACCTTCTCGCTAAGGAGCCGGTAGCCGGTGGGCGTCTCGGTGTAACCGAAGCACTCCATGAGGGCCTCGATGACGGCAGGCACGATCTCCACCGGATCGCCCGAGTCCGGCCGGACCACGAGCACGCCATCCCGCGCGAGCACCATGTCCCGCAGCTCGCCGCCCCAGTAGTCCCTGATCGCCCGGAACAGGTCATAGCTGTCCGAGACGCAGGAGATCAGCCCGGTCGGGTTGTCGGCCAGGAACTTGCGCATCTGTTCGAGCTCGCCCGCCTCGCCGAGCGCGGTCATCGTGCTGTGCTCGGTCGCGGGGATCGAGAAGCCGGCCATGTCCGCGCCGTAGAAGGTGCGGGCATAGGTGATGCCGGCTACCGTGTCGGTGCCGAAGCTGTTTACGAGGTGAGCCGCCCCGCCGAGGCCCGCGGCCACGGCGCTGGTCGCACCGCGCGCCCCGAAGTCGTGGAGCTTGAACTCGGCGCCGGCCTCGGTGCCGTCGGTGATGGCCAGCCGCTTGCGGATCTCGCCCATCACGTGGTGCGACAGCGCACCGACCGTCGCGGGGTACCAGACCGCCCGCAGCAGCCGCGTCTCGAGATAGGACGGCAGCCACCAGCAGGCGGGATCGGTGTTCTCGATCCGAACCTGGGGAACCGAGACCGGGGCGAGCGTACCCTCGGGCAGCGCGCTGATGGTCACCGGCAGGCGTCCGCCGTGCACGTCGATGATGTGCTGCCAGCCCTTCACGTGGATCCCGAAGCCGTGCGCCTTGAGAAACTGTGCGGCCTCGTCGAGCATCTCCTGGGTGACGAACACACCCGCGAGCTGCGCGAGTTCGACCTGCAGGCCGAAGAACAGCGCGTAGTCGATGTCACCCCAGGGCTTGCGCGCCTCGATGTAGGACGAGACGATCTCGGTGCCTTCGGGGTACTGGCTGAAGTGGGAGAGCTTGTAGCTGTCGGTGTCGAAGATCGGGTTGTCGAGAGCGACGGCGTTCGCGAAGAGCGCGGCGGGTTTCGTCATTTCCATGTCCTGTTCCTCCTCGGATGGACGGTTGTCGGAGCCGGACCTCCCGGTCTCCGGATGCTGCGGCTGTCTGACCGCCCCTTTTTCGGGGAAGGCCGGGGCGCCGCGCCCCCTCTTGCGTCAGCTGCGGTAGCCGAAGCCGTGTGCGCCGGCGACGCGGCGCTCGGCCCTGAACTCCGCGATCGCGGCTTCCGCAGTCTCGCAGGCGGCCGGGACGCCGGCGGTGCGCGCGAGGGTCGCGAGGGCCGCTTTGACCGTCTCGGCCGCGGCCTGTGCCTCGAGGGTGCGGGCGGTCATTTCAGATCCCCCGCATGCGCCATCAGAATGCTCGAGTAGCTCGTCGCCACGTCGGGCACGAAGTGCTGGATGATGTCGAAGTGGTCCTCGAACATCTCGCCCGGCATGACTTCCGAGAGCGGGACCCAGAACGCCTTCTCGGCGTCGTCGGACCCCTTCACCTTCGCCAGGTCCTCGCGGTCCTGGAGCTCGAAGCAGAAGGCTTCGGTCCGCACCCAGCCGCGCTCGGAGCGCTCCGGATGGTCGAACACATGGCGGCCCCTCAGGCGCCCCTGCAGCGCGCCTCGGGGCGTGTCGAGGCGCGTCTCCTCGTAGAGCTCACGCACGGCAGCCTCCTCGGCCGTCTCCCCGCGGTCGATGTGACCGCCGGGCAGCGCAAGGGTGCCCTTGCCGGGCTGGACGCCGCGGCGGACAAGAAGGATGTGCCCGGACTGGATCACGACCGCATCCACCGTGTTGATCGGGATCGGGTAGCCGAAGATCTCCTCGGCGGCCGCGGTGTTCGCGCGGTAGCGCCGGATGTAGGCGCCTTCGTCCCGGATCGCCGCGACGGCGTGCGCGCTCTGCTCCATCCAGGCGCTGACCTGGGCGATGTGGCGCGCGCCGAAGCGGCTGGCGATCTCGGACGGATCGCGCTCGGGGAAGAACATCTCCTCGCGCAGGTCGGTCGCGTTGATCACGTTGCCCTCGTGGGCCTTGGGATCTGCCGGGAGCATTTCCCATTCCGGGAACCAGCGCAGGTAGCGAGACGAGGCGTCCTTGTCGAAGCCCGTCAGCACGATCTCGGTCTCTCGCTCGGCGAGACCTCGGGCCCGCATGTAGAGCTTGACGGCGGTGCGTACGTTCGAGGCCCAGGAACGGTCGTTATAGAGCGTATCCATCAGCGGCAGGACGTCCACGGGGAGATCGATCCCCTCGACGCCGGCCTCGATGAAGCCCTTGCGTTCCGCGTAGGTGAAGGGGTTCTTCCAGCTGCGTGGCCGATAGGCGCTGCCGACGAGCACCAGAGCGCCGTCAGCCTTTCCGGAGAGGCTCTCCAGAACGCCGCGATGACCGATGTGGAAGGGTTGGAACCTGCCGATGAACACGGCGAGGGTGTGGCGTGTGTCGCCCATCCGGTGCGTCCTCCGCACTGTATAACCGGAACAGGACCTCCCTGCTCCTGAGAGGAGAATAGCGCCCGGACCCAGCATAGGGAAGTGGTATTTTTCGCAAAACGCGGGAAGTGCTCGCGCGGCTCCGCGACGATCTTAGCCCGGGCGCCGGTTTCTGCCTTGAGCTCCTTTTTCCAGTACGGATGCAGCGCGTAGATGGTCACATCGGGGCTCTGGAGGAGCCAGCTGCGCTTTGCCTGCCGTCACCCTCGGTGGAAGGAGCCCGACGGGTCCGGCGTGAACTGCGCTGACAGCGGTGCGGCAATCACCGCCAGGGTAACGCCAGGGATCAATCGCGCTTTCATCTGGAATATTTTCTTTTTCTCAAAGCGAGAGCTGCAGGGAGGTAGCCTGCAGCACCCGGCGCGGACGGGGCCTCAAGCGGGATCGGGAACACGCTCCCCAGTGTCGTCTCGCGCCAATTCACTTCTCGAAGCAAGCAGTGTGCACCCGTCGCCAGGGCGCCACGGGAGGCTCCAGATGCACTCCGCCGCCGCTTCGCAATACTCGACGAGCTCGCAGTCGGCCAACTGTCCGTCACATTGATCGACTCGATCGGTCGGCCCTCGTCGGTGGAAGGGTGCCTGGAGCTGCAGGAGACCTCGTCGTGACCGTCCCGGGTCAGGATGATGCGGATCTCGACCCCTGGCACCTCGGGCGCCCGGTAGATGTCGATCTCGCCGCCCTCGGTGACGCGCGTCGCCACGCGGTCGACCGTGCCGCGCCTGAGGGCCTCTTCCTCGAGTCTCATCAAAAATCTCCCGTTCGGTCGTCTTTTGCGAAAAATACGGGATCGGTTCTGTTTTGGCAATAGCCTGATCGAGAGAGTCCGTGCCTGGGGCTGTTACAGCCGTTACGCGCTTGTAACACGGTTTGTAACAGCGCAAGTCCCTGAGAAATAGGAGTATTTATATATCTGTTACAGTGTTACAAAGATAAAGAGATATATGTATATAGAGACTCACACATTCTCTCATTCTCCCCCACTCTCCCCTATACACATTCATGGGGTGTAACAGCCGTAACATTGTAACACGGCCTGAAATATTATTGTAATCAATTACTTAGCTGTTACAAGCCGTGTAACGAGGATGCCGGATTCACGTAACGCGGGGCCGACTGAGGAACCCAGTGATGCAGTCACGCCTCACATGCTATCCGAAGACAGTTCTTGGTGGCGTCGGCTTGCGAAAATTAAAACTCTCATTTCGAGTCCTCTGGCGTCTCGCTTTCCGCCGCCTGAAAGTACCGCCCGCGCCGGGGTGCCAGGCGCTCCATCCGATCCGGATCGAGTTCGCGCAGCGCATTCCAGCTCAGCAACGGGGAGGCCGTGGCCTCGCCGCTGTAGCATTTGTATCTCGGATACCCCTACCCAGCTCGTCACCTACGACGGCGGCTTTCACGCAGACGAGGTCCTTTCGACGACCGTGCTCCGTGATCTTTTCCCCGACGCGGAGATCCTGCGAAAAGGGGGCGCCTGAGCTCACGGCGCCCCGGCCGGGCCGCATCGTCTACGACGTCGGCTGGCGTTCGACCCTGTGCTGAGGCTCTCCGACCACCACCATCCCGGTGCTGAAAAGCGCTTGGACGGCGGAACGTAGAGCTCGTTCGGGCTGATCTGGCGCGCCTACGGCCGCGGATGGCTCGAGACGCGCATGCCTGTCGAGATGGCCGCCGAGATCCATGCCGCTCTCGACGAGGAGCTCGTCCGGCCGGTGGACCTCATGGACAATGGCGAGATGCCGGACCGGGAGGGAACCGGCTTCAAGGGGCTCTCGATCTTCTCGGTCATCGGGGATTTCGCGCCGCACTGGGCCGAGGACAGCCGCGAGACGCGCGATATCGCGTTCATCGAGGCCGTGAACTTCGCCGCAACCTTCCTCGAGGGCCGGACCCGCAAGGTCCGGGCGCGGCTCGAGGCGCGCAACATCGTGCGGGACGCCGCGGCGGAGGCCGGCGAGGAAGCGGTCATGACCCTGCCCAGAGGCATGCCCTGGCACGAGGCTCTCATCGGCGAAGGCGGCTTCGAGCACATCCGTTTCGTGATCCATCTCCGCGATGACGGCACCTGGGTGGTGAGCACCGTGCCGGTGGAGCCCGGAAGCTTCGAGACGCGGCTGGACCTGCCCGAAGCCTGGGCGGGGCTCGAGGGAGAGGCGCTGCAGCGCGAAAGCGGCATCGAGACGGCCGTCTTCTGCCACGCCAAGCGTTTCATTGCCGTGACCGGAACGGGCGCGGATGCGGAGAGGATGGCCCGGAAGGCGTTCGAGCTGGCGCCGGAGGCGCTTCTCCAGCCGGAAGCTTGAGAGCGCCGCATCAGGGAAATTGAATGCATACAATTACATCACGCGCCCAAATCGTCGGTCTTAAATCGGCCTGGGCGCGTCGAATGACCGCAAGTATTCCCCATTCAAGTCAGATCGACCCGCAATTATCTACGGCTCGTTTTCAGCCAGATGAGGAATTGTGAGATGAGCGATCTCGGTGTCGAGGGCAGGTCGGCAAAAGTGGCCGTGTGGAACGGGCTGCGGGAGAAGTGCCCGTCATGCGGAAAGGGGCCGCTGTTCAATCGCTACCTGAAGGTAGTCGACACGTGCGGGCACTGCGGTACGGAGCTGCACCACCACCGCGCCGACGACGGTCCGGCCTACCTGACGATCCTCGTGGTCGGGCACATCTTCGGTTTCGCGCTGCCGGTGGTGTTCGAGTACATGCGGGACGATCCGGTGACGGTCGCGGTCCTGCTTTGCGCAGTGGCGACCGCGCTGTCGCTCTGGCTCCTGCCCCGCCTCAAGGGCCTCGTGGTCGGCTACCAGTGGGCAAAACGCATGCACGGCTTCGACGGGGCGCCCGCTCCGGTGCCGGCGCCCCTGGACTAGGCTTCAGTCCGCCTGCGGTCCGAAGAGATCGACGATCTCGATGTCATCTCCGCTTACGGGTGTCCGGCTCAGCACGAGATGTCCATGCGTCTCCCCATGCGTGTCGGCCGCCGACATGAGCGCAACGGCGCGCCGGATGATCGTGGCACGGTCGACGCCTGCCTTGCGCGCAAGGCGGTCGATGAGCCGATCGAAGTCCTCGGTGACGGTGTTTACGACGACTGGCATGGGTCTTCCTCCATGTTTCGGATGACGAGGGGCCCGCGGGGCGCTTTCGCCCGGGCCTCAAGGGCCTTCGCGTTCTCCCGGCGCAGGTCGTCGCGCGCGAGAGCGCCCTGCCCCCTCTCCGTAAGCCACCAGTGATCGTCCTGCAGCTTTCGGCGCCGGGCTGGTTCGGCGCGGCCCAGTCACCCGTCTTGACGAGCGCTAGGAGCGAGGCGGAGAGCCGAGCCTCGACGCAGATCCCCTCCTTCCCGCGCAGCCAGCGCAGGAAGTCGAGCTGCTTTCCGGTAGGCTCGGCGACCATCAGTCGGAGCCCCCGGGCCAGCCGCCCATGCGGCTCTCGCGAACCCAGGTGATCGCGGTGACCATTCGGTGATGGCCCCGTCACGAAGGAGCTCGGCCACCTGATCTGCTACATTGCGATCCTCGCGATCGTGGCGGCCTGGCTGCCGCTGCGCGCGGGGCGCTTCGCAACGCGGATCGGCGACATCTCCGCACTGGCGCCCCATGTCGCGAACGGGGTCGACGGCGCCGGGATCTCGGACCTGCGCGATGCGGCATTGCCACTCGCGGCCGCCGCGGCGGAATTCGCCGGCGGAGCGCTGGCGATCTTCCTCCTCGCCGCGATCATCGCCGGCGGCGGCCAAGGACCCCTGGTCTTCGCTCTTGAGCGCATCCGCCCGACGGCCTCCAAGCTCAGCCCGATCAAGGGGCTCGGCCGGCTGTTCGTAGCGCAGAACCTCGTCGAGTTCACCAAGCTCTTGATCCTCATCGCGCTTGCCGGCTGGATCGGTTTCCGGCTGCCCGACTGGCTTCTACCCGGCGGCAAGGTGATCCCCGAGGACATCCCGGTGATGATCGCGTCCCAGACCGAACTGCTACTTGTGCTGATCTGCGCGCTGATGATCCCGATCGCGATCGGCGACTTCATCTGGAAGCAGCTCAGCCACCATCGCAAGCAGATGAGGAGCATGAAGGAGGTGAAGGACGAGCACAAGGAAAGCGAGGGCGATCCGCACATCCGCGGCAAGCGGGAGCAGCTGCGCCGCAAGCTCTCCCAGTCCCGCATCGCCGAAAGGCGCGCCGCCGCCGAGGATTGCTCCGACGGGGGCAGGATCGTGGCGCGAGGCCGGCATCGCCGAGGAACGGGCCAAGCACAGAGCCCTGACCTGGTTGTGCAAGTCGGGTAAATGCCGGGGGAAAACCTCGTAGACCGGCGGCGTGGGCCAGGGAACCAATCCCCGGACTGCGCGCCGACTAGGGTTGCCGGTCTCGCCTCGCGATCCAGGATTTGCGAAATATCCTGGACCTTTTCATTCGCCTCGTGACAGCCGACACAGGGGAATCTAGTGTCGGACTGAATTCTCCAAGGTGGATTATCGTTGATACGCGCATTTCTCTGGATCGTCCTTTCCGCACTTCTACTCAGCCTGGCCTGGGAATTACTACCTCACCGCGTGATTGATGTGGTCATTGTCGATGGCGAGCGCCTCGAGGCAGGTAGCGAAAAGCTGGAGCGGGTCTCGCCGCATATCATTGGCCTGAATCGCTCAGGCCCGCTGTGTCATCTCGGGGATATCGTTGCGGGGAAAGCGAGCGAAGCCTGCCAGGACCACTGGAATTTCGACCGGACGGCCTGGAGAAATGCCAACACATCCCCTCGGACGTGCGACCTCAGGGAGGGGCGGACCTATCTGGATTTCGAGATCTCCTATCGCGGGTACGTGACGCTGCATGCGGTACGTCTCGGACTCGACTGCGAGACGGTCCCGTTCGCTCAGGCGACGCTCTATGAACAGGTGAAATTACAAAGAGTCAGGACCGGCCTTCTCACGCAGGAGGACCGCGCCCATCATGTGGAGGTTAACGCGGAGCTCCACTTCCTGCCCCCGCTCGAATGGAACAGGAAGGCAGGCGGTCGCTACCTCGCCGTCAAGACATCAGCCGACGAGGGGCTCAAGCGGGTGTTCTGGGGATCCGACCTAACCCGGATCGAGAGGCCCAAGCCGCAAACGGCAGCCGGAGGGTCCGGGAGGTCGACGTCGAGTAACTCGGGTTGGAGCCTCTTCAGGTCCTCCCCGTCGCTTCCGACCTCCGATCCGCGCTGGAGTGCCGCTGCGATCGCCCTCGGCAGGGCGAACGCAAGAGGGTGCGGGGAATTCACCGTGACTGCCTCCGGCAGGGCTCACTGCGTCGACTCCGGTGAAACGTGGACCATCGACTTTCGAAATAAAAGAGCTTGGCGCTAGACGCCTGATAGGGTCCGGCCCGGGTTTGAGAATCCCGGACTCGCCTGATATTCTTACCCGCCGAAGATGTCAGGATACGGGATGGAGGCTCTCGAAGTCCTTCGAACCGGTGGCGCTGATCTCCTGGCCTGGCGATACGAGGTCTCCGGACCGGTAACCGGACGCAAGCCTCGACACATCTGTTTAACGCTTAACTATCCGCCCTGCGGCGGACATGCCGGAGTAGCTCAGCGGTAGAGCAGCGCTTTCGTAAAGCGACGGTCGGGGGTTCAACTCCCTCCTCCGGCACCAATTGCCTCCAAGTCTCTCCCGGCGCTGTAAGCATGCCTACTCACCCCGCGATATCGACTTCGGCTCGACGGCGAACCTCTTCCAGCCGCTTACCCTTCAGGTGCGCTCGCCACCAGCCCCGTTTGTTGATGAGCTCGGCCCGGTGCTTCGCAACACGTAGCCGTAGTGCCCGTCCACCCTTCAGGTGGATCGCGTAGCATCGGGATCCGGGCTTGTCCCAGGAAGCGGAGGGATACATGATGCCGATGGCGCGAACCTGATCCAATGGGATCCGCGCGCGCTCGAGGAGCGCGACCGCGATTGGCGCCGGCGTCAATTCGACGGTGGATGCACGTGCATCTGCAATCTCCTCATCGCTTGCCTTCAGCGGGGTCATCAGGAAGGCTCTCATCTTCTCGAGGCCGACGATATGGCCCGAAGGCTGCTCAGGATGAAGCACGGCGAAGCCCGGCACCCGGCAACCCCAAAGCGACTGCCCACCGGCAAGGGTCAGCGACCAGGCGGTGACATCCTGGCCGAGGTAGAGAAAGTCCTGCCCGGCATGGATCTGGTAAACGGTATGCTGCAGCCCATTGGAGCGCGCGGCGAGATTGAATCCTATACGATTTTCATCGAGGAGCTGACGATGCCAAACACTCGTAACCCGGCGATTGACCCGCTGGTTGCGGTCCGCATCGCGCTTCAAAAGCCGCTTCATGCAGGCAGTGTACGCGCGGTCACTTAGAGGCGTGACGAGCGGCCGTATCCAAGCATGAATGGCCTCAGGATACTCGTCACTCTCAGAGAAAAAGGCGTCATCCAGCGCCTTCATGTCCGGTACCGGGCCCGCATCGGATTGTGATTTCAGTGTCTCAAGACACGTGGCGAGCATGTGCAACCCGCCGCCCTTCAATCCGGCAATCGCACGCTCGATGAGCGCCGGGTCCAAGCGGCTGTTGTGCGCGAACTGCGCGTGCCCCCCATTGTTGACTTCCCCGACGTAGACGTCCGCGGCGCTGATCTGGAGAGCCTCCGGCAACAAGTCCTCAGGGAGGTAACCTCCCTCGCCAATCATGCGCTCAACGAACTCGATCGCCGCTTTCGGCAAGTCGGCGACCTCGGCGCCTGCTGCGACAGTTCGGTCCGGGACCGGGATGGATTTCGAGGTGAGTTTCAATCTGCCAAACATCAATCCGACTTCCGATAGCTTCAATGATTTGCTTCTCGGTGGACGGTATCGCACACAACCTTTTCGAGAAAGCCGCGCAAACCACACCCACCCAACATCATGCATCGAGCGGGGTCTAGCGTGCGGCTCCCCTTCATTCTTGCCGGCATAGCTCAGCAAGGTAGAGCGCCTGCCTCGTAAGCAGGATGCCGGAGGTTCGATCCCTCCTGCCGGCACCAAAACCGCCCCCGTGGCGAAATGGCAGACGCGCCAGCTTCAAATCCCGGTGCCGAAAGATGTGCCGGTTCGAGTCCGGCCGGGGGCACCAGTTCGATCACCAAAACGCTTCGAATTTTCGCCGCATTCTTGCGCATATTGGCCACGGATTCCAAGGAAAGGCATAAAAATGGCGCTCGGGATGTTCAAGGTTATCGCAGGTGATTTCGCCACAAAGGGCGACCACCAGTACGCAAACGGCATCTTCCACCTGAAATCAGATGGCAAGTTCTTCCGCGAGAATATCCCGGAATCCGACATCGAGGTGATTGAGGAAACTTCCGAGGAGCAGATCCGGACCGCGGGCGGATCCATAGGCTGGGGGATTGCAGGCGCAGTTGTCGCGGGCCCGCTTGGCGCGGTCGCCGCAGGTCTGATCGGTGGGAAGAAGGATGCCGTCACCTTCATCTGCAAGTTCAAGGATGGGCGAAAGTTCATCGGTGTGATTCCGAGACGCGATTTCGAGAAGATTATGGCTCCACGACGCCTTGCGGAGATCTGAGGGTGCGCGCGCGGCGAAGTTCGACCATTCTCAGTGGTAACAAGCACCGAAACCATAGCGGAATTTTTTCTCCACGGTGCCAAGATGGCCCTGATGGCACCAAATGAAGCTTAACGCATTGCCCCTGCGGAAGCTCGCACCTTAACAGATTTTTGGCGGCTTAGCTCAGAAGGGAGAGCGCCTCGCTTGTACCGAGGATGTCGGCGCTTCGAACCCGTCAGCCGCTACCAGAACTCCCGCGATCGGCTCTGTCGAACGTGGGAACCGTCCGTAGGCCCTTGGCGGTATAGCAAGTCCCGCTCAACTCTCGCGTCCGTGGGGGTGCGCGCCAATCGCGCGGGGATCATATGGCGCGGGGTCCAACCTGCGCCGGCTAGCGGGCTGCCAAAATTTCACTCACCCAATCCGAAAGGCTACATGATGGGGTATTCTGACGCCCCCCGTGCTCCATTGCCCGATCGTCTAGCGGTAGGACAGCAGATTTTGGCTCAGGCGGCTGTGGTTCGAATCCACATCGGGCATCCATATTTCGAAAAGTCGGTCTCAGCCGGAAAGGAGAGCCGTGATGGCGCCCGGGCGCTATCAGCCTGACCGGAGGATCTGGGGTCAGTCAGCCCTGCTCGGCCATAGCGCGAGCACCGCCAGCGCCGCGAGCCCGGCGGGAGGGGCGAGCGCCACAGCGCCGCCCAGAGCCAGCGGCCCGATGACCCCCGGCAAGCCCATGTCCCGTGCCCGCTGCATTGCAATGATGAACTGCACCGGGAAGAACCAGCCCATCACGCCGACAAGCACCAGGAACGAGAGCGTCGACGGCTCCGCATCGAACGCGGCCGCGGCGGCTCCGCCAGCTGCCTCAGGAGCGACCGCCAGGACACTGGCGACGAAAATGGCACCGGTCAGTGCGACGGCAGCAGCGTAGCTGCCCCTGCCCCTTCGCATCCTCGGCGAAAGGTAGCCTCGCCAGAACTCGGCGCGCGCCGCTGGCTCTTCCCTCACGACTGGAGCAGCATCATCGGCCTGCAAGGGAGCGGGCTCGGCCGACGGCCGGGCTTCCCGCTCAGGTCTTGCCGGCGACTTGGAGCGCAGCCGCTTCAATTCTCGATCCGCTTCGGCGCGGATGCCTTCGAGGGCCGCGATGCGCTCGGCATCCTCCATCGGCAGCTCTTCGGCAGTACGCACCTCCACAGGTGCCTTGGCGGCGGACTTGCGCCGGGTGACGGTCTTGGGCTTTGGCGCCGGCTTGTCCAGCCGCTCGCGCATCGAGAGGCCTGTGCCGGGGATCCCGGCAGTGCCGTAGACGCCACGCTTGCCGAAGTTGACGCTTGCACCTCGCACCCCGACCGTGGTGCTCACACCGCTGCCGGAGAAGTTCAGTCGAACTCCCGGCATTACTTTCACCGATTTCCGGAATCGCAGGCCCATCGAAATCTCCCCAATAAATGATGCCGGGTTAACCCGGGCTTGGGGCGAAATCGTGGCTGGCCCGCCTTGTCCATTACGACTTGCAGCCTTGGCGCAGCGGTAGCGCGCCCCGCCGACACCGGGGAGGACGCTGGTTCGATCCCAGCAGGCTGCACCATCCCTTCTGCTGCGGTAGCTCAGTGGTAGAGCACCTTCCTGGTATGGAGGATGTCGCGCGTTCGATCTGCGCTCGCAGCTCCAGAACGAGAGAGCCCCCGCCATTTTTAGCGGGGGCTTTTTTGTTGCTCAAGCCGGGATCGGATCCGTGGCCATACGGGCCGCGTCCGCATCGCGGATGCGATCAAGCTGGCCCGGCCGCTGGAAGAGAATGCTCGTCGAGCGCCCCTCGATCTCCGCGTGCTTCACGAGGAGTCCCATGTCCGCACGGCAGACGATATCGCCCAACTGGAGATCTTCCTCCATGAGACCGAAGACCTCGGAAACGAGGCTGGTCGGTCCCCAGTCGGATCCCATGTGATCATCAAGAAAATCGTCCGCTTGCACAGGGCTCAAGTTCGCGTCGTCCCACTCCGAGAGGGAATGACGCGGCCCATCTGAACGGATGAAGCATGGCCGCATGGCCTGCGTCCCAGGCCTGTAAGCTCCCCCGAGTCCAAGGACCGCCGGCCGCCGGCTCCCCTCGACAGTGAAATAGTCCGCGCCATGATCCGCCATCAGCCCGAAGAATCTGTCGAGGGTGCCGTGCAGGGACGAGCCGGGCTCGATCCTGCCGCGCATGTCCCGGATCCTGGTCGCCCGGCAAGCGATCTCGTAGAGATCGACCTCGAGGCCCCTGACCAGCTCCCTGACTGGCCGCTGCGAGAGATCGGACAGACGGCTCCAGAACCGGCCGCTGCTCAGCTCGACACACAGCGGACCGCGAGACTGCGCGAGCGCCGCACAGATTGCCGCGTGGGTCTTGAAGCCGAGCCCGTGGGCGAGAGCTTCTGAGATGTGGGAGGATTTTGCCGCCTTCGGCGTCCGCCGCAGGCTGACCAGTTCACGCTGGATGGCCTTGCGGTCGAAGGCAGAGATCTGGATGGTGAGCATGAGGTGCCCTTTCGGAAAAGCGCGCCGCTCCATTGCCGTTTAACGAGATGCGCAATCCAAAGAGTGCACTTCGAGAGATGTCGTGATCGACTGACGTATTAAGTCGGCAAGAACTTCGGACGTGCTCCGGATTGGCAATCTGGCAATGCCCGCCTCGGCTGTCAAGGGACACATCGCCATTCACCGCGCCTTCCCCGCGCATGCGGGTTTGCCAGGAGCAGAAAGCCTCGCCGCAGATCTCGATCGGCTCATCCCCGCACATGCGGGGCACACCAGCGGGCCTGTTATTCTTGTTCTCGTTCTTGTTCTTCGTGAGCTGAGAGATGGAGGTCCGTCTTCCGCGGCTGCCCCTCCGAGAGATACTCTATTTGGTTTTTCGCAACCCATCAAGCGTGAATGACACCCTTGCCAGGCCGCCATCGGGCGGCCGATAACTCCTGCGGGGATCACGGGTGGCAGAGCGCATGGAAACCAGCTGGATAAAGGCACGCCTTTCGGAAACGGGACGCACGCAGGCGGAGCTGGCCGCGCACCTGCGCGTCAGCGAGGCAACCATGTCCAAGATCCTCTCGGGGCACCGGCGCCTCCTGGCCGACGATGTCGTCAGGATCCGGTCTTTCTTCGGCGAGGCGGCGGTTGCTGCGAGCGCTTCGGCACCGCCCCTGCGGATTGCCGAGCTGCGCGCCGAGCGCGGGATGACACAAGGCGATCTTGCTGCAAGGGTGGGCCTCGAGCAGGCCACGATCTCGAGGATCGAGACCGGGCGCCGCGACACGAGCGGCTCGGTCCTGGCCTCGATCGCCGCCGCCCTGGCCGTGCCGGTGGCCGCCCTCTTCGACCCGGATGCTCCCGTTCCGCCGGGCCGGTCGGAGAGCGATGTCGAGGAGGCCTACCGGGCGCTCGGTCAGGTCATCTCCCGACTTGCGGGATCCGAAACCGACCGCTCCTCCGAGATCGCGGCACTCGCCTCGGCGCGGAGGATCCTCTGGGAGCTCGGACAGCAAGGCAGCGGCTGACGGTCGCGGTAGCGATTTGCGAATTTACCAAGGTTTTCTCTTTACTCACAGATCGCCTTTTCCTATCCTGCAACTCCCGGCGGCAATGATAGCGGTTCCTTTTCCTTTATGTGAAAAAGATACCGCAGCCGATCCTTAAGCATTTCGCGGGCGATGATCGCCCGATGGACGCCCATGTAGTCTACAAGAACTTCCCCCGCGAGGTTCTCCAGATGTCCGAGGCCTCCTATTGGATCCGGCAGATCTGCATCTATCTCGGCGCTCCCTACGAGACGATCGCGCAAGAACTGGAACCCCGCCCGAACCTCTCCGAGAGCGTCGAGCTGAAGGTTGTAGCGCCCGCCCCGGACGGGGCACTCGAAGCTCTGGCGCACACGCCGATCAGTCGCTCGGTTTCCTGACGCTTGCTCAAGAAGGTCGTTTACCTGGAGTGCCTACGCCAACTTGACGGCCTCCGGCTGGATGCCGGCACCTTCGGCTACCGCTCAAATGGAAGCTGGGCGGCATCGGCCGCGATCTTTGCCGGCCTGCCCGCGCAGTTCGATACGACCTCGGCCACGGACATCCTCCGGGGCGGCGCGACGGGCTCCACGAGATCGATGTCAAGTTGAGGATCCCTGCCCATTTGGAGAAATTCTCGCGCCCCGAACGGCGCCTCCTGGTCGAGGCACTGGAGCGCTGCAAGGACCTGGAGGGCGATTTCGGCCGCCGGCGGGAGCCATTCAAGCGACTGCTTTCCAGGCTTCACCCGGCTGACTTTCGCGCGTCGCTTGTCATTGCCGCCTATGGCGACCTGATCGCCGGATCGAAGGGCGGCTGGGCGGGCCTTGGATCAGGCCGTGACTGAGAGGCAGTGGGCCTCTATTGGCAGATTTCTGAAACAAATCGTCATTGGGAATACCTTCTATTCCAGAGCCCAATATTTAGGCCGCAATCAATCAATTCGCCACTCACCGAAATGTCGGGCGGAACGTAGATGATCTCAACGCTTCGCTCATCACTTCGACAAGTATACAATCCTCCTTCAATCTCCACGTCCCTCAATAGAACGTATTTGGGCTCTCGGTAATAGTCGTACCATTGCGATCTGGCATTACAGAAATCAGGATGCACCATTGGTTGCGCCCCCTGGCGCATCACCCCGATGAACTCCTGCGCACACAGGAAGTCAGCCACATCCAACGGCGCGTCAACAAGGGCGCCATCAAAGTACAGTTGCTCCAGAAACTCATCGAGATCGTCAGTCTTGGATAGCTTCGCGGCCTCATGGGCATTTGGCGGATAGCCCAAGTCCGGGAATTCAGCGAACCTCTGAACTGTTTCGCCAAGCCAGCGCCAGCCCTCAGATATCCTTACCGACTCTCGCCCTATGCCCACCCGATCCTCGCCACGCATCAGCCGACTCACGGACGCGAGACCTCCGGATCCCAGTTCCTCGAGAGAGGAGTTCACCCGGGCCAGGATCGGCCCCTCTTCAAATACTCTTATAGGGCCCGTGTAAAAGCTGACCTCGTGCATGATTGAGTTTGCGACTTCCTCCTCCGCCCAGCATCGAGAGAAAGGCCGCCGCTCACCCGAGGGCGCATGCGAAAGGCTGAACAGCATCGTGTCGATCGGGAGGCCCGCCACCAACGCGGGCTGTTCTCCAACCAGTATGACGAAGTCCAGATCGGCTTCGGGTTCAACGGTGAACTGCCAGATCGTGGGCGTCGCGCTCGATACCAGTATCAGCCCTGTTGGAGCGCGGGACTCCTCCACATAGACTCGCTTGATATCGTGTCCCGGAAAGTCGGGGTTTTCGAACCTGCTGTCCCCGTAGGACGTCACGAGATGAACCTCGACATCGGCCAGCATCACGAGGTCCGGGAAGCAGGGATAACCGGCCGCCTCCGCTCCCGAAAGCCGCGTCTCGAGTTCGACTTTCAGTGTCTCGATACCTTTCAGCGTCTCGATACTTCGCCGGGCAGGATTCGCTGCTGGTGTGTCGACATTGGCAAATGCCACCCCCAAAGCGCCCCCTGTCAGGTAGAGGAGCGCCGACAGGAGCAGCGGCAACCCTGACTTTCTTTTCAACTTGCCCTCACTTTCGGTAGATCACTAACCACGTTCAGTGCTGCGTCCTCGCCTTGGCAGCCCCCCTTGAAATCAGGAGACCCACCAGGAGCAATGTGTGGAGCCTGGGCCCACGTCCCAGCCTCTACTTCTTCCGTTACATCGAGCACGCATCGGACAAAGGATTCGGCCTTCCTTGCGATTGCGGCCAAGTTGTTCAGGGGCTGATCCGGGCGCCTGTAAACCCGCATCCGAAGGCGAATATGCTCATCTGGCGGATAGGCACTGATGACCGTGCAACCATTGACCATCAAGGAGTCTTCAGTGGTACCGCAAATTGCATAGTAGTCGTCGGCGCCGACTGGGGCCAAGATATAGTGCGTGTCTGTATAGCGGTGCACCCGGTATCCCGGCACCTTCAGCACCTCCGGTATCGACCTGCCGGCCTCGGTCAAGTCAGGCTTGCTTGGGTGCCAGACGTACTCCGCCCCTGAAGCCGCTGTCTGGATATGCACCACCGTCGGGGACAGATCAGCGTCATCCCAAAGAGCCTCTTGTATCCAGGGGACACGATTGATGGGGATGAAACGATCACTCCTCCTGATCCTGCTGGCATCTGCCCCCATATCAAAAACCCGGGATCCCAGCGCGATAAGGGACGTGTTCTCTGGAAGCTCAGCCGCGTGAGCAAGGCTGGAAGGAGTCCAGATGAGCGGCGGCAGGGAAAGAATCACAACCCTCAACAACCTCTGGAAAGCATCCCCACCCCTCATCAAGCCTCACCTCCCCAGTTTGCAGCCCTTCACGCTTGCAGTGTCAAACTCTTGTGAAAAGGTGGCGTCGAGCCTTTCGAGTACGCAGCCTATGATAGCTTCGTCGCTCCAATTCACTTTCGGAAAGTGACGGGCAACACTGTGGGTAGCCGAATAGTAGAGCTCCATCGCCATGCGATCACCGGTAGAACTCAGCGTGGCGATAGCCGCGTGCTGCCTTATGGCATAGATGAGCTGCGAGAGCAGATCCGCATTGCAGAAGTCGGAAAGGACGAGTGCGCGCTCTGCAAGATCAAGATTGACGAATGCCTTCTCCGGCTCTCCTTCCTGTAGAGAAAGAAAAGCAAGACGGATCTGGCTGACACCATCGACCCAGGCATCCGGGTCCATGGTTCGCCGCAGCCACTCTTGGTCGAAGTCTGCGCCTCGCAGTTCAGTCATAAGGCGCTCCGATGCCTCGAAATGCTCCGGCTGGAGGTCGTTGCAAGCCATTCCCACCCCAGGGGCCAGAATTCCAGAGGCCAACGCGAGAACTCGCAATGAAGCGCGCATTGGCATACTTGACCTCTTTCTCTCGTCGGTCTCACCTAACGGCTTGTCGAGCATCACCTTTGGTGACCCACCTGCCAAATACAATACCCCCCGATCCCCTTCGTCCAGCATTTCCCAAAGCGTAGCTATCTCTGAATCCGCAGTCATCAGATCGCTATTCGAAACATCAATGCTTGACACCAATACAACTCCACCGCCTTATGAGCATCACATGTACCCACTAATATCAATTAATCTAGCAATCACTTGAAAAGGATAAAGATTCATCAATAAGACCACGAACGCCCGCGACTATTCTGCGCCAGGATTTCTTCGAGTTCCCGTTTGTTGAGATGATGGCCATGAAGGCGACGGGTCCCACCATGTCATGCATTGTCATCGAACATCGATCCGGCATGGCTACCGGGCAGAAGACCACGACGTTGTCCGGTGACCCAGGATTTGAGTGAAATGCATCCTGATGAACCCCCGAATTGCACGACCCGGCGGTGTCGATCAGCTTTCTGAAACCGCTCTCGGCGGCAGCAAAGCTGCAATGACCGGAGTACGTACCATCACCGAGACCACTGGATAGTCGGAACCCCATGAGGCCGAGGGATACAGGCTCTGTGACCGTCTCATCAGCAAGATCCAGCGTGAATGAGGTCGCTCGCCGATCATGGCGTTGGTACTCCTTTGCAGCAGTCAGGACCGGGGCTTGCAAATCAACTGACAAGCAGATCCCATCTTGGGATACGATATGGCCGCTAAGGTTATCCAACTCAGATGCGTGCGCACTTGGTGTCATAACGAACAAGCTGCCCACTGCAACAAGGATTGCCTTCTGGGTTCTACTCTTCGCATCTCCACCAAACCAGAGGTCCTGAATGAGTATGCACGACACGCACCGCATTCGGCTTGAAATGTCCTGAACTCGGTCTCGTGCCGTGGCTAATAGGGTCCACGAACCACGTCCCCGAACCCTAATCGAGACGAGGCAGGGCCGGCCATTTGAGGATACCGGGGCCATGAAAAACGGATCGCACTTCCAAATTTGCAGACTGTCGAATGCGCACCCCGGTTGAGCGACAATGAATCAATATTATTAATTGGGTAAAGGACGGGTAGCGGACCTGTCAACGCTCACGTAGGGACAAAGAGCTGTGCTAAGCAGGGAACGAAACATCGAAAAAGTAAGTATGCCGCGCCCATGCTTCGCCAATCTGCCTACGGAACATGCGTCCTTCTGATCCTTTCCGGGTTCGCGCTCGCCGAACCGACCGATCGTGACCTTGAATGACATGCCGAAAACGTTTTCCCCCGAGTATGAGGCGGGCCTCTATAACTGAAAGAGCGGCCGGGGCTCCATCCACAGCTTCAGGATTGCCACTTCAGGTTGCTAAGTTTTCAAAGCTATCTTGATTTACCCACCATTCGGGCGACTAACCTGCCCGGCCCCATCCTGCAGTAGTGAAGAGATCATCTTCACGGGAAGAAAAGCTGGACGTTTGCGGAAAACTGGGGTTTTTGATCCTGTATGGCAATGCGAAAAATTCACTTGCACGCGCGTCTGGCGTGTCACTCCCGGACCGAGAGAGTGGTTCAGAACCAGCGTTTCGGAGAATTTTTTGAGGATTGCCGCCCTCGTACCGTCAAGCAAGCGGCCTTGCCGGGTCGCGCAAGAGGACTCGGAAATGAGCACGAGTAAGAAGGCCACTCCCGCGCCGAAGTCGCAGGCAAAGTCAAAGCAGGAGCCTCGTCTGCCGTACAACGCCGACAGGGACAACGTTCGCGAGACCATCACGCCCGAAATCGCGCAAGAGCTGCTGGATACCGCGGTCGGCGCGCACGAAGACAAGCGCGCAATCGAGACCTACGCGCAGGCGATGAGCGCCGACAGCTGGGTGATCAACGGTCAGCCGCTCATCATCGACGAGGAAGGCCGCCTGATCGACGGCGTCCAGCGCCTGCATGCCTGCATCCGCTCGGGCAAGCCGTTCGACACCTTCGTTGCTCGCAGCGTCCCCGCCGACATCCTCCACACGATTGATCAGCATCGCCGCCGGAATTACCAGGGCGTGCTCGAGGCGCGCGGCGTCGAGGATGCCGGCACGGTCGTTCGCCTCATGTCCAAGCTCATACGGATCGAGAACGGCGTTCTGGGCCGCGACAGCCAGGTCAGCATCAGCTGGTCGCGCTTCGACCAGGTCCTCGCCGCGAACCCCGAACTGCACGACGCCGTCAAGATCGCGAACCGTTTTTCCAGCGCGTCCCTGCACTCGACCTCCCGGCCCACGCTCTGCTTCATGGCGATCCTCGCCGGAAAGCGGGACGAGCTCGAGAGCTTCCTGCAGCAGCTGACCTTCAACCACACCGAAGGTCTTGAGAGCCCGGCGCGCATGTTCGGTATCCAGCTCGGGATGTGGCACAACGCGGCCAAGGAAGCGCGCCGCATGGGCCGCACCAACAACCAGCCCGTAGATACCATCCTCGCGCACGCGATCCTGCACTTCAACGCGTACTGCCGCGGCGAGAAGCTTTCCGCACCGCTGACCTGGTCGCCGGACTATGGCACCCGCGAAGTGGTCCGGACGGTCAACGGCAAGGAGAAGGCCGAGAAGGTCCCCGCGACCGAGTCCGACTTCAACAAGAAGACCGCCCCGCCGAACCTGGGCATGCCGATGATGGACGGGTATCCGGGGCTTCGCGAGGGCCGGTTCGATCCGTCGAGCAACACCGATGAGCTGGCCGGCGAGCTGGCCGAGATCGTGCATACCGGTGCGGAGCGCAAGGCCGACGAGGTCTATGTCACGCGGATCACTGTGACGCCCGACATGGCCTCCAAGTGGCTCTCCCCGAAGATCAACCGGAAGAACCGCCGGACGCAGAAGAACCACGTCGCGGCGATCGCGCGGGACATCAGGAACGGCAACTGGATGATGAACGCCCAGCCGATCTGCTTCACCAAGGATCCGCTGAAGGAGTATCCCGCCGGCGAGGAGCCGCGCCTGCTGAATGGCCAGCACCGGCTGCTCGGTATCCGGGACGCGGACATGCCGGTAGAGTTGCCAATCGCGGTCAACATTCCGGAAGAAGCCTTCGCGACCTTCGACACCCATGCCAAACGGACCGTCCGCAAGGCTGGGCCCAAGACGGATGACCGGGTTCTCGTGGCCGCCGCGCGCTTCCAGTACAAGGAAGACAACCAGATCCCGTTATCGAGCAGCGATACACTAACGCTGACTTCGAGCGAACTGCTCAAGGTGATCGAGAAGCATCCGGGCATGGCGGACAACTTCGCCCTGGCCCGCAAGGCCGGCATGAAGCAGCTCGGCTCGGCCGGGGTGATGACCTACTTCCTCTACCGGGTGAAACGTGAACACCCCGAGCTTGCGGAAGAGTTCCTGAGCAAGATCGAGACCGGCCTGAACATCACCGATCCGCAGGACCCCGCTACCAAGCTGCGGCGTGAACTGGCGAAGACCACGCCCGGCTCGCGCGGCCGCACCCGGAAGGAGCAGATCGAGGCGCTGATCTCACACTGGAACGCCTATGTCCGCTGGGCGACATCCAAGTAGGAGAATGTAGCCCAGGCCAAGAAGACCGAAGCCCCCGCCGAGGAGGTGCAGGACAACCTGTTCTGAGCACGTCGCCAGCGAACGCGACCTCTCAAGGGGTGGGCCGGGTGGAAACACCCGGCCCATTTCGCTTTCGGACGGTTGACCGCCGCGGCATTGCCGTGTTCAATTCCGAAGCCATTTAAGTTCAGGATTTCAATACCATGAAGCGTCTCCCCGTCAGCGACCTCACTCCTTGGGACCGATCCCTGCTGGCGCGCTACCTGGACTTCTACGAGGATCTGGCCTCCGGGCGCAGGACGCCCTCGAATGCTGCCCAGGCCCGGTTCGTCGAGGTCGCCGCGGGTCGGGCGCAGCCCCGGTCGCAGCACGAACTCGCCTATTCCCGCTACATGGAACACTGTCGGAAAGAAGCCCTTCCAAGCGGCCTCCCGGCGCCGGCCGAGATCGTCGAGGCCATCGACGAGATCGAGGGGGCCGAGCTTCATCCCGGCCTTTCGCACCGCGTGGGCCTTGGCATTGGAAAACTGCAGAGCGGCTTGCGAAACAGGGCGGCTCGCTTCAAGGATCAGGGCAGCCAGGCTGCGATGTGGGTCGCTGCGATCACGGCAGACTCCGAATGGGCGAGGCAGGTGGAGCGCTGGTCGGCCGAACAATTCAACACGCTCTCGAATGCCTACACCCAAGCAATGGACGCCGAGTTCCTTCAGAATGCTGTCGGCACGCCGATCACGCACAGGATCCTCGATGGCGGCCACTCGCTTGCCGGCTCCTGGGATGCGGCGCGACAGGCGCTCGCGGACGACAGTTTCTGGGCCGAGCTCCGGGGCTGGGCAGGCGCTTATGCCTCCGACCTCGCCTCCGTCGTCGGCATGCCCGTCACCACGCTTTCGAGCGAGAGCCTTGCCTGGCTTGAAGAGACCGTTGCGGTTCTCGGCATCAACCAGGCCGAACTGGTCGACGCGCTTTCGCTCAACGCGGTCGAACTTGCTGCCACTGCGATCCCCGCCCTGGCAGCGCTACTCAACTGGTCCGAGCCTGAGAGGCAGGCGTTCGCGCGCTTCATCGGCTCCAGCGGCATCGCGGCGCTCGCGTCCGCCAACCCCCTGCTCTTCCTGGTCTCCCTCGTCTGCGCCGCGCGTGCCTTCCATCAACAGAGGAAGAAACCCCAGGGATTGCGCCAACTGGCAGCTGACGTCGCGAGCGGCGGGGCCCTCAGCGGCGTCGTTCTCGCGACCAGCGCCGTGGTCGCCGGCCCCGTTTGGGTGGGCATGGTCGCAGGCATCCTCGCGGCCATGCTCCTCCAGAAGGCGGGGAAGTCGATAGATGCCGCCGCGCTCATGGCGGCGATCGGCCGGATGATCTCGCGAGCACCGCGTCGGGCCGGCGGCATCCAGCCCGCCAGCGCGTGAGGGAGAAAAACCTGCTTGTGCCGGATTTGCGAAAAACGTATTGTTGCTCCATTAGCGAGTGACAGACGTCCTTGAGGCAGGCGACGTCGAGCGACCGACCTGGCCCGCTCCGAGACAGCACGATACGCGGCAGGAGATCGCGGTGCGTCCCGGCGCGGGCCTCTTCTTTTGTGCACGATATCTCGGTTTTCGTGTCGCACGCTCTTCTGGGCTTCCTGCGCGCGTCGATACCGCGGACGAAATTGGTGACACGACATGCCTACAGCCCTACAATGCAATTTGATCGACGAAACTCTGGCCGGACCCTTCGGAAAGCTTCCACTCGCGAAATATCTGCACGAAAATGGCCAGCGTTGGGAGGGCAGTCATCTGCCTCACGGTATAAAAAAAATGTCCCGTCGTCAGTGCTTTCGAAACGCTTGGGAACTGAGCCTGCGTCACGGATTTCCATACTGTGAGGGTTACGGTTGGGACGTCACGCTGGGTGCTATGCCATTCGGCCATGCTTGGAACCTCTGTCCCCAATCCGGGCGCGTCATTGATGCCACGTGGGCTATCGGCGAGAAGGCGCTCTATCTGGGCGTCGAACTATCACCAAACCAACTGATGCGGATCGTCGATTTTACTGGCTGCCTCGAGGTTCTGCAAAGCGGCCGGCGCGCTGCCCTCGAATTAGTCAGCCAGGTTCGTGATCAGTATCCTGTATCGCTCGACTAAGCCGGTCTGTCGGCCCCGCCGTCGAACGGGTCAATCCCGGCTTCGATCGCGAGCCTGCCGATGTGCGGCTCCTTGTTCGATCCACGGTAGCCTTTGCGCCCGACCGACGGGCCGTCTGGCTGGACCGGCATGGCATAGCCTACCTCGAGGAGTTCATTCAGCGCGGATCGGGCACGGTTCGTGATCCCCATCCGGGCATCCTCGCCTCCGAAGCTGAGCCGTGCCTTCGGGCCGTTCAGGTAGGACATGTCGAAGATCAGCGCGTCGTGGGGAAGGGACATGGGGAGGGCCTCCTTCGATTTTCCGGTGCGGAAGCTTCGCGTCGCCCGCATCCTGAATAAGAATATGCGGTCGAAGTACCCGCACGGCAATGCGAAAATCGAAATCATGTTTCGCTTCAAAGGAGAGCCGCAGTGGTTCTGTTCAGGTTCGACTCGAAGCTCCAGAACGACATCGCCGGCCTCTGGTGGACGCGCGACAGCCAGGCGATCCAGGTCGGTCTGGCCTGGTGGGCACTGCTGCTCGCACTGTTTATCGGTCCCTGACGTTCACGCCTGACTCCTGGCCGCGCACGCTCCGCGCGGCCGCCGCCAACTGGCCTCGCGGCCATTTTACCGGCCCCGGAGAACGCGCACGCCGCCCCTGGATCGAGATTTTACCCATCCAAGCGATCCGGTCTTTGACTCGCTTCGAGTGGCCCAGGCGCTTCTTGCCTCGGTAAAATTTTTACCATTCGATTACATATACTTGACTTGCGGATCTCAAGAACGCTGATGGCGCCGCCAAGCCCGATCCGGGGTCGTTTCGAGCGGATTCAGGACCCAGGGTTACCCTGCGCGATAATATGGGACGAGGGAGGCTTGGTTTGTTTATCGAGCATCCCGAGCCGGCCGAACGAGGGCCTGCTTATCCCCGACGGCGCACGCAAACCCATTCCCGTCAAGCTTGCCTTCGACGTGGACCAGGATGCCCTGCCCCGCTCGAGCTACGCCAAGGCCATCGGCGCACCCGTGGATGGAGCCTTCCTCATCGCCGAGATCGCCATGAAGGCGCTGGCGCCGGGCGCCGAGAGGCAGCCGCAGGGCCAGCAGCCCGCCTGAGACGGATCTGACGAAACAAGGCATCGAGCCGGCCCGTGGGCCGGCTCTTTTCGTTCAGGGGCGTGGCGCACTGGTGCATCCTCCAGCACGCCATGGCCCCGAGGCTCCGGGATCGCGACCCCGAAGAAGGTCACGCGGCCTTGTTGAGGCGCTTCTCGGCAACCTTCGTGAGCTTCTTGTCGGCGGCCTTCTCCTCTTTGAGTGTCTCCTCGAAGAGCTTGACGGCCTTGTCGTGTCCGAGCTGCTTGCCCCAGGAGATCAGCGTGCCGTAACGGGTGATCTCGTAGTGCTCGACAGCCTGCGCCGCGGCGGCGAGGGCGGCATCGAGAACCTCGTCATCGCCGATCTCGCCGGCGACCTCGTTGGCCTCCTTGATGATCCCGTCGATCGCGGGGCAGGTCGTCCCCTTCGGCTTCTCGCCGATCAGCTTGAATGCCTCCTCGAGCCGCTCGACGTGAGTCTCGGTCTCCTGCAGATGGTCCTCGAAGTCCTTGCGCAGCGACTTGTCCTTCGCCTTCTCGATCATGTCAGGCAAAGCTTTCTCGATCTGCTGCTCGGCGTAGTAGATGTCCTGCAGCATATGGCTGAACAGGTCGTCCATCGACGTGATGTCTTTCGAGAATTTGGCCATTCGATTTTCCTCCGAACGCGGGGCGCCGAAATTGGCAGCCCACCTGAGGAGAGGCCGGAAACGCCCGGCGGGTTCCCTTGGCGCGCCGCGAGGGAGCGGTCCGAGCCCGCCATCGGCCAGTCCTTGCCGATCGGCCCACCAGCAAGTGCCACTTGAAATCCGCGCGCCGGGTCGGGCAGGTTTCTCCTGTCGCTGCAGCATGGGGGTGCGCATGACCTGGTACAACATAGCCATTCTGGTTCCGCTCATGGCCGGCCTCGCGGCCCTTCCCAGCTCCAGCGTCCTGCTGGTCGTCACCCAGTCCACCGTTCGCGGAATCCGCAACGGGCTCGCGACAGCCGCCGGCGTTGTCTGCGGCGACCTGATCTTCATGATGATCGCCATACTCGGGATGTCCGCCCTGGCCGCTCAGATGGGCGGGTTCTTCGTTGCGGTGAAGTATATCGCTGCTGCCTACCTCATCTGGTTCGGTATCGGGCTGCTGGGGAGCCGGCCTTCAGGAGATCGGGGCACGGAGGCGACCGGAGGCCGGGTTTCCAGCGGCGGCCTGATCGCGAGCTTCGCATCCGGGCTCCTGCTCACCCTCGGCGATATCAAGGCGATCTTCTTCTACGCGAGCCTCCTGCCAACGTTCGTCGATCTGGAAGGGCTGTCAGGGGCCGACATCGCCATCATTTCGGCAGTCACCGTCCTCTCGGTCGGTGGCGTCAAATGCGCCTATGCCGTTGGGGCCGAGCACGTGGCGCGCAAGGCGAGTGGTTTCAAGCATGCCTCTGCGGTCAGGCGGGGCACTGGCGGCCTCATGGTTGGCCTCGGTGGATACCTACTCGTGAAGGATTGACCGAAGCGCGGCGGCCGCCTCGTAGGCGCCGCTTCGATATTGCTCAGGCGCAATATTTCGGCAAGCTCTGCACCGCTGGCAGCCAAATATGGCGCGCAGGCAATATTCTCCTTGAAACTGGCCCTCGAACCCTGACTTATTGTTCCCAAGCAATAAACGAGGGCCCGATGCGCACCTATCCGATCACGTCCCATGCCGATCTCGGCAAGGTCATCCGCGATCGCCGCCAGGCGCTGAGCATCTCGCAGGAGGAGCTCTCCTCGCTCACGGGCGTCAACCAGTCCAACCTCTCCCGCATCGAGAAGGGCATCGTTCCCGCGAAGATCGACACCTACATGCGGCTTCTCTCCGCGCTTGGGATCGACCTCACTGCGGAGCCCCGCACATGAGGCTCGACGTCTGGATGGAGGGCCTCGAGGAGCCGGTCGGCAGTCTCGAGCGCCGGGACGACAACGCGATGCGGTTTACCTATGCCGAGCCCGACCTGCCGCTGCGCGGCAGGATCTCCATGTCCATGCCCATCCGCAAAGAGGCATATGGCGACGCGCCCTGCCGCGCCTTCTTCGGCAACCTGCTCTTCGAGGGGCGGGAGCTGGAGCGCGTCATGAGCCTGCACGGGATCGATCGGGACGATATCGCGGGCCTTCTCGCGCACCTGGGTGCGGACTGCCCTGGCGCGATCTCGATCACGCCCGAAGGACAGGGGCCCGGCAAGCGGCCCGGCGTTTTCCCCGACGACTACGAGGAGATCGACGAGGAGCGGCTGGAAGGCATCGTACGGACACTGCACGAGATCGGACAGCTCCCTGAAACCCAGCGCGATCCGTCGCCGGTCGCCGGCGTGCAACCGAAGATCGCCCTCGTGGCGTTCGATGGCCGTTATTACCTGCCGCTTGCCGGGAGCGGCGCGCCGACCACCCATATCCTCAAGGTCTCGCCGCGCTCGGATGCCCACCTGACCCGCCGCGAGCACGCTCTCCTGGAACTTGCGCGGGATCTCGGCCTGGCGGTCATCCAGACTGAGTATATCGAGACCCCGGCAGCCGGTGACGGACACCCCATCGGGGCGATCCTAACCGTGCGGTTCGACAGGTCGATCGACGGCGGTCGCATCCGCCGTATCCATTCCGAGGACTTCGCCCAGGCGCTCGGAATCCCGCGCCAGCTCAAGTATGAGCGCGACGCCGATGGCGAAACTGCGCGGGAGGGCTTCTCGTTGCGCGCGATCGACCGGATCGCATCGCAAGTTGCGGTCCCGGCCCGCTTCCGGCTCGAGTTTCTCCGCCAGACCCTCTTCAACCTCGCGGTCGGGAATACCGACAACCACGCAAAGAACGGCTCGATCCTCTACCGGGGAGAGCGGGGCGAGCTTGCACCGCTCTACGATGTCGTTCCCGTCACGATGGACGATACCGTCACCCACGAGTTCGCCTTTCGACTGGGCGGCGCGGCATTTGCCGAGGATCTCATGCCTGGGGCGCTTGCAGACGCCAAGTCCGATCTCGGGTTCAGGGCATCTCCCCTCACCAGGAGTGAGAGGGCCGTTCTTCATGGCGTCGCCGCGCAGCTCGATATGCTGGAGGAGCGGAGCGACAAGCTCCTGGCGGATGCCGTCGCAACGCAGCTGAGTGTCGTGAACGACGCGCTGGACCTGAAGCTCATTATCCCCGAGCGCGATCTCTTCCCCCGGAAGATCAGGGATGCGAGAGCTGCTGTGGGCGGCTGGGGACTGCCGAGCTGAAGCCCGGAGCGCGCGCCCTGCCCTAGCCAGAGAACCTGTTGCTGCAGTTGACCTCGGTGTTGTCGCCGATCCTCGTGTACCCGGTCTCGGTGGCCTCGTTCAGACACCGGCCTACCCAGACTAGCCGGATTTCGCACCGCCGTTGACACAGACAGCGTCCGGCAAGCGAATCCACCCATCAGTCGATTGCAACTAGTAGGGTGATTCCCCTAGGAGGGGGATCCGTCCACCGAGGCACGGTGGGCGGGAAGCTGCCGTTCGTTGCGCCGTGGACGAACGACCGCAAAGCGCAAAAGCAGCCTCAAGACACTCGAAACAATCGTTGGGCTGCTTTGGCTCCGAAAACGTTGGAGCATGCTCTCTAATCCCCTATGAGGTGTACGGGCAGATTAAACCGCCCACCCGCCCAGCTCCGCTGCGACGGCGATAAAATAGCTTGGGAACTGATCGAGCGCGGGCCGAATAACATCCTCCTGCTGGCAGAGGGCGCGCACGGCGCCGCGATCAATTGCAAACGGCCAGAGCGTCCCGAGGTATTTGGCGACATGACGGTCCGCGAATCCCGCCTCATGGAAGGCCAGCGCGGCACGCGCCGTTAGCCCCGTCTTGACCTGGCGCTGAAGCAAAGAGGCAGCACTATAAAGGCCTTCGTCTACCTCCTCGGCGAGATCGGCAATTGAAGCGACGATCATCGCCACGTCGTAGCCGAAGCCACCTTCGCAAAGCGCCACGGCGTCTTCGACCTTGGGTCTGCGCTGTTGCCCACCGACCCGCGTATCAAAAACCTCAAGGGTCGCGAGGATGTGCGCATAGCTGTCCCCGGCAACCCATTCACGGAGCGAGCGGGGGATCACGTCCTGATTAGTGAAAGCCGTGATCTTACGCGAGGAAGCGTAGCGAATCGCGATGGGGGCAATTTCGTCAAGAAGCCGGTCTTCGGCAGCGGCTACCTGAAGCGCTGGCAGGTTTTCGGCGAGCCAAGTTCGTAGCTCGGCGACGGCGGCGGGCGGTAATGGCGAGCGCCGGATGACGGCCCGCTGATCACCATCTGTATTGGCGGCGATGGATGCGGCGATTGCCCGGAACACCTCAATGAGACGGGGTTTCGTGTCTTCCCCGGCAAGATGATAGGCGAGCGTATTCGCAGCCAGTTCCGCGACCCGCTCAGCGGCGTCCTCGCCTTCGGCGAATGTCATGTTTGCGACGAGGAAGGCCGCGATATTCTGGACGGCCCGAGCCCTTCCTTCGATAAACCTGCGGAAATCCGCACGGCTAATTCTCGGCTCGATCGCGAGTGCGGCATCCACTACTTCCTCGATCGTCTCCTCATTGGCGAATGCAAGATCCAGCCATTCTGGTTGGATTTCCTGCACAATTGCGGTGCCACGCTGAGTGTAAGGCTGGAACAATGCCAAGATGGAGCTACTCGACGGTTCCGAGTTGGCAGCATCGAGCAATCTCACAGTATCATGCCAGTTGCGCTGGCCTCGACCGAATTGCTGGCGTTGGTCATAGATGGTCGGCGTCGAGAATATGACGCTGCCTTCGGTGTGCATACCCGCTCGTCCGGCACGCCCCATCAGGTTATGGAAGTCGCGAACAAGGATGCTCTCGCCCCCCTGTTGGGTTGTCGTGACGATTAAATATTTCAAGGGGAAATTAACGCCTTGGGCGAGTGTGGATGTGCATACTACGAACTTCGCACGGTCGAATTTCATGGCGTGTTCGATCGCATGGCGAATGCCATGGGGCGTATCGGCACTGTGTGCGAACACGCCGAGGCGCGCAGCCTGCGTAGCCGGAGCGTCAGCGCCAAGCTGGAGTTGAGATAAGGACCGGATGGCTTCCACCTCTTGGGGGTCGGAGAATGCAACGGGCCACTCGGTCTCGAAGTTGCGCCCAGCCAAATCGACCGCTCGCTTACAGACGGTGGTCACGCTGTCCTTGCGCCCGCAGAAGACGGCGACACTGCCATTTCCGACGACGTGAAGGCCAAGGAAAAGGCCCACGTCGCTGCCCGATTTCTCAGGAAAACGCCGCTCCGCCCGCTCTCGCGGGCGAAGCTGAAGTGGGGTGTCCACTATGATGCGCGGTACAAAGAATTCGCGATCGTCGGGGTCTTCGGGGTCCACATATTCAAGGCGCCCGCGCTGGTCCTGCCAACTCGAGAACGCGATGCTTTTGGTCGTCGGCATGAGACCAACGCCATCGAGAACGGCTTCGCGGTCGCCGATCAGCCATCCCGCCACATCATCAGCATTGCCTATGACTGCAGAAATCAGAATGACCTGCGTCTCGGGAGGTAGCGCCATGCGGAGCGACGTGAGCAAAAGCTCGTAGGTCGGCCCGCGCGCCATCCCGTCGAATTGGTGGCCTTCATCGTAGATCATCAGGCCGATCCGCTCCGCCAGGTCGGGCGCGCGTCGGAGCATGTAGAGCAACTTCTCTGGCGTGACGATCAAGACTGTGTCGGCGGCGAAGAGAACATCAAGTGTAATGTCAAACTGATAGGAGTCCGAGGCCTCATCCAGCCGGATATCCTCGCCATTGAAGGCGGTGACGAGATCGCCCCGAATATCGTGGCAGAGCGAACGATACGGGGCGACAATCACCGCCAAGTTTGCCCGCTGGGAGAGGAAGGCCGATCGGATTATTAGCTCGGTAGCGCGCGTTTTCCCGGCACTGGTTGGCATCTGGATGATGGCAGACCTCCCACTAAGTACTTCGGCATCGGCGATCCGCTTCTGGGCGGGCCAAAGCTCTATCGGGAATCGCGGCTTCGCGAGCGCCGGTCGCCACAACTCCGCATCGAGGTCCGATGCGAGCGGGAGAATCGTACGAGCCGCATTTCGCAGCTTAAGGGCACAGACTGCGCCGATAACATCGGCGTAAAGCAATTCGCGCGGTGAGCCGTGTTCGCGAAAGTAATGCCTGAGTTCTTTGGCAAGGGCGGCTACCTGCTCAGCATCTCCCTCAAGCCGGAAGAAACTCGACAATGCGTTGAGAAGTGAGTTCGACCTTTCCTGATGGGCATTCAACGCGCCGAGTGCATCGAACTCGTTCCGAAGGATAGCGTATAGAAGAAGGCCCAGTCCTCCAGCAATATCTACGCCTGGCTGATCCATGTGGCGAACGATTACAGCGGCGCTGCCGACGCTGCCCGCGATGTAGTATGTCGCGGCGCACAGTAGCGACAGCTCAGGCGTAAGGTCGGCATCCAGTTCTGCATTGATATAGGCGTCGAAAAAAATCGACGCGAAGCGGAGCGAGGCTTGTGGATCGGCTGTATCGTCCTCCCAGCTAGTCGGCATCGGGAAGGCTCCCGGAGCACCCGCCAGTTCACCTCCAATCTGATCCGAAACGATGGAAGCGACATCGCCGAGGATACCAATTGCCAGCCCAAAGAGGATGGCGGGATCACGGGGAAGCTGGTTGAAGTCTCCCTCGGCGACGCGAAACTCCCGCATCTTCGCCCGGGCTCGGGTGGTCGAGAGGACGTTTTGGGCACTTGCTTCAGGCTTCATCCGCCGCCCTCTCGTAGATGGCGTGGATCAACTGCATCAGAGATGGCCCCTTGATTACGATGAGTCGAATGTCCGCCGCATTGTGATGCGCCGATGCGTCGGCAGTGGTTAGATCGGTTGCCTCAAGCACAACTTGGTCGAGAATTGCGGCTGCGCCATTGATCCGCCGAAATGGCCTGTCGGCCATATTCTGAAAACGCTTGACGCGATTGGCATTATCCATCGCACCGCGCGTGACAAACTTCTGTTTGATGGCATTGAGACTCATCGCCTCACGAAGTCTGTCCTTGTCGCTGTCTGTGATCGCATCCTGCAATCGGTTCCTGGCGGATACCGACATACCGGATTTTGCCTCAAAGATGAAAAGTTCATCTTCAGCACTGACCTGGCCGTCAGTGGAGAACTTAAAGCCGATTACATCGCACCCCTTGGTCGAGTCATTTCGGTTCCAGCGCTCCTGATACCGCAGCTCGCGCGGGCACCAGTAACCGAGAACGTATTCGATATAATCAGCGACCAGTATCTCCCCGAAGTCACCTGATCTTAGGCTTGGGCCGGGGACTTCAGTTCGATCGGGCAAAAGGGTCTGACGCAAGTATTCCGCATTGGTCAGGCCGGTACCGTCTACCATGATCGGCAGGTCTTCGTCTGCAATGTAGTGATGGCGGAAGTGGGCAGCCCACTCCGATAGAACGGCTTCGTCCTCCTGAGGGGTGAGCTCCCAAATCTCGATCTCGCGTCCACAAGCGGTGGCCGGGCGCTCGCCGGAATCAACCAACCAAGCCAAGTGTCGGGGCATTGGCACCGGCATTCTCCTTGAATTCTCTGCTTCGGAAGCTGGCACAACCTGCGGCCAAGTTACAGTATCCAATGAAGTTTCCTGGCTTGTGTATCATTTGCAGAGACTGGTGAGAATCGGAGCGCTACCCATTTGCCTACTTGATCAAAGAAGATAGGGAGCCAAACTCTCTGAACAGATCCTATGCTGTGCAATAGGCTGGCCGCCAGAGCACAGCTGTGTCGCTGGCCTATGTCGGCAGTGACCGAATTTCCAGTTTGTGCTCGGGTCGGGAATTCGCCGCCGCAGGCATGAATGTCATGATATGGGCCGAACACATCAATAGGACCGATCTTTGCTCCCGCCTCGACGAAGCTTGTTTCTTCGGAAGGCGCTTGCAGATGCTGCCTTTTGTAGCTCGGCCGGTAACCGTGCTGCGATCGATCGATCGATTGATCGCAGCGCGGCAGCGCTGGCAAGTCCATGAGTAGGAAATGTGAGAAATCGCTTGCCCAGACTTCAGTATGAGCTGTCGCTATGGCAGGGTCAGCCGATCGGGTCGATATTCAAAGTTCGTTTTAGAGATAGAGTATGAATTGGTTTAAGCGAAGCAAGAAGGTGACAGCGAGCACGGCGCGGAGGATTACCGGGATCAGTACGCCGCTGGGCGGTATGCAATGGGCGGACCCCGGGCCGTCGGAGGCGAAAGTCGTGCATGAGTTCCTTATATTCTTAGAGGACCGTCGCGTCCTTTACAACGCGATGCAGTTGGAAGTGCCCTCGCAGGTGGAGCACTCAATCCACGAGATACGCGAGGAATGCACGCGCACCTTGCAGCGGCTCGGGGCCAACGCCTTTGCCGTGCCACCCCTCCGCACCATTAGGGAGGCGAGCCGCCGCTACCATGACGACTGTAATGAGCAGTTCCACAACATGGTGCATGACTGGGACGACGATCGGTATGACCGACACCGCTTCGGTCCGGGGTTCTTCACCGCCCTCGGGGCATACCGCGCGACGGTCGGGTATCAGGTGGCTTTGCTGGCCGCACACTACGACATCGACGTGGAGGGAGACTTGGCGACCGTGATACCGGGCACCGTGGCGGAACAGCTACCGGAAGAGTGAGGCGAGACGACCGATGGCGATTACCGACCCCGAAACAGACCAGCGCGTCCCCTTGGACCGCGACCTTGCTGAGCGATACGCGAGGGAGGTGAACGCGCTGAGCGCGACCGACTGCAAACACGAGCGCACCGAGCTTCGGCGGGGCTTCAACAAGGGCGGTGGACCAATCGTCAAGAAGCAGTGCCTTGACTGCGGGTTGCTGGTGGGCAACCCGGTGAAGCGCACCTCCGAGAGTGACCTATTGCCCGAGATAGATGAGGCGCAACACCCGGCCTATGAGGCGAAGCGGAAGGGTGAGTGGGACTCGGTGCGCCGCCGCTACGTCGCCCTCCAAGAGAGCCGATGGCGGGGCAGTGCGGAGGGCAAGTCATACTTTCAGAGGTCTCATGCCGACTACCTTGCTTCGTCTGGGTGGGCAGAGCGACGGTCGCTGGTGATGGACCGTGCCAACGGCCTGTGTGAGGGGTGCCGCAAAGCGCGAGCCAGCGAGGTGCATCACCTGTCCTATCGCAACTGGGGCAGTGAGTTCCTGTTTGAGCTGGTAGCCCTCTGTGGCGACTGCCATGACCGCATCCACCGCTTGGACGAGGACCGCGAGACGGGTTGCACCGACTGCGTGCATGGCGGCGACGATGGCGAGTGGTGCCACCAGTTTGAGATGCCTACTGCCGCTGCGCTGATACCTGGGGGAGCCTGCGGTCCCGTGCGGCAGGGCTTCGTGAATGCCGACGAATATGGGTGAGCGAAGCGCGAGCGCCGCTCATACTTCGCGGTTACCGCCGAATAGAAGCAGCACCGCAGCATTCGCATTCTCGCTCAAGATTTGCTCTATGGCCTGAAGTCGACCTTTTTGCCCCGCAGGCCGAACGTCCGGCACGCAGTCGCTCGGGCCGGATCAGCATATGCTGGAACTACGAAGAATTCCGTCCCACGCGCGGGCTGTTTGGGCTCTGAGCTGCCATTCGTTGAAAGTATCCCCGAGGTCGGCTTTGGGCCGTTCTCACCGATTGCCCCCAACCGGATCGAGGGACTAGTAGTTTCCCCGGCTATAAAGCACGTTCCTGTGGAAAACCCCCGCCCTCTGGTAGCCACGGTCGGCCACATGCCTACAATGAGTGTCCGCACTATTAATCGCAGGACACAACAATGCCCATCACCCCCGCTGCACTCACCGCCCTCCGCAAGGATCTGGCGGACCTGCCGCCCAAGAAGCGCGACACCCTGACCGCCAAGGACGTGGTGCACTCCCTCCACTCTGACCTGGCCGCTGCCCGCGCAAATGGCCACACCCTCGCCGATCTCGCAGGCATCCTCAGCTCGCGCGCCATCTCGATTTCCGCGAGCACGCTCGGGACCTATCTGCGCGCGCTGTCGTCCGATCCGGCTTCCACGCAGCAGGAGCAGTCCCGCCCGCGGGCAAACGCTCGCCCGTAGCCTGGCTCTCCGGCGGGCCGGAGGATCTCCGAGGCAAAGATCGCGTTCCCCTGGCTCCAACGCCCCGCAACAAGCCCATCGAAGACGCCCTGCCCTCTCGGTGGGGCGTCTTTCGTTCTGGTGCTGACGCAATGCGTGGCAACACGGCTCGGACGATCCTCCGGCCCATACCCCGCCGATCGCCTGGGGATCCGGTCCGCGATCGACCCTTCTAGCGGCTCACATACCCCGCTATGCGCGGCTCCGCCCTCAATCGCAGCTGCCAGGATCCGCCAGATTATCTCCGGCCGGGCCTGCCGGTCACCTTCGCCCAGACGCTCGCCCTAAGGTAGATATCGCATAGCGGCACTTCCTCCACTGCCACAGCCGCCGGCTCATATACCTAGGCTAGTCGTCCTCCCTCACACCGAGCACATCAGCGAGAAGCCGGCGCACCATTTCCGGGCGCGTCGGCAAATCTTGTTCCTCGCGCCGCCGGTCGTCGAGCGCGGCGAGCATCTGCTGCGAGACTCTCACGGTCAGCGCCTGGGTATTCTTTTTCGGTGGAGCCATACGACTCTCCTGCATTTTGATGTTGACATCACAATGCAGTAATTGCATGGTATGCGAGCGGAGGCAAGAGTTGGCGCTCTCACCCCCGCTCTGACCACAACCGATCCTACGGAGATCGCTCATGGCTAACATGCCGTCTACCACGCCCACCCGGGCGCCTGAAGCCCCGCGCGCTTCCCGCACCGACACCCGCATCACCGCGCTCTACCTGCGCCTGCTCGATGCGATCGATGTGCACGTCGACGCCGAGCGCGCCATCGTCGACGTCGATATCTGGGACACCGCGTTCCGCACCTGGCTGACCGACGCCGAGCGCACCCACGCCACAGTCACCGGCCTGATCTCGGCGATCCGAGACGCGGACCTCGAGGCCCGGACCGACGTGCATTTCGTGCGCGTTGTCGAGGCAATCGACCTGCTGCTGGGCGCCGAGACGCTGGACGAGGCGCTCGAGGCTGGCGAGGCGATGCTGCGGGTGTGCCCGCGCGATCCGCGCGGGGATGGCGCTGCCACGGGCCGCGTGGCGCGCCTCGTTGCCGCGGGCCGCGCGCGGTTCCGGACGCTGGCGCAGCTCGAGACGTACAGCCCGCCGGGGGTCGATCTCTACCCTGCACTCAACCTCGACGTGATCGCCGCCTGACCCGGCACCGCCGCCGTCGGGTCTGACGGTTCGTCCCGCACGGCGACGGCACCCCCTTCCCTTTCAAGGCCCCTGCTGCCCTGCCGCGCCACCTGCGGCGGGCGCTCCCTCGCGCGCTGCGCGCCGCCTCCGCCGCCCCTGCCGGGCGCGGCCCGGCCGCGCTGTGCCCTCACACTCGGACCACACCCGGAGACCACCCCATGAGCAAATCGAACAAACGCGGCCGCTGGACCGCCCCTCCTGTCGATACAGAGACCGTCTACGCGGGCCCCATCCACGACCACTGGCAGGAGGCTGCGAACCGGCATGGGTTCAGCATCACCCGGCGGATCCGCGACCGATACCACCTCGCTCTCCGATGCCACGGCTGCCGGCGCTCCCACGCCAGCCGAATCTACACGGTGACCACCACCAGGCCACGCTGCCCGCACTGCGTGCGCGATCGGCTGGAGCGCGATGCGGAGGCCGCGGGGCTCGTGCATATCGACCGGGACCCGCAGGACCGCCACTACAGCCGCTATCGCGCGCCCTGCGGGCACGTGATCCACCGCCAGCACGAGATCGTCAAACGGGCGGCGGCCGGGGCGACCGGGCTGCGCTGCGAGGTCTGTCACGCCAGCGTCGAGGCCGAGGAGGCGCGCACCCGCGGCTGGGAACTGGTCGGGCCGGATCCCGAGGGTGACGCGAACTACCGCACCTACCAGCACAGCTGCGGTCACGTGCAGCGCATCGCCCGCGTCAATATGCAGACGGGCCGCTTCCAGTGCGGACAGTGCGGCGAGGGCTGGGTGGTGGCGCCGAGCTACCTCTACCTGCTGCGGTTCACCCTCGCGAACAGCCGCGATGTGATCAAACTCGGATATTCCCGCGATCCCGGGTCGCGGCTGGCGCATCAGCTGGTGATCGACCGCGCCATGCCGGCCGAGCTGCTGCGCACGGTCCGTGTCCGATCGGGTCGCCATGCGCTCCGCACCGAGAGAACGCTGCACGCGCATCTGCGCCACCGCTACCCGGAGGCGCGCGTCGATCCGAGCTGCTGGCAGGGGCAGATCCGCGTGGGATCCGAGATCTACGATATCGCGATCCGGCCGCAGATCGACGCCCTGCTCGACCGGATCGAGACCTGGCAGCGCGCCGCCTGAGGCCCCGCCAGCCCGACCCAGTCAACCACCATCCCGTGCCCACAGCGGCGCCACTCTCCGCCCTTCCGCCGCGCCTGCCGGGCGCGGCCCCTGTCCCGCAGTTCCCCGATCCGGAGGCCACCCATGCCCGACTCCAACCCCACACCGTCCTGGCAGGCCTACGCCGAGCGCGTGCTCGCCCGCCTTGCCGCCCGCGGCGCCACCGACAACCTCGACCGGGAGGACAGCGCACCCGGCACCGGGGCGCGCGACCGCACGTCGGCACGGGGCGAGGACACGTCCGGCAGCGACGCGGCGCGCTCGGAGACCAGCCTCGTTCGTCCCGTATCCCTGCACCAGCGGATCGTCGCGCTGCGGCTCGCCGTGGCGCTCGGGGGCGAGGCCGCGATGGCGCAGCGATGCGCCCCCGGTGCGCTGAGCATCCTCACCGGGCTCGAGGACGAGGAGGCGCGGATCGGCGCGGAACTCCTGCAGCGCGGCCTGTTCGCGCCCGGCCAGCGCGTCGGCGAGAGCGCGCTGGTTCCGGGCCGCGCGGACGAGCTGCTGGTCGTAGCCCCGCGACGGCTCAGCTACGAGTCCCCCCAGCGTGTCGCGGCTTTTTTCCACGAGGACGTCGCACAGGCACTCGAACGCCCCGGCGCCGTGCTGCTGGTGGTGTCGCGGCGCGACCTGCTGCCGCCCGAACTCGAGGAGAGCGGCCCCGCGCCACTGCGCGTGCCACCGCTCGACGGCGCGCAACTGGCGCTGCTGCTCGCGCAGCGATACGAGCGCAGCGCGCAGGCGGATACCGCCCCCATCCGCCCCCGGCTGCCCGGCGATGCGGCGGTCGCCGCGCTGCCGCTCACCGTGCTGCAACTGGCCCTGCGCGCGGCCAGTCTCGAGGCCGCATTGGCCCGGATCGCGCAGGCCACGGCGCCGCGCAGATCCGACGGCCCCGATCTCGATGCGATGGCCGGCAGCAGTCCCGCCCTGATCGCAGCCCGCCGCCTGGTCGCGGACCTGCGGCTGTGGCAGGCGGGCAAGATCGCCTGGTCCGAGCTGAGCCATTCGCTGCTCCTCTACGGGCCGCCGGGAACCGGCAAAACCTGGCTTGCCCGCGCGATGGCGACATCGGCCGGTATCACGACGGTCGAGGGCAGCTTTGCGGAATGGCAGGCGGCCGGGCACCTCGGCAACCTGCTACACGAGATGCGCGGCACGTTCGAGCGCGCCCGGCGCAGCGCGCCCGCCGTGCTGGTGATCGACGAGCTCGACGCCGTCGGATCGCGCACCAGCACCGACAGCCACGGCAGGTCGTATCGAACGCAGGTGATCAACGCATTCCTGGCGGAACTCGACGCGATCGCGCGCGAGCCCGGCGTGATCGTCGTCGGGACGACCAACCACCGCGAGACGATCGATCCCGCGATCCTGCGCCCCGGCCGCCTCGACGTGCACATCGAGATGCCCCTGCCAGACCGCGCCGCCATCCACGGCATCCTCACCCGGCACCTCGGCGATGCGATCCCGCCCGCCGTACTGCACGCCCTCGCCACCGACGCGATCGGGCGCAGCGCGGCCGAGATCGACGCCGCGGTCCGTGCCGCGCGCGCCGACGCACGCCACGCCACTCCCCCGGCGGATCGTCCCGTGGATCCCGCGCGGATCCGCGCCCATCTCGGGATCGCATCGACACCGCACGGCGACGCCATGCGCTGGCGCAGCGCGGTGCATGAATGCGGCCACGCCCTCGCCTGCGCGGCGCTCGGCCTCGGCACGGTGCAGCGCGTGCTGCTGACCCCCGGCGGCGGCGA
>NZ_JBTLNF010000011.1:0-152073 GCF_054457455.1 Halovulum sp. GXIMD14794 | reverse complement strand
AACTGGGAAGTGACCATGGCCGAGTTGTTCTCGGACGCGGGCTACGCGACGGGAATGTTCGGAAAGTGGCACCTTGGTGACATGCCGGGGCGCTTCCCGACCGACCAGGGGTTTGACGAGTGGTACGGGGTCGCGAACACGACCGATGAATCCGAGTATTCCTCGCAGTTCCAGTTCGATGCCTCGGTAAGCGGACAACCGATGATCCAGAGGGCGGTGCGCGGCGAGTCCCCGACCGACGTAAAGCCGTACGATGTCGCAGCACGGCGGGAAATCGACGGAGATCTGACCGAACTCGCGATCGACTTCATGGAACGGCAGGTCGCTGCAGACACATCGTTCTTTGCCTTTGTGCCCTTTACGCAGCCCCATCTGCCGACCCTTCCGCATCCCGATTTCGACGGGATTACCGGCAATGGCCACTACGCCGACGTCCTGGCCGAAATCGACTTCCGGTCAGGGCAAATTCTCGATGCGATCAGTGATCTCGGGATCGAGGACGATACGCTCGTCCTCTGGCTGAGTGATAACGGGCCGGAGTATTTCGCTCCATGGCACGGCACAGCCGGTCCGTGGCGCGGTGCCTATTTCACCGCCTGGGAGGGATCGCTGCGGGTTCCGTTCCTTGCCAGGTGGCCGGGACGGATCGAAGCTGGCAAGACCAGTAATGAGATAGTCCACCTCGTGGATTTGCTGCCGACGCTTGCCGAGTTCGCTGGTTTCGAAACGCCCGACGACCGTATCATCGACGGTGTGGATCAATCCGATTTCTTTCTCGGAGAGCAGGAGACGTCCAACCGCGAGGGCTTCATCATCTACAACAATGATGACGTCTACGGGTACAAGTGGCGGAACTGGAAGGTGCACCTTGTCGACCTGGAGAACATGAACAGCGAACCGATGCCGCTCAATGTGCCCCGGATCTATAACCTGATCACCGACCCGAAAGAGGAGTATCAGGTCCAAGAGCAATCCACCTGGGTTCTTCCGGTTATCTTCAGCAAGATCGTCGAATTCCAGACCACGCTCGCTTCGGAACCACCTATCCCACTCGGCACGCTCGATCCCTACCTGCCGCCGAATTGAGACCCAACCTTAGAGCAGACATTGCCAGTTTGGGCCTCAAGGGCAGCTCAGCGCAGTGAGCGGTCCGATGCCACCTTCCGCCAATGGCGGCGTTGTCCGCGATCCGGGCGTAGGCTCGATCTTGCTTTAACGTCCGGTGCTCGTAGAAGCAGCCATTGGGGCGCGGGCGGGCGAAAACTGCGGCGCGACCTGAGGTACCCCCCGAAAACCGGACAGTGACGGAAGCTACGATCTGACGTCTGCTGGTCTCCAAGAACGAGGAGATCAGAACATGTCGAAACGCAGAAACCATGACGCGGGCTTCAAGGCTCGGGTGGCGCTGGAAGCCGTGAAGGGCGAGCGCACGGTGTCGGAGCTGGCCGCGGAATACGGCGTGCATCCGACCATGATCCATCAGTGGAAGAGGGCGCTGCTTGAAGGAGCGTCTGACATCTTCGAGCGCGGCGGCAAGAAGAAGGCTGAGGTCGACGAGGAGACGGTGCGGTCGCTGCACGCCAAGATCGGAGAGCTGGCCGTCGCCAACGATTTTTTGTCCAGAAAGCTCAAGCCGTGGACCGGCAAGTGAGGCGCGGAATGGTCGAGAAGGATCACCCCACGTTGTCGATCGGGGCGCAATGCCGCCTGCTGTCGATCTCGCGGTCGTCGTTCTATTACGCACCGCAGGGCGAGACCGGGATGAACCTGGCACTGATGCAGCTGATCGACCGGCAATTCCTGGAAACGCCGTTCTACGGGGTCCGGCAGATGACCTGGCACCTTCAGAACGAGGGGCATGCCGTGAACCAGAAGCGCATCCGTCGTCTGATGCGGCTCATGCGGTTGATGCCGATCTATCAGAAGCCGACCACCAGCAAGCCCGCCAAGGGCCACAAAACCTACCCCTACCTGCTTGGAGGCTTGCGGGTCGATCGGCCCAACCAGGTCTGGTGCGCCGACATCACTTACCTTCCGATGCGGCGGGGCTTCCTTTACCTTGTCGCCATCATGGACTGGTTCACCCGCAAGGTGCTGGCCTGGCGCATCTCGAACACCCTCGAAGCCGACTTCTGCGTCGAGGCGCTGAACGAGGCGGTCCACCGCTTCGGCCCGCCCGAGATCATGAACAGCGATCAGGGCTCGCAGTTCACGTCCTTCGCCTGGACGGACCGGCTGAAACGGCTTGGCATCCGGATCTCGATGGACGGCAAAGGGCGCTGCCTCGACAACATCTTCATCGAGCGCCTGTGGCGGTCTCTGAAATACGAATGCGTATATCTGCACGCCTGGGAGACCGGCTCGCAGGCCAAGGCCGGCATCGGACGCTGGATCAGCTTCTACAACCACCAGCGGCCCCACGCCGCCCATGGCGGACAGCCACCCGCCGTGGTCTACTTCAAACAGATCGAAACCGGCCAGCGGGGACAGAGAGTAGCTTAAATCAACCCGGAAACTGTCCAAAGATCGGGGAGTAGCTCACACAGCCGTGGCGAGTGACTCCCCATTTCGAACTGGCTCTGAGAAAGAGCAAGCGTACTGAGTTTTTTTCACCAACAGTGACCATGTTGGCTATTTGGTCGCTCCCGCCGTCAGGCCTGCCACTAGTTTCTTCTGCAGCGGCAGAAAGAGCATCAATGTCGGCAGTGTCGCCACGACCGAGCCGGCCATTACGGCCCCCCAGTCCACCTGAACGTCTCCGAAATACTGGTAAAGACCCAAGGGGATCGTTTTCTTCGCGTCGTCGGTGATCAGCGCAAGCGCCAAAAGGTATTCGGACCAGCACTGCAGGAAGCCGAATGTACCGGCCGCCACCATGCCGGGCCACATGATCGGCAGAATAATCCGGGTAACCACGGTGAACCGCGAAGCGCCGTCCACGATCGCAGCCTCGTCGAGGCTTTTGGGGATCGTTGTCAGATACCCGACCAGAAGATAAATCGTGAATGGCGTGATGAAGGCCGTGTAGCAGAGGATCAGGCCGATATGGCTGTTGATCAGCCCACCCCGCGCAAAGAGGATGAAGATCGGATTGACCAGGATGATCCAGGGAAAGAACTGCCCGCCCATGATCGCCCCGAAGATGAAGCCGCGACCGAAGAACCGGAAGCGTGACAGGCAATAGGCCGCGAACAACGCGATCGTGCAGCCCAGCACCGTCGCGGTCACGCAGACAAGCAGGCTGTTCGCGACATAGGTGAAATAGCCGCTCGTGAGGATCTTGGCGTAGTTTGCCAAGGTCCAGCCGCCGTCCGAAGCCACCAGCGATACCGAGAGCTTCTCGAACGAGCCCTTGAAGACATAGAACGCGGGCGCCAGAAGGAATATCGCGAAAAGGGCGAAGGCGATCAGCAGGCCCCCGTTCTCGATCAGCTGGGTTGGGTGTAAACGTCTGCGCATGTCTCAGCCCACCTTGTCCTGCATGTCCGACAGCCCGAACCAGCGGAAGTAAGCAGCGCCGAAAGCCGCCATCACTACCGCCATGGTGACACCGATTGCCGCCGAATAGCCGATCCGCAGATCCACGAAGGCCTTCAGGTAAACCTCGGTGGCCAAGACGTTGGTATAGGTCCCCGGCCCGGCGCCGGTGGTCAGCCAGACATAGACGAAATTGTTGAAAGTCCAGATCACGCTCATGAGGGTCAGCACCGAGATCGTTGGCATGAGGTAAGGCAAGGTGATGAACCGGAACTGCTGCCAACGGTTCGCCCCGTCGACCTCGGCAGCTTCGACCTGTTCCTCGGGGATGGTCTGAAGAGCAGCCAGCAGCGAGACACCCACAAGCGGCGTGGTGTTCCATACAATGATGGTGATGATCGCAGGCCAGACCGTCGCGAGGTTCGCCGTGAAGGCCACGGGGTCCGAGATCAGTCCGGTATTCAGCAACGCCTCGTTGATCGGCCCGTGGGTCGGATCGAAGAGCCAGCGCCAGGCAATCACGGCGACCACCGGGGGCGTCGCCCATGGCACCAGCAGAATCAGTCGGGCGATGGTCGTCATCCGCATCTCGCGAAGAAAACGCGAGTTCAGCAAGAGCGCGAAACCAAGCCCGAGGAGGATCCGGAAGAACACCGAAAGACCGGTCAGCCAGACGACCGTGTTGATCGCGATATCGAAGAAGGAATCGCTCGTCAGGAACTCTGCATAGTTTGCCAGTCCCACCGGGTCACCACCCTTGCGCAACTTCAACAGCGTGATGTCCGTGAAACTGAGCTCCAGGTTGTAGAGGGTCGGGTAGAGGTAGAAGCCCACCAGTACCAGGAAGGTCGGTAGCAGCATCGAGAAAATCGTCAGCTTCTCGTGCATTCGGGGGGAAAGCCGCATGTGTCCTCCGGCAAAGCAGCGGGGCCGGCGGAACCGGCCCCGTATTCAGGGTCCGGGACTCAGTTGCCCAGCATCCGGTCGATCTCGCTCAGGAGGTCTTCGGCCGCATCCTCCAGCGAGGACTGTCCCGAGAGGGCGGTGCCGAAGGCGCGCGAAGTGGTGTTCCAGAGCGGCCCCACTCCGACGCCGCTGTCGGCATACGCGCCCCAGGTGCGGGTGTGTTGTGCAAGCTGGGTCGCAAATCCGCTTTCCTCGGGCCGGTAATCGATTTGGCTCAGCAGGGTCTTCTGCGCAGGGAACTGATTGACGTAGTAGTCTTCGAAAAGACCCGCTTCGGTCAGATACTGAACCAGTTTCCACGATTCCTCGGGATGGTCGGTGCTGGCGTTGACCACCAGGGTGCGTCCGCCGAGATGGGTCATCGGGCCTTCGCTTCCAGCCATCATGACCCCCGACTGAAGCGGCACATCCGCGCCGGGATTGGCCTCTTCGTAGGCTGCGAGCAACTGCCGGAAGGTGTTGGTCGGCATCACCCCGATCGCCTGCTCGCCCTCGAGCATGGCCTGCATGATAGCTGGGTCATGGGCCTGGTCGATCGCCAGGATCGACTGCGGCGCGAGTCCCTCATCGAGGTATGTCTTGAAATAGCCCATTGCTTCGACGAGCTGCTCCTGGCTGACACCGGTGGTGTATCCGCCATTGCCGTCCTCGACGATGAAGGCCGAACCGTTCGACCAGAGATAGTAGTTCACCGGGAACCACACCTGGTTCGCCGCCGCGAAAGAGAAGCCGGTCTTGCCGGTCTTTTCCTTGACCGTACGGCTGTCCTCCAGCAGCTCATCCCAGGTTGTCGGCAGGTCCTCGATCCCGGCCTCTGACAGTACATCTGTGCGATAGACCATCGCCCAGGTGTCGGCGGACCAGGGCACGCCCCAGGCCTTGCCGTCGTACATTGTCAGGTCTGTTGCGATGAAATCGTCGAAGCCGTTGGGAAACTCGCCGTACTGCGTCAACTCGTCGACGGGCAGAACGACTTCAGCTTCGGCCATTTCCTGCGTCCAGACAAAAGCAATGTGAACAACGTCCGGCCCTTGCCCCACTGCGGATTCGCGCAGGTACTGGTCCCGGCTGTCATTCCAGGAAATGGTCTGGAGATCGACCTTGATGCCGGGATTGGCCGCCTCGAATGCATCGAGTGCGGCACGCATTTCTTCCCGCTCGCTGTCATTGAAGCGGAAAGAGATTTCGACGTCCGCCGCAGCCGACAGTGCGGTGGTTCCCAGCAACGCCGCCCCGACGGCAAGCGTGCGAATTACTTTGGTGGGCATTGAGACCTCCCTGTGGTCCATTGTCATTTCACCTCGCATCGCGCGATGCAGAAGCGCTTCAAGGCGTCCTCGTCCGGCACGAAACCGATGCCGTCCCCTTGAGGAACTGGCACGAACCCGGCGACCGGACGCAGGTCGATCGGGCCAAGTTCTGTTCTGAGTGGGTTGGGGTTGGCATCGAGCTCCACGCGGCCACCGCCACCCAGTGCGGCGAGGCAGTGGAACGAAGCCGCAAGACCAAGTGCCGTTCCCATGTAATGCAGCGTCACGCCCACGCCGTGAGACAACGCATGACGGCCCGCAGCCATACAGCCCGATACGCCGCCCCATTTCGCGACATCCGGCTGGATGACCCCCAGCGAGCGGTTCTCGACATGCGCTGCGAACCCGGCTTCGGAGAGGATGTTCTCGCCTGCCGCCAGAGGGCACGACACGTTCTCGGCAAGCTTGCGCCAGTCTTCGGGCGACGCATGTGCCGAGATCGGCTCCTCGACGAAAGCAAGATCGAACCTGGCCAGATCCGCGATCGCGACCGTCGCGGACGCGGCAGTCCAGTTCTGGTTGGCGTCGACGCAGAGCATTAACCCATGCGCGTCGTTGCTGCGAAATCGAGAGAGGATCGCCAGATCCCTTTCCGGATCGAACCCGACCTTCAGCTTTGCACCCGTATGTCCGGCCTCGTGCAGCCGCTCCGCCAGACTGTCGACCTCCCCCACTCCGGGAGTGGAGGCATAGACCTGGACCCTTGCCTCAGGTTGCTCCGAGATCGCCGCCGACAGCGGCACTCCGGCCCGCCGCGCGGCCATGTCGGCCACTGCCATGTCCAGGGCGGCCAAAAGGTGCGCAAATGGCCCTGGCTCTCCGGTATGGATGATCATGCGGGCAAGGTCCCGCTCCAAGGAAGGGCGCAGTGCGGTCCAGTCGGACGGGGTCCGCCCCAACACCGCAGGGCCCACCGGATCCTCGAGCAATGCGAGCTTCGCCAGGTTTCCCTTCGGCGGGTAATTGCACCAGGCCTCCCCCCATCCCGAAGCGCCATCCGATGCCGTCAGTTTCAGAAGCAGGCCGTTCCGCACCGGCATCGGAGCAAGGCTGGAGACCGGGCCACCGTCGACCGCACAAGACAGCGCGAAGGCTTCGAGTCGGTCAATTCTGCCGCCGTCAAGCATGGAGGAACACTCCGGATTCGTACTTTGCCCATAAAGTACCTACTGATTAATCAGTGTTTGTCCAGTGATAAATCTTTGATTGACCAACCTCGTTCCGCACCCTATGCAAAACGGAAGGAAACTTGATGAAGAAACCAAGCATGTCCCGCGCAGACGCCTATCACGACTTCCGCGACCGCCTGCTTTCGGGCGAGCTGTCCCCCGGTCAGTTCGTCACCCAAAAAGAGCTGGCCGAGCTTGCGGGGGTACCGCTTGGCACCGCGCGCGAAGCGATCCAGCGCCTGCAACATGAATCACTGCTGAAGGTACATCCGCAGCGGGGTATCCAGATCGTCGACGTGACGACCCGCTTCATTAGGCAGGCTTTCGGCTTGCGCCAGGCGCTGGAAACGTATGCCGTGCGTGTTTTCGCGGGCGGGGGCTTCGAAGCCGAGATCGACGCGCTGCTTGGCGACACACGTGCCATCCTCAACGAGGCCGAAGGCGCGCACACGCCCGAAACCCTGCAGCGCGCGGTCGAAATCGACTGGGTGATGCATGACCGGATCGTCGACAGCACGGACAATGCGCTACTGATCGAAACCTTCCAGGTCAACGTCGCCCGCCTGCGACTGATAAAGGTCAACAACCGGCTCTCTCCCGAACGCGCGCTGACCGCACTCGCCGAGCATATCGAGATCCTTGAATTCTGCCGCGACGGCAAGGTGGCCGAGGCCGTCGACGCCATGTCGCAACACATCGACGTGGCGACCACACGGGCGCTGCAAGGCATCTGAAGGACAGCAAATGGCACGCATCCAGCTTTCGTCGGCGGTAAAGAAATACGGCGCCCAACAGGTGATCCACGGCGTCGACATCGACATCGAGGACGGGGAGTTCACGGTGCTCGTCGGTCCTTCCGGCTGCGGCAAGTCCACCTTGTTGCGCATGATCGCGGGGCTCGAAAGCATCTCGGGCGGCGAGATCTCCATCGGCGAGCGGGTGGTGAACGACCTGCGCCCGAAGGAACGCGGCATCGCCATGGTGTTCCAGAACTACGCACTCTATCCGCACATGACAGTGGCCGAGAACATGGGCTTTGCGCTGCGCCTTTCGAAAGCCGGCAAGGGAGAGATAGATCAGAAGGTCCGCGCCGCTGCCGACATTCTCGATCTCGGGCCCTTGCTTGAACGCTACCCCCGCGAATTGTCCGGCGGGCAACGCCAGCGCGTCGCAATGGGCCGTGCGATCGTCCGCGATCCCTCGGTCTTCCTGTTCGACGAGCCGCTGTCGAACCTGGATGCCAAGTTGCGGGTACGGATGCGGACCGAGATCCGGGCTCTGCACCAGAAGCTGCGTACCACCGTTGTCTATGTCACCCACGACCAGATCGAGGCGATGACCATGGCCGACAAGATCATTGTGCTTGAGGGCGGCCACGTCTCGCAGGTCGGTAGCCCGCTGGAACTCTATGACCGCCCGGCCAACCGGTTCGTCGGGACCTTCATCGGCTCCCCATCCATGAATATCCTGCCCGCTGTTGCCGAACCAGGCGGACTGCTGCTCGAGAATGGGCAAGGACTGGTCGCGCCCCATGCGCTGGCCGCTGGCCGATCGGTCGAGTTCGGCATCCGCCCCGAGCACCTCACGCTTTGCGGCGACGACGCCGGCATCGCTGCCCGCGTACTTGTGGTCGAACCAACCGGCGCCGAGACCCATGTTGTATGCGATGTGGCGGGCACCGAGGTAACTGCCGCGCTGCGCGACCGAGTTGACTTCGGCCCCGGCCACATCATGCACCTGGCACCGGATCCGGGTCGCGCCCATTTCTTCGATCCCGAGACGGGTCTTTCCCTGGCCGCCCCTACCCACTGACCACGACACCCGCTTCCGGAGGCTCTTGCGCCCATGTCAGAACGGCCGAATTTCATCTTCATCATCGCCGACGACCACCGCCACCGCTCGATCGGCACGAACGGGTGTCGCGATGTAGCCACCCCGCATCTCGATGCGTTGGCTGCACGAGGCACCAGCTTCGATGCGGCGCACTGCCAGGGCGGCTTCGACGGCGCCGTCTGCGTTCCGTCCCGCGCGACGCTCATGACCGGGCGGAACGTCTTCGCAATCGACCACGCGCAGAAGGCGATGTCCGGCCTGCCATGCCCTTATACCGATCGCACCGCGACGATCCCGACGGAGTTCCGCACATTCCCCGAGATCCTGCGCTCCGAGGGCTACAACACCCACGGGATCGGGAAATGGCACAACGACCGGGCGGCGTTCGCCCGCTCGTTTGCCACAGCCGACAGCGTCTTCTTCGGAGGAATGTGCGATCACGACAAAGTGCCACTGCATCACCACGACCCCGACGGCGCCTATCCGCCCGAGGCAGCGCAGGAGGTCAAGGGTTTCTCGACCGAAATCTTCCGCAGCGCGGCGCAGCGCTTTCTGGAAAGCCGCACCGGAAGTGATCCGTTCCTGCTCTACGTGGCCTTCACGGCCCCGCACGACCCGCGAACGCCACCAGCGCACTTTCGGCCAGATCCCGGCGCATTGACCCTGCCCGCCAATGTCATGCCCACCCATCCCTTCGACAATGGCGACGCCGCTTTGCGGGACGAGCTGCTGGAAGGTTTCCCCCGGTCCGAGGAAGCCGTCCGCGAACACTTGGCGGACTACTACGGGATGATCGCGCAACTCGACGATGCGATTGGCCAGATACTCGCCACCGCCGAGACGCGTAACCTCCTCGAGAACACCGTGATCGTGTATACGTCCGACCACGGCCTGGGCATTGGCAGTCACGGGCTGATGGGCAAGCAGAACATGTACCAGCACAGCCTGGGCATCCCCTTGATCTTCGCCGGCCCCGGAGTAGCGGCGCGCGCTCGCTGCGATGCTCTGGTCTGGCATGCGGATACGCGAGCAACCCTGCTGGACCTTGCCCGAAGTGACGCGGTGAATGAGGACGGGCAGTCGTTGAGGCCCTGGCTCCGCGGCGAAGAAGGTGAGCGACGCTCGCATCTCGGGGCGGTTTACAAAGCCTCGCAATCGATGATCCGGGACGAGCGATACAAGTTCATCCGCTATTCTTCGGGCAATGGTGCCGATCCGCAACCGGCCCGGAACTCGACAACACCAGGATCCGATACGGAGCAACTGTTCGACCTCATAAAAGACCCGGACGAGCGGTCAAATTTGGCGTTCGCACCCCAATTCACGTCGGTCCGGGAGAAGTTAGGCGCTGCCTTAGATAAATGGCACCAGTCTCTTGATGCATAGATCCCGTAGAGAACACACTCGAACGGTTTAGTTCCGCGTAATGCGTACGGAGAAAGGCTGCACGGGACCTGACAAATCGAAATAGTCCAAACCGCGCTCCTGGCGGAGAATAATGCGATCATCGGTGCCATCCCCTATCCCCTGTGGCCGGACTCGCGGAAGAAGCTGGCCACAGGCTGGCGCGCATTCTTTTAGACCTTGCCTAGTTCATACAGCTTGCGAATGAACACCTTAGGGCCGCCAAAACATAAGGTTCCGACGCACAACACCCGCCGCACACAAAGCGATCGGACAATATGGCTCCCCAATACCTCTAGGACTTCGGGTATTTTGGTGACCTGACACTGAACTTTCACCCAGCCGCGACCGGAGTCCGGTTGGTGTTTGTGCCGGTTGGCGCGGGTTCGCTAAGCGGTCTGATCACGAGACCGTGTCTTATCAATGTGGTCGTAAAGCTCCAAACGGTGGCCCTTTTAGGACCCGCCGTTCGCAGGCCGCTATGTTCAGATGGCTCGGTACCAAAATCCGTACCGAAGATTCCGTGGATGTTCCAAAGATTACACGCCATATCGGTACCAACGCAGCAAGGGAATACCGAAATGGAAAACGCCGGCAGTAAGGGGAACGCCAACCTCACCATCTCTGACGAGGTGGATGCCAGACATGCCGGTTTTGCCGAGAACTTCGGCAACGACGGCTTTTTCGAGGACGCCCTCATCACCTGCCTCGGGCAGATAGACCGCATCTGCACCGTGTTTTTCGGCGAGGAAGCTAGTGCAGCAGGTCTCGACGCAATGGTCGGGCACTACTTCTCTAAGCTCGTAGCTGAAGGCGGGTGGAGACATGCCTTGGAAGAGGAGTTCAGCGGCATCTACTCAGGACTTCCTATTGGCGGGTTGTTCCATGACCTTGATGCTTATGCGAACTACGGCATCGTATTGGCGCCGGCGAGAGACGAGGCAATCCGGGAACAGCTTCTCGCTGCCATGGTCAAGAAAGCCAAAGGCTTTCTACAAGCGATCCCCTTGAACGCATGGGGCATCCGGAACGAGCATGCGGTCGCACTGGTACGCAAGGCGTCGGTACGCTTCAAGCTCGATACCGGGCAACCCGTAGACGCGGAGGAGCTTTCTGTGATCTCCGGCCTCGCCCTGCAGTCAATTAAGAACCGGCTTGCTGGGACGACCAAGGAGATTATCGGCAACCAGAACAAGATCGAGGCGCGGGAGGCCTTGGCCTGGCTCTCAAGCCGCAAGGACTTCCGGCCATCACTTTGGCGGCAGCAGGATGACGGAGAAACGATCAATCACCTGGAAGCCAGCATGGCGGAAGCTGTCTTCATTCCGGTAGCGGCAGATGGATCGGCTTTCACCACCAGCAGTTCAAAAGATGGATACTACTACGTCGGAGCGGAAGGCTACGAACGCCGCTTCGAGGACTACGATGAAGCGCTTCTCGCACTTCAGGCGATGGTGACGCCGGTATGGCGTCGCCCAACTGCCGGCGGAACCTGGACAAGGGTGCGAGCAACCGGCTGGCGACGCATCCCGCGCTCCGAACTCACCAACGCCTAGCCTCCCCGGCCAGGACACCTCAATCGAACAAAGCGAACACCGCGGCCTCGGCCGCGAACAGAGAGACTCTGTCATGCCCAATCCGATAACGTTCCTGTTCAACCTAGACTCTCGCGGACAATACCGACTTGCGCAGGACGACGCACAGTGGATCGTCGAGAAAGGCCAACCTGGAAAAGCTATTCCTGGGAAAGATCGCGGCTACCGCGGACTCGATTTCGTCTGCAGCCAGAAGACCGTTCTAGAGCGATGCATCCGCGAACGCGGTATCGTACTTTGCCTGTCGGCTGTACATCTCTTGATGGCCCTTCCGAGCAGTTTCTCCAGTTCGCGGTCCGCAGTCGCTCGGTACGGGGGAGACGAATACAGACGAGATCTAGTCGCGGCTGCCAAGGAAATCGCTCTACGAGCCAGTTCCGACCTCGCTCCCGATGTACGTACCGCCCACTTTCACGCACTGATCCCGCTCGAAACTCCCGTTGCGGAGACGCTGGGCAAGAAGATCCTTTTGAGCAACCGCGATCCAAGACCGGAACTGATCAGCGCCGATATGTTCCCCAAAACTCACGATTGGGTCCGGAGCCTTGGGCCAGACGTATACGCGCTGTGGCTCAATTGGGTGTCACGATCGGTTCGGAAGAAACTCAGGGGAATACCCACCGCTAAAGGCGTGCTTTCCGAACCCGCGGCCGGCACCGACGCGGCCTAGTCTTAGACCAGCCCTGCAATGCACGATCATGCGCCTGCAATCCTTCCGGCAAGTCATTCGGTCCGTTTAGCTGTGTTCCACCCACTGAACTCGCCAGCGGCATACCGGAGCTCGCCCAAGAGCAATTTGCCAGACGGCAACATAACCAAAGCCCGCGAGGTTGTGTCGCCCCGGAAACATCGATCCCCATACCCACCATCGCGCCAGAAACCTTCCGGTATCTAGGATCCGCACCCGCCGCTGCCAGGGATGCCCCGCATAACGAAGCTGCTCCACCGGAACACCTACGGAGCGCAGAACAGGGCGAAATGGATCCGGACAGCACTTGGCTAACTCGATGGTCCGGTGCGCCACCCAAGCCGGTCACCTGCGAAGAGCGCCAGCATGAGGTTCTGTCTTCGCAGACGAGGGAAAAAGAACACGGCCGCACGCTACGAACGCAAAACTCAGAGTAACGAAGGAGCCCCCCCAATGCCGAAACCTGATCTAAGCCGGGTAATCGACTTCCCAATCGATCATCAGCCCCACCGCTTGTTCCTCGCGGACGGAGAAGAAGTAGACCCGACGATCTTTTACAAGTTGGAGCCAACGAGTGCCAAGCAGGTAAGATATAATGGCAGGTTCGACCTTCGCCCGGAGATCGATCTAAAATCGTACACCTGCAATTCGGTCATCGACTGGATCGAAATCTACTTTGAGACCGCCGATGAACACCAACCAAAAAACATACAACGCCGCCTGGCAAAAGCTTGCAATAAGACAGTTCACGCCAGGGTCTGGTGTCCGCTTGTAACAACAGAACACCAAGATCAGGGGACGCAGTTCGTCTTGCGTATGCAGGAACCGGACGCCCGCGCGCTATTCAGAGCGATCGATGCGATAAGGTCCTATCCCGACCTACTGCCCGCAGAATATCAGCCGATCACCATAGAGGCGATGGAGCTCTCGATCGACTTCTACCCGGAGGACCAAAGCGCGTCCGCGCGCCTTCGAATGACCGACGTTCTGCGACGGCATCTTCTGCCTCAAGACGTAATTTGGGCGCACAAAAACGGATTCCCCAGAGTTGCGTTCGATGAGTTGACACCAGAGGGTGTGCCGAAACTACGCAGGAACGGCAGGCCGAGAACGAAGACCCGCCCTCTGCTCGACATCCCGGAGGACTTCCCTGACCACTCAAACGACGTAGACGAAGCAACACACCGCGCGAACATGGTGCGGCTTCAGACGGACCGACGCGGACTTGCAAGGTTTGGTCCCGTCACCGGGACGTACTATGCAGGTGCGCAAGGGGACCCTCTGATGGTCAGGATCAACGACAAAGTCGAGGACAAGCGAAACCTTGCGAAGGGCACGGTACACCTCCTGACACCGGAGCAACGTCGATCCAGGATAGAAGTTGACGTGAAGGGCCCGGTGCTGAACGTACTCGGCCTGACCTTCGTAGAGGACCTTGGAAACTTCAATTTCCAAGAACTCAGAAAGTACGTGTTCGACTTCAGGATCCCCGTCGTCGATGTGCCGGCGGGTATGGGGGAAGCAAGCACGCAAAGTGCGCTCAAACGAAGCCCTCAGATCAGAGCTTTCGAACGCAACGGAATTATGGGCGTGCAGGCTGCGTGTTTTTCGAAGCATCGGATGGATGGGGAGGATCACCTAGAGAAGCGGATGCTGGGGGAGCAGAGCAAGGCTCCGAGAAATCAGGGAGTGAAGGGCTATACGGTCGGGTATGTGGAGCTTGTGAAGGTAGTGCACTCGAGACTGGGAAACCTGACACGGAAATGGAGAAGAGACGTAGCAAGGGAGATCGACAGGCGTGGATGGTCGGTGTCAGAGGAGAAAGCGGATGACGAGTGAAGTTTTCGTCGTGCCGTTTATCGGGGCCCTCTCCTTCTCCCCCAGTCAGCAAATAGGGAGGCCTCTAGAAGGCGGCTGGATTGACCGACCGCATTCAGTCAGGAGAGCCTTGTTTCATTGCTACTCAGCGCTGACTTGACTCGCTGTCGGGCGCCCAATGCAGGCAAATCGAAATGAGGCAGAAAAGTTCTCGCCCGAAACCGGGTTTAGGCGACGACCGAGCACCCCGCCTGGGGTGCTCGGGAAGAAGCTTCAGTAGGCACCCGCGACTAGCCTCCGTGCGCCTCGAACATCTCTCGGAACATCAACTCGCAAGCGAGATAGAGTGCGGGGTTCATCCGGAGGTCCCGCCCCTCACCTGCTTCGTCGTAGGCCTCCAGGATGGCTTCTTCCGTTCTTGTCAGCGGGTGGGAGAAATGCTCCAGGAGGACACTCCAGACCTCTGGGTGGTACTCACGCATTGCGGCGCGGAGAAGCGGGATGGGCTCAACCCCGCAGGCACTCGCAATAGCCGGGATCCGCTCGATGGGCACACGGGCCTCTCCGCTCTTCATCATCGACAGAAAGTTCGGTCGCCCCAGTCCGGCTCTCCTCGAAATCTCGGCTTGTGTAAGGCCGGAATAATCGATTGCTCTCGCAAGCATGCCTGCAATGCTCTCTTTATGCGTCACTGCTTGTCCTTTCTCAAGTGATGCCCTCAGTTATGTTGTATATGAAATCGTTAGATCCTTCAGATGCGGACACAACAGATATATTCATCCGTTACTTATAAGTATAAATTAGATTTATTATTCAAATTTAGGACGGCATTGGAACGAGAGGAACTTTGAGCGGCGCGAGATGCCGTCAAATTTCAGAAAACCTAAGTACTTAAAAAAAGTATGTTTTTCGACGTACTTGGTACGCATCCACGACGCACCATAAATACCACAACTATATGAATTATAATCATAAAATGAAATATCAGTTAGGCATCTAGATTCGGCGACAGCGACCCACTCAGAGTGAGGCCCGGCAGATCAGCAAGAAGCCGTTCACCGGTGATGATTACTATCTTTTTTCTTCCGAACTAGGGAAAACACCCGACGGCAGAGCCCGCTCGTCGTATAATAGACGCAGACAAACACAGAATGAGAGCTGCCCAATGACGAAGACAAAAACCATCCGTGACGCCTGCGACGCGTGGCTCAAGACCTGCGAAAGGAACGGGCTGGAGCGCGCAACGCTTCGAAGCTACCGCGGCCATGTCGCTCATCACATCGACAAGAAGATCGGTAGTCTGCCGGTCGCGGAGCTCACTCGAGCCGACGTTCGTGACTTCATCGATGAAATGCAGGACGAAGGCATGTCGCGCTCAATGACCAAGAAAGTTCTCGCGAGCTTGCGGTCGGCTCTTGGGGAGGCTGTCGAACGCGAATGGATTCCCCACAACGTGGCCCGGGATGTGAAAATGAAGCGAAATCGGCGCGACGAGCCGGAGCGGGCAATCCCCACCAAGGAAGAGATCAGAATTATGATCTCAAACACTCCGGATAGGCATCGCCCCCTGATAGTCACGGCGATCTTCACCGGGATGCGGGTTTCCGAACTGCGTGGACTGGCCTGGGACAACGTTGACTTCGACCGGAAGGTGATCGAAGTCGTTCAGCGGGCGGACTACTACAACGAACTCGGTAAGCCCAAGAGCCGCTCAAGCAAGCGAGTGATCCCGATGGCGCCGCGTGTCATCGAGGAGCTCTCGCAGTGGAAGCCCAAATGCCCGGCGGGTCCACAGAACCTCGTCTTCCCCAACGGTGCGGGAAAGATCGAGAACTTGTCGAACATCTACACCCGCGTCTTCGCCCCGCTACAGAGGGAGAACGGCATGGTCGGCGATGACGGCAAGCCCAAGTTCGGCTTTCACGCGCTACGTCACGCTGCAGCCTCACTCTTCATTGAACAAGGCTGGACGCCCAAAAAGGTGCAGTCGATCCTCGGGCACTCGTCCATCACCATGACGATGGATGTCTACGGACACCTCTTTGAGAACCCAGAAGAGGACGTGGCGCTGTTTGAAAAGATGGAGAAAGATCTGCTCGCAGCCTAGGAAAAATCCACATGAAAAAATACAGAAGGGCTCCCCCGGGAGCCCTTTTCTCATATTACGAAGAAGATTTTTCGGTGAAGCAAGAAGTCACTTGGTGGATTATGATTCCGCTGCTCTAACCGGCTGAGCTACTCCGCCACGGCGAGGGGGTGTTTAGGGAATCGCGGGGAGGGCGTCAAGCGGGAATAAGCCCTGACCCGAGCTTCTGTTCGACGCCATCCGACGGGCAAGGCGCTCAGGAGAATTCGCTTTCGCAAAGAGCCGATTGGACCTTGCACTATGAGTTGCAAGACCAAGGCCAGGCCGAGCGGCGCTCTTGCCGGAAAGGTGACGGCTGCGAATGCACCCGCCTCGCCAGCCTCCTGTGGACTTCCTGTATCAACCGAAGATGTCGGCGGTGATCCCGGCGTACCAACCGAGCGATTCCTCGTAGGTCTGCTTGCGCAACTCTGCGGCCTCGCCGGTCTGACTGACGAAGCTCTCGGTGCTGGCGATCCTTTCGTCGGTCGCCTCGTAGGCCCCGCCGACCTTCACACCATCTTCGGGGGCGATCAGCGACCAGCAGGTGTTGGCGAACTTGGGCGGGAATGCTCGGCTGCCGGTCAACTCGGCGCGGATCGCCATCGACGCGACCTTGGCCTGGCTGTTCGCCGAGAAAGCGGACTTCGGCATGTCCCCGGCGATTGTCGCGTCTCCGAGAACATAGACGTTCGGATCCACGCGGCTCTGCATGCTGGCCGGGGCGATCGGGCAGTAACCGCTGTCGTCTGACAGACCGGCTGCTTCGGCGATGTGGCCGGCCTTCTGCGCGGGGATCACGTTGCAGACGTCAACCTTCTCGACCTCGCCGTCGATGACAATCTCCATTGCGTCCGGCCGCACCTCGACATTATCGCCGCCGAAATCAGGTCCGATCCGGTCGATCATGCCGGTGTAATGCACCTGCCAACCTTCCTCGAACAGGCCCTGCTTGGAGTACTTCTCCTTCGGATCCACGATCAGGATCTTCGCGGTCGGGTTCGTCTGCTTCAGCAGATGCGCGACCATCGAGACTCGCTCGTAAGGTCCTGGCGGGCAGCGATAGGGATTGGGCGGTGCAATCATGCCGAACACCCCGCCCTCGGGCATTGCCTCGATCTGCGCCTTGAGGAGCTGCGTCTGAGACCCCGCCTTCCACGAATGCGGCATCCGGTTCTGCTGGCTGATATCCCAGCCGGTAACCGAACCGTCGATGAAATCGATCCCGGGCGAGACCACCAGCCTGTCGTAGGGGAGCGATCCGCCCGAGGCGAGCGTCACCGTCTTCGCGTCGCGGTCGACGCCCACCACCCAGTCGTGCACGACGTTCACCCCGTAGTCCGTGGCCAGCGTGCCGTAGGTGTGCCCGATCGACGCGAAGTCGCGGAAGCCACCGATGTAGAGGTTCGAGAAGAAGCAGGTGTAGTAGGTCCGGGTCGGCTCGATCAGCGTTACATCGAGCGCACCGTCGCTGTCTTTCGCAAGGTATCGTGCGACCGTAGCGCCGCCTGCCCCGCCACCGATGACGACAACGCGCGGCGCGCCCTGCCCGGCAACCATCGACGAAGCCAGTCCGGCGGTGCCGGCCGCCGCGGCGCCGAGAAACAGTCTTCTGCTGAGTCTCATGATATCCTCCCCGTTGTCACTCTATGGTTTCGAAGTAGGCAGCGAGCGCGGCGATCTCCTCGTTCGACAGCCGCCCGGCCATCATCTGCATCACGGGATGCGGCCGGATCTTGGACTTGTAGGCGTGCATGGCGATCACAAAGTCCTCGGTAGGCCAGTTCGTGATCGACGGAATACCCTCGTCGGCGCCATCGCTCTGGTGGCAGGTCACGCATTCACTGGAGAGGTACTCGCCCCAGTCCGGATCGCCTTCCAGCGCAAGGATGGCCGGGTCGAGTGCGTGGTCAGTCGGGGTCGCGGTCGGTTCTGCCTCGGGAATGTCGCGCGGGCTGTCGGAATGGCTGCGCAGGTAGGCCAGAAGGTCCGCGCGGTCATCGGGGTCCTTCAGCCCGGCATAGCTCATTCTCGTGCGAGAGACGACGGACTTGGGTGCCTCGATGAACGCGTCGAGTGTCTCGAGGGTCCAGATTACCCCGTCCGCGCCAGCGCGCTGCATCGCCTTCGAATAGGTGAAGCCATCCACCGCACCGGCCGGCCGCCCGAAGATACCGTTGAGGTGCGGACCGACCCGGTTCTGCGCGCCGTCGCCTATCTGGTGGCAAGACTTGCATTGCGCGAACAAATCCCCGCCCCGCTTGGCATCACCGATCAAATCGGCCGATGCGGGCAACGGCGCGAGGCAGATCGCCAGTGCTGCGAACCTAGTCCGCATGCGCCTGAAGATAGGCGATGATGGCGGCCAGATCCTCGTCCTCGCGCAGGCCACGGAAAGACATCTTGGTGCCTTTCATGAAGCCTCGCGGGTCTGCGAGGAACGCCGCCAGGCTGGGCTCGTCCCAGACGAGGCCGTCGTCGGCCATAGCCGACAGGGCCTTGGAGTATCGGAAGTCTGCGACCATACCCGCCGGCTGGCCATAGATGCCGTTCAGCACAGGCCCTGTGCGGTTCTTGGCCCCCTCACCCACCTGGTGGCACGACTGGCACTGGCGGAACACCTTCTCGCCCGCAGCGACCAGTTCCGGGTCGGGACCGGCGGTCGCGGCTTCCGTTTCCGCCTCGGCCTCGGCGGCGGCGACTTCGGTCTCTTCTTCCGCCTTGGCCACCGCTTCGGTCGTGCCGTCGTCGTCCGCTGTGTCGGGTGTCACGTCTAGTACGCGTGCGCGCATGGTGATCTCGACGCTATCCTTGCAGGTCTGCATGCAGGGCTCTTCGCCGAAGGCGTCAAGTTCAACCTCGGCACGGTCGTCGGGGAAGAAGCCCTCTTCATTCGGCAACCGCACATCGAGGAAGTTCTCGTGGCTCAGTTCGAATTCTTCGTCGTCAACCACATCGTTGACGTAGAGGATGTAAGCGGTCAGTGCGTAGACCTCGTCGTCTGTCAGCGACTGTGCATCGCCAAATGGCATCGCGCGGTGGACATAATCCCAGACGGTCGAGAGGTAGGGCCAGTAGGAACCGACAGTCTTGACCGGATCCTCGGTGTCGAGCGTGTCGAAACCGCCCGCAAGCGCGGGCCAACGTCCGACGGCCTCGCCGAAATCACCATGACAGGCGGCGCAACGTTCCGCGAAGAGTTCCTCGCCATCCCAGACCGTGCCACTGCCTTCGGGCAGACCGGCGCCGTCGGGGCGGATGTCGATATCCCAGGCGGCGATCTCCGCCTCGGTTGCGGGGCGTCCCAGCCCCAGATCGCCCGCCAGCACCGGCGAAGTCATGAGGGTGGCGGCGAGAGCGGCGTTAAGAAACTTCGACATTTTCCGCGATGCCCTTCTCGTTCACGGCCCAAGTCTGGATGCCGTTGTTGTGGTAGATCGAGTTGGTGCCCCGGACCTCGCGCAACTGGTCCTTGGTCGGCTGCACGTAACCTGTGGAATCATGCGCGCGGGACTGGAGTAGCAGCGGCCGGCCGTCCCACATGAACTCATAGTAGAAACGGTGCAGGGACTTGTTCAGGCTCGGTCCCGACATGCGGGCCTGATGCCAGTTGGCCCCGCCGTCGAGGGTCACGTCCACGCGCGGAATCGTGCCCCGCCCGGACCAGGCGACGCCGGTAATGACGGTGTGACCAGGGCCGTGGGTGATCGGCGCTTGCGGCGAGGGATTGGTGATGACCGATTTCGCGTCCATCTCCCAGGTGAAGCGCCGCGCGCGGCCGTCCTCCAGAAGGTCGGTATATTTCGAGGTCTCCTCACGGTGGTGCCAGGGCTCATCGCCGACCTCGATACGGCGCAGCCATTTCACCCACATGTTGCCTTCCCAGCCAGGCACGACCAGCCGCACCGGGTAGCCCTGTTCGGGCCGCAGAGCTTCCCCGTTCATGCGGAATGCGACGAGGCAGTCGTCCATTGCCTTCTCGAGCGGGATCGAGCGGGTCATGGCGGAGGCATCGGCGCCCTCGGGCAGGATCCACTTGCCGGCGGTCTTCACCCCCGCCTGGTCCAGGATCAGGCGCAGCGGCACGCCGGTATACATGACGTTGTGGATCATGCCGTGGGTGAACTGGCAGCCGTTCAGCTGCGCACCGCGCCATTCCATACCGCTGTTTGCGGCGCATTCCAGGAAATAGGCGTGGTTCTCTCGCGGGAAGCGCTTGAGGTCCTCCAGCGTGAATACCAGCGGCGTGTCGACCAGCCCGTTGATCATCAGCCGGTACATCCCCGGATCGATCTCGGCGATCCCGGCATGGTGGCGCTCGAAGCAGAGCCCGTTGGGCGTGATGATCCCGTCCAACTCGTGCAGCGGCGTGAAATTGACCGAGGAGACTGCGTCGGCGGTGAGCCAGGGCACATTGCGCCTCACGACATGGGCCTCGTGCTCCGAAGGCATTCCGTAGGGGCGCGCATCCACCCCTTCGCCCAGCGCCTGCGCCCAGGGCTGCACCTCGGTGATCGCCGGGTCGTCTGCGCGGGCCTGCGCAGCGACCACCGCACCTCCGGCGGCGAGGGTGCCGGTCAGAAAGCCGCGTCGGCTGGTTTTGGCATCATCGGACATAGCGGTCTCCTGCTTCTCGGGTCAGGCCCCGACGACTTTCACGCTTTGATTGGCATCGAGCTGGATCGTGCCCTGGCGCCGGATGTAGGCCTCGGCCACATCCCAGATCGGCGGGCCCTCGGTGCCTTCGTTCACGCTGGCCCAGCCGGCGACCACATAAGTCTTGGCCGCGTCGATGAGTTCGCCGGTCTTGAGCAGCGTCATCTCTGTGATCCGGCTGCCTTGCGGCTGGGTGATATCTATTCGGTATCCCATGCCCCCGACGCGGACCATGTCACCACCTTGCTGGTAGTAGGGATCGGGGTTGAAGAGGTTGTCCGCGACGTCCTCCAGCACGGTGTGCAGGAACTCCCCCGTCATCTCGGTGCGGTAGGCGTTGGGATAGCTCATCGCCGTAACCCCGAAGAGCGCCTCGCGGGTGATGTCGGAGCCGGGGATCAGCGACGGCCCCCAGCGGAAGCCGGGCGACAGGGCGATATCGGCCTCGCGCTCCTCGATCAGGGCCTGACACAGTAGATCGTCCCAGGTGCCGTTGAAGTTCCCGCGCCGAAAGAGCGTGGTCTCGGTCGTGCCCAGAACCTCGTTCAACTCCGCTTCGTAGGGCGCGCGCTCCTCGTCGATCAGCGCCGCCATCTCGGGATCCGGCGCGATCACATCCGAGAAGAGCGGGATCAGCTTGTGGCGGAAACCCTTCACCTGGCCGCCCTGCACGTCGAGGTCCAGCCGCGTCAGGAATTTGCCGTGGCTACCCGAGGCGATCAGCAAGGTCTTCCCGACCACCACCGGCTCGGGCAGCGCATCGTGCGTGTGCCCGGTCAGGATCACGTCGATGCCTGGCACGCTCGCGGCCAGCTTGCGGTCCACATCGAATCCGTTGTGCGACAACAGGACCACCAGCCCGGCCCCTTCGGCCCGTACCTCCTCGACGATCTCGGCCATGTTGTCCTCGCGGACTCCGAAGGACAGGCCGGGGAACATCCAACTGGGATTCGCAATCGGCATGTAGGGGAAGGCCTGGCCGATGACGGCGATCTTCACCCCGCCGCGCTCGAAAAAGACGTAGGGATCGTAGGCCCGTTCGTCCCATTCGGTGTCGAATATGTTTGCGCCGAGGAAGGGGAATTGCAGTTCGTCGTCCACGATCTCGGTCAGCCGGTCGATGCCCAGAGTGAACTCCCAGTGCGCGGTCATCGCCTCGATGCCCAGCGCGTTCATCGCACGCACCACGTCGCCGCCATCGGTATTGAGCGCGGTGTAGCTGCCCTGCCAGGTATCGCCGCCATCAAGCAGCAGCGCATCAGGTCGATCCGCCCGGATCGCCTTGACTGCCGTCGCCGCCCGGTCAAGCCCGCCGACCTTGCCATAGGCCTTGGCAAGCGCCGCGAAGTCAGAGTTGGTCAGCGCGTAGGCGGCCGGCGTGCCCGGTTCTATACCGTAGAGCCTCAGGAAATCGTCGCCGGTGATGTGCGGAGGCAGGCCCCGCGCCTCGCCCACGCCGATATTGATCCCCGGTTCGCGGAAATAGACCGGCTTCAGCTGGGCATGGATGTCGGTGATGTGGATCAGGCTGACATTGCCCATCGTCTCGAAGCTCAGAAGGTCGTCCTGGGTGAGCGCCTGCTGCGCGGCCAGCCGGGCCCAGTTGCCGTAGCCGCCCGCCCCGTAGAGCGCTGCTGCCGCCATGCCGGTCTGCAGGAAATCGCGCCGAGAGATCATAGGTCCTCCGTTCCGCGCCCGACGCGCGGTTCCTGGAAGCCCCCGGAGACCTCCGGGGGCGACTGCTGCTGAGTTTGGCTTGCCGCTACTGGCGGACGGCCGGGCTCTCGATCGACAGGCCGTTGCCGCGAGATGCGACGTAGAGCTCGAGCGCCCGGAACACGTCGGATCCCTCGGCGAAGGTCTCGCCTCGCGTGTCCCGGATGCAGCCACGGAAGCGGTTGTGCTGCGAGATCAGCTTGCCCTGCTTCAGCCGATAGGTGGGAAATCCATTGGTCTGCCCCTGGCTCAGATGGTCGGCCCGGATGTTGTAGCCGTAGTTCTGCTCGTGGCAGTTGGCACAGGACAGTTCCAGCTGGCCGAACCGGGTATAGTAGGTCTCTTTCCCCTGCTCCCAGTAGGGCGCGGCTGGGCCGTCGATGGCGACGTTCATGGGCAAACCCCGCGACTGATGCGCGATCAGGGCGACCATGCCTTGCATGTCATCGCCCGACCATTTCCAGGGCTCGGCCTTCATGTTCTCGGTACGGCAGTTGTTGATGTAGTCCTCCATGGTCCACAACTCGCCGACGGCCTCGTTCACCTTGGGCATCGTGGTCCGCAATCCGGTGAAGCTCTCGACGTCACCGTGGCAGGACTGGCAGCTTTCGCCCGCCTCGCCCTCGACCGTCGCATAGGCGTCGAGCGCCGCGTCGACATAGATCATGCCGGGATTGTCAAAGTCGTCCATCTGCAGCGCCTGGGTCTCGGGCGTGCGGAACCGCCAGCCCGAGTAAATGGTACTCAGCGCGTCCGAGAGATGCTCGGGCGCCGGCGCCTCGGTGGTCAGTTCGAGCTCTTCGTTCACGATCAACGTCGAGTCGTCCTGACCGACTGCCGCGGTGGCGGCAAAGGCGATACAGAATGCTGTTGCGACAGTCTTCTTCATTGTTCCTCCCTGGATCGCAGGCCTCAGGCCATGGCGACCGATTTGGATTCCTCGTAGACGTCGCCGTCGTCGTCATACCAGGTGAACTGGAAATCACCGGCCTCCGGCACCTTGGCCTCGAACTCGAAGTACGGGTTGGTCGACACCGCCGGGTCCATCGTGACGTCGATCACGTTCACGCCGTTGAAGTCGCAGGTGAACCTGTTGATGATAGAGCGCGGGATCACGTTGCCGTCGCTGTCCTTGCGCTGGCCCGACTCCATCGGGTGGCTGATGAGGGTCTTGATCGTCACCACCTCGCCGGCCGAAGCCTTCTTGGGGACTTTCACACGGGCTTTCACACCTTGTGCCATTCTCGGTTCTCCTCCTGCTCAGCCGCCACAACCGCCGATCGTCACCTTCACTGTGCGCGCGGTCCGGACGAAGGAGCCGTCGGCCAGCTGCGCGACGGCGATGACGTTCTGGGTCTTGGCAAGCCGGATCCGCGTCGACGCGGCCTGCGACCCTGCAAGCTCACCGAACCTGAAGGTCACGACCTCGGCCTCGGGGTTGCCCTCGGCAAAGACCGCGATGGCCGCTGCGCCGGGCGCCGACACCTCGATCGGAACCGTGTTGCCGTTCTCCGCGATCTCGGGCGTCGTCAGCTCGATGCCGTCACCGTCCGCCACGTCCGCGCCGCCGGTGAAGTCGGCCATCGCCTCGTCCATCGGCTTGGCCAGCGCGCTCAGAGGCGCAAGGCCCGCGGCGGCGACTGCCCCCGCACCGATAATCATCCACTGCCTTCTGGTCAGGTCCATCTCAGCTCTCCGCTATTCGTCCTTGAGCGTCATCAGGAAGGCGACGACATCCTCGACTTCCTGCGCGGTCAGCAGAGGCTCCAACGCGCCGGAAGGTGCCTTGCCGGTAAATGCATCGCCCGGACGGGTGAAACCGGACGTTCTGTAGAAGGACGGCATCACGGTGCCGTCGAACATCATTTTGGCATTCGAGACGATGCCCCGCAGTTCCGCCTCGCTCCAGCGATCGGCAACACCGTCGAGCATCGGCCCGACGTCGCCCTGGAACTGCAACTCGCTCAGCGCCGACACGTTGTGGCAGGCAATGCAATTGCCGGATCCCTTGTCCATCAGCACGGCTCCATTGGCCGCGTTGCCCGGCTGCCCCGTCAGCGAGGCCGTCACCGCGCCGTCCTCGAAGACGACGTCATCCGGCCCGACCGTTTCGGCCTGGGCCGCCGACACCGCGCACACGAGCATGATCGCGCTCAGCCGCATTCCGCTCCTCCCGTTTCGCATCGTTGTTTTCAAGTATGGTAATCGCGCCCTGCCGCTGATGTCTACAACAATTTCGTAATCGAGAAACTGTTGAATTGAATGCCGTGCACTAGGACCCTTTCGTCACTGCGCATTTACGCGCTCGTTGTGCTTGCGGGCATGGTACTTCTGGAAGGTTTCCTCTCCCTCGTAGCGGTCTTCCAGAACCCATGTGATCAGGTCGAGCGTGGTCCCCTTCTCGAATGCGCCCGGCATGGATGCGACCGCCGCCTTATTTGCCGGAATCGTGCCGTCAACCTCCTCGGGGAAGAACATCAGCGTCGGCGTGAAGATGAGTCCCCACTTCCGGACCATCTCTTTCTCGGGAAGGGTTTCACCATCGAAATCCGTAACCTCGACATCCCCGAAGAAATTGATCTGGATGACGTAGAGGTCATCGCTCAGATGCGCTGCGATCACAGGGTCGGAGTACACTTCCTCATGCATCTTGGTGCAGTAGGAGCAGCCCCTCTGCTCGACCATCAACACCAGGCGCTTGCCCACGGCAGTGGCGTCGGCAAGGTCCTCGGACAGGTCCTTGAACGTGTCCTGCATCCAGACGGCCTTGTGGAGCCCGTCATCCCCCAGTTCCGCGGCAAGGGCCGGTCCCGTTGCCTGAAGCGCCAGCATCAGCAGCGCGGCAGTCAGATGTCTCATATCCGTCTCCTTCCCTATTGCAGAACGCCGATATCGGGGGCGATGGCGAGCATCGCCTCGGCGATGTAGTTGATCGTGTTGGTGCCGATGAGCACCGCGAAGACGACCAGCAGGCCGCCAGTGACCTTCTCGATGGTGCCGAGGTGTTTCCGGAAACCGGCCATCCAACGCATGAACGGGCCGACGAAGAGCGCCGCGAGCATGAATGGCAGGGTCATTCCCAGTCCGTAGGACAGCAGCAGCACGGCACCGCGCTGAACATCCTCCTGACCGGCCGCCGTGAACAGGATCGCAGCCAGCACCGGGCCGACACAAGGCGTCCAGCCGAAGGCGAAGGCCAGCCCGATGGCATAGGCCGTCAACAAGCTCCAGTTCCCTTTCCCGCCCACGTCCGCACGATACTGCCGATAAAGAAAACCGATCTTGATCACGCCGAGGTAGTGCAGCCCCATGAGCAGTATCAGCAGCGCTGCTGCATAGCGCAGCACGGGCATCCATTCGCGCACCAACTGCCCGAAGGCGGTGGCGCTCATCCCGAGCAGCACGAAGATGGTGATGATACCGGCAGAGAACGCAACGGCCCCGAGGAACGCCCGTCGCCTGACCGCCGCATCCAGCGGAACGCCGGTGTCGACCGCCTGCACGCTCTGCCCGGCCATGTAACCGAGGTAGAACGGCACGATGGGCAGGATGCAGGGCGACAGGAACGACAGGAGCCCTGCAAAGGCGGCGCCAGCAATGGAGACATCGAGCACGGGGCCCCTCCGCTTGACATAACAGTTTCACGTTAGATTGATTGTTTAATCATCGTCAATCGCCTACACTTGCGAAATGAAGCAAGCATTCCTCCTCCTGCTGCTGCTCATCGCTGCGCCGCTTCGGGCGCAGGAACTGGTCATGTTCGAAGAGCGCGGCTGTTTTTGGTGCGCCCGCTGGAACGAGGAAATCGCCCCGATCTATCCCAAGACGGCGGAAGCGAAGATTGCCCCGCTGCGGCGAGTCGATCTGCACGCACCCCGACCGGACGACCTTGCGGGTATTGGTGCCGTGACCTTCACCCCGACCTTCGTTCTGTTCCACGAAGGTGCGGAGATCGGCCGCATCGAGGGCTACCCCGGCGAAGACTTCTTCTGGGGGCTGCTGGGACGAATGCTGAAAAACATGGAGGAGGGATCATCATGAAACGCACTGGATGCGCGCTGCTGGCAGCTCTGGCCGTCATGGCCGGACCCGCGTTTGCGCAGGACGACGACGACGCTCTTGTCACCTTCAGCGTGCTTCAGCCCGAACTGGCGATCGACCTCGCGGTGAAAACGATGGAGGCCTGCCGCGCCGAGGGCTACCAGGTCGGTGTCGCCGTGGTCGACAGGTTCGGCACCGTGCAAAGCTTCGTCCGCGACCGGTTCGCGGGACCGCATGTCCATGAGACGGCGAACCGCAAGGCCTGGACCGCCGTCAGCTTCCGCACCGACACGCTTTCGCTCGGCGAGTTGACCGCCGAGGGCACCGCCCCATCGGCGATCCGTCAGATCTCGATGGCTCTGCCCTTGGGAGGCGGCGTTCCGATCGAGGTCGCGGGCACGCTGGTCGGAGCCGTGGGTGTGTCCGGCGCGCCGTCGCCTTCGGCAGATGATGATTGCGCGCGGGCCGGGATCGCGGCAATAGAGGAACAGTTGCCGTTTTAGGGGGACATTGGGTGGCTCTGCCTGAACTATCCGAGGATCTGAGCGACGAGGACCGGGAGAAGTTCCTGGACCGCGCGACGCAGGCTGCGGACTTTCTGCGTGCGCTCGGCCAGGAAAGCCGGCTCATCATCCTCTGCGCCCTAACGCAGGGCGAGCGGTCGGTCACGGAACTGGAACAGTTGCTATCGGCCCGCAAGGCGGCAGTCTCGCAGCAACTGGCGCGGCTGCGGCTTCAGGGGCTGGTGAAGACCCGGCGGGACGGTAAGAACATCTACTACAGCTTGACCGATGACCGTCCGCGCAAAATAATCGAGACGGTGTACGAAATGTACTGCCGCGACGACGAGGCGGACGCCTGAGAATTCCGCCCGTCATTGGGAGGGATTCATGCTGGACTGGCTCAGCGAAGGACAGCTCGCGGCCGTAGCCGGCGCTTTCGGAGGCGTTCTGCTCGGTCTGGCCGCACGTATCGGCGGCTTCTGCACCCTTGGCGCGATCGAGGATCACCTGCACGGTGGTAGCAACGTCCGGCTACGGATGTGGGGGCTGGCGATTTCGTTCTCGATACTCTTCGTCGCGGTGCTGACGGCATTTGGACTCTTCACCCCCGCAGACTCGATTTATCTTTCGACCGGCTGGAACCCGTTCGCGGTGATCGTCGGCGGGCTCATGTTCGGCATCGGCATGGCGCTAACCGGGCACTGCTGCCACGGGGCGCTGGCACGCCTCGGCGGCGGCGATCTGCGCGCCTTCGTCGTGGTCCTTGTGATCGGGATCTCCGCCTACATGACGATAGCCGGCCCGATCGCCATCCTCCGTGTCTGGCTGTTTCCCGTGACCGAAACACCCAGCGCCAGCATGGCCGACATGACCGGAGTGCCGTTCGTCTGGATGGCCGGCCTCGTCGGCCTCGCCGGCACCGCCTGGATGCTGTCGAGCCGCGACTTTCTGCAGCATGGCAAGACACTGGCATGGGCAACAGTTATCGCCTTCGCGATAGCCTCGGGATGGGCCGCGACGGGCTGGATCGCGTCCAACGGATTCGGCGCGGAACAGGTCAGGTCGCACAGCTACGCGGCACCTACGGGCGAGACGCTGCTCTACGTGATGACCATGTCCGGCTCGTACATCGACTTCGGTATCGGCTCGGTGCTCGGCGTGATCGGGGGCGCGTTCCTCGGCTCGATGATCCGGCGCGAGTTTCGCTGGGAAGCCTGCGAGGACCCCCGCGAGCTGCGACGCCAGCTGTTCGGCGCCTTCCTGATGGGCACCGGCGCGGTCACGGCTTTCGGGTGCAGCGTCGGACAGGGCCTCTCCGCCTTCTCGGTACTCGCGCCGAGCGCGCCTCTCCTGTTGATTTCAATCTATGTCGGGGCGGCGGCGGGGCTTCGCTTCCTTATCGAGGGCTTCCGCCCCCTCGCGATCCGGCCCTTCCAGCGGGCCGGACGCTGACGTTTTAACCGCTGGGATCCGACTTCTTCCGCGCGCTAGGAAAGTCGAACATGTGTTGCGGACGCGGCAGTTGCGCAGGCGTCTCGGCGCCGAGCCCCGACTTCCGGTTCGTCGCGAAATCCCGCATCGAGACAGAGCCAGAGAGGTTGTAGACCTCCTTGAACCCGTGTTGCAGCAGGATGCGCGCGGCAACATAGGATCTCAGGCCGGTGCGGCAGGCGACCACGGTGGGCGCTTCTGGGTCCAGCTCGCCCAACCGCTCGCGCAACTGGTTCAGTTCGATATGTTTCGCGTGAGACGCGTGCGGGAAAGGCCGCTCAGCCACCTCGGTGTCGGAGCGCACGTCGACCACCTGGAACGGACCAAGGTCATTGCCCGGATCCATCAGCGGCGCCAGCCCGTCGAGGTCGTTCTGCGCGGCGAAGGCCGCCATATGGAGCGGATCCTTGGCCGAGCCGAATGGCGGCGCATAGGCCAGGTCCAGTCCGGCAAGGTCGTCGACGGTGCCATGGAAATGGATCAGCGTGGTGACCACGTCGAGCCGTTTGTCGACCCCGACCCGCCCGATCACCTGCGCCCCGAGGACCCGCCGGGTGGCCCGGTCGTAGACCAGCTTCACCGCCAGCGCCTCGGCGCCCGGATAGTAGCTCGCATGATGGAACGACACGATGTGCACTGCGCCGGCGTCGTAACCCCGTTTCGCCGCCTGCGACTGGGACAGGCCGGCCAGCCCTGCCGCGCCATCGAAGGCCCGCACGATCGAGGTGCTCCACGCGGCGGGACAGGGCCGCGCAGAACCGGTGGCCGCATGCTGCCCGGCGACCCGCCCGGCCTTATTCGCGATCCCGGCCAGCGGGACGCGCTGGCGCATGCCGGTGGGGCCGAACTGGTACTCCGCGGCATCGCCCACGGCATAGATATCCGGATCTGACGTCCGCATGAAATTGTCGGTCGCGATACCGCCGCTTTCACCGATCTTCAGTCCTGCGGCCTCGGCCAGTCCTGTCAGGGGGCGCACTCCGATGCAGAATAGCACGATGTCCGCCTCGAGGCGCGTGCCGTCGGCCAGGGTGACGCCGGTCGCCGCGCCGTTCTCGGCCTCGACGGCGGTGACAGCACGCCCCAGCTCGAGGCGCACGCCATGGCGTTCGATCTCGCGGTGCAACGGCTCGGCGATCTCGTAGTCGAAGAAGGGCATGACCTGGTTCTGTAGCTCGACGATGCTGACGCCCAGCCCACGCCGGGTGAACTGCTCAGCCATCTCGAGCCCGATGTAGCCCGCGCCGATGACCACCGCCGAGCGCGCGTCGGGCATGGCGGCGATGATGCGGTCCATGTCGGGGATCGTCCGCAGGGTGAACACCCCATGCGACTCGATCCCGGGGATCTGCGGCAGGATCGGCACCGCGCCCGGCGACAAGATGAGCTTGTCGTAGGTCGCGTGATAGGTCGACCCGTCCAGGATGTCGTGTACAGTGACCGAACGCGCCTCGCGGTCGATGGCCGTCACCTCGTGCTGCACCCGCGTTTCGACCCGGAAGCGGTCGTGGAACAGTTTGGGCGTGGCGACCAGCAGCTTGTCACGGTCGGTGATCTCGCCGCCGATGTAGTACGGAAGACCACAGTTCGCGAAGGAGATGTAGGGATCCTTCTCGAACATGATGATCTGTGCCCTCTCGTTAAGGCGCCGGGCGCGGGCCGCGGCCGAGGCGCCCCCTGCGACGGCGCCGACGATCAGGATTTTCGGGGCGGGATCGCGGGCGCTCATGCGCCTGCCTCCGGCATTGAAGTATGGGGCGTCAGGTCCGTTGTCCAATCCTCCATCCGGGTATCCCTTCGATCGCCATCATGGCCTGCACCGCCACATGCCTGTCAATTTGCGCTCATGGTCACGGCTCTCCGAGACGAGCCTAACCTCGGAATCACCAGCGCGGATTGAGGCGGATCAAACCTTCTGGGGTTGCTAGACGTTTCCATGGGGCGTGCGAGGATTGTCAGTCGCTTCTCACGACGGGCATTTGTCGGGGCCCAAATATCATGCACCGCGCCGAGCTCACCTCATAAAGCTATGGTCTCAAAGCCCTTTCTCTCGAGAACCTTCCGGATTCTGACACCCATAGGTTCCGCCTATTTGCGCGCGCGCCTGCCTTACGGCCTTATCCCGGCCATCGGTTCAACAGGAGACCAAAAACATGAACAAGATCCCCCACAGCTTCGGCCTGGCCTTCGCGGCCCTCGCCACGTTCGCGACCGCCGCGGACGCGCAGGTCGAGATCCGCCTCGGCCACGTGCTGCCCGAAGCACACAGCTGGCACACCGCCGCCACCGGCTTCGCTGAAGAAGTCGCCGAAAAGACCGAGGGCCGCGTCGCCATCGAGGTCTTTGCCGGCGGGCAGCTGGGCAGCGAGAAAGAGGTCATCGAGGGCATGCAGTTCGGCGCTGTGCAGGCCGGTGTCATCGGATCGGGCTCGTTCCAGTATATCGAACCGAAAATGGGCATTATCGAAATGCCCTATGCCTGGACCTCGCGCGAGCAGGCGTTCACCGCGCTGGACGCCGATCTGGGCGACGCGCTGGAAGCACTGCTCGAGCCGAAGGGCATGGTCGTCCTGTCCTGGTGGGAAACCGGCTTCCGCAACATCACAAACAACACCCGTCCGATCGAGAAACCGGCCGACCTCGAAGGTCTGAAGATCCGCGTCACCCCCGACAAAGTGCGCCTGGCGACCTTCGAGGGCCTTGGTGCCGAGCCTGCCCCGCTGGCCTTCGGCGAGCTCTACTCGGCCCTGCAGCAGGGCCTGTTCGACGCGCAGGAAAACCCGCTGTCGATCATCGACGCCGCCTCGTTCTTTGAAGTGCAGAAATACGTCTCGAAATCCGAGCACATCTTCGGCGCGGCCAGCCTGACCATGTCGAAGATGACCTGGGACCAGATCTCGGAAGAGGACCAGACCATCGTGCTTGAGGCTGCCCAGCACTGGGCCGAAGAACAGCGCGTGATGGCCGCCGAAGCCGAAGCCGGGCTGGTCGCGACCCTGGAAGGCAAGGGCATGGAATTCAACGAGGTGGACAAGGCCGCCTTCGTCGAGGCCGTCGCCCCGATCTGGGAAAGCCAGGCTGAGGTCTTTGGCCCCGAGCTTCTGGGCATCCTCGACACCTACCGCAAATGAGCGGTTTGCGTCCCGAGGTGAAGAACGTTGCATCGGTCGAACCGGTGCAACTCTTCGACTTCCAGCAGCAAGTTCTGTTCTCGCCCGCTCAGCGCGGCGAGGGCTTCATCAAGTTCGCGCTGACCACGGGGCGCAAGGGCGCGAAATCCGTCGCCCATTCCCATCCCCGCGACGAGGTCACGCTGACCCTCAAGGGTCGTGCCGTGCTGCGCGCGGGCGGCGAGGAATACGAGATGACCGAGGGCACGGCCGTGCGCCTGCCCCCGGGCCTGGATCACGAGGTCGAGGTGCTGTCCGACGAATGGGTGGTAATCGCCGCCTATTGCGACGAGTGCAGCCTGTGCCGCGGCCCGAACGGAGCTTTCGGCGATGACTAGGATACCCGAAAAACTGGGCACCGCACTCGATACCGGCATCCGCTGGATCGGCGCGGGCCTGGTCGCGGCTTTCACTACCGCCGTCGTCTACGTGGTCGGCTCGCGCTACCTGGCCGGCCACACTCCCCGCTGGGCCGAGGAACTGCCCCGTCTTCTGCTGGTTTGGCTGACCTTTTTGGGCGCGGTCTCTGCTTTCTGGCGCGGCACGCATTTCCGCGCCGGGCTGACCGACCTGCTGGTGTCGAACCCCGCCTTGCGCGGCGCGATCCGCTTGCTCGCCGCCGCCGCCACCGTCGTCTTTCTCGCGGTTCTGGGCATCAATGGCGCGAAGCTCGCCGAGATGACCTGGTCCCACACAACGACCGCGCTGAGCCTGCCCGTGGGCCTCTTCTACCTGGTCCTGCCCGTAGCCTGCGCGCTGTCGCTGATCGCATTCCTGCTGGGAGGATGGCGCAAATGAGCCTGGCCCTTGTCCTGCTGCTGGCCGCCTTCGTCTTCCTGGTGCTGATCGACGCGCCGATTGCCGTCGCGCTTGGACTCAGCTCGATCTTCTACATTTTCATCGCCGACACGGCGCCGATGATCGTGGTCGCGCAGCGCGCGGTCGCCGGTATCGACAGCTTCACCCTTCTGGCGATCCCCCTGTTCCTGCTGGCGGGCCTCCTGATGGTCCACGGCGGGCTCGCGCCCCGGATCATCGCGCTCTGCTCGGCGCTGGTCGGCCAGCGCACCGGCGGCATGGCCATCGTGATGATCATCGCCTGCATGCTGTTCGGCTCGCTGTCCGGGTCGGGCGTGGCGGACGTGGTCGCCATCGGCACCATGATGCTGCCCGCGATGAAGCAGCGCGGCTACGACCCCGGCTTCAGCGCCGCAGCCCTGGGCTGCGCGGGCTCGCTGGGCACGGTCATTCCGCCGTCTATCGTACTCATCGTCTACGGCACCGCGACCAACAGCTCGGTTGGACAATTGTTCGTGTCCGGCATCGTGCCGGGGCTGCTGCTGGGCATCGGTCTGATGATCGTCGCCTGGATCCAGTCTCGCCGCTTCGGCTGGTCGGGGGGCGAGCCCTTCGACGGTGGGAAACTGGCCGCCGCCGCGAAGGATGCGGTTCTGGCGCTGCTGGCTCCGGTGATCATCGTCGGCGGCATCCGCTCGGGCATCTTCACCCCGACCGAGGCCGCGGGCATCGGCGTCGCCTATGCACTGGTGATCGGCCTTGTGGTCTATCGCAGCCTGACGATCCGCAAGGTGGTCAAACTGCTGCGCGAGACGACCGAGACTACGGGCGCGATCCTGCTAGTCATCGCCGCCGCCAGCGTCTTCGGTTGGATCCTCGCCGCTGAGCGCGTGCCGCAAATGGCCGTCGCGGGCATCACCCAGGCCACCGACAGCGCCACCATCGCGCTCCTGCTGATGATGCTGGTGCTGCTGATCCTGGGCACGTTCATGGAATCCATTGCCATCATTCTGATCCTGGCACCGGTGTTCCTGCCAATCCTTGGCCAGTACGGGATCGACCCGGTCTACTTCGGCATCCTGCTGACGGTGAACCTGGCCATCGGGGCCAACACGCCGCCGCTGGGCATCGACCTGATGGCCGCCTGCCGCGTCGCGGACATCCCGCTGTCGCGCGCCTTCGGCCACCTGGTGCCGTTCCTCGGCGTGATGATCGCGGTCCTGGTCGCGATGATCCTCTTCCCCGCGCTGGTCACCGGCCTGCCGCACCTTCTGTTCTGACCAAGGGAATAGACACATGACTTTTTCTGCGGAAACCCGCACCGACCTTGCACGCTTCTGGTCAACGATCGAGGCTTCGGCCGGCATCGGCGAAGGCCGTCCCGGTGGGCTGTCCCGTCTGACGCTAGGCGATGCCGACCGGCAGATACGCGACCTGTTCGTGACCTGGTGCAAGGATGCGGGCCTGAGTGTCGAGGTGGACGAATGCGGCTCGATCTTTGGTCGCCGCGAAGGGACCGATCCGGATCTCCCCCCGATCCTGATCGGCAGCCACCTCGACACCCAGATCAACGGCGGCCGGTTCGACGGCATCGCCGGAGTGCTGGCCGGGCTAGAACTGGTGCGCACGTTGAACGACGCGGGCCACACCACCCGGCGGCCCATCGTCATCGTCGACTGGACCAACGAGGAAGGCGCGCGCTTCTCGCCGCCGATGGTCGCCTCGGGCTGCTTCATCGGCAAGTACTCGGTCGACTGGGTACATAACCTGATTGGCGACGACGGCGCCCGCTTCGGCGACGAGCTTGAGCGCATCGGCTACAAGGGCGACCGCCCCTGCAAGGCGGGCGAGATCGACGCGTATTTCGAGCTTCACATCGAGCAGGGTCCGATCCTCGACGCCGAGGGGCGCGAGGTCGGCATCGTCACTGGCGGCTACCCGGTGCGCGGGATGCGCGCCAGCTTTGCAGGGCAGACCGCCCACACCGGCCCGACACCGATGGACCTGCGCCACAACGCGCTGGTCGCGGGCGCGCGCTGGTTGACCGCCGTCGATGACATCGGCTGGGACTTCGCGATACACGACGGCAAGGCCACCGCCGCCCGGCTGACCGCCTGGCCGAACAAGCCAGGCATATTGTCCGACACCGCCGAGGCGGTCTGCGACGTGCGCCACCCCGATCCGATCACCACCCGCGCAATGGCCGAGCGCATGCGCCGCGCCCTGTTCGAAAGCGCCGCCATCGCCGGATGCGAAGCGACGATCGAGGACGAATGGGAATGGGGCGGCGACATCTTCGACGCGGATCTTGTCGACAGCCTGCGCCAGCAGGCGGTCCGACTAGGCGCGAACTGGCGCGACATTCAAAGCCAGGCGGGCCACGACGCCTATTTCCTGGCGACCCACTGCCCCACGGCGATGATCTTCACCCCCTGCAAGGGCGGGATCACTCACAACAACGAGGAACATTGCGAGCCCGAGGATTTCGGCCCCGCGCTGAACATCCTGCTACATGCGGTAGTCGAAAGGGCCGACCGGTGAGCCTTGGGCTTAGTGACGACAAAATCTCCGCGGCCCTGGACTGGGCGGCACTGATCGGCCAGCTGCGCACCTGGTTTTCGGAGAACGAGGTCGAGGCCCCTGCCCGCCAGGTTCTGCCGATCCGCCAACCCGACGGCAGCGAAGCCTCGTTGCTGATCATGCCCGCATGGGTGCCTGGATCGTCCATCGGGGTGAAGGTCGTGACCTTCTTCCCCGAGAACGCGCAAAGGGGAAAACCGACGATCAATGCGGGTTACATGCTCTTCGACGGCGAGACCGGCGAGATGCGCGCGGTGATGGACGCCGACCTGCTGACCGCGCGGCGCACCGCCTGCGCCTCGGCGCTGGCAGCGGACTACCTGGCGCGGCGCGATGCGAAGCATCTGCTGGTCGTCGGCACCGGCCAGCTGTCCCGGGCCATGGCGCAGGCCCATGTCACGGTGCGCCGCTACGACCGCATCAGCGTCTGGGGCCGCAGCCCTGACAGCGCCGAGCATGTCGCCCGCGACCTTGCTGCGCTTGGCCTTCCCGCGCGTGCAGTGAAGTCTTTGCAACTTGCCTGCTCCGAGGCCGATGTAATCTCGACCGTCACCGCCTCGACGTCGCCCATCGTGAAGGGGGAATGGCTGAAGCCGGGCACGCACCTCGACCTTGTCGGCTCATTCCGCCCGGACATGCGCGAAAGCGACGACCAGGCAGTGACCCAAGCGAAGATCTTCGTCGACAACACCGACAGCGCCATGTTGGGCGGCGACCTTGCGCAGCCTGCCAAGGCCGGGCTGATCGACCCGATGCTGTTTCACGCGGACCTGGCCGAGCTGTGCCAGGGCCGCCATCCGGGCCGCCAGTCGGACAGCGAGTTCACCCTGTTCAAATCGGCGGGTACAGCGCTCGAGGATCTGGCGGCTGCGGAACTGGCGGCGCGCTAACCCTCGTCCTGGTAGAGCGGCAGGATCTCTTCGGCGGTTTCCAGGAACCGCCGATCGGCCGGGGTCAGGTCCGCGACCGGCGCATGGACTAGATAGACGTCCGCTCCGATCGGGTGCTCGGTCAGCTTCAGCGGCCACAGCACGCCTTCGGCAATGTCGGATTGCACCGCGTCGGGCGGCAGAATGCCGATGCCCAGCCCCGCGACGATCATCCGCTTCACCTCGCGCAAGTTGGAACTCGTGCCGGTGATCCGGCGCCCAAGGTTCGCGCTGGCGCGCAGCACCGCCATCGGCTCCAGCCCCATGCCCTCGGTCGCGCAGGAGAACGAGATGAACGGCTCCTGCTCCAGTTCGCGAGCGGTGACGGTCTTGCGCCCGTAGAACGGATGCTCGGCGCCGCAGAACAGGCTGAATTCTTCGCGGAACAGGCGTAGCGAGTCGAGATTCAGCACCGGGCGGTTCAGCAGGCAGAACCCCAGCCCGATCTGCCCCTTCATGATGTTGCGCACGATCTCGTGGCTGTTGCGTACCTCGACGTGGAACCGAACCGAGGGATAGCGCTGGTGGAACAGACGGATCAGCTCGTCGATGAGCGGTGAAACGAGGTTCGAGATGATCTGAAACCGCACCTCGCCGCGCTCGTCCTCGGGATTGTCCTGCGCCAGCAAGGCGATCCGATCAGCGCCCTGAAACATCGCGCGGCACTCGGAATAGATCTTGTCTCCGCGCAGGGTCAGCTCGAAATGTCGGCTGTCGCGGAAGACCAACTGGCAATCGAGCTGTTGTTCCAGCTTCTGAAGGGACGCGCTGACCGACGGCTGGGAAATCCCAAGCCGCCGCGAGGCACCGGTGATGCTGCGCTCCTGCGCGATCACGTAGAAGGTGCGCAGAAGGTTCCAGTTGAGATCGTCCTGAACCGCCAAAGTCCGCCTTTCGATGTTCCGCGCGAAGCCTTTAGCAAAAGCCCGGGAACAGTTCACGCGTATTCATAGCAGCAGGTTATGGCAGCTCCGGCGCAGGCCCATTCCCCTGCCCCGCACGCAGCGCTATGAGTTGCGCGAATTCACACCAACGGAGCATTCCATGTCCATCACCCGTCTCGACGCCGGCAGCCGCATGAGCCAGGTCACCATCCACGGCAACACCGTTTACCTCGCCGGTCAGGTCGGCACCGAGAACGCCGACCTCGCCACACAGACCCGCGACGCGCTGGCCTCTGTTGACGCACTGCTGGAGCGCGCCGGCACCGACAAGTCGAAAGCGCTGCAGGTCATCGTCTGGCTGGCCGACATGGCCGATTTCGCCGAGATGAACGCGATCTACGACGCCTGGATCGACCCGGCAAACCCGCCGGTCCGGGCCTGCGGCGAAGCCAAGCTCGCCACGCCCGGCTACCGGGTCGAATTCATCGTGACCGCCGCGCTCTGAGCGGTCAGCCTGCCGTCCGGCGTGCGTTGGCCGCTTCGCGGACCAGCGCCGCCAGACGGTAGAACCCGTGCGCCATCTTGGTGAAAGGGGTCAGCAGAAAGAAGGCCAGCACGGCGCCGAGATGCGCCACCAGAAGCGCCGGCATCGCCGCCGTCTGCCCCAGCGCATAGAGTGCCAGCCCGCTCAGCCCGACAAAGCCGAGCAGCAGGATGAACGCGATCTCTCCGCTCCAGGCCGAGGGCGCGCCCAAGTTGCGGTCCGCCTTCAGCTTCAGCGCGATCATCCCGGCACAGCCCAACACCATCAGCAGTCCGCCCGAGACCCCCAGCAGCTTGGGTGCGGACCAGAACGCATAGGGCGCGTGCCGGCCCAATCCGTAATGCATCAGCGTCGCCACACTGGTCGAGGCGAAGCACAACAGGAAGCCGTACATCACCGCCTGGTGCGTGTGCCGCCGGCCCTGGCTGAACCGGTCCTCGTCCTCGAAATTGCAGCCGTCGCCATGCCCACCGGCAAGGTTGCGCATCTTCGCGACCAATCCCAACGCGTCCTTCAGGTCCGACAGCTGAACGTCGCCGCCGCCCGTGGCCTGCCAGTAGCGGCGCAGCCCGACGGCAAGGCTTGCCAGCGGCAGAAGAAAGGCGGGCAGGAAGATCGCGACCATGGTGCCGTGCGCCATGACGGCATAGAACCCCTCGCCACCCGACGGCAGGAAGGTCCGCGCGACCCAGAGTAGCACGGCGAAGCCGATGACCGTCGCCAGCGCCACCATCAGCGCGTTGCGCTGGAAGGCACGGGCGAGAACGCCGGGCCAGGCGAAGTCCTCCCAACTGGCCTGGCGCACTTCCGCCAGCGCCTGCGGCAGGTTCAGGTCGAACTCGTGCGGCGTGGTGTACTGGCAGGCGTAGTAGCAGCCCCGGCAGTTGTGGCAGAGGTTCGCCAGTTGCGTCAGGTCCCCATCCGCGAAGGCGCGTTCGCGGTGCAAGGCGGGAAAGACGGCGCAATAGCCCTCGCAATAGCGGCAGGCATTGCAGATTTCCACCTGGCGGCGGGCTTCCTGAAGAAGTTCAGCTTGCATGGGCGGCGGCCTCCCGGCCTGCGATGCGTCCGAAGACGGTTCCGATGGTCATGCCGAAGCCGGCGAGATAGCCCTGGCCCAGGATCGAGCCGGCCATGGTCTCGCCCGCGGCCCAGAGGTTCCGGATCGGGCCGGCGCTGGTGGAGCATTGCGCGGTCTCGTCGACCTTCAGGCCGAGATAGGTGAAGGTGACGCCGGTGCGCAGCGAGTAGCCGTAGAAGGGCGGCCTATCGATCGGCCGCGCCCAGTTGGTCTTGGGCGGCTCCAGTCCCGACGTCGCGACGCCGTCAAGCTCGGTCGGATGGAAGGCGGAGGTATCGCCGCAGGCCGCATTGAACCCGTCCACCGTCTCCCGCAGGGCGGCGGGGGGCAGGTCCATCTTCTCGGCCAGTTCTTCCAGCGTGTCCGCCTTGATCGGCGGAAAGACCGAGGGCATGAACAGTTCCAGCGACTTGGCGTCGATGATGACATAGCCCACCTGCTCGGGTTGCGCGGCGACCAGCCGGCCCCAGATCGCGTAGCGCTTGGGCCAGACGTCCTCGCCCTCGTCATAAAAGCGCTGCGCGTCCTTGTTCACCACGACCGAGAACGGCACGCAGTCGAGCCGGGTGACGATCCCGCCGTCGAACTTGGGCGCGCGCCCGTCGATGGCGACGGCATGGCACTGGGTCGGGTCGCCGACGCTCTCGACGCCCTGATCCAGCAGGTCCGCCAGCACGACACCCCGGTTGTAGGGGGTGCCCCGGATCAGGAAGTTCTTTGCCGCCGGGCCCCAGGCGCGGGTGAGCCATTCGGTATCCGCCTGAAATCCGCCCGAGGCCACGACCACCGACTTTGGTGAGACGCTGTGTCCCTGCCCGTTGTGTGTGTAGTCCACCCGATCGATCCGGTCGCCGTCCAGCTCCAGATGCGTGACGGCCGCTTCGTACAGCACCTCTACGCCCAGTGCCGCGGCGGTGCGGTAGTAGGCGTTCACCAGGCTCTTGCCGCCGCCCAGAAAGAAGGCGTTGGTCCGAGCCAGCGACAGCGTGCCCGACAGCGAGGGCTGGAAGCGGACGCCATGTTCCTCCATCCAGGGCAAGCATTCCTCCGAGGTGCGGATCGCCAGCCGCGCCAGCCCCTCGTCGGTCTTTCCGCCGGTGACCTTCATCAGGTCGGCGAAGTACTCGTCCTCGGTATAGCTGTCGGTCAGCGGACCCAGCGGGCCCCCATGCATGCAGCGAAAGTTCCGCGTGTGGCGCGAGTTGCCGCCGCGATAGGGTTTCGGCGCGGTTTCCAGGATCAGCACACGAGCGCCCGCCTCGGCGGCCGTGATCGCGGCGCACAGGGCGGCGTTGCCGCCGCCGATCACCAGAACGTCAGGTGCTTCGGTCATTCGCCATCTCCTTCGGCGGCCGCCTCGCGCAGGGCGCGGATGCGCACCCGCTGCGAGGCTTCTATATGCGCCCGCATACGCTGCTCGGCGGCCAGCCCGTCGCGCGCCTTCAGCGCCTCCAGCACCGCCTCGTGCTCCTGCACGGCCGAGGCGAAGCGCTCGGTCTCGGACAGCGTCGTCGGCCCGAGGATCATCAGCGCCTTGGACAGGCTGCTCATTGACTTGTGCAGAAAGCGGTTCTTCGCAGCGTCCAGCAGCGCGGCGTGGAACGAGCGGTTCAGACGGAACGCTTCCTCGGCGCTTTCCGCCCTGCCCAGCGCCACGTTTACCGAGGCCAGTTCCTCGATCTCGATGTCCAGCGCCGCATGCGCGGCAAGCCGCGCGGCGGTGCCTTCGAGCACGGCGCGCATCTCGTACAACTCCATCACCTCGGCGTAGTCGAGCTTGCGCACGGTCGCGCCTTGCCGGGGGGCATGAGCAACCAGCCCGTCGGCCTCCAGTTGGCGGATCGCCTCGCGCACCGGGGTCCGGCTGACGCCCAGGCGCTCGGCCAGTTCTGTCTCGCGCAGGCGATCGCCGGGGCGCAGGCGCCCGGTGCGAATCTCCTCGATCAAGGCGCGATAGGTCTGGCTGCCCTGCGGGCCATCGGCGGTGCTGTCTGTCTCGTCGGTGCGGGGCATGGTCTATCCTTGCATTCTGTATCCACCTGTATACATATGGATGCAAACACGTCAACCTCATGCGAAAGCCCGAGGCCACATTGCTTAAGACCGATTCCCTTGCCCGCCTTCTGACCCTTGCCGTCGCCATCGCAGGAACTGCCGCGTTCTGGGCCGCCGGCCTGCCCCTGCCCTTCCTGTTCGGCCCGATGACCGGCTGCCTGATCGCCGCGCTGGCGGGCGCGAAGCTGAAGGGTTTCGGGCAAGTGTCGGTCGGCGCGCGTACGATCCTGGGCGTCGCGGTGGGGGCGTCGATCACGCCTGCGGTGGTGGGTCAATTACCGCAGATGGCGGCCTCGGTTGCGCTTGTGCCGGTGTTCGTCACCCTGATCGCGCTGATCGGCGTGCCGTTCTTCCGGCGAGTCTGCGGCTTTGACACCATCACCGCCTACTACAGTGCCATGCCCGGCGGCTCGCAGGACATGATCATCTTCGGCGCCGAAGCCGGGGGCAATCCGCGCATCCTTTCGCTGATCCACGCGACCCGGGTGCTGATCATCGTGACCGTCGCGCCGATCCTGCTGGTGCAATTCTACGGCCAGTCGCTGAGCAACCCGATCGGCGAGCCCGCCGCGGCCTTACCCCTGCGCGAGTTGGCGTTGATGGTCGCGGCAGCCATTATCGGCTGGAAAGGCGGCGAGCGGCTGGGCCTCTTCGGTGCGTCGATCCTCGGCCCGATGATCGTCGCAACTGCACTGTCGCTGGGCAACCTGCTGCACGCCCGCCCGCCCGCCGAGGCGATCCTGGCCGCGCAGTTCTTCATTGGCGTCGGCATCGGCGTCCACTACGTCGGCATAACCGTCACCGAACTGCGCCGCGTGATCGCTGCCGGGGCCGCCTTCGTGCTGATCCTCGCGGCCATCGCCGCCGCTTTCGGCTGGGCCGCGACCAGTCTCGGCCTCGCCCCGCCGGTCGAGGCCTTCCTGGCCTACGCACCCGGCGGGCAGGCCGAAATGACGGTGCTGGCCATCGTCGCGGGCGCGGATCTCGGCTTCGTGGTCGCGCATCACCTGACGCGGATCGTTCTGGTGATCGCAGGGGCCCCGGTGATCGCGCGGCTGCTCAGGCCGAAGGGGCCCATACCTCGGGATTGATCATGTGGATGGGCTGCCCCTCCGCGTAAGCGTTCACCTGATCGAAGATGTCGGCGAACTGCAGATCAAACTCATCCTCGGTAACGAAACCGATATGCGGCGTCGCGATAAGGTTCGGGTGCGCCAGCAACGGGTCGGTGGGATCGGTCAGCGGTTCGACGTCAAAGACATCGATGGCTGCCTTGCCGGGACGCCCGGCGTTCAGCGCCTCGAGCAGCGCGCCCGGCGCAATCAGCCCGGCACGCGAGGTATTCACCAGCAAAGCATCGGGCCGCATCCGGGCCAGGTCGTCCCCGGTCACGATGCCCGTCGTTCCGGGCTTCAGCCGCAGATGGAGCGAGACCACGTCGCAGCCGCCGAAGAAGGCCGCGCGGCTCTCGGCCACCGGCTCGCCATCAGCTAGCGCCCGCGCCCGCCCCTCGTCCGAGGCCCACCACAGCACGTTCATCCCGAAGGCCCGTGCATAGCCCGCCACCGCCGTGGCGATCCGGCCATAGCCATAGAGCCCCAGTGTCCGGCCCCGTAGCGTCTTGCCCACGCCCGCCTGCCAGTGCCCCGCCTTGACCGAGGCCATCTGCCCCGGCAGATCCCGCATCCCTGCAAGGATCAGCGCAAAGGTCAGTTCCGCCGCCGCATAGGACGGCGTGCCCCCGTGCATGTTGGAGCACAGCAGAACGCCGTTGTCGGTGCAGGCGGGCACGTCAACATGCGGATAGACGCTGCGCTGAGAGATCAGGCGCAGGTTCGGCAACCGCTCCAGCAGCGGCCGTGTGACCTTGGTCCGCTCGCGGAACAGGACCAGCGCCTCGGCCTCGGCCAGACGCTCGGCCAGAACCTCCACTTCCTCGGTATGGTCGGTCCAGATAGTGACGTCATGGCCCTGCAGCTTCGAGAAGCATGGAAGGCCGCGTAGGGTGTCAAACCAGTCGTCGAGAATGTGAACCTTCACGTGTCGCGCTCCAGAACGGCGAGCGCGGTCCGCACCTGGTCGAGCTGCGCGCGTATGTGGTTGTACTGCTGGTCGCAGCCGGCGATCGGCATCGGGTAATCCTGGACTTCTCGTTGCAGAAGGGCGCGGGCGGCACGCAGCTCGTCCCGCGCGATCTGAAGGTGTTCCGACAGATAGTTCGACATCGACGGCCTCCGGTATGCAATAGTATACTGCGTCCTGCCCGGCCTTTCGTCAAGCCTCCGTCGTCACGAGTTCGCTTGCCGAAACGTCCGGACCGGCCCAGACCGAAGCAGGCACGTAGACCTTGCCGTCCGCAAGCTTGCGCGCGGTACGCACCAGCCCGGCGGCGTTCATCGAGAACCCGCCCTCAGCGTTGAAATCCACCAGCACCTCGATGGTGCCCGAGGCATGCTCCAGCACCACCTTTGCTGGGCTGGTCGCGGGCCGCTCCAGCAGCCCGTCCGAGACTGCGCCCGGCGTCAGCGCGCAGGAGGCAAGGCACTGTGCCCCTGTCACCGCCATCGCTGGATGCGTGTTCCACGGCATGAAATACCGCACCGCAACGGTCCCGCCCGCCTTGGCCGGGGCCAGCAGGCCGAACTTCGGGGTCACCGACTTCGCGATGTCGCCCATGCCCATCAGCGCGCCCGCCTTCAGGCGCACCGCCTCCATACGAGCGAAGAAATCGCGGTTGGCGTCCAGTTCGGCCACGCTTTCGTACCCGGTCAGGCCGAAATCCTCGGCACGGGCAATGACCATCGGCATCGCCACGTCCATGCAGGTGACCTCGATCCCGTCGATCTGATCCCGAAGGTTCCCGGTCGGCAGGAAGGACCCGGTCGAAGAGCCGACGACGCCCTGGAAAGTCAGCGCAACGGACGCGGCGGTGCCGGGCACGCCGGCAATGGCAGTGCCGCCCTCGTAGGTCAGCCTGCCGCCGGGGGTATGCACCCGCGCCAGCACCCGCGCGCCGGTGTTCACCGCACGGATGCGGACCTCGGTCTCGTCACCGGCGGGCGCGATCAGGCCCATCTCGATGGCGGCCGGGCCGACGCCGGACATGATGTTCCCGCAGGTCGGCTTGAAGTCTACCAGCCGGTCCTCGACCGAGACCTGCGCAAAGAAATAGTCGATATCCGCATCCGCCTCGGTCGAGGGCGAAAGCATGGCGACCTTGGTCGTCACCGCCGCGCCGCCCCCGATCCCGTCGATGTTCAGCGGATGGCCCGAGCCGACGGCGGCGATCAGAACTTCGGCGAGGGTTTCGAGGTCCTCGGGCAGGTCCGCGCGGTTGAAGTAGGGCCCGCGAGACGTGCCGCCGCGCATGAAGATGAAGGGAATACCGGTCTGGGTCATTTCAGCGGCCACGGCAGATCCACCGCCTCCTGCAGCAGGCCCGGGGGGAAGTCGCGGTTCAGTGCCCCGGCCATCAGGCACATGAAGGCGATGCCGCAGGCGGTCAGCAGCAGCGTCTTGCCCCAGCCGGCCCCGGCACGAACTTTCAGGAACGAGATCAGGAAGCCGACCAGCGCCAGGATGAAGCCGACAACGAAGGTCCCTGCGATCAGCGCGGCGAACCAGGCCAGCGTCGACCACAGCCCATGCGGTGCGTTGGCGTCCTCACCGGAGGCTTCCTTGTCGGCGAAGACCACGTCGCCCTCGGGACGGCGGATCATCTGCACCAGCAGGATCAGGCAGCAGAACAGCGAGAAGCCGCCCACGACCAGCGGGATGATCTTGTCGGTCATGTTGTAGTCGGGGATTGCGTTGGCGTTGACCAGCGCGACGACCAGGTAGGCCATGATCATCAGAAGGAACACCAGCGGCGCGCGCTTGGAGCCCGAGGCGACCTCGCCCTCGGCCATGATGGTCTTGGCCTGGCGGATCCCCAGCACGACCGAGACCACGGTGATGATCAACAGCACGATGACAATCGGGCTGAAGATGTAGTCGATGCCTTCCTCGAAGCTCTTGCGGAACCGGAAGCTGGCAATCTGGAATGCCTGATTGGTGAACTTCTCGACCGGATTCGACAACACGAAGCCGATCAGGAAGGCCGGGCGCGACCAGTCGAAGCGGCGCAGGAAGATGCCGATCAGGCCGATCACGAACAGCGCCAGCAGGTCCTCGAAGTTCTGGCCCGACTGGAACGCCGCGAAGCCGATCAGCATGAAAAGGAACGGCGCTAGATAGGTGAACCGGATCGTCGTCAGCTTGGCAATGCCGCCCGAGGCGGCGATGCACAGCACCGTGCCCAGCACGTTGGCGAGCGCCAGCAGCCAGACGATCGAATAGGTGATGTCGAGATTGTCCTTCAGCATGTTCGGGCCGACCTCGATGTCACCCGAACCCAACAGCGCGACCGCGCCGATGAAGATCGCCATCGACCCCGAGCCGGGAATGCCGAACAGCAGCGTCGGGACCAGCCCGCCGCCCTCCTTGGCGTTGTTCGAGCTCTCGGGCCCGATCACGCCGCGCACTTCGCCTTTGCCGAAGTTGGACTTGTCCTTGGTGGTCTGCACTGCGTGGCCATAGGCGATCCAGTCGACGACAGAACCGCCGAGGCCCGGGATCACGCCGACCACGACGCCGATCAGCGAGCAACGCACCGACAACCACAGGTTCGCGAACCAGTCGCGCACACCGTCGAGCCAGCCTCCGCCCAGTTCCGCGCCCTGCGCGATCGAGCGGTCCTGCCGCAGCAGAGATACGATCTCGGGCACCGCGAAGATACCGAGGCCGACGATCACCAGTTGTAGGCCGTCGGTCAGGTACGGAATGTCATAGGTTGCCATGCGCAGGCTGCCGCCCGCGTCGGCCTCGCCGATGGTGCCGATCATCATGCCAAGGCCCGCGGCCGCCAGGCCCTTGAGCGCGACGCGGCCGGCGAGAACCGCGACCATCGACAGGCCCAGGATGGTGATCATCAGCATCTCGGGCAGGCCGAAGGCCAGCACGATGGGCCGTGCGACAAGGATGAAAGCGGTCAGGAACGCCGCGCCGACAAGCCCGCCGAACAATGAAGACGCGAAGGCCGCCGACAGCGCCCGCGCCGCTTCGCCCTTCTTGGCCATCGGAAACCCGTCGAGGACCGTGGCCTGCGATGCCGACGATCCGGGGATGCCCATCAAGACGCTGGCGAACGTATCCGAGGTCGGGACGACCGCGACCATGCCGATCATCAGTGCAAGCCCGAGGACCGGGTCCATGCCAAACATGAACGGCAGCAGCAATGACAGGCCCGCGATGCCGCCCAGCCCCGGAAAGACACCGACTGCCAGGCCCATGACGACGCCCAGCAGCAGGTATCCCAGTACGACGGGTTGCAGGATCAGGGCCCATGCCTCGCCAAGCGCAGGCAGGGCGGTCGCGAAAATCTCCATCGGAGCCGCTTTCGTTCAGAAATGTGGAAAGAAGGAGGGGGGGCGCGCCCCGATGAGTTGGGGGAGGACCGGGGCGCGCCGACGTCGTTAATTCAGCACGACGCCATAGGCTTCCGCGAGCCACTCCAGCACATAGGCCTTCGCGGTGTCGGGAACGGTGGTGGCAGAGCCGACGGCCTTTTGGGCGCCGGCACCGACGAACATCGGGTACTGGCCGACCTGCTTGGCTGCGATCTCGGCAAAGTCGTCGCGGGCGCGGACGGCCTCGAAGGCAGCGACATAGGTGTCGATCACGTCCTGCGGGGTACCCTGCGGCAGGAAGGCGATCTTCTGCGACGGGAAACCGGCCACGAAGAAGGCTTTCCACGCGTCCCAGGCATCGCCCGAGGTCTCACAGCCATCGGTCGCCTCGCAGACCTCCTTGAAGGTCGGGATGTCCGGGAAGGTCGGGTCTCGGACGATGTTGCCGTCGTCGTCCAGCGCGCCCCAGGTCATCATCGGCACGGCGGCGCCGGATTCGACCAGCGCGGTCGAGCCGCCCAGGTAGCCCGACGAGGTCTGGTAATCGATCGTCGCCTCGCCGCGCTCGAACATCAGGCGGCCGTCACCGCGGCCCTTGATGCCGAAGACCGGCTCTACGTTCATGCCCAGCATTTCCCAGGCGAGCAGCGGCACCAGGTCCAGGCGCGTCGCGCCCTGGCTGCCGTAAATGAAGTCGATGTCCTTGAGCGCGTTGGCCGAGCCGTCGAACTTCGCGCCGTCCTCGGCGTTCAGATAGGCCACGCCGCCGGTGCCGGTGGCCATCACCGGGTTCCAGTCCGAGTACTCGTAGCGCACACGCGGATCGTCCAGCAGATAGGGAAACTGGGTCGAGCCGGACGAGCCGAACAGCAGAGTGCCGTCCTCGTGCTCCTGCTCCTGGAACCAGTTCGCGCCCTTGGTCGAGCCTGCACCGGGCATGAACTTGACGACGACAGTGGGCTGGCCGGGCAGCGCCTCGGACAGCAGCGGCGCGAAGAAGTTGGCCCACTTGGCCGAACCGCCGGTTTCCGAGAACGGGATCACCCACTCGATGGTCTTGCCGCTGAAGTCGACCTCGGCCGCGGCGGGCGCAACGGTGACGGTGCTTGCGGCAATGGCGAGGGCTACACGCCGTGCGGCGTTGAATTTGGTCATGGTTTCCTCCCTTATGACCAGACAACCACGGAGCGCGTATCGACGCGACCATGTTGACAATCTCTGGCGGGGTTTGATTCCCCGCCCTTGAGCACACCATGAGGGGCCAAGCTTGCGTGAAGCTTGCGTGACGAAGTGAAAAGAGCCGGCGCATGAGAATAGCCGTCGTCGAGGACAACGAGGCACTGGCCAATGCCATCGCCTACCGGCTGCGCGACCGGGGCCATGCCGCGGACGTGATCCACGACGGCGAAGAGGCCGACGCCTTCCTCGCCAGCGAAGGCGCGGACCTCGTTGTACTGGACATCAACCTGCCCGGCCTGACCGGGCTCGACGTTCTGCGCCGCCTGCGCGCACGAGGCGATGGCGCCCCGGTGATCCTGCTGACCGCCCGGAGCGAGACCAGCGACCGCGTTACCGGTCTCGACGCCGGGGCCGACGACTACCTTGTAAAGCCATTCGAGATGGACGAGCTCGAAGCCCGCATCCGCGCCCTCTCGCGCCGCAAGAACCTCGACTACGGCGCACGCGAACGCCTTGGCCCGCTTGAGTTCGACCGCACCAGCCGCCAGGTCACCGTAAACGGCGAGCCGCTCGACTTGCCCCGGCGCGAGCTGGCGACGCTGGAATGCCTGCTGGAGCGGCGCGGGCGGATCGTCTCGAAAGCGCAATTGACCGACCATGTCTACGGCATCGGCGCGGATGTAGACGACACCGCGATCGAGCCCCATGTCTCGCGCCTGCGCCGCCGACTGGCCGAGCACGGCATCGCGATCCGCACAGCACGGGGGCTGGGCTACATGCTCGAGACGCGGGACTGATGCCCCGCAGCCTCTCCCTGCGCCTGCGCCTCTTCACGCTGATCCTGGGGCCGTTGCTGCTGATGGCGCTGGCACTGGGCTACTGGCGATACCATGTCGCGCAGCAGACCGCCGAGGAACTCTTCGACCGCTCGCTGCTGTCTGCGGCGCTTGCGATCTCTCGCGATGTGGCCGTGTCGGGCGGCGATGCGCTGCTGCCCTCGACGCGCGATCTGATTGGCGACGCGGCGGGGGGCGAGGTGTTCTACCACGCCACCGGCCCCGGCGGGATCTACGTCACCGGCTACGCCTACCCGCCCTCGACCCTGTCGGCGCGGGACGCGGACCGTTACAGTCCGCGCTTCTTCGAAAGCCTCTACCGGGGCGAGCCGGTGCGCGTGCTTCAGGTAATCGAGCGGGTGACGATCGAGAACCTCACCGGGGACGCGACGGTGACCGTCTGGCAGCGGATCGCCGACCGCACCGCCTTTGCGAACGAACTGGCCCTGCGCGCTGCCGCCCTGATAGGCGGGCTGCTGACGACGCTGGCGCTGGTTGTCTGGTTCGGCGTGCAGGTCGGCCTGCGGCCGCTGCTGGATCTTCAGGACGCCATAGCCGCCCGCTCCCCGGACGATCTGAGCGTGATCCGCCGTCCGGTCCCCGCCGAGGTGCGGGGCGTGGTCGAGACGCTCAACCGACTGTTCGGACAGGTGAAACGCAGCCTCGACGCGCACCAGGTGTTCATATCGGACGCCGCGCACCAGCTGCGCAATCCGGCCGCCGCCGTGCAATCCATGGCCGAGGCCCTGCGCGATGCGCGCACCCCCGAGGACCAGGCCCGCCGGCTGGACGAACTGGTCGTCGCCGCTCGTGACTCCGCGCGGGTCGCGAACCAGCTGCTGTCGCTCGAACGCCTGCGCCATGGCAGCGGCGGGGAAAACATGGAGCGGCTCGATCTCCGCGCCCTGGTCGAGGAGGCCTGCGCTGTCGCCGGCGGCCCGGTGCTCGAAGCCGGGCTGGAGTTCGAACTCGAGACCCCGCCCCAGCCCTGCATGATACATGGCAACCCGGTCTTTCTCGGCGAAGCGGTCAAGAACCTGGTCGACAACGCGCTGCGACATGGCGGGCCCGGCCTGTCCCGCGTCGGGGTCCGCGTGGCGCTGGGGCCGGGCCATTGCACCGTAACCGTCGCGGACGACGGCAAGGGTCTGCGCCCCGAGGACGCCGAGAGTGTCTTCAGCCGTTTTTCCCAACTGCAGCCGGCCAGTGGCAGCGGCCTTGGCCTCGCCATCGCGCACTCGGTCGCGGAACACCACGGCGGAAGCCTGAGCATCGACCCGATGCCCTCGGGGGCGAGCCTCACACTACGCATTCCGCTGGCCGCCTGAAAATTTCGCCCCCCCCCGTTGGAATAGTTCCGCAGCCACAGACGTCTCTCTCCCAAGCGCCGCATGGCGTGGAACGCCGCGGGCAACGCGGCCCTACTCTGGGAGGACGAACATGACACCCGACGGAACAGGCAACATCGATCCGCAGGACGCGCACAGCGACGAGGGGAAAGCTGCATCCCCGGCCCGCCGCGGCTTTCTGAAGGGCGCGGGCCTCGCGTCGATGACCGCGGCGCTGGGGATGACGATCCCGTTCGGGCGCAATCTGCCGCAGGGCTTCGTCCCGGCCGCATTCGCCCAGGAAGACGTGCTCTCCGGCAAGGACGGGCTGACACTGCTCAACGACCGCCCCGTGAACGCCGAAACCCCGCCCGAACTGCTGGACGACGCGATCACGCCGACCAACCGGCATTTCATCCGCAACAACGGCCTCGTTCCGCCGGAGACCGCTGCAGACGGCTGGACGCTGACCGTAGATGGCCTCGTCGATACCCCGCTCGAGCTGAGCATCGCCGAGTTGCAGGAGCGCTTCGAGGTGGTGACGATGGCGCTGACCATCGAGTGCGGCGGCAACGGTCGCGCTTTCTTCGATCCGCCCGCAAGCGGCAACCAGTGGACCTACGGCGCGGTCGCCTGCTCCGAGTGGACCGGCGTGCGGTTGAAGGAGGTGCTGGAAGCTGCAGGCGTGCAGTCGAACGTCGTCTATACAGCACATTACGGTGCGGACGAGCATCTCTCGGGCGATCCCGAGAAACTGCCGATCTCGCGCGGCCTGCCGATCGAGAAGGCGCTGACCGACAACATCCTCATCGCCTTCCAGATGAACGGCACCGACCTGCACCCGATGAACGGCGCGCCGCTGCGCCTGGTGGTGCCGGGCTGGCCGGGCTCCTGCTCGCAGAAATGGTTGACCCGGATCGAGCTGCGGGACGTGGTCCATGACGGGCCGAAGATGACCGGCACCTCCTACCGCGTGCCAGGCTACCCGGTCGCCCCGGGCACCGAGGTCCCGGAAGAGGACTTCGTCATAATCGAGCGGATGCCGGTCAAGTCGCTGGTCACCTTCCCCGCCAATGGCGCCAACTCGGGGATGGAGACCGAGGTCCGCGGCCACGCCTGGTCGGGCGATCGCGCCATCGAGCGCGTGGACATCTCGATCGACTTCGGCGCCACCTGGCAGCAGGCCGAACTGGATACACCGGCGAACGACGGTGCCTGGCAGAACTGGCGCGCGAACGTCACCTTCCCGAAAGCCGGCTACTACGAGGTCTGGGCCCGCGCCACCGACAGCGAGGGCGTCTCTCAGCCCTTCGCCATCGACTGGAACCCGAAGGGCTACCTGAACAACAGCCTGCACCGCGTCGGGCTGGCGGTCAGCTGAGCCGCATTACGGGGTGGCGGCGTTCCCGCCACCCCCACACCATTTCCGGGAGAAGATACCCCATGCATTTCAAATGGATGCTGGCCATGGCTTGCGTCGCGGCCCTGCCCATTGCACCCGCCGCTCAGGCTCAGGGCGTGGACGAGTTGCTTGCAACCGCCGATCCGGCCGCCGGTGAGAAGGCGTTCCGCCAGTGCAAGGCCTGCCACACGGTCGAGGAAGGCGGCGCCAGCCGTGTCGGCCCGAACCTCTGGAGCGTGGTCGGCCGCGACGTCGCGTCGGCGGACGACTTCAAGTATTCCAAGCAGTTGCAGGACTATGGCGGCAGCTGGACGGTCGAGCGGCTAGACGCATTTCTCGAGAACCCGCGCGACGCTGTGCCGGGCACTCGGATGAGCTTCCGCGGCATCAAGGACGCCGCCGATCGGGCCGACATGATCGCCTATCTGAACGCCAACAGCTCCGCCCCGCTGGAACTCGCCTCGGCCGAGGCGGGCGATGAGGCAACTGAGGCGCCGGCTTCAGCCGAGGAGGATTTCGGTCTGCTGGTGAACGAGCCCGGTGTCGAGGAGACCTTCTACGCCTGTACCGCCTGCCATTCTGAGATGATCGTGGTTCAGCAAGGCAAGAGCCGCGAGAATTGGGACAAGCTGTTCGATTGGATGGTCGAGGAACAGGGCATGGCCGAACTGCCCGAGGACGAGCGCGAGGTGATCCTCGACTACCTCGCCGCGCACTACAATACGGACCGGCCCAACTTCCCGCAGCGCTGACCCTGAACACGCCCTGCGCCGTCAGGCGCAGGGTGCCGCCCGTTGCGTCGCGTCGCGCACGCCGGCAATCAGCGGCTCTTCCGGCCGGGCACCGCGGGTTTCCTCGCGCAGCAGTTCGGAGATCGCCGCGAAACGGTCCGCGTCCATACCCACTGCCAGCAGCGAGTAATGCAGGTCCCCGGCGGACCAGATTTCAGTCAGCAAGCCCTCGCCGCCCAGCAGGTCCGGCATCACATCATGGGTGCCGAACGTCAGCCGACAGCCGTTCTTCCCGGCGTAGTGCAGGAACAACGCCCCCGCGTCGGCGCGGCCGATGTCGACCAGCGTCAGCTCGGCAGAGGACAGGTCGGGCCCCTGTCCCATCCAGCGCGTTGTCGCGTCCAGCCCGTCGCCCCCGTAGTCTTGGGCGGTGAAATGCCGGTGCCAACCCAACGGGGTCTCGGGGCTCGTGGCCCGCTCGCCCAGCCCCCAGGCGCCCAGGCCGACAGCGATGGCCACGCTGGCTGCCAGCGCCAGCGGCCGCCACGGGATGCCGCGGCGGACCGGCAATTGAACCGGCGCGGATGTCTCCACCGTCTCGGGCCGCAAACCGCCGAGCGCGCTGGAAATCTCGGCCACCCCATCGAGTGCGGCGCGAAGCTCCGACTCGGTTCCGAGGCGGGCGCGCAAGCGTGCGGCGGTGTCCGGGTCAAGCTCGCCGTCGTGATAGGCGCTGACCAGCATCAGGTCTTCTTCGGAAAGGCTCATCCGTTGCGGGTCCCGCTCCTGCTGCCGGTGGCGGGGCTGTCCGCCCCGGCGTCGATCCGCGCGCGCAACGCCTGGCGGGCGCGGCTCAGCCGGCTCATGACGGTACCTGTCGCGACCCCCATCACCTCGGAGGCTTCGGCATATTTCAATCCCATGATGTCCACCAGGAACAAAACCTCGCGCTTGTCGGGCGGCAGTCTTTCGTAATGCAACCGGATCAGCGCGTCACGCGTCCGGTCATCCAAATCGCCACGTTCATCGGACTGACGTTTCTCGCGGGCAAGATATTCCCGACGGATCCGCAGTTTCCTCAATTCGTCGTAGTGCAAGTTCCGGATCACCCGAAACATCCATGGTCGCAAAGATTCGGGGAGCTCGGGGGTGGAGCCGCTTTTCAACGCGCGCTCCACCGCGTCCTGCACCAGATCCTCGGCCACCTCGGACTGTCCGCAAAGCGAGCGCGCGTACGCCCGGAACTCGGGCAGAAGCTGTTCGAGGGGCGGGCGGGCGGCCATGTCCCCATATGAGACCGGCGGCGCGGCGAGGTCAATTCGGGCGGGCGCCCGGCGCAAGCGGATTGCACGACGAAATTCGGAAGGGGAGCCACGTCGAATCCGGCATGAAATCCCGGCTTTTCATCGTGAAAACCCCCTTAAACCACTGATTTTAAACAGATGTTATGTGTGAAAACTTCGTAAACGCGAAAAACCAGGCTTCTGCGGGCCGCGCTCACCGCACTGTCTGCACAGCAAAACGCCTGCCGGGAAATGGTCCCGGCAGGCGCTGGCATGATACCCCAACGCGGGGCGCAGCAGGTCAGCCCGCGATGATCGTCCGGATCTGCTGCTGCTGGGCATTGCGCGACTCTTCGCCCTCGAGCACGCCCTTGATCTCAACCAGCTGCTCGGTGCTCAGGGCATCGACGTCGACATCCATGTTCCAACCCGCAAGCTCATTGCGGATCAGCGAGCGCAGGCCCAGATCGAAGCCCGGATCAGTGCCCCACTGGATACCCTTGTACTCGGTGTCGCCCAGAGTGACCTCGATCTGACGCTTGCGCTCGGCGAAGGAGTCCTCGCTCTCGAAGATGCCGACCAGTTCGGCCGACTGCTCGTCGGTCAGCGAGGCGGGATCAACGTCGTAGCCATAGGCGGCCAGCTGCTGCGTCACGGTCTTGTCCGAGCTCTGCGCGCCGTTGGTCGCCCAGGTCGCACGGGTGTCGAGGATCTGCTCGATCTGGCGCGACTGCTCGGCGCTGGACTCGTCGCCGTCGAGAATGGTCTTGATCTCGGCGACTTCGGCCGCGGTGAACATCGCACCATCGGACACTTCAAAGCCCATGCCCTGCAGCTGCGACTCGATCGAGGTTTCGAGCGAGCTTTCCTGGGCCGAGACGGCCAGCGGCGACAGCACGAGGGTGGCGGCAGCGGCGGTAGCAAAAAGCTTCGTCTTCAGGGTCTTCATGGTCGTCCTTCCTTTCTTCATCGCCAGCGCTCAGCGGCGCGGGATGCCGGATCAACGACGCCTCCGCCAGAGTTGTTCCTTCACCCGTGAAATAGCGACGTGCAGCGGGGTCGAGCAGGACGACCCGACTCGCAAAGAAGTCGAGTGAATCCAATTAAGTCCATGAATTAAAAATAAATAATTGTGGCGATAGACCGCTTTCCGCAAAGATCAATGGCGCGATCACCGAGTGTTTACCGCAGTGGCCGCACCCCGCCTATCGCGCCTCAGCGGGCCATCCAGCCACCGTCCACCGAGAGCACCGTGCCGGTGACATAGGACGCCCCCGGTCCCGCCAGGAAGACCGTCGCGGCGGCCAGATCCTCGGGCTCGCCGAAGCGGCCCACCGGGATCCGGGCCATGAGCTCCGCACTGCGCTGCGGATCGGCCCGCAGCGGCGCGGTGTTGTCGGTGGCGATGTAGCCGGGGGCGATGGCGTTGACGGTGATGCCGCGCGGCGCAAGCTCGTTGGCGAGCGCGCGGGTGACCCCGACGATGCCGTGCTTGGAGGCGGTGTAGGCCACGACGCGGATACCTCCCTGGAAGGACAGCAGCGAAGCGGTGTTGATGATCCGCCCCCCCTGCTCCATACGGCCGGCGGCAGCGCGCGACAGTTCGAACACCGCGCGCAGGTTCACGGTCATCACCGCGTCCCAGTCCTCGGTCGGGTAGTCTTCGATGTCGTGCCGGCGGATGATCCCGGCGTTGTTGACCAGGATAGAGACCGGGCCCAGCGCCTGCTCGGCCTCGTCCATGACAGCCCCGGCGTCGAAGGCTGCCCCGAGGTCGACGGTCAGTTCGTGGAACCCGCGGCCCAGCGCCTCGACCGCGGCGCGGGTCTCGGGCATCGGCGATGAGCCGAGCCCGGCTATGTCGGCCCCGGCCTCGGCCAGCGCGATGGCCATGGCCTGCCCGATGCCGCTACGAGCGCCGGTAACAAGCGCGGTGCGGCCGGTGAGGTTGAAATATTTCATGGCGGGGCTCTCCATCGACGAATGCATTCAGCGGAACCAGGCGAAAAGACCGACGCCTACCGCCGGCAACGCCAGGAGGCGGGTCAGGCGCCAGCCGACGACCATCAGCAGCAGCGTGCGGATCGGCCCGCCGAGAAGCGAGGCGACCAGCACCAGCAAGAGCAGCGCGATGGCGATGAGGTCCGGTGCGGCGGACATGTCCCTGGCTCCGTTCTCCGGGCCTTGCGGTCCCGTGCTCCGGCCTAGCCGATCCACGCGCGCCTCGCCAGACCACGCGTCCGGACCAGCGCGCGGGCGTTGCGTTTCCGCCCATCGCGGCAGCGCCGATAGTTCATGTACGGGCTTGAACTTCCCCCGGTTCCCGGGTTGATCCTGTCTGCGGGAGGAAACCGAACATGACCAAGCTGCCCGACCCCGCCCTGCTGGAGGCCGCGGAGAGGTTCTCGGCACCGAAATCCGAACTCTCGGCCGAAGGAATGCCCGAGGTCCGCAAAGCGTCCCGCGCCGCCCGCGTCGGGCTGACCGGACGCCTCTCGGATGAGGTCGAGGTGACCGACGAGGACCGCGAGCGGCGCTTCACCCCGAAGGCAGGCGCGGACCCGTCGCTGGTGATCGTCTATTTCCACGGCGGCGGCTGGGCGAATTGCGACACCGTCACCCACGGCGGGATCATGACCGACCTTGCCGTCCTGACCGGGCATGTCGTGATCGGCCCCGAGTATCCGCTGGCCCCCGAGAACCCCTATCCGGCGGCGCTCGACGTTACCTGCGCCGCGGTGCGGCGGGCGGCGGCGGAGGCGCCCGGAGCGAGGATCGTGCTGGCGGGTGACAGCGCGGGGGCGAACCTGGCGCTGGCCACCGCGCTCAGGTTGCGGGACGAGGGCGAAGGCGCGGGGCTGGCCGCATTGCTGCTGTGGTACGGCTGTTTCCGGCGCTGTTTCGACACGCCCTCTCACATGGCTTTTGGCGACGGCACCTACGGGCTGACCTCGTCTAACATGCGGACGTACTGGGACTGGTATCTCGGGGATCACCCGGACCCGGTCTACGGCGATCTGACCGGCGCGCCGCTGGAAGGGCTGCCGCCCTGCTATCTGGGCGAGGCGGAGTTGGATTGCCTGGCCGACGACACCCGCTGGCTGGCCAAGCGGCTGACGCAGGCGGGGATCGCGCACACCTACGACTTCGCGCCGTCGGTGAACCACGGCTACATCCATTTCGGTCAGGTCTACGATCCCAGCTTCGATGCGCTGCGTGCCGCCGCGCATTTCCTGAAGTCGCCGGCGGTCGCCGGCGCGAGCTGAGGGGGAAACCGATGGCACGTATCGACCGGGTCGAGATCTTCATGGTGAACCTGGAGCCGGAGGTGCGCCGCACCGACGCGATCCAGAGTTTCGAGCGGCAGGAAACGCCGATGGTGCGCATCACCGATGCCGAGGGCGCGGTGGGCACCGGCTACAGCTATACGATCGGCACCGGCGGACCCTCGGTCGTCGCGCTGCTGGAGCATACGCTGGCCCCGGCGCTGATCGGGCAGGACGCGGACTGCATCCAGCAGATCTGGCACCGTCTGCTGTTCCGCACCCATGCGACGGCGGTGGGCGCGATCACCTCGCTGGCGCTGGCGGCGGTGGACACGGCGCTCTGGGATCTGCGCTGCTGCCGCGCCGGGCTGCCCCTGTGGAAGATGGCAGGCGGGGCGAAAGCCTCGGTGCCGGTCTATTCGACCGAGGGCGGCTGGCTGCATATCGAGCCGCAGGCGTTGATCGACGACGCGCTGGCGATGCGGGCGCAGGGGTTCCGCGGCTCGAAGGTCAAGATCGGTCGGCCGCATCTGAGCGAGGACCGCGCGCGGCTGCTGGCGCTGCGCGAGGCGGTGGGGCCGGCCTACGAGATCATGACCGACGCCAACCAGGCCTTTACCCTGCCCGAGGCGGTGCGCCGGGCGCAAGTGCTCGAGGAGGCGGGCGTCGCCTGGTTCGAGGAGCCGCTGCCCGCGGACGACGTCGACACGCACCGGCGGCTGGCGGCGACGACGCATGTGCCCATCGCCGTCGGCGAGAGCCTCTACTCGGTGTCGCAGTTCAAGGACTACCTGCAATCGGGCGCCTGCTCGATCGTGCAGGCGGATGTGGCGCGGGTCGGAGGGATCACGCCCTGGCTGAAGATTGCGCACCTGGCCGAAGCGCACAACGTGCCGATCTGCCCGCATTTCCTGATGGAACTGCACGTCAGCCTTGTCTGCGCAGTGCAGAACGCCCCCTGGCTGGAGTATATCCCGCAACTGGGCGCGATCGCGCCGGAGAGCCTGAGCATCACGGACGGGCTTGCCAGCCCCTCGCCCGAGCCCGGCCTGGGGATCACGTGGGACTGGGAGGCCATCGCGCGGGCCGCCGCGATGACGCCGGTCGAGGTCCGCGACGCGGGCTGAGGCGTGCGGGTGCGGACTTATTCGGCAATCCAGACCTCGCGCCTTTGAACGGGCCAGAATGTTCCGGTTCGCCGGGCAACGCACCCGTGCCTATATCGAGACCTGACCGCGAATGGTGGCGTGCCCGCGCACTCTGGGCGATAGCATTGGCCTTTCCCAGCTCTTTGCCCCTGCTGACGCTCCGCAGCACGAAGCCGAAGGCCTTTCAGGCGGCAGGCGCTCCGGCACCCATTACTCCCCGGTCCCTTCAGCCCTCCAGCCCAGCGTTTCGAGGCGCGTCAACACGTCGTCCGCGAGGGTTTCGTTACCGTATATGCCGCGCAGCATCACGTCGATCCTGGCGTTCGGCCAGGCGCGCTCTAGCTCCGCCAGAACCTGACCTGCCTTTTCGGTCTCGCCCAGCGCCGTCAGGGCGGCGGCCTGATAGGCCAATGACGGCGCGCTCAGCGGGTCGCCGTAGCGGCTGGCCTCGACGAAGGCTTCGTAGGACTGGCGATAGTTGCCGAGATGCAGGCTTGCCGCGCCGAGGATATTGCGGTTGGCGAAGCGCTGGTTGCTGCCGCCCCGGTCGTGGTCGCGGTCGGCGGCGCGGATCGCCTCGGCGAAATTCCCGGTGAAGAGGGAGACGGCTCCGTGGAAGTCGAGGACGTTGCCGTCCTGCGGCGCAAGCTCGGTCGCGCGGCGCGAAAGCCGGATCGCCTCGTCGCGGTCTCCGGTGGCCAGAACCGCCCAGGCGAGCGCGGATTGGGTCCAGGCGGACGCCGGATCCCGGCGCATCGCGTCATCGGCCATCGCACGCGCCGCCGTCGCATAGGCTTCCCGCTTCTCGCCCGGCCGCGAAATCATGGCGAGCGTGCCGAGGGTCTGTGCCGCGCCGGCGTAGCCACCGTGATAGTCGGGGTCGAGCGCGATCGCGCGCTGAAAGACCGAGAGGATCATTTCCTGCCGCGCGGGATCGAAGATCGGGAAGATCATGCTGCGGGCTTCATCGGCGAGGTTCACGGCCCGCAGGGCCGCTGGCGACTTCTCGAGGATCGCATCGCGGCGCACTTCCTCGATCAGCATGCCCCGTTCGGCCGAGACCGGCTCCGGCGCCACGGTCGCTGGCGGCGCGGGCGCCATCATCGCCCCGATCAGCCCCCCGGCGAGGCCGCCGATGGCAAAGGTCGCCGTCGGAAGGCTGGCCATCTTCAGGAACCGCAGGGCTACCGGCGTCTCGGCCTTGCCGGTCGTCTCGAACCGCGGGCGGTAGGTGCCAGTGTCCAGGTGGATGCGCACGGGCTCACCCTGACCTCCGGTCTCGTAATGGAGTTCCAGAAGCTGACGCAGGCGTCTTGCGTCCACGCGCACCACATTCTCGGGGTCTGAGCCATCGTCGGGCGTCCTGTCGTAGACGTCCTGCGCGATCGTCTTGCCACGGATCGCGTCGCCCCGGCCCGCGATCTCCTGCTCGACGATGTAGATCAGGAACTTCCGGAGGCGTTCAGCGCCGGCGAAGTGATCGTCGGCGAGCGCGCGGCGCAGCGCCCTGCGCTTTTCGCGCCCGGTCAGGGTTCCTGTAGCAGTCGTTGCGGTCAATGGGGGCCCCGCAGGTCATCCAACCGGAAGAATGCCACAATTTCCGTACGAGTCACGCGCCGCGGGCACCGGAGTCACGACGTGACTCACGATGACTCCGTTACCTTCCACCGCTCCGCTCAGCATTTTCGAACGCATGCAGATGCCGGAAGCGGCGCCCAAAAGGGAGGATCAGATGCTAACGAAATACAGGGCCACCCGACTAACTCTCTGGTTCGCGGCCGGTATGGCCTGCGGGTTCTGGACAACGGCCCCCGAGCGGCTCACCGATGCGATCGGCGAAGGAGTGACCGCTGCACTGACGCCGTCCGCTGCGCTGGCGCAGGAGGCTGCCGAGGTTTCGCCGACCATGGTTCGGGACCGGCCGCGGGACGTCTACTATCCGAACACCGAGGATCTGGCGCCCGACGAGATGCGGGTGATCGCCTGCGGCACCGGCATGCCGACGACCCGGGCGGCGCAGGCCGCGGCCTGTTTCCTCGTCGAACTGGGCAATGGCGACAAGTTCCTGTTCGACATCGGCTCGGGCTCGGCAGAGCGGATCTCGTCCCTGCAGATCCCCTACAACTACCTCGACAAGATCTTCATCGGGCATCTGCACACGGACCACTTCGGGGCGCTGCATGACCTTTTCATCGGCGGCGCGCTGATGGGGCGGTCGGTGCCGCTGCGCGTCTGGGGACCAAGCGGGGCGACGCCCGAGCTTGGCACGGCCTACGCGCTCGATCACATGCAGAAGATGCTGACCTGGGATCTGGCCGGCCGTGCGGGCAACGTCGATTTCCGCGGATACCGGATGGAGGTCACCGAGTTCGACTTCAAGCTCGAGAACGAGGTGATCTACGAGGAGAACGGCGTTGTGATCCGGACATTCCCGGCGATCCATTCGATCGACGGCGCGGTAAGCTATGCGCTGGAATGGAACGATCTGAAGTTCGTCTTCAGCTCTGACACCTACCCGAACACTTGGTTCCGCGAATACGCGCAGAATGCGGATCTCGCGATCCACGAGTGTTTCATCGCGGTTCCCGAACTGGTGACGAAGATGGGCTTCACGCCGGAATCCGCGCTGCTCGTCGGAACGCAGGTGCATACCGCGCCGGAGGCATTCGGCAAGGTGATGAGCGACATCCGCCCGCGTATGGCGGTCGCCTATCACTTCTTCAACGACTTCGACACGGTGACCTCGGTCTACGAGCGGATCCGCAAGACCTATGACGGCCCCTTGAGCATGGCCAACGACTTCATGGTCTGGAACGTCACCAAGGACGAGATCACCGTCCGCATGGCCGCGACCGAGGAAGCGACCTGGTCGCCGCCCCTCGCCGCCCCGGCCGAGCCGCCGTCGGAAGCCGACCGCGAGGAGTTCGCTCAGCGCGTGGGGATCGACGTCTCGAACATCGGTTTCTCGGAGTTCACGCAAGGCGGCTTCGATGACGTTGACGACGTGCTGCGCCCGATCTTCGAGGAAGCCAGCGAAGTGCTCGGCCGTGAGTTCCCCTATCCGGGCGACTGAACCCGAAGACCTGCGGAGGGCCCTCGGGCCCTGCGCGCCGACGCCCCCGGCCGCTGGGGCCAGGACACCAGGCGAAATCCTTGGGAGGACATCATGGGCAAGATGCTGGGTCAGATCATCCTCGGGCTCATCTGCGGACGGCGCCATGCTGGTACCCCCTGTGGCGGGGTCCGCCGCGCCTTAGTGTCTTCCCCATCGTTGCACGGTCTCGGCATCGCGGCGTTCGTGGCTGCCGCGCTCGGCCCCGCGCCGTCCTCGGCGGACCTGGTTTCCCCTTACGGCGGCGAGACCGCGCCGAATTTCGTGGAGCTTTCGGTTCTGGAAGACCGGGTCCGCGTGGTGCTGGAGATCGAGCCGTCCGACTATCCGCGGTTCGTCGCGGACGGCGACGGGTCGCTTGCGGCGCGCACCGGGCAGACGCTGCAGGTGATGGCGGACGGAGCGGCGCTGGAGCCCCGGACCGTGGCGGTCGACCTCAGACCCCGGAAGGAACGGCGGACCGCGAATTCCGCTTTACCAGCGAGGCCGCGAAGCGCCGAAGTGATCCGCGCCGAGTTGGAGTTCCCGTTCGAGGGGCGTCCTGACGCGATCACCTTCGCGCCGCCGCTTGGACCGGACGGCAGGCCGCTTGCCGCTATAGGGGTGATGGCCGAGCATATGGATGTGCCGGTGACCGACTACCGCTACCTTTCGCAGGTCGAGACCATGCGGCTCGACTGGGACGATCCCTGGTTCACCGCGTTCGACAACAGGAACCTCACGCGGCACCACAAGTCGCCGCTGATGTCCTTCGTGACGGTCGAGCCGCGCGAGGTGCGCCACGAGGTGATCTTCCGGCTCCGCGATCTGGAGCAATGGATCGATCTCGGGCTCGGCGATGCGACAGAGCTGAACGCTGCCGCGATGGCCGACATCGAGGCGCAGGCAGCCGAGTTCTTCAGCAGCAGGAACCCGCTCGCGATCGACGGACGCAAAGCGCTGCCAGCCGCGGCGCGAGTTGCGCAGATACGAGTGGGGGCCGAGGGGCTAAGCATCCTGGAAGACCCCGTGCGGACCGACAGGGCCACCGCGCTTCTGGGGATCGTTCTGTCATATCCGCAGCCTAGACTGGCGCGCGATGTCTCGTTGCGCTGGGACCTGTTCCCCGAGGGGGTCTCGGAGATTCCGGTCACCCTGACCGACCCTGCAGGCGGCGTTCCGGCGCAGATCCGGCGCGACGATCCCTCGGTGACCTGGCGCAACTACCTGACAAGCTGGGAAGAACCGGCGGTGAAGAGCATCACTTTGCCGGCCGGGGCGTCGGCGCGCCTTCCAGCATGGTCTCTCTTGCTCGCGGCAGGTGCGGTGGTCCTGATCGTTGGAGCCGTCCGCAGCTCTGGCGCGCGCCGTGTCGCCGCCACCGCGGGCGCAGGCGTTACCGGCGTGGCCATGGTCCTCTTCTGGTCGCAGACCACCGAGGTCCGGCTGCCCGCCGCGGGCACACCTGACGGGGAAACCGCGCAGGAAGTCATGGCCGGGCTTCTGTCCAACATCGGCACCGCATTGCTCGAAACCGAACAGGACGGGTTCGACACGGCTCTCGCCGGTTTCGTGCCCGCGTACAGCACCGGCCCCGTCGGCGCCGAGATCCGGCGCGGGCTCTCGGTGACGTTGCCCTCCGGCGCGCGAGGCCGCATCGAGAAGATCACCGGGATCGCGATCGAGACGGTGACCGGGATCGAGGGCGGCGGCAGCCAGATCCTTGCGCGCTGGAACGCCGAGGTCAGCGGCGGGCACTGGGGCCACCTGCACCGCCTGCAGGTGAGCTATCGCGGCCTGCTCGACGTGAGCCACGAGGCCGGTGCGTGGCAGCTCGACGGATTGACGGTTCTCGGCGCAGTGCGCGCGCCTTGAAGGAGGGTTCCATGCGCATCCGCTTAACGACCGTTGCGACGCTGCTTCTCGGCATGGTCCTCGCCACGCAGGCGGCGGCGCACTTCAAGTTGAACCTGAACGTGCGGATCCATCACATCGTCCGGCACGACCAAGGCGCGGAAATCTATCTCAGAACGCCCATGTCCTACCTGGTCGCGGACAGGATCGGCGAGACGGCGGACGGCGGCCTTCCGGACCCGGCGCCCTATACCACCAACGGCCTTGAGGACGGCATGCTCATGCACCTCGTCGATCCGGTGGCGTTGAGTGCCGATCCCGAAGGGCTGGGCGCGTTCGCGGCGCAGTCGCTGCAGATCGAGGTGGGCGATGTCGTTCTGCGCACCGAGGTTGTGGCGGTGCGCGTTCATCCGCTCGGGATCGAACCGGGCTTCGCGACCCGCGAGGAAGCCGAGAGCGCCCTTTCCGCCGGACCGGCCTTCCCCAGAACCGCGCCCGAGACCTATGTCGGGGACGCGCTGGCCGACGTCCACTTGCGGATCCGGACAAACGCGCCTTTCGATCGGTACGCGATCTCCAACTCCGGCAATCCGGGGCTGCCGGGACAGGACGAGACGGCGAACCTGATCCTCGACTATGGAAGCGGCCCGGTGCGCACCTATCGTGCGACTGGCCTGATGGCGACGCCTGTCGAGGTCTCGCCCTCGGCCTCAGCGGCAGCCGCGACTTTCGTGATCGAGGGGATCCGGCACATCCTTGAGGGCTTCGACCACGTGCTCTTCGTGATCTGCATGATCCTCGGCGCCGCCACGCTGCGCAGCCTGCTGGCGCGGGTGACGGGCTTCACTATCGGCCACACGGTCACTCTTATCCTCGGCTTCGACGGAATCGCGCCGCAAGGGGCGTGGTTCATCCCGGCGGTCGAAACCCTTATCGCGGTCTCCATCATACTCACTGCCGCCGAAGCGGTGCTGCACCCCGAAACCGGCCGCAGCGCGATCTTCCGTGCCGCCGGCATCACCGGGCTGATCGGCCTGCTTCACGGGTTCGGGTTCTCGTTCATGCTGCAGAACATCCTGCGGGTGGACGCCCCGAACGTCTGGCAGAGCCTGCTGGCCTTCAACATCGGCGTCGAGGTCGGCCAGTTGATGATCGTCGCCGTCGCCTGGCCGGTCGTCGTCTACCTTCGCGCGCGTCCCGGCCCGACATGGAAAATCGCGTCCATCGGCACGGCCGGGCTCGCGGCATTCATCGCCACCGGCTGGGTGATCGAGCGTGTCGGCGGGGTCTGGGCGTAGCGTCTTCGCAGAAAGGGTGCACCGCTGTCTATCGTGGCGCGCAACCAGCCGATGTTGACGGCGTCGCCCTCCTGGGCCCACGTTTTTCGGCGGTTCAGGCTTTCCCTGAGAGGGACGTCGTCCAATTCGAACTCCGCCAGAATCTCCATAGGCGGGGGGTTCGCTTTACTAAGGCTTTTCAGCTCCGCCAACTGCGCGCGCCCCATCCCACCGAAACGCTTTCGAAAGTTGCAGCATGCCGCATCGCGGATACCGATACCGCGCTAGGCAGATGCCACCACATTTCCAACCGTCAGTTTCAGGTCGACCTCGCGCAGCGGCTTGAGCACGTCTTCATCCGAGTGAAGCGACCTCGCCATGCTCAATCAACTCCCACGGCCAATGTATTGGCCTGGTTCCGGTGGCAGTGCGGCAAGCCTATCCGTCCCCGCTGAGAGGAAGAACAGGCTAGGAACATGCCGATACGCGCCTTGATCTGGGACAATTTCTGAACAGCAAGGCCCAGCTAGGATCAACATGAACCGTACTCGCATCAGGCCAAAGACCTGAAGAACGGTCGCAGGGCTCTGGGAGGGGTGCGATGTGATTCCGATGACCACGATCAGGGGCTGGGGCCCGTTGCCCGCTCTGGTGCGGGACATGGCCGGCGAGCGGGCCCTGAGTGCCATCCTGAAGCGACACGACCTTCCGGCGTCAGTGATGGGGATGCCACACCGCCGCGTACCGCTTGCCAAGATGGTGCGTGTATTCGCAGCGGCGGCCGATGTTCTTGGGGACGAGAGGTTCGGTGCCACGGTCGGCGATCGGACCCAGCCGGAAAGCTATGGCTCATGGTCGGTCTACGCCTATTGCGCGCCGACCCTTGGCGAGGGTCTTCAGCGCGTCTGCCGAACGATCTGGGCGCATGAGACCGGCAGCAGTATGCTGCTCTCCGAGCGTCGGGCACATGTGGTCTGGTGCTATTCGACCGGTCTCGCGGATCACGAGAACGTCCGCCAATTCACCGACCACCTGTTCGGCTCGATGATCGCGTTCATCCGCAGTTTCCTCGGCGCGGATTGGCAGCCCGCCTGGATCGAACTGGACTATCCGCGTCCGCCAGGGCCGGATCGGCCCCACGAACCGCTGGACGTTCCGGTTTTCCACGACATGCCCTGCGCAGGTATCGCGATCCCCAAGGCAGCGCTTTCGGCGGAACACATCCCGGGCACGGCCCTGCCGCGCCCGCTGACGATGGTGGATCTGCTCAAGCTCAGACCGCGCGGACATGTCGACCCGCTGGAGCATTATCTCGAGGCGGTGGACCTGTGTCTCGTGGATGGCCGGACGGACATCGACAGCACAGCAGGACTGCTGGATCAGGGGCCGCGAACCCTTCAGCGTCGCCTGCGCAAACATGGGGTCGGCTTCCGGGACCTTCTGCGGATTGCCCGACGACGGCGCGCAGCGGCGCTGCTGGTCGAAACGGATCAACCGGTCAAGGCAATCGCCGCGCAGCTGGGCTACGGATCGCCGGAGAACTTCACCCGCGCGTTTCGGGACTGGTTCGACGTCAGCCCGTCCGAGTTCAAGCGTGCGCAACGACAACAGTATCGGGCGGCCCCACCTGCCTGAACGACGGCGCGGCAGCGGTTTGTCGCGAAATGACAGGTTCGATTTCTTGGCGGGCTCTGTCCGCCTTGTACACTTGGACCGACCGGGTGAGGCGCCCTCCGGCGTGTCGGCCGACATCGAAGAGGATGCATCTGATGGAGGACAGGATGTCCACAGCCACTTCCAAACTCACCCGATCGCAGGCGATCTTGTTCTCCGGCACCGCTCTGCTGGCGTTGATGGCGACAGGCGCCGGGGCCTTCGATGGCGCGATCTCCGAGGAAAGCATGGCAGGCGACGAGACCTATTCGCCCTTCGTCGGCCGGTCCTACCCCGACCAGGTTCTGTTCGGCGACCTGCATTTCCATACGGAAATCTCCTTCGACGCGGGACTGATCGGCACGTCGCTCAACATGCATGATGCCTTCCGCGTCGCGCGCGGCGAGCGGATCATCTCCAACACCGGTCAGCCGGTGCAATTGATCCGTCCCCTCGATTTTCTCGCGATCACCGAACATGCCGAGATGCTGGGGCTCGCGACCGCGATGCGAACCTCCGATCCGCGCCTGCTAGCCGATGACTGGGGGCGTCAGACCTACGAGTTGTTCAACTCCGGCCAGGAGGGGCGGATGGCCGCCTTCGCCGACATCATCAACGTCGGCACCGTCCAGGGGCGCGATCCGCTTGAAGGGACCGATCTGGACGGGGACATCTGGCTCGACATCGTCGAGACGGTGGACGCCTACAACGATCCCGGCGCGTTCACGTCGCTGGCGGGGTTCGAGTGGACCTTCACCCCCCAGGGCGACAACCTGCACCGAGTGGTAATTTTCGGCGACGGCGCGGACAAGACATCGCAGACCCGGCCGTTCACCTTCTTCGAGGGCTCCGATCCCGAGCTTCTGTGGGACTACCTGGCGAAATACGAGGCCGAGACCGGTGGCCAGGTGATCGCCGTGCCGCACAATGCAAACACCTCGAACGGCCTGATGTTCGCACCGACCAAGTTCGACGGCTCACCGATGGACGCCGACTACGCGACCAAGCGCGCCCGGTGGGAGCCGATGCACGAGATGACGCAGATCAAGGGCGACGAGGAAACGCATCCGCTGCTGTCACCCGACGACGAGTTCGCCGATTTCGAGACATGGGACGTGAGCAATCTCGCCGGGACCGCGCCCAAGACGCCGGACATGCTCGAGTACGAATACGCCCGCTCCGCGCTGAAGGTCGGGCTGGAAGTCGAGCGTGAGATCGGCGTGAACCCGTTCAAGTTCGGCTTCTACGGAACGACCGACACCCACACGGCGATCCCCACCACCCGCGAGGACAACTATTTCGGCAAGTACCAGCACACCGAACCCTCGCCGAACCGGCACAACGGCGAGGTCATTCCCGCCGACGATCCCGCCCTGCGGATCCTGACAGCGCAGGAGTCCGCCGCCGGCCTTACCGCCGTCTGGGCGCGCGAGAACACCCGCGACGAAGTCTACGGCGCGATCACCCGCAAGGAGGCCTACGCAACGACCGGCTCTCGCATCCGGGTCCGGGTCTTCGGCGGCTGGGAGTTCGAAGCGGACGACCTCGGCGCGCCCGATTTCGTCGCGAACGGCTATCGCAATGGCGTGCCCATGGGCGGCGACCTTGCGAACGCGCCCGACGGCAGCGCGCCGCGTTTCCTGATCCGGGCGCTGCGCGATCCGGACGGGGCGAACCTCGACCGGGTCCAGATCATCAAGGGCTGGATCGACGATGCCGGCGAAACGCATGAGCACGTTTATGACGTCGTGGTCTCCGGAGATCGGGTCATCGGCGAGGACGGCCGCGCACGGGAGCCGGTCGGATCGACTGTCGACATCGAGAATGCGACATACAGCAACACAATCGGCGCTGCGGCCCTCGCCGGCCACTGGCAGGACCCCGAATTCGATCCAGCCGAGGATGCTTTCTACTATGTGCGGGTGCTCGAGATCCCCAAACCGCGCTGGACGACCCACGATGCCGCCTTCTACGGCGTCCCACTTCCCGACAGCGTCCCGGCCGAGGTCCAGGACCGCGCCTACACCTCGCCGATCTGGTACAAACCCTGAGTTGCGTGGCTCGGGGCTACGGGTTTCGGTCGAAACACGGTGGCAAACATCGCCGTGGCTGGTGGAAAGAATGCCAGTATCGACCGTTTCGCTAGCATCGCCGGACAAAGCCTTCTCGACGAAACGAAAACTCGTACCACGCGCTGGAAGCGGTTGGTCTCAAGATCGAAAGCGAAGTTGCACTATTCATGACGCAAGCTGACCTGCCCCAATGAGGTGGTCCGACTTCAGTCTTAGTGCATTGCGGGTCTGGGAGCTACGGTCGGGGTGGCCGGCGAAGCGGCTCCGGATGGCGGAGCCGGCCATTGCGTGACCTCGGGAGTTGGCGGCCGATCGCCCAGGGATGACTGCGGGCGCTTCGTGTTGTCTTGCTTGCGCCAGTCCTCGATGACGGTCCGTGCCTCGGCCAGGCTGTGAGAGATCCCGCCGTTAGGCAGCTCATACCTGCGCTTCGCATTGAAGCTCTGGCGGTAGCCGTTCTGCCAAAGGCCTGTCCGGCTCGATACAGGCCGTCTTGGCGCCGACCGCGGCGACCCGTTCTCTCACGGCCGTGACCACGAACTCCGGGCCGTTTTCGGACCTGATGCGGTCTCGGGCACCCTGCGGGATGAGCTGATCCGACAGCACGTCGATCACGTCCGTGGATTTCAACTGCCGATCAATGCGGATCGCCAGGCACTCCCGGGTGAACTCGTCGATCAGGTTGATCGGGCGGCCGCTCCTTCCGTCATGGGTCCGGCTCTCGACGAAGTCTTAGGACCATACATGGTCAGGTCGCTCCGGTCGCAGGCGGACGAACGATCCGTCGTGGAGCCAAAGCCGGCCGCGCTTACTCTGCTTTGATGGAGCCTCCCGCCCCTCACGCCTCCGCTGGCCCTCGTCCTCGGACTGACGGCTCGCAGCTCGACCCGCTTGTGGTTGAGCTCTTGGACGCCTTGACGATCAGGCTACATAGCCGCCGCACCGGGTAGAAGGATTAGGCGGATCATTCGTAGTCAGGACAATAGTAGGCCCCGCCTCCGCACTGGGCTTCGCACAGCGCGTTGGGCAGTACCATTTCGTCGAGCTGGTCGTAGGGGAAATCATTGCGACTCATACGGATGTGGCGCAGGTATGTGAATGGCGTGCCATCCTGGACGCCTTCAGCGCTCAACCGACCCACGATTGCTGTGGGACTGACGCCGACGAGATCGAGGCGCATCGGGATGCCGTCTTCGGAGTGGGTTGGTGCGGTCCAACGGGGCAACCGCTGGCTGCTGCATCCGGCTTCGACGTAAACCAGTTCCGCGAGGTTGGCTCCGGTCGATGATGGCGCGGACGTCCATTCGGGGTCTTCATCAGCAACACCAACGAGATCGGCGTTGAGTTCGCGCTCCGGGTGCTGAATGACGAGGTCCTCACCCATCTGGAAGACCGTCGCCGGCTGCATGCCTGCCGGCGGTATCCCGTTGGTGCCGTAGCTGGTTGTAAGCACGCCGGGTCCCGCCTCGACCTCGTACTCGCCAACCCAGAACCCGTCACCGATCTCACCGCTCATATTGCAGATATCAATGATGTAAGCGAGGCAGTCCGCCCGTGCCGGCGTCGCCGAGAGAAGTGCGGCTGTTATCGCGCCAATGAATAATCTCGAAAAATCATACATCTCACTATCCTCCCGAGCGTGAGCGTAGCAGAACGGCGGCAATAGCGCTTCAGAGTAAGAGAATTATTCGCATCCAGCGCCGATTGGCGCTCTTCCGGTCATCAACTGTATGACCGCGCTTTCATCACCTTGCAGTTCCAATGGGGAACAAGGTCCAGAGCAACAGCACGTGCAAGTGAGTTCGCATTTTCAATCGTCAGAGCGTCGATATAGGCGACATGGCACGTATTGCCCGGGCTGATCTTCGCTACGACGAGCATCTGTTTTTCCGGCAAGTCGGCCGCAGAGCGGTCGATGTAGTACCTAAGGATAGACGCTACGGGTTCTCCATCCTTCGAAATCCACTCTATCTTGGCCCCAATACGATTGGTGCCGAGCACCGACTGCGTCCACACGAACTCTTCTTCTGGACGCTCACCATATGAGACGAACGTTTTGTGGTCGCCGACGCCAATGAGAACTTTGGTATCGTCAAGACCACTGCAATGGAATGTGGGGCCAAACGCCGCTTCCCGACCTGGCGTGCACTTGGCCAGATCGGTATCCGAGTAGGTAAATACGTGAGACTGCGCCCAGGCTGCCTCGCAAGTGAGCGCCAAAATCAGCACGAAAATTCGAGGCATACAGCCCATTGCGCCATTCCTTCTCTCCAATCTTGACGAGGGTCTCGAAGTTGCGGGAGACGATTTACTTCCATCAACTCGTCATCGGCGAACGCATCCGGCATTTCGTGCGTCAGCCTACCCAAAAACCCAAGCGGGCCTCGTGGCCCGACGCGCAGTTACCTGCACGTCACGGGTGTCCGGAACATGGCCTCGACCTCGACTTCCTGGCCGTTTGGGCCAGCCAGGGTTCCCCGGAATGTGCCCTCGATCAGGGGTGAGGATGCTTCATTCAACTGGCGGACGATGCTCAGGGTGCCGGGGCCCTCGAACACTTGCGGGAACTTGACGCCGACCCGCGTACTCGCCTTCGGCGGTCCGTCCCACAAAACCTTGGCGAGCGGGAAGGTTCCCGTCGCACCCGGAGGAATGACCGACGCTGTCTCGAAACCGATCTTTCGCCAGGTATCATCGGACGCTTCCCCCTTTCGGTATCCCACCGAAAGCGGCCCGCCTACGGGGCACCCGCCCGTGATCGTCGCACCGTCCTGACCGGTGAGAATGTGCCGAAAATCGTAGTCGCCCTGCACGTGGTACGCCACGCCATACGCCCGGTCAGGCAATTTCCTTATAGAAGGATCATCGTCCGCCACAACGCGAGTGTTATCGGGGACGGCCGTGGCAACGTCTTGTACCTCTGGCTCGGTTTCGGATTCCAGCGGCTTCGCCGGTAAAGGCTCCGGCCCTTCATCGTTATCGGAACTATCCTCCGCTTGCGGATCAGATTTTTGAACCGGAGAAGGCTTGGGTGTGGGCGGAGCCGGCTTAGGCGTGGGCCTCGGCTCCGGACGGAAGGCGATCCGATCGGCATTCACACAATCCGCCGCCGGCATATACGTAACTTGGCCGCGAAACTCACTTATCGGCAGGCTGAACCGGACCGACACATCCATGTTCGCGGGGCCGGTGAGCGGGTGGTTGTACCGCGTCGTATCGCGCCTCGCCGCGGCCATTCGGACCGCGCCTGCAATCCAGTGCGGGGTCAGTCGTTCGATCGTGAGGGTGCCAGCCTGCGTGTCATATTGCTGCTCATAACCTTCAACCATCGGATTGCGCTCGCCCAATTCGAAACCCGTGAGGAAGCGGTTGGGATGGCTTTCCGGATTGAGGTCGGTACCGTCGATCCCAATGGTGCTGAAGAGCGGGTACTCTCCCGCGCCCAGAGGCCCTTCGTTATCGATCATCACGAAGGCCTTGTCCCAGGTGTCGCGGCTGTGGAAATAGAGCCGGAGGCTGCACGGGTTCTCGAGCCCGACAACCGTTGAGCTGTCGCGAGAAACCAGGAAAGCTGACCGCACGCCGAAATCAAGCTGGATCGGCGAGTCTATATCCGCATTCGATATCGCGCTTCGACCGACCCGTGCAGCATGATGCAGGTAGGCATATTCCGTATATAGCGTCACTTCGAGAGTGAACGTTCGCTTCCTGTATTGGGTAGGGTCTGCACCAACATTTGCCACCCGGATGAAGTAGGTGTGTTCTACATCCGGCGAAGTCGAATCCCCGAGTTTGTCGAGAAAGAAATGGTTCGGCATCCCGATCGCGCCGGTCCCGACAGTATCGTACCGCTCGCCGTCGACGATCAGATGAAGCCCGTCATCCGGATCGACCAGACGTATCTCCAAAGCGGTGTTCGACAAGCCGAGGACGGGCAGGGAATAAGCCCAGGCGGCCAGATGATCGACCTCTCCGGTGAGTGTCAGCGTGCTGTTCTGCGGCCTGGTATCAGCTGCAAAGACCTCTTCGTGATGTCGGTTGTGAACCGTCTTGTAGAGCGACGGGTCGTTGCCGATCTTGGCGATGTAGGCCGGGAAGGCTTCATAAAGACCTTCGTCGACCACGCTGCGCAACCCGCTGTCGGCCCATGCAACGCCATCGCTTTCACCTTGGTTCTTGCTGAGACCGAGCAAAACGTCATGAAAAACCGCGATCCCGTCGGGAAGCGACCTGCCGTACTCTTCCGCGACGAACAGCCAGAAGGGATAGTTGACGTAATCGGGTAGCCCGCCGTCCGAATACCGCTCCCCCATGAATGCGACCGGAAGGCTCTCCGGCGCATCGAGAGGCGTGTCGAGATAGGGAAGCCCGGAACTGTTCGGGCCGCTGACATCGTCCAAAGCGCTTTCGACTGCGGTCGCCATACCTTCGGTTACCCAGTTACGGCTCGGGCTCCCGTGTCCGATGACACCCGGATAAGAGTTCTGAACGGCATGAAACAACTCGTGGATCGGGAGACCCAGAAGTTCGGTTGTAGGGACGCTGAACTCCTGCCCGCCATCGACCGAGAGTTCCTCGCCGAAGGCAAAGAACTTGTCATAAGCAAGGGTGAGCAGTCGGTCGGCATACCAGTAGCCGCCAGCATCGCAGGAAACGCCAAGCTGGCCATCGACAACGTCCTCGTAGCAGATGTCATTCGACCAAAAGTGCGCCGTGTAAGGCGGCGGCAGGTTCGGCGCACGAAACCCAAGGCGCTCGAGGGCAGTACTTGCTTCGTTCAACGTGGCGATCGCGGCTTTTACGCCCGGATCGTCCAGGTCACACTCACCGCCCTGAGCAATTCCTTCGTAGCAAGCAGCCGTCCATCCCGACGGATCCCATCGCTCAGCCGCAGGCGCGATGCCGGGCAGCAGGCCTTGCGAAGTGAGAAGAACGACGAGCAGCGATGCGATCCATCGAGCAAACGGAACGGATAGAAGTGTTCTCAACCAGAACGCCGCGAGAAAAGGTCGAAGACCAACGCCCATCTATCGCACCTGCAGGAGCGTATCGAACCTGCCCGAAACCTCCTTGCAGTCGGCGAGGTCAGGCTCGCCGTAGAGTTCCTGAACGAGGCAGATCTTGCCTGAAAAAGCCCCCGCGGCCTGTCCGGTCTCTTCACCGAGTTCCAGGCTTTCGAGGGTCATGGTCGCCTCGCCCGGCACTTGGTGGCTGGTATAGAAAGGCTTGCTCATGCCCTGAGGCATGAAGTTGATCTCCACCCCGGTTATGCTTTTCCCGGGGTCGTAGCCATTGAACCAGCTACCCGAAACAGCAAGTACATCGGACGTCGTGAAGCGCGGTTCGGGATGCCCCTGAAGGCTGAGGGTGGGCAAACGCTCCGGACCGCTGAACGACGCCGACATTGCCGTGCGCTCACCTCGCGTGACGCTGATAATGTGCCATTCCCGCTCTTCGCCGTCGAAACTGGCCGTCATGCCGCCGATCTCCTCGGCGGAGAGCATGGCTGGCAAGGCAAGGCTCAATGCCATCGCGGTGACGTGTATCTTCATTCGGTTATCCCCATTGGCGGTCCGAGTTCGAGTACCCGGTTCGTGAAAATTGTCCACCGGTGACCGAGGCGGCCTTTGGCCAGCAAGTCAATCGTCGGCATCGATGTGCACGATCGTCTCGATCTTGCCCGATGCGGGTAGGCAGGACGCTTCATCCGGATCGTCGTAAGGCCCCTCGGAATGGCAGAGCGTGGCCGTGAACTGCCCCGTCAACGCCCCTTCGGTGTCGGAAGCTTCTTGGAAGCTGTAGTCCATGTCGATATCTCGCGCCTCCCATCGCGGATCGGCGACACTGCCAAGAAGCCGGACGATGGTGATATCCGTGGGCCGGCTGTAGTCCGGCGTCTCGTCCGGATCGAGGGCCCGCGAGAAGACAATCGAGATCGCGAAACGCTCCCGCACCGCCGAATCCGCCGGATATGCCGTGATCTCGATTTCATCTACCAGGTTCCGCTTCCTGAGGCGCGCCGAGTGCCGAAGCTTACCTCGAACCTCCCGTAATTGCGTGACCCACTCTGATGACTCGCCGCCGAACTGCAGCGATAGATGACCGAGCGGTTCAGTTGCGGGAAGCTGCGTGGGATACACTGAAAGCAGCAGGGCAATATTCAGGCAAACGGCACAATAGCGCATTGGGGACCCGCCGAAAAAGTGAGGCAGTGCTTATTCTGATAGAGGGTACACGCACGCAGCGAAGCAACAAAGTGCGGACTGTCACTCGATCCTTGCTGCCCATTCCGCGCCTCCCTTCTGTGAGAGAACACGTCTGTTTGAACCCGGCATCCCTGGGGTCCCTTGGGAGGCGCTGATGGTACTATCAGCGCTCACTCGTGTTGTTCGCTTCGTGGGGAAGTCAAAGACAAACAGCTTCGGCGACCGCGAGAGTGATGACAGTCGAAGAGATCCGGGCAGAGATAGCCGAACGTGCTTTGCAGTCGGTGTCGCTTGCGTAGGGTCAGACCGTCGCGCAAGGCGGAGAGATCCGCGCGCAGAAAATCGCTAGAAAGGCGGAGGACAGTAAGCGGCTAAGCCTTAGTTCCCGTGGATCAACGTACGGCTTGCCCTTCTTCAGCCCGTCGCACGCCAACGTCACGGAACCCACCGGGCGTCGTAGGACGCTATTTCTTCATCGCGCTTGCGACCGCGATGGCCACGGCGGCGGCGATGAAACCTCCTGTGAAAAGGACGTGCACCCCTTCGATCAGGAAGTGCTCGACCAGAAGCGCCACCCCGAACAGGATCATGAAGATCCAGACCGCAGCCGAGCCGTCAAACTCTTCCTCTTCAGACCCGCCTTCGGTCGTTTCAGGCCGGGAGTAGTTTCCGCCCGGCGGCTCGCCTCCTGGTACATACATGTAATCAGTTCCTCTCTACCGGCTGGATGCGATCAATCCCCAGCGACGAATACCTCGATCCTGTAGCCATCATCTTCAGCCTTCTCGAGGATCAGCCGATACTGACCGATAATGGTTTCGAGGAACTCTTCCTTGGTGTAGGCAAGCGTGCCGTCCCGCAGCTGAAGTTCCCGCCAGGCATAGGGGATCCCGGCAAGGCAGGTCTCGCCTAGGCAGAGGATGCTGTCCGTGGCGGATACATCGAGCACCGGGGCGGCCGAGCTTGGTTCCGTGTGAAGGGAGCCCTCATCAGCCAGCATAACCAGATACGGCTCCAGGGTGTCGTCCACGATCCAAGTATAGAACGGATAGCGCAACTGCCCCCGTTCAAGAACGGTGGCGCCCAGGGCTGTGGTCATTTCAAGCGCATCGGCGAAACGCGCGAAAGGCTCCGTACCGGGATCGCGCCAAAGCTCGAGAAAACCGGCGTGGCCGTCTCCCATGCCAAAGCTCACAACCGCCTCGTCGCTGATCCGGGCAAGGAGTGCGGCCTCGTCTCCTTTCCGCGCGGCGGCGATGATCTCGGCTATCGCCTTCTCTGCCGCAGCAGGAACAGGGTCTGGTTTTGTTTGAGTGAAGGATCCGTGTGAGCCGGTCCGGACACTCCTGCTCGGGTCGTCGGCCGCGTTCAAGGCTGATGCCAAGAGGCCGGAAGCCACGAGAGCGACTGACAGGCAAGTGCTATTCATCAGGCGTATAGATACCTTTCGCACGGCATCAATAAGGCACGCAGCAGATTAATAGAGCAATGTAATGCCTTCCCCGGCCTTCTGAGCGACCTGTGCTCGGAACCGGCCGGCCAACAGGGGTCAGTCCTTGTAGTAGCTTTCCACCAGCTCGCAGCCGGCGCGGCCCGCCCATGCGCGCGCGGTGGATAAATCGGCGACAAGGGAGGGGACGCCCTGGCTGCTTCTTCCGATTTCGCTTTTCCTTTCTTGAGCGCGGGCTATCACTCTGTAGTAATCGGACCCGACCGCGTAGGGCGGAGCTGATCCGGCACCATCGAGCGCCGTGAGTGCATCGCGCGCACGCGCAGTCAGACCGGATACAAGCATCACCTTAAAGGCGGTTACCTCGGTCAACTCTGCCGGGTTCACGCCACTGCGACAGGGCGCCCAGTTCACCTCCTGCATTTTCACGATGCCCTTGTCCTCGCAGTTCGGAAGTTCCTCTTCGTACTCCTGGACGAGGTTGTAGGGATTGCACTGGGAACTCACCACGCCGTCAGCGACGGCGAGGTAGAGGCTGTGCGGTCCCCGCTTTCGCTCGGGCGCAGACCTGGGTGCCGAGGAAGAGGTAGCCGTAGAGGAGGACGCAGACCGGGACGAGCCGGAACTGCTTGAAGAGCCGCCTTTGCGCGGGGACGACGAGGCGCTCGGTTCGGTGCGTTGGATTCCGTAGTAAGCCTGCTCGCTCCTCGACATGAACTCGCGGTATTCCTTGCTGGTCGGATCCAGCATCGGATCGTACCAAGACAGATCCCGCGGGCTCCACGCCAGTTCATCCCGCCAGGCTTGGCGCTGGCGTTCGTCGAGGATCGCTTCGCGGCGTCGGTTCTCGGCGCGAAGCCGCTCCGCGCGCTCGTAGGCGCGCCGCTGTTCGCGCGCAGCGGTCATGTCGTTCAGCAAAACGTTGCGGCTGTTCAGAACGAGGGTCCATCTGGCCTTCTGCTGCCTATACGCCTCGCGTGCCGGGGCGATCTTGGAACTGATGGTCTGCGCAAGGCCATCGAGCCGCTTGATCGCATCCCCCTTGGTCTCTTCCGGCCACCGGTCCCAGAGTTCGTCGAGAATGCCACGAAGCTCTGCGAGAAGCTGCTTAAGCTCAGCCGTTTCCGCCTCGATCCCCGCCGCGGCGGCATTGAGACAGGACCCCATTTCCTTGTGTCTGCCATCGAAAGCGTCGAACGCGGCGCGACTGTCCTCTTGTGGTAGCGGGGGCGTCTCGCCGCAGTCGGGGATGGTCACAGACGCAGTCTCGATGCCGCGGATGATCGTGTCTATACGCCGCTCGACCGCGTAGAGCCGCTCTTGCTCTTCGATCTCCTCGGCGCTCGGACCTTTCGGCTCAGGGGCGGTCGGCGCGGGATCCTCGGCGGTGGCCGACAGCACCTTGCCGCCGGACCCGTCGAAGATCTCCTGTCGCCAGACCAGCGCACTTCCGACAATCGCGAGCAGGGCCAGGGCAGCCACAAGGCCCATCGGCGACAAACCACGCTCCTTCTCGACGCGCAGCGCGGCTCTGCGCGGCTGCGGAACAGGCTTCGTGGGGGCGTTCTTTCTTCGGGGCGAAGGGCCCCGGCTTTGCGCCGCCTTCGCCGCAGCCGGCGGGGCTGAGACAGTAGCTGAGTGCTCCTTCCGGTACTCCACCTGCAGATCCCGCAAACGCGCCTCGAGCTCAGCCACCTGCGCCTGCCGGGTTGCGAGCATATAGGGAAGCCGGCGGGTCCAGCCGGTGACCGTCGCGCCCTTCAGATCCTCCAGGATCCTGTCAGCCTGACGCGCGAGGGCCTCCCGTGCCTCCTGCTCGCGAAACAGGAACATGTCGTCCAGCGCGAATTCCCCGTCGTCCACGCACCGGGCGATTTCGTTCTTCGAGACGGCTTTGGTCAGGGCAAGCGGGACCAGGGCCGACGGAATGGGGTAGACCACCATACCCGGCCCCGGCATGGGTGTGCAGCGATCCAGCGCGGCGTCGATAGCGGGGGTCTCTTGCCTCAGACGGTCACGGATCTTGTCGATCGAGGATCTTTCCGCCCGCTCGCGGTCCGCTGCCGTCGCAAGGGCCGATAAGACCTCGAATGCGCCCCGCTGGTGGGCGATGCGCTTAGCCATGCCGAAGGGGGTGAGACCCCGGCCTTCCGGGTCATCCGCGAGCAGTACCTCGAGGATGCGGGTCAACCCCGGAACTTCGGCACGCGTCGGTCCGGCCCATTCCGGTTCGGTCGCCCGATGGAGCGCTTCGCCGGTTTCGTGAGCTGTCACCGTCGCCTCGCTTGCCGGCTCCTGCTCCTCGACGTCATCGCCTGCGATCAGCCGCCGGATAAGCGGATCCAACGCCGTAATGTCACTCCGACCGTACCCCAGGAGACCGAGGTTGCGGCGAACCATGCGACGGTGGTCTGCCGGGTCGTCACCAGCGAGACCACGCGTCTTCTCGACTTCGCTTGCGATCGTTTCCGCAGGGATCGGCGATCCCGTGTCCGCAGCAGGCAAAGACAACCAGGCATCGATCTCTTGCCCGGCTTCGGCGACCAAGCTCTCCATCATATGCACGGGCATCATACGGCTCTCGATCACCGCGCGATACGCGGCAACGATCTCGTGCTTGAGCGACGTGCTGTTCTCAACCTTGCGGTGTTCATTTTGAGCAAGAAGCGTGGCGAGGACCGGATCAGTCATGACGCCTGATCTCTCGGCAAGCTGATATGCGGGGCAAGGTCATGAAAGCGATACTCGGGGCAGTGAAAATTCTGAGGCCGATGAGGGACATGCAAATTACGAGGCCAATGGGCAGATGTACTGACGCACCTAAAGGTGGAATAGGGCATGTCTGTGGCGCAGATCGCGCCAGCGCGTGGTCTTGGGCACACACTTGCAAAAGCTTTGGGTGTCAGCTTTGGGCCGGTAGTGATCGGACTTAGGAAGGCCGGAGAGCAGTCAATTGCCGGGGCGCGAAGGCAACCCCGGCTTACTGCGGAAGCGGACATTCAGTTGGGTATGTTGATTGGTACTGCCAAACCGACGCAACGGACCGAGACCGCCCATTCGCTGCGGGTACGAGGCCCCGAGCATACTTGGCAGACCAGGCTCTAATCACTCCAAATGGCGACGCTCGTCCTCTGCCGCAAGGGACGCCAGCGCTCGCGCGGTTTCGACGTGGCCCTCACGAGCAGCGACAATGGCGCTTTCCATAGCCCAGCTGGCAAGCGGCGAGCGCAGGACCAAACTTGCCCTGACACAGCGTCCTTCGACCGACCGGCGTCCGTATCGGGGTCGGGTCGGAAGAGGCAGGTTACGGGGGGGTTGGTGGTGCATCATAACCTGCCTCTCGCCCGGGATCGCCTGGGGGGTTTCCGGCAATCCTAGCGCATTGCGAAGAGGGGTACTCCGGTCTGCGCATTTCTCAGTACCTCGGTGTGCCGAGGCACAGTTTCGTGTGGGTAGATCCCGCGCCCTACTGTGGGCAGGTGCCGGGCAACCCTGGATCGCCCGGCACCGTCACCCGGCGATCAAGCCTCGTCGCTGCCCGAGCCGCCAAGCGGATCTAGACCGCCCAGCAGGTTGCCGCCGCCAAGATCTCCGAGCAGATCGCCGCCGAGGCCACCGCCCCCCAGCAACCCGCCTTCGCCCAATACGCCGTCCAGCGGCGAGCCGTCTCCGCCCAGCAGTCCGCCCGCAAGGCCGTCTTCGCCCAGCAGTGCATCGACCGGGCTTTCACCGTCACCGAGCAGTGTCTCGACCAGGCCGCCCTCGCCCAAGAGGCCCTCCACCGGGCTTTCTTCAGCCAGAAGCCCGTCTTCGCCGAGCAGTCCATCAAGCAGCCCGTCGCCCGAGGCGTTGCCGTCGCTTTCGCCGAACAGACCGGTTCCGGTCAACTCGCCTACCAGTCCGTCGGCGCCGGTGATATCCGAGAGGCTGCCATCGTTCCCGGCAAGTTCGCCGGCCAGTCCGTCAGAGCCTGTCACTTCGCCCAGAGCGCCGCCGTTGCCGGTGAGATCGCCCAGCAGCCCGCCATCGCCGACCAGCCCATCCAGCAGACCGGTGTCAGGATCAACCGAGCCGTCGCCCAGCAGCGGCTGCCCAAGCAGGGAGTCTCCAAGCTCACCAAGCGGCGTGTCCTCGCCAATCAATTCGCCCATCAGGCCATCCGAACCAGTGACGTCACCGAGCAGACCGGAATTGCCGGTCAGATCGCCGAGAAGGCCTTCGTCGCCAACCAGCGGGTCGAGGAACCCCTGCTCGGTCGCATCGCCCGGATCGGTGCCATCGGTCGGGTCCGTGCCATCAGTTGGGTCGGTACCGTCTGTGGGATCGGTGCCGTATGTGGGATCGGTGCCGTCGGTCGGGTCAGTGCCATCCGTGGGATCAGTTCCGTCGGTAGGGTCAGTGCCGTCGGTAGGGTCAGTTCCATCCGTTGGATCGGTACCGTCTGTCGGATCGGTGCCGTCCGTGGGATCAGTTCCGTCTGTCGGATCGGTGCCATCGGTCGGGTCCGTGCCATCCGTCGGGTCGGTACCGTCTGTCGGATCGGTGCCGTCCGTGGGATCGGTGCCATCGGTCGGGTCAGTACCGTCCGTGGGATCAGTTCCATCAGTCGGATCGGTACCGACTGTCGGATCGGTGCCGTCCGTGGGATCAGTTCCGTCGGTCGGATCGGTGCCATCAGTCGGATCTGTGCCGTCCGTTGGGTCTGTGCCATCCGTCGGATCGGTTCCATCCGTGGGATCGGTACTGTCGGTCGGGTCGGCCCCTTCGTCCTTCTTGCCGTCATCGTCATCGTTCGCGGCCAGAGCTGCGAGGCCCAGAATGCCGGCGCCCGCCGCAATGGCAATTGCCTCTTCGCTGAAAGCGCCGCCCATGCCGGCGACATCACCTTCGCCATCCTCGCCGCCGACCTCGGTGCCATCCCCCAGGATCAGGCTGTGCAGAGAGCCACCTTCCGCCGGAAGGTAATAGTCCTGAACAAGGATGCTGTCGCCGTTTGTAAGCGAAACGATCAGGTTGTCGCCGTCCCGCGTGTAGCGAACGATCTCGTCCCGCGTCGCACCGATGCGTACGCCGATCTCGCTTCCTGCCTGGATAGTCGTCTGTGCCATCTTCCCCTACTCCTGGTCGAGGCGGCCCGTGCCGCGCAATGTGGTTCCCGAAAGGATGCATCTATCTTTCGTATGCATACTTTCAGCCGGAGGCAGTACTTGTCAATCAGAAAACGCTTTGGACGAGAGTGAGATGCGATGTCTTTCCGGGCGCAGCGGTCGAGAATGGTCGCGCGCTGGCCGTGCCACCGCATTTTGCAGCCGCACCCAGACTTTTGTCTGGGTGCCGCTGGGCTTCCTCAGGCCAGATCCGTGTCCGACACCCCGATGTCGGACAGCAGTCCATCCCCACCGGTCAGGCCCGACAACTGGTCCACGAGTCCCGGCACACCCGTCGCTCCGCCCAGCAGGCCGGACGCGAGTCCGCCGTCACCCAGAACAGACCCCTGCAGGTCATCCAGAAGGCCCCCGGCGAGACCGCCCTCGCCCCCGTCGCCCAGCAGCCCTGCTCCGGTCAGCTCGCCGATCAACCCGTCTTCGCCGGTCACATCGCCAAGCAGGCCACCGTCGCCAAGGATGTCGCCGGCCAATCCGTCGGATCCGGTCACGTAGCCAAGGTCGCCCGAGTTCCCCGTCAGGTCGCCTAGCAATCCGCCGTCCGCGATCACCGGGTCCAGCAAGCCGTCTTCGGCCCCAAGCCCGGACAGAAGTTGCTCGCCTACCGGTGCCACCGCCTCGGTTACGCCCTCAAGCAGCGCGTTGTCGGTCAGCGTCTCGGCCAACGGCAGCGCGTCGGTCACGCCCTCGACAAGATCCTGCGCGGTATTGAGCAGCCCTGCGACCGGCCCCGCGTCGCCAAGCAGGCTGTCGGTCAGCTCCTCGTTGCTGCCGAGCAGAGCACCCAAGGCACCGGTTTCCCCGACCACGCTGCCAAGCAGACCATCTTCCCCGCCGGGCAGGCCGCCCAGACCGTCATCGAGAACATCGCCGCCCAGACCGACCTGGCCCAACAGGTCGTCGGAAAGACTTTCAACGCCATCCAGCGCGGACAGAAGGTCCCCGGCCGGGCTTCCCTCTCCGGCAATGCCGTCAACCAGCGCCGAAAGCGGGTCCGAGGCATCCGTGGCATCGCCCAGCAGCCCGGTTCCCGCGACAGAGCCGAGCAGCCCTTCGCTACCGAGCAGTCCGGCCGCTAGCCCGTCGTCGCCTACGATCTGGCCGACCAAACCCTCGGAGCCGGTGACCCCGCCGAGAAGCCCTTCGTTTCCGGTCACCTCGCCCAGAACGCCGCCATCGGCGAGAACCGGATCCAGCAACCCGGCGTCCGCCTCAGGCTCGGCACTGGGATCGGTCGGGTCCGTGGGCTCAGTCGGGTCGGTCGGGTCGGTCGGGTCAGTGACCGACGTGGGATCCGTCGGATCGGCAGGCTCCTCGGGGTCGACGGGGTCCGTTGGATCCGCCGGCCCGTCCGGGTCGGTCGGATCGGTTGCATCCGTCGGCTCCTCGGCATCCCCGTCGTCGTCATCATCGTCGTCGTCGTCATTGGAAAGCGCCAGCCCCGCGCCCAGTATCCCCGCGGCACCAAGCCCGGCAATCGCCTCGGGCGGGATCATCCCGACGCCCAGACCAGCCTCGGCGTCGGTGTCCACCACACCCTCGACGCCGCTGAACGTGCCGTCCGCGAACATCAGGCGGTGCGCGGCATCGCCTTCTGCGGCGGTGTAGAAATCGCGAACCATGATCTGGTCCCCGCTCTTGAGCTCGACGACAAGGTCATCGCCGGCCTTGAGGTAGCGGCTGACGTCGCCGCCCCTTGCTCCGATGGTAACATCGACGGGCGCGCCCGCTTCAATCGTGGTCGTGGCCATGGTTATCCCCAAGGTTGTCCGCTCGCCCATGCGGGGCAGGCGGCAGCTTCAATCTTTAGTATGCATACTGGTGACATACTTTCGTATTTGCCGCAATACCTGAGATTATACTCCCGAAGCATTCCCGATCCGCATCGCCCGCCGGGCCTTGCGTCAGCGCACGGCTCGGGCCACAACTGTAAGGTCTCCAGCCGGAACGACCGGCCTTGCCCCGGCCGTGACAAGAGCCACCTGATCACGGAGCTGCAATTGACTGATCATCCAGAGAAATTTGCGCTACAGGAGTCGGGTTCCGTGACGGAAGGCGTGTCCCCCGAAGCCGACCAGCGGCAGCCCCAATCGGCGGGGTCCCGCCCCCTGCTACAGGCCATCGCGAGGATGATCGCCACCGACCGCCGGGCCGTCTTGCTTGCAACCGCACAGGGTGAAGTGCTGCTTGCCAATGCTCCGGCCAACCGGCTCGGCCTTGTCGATTCGCCGTTGCAGGATCGACTCCCCTGGGTTGAACTTTGTTCCCGCGCCCGCCGAGCCGGCAGCGTCCCGGCAACGGTGACGCTTGACGGGGCCGAGCTTGAGGGCGAGGTCGTCCAGCTGCCGCTGGGCGCGACCGAAAGCTACCTTCTCCGCCTGTCCGAGAACGACCACGAGGCGGCGTGGCTGCGCAATCGCACCCGAACGGCAACGCTGATGCGGGTTGCCCATGACCTGCGCACACCGATCCAATCGCTGATCGCCACCGCCGAGGGTCTGTTGACGCGCGAGGCCGGTGCCGATCCGACCAAGGACCGCGCCCGAATGGCCCGCGCCGCCGAGGTGGCGCTCGACCATATCAGCAACGTCCTGGCCGTGATCCGCGGCGAACAGGACGTGACCGGCCTGATCCCCGACGAGGATTTCTCGCTGACCGAAGAGCTTCGCGGCATCCTCGCGCTGGTCGAGCCCATTGCCCAGTCGCGCGGGGCTGAGGTTACATTGCATCTGGACCCGCCGCAGGAGCTTTGGGTCCACGGTCCCGTGCGCTTCGCCCGCGCGCTGATCCAGAACATGATCGACAATTCGATCAAGTACGGCGGCAAGGCTATCGACATTCACCTGTCCCACGCGCCCGCGCCCGAGGATCCGAACAGCATGCGGATCACACTTGAGGTTCGCGACCAGGGCGGTGGCCTGCCTCCCGAGCAGAGGACGCGGCTGCGCCGGGCATTGGGGGGTGACACCACTGCCGCTGCTGCGCCGGCAGAAGATGACCGCTCCGCCGTACCCTCGGCTGGGCTGAACGTTCTGGCGCATGCGCTGCGACAGCTCGGCGGCAGGCTGGAGGTGCTGGACCGAGGCGTGGACGGTGCCCCGCTGAATGATGCGACGTCACCTGTCACCGGGACCATCCTGCGTGCCACGTTCGCGCTTCCCGGCGCATCGCCCGCAGTGGCCGAGGCCCTGCCCGCCGGCGATACGGATGAACTCTCGGGTCTGTCGCTGCTGATCGTCGAAGACAGCCCGTCGAGCCGCGATTGGCTGGTGCACGTACTGTCGCGCGCCGGGGCGGAGGTCAGCGCTGCCGGAAACGGGCGCGAAGCGCTGGCTCTGATCCGGCGGCTCGAAGAAGACGGGCGACTCGACCTCGTTCTCACCGACATGACCTTGCCCCACATGACCGGGGTCGAACTTGCCGCACGGATCCGCTCGGAAGCGCAGACGCGGCCGGGTGCGTGGCAAGGTCCCGTGCTGGGACTGACGGCACATGTCGGTCCCGAAATCCGCGCAGCGTGCAAGGCGGCAGGCGTGATCCGGGTACTTGAAAAGCCGATCCGCCCCGCAGCGTTGCGCGATGCGATCCTCTCGGCCGTGCCGGACCGGAGCACGGCGGTTGAGGCCTCCGCCACGAACCAGCCCATCCGGAGCACGGAAACCTTCGGGGATAGCGGCCTCATCTCGATTGCAACAGTGTCGGATCTTATCGAGCAGCTTGGCGCGGATGGCACACGTGGCTTCATGCGCCGCGCCCTGGCTGAAGCCCGCGCGGTCGCCGACCGCCTGCGCGCCGACGGGCCTGCCCCTGACACCGGACGTCAGCTTCATGCCGCGACCGGGGCCTGCGGCCTGACCGGATTGACAGCTGTCGAGCGGTGCCTGCGGGCACTCGAGGTCGCGGTCGAGGCATCGGACGTGTCCCTTGACCCGCTGCGCCAGAAGCTGGATGACGCGCTGGACAGCACCGGCGAAGCCATCGATCGGGTCGGCTCCTGAGGCTGAAAAAGCGCGACGTGTAGCGTGGCACTTGCGGCACACCTAAACTTATGTATACATACTTACTGTCCCGCGCCGGCTCTCCCCCTGCCGCGCCCGCCGCGCGGAACTGGCGCACCAATGGCGAAACCGGACCAAATGACCAAGAACAACACAGACAAGATCAGGGTTCTCGTCGCTGACGATCACGCGATGGTTCTCGAGATGTTCGAGCATTTCCTGACCAACCTGCCCGATGTCGAGGCTGCCACCGCACCTGACCTCAGCACTGCACTTGAGAAGATCGACGCGGATGGCGCCTACGATCTGGTGCTGGTGGACCTGGACATGCCCGGCATGAACGGCGTCGCCGGCTTGGGCAAGGCGCTTGAGCACAACAAGGGAAAGCCGGTGGGTCTGCTGACCAGCAACCCCTCGCCAAACGTGGTCTCGGAGGTGCTGTCGCTGGGCGGCGCGGGCGTGGTGCTGAAAACCGCGTCGCTGAAGAACCTCGTCAACGAGATCCGGTTCATGGCCGCGGGCAGCCGTTACGTCCCGGTCGAACTGATCGAACAGCAACGCATCCGCAGCCGCGATACCGGCAACTCGCCGCTCTCCCCGCGCGAGATGACCGTACTGGAACTGCTGGCCGAGGGCCGACCCAACCGCGAAATCGGGGATGGGCTCGGGCTGGCGGAAGCGACAGTGAAGATGCACGTCAAGTCGATCTGCACCAAACTGGGCGCGAGCAACCGGACCCAGGCGGTGATCGTTGCGCGCGACATGAAGCTGATCTGACCGCCGAGCATCTGAGATCACAGTCGCACCCGAAAAAGGCCCGAGCGATGTCCAAACCGGTGATCGTCTTCGTAGGTGCCGTCTACCCGGGGCAGTTTGGCGGGCTCTGCGATCATCTGCGCCGCACCGGGCTGGCGGATGCCTGGTTCCTGACCACTCCCGGCCACCGCGAGAGGAACAAGCATCGCGGCGCACACATCCTGGGGTTTCGGCCGGACGGCAAGATCCTCGGTCCGCAGAGCTACTACTATTCCGCCAAGGTCGAGCGTTCGGCGCGGATCGGGCGCGGCGTGCTGGCGGCCCTGCAGGCCTTTCAGAAGCAGCGCCGGATCGACGTGGTCGTGGCGCATTCGCTCTGGGGCGCGCCGCATTTCCTTTATGACGAGATCGACGCGGCCATCGTCAGCTATATCGAGTTTCCCAGCTACCGAGCCCACGGCTGGGATCCGGCCTACCCTCCCGACCAGGCGCAGCGCATGGGGGACCGGAACACCGAGATGCTGCATTTTCACCAGGCGCTACGGAGCGACCTGGTGATCTGTCCCAGCCATCATGCCAAGCGGATGTTCCCTTCCGCGCTCCAATCCAACATCGAGGTGCAGCTCGAGGGTTTCGATTTCGAAGACGAAACGCCTGCCCCCGATCCCGCGCGCCCCTTCACCATCGGTTTTTCGGCGCGGGACCTGTCCAGCGCCAAAGGGTTCGAAACCTATGTCCGGCTGGTCGACAAGCTGGTCGCGCGTGGCAGCAGTGCCCGGTTCATCGCGCTCGGCGGGGCGGGTCAGAACACCTATGGCTACGAGGAACAATGGGTTGCCCGCGAATATGGCGGCGAGGTCGCGACTTTCCGCGATCACCTGTTGCGCACCTATCCGCGCGCCGCGAAGGCGATACACTTTCCCGGCAAGCTGCCCTACGACGAGTTCACTGCCCGTATCGCCGAGATCGACCTGTTCCTCTATCCGCTGAAATTCGGCGTCGCGAACTGGGGGCTGGTCGAGATCCTGGGTCGGGGCGGTTGCGTCCTTGCGCCGGACCGAGGCTATGCGTCCGAGCTGATCATGAATGACGTCAACGGCTGCCTGCTGCCCGACGATGATGACGCATGGATCGCCGCAATAGAAAGCCTCCAGCGCGATCCGGCCCGGCGGCTTCGCTATGGAACTGCGGCAAGGACATTGGCGCGACAGCAGTACAGCCTGCCCGCCGTTGCACCGCGCTACATGCGCCTGTTCCGCCAGGCGATGGACAATCACAAGGCGCGGCAGGCCGCAGAGAGCGCCTAGAAGCTCGCGTTGATGCTCAGCCCGAGGATTTGCCGGTCGTCGCCGGGACGTTCGCTCAATGGCGCCGCGAGATAGAGCGCCACGGGCGTCGGTCCGATATCGAAGGCAACCGACACACCCACGCTGCTGCGGGTATGCCACGAATCGTCTATGCGGCCGTCCAGCGTGTCGTCGAGCCCCCAGCTGGAGCCCACATCCATGAATATCCCGCCACGCACCGGACGCGGAAACGGTTCCAGAAAGGCGCGCTGAACTTCGATCGAGCCGACGAGGTAGTTGTTGCCTCCCAGCGTGTCGCCGCGGTCCCTGGGGCCGATGCCACGCGGCGCGAACCCCCGGAAACTGTCCGCGCCGGGGAAATACCGGTCGATGGCTCGCGTATTATTGCCCGAAACCCCGGCAAGCGTGCCGCCATTGACGCCGAGCAGAAGGAAGGTCTGCGGGGTGATCCGGAACTGGGTGTCCAGGTCAATCCTCGTATCGAGGATCGTATCGTCGGTGAACAGGTTCCAGACGTATTGGTCCAGCCGGGCGCGGTACTGGATCGCAGCCTCTTCGTCCGCCGAGCCGTAACTCACGGCGAACCGCAGGTAGGGCGCCGTCAGGCTGCCGGTTTCCTCCTGCAGCAGAAGCGGGCTGGCGTCGCGGTCGACATCGAACTGGCGATAGCCGCGCACACCGATCGCCGCCTCCAGAAGGGTGCGGTCCCCGGGGGTCCAGGCAAGAAAGGGCTCGGCCCGAATGCCCTTGGTCGAATAGCTGCGGTCGTCGAATTCGGTCCGCTCGCCAAGTATGTCGAACCCGAGGTCGATATCCTCGTCCCATATGTCCGTTCGATAGAGTCGCCCGTCGAAGCGCCGGACTTCACGCCCGAAATCGACCTGCAAGGCGCCGAACGTCTTCGGGAAAAGGTTGTATCGCTCGAAGGAAAGGCTGCCGATGATGCCGTCCTGGCTGGCATAGGCCAATGCGCCCTCGATCCGGCCGGGACGGGTGTCGAGTTCGACCACCTCGATCACCAGCACGTCGTCCTCGGGATAGAGCAGCACCGACTCGAAGACGCCGGTCGACATAAGGCATTCCTCGATCGCGCGCAGTTCCAGATCGAGATAGTCCACGTTCGGCTCGACGCCGCAGGTCAAGCGGATGTCTTCCGCGGGCACGAACTCGGCTCCGCGAACCTCGACGGTCCCATAGGGCCTCGCGCTGGCTGCTATCCCTGTCCCGACAAGCCCCACAACGGCGAAAATGAAACGACAGGTCCGGCGCAGGTCGGGCAACGCGCCGCGGCATTCGGCAGAGAGCAAGGCAGGTTCCAGTACGATAGGCAAGGCGCCAGGCGACGCGGGACGGGATGCAACGGGTATCGGACAGAAGGTCGGGTCAGCGCAAGCGGGCCTTGAGCAGCGGACGGGTCAGATAACTCAGGACGGTACGCTTGCCGCTTTCGATATCGACCTGCGCGACCATCCCGGGGCGGATCGGGTATTCCTCTTCGTAGCGCTGAAGATAGCTGCGGTCGGTCCGTACCATCACCCGGTAGAAATCCTGCGGTCCCTGGGGCGTATCCTCCTCGACCGTGTCCTCCGAGATCTGCGTGACAGTGCCGCGCAGGTCGCCGTAGGTCGCAAAGTCATAGGCGGTGATCTTTACGCTTGCCAGCATGCCGGGAGCGACGAAGGCCACGTCGCGGGGCAGTACCTTGGTCTCGATCATCAGTTGGTCATCGGTCGGCGTGATCTCCATGATCGGCTCGCCGGGCTGCACAACACCGCCGAGCGTGGTGATGTCGATATTGTTGACCCGGCCGGCGACGGGCGAGCGGATCTCGGTGCGCTGGAACTCGTCCTGTTTCTGCACCAGTTCCTGTTGCAGGCCGACCAGTTTCGCCCGGCGCTGCGCCAGGTCCTTGTAGGCATCCTGCACATAGATGTTGCGGGTCTCGCTGATCTTGCCGTCCAGTTCCGCCTTCTTCTGCTGCAACTGCAGAAGGTCGATGCGGCTGATGGAGCCGCTGGCGGTCAGCGGACTGGTGATCTCGATCTGCTCGACGATGGAATCCCGCTCGGCGCTCAGCGCTTCCAGCGAGGCTTCCAGTTTGGTGCGGCGAGCCGCGAACAGGCGCAGTTCGGTGCGCTCGGCCTCGTTCGGTTCCGGGCCGAAATCCAGCGCGGGGCGTTCCAGCACTTCGGCTTCCAGACGGGCAACCTCGGCGCTCAGCGCTGCGATCTCGGATTGTGTGGCGAGGAAAGCAGATTGCGAACGGGTCGGGTCGAGCCGCACCAGCACCTGGCCCTGCTCGACGATATCGCCCTCCTGCACTGGCAGTTCGGCGAGGATGCCACCCTCGAGGCTCTGGATCGTCTGCATCCGGCGCAGCGGGATCACCCTGCCGTCGCCACGCGTGATCTCGTTGATCTGTGCAACCGACGCCCAGCCGATCGCGATGAGCAGCGATAGGACGATGACCTTGATCGTCAGTCGTGCCTTGCGCAGCGTCTGCCGCCGGTAGCTGCCGTCGATATGGCTGGTGGTCAGCAGATCCGCCTGGCTCATGTCACCGCCTTGACCGGGTTCTTCTGCGCCGAGTTCGCCCGCGCCGCGTTGAGGATCTTCAGTAGGTCGCCATCACGCGCCACCCGACCGTCCTTCAGCACCACCGCCCGCTCGGTCAGGGCCAGAAGCTCTCGCTTGTGGGTCGAGATGATGACGGTCCGACCGGTCAGCCATTGCTTCATGTGAGCGATAACCTTGGCTTCGGTAACATGGTCGAAGGCCGAGGTCGGTTCATCGAGGATCACGATCTTCGGGTCCTGCAGCAGCACGCGGGCGAGGCCGATGGCCTGACGCTGCCCGCCTGACACGTTGGCGTTGCCGTGGATCTGAAGGTCCAGGCCACGCACATGGCGGCGCACGAACGTCCCCAGCCCGACGGCGTCGAGCGCGGCCAGCAACTCGTCATCCGAGTGCAACCCGTGGTCCAGCAGTAGGTTGTCGCGCAGCGTGCCTTGGAACAGCGCGACCTGTTGCGGCAGGTAGCCGATCTGCCGGCGTCGATCGATCGGGTCGATCTGTCCGAGCGCAAGGTCGTCGACCAGAACGGTTCCGGTCTGCGGGTCGAACATCCCGGCGAGCAATTTCATCAGTGTGGACTTGCCCGCGCCGTTGCCGCCGAGCAGCGCAACCCGCTCGCCCTCTGCGATATCGAGGGTGGGGATCGAGATCACTGGCGGCGCCTGCGGATCGTGCCGATAGGTGACATCCTCCAGCACGTAGTGCCCTTTCAGCGCCGGCGCGCGCACGAAATGCCGGTCGGAAGGACGCTCGACCGGCAGTTTCATGATCACGTCCAGCCCTTCCATCGCTGCGCGCACGTGCTGCCAGCGGGCCAGAAGCCCGGCGACCTGACCCATCGGCGACATGGTGCGGCTCGACAAAAGGCTGCAGGCAATCAGGCTGCCGACGGTCAACTGGCCGGCGCTGATCAGGTACACGCCACAGATGATGACCCCCGCATAAGCGAATTTCTGGGCGGTACTGACGATCTGGGTCATGATGTTGGTCAGTCCGCGAGTGCGGATCGCGGTCGTCGCCATTGTCGCGGTCAGCTGTGCATGTGCGCGCTGCAACCGCCCCTCGGCCCGTGCCGCCTTGACTGTTTCTAGGTTCGAGATCGTTTCAAGCAGAAGCCCGTTCAGCGCGGCGGCTTCGCGCGTGTTTTCGCGCGAGGCGGCGGCCAGGCGTCGCTGCATCAGCAGACCCGGCAGAACCGTCAGGACGACGCCGGCCAGCACGACCGCCGCGATCGGGCCGCCGATCATCCAGATCACCCCGAGGAAGATCAGCACGAAGGGCAGATCGCAGATCGCCGTTACAGTGCCCGAGGTGAAGAACTCCCTCACCGTGGCGAAATCGCGGACCTGGTTCGCGAACACCCCGGTCGAGGCGGGCTGATGCTCCAGCCGCATGTTGGTGACCTTGTCGAACAACTGCGCTGACAGCCGCAGATCCAGATCGCGCCCCGAGACATCCACCAACGAGGCGCGCATGATCCGAAGCACCAGCTCGAGGGCGATGGCGATGGCAACGCCGCTGGCCAGCACCCACAACGTATCGAAGGCGTTGTTCGGCACCACCCGGTCATAGACCTGCATCGAGAACAGTGCCGTGGCCACAGCAAGGATGTTGGCCGCGAACGATGCCAGCATCACGTCGCGATAGATGCTCCAGTTGCCCAGGACCGGACCCAGAATCCAGTGCCCGCGCGACTCGCGGGGAGTGTCCAGCTTGTCGCCGACGATGTCGATCGGGCGCGAAACCAAGACCCGGCCGTCATGCACCCGGTCGATCTGTTCCCGCGACCACAGCGCCCGGCCGCCGCCGGCTGCAGGCAGGATGACCACGCCTTGCCGGTGGTTGATTTTCTCGAGCACGACCGTCCCGCCGTCCTTCAGGAACAGGAGCGCCGGCAGGCTGTGTTCCGGAATGTTCGCCAATGGCTCGCGGCTGATGCGGCAGCTCATGTTTGCCCGGCGCAATGCCAGTGTGGCAAGGTCGGCGGTCATCGCCTCGCCCACGGCTCTCGGCAACCCGTCCGTCAACTGGACCGGCGAAGTCGAGACGCCCTGCACCCGGCACAGCTCGACCAGTCCCAGGATCAGGGGATCGGAGGACTGAGGGCCCGTCTCGCCGGAGTTCGGCGGGGTCGCGGTCTGGTTCATCCTCCGGCTCCCAATGCGGCAAGGATCAATGTGCCGAGCACGCCAAGGTCGCGCGCGGCCTCGTACTCGGTCCGCTTGCGCTCGTCATACGTGTCGAGCTCGTCGATCTGCGCATCGTAGAGGTCCCGGCCAGTGGTCAGCAGGTCGATCAACTCGCGCTGACCACCGATGAACTGCTTCTCGTAGGTATCGAGGACCTTCTGCGACTCGATCAGCTGGGCAGCGCGCGATGCCTCCGTTGCACGCAGGGTCTGCAGGCGGTCGAGGGCGCTGACTGCGCTGTTGGTCAGCTCCCGCTCGACAGCGGAAAGCGATGACTTCGCTGCGTTCCACTCCATTTGCGCTGCCTGTATCTGGCGCCGGCCGAGACCGCTCGAACTGATATCGACCCCGGCGGCAATGCCGATCGCGGTATCGGTGCGGCCGCCGTTCAGGTCGGTTCGCGCCTCTGCCTGCAGCTGGAACGCCGGCAGGCGCTGCGCCTTGGCGGTCTGGATTCCGGCCTCGGCCTGATCGGCCTCCGCCCGCGCGGCAACGTAGTCGGGCGCGATGAGCACCGCCGACCGGATCTTTGCCGCGCTGCCGTAATGCGCCGAGAATCCCAGTTCGGGGGGCGCAGCCGTCGCACCGGGCATCTGCTGCAGAAGGAACTCCAGCTGCGCCGCCGCGATCTCGCGGTTCGACTGAAGCTGGGACATCTGGTCGTCAATCCGTGCTACCTCGAGCCGCGCGCGCGCAACCTCGCCGGTATCGCCGACACCGCCACGCGCCCGGTCTTCGGCCTGCCCGGCAATCCGCTCCGCGAAGGCCATGTAGGTCTCGGTCCGGGCGATTTTCCGGTCCAGTACCTCGATATCAAGGAAATAGCCGGCGACCTGCAGAGTCAGGTCCTCGACGGCCATCTTCAGCTCGGACACGGTCTTCACCCGCTCCTGCGTGGCCGAAGCGACCCGGCTGCGGATCATGCCCCAATCATAGAGCACCTGGGACACGGTCAGCGTGATGCCCGGACCGTTGGCATCCGTCGTGCCGCTGTCGCCCGAGATGTTGATCGACGGGTAATAGGCGTCCTTCTCGGCCTGGATCTGGATGGATCGCCCCGCCACCTGCTGGCGGATCGCCGTGATGCCCGGATCCCGCTCGGTGGCCAACAGGACGGCATCCTGAAGCGACATCTGCGCCAACGCCTGCCCGCCGGCGCCAAGCAGGCAGGCCATCAGGGTCATTGCACGCAAACCGAAGCGCGGTTTGCAAACGAAGTTCATTGATCAACCTCCGGGGTCAGGTCCGAAACAAGTGACCCGAGCAGGTCCGCGTCATTGGCCGCGATGTCCATGGGCACACTGTCTCCCAGTATGATCCCGGTATCGGGCCCCACATCGGGCTCAACCGCGCCTTCGTCTTCCGCCTCGGCCGCCGCGTCCAGGTCCGCAAGGGGGATGGCTTCCGCTTCCGCTCCGATCAATGCCTCGATGTCCTCTTCTTCGATGGGGGCCTCAGCCGCCGCCGAGGCGCCACGCGATGTCCGGCCGCCGCTCGTGCCGCCGCTTTCAAACAATGTCATGGAGGCGAGGCCCGCACCCGTCAGCAGCAGCGGCTGCAACCAGTCGGCGGCGCCGTCGCCGAATAACGAACCAGCGTCTTCGTCGCCGGTATCCCCGGCGCCGCGCGAGGGATAGCCCTCCTCAGTTGCGTTATCGGCAGGCGGACCCGCTTCCGGCGCAAGCAATCCGCTGGCAACCATCTTGCCATCGGCCGTGCTGAGCGTGGGGTAATCCCCCTCGTCGTCACCGACGAAGAACTCCTGGATGGAAAGGTGACTTCCGTCAGCGAACTCAACCGCCAGATCGGCGCCGTTCTTGCCAATGGCTGCGATGTCCGGGGTTCCCGCATTCAGGATCAGACTGGCAGCACCATTCGCGACCACGACACCGTCCGAGTGCCGGATCGGACTTGCCGACGGCAAAGCCGACGGTGGGGCTGTATGTCGCGCCATACAAAACAGTCCAACAATGCGGGGAGAACTCGGGAACGCGTAACGAATAACACGCCTAGGGTACACCTACCCCAACGTAAGTCACAACCCTAAGATGCGAATTCGCGCAAATTGTTCGCAGAACCCTCGGCAATGCGCCGCCCGAGGGGCGCACGGACATCGCCGCATGGCGTCCACGTTAGCCTACAAAGCGCGATCAGCTATCTGCGTCGCCACCGTCAGGCTTGTCGAGCAGCGACAGCAAGCCGCCCGCCTCGTCGGCAAGGCTGCCGAACAGCGAGCCGAGCGCGCTTTCGTCAGCGTCCGCCGCATCCGTTCCGCTGTCAGAGAAGATGCCACCGCCGAGATCGCCGGCAAGATCGCCGCCGTCCAACTCGCCCAGCAGGGCACCGAAGGCATCGTCGTCATCCGGGATCTCGCCACCGCCGAGAATTTGATCCAGAAGCCCGTCCACCGCCTCGTCCACGCCAGACACGGCCGTCGCAGTCGTATCGACGAGGCCCTGATCGACCAGGGTTCCGGTCAGACCATCCAGCCCTGCGAGCCCCGCGGCAAGGTCGTCGGCATCCTCAGGCGCACCCGCGGCTCCGTCACCCAGCCCGAAGAGATCGTCCTCTCCCAGAAGTCCCTCGAGAACCCCATCGACCGGCCCCGAAAGAAGCCCATCCAGCAATCCGTCGTCCGGCTCATCCCCCAGCGGGTCACTCCCGCCGAGAAGTCCGCCCACCAGGCCCTCAACGTCGTCAACGATCCCGGACACCAGCCCGCCATCAGCATCATCCGGACCAGGCTCGCCATCGGTCCCGCCGCCGAGCAATCCACCTACGATACCGCCGTCACCAAGCACCGGATCCAGCAAGCCGCCATCGCCAAGCACCGGGTCCAGCAGACCGTCGTCGCCAAGCACCGGGTCCAGCAGGCCGCCATCGCCAAGCACCGTGTCCAGCAGACCTCCGTCACCAAGCACCGGGTCCAGCAGGCCGCCGTCACCAAGTACCGGGTCCAGCAGGCCGCCGTCGCCAAGTACCGGGTCCAGCAGGCCGCCGTCGCCAAGCACGGGGTCCAATAGACCACCATCGCCGAGTACCGGATCCAACAGACCACCGTCACCTAGCACGGGGTCCAACAGACCGTCGTCACCTAGCACCGGGTCCAGCAGACCGCCGTCACCAAGCACCGGGTCCAGCAGGCCGCCGTCGCCAAGCACCGGGTCCAGCAGGCCGCCGTCACCAAGCACCGGGTCCAAAAGGCCGCCGCCATCAGCCGGGGGCAGACCCGTAAGATCCCCGATCGGAGTCGATTCGATCGGGGAAATGGAAATCGGCGTGCTGCTGGACTCGTCGGCTGGCGTGCCAGGAGTCGTAGCTACAACGCCACCCCCCAGAAACGGTGTGTAACCGTTCGAGGCCGAAACGCCCTTCGGAGCAAGCGCTGCGATCACGGGCGCCTCGGTCTGGGACAGATCAGTCTCCGGCGCAGCCGTACGCGCCAGCGTTGACGACGGGTCGAATCCGCCTGGATCGGTGCTGGATTGTGCCCCACCCGCCTCTTCGCCGGTCGCCTCGTTGCCCGTCGCGCTTGCGGCGCCTGTTGCCGATATGGGTACGGCTTCGCCCAGGTCGACGCCCGGCTCGGATATAGCAAGCTCGGCGGTCGGTTCTGGCGAGAAATCCGTGGGTGTCAGATCTGCCTGAGAGTCCTGTGGAGTGCTTTGCGGTGCAGCTTCTGCCGCTCCGTCGACGCGCGTGCTGGCGACGGCGCTTTGGGCCACAAGGCCCATCCCGACAACGCTGGTTGCGCCGGTCAGACCTGAGGGCGAGCCCCCGCGGGATGCGTCGTCGGCACGCTCGACACGCGCAGCGTTCTGCCCGCCGAGCGTAGGATCGGCGGCGTCGCCGCGGACCTGTCCATCGCCCCGAATCTTCTTTGTCGCCACGTCCAGCACTCCGCTGATCTGCCAGTTCAACCGCTGCCATTTGCCAAGACGCTACGACCCGAGCGGGAATCTGTTGGCGCAAAAGCAACCCGAAAGACACCTGATAATAAGTATGCCTCCGCTGAAAACTCAAGCATGAAATGCACGAGATACATCCGATAGTATGTTTCCGCCGCTCTTTCCCACGCGCCCTTGCGCCTTCCGAAGTAGGTATCCTGCTGCCGAAGCCCCGGCACACGCCAAGGCCTTCCCAAGCGCGAACGCCCGCCACCATCTTGGCGCCATGATCCTGATCGACAGCCACATTCTCGCCACACTTCTCTACCATAGCGTGTCTTATGTCGGTAATAGGTTATTCTAAGTAGATTTATTCAAATCCGATCGATCTAGCGTCGCAATGCTCCCCAATCCACTCCCCGATACCGAACTTCGCCAGGTTTTCGACTGTTTCGCGCCGTTGAGTGACCTGCTCGATACCTGCGAGACAACACTTTCCGACGCCAGTGGCCTTGGCACCGGGGCCATGCGGACAGAGCTGCAGCGTTGCATTGCCGAGATACGGGCGACGGCACCCGTCATCACGATCGTGGGGCAGGTGAAGGCCGGCAAGACGGCCCTTGCCAATGCGCTCGCCTATGCACCGGGACTGCTTCCCAGCGACGTGAACCCTTGGACGACAGTGGTGACCTCATTGCATCTCAACGCGGCCGACGTCGCACCGGGGCATGCCGAGTTCACGTTTCTCGACCGCGACGACTGGGCCCGGCTGAGCGACGGCGGCGGCCGGATGGGAGAGATCGCTCGCCGAGCCAACCACGAATCCGAGCTTTCCATGTTGCGCGGGCAGGTCGACGACATGCAGCGCAAGGCTCAGCAACGGCTTGGTGCGAACTTCGACATGCTTCTGGGCAGCAAGCACAGGTTCAGCACCTTCGATCCGGCGCTGGTCGCAAAGTATGTCTGCCACGGCGACGAGGGTGACGGTGCCCCGATTCAGGGCAGGTACGCGGATGTCACCAAATCCGCCACCTTGCATCTAGAGGTGCCCGAATACGGCATCCCCCTGACCATAAGGGACACGCCCGGCGTCAACGACCCTTTGCTGGTGCGCGAAGAGACCACGCTTCAGGCCCTGCGCGATACCGACATCTGCCTTGTGGTGCTCAGCGCTCACCAGGCGATGACAACCAGCGACCTGGCGCTGATGCGGATCCTCAATGCAATGAATGCCGAACAGATCGTGCTGTTCGTCAACCGGGTCGATGAGTTGGACAATCCCGAAGCGCAATGCCCAGAAATCGAGGCACATGTGCGGGCGACGCTGGCACGGAACGGGTTCGGTCAGGACGCTCCGATCATCTTCGGCAGCGCGCTCTGGGCGAACGCGGCCTTGACGGGTGCCCCGCTGAAAACGGTCTCCGGGGGCGTGCGGAGCAACGGCGCCCTGGCCGAGCAGGATCCCTGGATAGCCTCCGGACTGGCCCACCTGCAGGAGGCGCTCGCCCACAACATGGCGACGGGCGCGCTTGCCCGCGTTGCGGATCGCGCGGCCGCCGAAGCCGGGAACGCAGTGAGACAACTGCGTCTCCGATTGACCGCCGCGGAATCCCGGGGTGCGGAATCCACGCTGGACGCCGACCAACTCGGGCGAGCCCTCGAGGAATTGCGTGGCAACTACATCCACCGTCTCGAACAGCAGATCGAGCGGATCGTTCCGGCGATGCGTCGCGATTTGCAGGACGCCGTGGACGCGTTCAGCAAGCGGGAATGCGACGCACTGGACGCGGCGCTCTCGGCAGGCGGCGAAGCCGGTTGGGCGGCCGATGCCAACGGTCTGCGAAGCGGTTTCAAGGCGATTTATCTTGACCACACCAGCGAATGCCGGGAGTTGGCCCAGGAGACCCTGGCGGGGGTGGCGGCAGAGTTGTCAAAGATCTACTGCGCGGTTCTGGGGCGTCGCAGCAACGACCTGACCCTGTCACCGGCCCAATCCCCTGAACCTGCTCCGCCTGTCGCCCTGGGCGCTACCCTTGCCTTCGATCTCAGCGGCGGATGGTGGCGCGGATGGCTGGGCGGGTCATGGCGCCGGCAGGCGCGGCTGCAGGAATTGCGCCGCATCATAGCCGAAGAGACCCGGCCGCTCATCCAGGCGCTGGAGCAGGAAAACCTGCTTGACTACTTCGCGCGCATCCGGCGTGCGCTGATCGAGGACATCGACAGGCAAGCCGCCATACTTGGTGAACTCGTTGCAGAGGATGGTGGCGAGAAACGCAGCCTGATGCGTGAAGAACTTGGACTGAACGCGGAACACAAGGCCCGGAACGCGGCCCTCGCGGCGCTGGACGTCCGGATCGAAACATTGCGCGCAACAAGAAGGGACCTGGCATGAGCAACGCAGACGCCCCCGGCCGGGGATCGTCCGCCACGGCCCTGATGCGCGAGATGCGGTCCCGCAGCGACACCCCTACCCTTGCGGTGATGGGCGAGTTCTCGGCCGGAAAATCCACGCTGATCAACCTTCTACTCGGTCGAGAGTTCCTGCCGCGCAAGGTTACCGCGACACAGATGCCGGCAATCTCGCTGTCCTTCGGCGACAGTCAGGAGTTTGTGTCCCTGGGCCACGACGGCACGCTGTCGCGCCACCCGATCGCCGGGTTGCGGACCCGTGACCCCAATAGAGACGCGATGATCTCGGTGCGGCTTCCGGCACCGGTGCTCGGGGCGATTTCGCTCATCGACACGCCGGGGATATCCGACCCGGCACTGCAGACCGAGATCCTGGCCGGTGTGGCCGGAATCTCGGACGCAGTGCTCTGGTGCACCCATGCGACGCAAGCCTGGCGGCAATCCGAGCGCGCAACCTGGTCGAAGATGCCGGCGAAGCTGAAGGAGCGGTCGGTCTTGGTCGTGACACGCGCCGACCTGCTTGGTCCCGATGACCGCGAGAAGGTCCGCAAGCGGCTTTTGGTCGAGACCGGCGGCCTGTTCGGCAAGATCCTCTTCATTGCGACACCGCAGGCGTTCAGGGCTCTTGGGGCCGGCGACCGCGACCTCTGGCACCGGTCGGGCGGCGCGGCGCTTTTCGAGGCACTGGAGGTCGCGGTCGGTGTCGCACTGCCGGACCCTTTCGCGGTGCCCGATCCGGAAGATGTGAGGCCGCCGGCAGCACAGGAGTTTTTTCGAGTGTCGTCCGCCCCGGGGCCGGACGTTTCCAGAGTAGCGGAAGACGAATTGGTGCGCGCTTCACCCGAGACGGGGCCCGCGCCGGAAACCAGCGAGGCGGAGATGCACGCAATCGACAAGGTCAAACGTGCGCTCACGACTGGCTACCAGCTTCTCGCACCCGGGAAAGGCGTGAGCGTTTCCGAACAGACCCACAACGAAAGGACGATAGCCATGAACGCCGAAACCAAGGTGAGCTCGACCGACATCTCCGGCCTGAACCAGGTCGCCGGCTTCATCGGCGCCTGCCTCGTGGACAGCGAGACGGGCCTGATGCTCGGATCCGAGGGGGGCGGCAATTTCGACCTCGAAGCTGCCGCTGCCGGCAATACCGAAGTCGTGAAGGCAAAGCTTCGCGCGATGCAGGCGCTCGATCTCGACGACAAGATCGAGGACATCCTCATCACGCTGGGCAAGCAGTTCCACCTGATCCGTCCACTGGAGGATACCCCGACCGTGTTCCTCTACGTGGCCCTCGACAAGAACGCCGCGAATCTCGGCATGGCCCGGATCCAGGTCAAGAAGGTCGAGCAGAAGATCAGTCTCTGAACCCAGGTGCCGGCGGCGAGACGTCGCCGGCCCTTTCACTGACGCCCCGACCTTCGGCCTGCCCACTGAAAAGTGGTCCTCCCCAAGGTCGGCTTTCGAGCCGGATTGAGGATCAAGGAACGGCCCGGAAGAAGCATAAGCCCGAGGAGATTGTCGCGAAGCTGCGGCAGGTTGATGTGTTGGTGTCGCAAGGCCGGTCTGTGGCGGCGGCGATGCGCGCGGTCGGCGTGACGCAGTTCACCTACTATCGGTGGCGCAAGCTGTATGGTGGCCTGAAGACCAACCAGGTGAAGCGTCTGAAGGCGCATGAGAAAGAGAACTAGCGGCTTCGGAAAGCCGTATCGGACCTCACGCTCGAGACTCTGATCCTGAAGGGCGCCGCGTTGGGAAACGGCTGAGCCCCGCCCTCCGCCCTCGGCGCGTCGATCATGTCAGGCAGAAGTTTGGGGCCTCCGAATGGCTTGCCTGTCGGGGGCTCGGCCAACATCGCGCGACCCGCGGGAGGTGCCGCGTGGACGTCCCGACGAGGGCGCGCTCACCGCAAACATCACCGCAGACATCACCGCGGACATCATCGCGCTCGCTTCTCAGTATGGCCGCTACGGCACTCGGCATATCATGGCCCTGCTGCGTGATGCAGGCTGGATCGCAAACGCGAAGCGGGTCGAGAGGATCCGGCGGCGGGAGGGGCTGAAGGTTCCGCAGAAGCAACCGAAGAGGGGCCGCCTCTGGTGAAACGACGGATCGTTCGTCCGTCTGCGACCAGAGCGACCAGACCATGTATGGTCCTAAGACTTCGTCGAGAGCCGGACCCATGACGGAAGGAGCGGCCGCCCGATCAACCTGATCGACGAGTTCACCCGGGAGTGCCTGGCGATCCGCATTGATCAGCGGTTGAAATCCACGGACGTGATCGACGTGCTGTCGGATCAGTTCATCCCGCGGGGTGCCCCCAGACCACATCAGGTCCGACAACGGCCCGAAGTTCGTGGTCACGGCCTTGAGAGAACGGGTCGCCGCGGTCGGCGCCAAGACGGCCTGTATCGAGCCGGACAGGCCTTGGCAGAACGGCTACCGCCAGAGCTTCAATGCGAAGCGCAGGTATGAGCTGCCTAACGGCGAGATCTCTTACAGCCTGGCCGAGGCACGGACCGTCATCGAGGACTGGCGCAAGCAAGACAACACGAAGCGACCGCAGTCATCCTTGGGCGATCGGCCGCCAACTCCCGAGGTTGCGCAATGGCCGGCTCCGCCATCCGGAGCCGCTTCGCCGGCCACCCCGACCGTAGCTCCCGGACCCGCAATGCACCAAGACTGAAGCCGGACCACTTCATTGGGGCAGGTCACTGCTCGCCCTCGACTCGCAGGGTCGCTGGGCGCGCACGCTCTGCCGTTGGTACCGGCTGGGCGTGCCCTACGCGGAGACCACATCATCAGCTTCGGCCACAGCACAAGTGATCGGCGCAGTGGCAGCGGGGTGCCGGCCGCTCTCGTATGGGAAGCGGCGGCGTTCGTGGCCGCACACACAGAGCGGCTGAGAAGGGCGCTCGGCGTGACATGACGTGCCTGTCACGCATACGTCCATCTAGCCGTCCGGCGCTGGAACACTACCGGACGGGCCTCGCGTGCTCCCCCGACCCCACGGCGCAACAGGGCGCGCCACGGCTTAGCATAATGAACACAGTACACTTTTTTGCTATCCGCAACGCCGGAACACCTAATGATGTGTATAGGGGGGTGTCTACGCGAGGAGGAGAACGAGAGTCTCCATATACATACCTATCTACTATTACATCACATCGCCGCAGATAGATAAATTACGTAATAATTTCAGAGAGTTGAGTGCGTGACATCCGCCGCGACCGACGAGCCGCGCGGGACAACTTCAGCAGCGACACCTGCCTTATAAACTCGGGGAACCTCTAATCATGAGGGCGAACTACAAGTGTAAATTCAAGATTTTCTCTAAACATTCTCTCCAAAAGCCGACTTGGACAGCGATCCACACAATAAGACACATATAGTTTTTTTCACCGAACTAATTCCAAATCCGATTGCAAAAAGGTGTTCGCAACACAGGCACGCACGCCATAATTGCCTCACCCACGGAACAATCCGCGCAAGTAAAAAGAATGAGGCGGAAATGGGAAAGAAGCCTGGCTTTACCCGTGCACAGGTCGAACGCGCCACCCATGGGATGATCAGCGCCCTCCAAAAGGCTGGCATCGAGTTTAACAAGGTCGAGTTCGATCCGAAATCTCGAGTCATTCGGATCCTGAAAGGCAATGGCACCGATGTGGACTGTGAGACGGATACTAACGGGGTTTCGTCTCCGCTTCAGTGGTGACGACAAGAGAAGGGGGCCGAAATGAGGATGCACCTCCGAGGATACTGGTCAGAAAAGCTGAAATCCGGCGCAATCCGTCATCGTGTGCGACCTGAAGGGGACAAGAACAGGAAGATCACTATCCCGGTCGGCCCGGATCACCCGAAGTTCTTTGACTACTATCAGGCCGCCCGTCGCGGCGAAAAGCCATGCGACGTGCCGCCTGAACCAAAAGCGGTAAAGCAATCCCTCGCATGGGCGGGGGTAAAACTTTATCTCGCGCACTTGGAAAGAGAGGTAGCGGCGGAACTCAAATCGAAGCTGACGCTCAAGCAGCGCCGCAGCCTGCTCACGCGCTTCTGCGCGGCCGAGGCGGATGGCGGCGGCGTCTATGGGGGCTACGACATTGCCGCGCCGAAAAAGGCGCTCAAGAAGCTGCAGCTACAGATGATCGAGACGCCCGCCGAGGCGGACAACATGATGAAGGCGGTGCGCGCGATGTATCGCCACCTGAACGACATCGAGGAGTACGACCAGAACCCGGCCGAAGGTCTGGGCAACATCCACCGCTCGAAGGGCGGCGCGACCCCGTGGGATCCCGAGGCCTTGAAGAAGTACCGCGAGGCGCACCCGCCGGGAACGCAGGCTTACCTGTACCTCACGATCCTGATGTTCACCGGCACGCGGATCTCCGACGCGATCCTGCTCGGGCCGCCGCACGAGGTCACGCTGAACGGCCGCACCTACCTCAAGTGGCAACCGGTCAAGCGTGGATCAAAGGAGGTTATGCTGCCGCTGATGGATCCCCTGCGCCGCGCCGTCGCGGGAACGAAGGTGACGGGCCGGGACACCTATATCGTCGGCACACACGGCAAGCCCTTCAAGAACCCCGAGAGCATGCGCGTCCGCTACCGCAAATGGTGCGACAAGGCCGGGCTTGAGGATCGCTCCTCGCACGGCTTTCGGAAGGCCCTGGCGGAGCTCCTGTCCGAGAGCGGCATGAGCTCGCGGCAGATCATGTCGGTGCTCTCGCACACGAAGGCGGCCACCTCCGAGATCTACACCGAGAAGGCAGAGCGCCGCCTGATGGCGGAACAGGCGATGAACGCCGTCGACGGCTTCGAGTGGTAACGAAGTGTCCAACCCCTCCCGAGGGGTGGACGCATGCGCCGATTTTCTCAATGATTTCAATGCGCCATGTGGGCGATGGTACCCGAGGCCGGAGTACCTATAGCGCGAGATTCCTCAATAAATTCAATAATCAATTCCCACGAACGGCTGCTAATTGCCTATATAGAGATCAATGGCTTAGCGGGATTCTTACCACCCCTGGTACGGATCCCTTCCCGACCACCATCGGCGATAGCGCTCTACGCGAGACGCAATACCGCCGGACCACGTTCCCGCATCTGGAATTATGTGACACTTGTTTTTGACATTTTGACTGATAAATAATGCGGCATGACCGATGCCGATCAGACCTACACCCTCTCCGACCTGAGTACCCTTGCGGACGTTCCGCAGCGCACTGTGCGGTATTACATCCAACAGGGGCTGATGGATCGGCCCGAAGGCGAGAAGCGAGGCGCGTACTACACACATGGGCATCTCGAGCGTCTTCTCGAGATCCGGAAATGGCAGCGGGCGGGACTCAGCCTTGATCGGATCCGCGAGTTGGTCGGCGACGCCGAGACCGACGACCTGCCACCGTCGAAGCGGCGTCGGCCCGGCGACGTGACACTGCGCAGCTACATTCTCGTTGCTCCCGGCATCGAGATCGCGATCGAGCCGGCGGAGGCCGGACTGACCCCCGACGACATACGTGCCCTCGCCCGCGACGCCGCGGAGCTGGTGCGCAGATTTCAAGACAGAAGATTGCAGGAGGACCCCGATGAGACGAACGATGATCTCGACAGCCGTAGCCAGAACTGATGAAGACCTGTCCCGGTCACCGCTCGATCGGGTCCGGATGAATCTGACCGTGGACGGGATGTTCGCCGAGGCGGCGGTCGAACAGGTCTACCTAAACTCTGGCCAGTCGGACATAGAAGCGGTCTACAGCTTCCCGATGCCTAGCGAAGCTACTCTGCTGTCGGTCGAGGCCGAGATCGCCGGAACCCGTCGCATCGGCGAAGTCGTTCCTGCTGCGCAAGCAGACGCACAGTACGAGGACAGCATCGCCGGAGGCGATTCCGCCGTCCTGCTGGAGCAGATTGAACCGGGCCTGTTCACCGCCAGCATCGGCAATCTGCGTGCAGGTGAGACTGCGATCCTGCGCTATCGGTACGGGATGCTTCTGCGCTGGAACGGGGATCGGGTGCGACTAGCCCTGCCGACAACGATCGCGCCGCGCTACGGCCGCGCACGGCATCTTCAGCCGCACCAACTGCCCGAGCACTCGCTTGCCGTGGAGAACCGGCTCGAGATGGAAGCGCGGATCCGTGGGCCGCTGGCTGGGGCCCGGCTGGCGTCTCCGACGCATGACATCCGGCAGACGCGGGATGGCGAGTGTGTCCACCTGGCGCTTGAAAGCGCGACGGTCATGGACCGCGACGTGGTGATCGAAGCCCAGCTCGGCCTCACGGATCCGCACTGCGCGCTCGTCGGGCGGGACGGCGATCGATGGGTGGCACTGGCAAGTTTCCGGCCCGCCCTGCCCGCAGTTCCTGCATCCGGGGCCACATCTGTTCCGCGAACCGTACAGATCGTGGTGGATTGCTCGGGGTCCATGATGGGCGACTCGATCGCCCAGGCAAGGATCGGGTTGGAGCGTATAATCGAGGCGCTGCCCGAAAGCGTTCGGTTCAACATCATCAGGTTCGGCAGTGATTGGCGCGCGCTCCATCCGCAGCCGGTCCAGGTCACCGCGCGAACCCGACGTGAAGCGCATGCCTTCGCGCGCAGTTTCGACGCGGACATGGGCGGGACCGAGATGGAGAAGGCTCTGGATGTGGCCATCCGGGTAGAAATCGGTGTGGGCTCTCGAGATATCCTCCTGATCACCGACGGCGAGATCTGGGAGGCCGGGGATATCGCCCGCCGGGCCAGCGCTGCAGGGTACCGGATCTTCAGCGTCGGTGTCGGAAGCGCCGTGGCCGAGACGAAGGTGCGCCAGCTTGCCGAGGTGACGGGGGGCGCTTGCGAGCTTGTCACCCCAAACGAGGACATGGGCGAACGGATCTACCGCCACTTCCAGCGCATCCTGGCCCCGAGAGCCCACGATGTACGGATCGCCTGGCCCGCCCAACCTGCCCAGGAGTGGCCGATGAAAATCGAGCGCCTCTATGATGGCGACACCCTGCACGCCTTTGCGTGGTTCGACACGTGCCCAAAGGGCAGCGTCACGCTGGAGTATTTCGCAGGCACGGGGATACCGCATCGGGCTGAGGTTGCTATCCCGCCCGCAATGGACAATCCCAGCGAATCCAGCCAATCTCCCCTGGCCCGGATTGCCGCGGCAGCCCGGATTGCAGCCCCCACTGATGACGCCAGCGAGCTGGCCATGGCATACCAACTGCCGAGCCGCTGGACGAAATACCTCGTGCTTCACGAACGCGCAGCGAACGACAAGGCGAACGGCCTGCCAGTGACCGTAAAGGTCCCGCAGACGCTGGCAGCCGGCTGGCACGGGATCGGCTCAGTCAGCGGCTTTCGGCAGATGCGCTCTGCCCCACCGGCGTCGTCTATTGCATTCAGCGAAGCGCCGCCGGCATTCAGCCTGCAGCGCCGCATTCCATTGGAGCTGGACCAGGATAAGTGGGAACTGCGCCACTTCATCGCCGGGCTATCCGCGTGGAAAGGCCCGACGCTGCCAACGCTTCGGCAGCTACGAGACTGGGGTCTGTCCGACGCGCTCGTTGAAGCACTAGACGCAAAGATTGCGCGCGGTGAAGCCGAAGAAGCCGTTGTCCTGAGCTTCCTAGTCGTCCTAGTCGACCTGCGCCGGCAGGATTTGCCGAGCCGCCTGCGCTACACGGTCCGGTGGTGGCAGGTGCGGCGCCCCGGATTGGTTGACAGGAGTCTGGTCCCGAACGAGGCAAGCCGCGCGATAGCCTGATCACGCAAGTGCAGGGCGGGAATTCCGCCCTGCACTTGTCGAAGCTAGCCGGCTGGTCAGGGTGTAAACTCTCGGCTAGGGCCATTGATATCTACAGCTCCGAAATTGCGCCCAGAGGACAGCCAGATCTGGGACAGTGACTGCGGCCTAGCCTCTGAATCGGCGCTCCCTAGATAACAGCAAATTCCCTACGACTCACCCGCACCTCCACCGTCGATCATCTGATCGATTTGGATCGGTCCGTAGCCGATACCCGCCAAGATTTCGCGCGTGTGCTCGCCTATAAGTGGCGCCGGGCGTTCGATTGAGGGAGGGGTAGCACTCAGGTGTACCGCAGGCCCAACCACCTTCACCTCGCCCGCCCTGGGATGCTGATAGCTAGTGATCAGCCCCATGTGGGCAACTTGCGGATCCTCGGCGGCCTGAAGGTGCGACTTCACCTCGCCGCACCAAATGTCCGCCTCAAGGAGCGCAGCGATCAGGTCCTCAGTGGTCCACTTACCGGTCTCGGCCGCCAGCGCCCGCCAAATCGCGTCGCGCTCGTCAAAGAGCGTAGCCGGGTCGTCGTATCTCAGCAGGTCGTCGTTGCCCAGAACTCCCACAAGGGTTCTGTACGGGCTCATGGCAATGGTCACCCATCCGTCCTTAGTCGGATAGGTGCCAAACGGCGCGTCCATGCCCGGATGACCGATGCCGGAGTTCGGGCGCTGGAAATCCTCACCGAAGTTCAGCGCCGTCACCATCTCCTGGTTCTGGTGGGCCAGCATCCCGGCCAGCAGGTTGACCTTCACCTCCTGGCCCTGCCCCGAACGCTCGCGCCACAGCAGCGCGGTCAGGATGCCATAGACCATGTTCATCGCGCCGACCTGGTCCGAGAACCCCGCCCCCACCGGCGTAGGCGGATTGTCGGCCTGCCCGGTCGCAGCCATGATCCCGGTCAGCCCCTGCACCAGCATGTCCTGGCCAGGGCGGTTCACGTATGGCCCATCCTCGCCATAGCCCGAGCCAGAGCAGTAGACGATGCCCGGGTTCACGGCCTTGAAGTCCTCGTAGCCATAGCCCAGCCGCGCCATCACGCCCGGACGAAAGTTCTGCACGACGACATCCGCCGTTTCGGCCAGCTTCATGATCGCCTCACGCGCCTCGGGCGCCTTGAGATTCAGCGCGAGGCTGCGCTTGTTGCGGTTCCACGCCAGGAAGTTCGGGCTTTCCGCCCCGCCGACCCACTTGTTCCGGAACGTCAGCGACCGGAACAGGTCGCCCGCGCCTGGCCGTTCGATCTTGATGACGTTCGCGCCCATGTCGGCCAGCAGCTGGGTCGCGAACGGACCCTGCAACAGGTGCGAGAAGTCGAGGATGGTGATGTGGGAAAGTGCCTTGTCGGTCATGATCCGGTCCTGTCGTCGTCCAGGCTGCCGTGTGCGCGCGCCCTGGCATCCCGCCAGAGGCCGCGCAGCGCGGTCAGCGTTGCATGTTCGTCCTCGCCCGCCGCGAATGCCCGGCGCAGGCAGGCAGAGGCCGCGTTGGTGAAAGCGGGGAACCCGTCGAAACGCGGTCGCAGCGCGGCGCATTCCGCAGTGGTCAGCGTGGCGCGATAGAACCCGCCCCAGTCGGCGTTCACACGCTCGTCGGTCCACGCCGCCCGCGCCGAGGGTTGGCCGCCGTGGCGCGGAATGAACGTGGCCTGCACGTCGGGGCGCATCAGCGAGGCGATATGCTCTTTCAGCGCGTCAGACGGCACCGCCCGCGCCGAGAACGCGATCCCGGTGCCGCCCAGCACACCGCCCGCGCCGCGCCCGATACCGATGGTGTCCGAGAACGCCACCGCATACGGCGCATGGCCCGCGCGGGCGTAGGTGACATAGCCGAAGACCAGCGGTACCAGCGCGATCTCGTCCGTGCGTCCCATCGCCTCCAGCAGCGCGATCGGGTTCAGGGCGGCACTGCCCTCGGGCACCCGCGCCGCGATCCGCCGCAGCCGCGCCAGCGCGGGCAGCGCAACCGCATCGGGCAGCATGTCATCGCCCTGCACCCGCGCACCCTCGGCCGCGCCCATCGACAGCAGCGACAGGAACGCATGCGGCCCGCCCAGCGACAGCGCCACCGGCAGGCGCGCGGCGATGTCCTCGACCGCGTCCCAACTGGCGGGCGCATCCGCGATCCGGTCCGGCCGCCGCGCCATCACCTGCGTTGCCACGTCCAGCGGCAGCGCCCAGTGCCGCCCTCCCCAGGCATAGGACTCGAAGGCCGGGCCAACGGTCTGCGCCGCCCAGGCCTGCAATGCCTCGGGCGGGAAGATGTCCTCCAGCGGGGTCAGGCACCCCTGCCCCACCGCCTCGCCGATGTGCGGATGATCCAGCACCACCAGGTCGTGGCGCGCGGTCAACTCGGTGATCGGCGCGGACTCGAACCCTTCCAGCGGTTGCTTGTCCCAGTGGATCAACGGCGCAGCCCGCCCCGCGTTGACCCGTTCCGCGCCTGCCGCCAGCGCGTCATAGCCACGCGGATGGTCCCATGTCAGACCCCGGAACGTCATGCGGATGCCTTCCACAGCGGCGCGGCGCCGATGTCCATCGCCACCTCGGTCAGGTGCCAGCGGCCCAGGTTCGCGGTGTAAAGCCGGTCGCCGGCGAAGGCGACATTGGTCGGGTGACAGAACACATGCGCCGTCGCATCCTCGGCCAGCACCGCGCAGCGCCCGTCCGGCGCAATCCGCAACAGGCGCGACGGTTCGTAGCATCCGACGACAAGGTTGCCGTCGCAGTCAAATGCGATGCCGTCCGGCAAGCCCGGAAGATCGGCGGCGAAGGTCTGTGCCGCGCCCGCCGAGCCGTCCGGCAGGATCGGCACCCGGCTGATCGCGGTCGCGAAAGTCTCGCAGACATAAACCGCGTCGCCCGCCGGGCTCAGCGCCAGGCCGTTGGCAAAGTTCAGCGGTCGGTCGTACCACAGCGCGCCCGCGCCGGTGGCAAGGTCATAAGCCCAGATCCCCGGCCCCGGCGTGCCCGAGGCATGGCTGTCAGACACCAGCAGCCGCCCGCGCGCCGCGTCCACCGCCGGATAGTTCGGGATCAGGATGCCGGGCGCGGTGAACCGGTCCAACTGGCGGCTTTTCAGGTCCAGCCGGAACACCGCCGCGTGCCGCATGTCGCAGGCGAACAAGGCGCGGTCGCCGTCAAAGGCCAGCCCCAGCACGAAACCGCCGGTCGACGCGACCCGTTCGATCCGGTCGCCATCGGGGGATACCCGGCAGATGTCGCCGTCCTGATTGCCGGTCCAGATCCAGCCGTCGGGGCCGACCGTGACCCCCTCGGGGTGGCTCAGCTTCGGGGTGCTGAACGTGCCGTCAAAGAACACACGCGCCGCCGACCCCGGCAGCACGGTTTCCCCGGCGGTCGAGAAACGATAGCTCATATCAGCCCCGCCGCTCGCCGGTCTGGCCATCGAAGACATGCAGCTTCGCCCGGTCGAAACTCAGCGACACCGGCGTGTCGATCTGGCGCCCGGCATCCGGCGCGACCTTGGCCGACACCAGCGTTTCGCCGACCCGCGCGCTCAGCAGCGTGACGTCACCCAGCAATTCCGAAGTATAGACGATGCCGCGCACGTCGCCCGGCCCCTCGGTCACGGTCACGTCCTCGGGGCGGATGCCGATGGTCGCCGGTCCGTCGGGCTGGCCCGGAAGGTCGATCTGCTGCCCGCAGCCCACGAACCGACCGTCCTCGATCCGGCCCTCCAGCAGGTTCATCGGCGGCGAGCCGATGAACCCCGCGACGAAGGTGTTGGCAGGCCGTGCATAGATCTCGGCCGGGGTGCCCATCTGCTGGATCCGGGCGTTGTTCAGGATCACGATCCGGTCGGCCAGCGTCATCGCCTCGACCTGGTCGTGGGTCACATAGATCGTCGTTGTCGCCAGTTCCTTCTGCAGGTGCCGCAACTCGGCCCGCATGACCGAGCGCAGCTTGGCGTCCAGGTTCGACAGCGGCTCGTCCATCAGGAACAGTTGCGGCGTACGGACGATTGCGCGGGCGAGCGCCACGCGTTGCCGCTGCCCGCCCGAAAGCTCTCCCGGACGGCGCGCCAGCAGATGCTCCATCTCTACCTTGGCCGCGGCCTCACGCACCCGCTCGGCCCGCTTGTCCTTCGGTACGCGGGCGATCTTCAGCGGATAGCCGATGTTCTCGGCCACGGTCATGTGCGGGTACAGCGCGTAGTTCTGGAACACCATCGCCAGGTCCCGGTCGCGGGCGGGCACGTCGATCACGTTGCGATCGCCGATCCGGATTTCACCACCGGTGGGTTCCTCCAGCCCGGCGATCAGCCGCATAGTGGTGGACTTGCCGCAGCCCGAGGGACCCAGCAGCACCAGGAATTCCCCGTCATCGATCTCAAGATTCAGACGCTCCAGCGCGACATAGTCGCCGAAGGCCTTGTGCAGGTCGCGAAGTTCAACGGCGGCCATGTCTCAGGTCTCCTTGCTCATGAAGTTGGCGCGGAACGGCAGCACGCGGGGTGATCCCGCATCGCCGGTCAGGATCAGCCGGTCGTCCTCGATACGGATGTCAGTGATGGCGCCCCAGCCCTCGGGGCGGGCGATGGCGCCGATCACATGCGCGATGCGGTGGGTTCGTCCGGGCGCAAGGTCCAGTGCGGTCGGCACACCATGCGCCGAAACCGCGTTCGGACGCAGCGCCGCCGCGTGGCCGCCCGCGCCGGGCGCGCAGCCATCCTCGATGCCCAGAACGCCGGTATGCCGCCGGTTCCACGGCGCATAGTCCCGCCCCGCATTCGAGTGCCACAGCATCGTAACCGGCAGCACGGCAGGGTCCTTGAGGAAAAAGACGATATCGCCCTCGGCCTCGCGCAGAACCGCGGTCCAGCCAAGCGCCGCGCCGTCGGCCTCGATCAGCGTCACGAAATCCTCGTGGGCATCGGCAATCGGAAGGTGCGTCAGGTCAACCGGCCCGTCAGCGCCGGGAAATGCCGCCAGGTTTGCGCTTTCCGCCGGATAGGCCAGCTTCGCCCGCCCCGGCTCCAGCGGCACATCGGGCGTCAACGCCACCCGCTTGGGCGAGGTGAACAGCCGTCCCGCCCCGGCCAGCCGGATCATCGGGTGATGCGCAACGGGCAAGCCGCCCTTGCCGCCCGAAATCTCGTGCTGCTGGTAAACCAGCGGCGCGTCCTCTGCCAACCTCAGCGACTTGGCGATCCGCGCGCCCATCACCGCTCGCTCCAGCACCGCGCCAACGCTGCCTGCCGAACCCTGCACCGCGCGCCATGGACTGTTCGCGCTCCATCCATGCGCGGGCGAAGGCTCCACGTCGCTGGTGCTGAACGGGGCGCAGAAGAAATCCCCGGCCAGCGACCGCTCGACCGGCAACAGGCTGTCGTCGGCCTGCACCTGCCGCTCGTCCAGCCAAGGCGCACTGTGCAGCGGAACGATCCGCCGCGCGCCATCCACGAACTCCAGCCGCCGGATGTTGCCGATCGCCGGGTCCAGCGCCAACGCACCGCAGGCAGTTTCGGCCCGCAGCCAGGTCTCTTCGCCGGTCATGTCATTCTCCCCGCATGGCAAGGCCGCCATCCACACGGACGATATCGCCGGTGATGAAGGACGACCGGTCCGAGGCAAGGAACAGCACCGCCTCGACGACTTCTTCGGGATAACCGAAACGGCCGATGGGATGCGCCCGGTTCCATTCCTCCTTCAGCGCCGCGCCTCCGTCGGGCAGGTCAGCAAAGATCTTCTCGTTCATCGGCGTCAGGATCGTGCCCGGCGCGACGGCGTTGACCCTTATGCCCGCAGGCGCAAGGTCCACCGCCGTCTGCACGGTCAGCGCGTTAACACCGCCCTTCGCCGCCGCATAGGCCGGCCAGCCCTTGAAACCGCGCAGGCCCTGCACCGAGGACATGTTGACCACCGCGCCGCCGCCGCGTTCGCGCATCATCGGCACGCAGACCTTCATTCCCCGCCAAAAGCCGGACAGGTTCAGGTCGATCACCGACAGCCAGCGGTCCTCGTCCATCTCGTCGACGACGCCGTTCAGCGCCACGGCGGCGTTGTTCACAAGGATATCCACCCCGCCAAAGGCGTCGCGGGCGGCCTGCCCCATCGCCTCGACCTGGGCCATCTCGCGCATGTCGGTCTGCACGAACAGGGCCGCGTCGCCGATGGCGTCCGCCACCGCCTGCCCGGCCCCGTCCACATCGGCCAGAACGACGCTGCCCCCACCGGCGGCCAGCGCCTCTGCGCAGGCGCGGCCAATGCCCTGTGCGGCCCCGGTGACGACCGCTACTTTTCCCTCGAATTCCATCACGCCCCCCTGAACTGCGGTTCGCGTTTCTCCAGGAAGGCGTCGATGCCCTCCTGCCCGTCGGCGGTCGAATAGAGGCGGAACAGCACCTCCTGCTCATAGCTCTTGGCGCTTTCCACCGGCGCATCCGCGCCCTCGCGCATCAGCCGCTTCATCTCGGCCTGCGCCAGCGGCGCGACCTTCAGGCACGCCCGCGCGCGTTTCGCGACGGCACCATCCAGATCGTCCGTGATCTCCGCCGCGATCCCCAGCTCGTACGCGCGCTGTCCGCTCATCCGCCAACCCGCCAGCATCAGGTCCGAGGCGGCGTATTTCCCGACCGCCCGCACCAGACGCTGGGTGCCGCCGCCGCCGGGGTTCAGCCCCAGCCGTCCCTCGGGCAGCCCGAGTTGCGCGCCCTCGGCACACAGGATGATGTCGCAGCACAGCGCGATCTCGAACCCGCCGCCAAGCGCATAGCCATCGATGGCGCAGATCACGGGCTTCGGCAGGCGCTCCAGCTTGTCGAACACCCGGCGCGAGTTCATCTGGTATGCGATGAACGCGGCCCGCCTGTCGCCCTGGTACTCGGCGATGTCGGCCCCCGCGACGAAGGCCTTGCCACCCGCGCCGCGCAGAACCAGCGCGCGCACCGCAGTATCGGCAGCGGAATCGTCCAGTGCCGCGTCGAACTCGGCCATCAGGGGCGACGACAGCGCGTTCAGCTTGTCCGGCCGGTTGAAAGTGAGCTGCCGGACACCCGGCATCGGGTCCGAAATCTCGATCAAAGCCATGGGTCAGCCTTTCACGGCACCGGCAGTCAGGCCGGCGACGAAATAGCGTTGGAGGAAAAAGAAGACGGCAATCACCGGCACTGAGACCATCACGGAGCTGGCCATCAGCTCGCCGTAGCGGATGCCGTATTGGCCGATGAAATCGTTCAGCCCCACGGGTAGCGTCCGCATTTCCCGCGACGAGGTGAAAGACAGCGCGAACAGGAACTCCTGCCAGGTGACGATCAGGACATACACTGCCGTGGCGATCACGCCGGGGCGCGACAGCGGCACGACCACGTCCCAGAACACCCGGAGCGGCCCGGCGCCATCGATGGTCGCTGCCTCTTCGAGCGATACCGGCAGCTTCAGCAGGAAGCCGCGCAACATCCAGATCGCCACCGGTAGCGTCACCGAGACATAGGCAACGATCAGCGAGGTATAGGTGTCCAGCAGATCGGCGGCGCGCATCATCTTGTAGATTGGGATGATGATCGCAGAGTGCGGGAACATCTGCGCCAGCACCACCATTCCCATCAGCGCCGTCAACACAAGAAGCTGCCCCCGTGTGAAGCTGTAGGCCGCCAGCAGCCCCAACGTCACGGTGATAGCCACGGAGGCCCCCGACACGATCATCGAGTTCAGGAAATAGGTCCGGAACTCAGGCCGGAAGGCGGTGACGTAGTTCTCCAGTGTCGGCGCGTCAGGCCAGAGCTTGGCGGGAATCGCGAACGGCTCGGTCGGGGGTTTCAGGCTGACCGACAGCATCCAGAAGAACGGGATCAGGACGAACACGGCCAGCAGGATCTGCGCACAGATCAAGAGTGCACGGGTCGATGCGGATTGTTTCATGCCAGCTTCCTCCGCCGGTTCGCGCCCATCTGGACGACCACATAGATCGCCACCAGGACCGCCAGTACCAGGATGGAGACCACGCCATAGGTCGCAGCCTCGCCAAAGCGGAACTGGCCAAAGCCGGTCTCGTAGATCTGCGTCGGGAAGATGTGCGTGGCATGTTGCGGCCCGCCACGGGTCATCACCCAGACGATGTCGAAATAATTGAAGGTCAGGATCAGCGTCAGCACGATGTTGACAAGCACCACGTCGCGGATCGCGGGCAGGGTCACGTCGATCATCCGCCGCCATGCCCGCGCGCCGTCCAACGTCGCCGCCTCAAGCTGGCTGCGATCGACGTTCTGCAAAGCCGCCAGGTAGATCAGCATCGAGAACGGGAACCCCTTCCACACTGCAACGAAGATCACCGCCGCCATTGCCGTATCGGGGTTGGCCAGCCACGCGGCATTGTCCTCGACCACGCCCAGCCGGATCATCAGCGAGTTCACCAGCCCAAGCTGCGGGTCGTACATGAAGCGCCACAAGATTGCGGTCACAACGCCGGGGAGCACGAAGGGCATCAGCACCAGCGCCCGCGTCGCGCCCTGCATTGGCAGGCCCTGATTCAGCAGCAGCGCAGTAAAAAAACCTAGTACGTTCTGCACGGCGACGACGCCTAGCGTCCAGATCACCGAGTTCCACAGCACCGTACTGAAATGCCGTCCCGCGAACACCTTCTCATAGACCGCGAGGCCAACGAACTCGGGCTCGGGGCTGAGAAACGAAGTCTCGTGGAAACTCTCGATCACGGTGCCGACCATCGGCCAGTACAGGAACACACCGAGCAGCAGAAGTGCCGGGGCCAAGAACATCCAGAGCAGCCAGCGGTCTCTCGAAGTCATCGTGGAGCCTTTGGTTGCGGACGGGGCAGCATGGCCCCGTCCTCGTTGTCATGCGGTCTCAGAGACCATCGATCGCGGAGCAAGCCTCGTCGGCGGCTTCCTGCACGTCACGGCCCGAGAAGACATCTTGGTAAAGCGTCATCTGGATGTCCGCGACTTCGAGGTAGCGTGCGGACAGCGGTCGCGGCATGGCGTTCGACAGATGCTCCATGATCTGCTCAGGGCCTTCACGGTTGTCTGCCAGAAAGGCCTCGGCCGCTGCGACATTGGCCGGCAGCAGGTCGACCACGTCGCCGTTCACATCTTCGCGGACCATGAACTCAATGAACTTCCAGGCTGCGTCCTTGTGCTCCGAGCTCTCGAACACGGCCAGGTTCCAGCCACCAAACGTGCCTACCGGTGTCATGCCTTCGGGCGCGGTGCCATTCACGAAACCCCAGTCGATGTCGGATTTCTGCAACGTTGGCTGCTCCAGTGCAGGCCAGAACTCGACCGCCAGGCTGCCGTTCAGGAACAGCTCGCGCATCGACCCGGACGACGCGTTCAGGATGCCGTCCGGCGCGAACTGCGCCAGGTCCTGTAGATAGGCCATCGCCTCGACCGCCTCGGGCTGGCTCAGCGCGCAGGAGCCGTCGTCGGCCAGTACGCGCCCACCGTTCGAGAAGATGAACGAGTTGACCACGACGACCGTGTCCTCGCCCCGATGCCCGAACAGGCCGACGCCGAACTTGCCGTCGCCGGTCAGCTTCTCGGCCGCAGCGCGCATCCCCTCGAAGGTCGCAAGCTCGGACGGAGCGACACCCGCGGCCTCCAGCAGCGCATTGTTGTAAAAGCTGAACTGCCAGACATCGACGTTGAACGGCATCCCGTACAGGCTGTCGTTGAACACCGCCGAGTCCCAGGCGCCGCCGAAGAACTGGTCGCGGCTGATACCGGCGCCCTCGGCCTGTTCGGTCAGATCCGCGATGGCCCCGGCCTGCGCAAAGGCACCGACCCAGATCTGGTCGAGCGTCGCCACGTCCGGCGCATTGCCGCCCTGCACCGCGGTCAACAGGCGCTGCTGGTACTCGGGATAGGGAATTGTCGTGACCTCGACCTTGATGTCGGGGTTTTCCTGCATGAAGCGGTCGACCGCCTCCTGCTGGAACTGCGACAGGCCGCTTTCGGTCTGCTGGTTGTCCCAGAACTCCAGCGTGACCTGCTGCGCCTGGGCCGAAGCCGCGAGCGCCAGCGCGGCAACGGAAACGGTGGTGAGAATAGTCGTCTTCATGGTTTCCTCCCTTTGAAAACTAGAACCTTCGCTACGATCCGGGGCCTCCGTCAGTGGCCTCTCCGGCCACCAGCACATCGATCCCCGCGGCGCGCAGCCGCTGCCTGTCGGCCGGCAGCGCGCCATCGTCCGTTATGACCTCGTGAAACTCGTCCGGGCGGGCGATGCGGTGGTTCGCATCCGCCCCGATCGCGGTGTGATCGGCGAGGACTACGACCCGGCGTGCAGCCTGCACGAACCGCGAGCCCGCCAGCGCCAACCGCTCGTCCAGCGCCGAAATCCCGAAATTAGCGGAAACCCCCGCCGCCGATAGGAACGCGAGATCCGCTCGCATCCGCTCGAACAGCGCGCCTAGACTGGGCCCGACAAGGCAGCGGTCGGCCTTCTGGTACTCGCCGCTGGTCAGGACGACCTTGAGCGCGGCGACGTCCTCAAGAAGGTGTAGCACGTCGAAGGCGTTGGTAATCACGGTGACGCCGCGCAGCTTCGCCGGTTCGTGAGTCGCACGCTGCCGCAATTCCTCGGCCAGAAGCCGCGTCGCCTCGCCCTCGCCAAGGATCACCGTCTGCCCAGGCGCGATACGATCGAGCGCGGACCGCGCCACCTCGCCTCGCAGCCGGGTGATCTCGGCAGCGATGCCCTTGTGCGGCGGAGACACCCGTAGCTCGAAGCCGTAGTCCGCCGCGCGCCGCTGCATGGCCTGGATCATGTTGCGATACCAATCATGCGCCGGGTAGTGCGGCATGAAGCCGATCACACCCTGCCGCGCCGCAGGCTCCATTTCAGCGGCCACGCCCATCAGCGTCTCGCGCAGTCCCGGCTTCGAAGTCCAACCCTTACCCTCACGCTGGTAGTGCGCCTCGAGCGTCGCGCCGGTCAGGATTGCATGCGGCGTGATCGCCGGGTCCGGGAGAGCCCGCCCGGCCAGAGCATCGGCCATCAGGTCGATCGCCCATTCGCCGACGATTTCCGGAAAGAAGACCGCAACGGCGCGCAGCGGGCCATCGGCGGCCAAGCGTCCTACGAAATCCGGATTCTCGCCCCCGGTTGCGAACGCCTCGACCTGCGCACCCGACTTCTCGGCGGCGTCCATACCCGCCAGCGCCGAATGATCGTTAACCCCGAAGACCATCGCGATCTCGGGCCGTAGCTTGAAAGCGTCCTGCGCCACCCGCAACGCCTGCCGGTAACTACCCTGTCCGTTGACCCGCAAGAACTCCACCGGCCCGCTCGCGGTCTCCTGGATACCGGCCTCGAAACCCTCAGCCCGTGCCCGAGTGTTCGCCAGTTCCGGCAGCAAAACCATCAGAACAAGCGCGCCCTCTGATCCGACGCTTTCACCCGCGACCCGGCCCAGCTCGCGCCCGGCGGCCAAGTTGTCCGGTCCAAGGTAAATACCGCCTGCCTGCCCTGCAGATTCCGCCAGGAACGGCAGACCGCGGCGGCAAATCTGGCGACGCAGCGCCTCCGCTCCACGCCCAGGCACAGGCGGCAGGACGATCCCGTTGAGCCCCTCAAGTTCGGATACCATCGCCTCGAGCCGCGCAGGCTGCGTCTCGCGGCTCAGCACATCGGCATCCGGTAGGATAGCACCGCCGTGGGTGCGCTTCAGCGCGCCAGCTTCGGCCAGCTCGGTGATGTCCCGGCGCAGTGTCACGCGAGACACTTCGGGCATCATCCGCGCCAGGCCCGCAAGCTCTACCGAGCCTTGGGATTGCAGAATACCGAGTATACGTTTTTGACGCCGATGCTTGATCATTTCCGCCCCTCTTGATCACCCATTGATCGATTTCGGCAGGTAATCAACTTCCGACGCAGAGCGCGTGCTAGAAAACGGACTCAAACGCTCATAAGCGATCAAACTGTTCAGCTTGAAGTAAAAGGCGCTGCCGCTTCGATTTGAGTACAGTATCGCGGGTATCCGCAATCCGAGTTGGCCGGAACCCGCCCAACTCGAACCATGCGGCATACTGGAACGACGCTTACATCGGGCTTGGCGCGCCCGCTCTCGACGAAATACTCGAAACGCAGCTATCGGACGCTTGCATGTTACTACGGCCGCTTAGCTGAAACCGTGGGTCCCGTCTGTGACACAAACACCTGAGTCATGACCGCTGAGCGTTCGACAGCGACCCTTCACCAATAGTCTGCCCAGTAGTCGAAGTGCGGACATAGCAGCCAATCCCGTCGAAGAGTCCGAATGGCGTTTCCGGCCCAGAGCCGACCTCCGATCCCTTCTCAGGATGCTGCAGCGCAGCCCGCCGAACCCGACGTTCGCCGTACTTGCGCGCTCTGGAACCGGCCCCGTGTCCGCAGTGCGGACGAAGCGGGCTTTCGCTGCTTTTGTGCCAATGTCCGCTTTGCGTGCGAACTCCAGCGACTCGCCTTACTCGTCAATACATCCGACCGTCAAGAAAACGCTCGTCCAGCGGATAGACCGACATCGTTTCAAACCCGTCGTTTGTCACGACACCCTGATCTTCCAGCTTGACCATGTGATCGCCGCCAACCTCGCCCACCAGCGCCTCAATGCAAAGTGTCAGGCCGGGTTCGAGAACGGCATCAAACGCGCCCTCGACCAGCCGGTCGGGATAGGCGATCAGCGGCCACTCGTCGCACATTCCAACTCCGTGCATCGGCGAGGAATATTTGAGCGCATCATATTTTTTCTTAAGTACATGCAGAGATTGGGTCAGCTCTTCCATGTGGAGCCCGGGCCGAAGAAGTGCCGTGTTATAGCGGATATGTTCCACCGCTTCCGCGAAGCTTTCGCGCATATGTTTCGGAGCAAGGTCATCGCCAATCCACCAAGTACGGCTGAGGTCCGCGCAAATGCCATAGGGCCCGATCAAATCGGTGTCGAAGGCAAGAATCTCATTCTCAGAGATAATTCGCGGACCGCATTCTTGAAACCACGGGTTGGTGCGCGGTCCTGAGGTAAGCAGCCGTGTTTCGATCCACTCACCGCCACGCTTGATGTTCTCGGCATGGAGTACGGCCCAGACATCGTCCTCGGTTACGCCACCCTTTGGAATCTCGGTGCGCGCGAAGTCTTCCATAATGGCCATTGCGCGCTCACAGGAATAGATGGCGCAGCGCATGGCGCGCAGTTCGTGCTCCGTCTTGATGCCCCGGGTGCGCTCGGTGACTTCCTCGCCATCGCGATACTGCAGCCCCGCACGGCGTATCGCGTCCAGCCCGGCGGGCTGGATCTTGTCGATCGCGATTTGCGTATGGCCGGGCGCGTGGCTGGCGAGCAGGTCCGCCACCTCGGCAGCAAAGGCATCCGCTGCCTGTCCGATCCGGTCGCCGCGGGCGAAGTAGAACATGTCCGCGCCAGGTCGGCACTCGCGAACGAGCGGATTGAATTCCGCAAGGAACGGCGCGTTCTTGTAATCCCAAAGCACCATGTAGCCATCGGCGCAGAGCAGGCAGGCCCGGAACGGGTTGTGGGTGTTCCACAGTTGCATGTTCGTGGTGTCGGTCGCGTAACGGATGTTCAGGGGATCGAACATCAGGAGGCCCCCATAGCCGCGCGCCACGATGGCATTGGTCAGCCGCTGGTGCCGTGCCTTGCGCATCTCGGCCAGGTTGGGCAACGCCAGTCCAGCCTCGCGCCATTCCCGGAAAGCGAGTGCTGTCGGTCCAATCTCAATCCGGTCACCAACGTTCTCTGTGCCGTCGCATAGTCGCGGGCCCTGGGTCGGGTCTATCCGGCGCGTTGCGCAAAAGTGATTGTTCATTCGGACGCCTCTCCGCGCTCAGCTGCGGTCCGCCTGCAGCAATTCAGAAGTAATGGTTGCTACGCTCCGAGGGCCTTTCGCGTCTTGCGACGACAAATGAAGTCGCATTTTGTGAAAACGCTCTACCGTAGAAGTCATTGTCGTGGCACGCAGCATCGGTCGAAGTGGGCTCAGAGCAGACCTTTGCGGCGGCGGTCTCGTGCTGCCATAGAGTGTCTGTGCTCTGCTCTTTGCTTCAAGTACGGATTGCCGATGCGCATGTGTGCAGACGGGCACTGACGACCTTCACTGCGTTTCCAATCAAAGGCTGCGGGGCGCAAATGACCCGATAACAGCCCTCTCGATGGGCACAGAAAAACTGCGGAAGGTGAAACTATTGGGAGCAGACCTTCGTGATTGACGTCAGCGCGCACCAAGTGGGCGTGCTGAGACAAACTCGAAAGGTTGGATGATGAAACCTCAAGCTCTTGTAACTTCCCTGATCGCACTCCTTGCCAGTCCCGCGCTCGCTGACGACCATGCGCCTATCGCTGGATACGCTCTGGCAAACGACGGCACAGCGCTGATCGTCATGGGCGACGTGGGCAAGCCGGGCGACGCCATAACCCACAGTCTGAAGGCCCCGCTGAAGGCCATCGCTTGGCGTCCCGTCACCGGCGAGCTCCTGGGTTTTTCTGACGGCATGATTGCCTCGATCGACCCGATGTCCGGTGAGATGACCGATCTTGGCGCGGCTTTTATGGACGATGCTACGATCGGCGACGGCAACGTGGTGGCGTTTGATTTCAACAACCAGATCGATGCCGTTCGTGCAGTGACGTCGACCGGGGACAACCTTGTCTATTTCCCGGACGGGTTTGGCGACAACGACGAACGCGCAGGCTCGGTCCGCCGCTTCACCAGCCTTGCCTATGCCGATGGCGATGCGATGGCTGGTATGGCGCCGATGATCTTTGCAAATGCCTATACCAACGCCATCAACGGCAAGACTGCCGGTGAGACGTTTCAGTACGCGCTCGACGCCGAAACCGACGCCTTGGTCAGCCTCGCCAACAATGCCGGCACGCTGGAAACCATCGCAAGGATCACCGTCGATGGTGATCCCGTAGATCTGGCCCCAATGGGAGGCTTCGACATCGTTTCGGCCAGCGAGGGCGAAAACATGGGCCTCGCCATTCTGCAAATGGAGGGGGAGGCCACCGCGGGTCTCTATGTGATCGATCTTGAAAGCGGTGCTGCAACGATGAAGGCCGATCTTGGCATGGGCGGCATCACCGGTTTCGCGGCTTCGCTGGGTATGTAGGGCGGCCGGGTTCCTGCGACTCCAGCGTGTGACGCGGGGGTTGTCGGACCGATGCACGGATTGGGCGGGGCGGCAAGAGATTGTCGTTCCGCTCCATCTGTGCCACGCAACAGAGGAGCGAAACATCCTGCGGCGGTCAAGCAAGTCCGTGACGAACCGAGAGAACATCGAAGAGCTGATCGTCAAGGTGTCGTTGGGCGACCGCACCGCTTTTGCCTCCCTTTACGATGCTACGAGCGGCAAGCTGTTCTCGGTGTGCCTGGGCGTTCTCAGAAACCGGTCTGAAGCGGAAGACGCGCTCCAGGATGTCTACCTGCGGGTCTGGAACAAGTCGGATCGCTACGCGGTCACTGGTCACAGCCCGATGACCTGGCTGATCACCATCGCACGAAATCTGTCGATTGACCGGCTGCGCGCGCGGCGAACGAGCGAAGTCGACCTCGACGGAGCGGGCGAACTGGTCGAGAAGCGGCCTGGACCGGAGGCTGTCAGCATTGCCGCCTCGGAACAGCGACGGATCAGCGCCTGTTTCGATGAACTGCCATCGGACCGCGCAGCCGCGGTGCGCGCCGCTTATCTGTACGGCGCGACATATCAAACGCTGGCGGATCGGTTCGACGTGCCGCTGAATACCATGCGAACCTGGCTGCGCCGCAGCCTTATTTCCTTGAAGGAGTGCCTTTCTCGATGAGCGACCCGCAGGACATACCGGAAGACGAGGCGCTGGCCGCCGAATACGTCTTGCGCCTGCTGGACGCGGACGCAGAACGGGCTTTCGAAGAGCGATTGACGGCCGAACCGGCGCTTCGGGAGCAGGTCCGGTTCTGGGAGGTAGAGTTCGCCGCCCTTGCCGACGACGTCCCCGAGGTGACGCCGCCGCAGGCGATCAAGCGCAGGATCCTCTCTGAGATCAACGGCGAATCCGCAGGTCCACGCCGCGCCTGGACCTTGGGCTGGCTGGCATTGCCGTCCTTTGCGGCGGTTGCACTTGCGGCATTCTTTGTGTTCGGTCCGATCCTGCGCGGACCGGCGTTCGACGCGGCGTTCCATGCAACGCTCGTGTCCGACGATGGCACTCTGCACGTCGAGGCAGGCTACGCCCCGGACGGAATGCTCTTCAAGGTCATCCCGGAACAGGGCGCGCCTCGACCGGGCCGCGACTTCGAGCTTTGGGTGATCGGTGAAGGTGCGGATGCTCCCGTGTCGCTCGGCGTGATCGACGCGGGCGAGGAGATCACCTTCCAGATCAGCCCCGACCTTGCCGCGTTGATCGACGGTGGGACATTGGCGATCTCGGATGAACCCGAGGGCGGATCGCAGACCGGCGCGCCTACCGGCGACATTCTGGCTTCGGGCGTGTTCTTCGAGGTATGATATTTTTGGGCGTTGCTGAAACTCTGTAGCGCATCTTCCCGTGTCTCCTGTGTAGCCGCGAATGATCGCCGGCTAGACCCAAAGGAGAACGACATGAAAGTTGCAATCAAACTGGCCACCGTCGTGGGTGCCCTGACCGTCGCAACCGCCGCCCAGGCAGAGAATCCGATGGTCGGTGGCGCGGCAATGTTCGAGACCAAGAACATCGTCGAAAACGCCGTGAACTCGGCCGATCACACCACCCTCGTGGCTGCGGTCAAGGCTGCCGATCTTGTCGAAACGCTGCAAAGCCCCGGTCCATTTACCGTCTTTGCGCCCGTGAACGACGCTTTCGCCGCCTTGCCGGCCGGGACGGTCGATACGCTTTTGATGCCGGAGAACAAGGAGATGTTGGTGAAGGTGCTGACGGCGCACGTCGTGGCTGGCGACTGGTCTGCGGCAGACATCGCGCGTCAGGCGCGTGCATCGGCTGACGGGTTCTACCATTTCAACGCCGTCTCCGGTGACGCGCTGTCGGCTCAGGCGAAGGGCAACAATGTCTACATCTATGATGAGAACGGGAACGCCGGGCGCGTCACCATCGCCGACGTCAACCAATCGAACGGTGTGATCCACGTTGTCGATACGGTCCTTGTTCCGAAGTGACACCGGACGGATCGCCAGGACCGGCCTGCGATCCCTATCGCAGGTCCGGCCCGGGCCCTCTGGAGAAAAAATAGTCTCATGAAACGACGCACACTTCTCTTTGCGGCCGGCGCCACCATCCTGGCGCGCCCCTCGCTCGGCGACTCCTGCGGCTTTGAGATCTGCCTGAGCGATGCCGAATGGCGAGCACGGCTGAGCGAGGCTGAATATCTGGTAATGCGCAAAGAGGACACCGAGCGCCCGTATACCAGTCCCTTGAACAACGAGATGCGGTTGGGGATCTATCACTGCCGTGGCTGCGATCTGCCGCTCTACGATGCTGCGGCCAAGTATGACAGTGGTACGGGCTGGCCGAGCTTCTTCGAGAGTCTGCCCAATGCGGTGCGTACCAAGCCGGATCGGAGATACGTGTTTCAGGTCAGGACTGAGGTGCATTGCCGTCGGTGCGGCAGCCATCTCGGCCATATCTTTGATGACGGGCCCGCCCCAACCGGCAAACGCCATTGCCTGAATGGCCTGAGCCTGGCCTTTGTGGCCGCGCAATGACGGTCGCGTAGTTGCCGATAGCCGACTACTTCGGCCCTCAGCAGACCTTGAGCGTGCTAGTCAATTGCTGCGATCGCAATCCGCATTGCTGCCGTTCGCTGCGGCTACGGTGTAAGCCCAAATTTAGTCCATCGAGAGGTTGTAAATGTATCGCCGCTTCATCACTTTAAGATGAACAACTCAAGATTTAGGGGTTTCGATGAATAGGCATTCGGACATTGGATACGGGTACAACATAGCGATTGAGAAACTGGCAGAGGAGTTGGCAGTACCACAAGATCGCTTTGATCAGGCTGAAAGTCGCTACAAGGACCTTGGTGATTTCCTACACCGCGCCGAGTCCAAGGTGCGTGAGTTCGATCCAGACGTTTATGTTCAAGGTTCTTTTGCCTTGGGAACCCCAATAAAGCCCACCTCTTCAGACGAGGACTATGATCTGGACATCGTCGTTGCATTCCGGTCCTTGAACAAAATGTCGATCACGCAAGCTGATCTGCGTGGGCTTCTGAAGGCTGAGCTCAACGCGTATCGAAAAGCTCGCGGCATCAGTAACGAGGTGGGAGAATCCCGCAGATGCTGCACATTGGTTTATGCCGACGGCGCGCAGTTTCACATGGACGTGCTGCCCGCTGTGCCGAACGAAGCAAATATGCGTTTGCTTTTGTCTTCATACATGGCAGACGAAGCTCTGGCTGAAGGGGCAATTGCCATCACCGATTCCGACGAGACAGCCACATACAATGTCATCACAGACGACTGGCCTCGAAGTAACCCACGTGGCTTTGCTTCCTGGTTCAAATCGAGACAGATCGAACAATTGAATGAAAGGCGGCGTGCGTTCTTGGATGCGCAAGGTAAAGTGACCGCCAGTGTGGAGGATGTTCCTGTTTTCCGGGTCCGGACGCCTCTCCAGTCTTCGATTATGATCCTCAAGCGGCATAGAGACGAGTGGTTCGCTGAGAGGGATCCGGATTTGAAGGTAATAAGCATCATCTTAACGACGCTGTCCAGCCACGCGTACTCCGGTGAAAACAGAGTATCCGATGCAATAGCGAAGATTCTTCGCGACATGCATCTCGCTATAGAGCAGCGAGGTAGCATATCTTGGATCCCGAACCCGACTGACCCTTCTGAAAACTTCGCTGATCGCTGGGAGACATATCCAGAGCGACGGACGGCTTTCTTCAAGTGGTTAGAAGCAGCTCGGCAAGAGTTCGGTGCGGTGCAAAAGTTCTCTGATGCAGGCATCGTCTTGAATGAGCTTGCCCGTAGCCTTGGGAACCCATTGACGGAAGCAACCCGTTCAAGAATCGCGTCGTCAGCTGGATCGCGCGCGGCGACAGCCGCACCAGCTCTCGCGGGCGGTGCCTCCGCTCCTGGCCTTGTGTTTGGTGAAGAAGAACGCAGACCAACGGAGCCTAAGGGCTTTGGTTGATGAGTCTCGCCCAGAATGAAGAGCGGCTAGTTCGAGAGTGTGAAGAGCTTTCAACACTAGAAGGGCTTTCAGATTGGCTCCAGGATGGTAGTTTTGGCCAAGACAGCAACGGCCTAGTCTGTTGGTCATTTACTCTGTTGACCAAGGACAGGCGCGTTCCTTTGCGCATGGTCTTCCCGGTACTTTTTCCAGATTTGCCACCTTTTGTGGTTCCGGCAGATGACACCATTAGGCTTTCCCAGCACCAATATGGAGCGGGTGGCGAGCTTTGCCTCCAGTACAGATCCGACAATTGGCATCCGGATTGTAAGAGTACAGATGTGGTTCGAAGTGCCAAAGCGCTCATCGAGGCCACCCCGGCCAACGACGCCATATCTGATGTTGAGAGTGCTCATCCTACCGATCTGCCGACGGTGCTTGCAGCATATTCATTGCGGTTCATGCTCCCACCAAAGACCGCAGACCTACTAAGGACTCGGTTGGCTGGGCGCGCAACCGAACTTCGCCTGACCGTAGAGCACAGGTGGGGAACAATGGAAACGCAGGTAGCGCGCATCGCCTCCATTGGTCATGACCAGGGATTGCGAGTTCCAGTCGATGGCCCAGGGACTGGAGGCAAGTGGGTTCGAGGGGTCCTTTACCGCTTGCCTGGCATCCAGAATATTCCCGATCTCTCTGCGCATGACGTCGAGGAGCAACTCTTTTTTCTTTTGCCTCATTGGTTGCGAGCATGGATCAACAAACATGAGAGTATGCTGGTCGTTCTTTCGAACGGCAGACAAGAGGTTCTGTTCCGTGTTTGGCATGCGGATAACGAGAGAAAGATTGACCTTTTTCTCACGTTCGCTCCGCCCCAAGCAAAGGAACGGAGGGTTCATGGGCAGACATTCAGAAAATCCAGCGTTTGTATAATTGGAGCAGGGTCTCTCGGTTCAAAGGTTGCCGCAAGCCTAGCTCGCGAAGGTGTTGGGCAATTCATGTTGCTCGATAACGATGTCCTTTGGACAGACAACTTGGTTCGAAATGAATTGGACGAGCTGGATGTTGGGCATCACAAGGCAATGTCGCTCCAGCACAGGCTGCTTCGCATAAACCCAAGTGTCCTGGTCTCCGCGCTCGGAATGAGCCTGACATCACAATCGACTGTTCAGAACATTGCGAAGCTTAGCGAGATCGTCAGTTCTTGTGATCTTGTTGTCGACACAACGGCTGATAGCGGCGTGTTTCGTATGGCAGCAGCAATCTGTACGCAGAAGAGAAAGCCACTGGTCTGGGCGCGCGTCTACGCTGGTGGAATTGGTGGGCTGGTTGCACGCAGCGTTCCGGCCGAAGACCCGGCTCCTATGATTGCCGCTTATCAATTACAGGCTTGGTGTGATGCCAAAGGCGAAGCGCCGCCGGAAGGACAACAGCGCAATTATGGCCTACAAGAGGAGGGACAAGAACAGCCACTATTTGCCTCCGATGGCGACGTGGGAGCGATCGGAAGTAGGTTAGTTCGCCATGCGCTGGACGTGCTTTCGCCTCCAGAAATGAGGATCCATCCCGAGCCGGCATATTACATCGGCCTTCGGAAAGGATGGATTTTTGAGCATCCGTTCGACACACACCCCGTGGTCTACAGCTCAAATGCTGGTTGGGGCGACGAAGACGCTGGCGACAATAGTCTCTCTTCAGAGAAAGTCTTGGACCAGCTGGGGGGCAAGCATGCCCCTTAGTCTCACAATTCCCCCTGCACAATGGAACGCGATGCGAGGGTGCCTGAAAACAGGTGGTCTCCGAGAGATCGGCGGTTGGCTGGTTGCAGAACAGCTTGCGCCCGGGAAGTTTGAACTGGTCGGTTTCACAGTCGACCTGGATGTTGGAACGCACAATCGCTTTGCCAGTCTTCCTGCCAAACATGGCGCTCAACTTGATGGCATTTTGGCTGCAAATGCGGAAAGACGTGGACGAGTAGATTATTTGGGTGAATGGCATTCGCATCCGGCTTTCCCGCCTGTACCCAGTGACATCGACGTAGCCGCAATGACGAAGATGGTTGAGGAAGGTGGGCCATCGTTTGCCACGTTGCTAATAGTTCGGCTGTTGGATGCGGCGGTGCTTGAAGCCACTCTTACGACTTTTCAATTCGGCCTGCCACCTGAACAGGGGCGATTGATCACCGAACAGGACCACTGGACCTAGATGTTTCCTAGGTTGCATTCAACAAACGAAGAGAAGGGGCAGAGTTAATGTCGAGCAGAGGTAAACAACCGCGCGAAGTCACAAAGCTGCTGGTCTGGGGCCGTGCTGCTGGGCGGTGCCAATTCAAGAACTGCAAAAAGGCTCTCGACCACGATCTTGTTGCGGGGAAAGCAGAAGTTAATGCGGCATATCTTGCCCACATCGTCGCCTCATCGCCTAACGGTAAGAGAGGACACCCGACACGGTCGCATGAGCTATCTGATGAAGCATCAAACATTATGCTGATGTGTGATCCTCATCATAGGATTATCGACGGCGACGAGACTTGGAAGGACTATCCAGAAGCGCTCTTATTGCAGTGGAAGAAAGAGCACGAGGAGTGGGTGGAGCTAGCGCTGTCTAATGGCCCCGACAGCCGCTCGCACATTCTGCAGTTTTCAGCACCGATTGGCCCGAACGAGACGGCCGTACCATTTGACGATTGTGTTGGTGCCATCATGCCGGAAAGGACCCCAGCCGAACGGAGGCCGCTGGAGATCAAGGTACGCGGCATGCACTTTCAGGACAGCGAAGAGACTTACTGGAGCGTACAACCGCAAACATTGCGGCACGGTGTTTCACAGAACATCCGGGGTCGGTTCGAGAACGGCGATATACGCCATCTTTCTATTTTCGGTCTTGCCCCCATCCCACTTCTGATGGAGCTCGGCCGCCTTGTCTCTGACATCTCGGATGTCGATGTATACGAACGTCATCGTGAACCTGCACAGTGGAAATGGCCTGAAGACGGGCCCGAGGTGAGTTTCTCACGCACCAAAGGTCGCGAGGGTACGAAGAAGGTGGCGCTTAAGCTCTCGGTGACATCGCACATAGCAGATGATCGCATAACAGATGTGATTGGTGATGATGTGTCGATCTGGGACATTTCTAGTGATCCGCAAGCTCATGGCGTCATCCGTCATAAAAGCGATCTAAGCCGATACAGATCCATCGTCCGAGCGACACTTGATGAGATCAAGAATGCTCACGGGATGGGTGTCACACTATCTGTATTTCCCGCTGTCCCGGTTTCATGTGCAGTCGAATTTGGCAGGGTTTGGCAGCCCAAGGTACACCCTGTAATTGAAATTTTTGATCAAGTTCGAGGGAAAGGCTTCGCACGCAGATTGTCATTCGACCCATCCTCTTAGTCGCTCAAATGACATAGAACACTACGGCCATTGCTGAACATCCTACGCAACACTCTCCGCGATCAACGGGCTGCAGCATTTACCGCTCGCGTTGACGCATTGAACGTCCGCTTATTCGGAAACTAGTGCGATGCTCACGGTTGCAGCGAACTTCCGGTTTCCGCCCTTGGGGCCATGAAATGCCCCGCGTCCGGCATATCCTGAACCTTCTCTGCAGCGGATGCCGTCTAATTACTCAGCCCCAGGTACGCAGCGTGGGCAGCGCTTATCACTTCCTCGAGAAACGCGCCATACCGGGGAGCGAGCAGCACACCGTTATCGCTTCGTCCGGCGGGCCCCAGAAAAATTCTCCGCCAAGGCTCTCGAGGCGACTGCCAGATCGCTCCTTGAAGAGCGCTTCTGCTTCCTCGGCGCTCTTCATGTCCGGATAAGGCTGGGACGCGAAGTGCAGGACCCATTTACCCGGCGCGGCAGGTGGGATCCCCGCGTTTAACTCCTCGCAGCGGCGTTTCGGATTGTTGGACACTCCAATCTTCAGCGCAACCGATGTGTCGCGCAGTCCTTTCTTTCGACCGGCAAGGGCATGCCCGTCGCCATCATAAACAGCGAGGTAGAGGTAGGTTTCCCCGTCCTCGTAGTTGGAAGTCCGCTCGCCCTTGCTACCCGGGAACGCGCGGGATGGCTTGAACACCTTGCCGAACGGGATCACCGGGGCGTCGGCTTCAGACACCGGCTCTTCCCCGAAAACGTTCACCTCGCGCACTTTTATTTTCAGGGCCTGCGCGACTTCGGCGTCATCGAGTTCGGCGCCATGTACCGCCAGGGCCTGGCCTGCCTCCGGTCGGTAGGAACTGAACGCGATACGACTGATCAACACTTTTTCTTCCGCACGCCATGCGCGGCGGATAGGTATCCCATAGCTCCACCGGCCTTCCCAGCCGTTCTCGCGTTTTCGCTGCATACCGAGCGCCGAGGACCGATCATCATCCCGGATGGGTTTTGCCTCGACTTCGACGAAACCCAGCACATAGGACCGCTGGGATCTTTCGGTCTCGGCCGTACTGGCACCGTAGATCATGAGCAGATCGCCGTCAGTCACCTTGCCCAGGAAAGCGTCGCGGGCATGTTCCTGGGTCCAGCCGACATAGCCGTCGTCCTCGGGGCTGAATCCGTAAAAGGATCGGATGCGGATTCGTTTCCCCTCAGGCAGACCATTGGTCATGCGGCAGCTTCCCGTGCCTCTGCAGGCTCCAGCGCTTCGTGGAGGAGGGCTTCGAGGAGGCGGGTGCGGGTGGTGTCGGCGGTCGTCAGGGCGGCCTCCAGCCGGTCGCAGAGGGCCAAGAGGGCGTCGACCTTGGCCACGATGCGGTGTTGTTCGGCGAGAGGGGGGAGAGGAACAGGAATTGCCTTCAATTTTACCTGCGAGATATTCATCTGCATCACCGCCATGCCGGACTTCGCGGTTTCGATCCGCTCGAAAGTGATCCCGGCGTTTAGCGTGAGTGCGATGTATCGTGGCGATAGGTCGCCGAGGGCGTGAAAGCGGATGAGCTTGTCCGAAATCATCAATCTTGGGCAAGGAACATCAACGACACAAGAAACTCCAACACGGTTCTTCGGCCCGGCCCGAGTGACAAGAATATCCCCGACTTCTGCCTGATACTCTGGTCGCGGCTTCAGCTTGGTTGGCAGCAGCTTATGTTGCATTGAGTCGAAAGCGAGTGCTTGCACCGCCGTTGTTTTGAGGACGCCCCATTCGTCTTCATTTGAACGAGGTTGGTTCTCACACTGCGGGCTCCAGCCAGCGTCCATGCCGCGGATGATCGCTCCGAGCGACAGCCAAACCCAGGACTGAGGCAAGTCACCTCCGAGTTCTGCGGAATTCAGAGGGCACAATAGCTTGCGTGTCTTGGCAGGTACCTCTTCAAGCCCGAGCAGATAGTCCAGCACCGGTTCATCGGCCGCATCCTGTGCCACCAATCTGCCGCGGACGGCGAGGTTGAGGATGGTTTGACGGAGGGTCTTGATCTGGTCGGGGCGCGTGGTGAGGGCGGGGAGGGCCTCGAGGGCGAAGGTGGCGTGGGTGGGGAAGTCCTCTGCCGTGGTCGCGGGGGCGGTCAGGCGGGCGAGGCTGGCGGCGGTGAGCTTGTCGCGCACCTCCTCCCGCGTCGTGCGGGCCTCCTCCAGCCGATCACAGAGCGCCATGAGCTCACCGACCTTGGCGACGATCCGGTGCTGCTCCGCAAGGGGCGGAAGGGGAAACGGCGAGCTGGTGAAATATTCGCTGGATACACGCTTCTGACCAGCAGTGCCGGTCATCTTGGGAATGCCCGTCTCGATAAATTGCGGGCTCTTCAGAAACAGAACAACATAGTCTGGGTCAACGAGGACTGGCCTGAGAATATGTAGTTCTGTTGTGCCACTTCCGAAGCCCCCGGTTAGGTTGCGAAAAACCGTGGACTTCCCGTTTTCGAAACAAGGAGTGATCTTCGCAAGGCCAACATCGCCTTCTGCGAAATGTGTATAGCCTTTCTTGATTTCTTTCCATGGGCGAACCTCATGATCGTTGGCTAAGCCATATTCAGCGAAGATCATCGGCATCGGCACGAACGATGCTTCGACATCGTCATCGGCTTCGTTACGTGGAGAGATGAACCCGAGCTTCGAAATCTGGGTCCAAGTCCAGCTTGCTGGCAAGTCTGCCCATATCTCGGCAGGGTCCATTTCGGCGACTTTGCGAGGTTTCCGCATGCCGGTCTCGCTGAGGACCTTAGCCTTTCTTTCCTCGATCCTTTGTGCAAGGCGGGCCGCTGGTTCATCCGCCGCATCCTGCTCCACCAGCTTCCCGCGCACCGCCAGATCCAGGACGAACCGCCGCAGGCGTGCGATGGCATCCGGCGCTTCGCTGATCTGCTCGTAAACCTCCAGCAACCGTTCCGCATTCATCGCGCCAAAGCCTCGGTCAGGATGGCCTTCAGCTCGGCCCGCAGGCTGTTGACCGAGGCATCGGCCTTCGTCAGGTCGTTCAGCAGGGTCTCGGGGTCGCCCCAGTCCTCAGCCTCCACATGCGGGTTCTTGATATCGAGATTGAAGCCGCGTTCGCGGATCTCGTCGATCGAGACCTTCCAGGCGCGTTCGCTTTCCTGCCGCCCCTCCCGGGCCGGCCCGCCCCACCATGCGGCGCAGTCGTCCAGATGCTCCAGCCGGATCGGCTTGGTCATGGAATAGGCCTTCTGCGTCTCGGGAACGCGGTGTTCCCAATACCAGATGTCCTGTGTGGGCGCGCCCTTTTCAAAGAACAGCAGGTTGGTTCCGATGGAGGCGTAGGGTTTGAAGACCGAATTCGGCAGCCGCACGATGGTGTGAAGATTGCACTCCTCCAGCAGATGTTCCTTGAGCCGGGTCTTGATGCCCTCGCCAAAAAGCGAGCCATCGGGCAGGACCACGGCCGCGCGGCCGGTGTCCTTGAGCAGTCGGATGATGAGAGCGAGGAACAGGTCAGCGGTTTCGCGGGTGCGGAAGGTGGGGAAGTTGTTCTCGATCCCGTCCTCTTCTTTGCCGCCGAAGGGCGGATTGGTCAGGATGATATCCACCTTGTCCGCCTGCCCCCAGCTGACCAGCGGGCGGGCGAGCGTGTTGTCATGGCGGACCCAGGACGGCTCCTCGACCCCGTGCAGCAGCATGTTGGTGACGCAGAGCATGTGGGGCAGCGGCTTCTTCTCGACTGCGCGCAGGGAGGCCTGCATCAGCGTCTCGTCCTCGGGGCGCTTGATGTGTTTGTCGCGCATGTGGCGCATGGCGCAGGTAAGGAAGCCGCCTGTGCCGCAGGCCGGGTCCATGAGGATCTCGCCCGGTTTCGGGTCCATCTGCTGCACCATGAAGGCGGTGACGGCGCGCGGCGTGTAGTATTCGCCGGCGTTGCCCGCGTTCTGCAGATCGTTCAACAGCTGTTCGTAGATGTCGCCGAAGTGCTGGCGCTCGGTCAGGTTGTTGAAATCGACCTCGTTGATCTTGTTGATCACCTGCCGCAGGAGCTGGCCGGATTTCATGTAGTTGTAGGCGTCCTCAAAGACATCGCGGACGACTTTGGCGCGCGGACCCTTTTGCGGCGGCAGGGCCTTGAGGCGTGGGAACAGCTCGTCATTGAGAAAGGTCAGCAGCGTGTCGCCGGTGATGCCCTCGGGATCCGCAGCCCAAGTGCGCCATTGCAGATCCTCGGGGATAGGCGAGATGTAGTCGTCTTGCGTGATTTCCAGCGCTTCGTCTTGGTCATCCATGATCTTGAGGAAGAACATCCAGACGAGCTGCGACATGCGCTGCGCGTCTCCGTCGACGCCGGTGTCCTTTCGCATGATGTCCTGGATGGATTTGACGAGGTTGCGGACGGACATGGGTTAAGCACTTTCTTCGTAGAGCGCTGCCTGCATTTCGTGCACGGCGCGGATGTAGTCGGGTTTCTTACCAAAGGCGCGGATCAGTTCAACCTCAGTGCCCATGCCGGAAAATGGATTGATTTTCAGGATTTTGGGGTCATCGATGCTGATCACGCCGTCGTCAGAGTACTTCTCTAGCAGGGCTTCCAGAACGGCGCGGGCCTGGGGGCCGTATTTCGTGAACACGTCGCGCTTGCGCACATTCTCCGCTCGCTCTTTTCGGGTCAGCGGTTTGGCATCGAAGGCGATATGGCAGATGAGGTCGAAGGGGTCGAGATCGAGCCCCAACTCGCTCGCAATCAATTCAAGCGGCAGCCCCTCTTCGGCCAGCTCCTCGACAAGCGCGTGCTTGCGCTCGGCTTGATTCCAACGGCGCAAGAAGTCATCGAGGCTGCTAAACCGCTGGCGCATGGCCTTCCGGGTGTAGTCGCGGAGGGACTCAGTCACCAGCTTGCCATTCTCGTCGAGGTATTCGACGCGCTCTGCCACGATATCGGCCCCAACGCCATCGATGTAGACCTTGGGTCTCGGACCGGATCCGCTCTCGTTCGAAAGGCTCTGATTCTTTGGATCAATCAGGACGGTCTCGGCTTCGTCGGGATCCCCCTGAGACGACAGGTCTTCTGTGGTGGGCGTGTCATCCGGTGGGGAGACTGGGTCATCGGGTCCCGGTTGGTAGATCTGGACGGGCTCACCATCGAAGTCGGGATCTGCGAAGTGGCTTGAAGCCCCGCGGAAGTCCATCAGGGTGAAGAACAGTTTGTGCGTATCCTCATGGACCCGGGTGCCGCGTCCAACGATTTGCTTGAACTCGGTCATCGAGCCGACTTCCCGATCCAAGACGATCAACCGACAAGTCTGAGCGTCGACCCCGGTGGACAGCAGTTTGGATGTCGTGGCAATGACTGGATAGGCCGCTTCTGGGTCGATGAAGTTCCCGAGCTGGTCGATCCCCTCCTTGTCGTTCCCAGTGATCCGCATCACGTAGCGCGCGTTCTTCGCCACGAGGTCCGCGTTCTCGTTGATCAGGGCCTGCCGCATACGCGCGGCATGTTCTTGGTCTACGCAGAAGACGATAGTCTTTGCCATGGGGTCTCCGCTTTCCCGGAGGAATTCAGTGACCTTCTTCGCTACGAGTTTGGTGCGGTCGTCCAGAACCAGGGTGCGGTCGAAGTCCTTGGCATTGTAAATGCGGTCTTCGACCTCTTCCCCATCGCGATCCAGCTGGCCCTTCTCTGGCCTGTACCCTTGAATATCGCGATCGATGTGAACCTTTAAAACCTTGTAGGGGGCAAGAAAGCCGTCACGGATCCCCTGCTTCAGCGAGTAGCTGTAAACCGGGCGACCGAAGTAATCGATATTCGAGGCGTACTCGGTTTCCTTGGGGGTTGCGGTGAGGCCGATCTGCACAGCAGACGAAAAGTGATCGAGGATTTCGCGCCAGGCCGAGTCCGCAGACGCACTTCCACGATGGCATTCGTCAATGACGATCAGATCGAAGAAGTCCTTGGAGAACTCTCGGTATAACTTCTGGCTCTCGAGTGGGCCGGTGATCGCCTGATACAGCCCGAGGTAGATCTCGTAGGAGGGGTCGATCCGTCGCTTCTTATCCAACGCCAAGGTGACATCTTCCTTGGTTCCATCGGGTCGCTCAATGGTCTTCGACTGCGTAGATAGCTTCGCCATTTTGCCGCTGAAGGGACGGAAATCGTTGACCATCGTTTGGTCAATAAGGACGTTGCGGTCCGCGAGGAACAGCACCCGCTTACCGGGAAATGCCTGCCGATAGCGCCAGATGATCTGAAAGGCTGTATAGGTCTTGCCAGTACCGGTCGCCATGACCAGAAGTATTCGATCCTGTCCCTTGGCGATCGCCTCGACAGCCTTGTTGATGGCGTTGATTTGATAGTAGCGCGGCTCTTTCCCGGAACCGTCGTCATGGTAGTCCTGAAGCGCGACCTGTTCCTCCGCGTCGGTCATGCCCTTCCAGACTTTAAAACGCTGCCACAACTCCTTCGGACTGGGAAATTCATCCAGCCTCAAGTTGCATTCTACCTCAGGCGAGGCGCCGGTTCGGTCGTGAAAGACAAAGCCATCGCCGTTCGATGAGAATACGAAGGGGATATCCAGAGTTTCGGCGTAGCCGAGGGCTTGCTGCATTCCTCCAGCGACTGGCTGCTTGTTGTCCTTCGCCTCGATAATCGCAATCGGAATGTTGGGCTTCACCGACAGGATATAGTCTGCACGCTTGCCCTCACCGCGGCTAACCATTCTACCGCGCACGATGATCCGCCCCTTGGTGAAGCTAACCTCCTCGCGGATCTGGCTGATGGCATTCCAGCCAGCCGACACAAGGGCCGGTGTAATGAACTTCGTGCAAATGTCGCGCTCGCTCAAACTCCGCTTGTTCATAATGCCCTGCCAACACATTCATCTGTAAGAAATCAGTTGACGTTACTTTGCTGGCTAGCGGGAATTCAAGCAAGGACGCCGGGAGGGCTGTCGAGGTTCCTCGCGTGGCCCTACGTAGTGATATTCGGTTGGCTAGGACGCGAACTGCTCGCATCACCTGCGTCTCGTAGGGGGAGCTGCAACTTCCCAACGACCAGTTGAGCGTCCTCAACTTCCACTGGGCATCTCCGGTGTCCTCGTTCCCGCGGCTCAGTGACCCTCCCGACTTCGTTGTCGGACTTGATGAACGAGGGTGTCAGTGCAGCTTCGCCCCGCCCTCTCTCGCCACCAGCCCATCAATCACTCGTAAAACCGCCCGCAGATCCGGCCCGAGCTTCTTCCGACGCAGCACCGCGGCCAATTCGTTCGCTACATCCCCCGGAAGCCCCCTGGCCAATGCCTGGCGCTGCGCGAATTCGGCCAGCTGTCGCCCGGTCAGCCTTGGCAGTTCGACGACCCTGCTCCGGCTCAACAGCGGCGCGGGGATGCGCCGACGGTTGTTCGAGGTCAGGATCCAGGAGATCCAGCTCATGTCGAATGTGATCCGGAAGTACGGACAGCTCCATGCCCGCGCGCTCTCGGGCTCCAGCAGCGACAGAAGCGCCGCCGTAAGCGCGAACTCAACGCCGCTCTTCGTGCGTACTTCCCCGACCTTGTCGATCTCATCGATCAGGACGACCGGATTGCCGATGCGTTCGCGCAGGAACAGCTCGATCGGGCGACCAGGACCGGCACTGCCCCACCCCCGTTGGGAGCCGGCAACCGAGAACCCGGCCGGCTCGGCCGCAGCGTCGATGACCGAGACCGGGACACCGATGAGCTCCCCGAGCCTCCTTGCCCAGTGGCTCTCGCCGACCCCGGGCGGACCATCGAGCAGAACGGGTGGCAGATGCAGGCCTGGCGCGCCCTCGCGGACCCCGGCGAGTAGCGCATGCCAGGCGACTTCGGTGGCCCGTCCCAGCCAGGGCATCTCTGCGTGCAAGGTAGCGGCGATCTCGTCCGCGCGGTGCTCGGTCTCGATGCGCACGAGCGCGGTGCCGTCGGCGAGGGGCGTGAGGAGGTCACGGATAGGTGGTTGATCACCTTCACCGCGATCCGCCCGGACTTCGGCCGCGCGAACGGGCGCGAGACGGTGCGCTTCAGGCTCTCCCAAGCGTCCTCGTCGATCTCGCCCTTCAGGGTGTTGCGCAGGGCCTTGTAGGGTACCTCCGCGCCGGGGAAGTAGGCCTGGCGGACGAAGAAACTTTCGCCCGAGTAGTCGGTGTCGATGAACCAGCAGGCGATGTCCTCGGGCTCGCTGCTTTCGACCTCGCCCTTGGCGGGGCGGAAGATGTCGACGCCCTTCAGCTCCACCCGATAGCGGTCGCCGTCCTCGACCAACTCGATGTCCGGCTCGCCGAAGACGACGAACAGGTTGCCGCCGCCAGCCTTCAGATCTCCGGCCATGTGCAGGTCGGCGTTCATTCGGGCGTGCAGGATCGGGATGCGGCCAAGCTTGTGGAACTCCTGCGCGTGAGCCTCGAAGTTGAAGGCGCAAGCGATGACGATGTCGAAGCCCCCATCGGCGGCCTCGCGGGCGCAGTCGACCAGGTCGGCGCGGCTGACGGTACCGTACTCGGGGCCGATGAAGATCGCCGCTCGGCGCTCGGTCTCGCCTTCCATGTAGCGGCCCTCGGCGGCAATCCAGTCGCCGGGCCAGGGCGTCAGGCTGTCGAACCGGATCGCGTCGCCCTTGTCCTGCTGCTGTACGCCAGCCTTGGCGAGGTTCTCCATGATCGCCTTGCGATAGTTCTCGGCCTCAAGCTCCGAGGCCGATCTGGCCCTGTTTCGACGTGCCCCACGACTCGATTTCACAAGGTCGTCTGACGGACGTACTCAATGCTGTCAACGGCGAAGCACAGAGCAATCTGACAACGCAAAGGCTAGGTGGTTGAAAACAAAGGAAACCCATGATGCCACGGCAATGCCGCTGCAATGCCGCTGCAATGCCGAACCGATGCCTCCCTTGAGGTATCTAGCGGATTGCATCCTACGCGCGCGCACGCGTAGCGGTCTGTAAACCTGCCGCCTATGATCGTCCACGCACCCGCCTCGGCAAACTAAAGAGGGAAAGCCAGCTTAGCCAAATAGGTAGCAGATATCCTTCGGCTACTCTTAAACCGATTCGCCTGTTCGACAGAACCCCAGCCCCCATTGTGTCCCCACTCAAAGGCCCCGAAACGTCATTCGCATCGAAGACCCGCGCTTCAGCGAGAGCCTTCGGCTCTCAGAGGAGCCAGTTGAGCAAGAATTGTACTCACGTTGAGGTTACGTTGAGCTCCATTGAGATTGCGACATCTATGTTTTCCGATTCCTCTATTTTTTTAACAAATTCAGTAACTTCTACAAACTCCCTTTCCGCCACGCCCTTCAGAAACAAAAAGTAATTTTCGGATTCTTTCACCAGCTCCGCATGCCATGCCAGTGCGTTTGCCGTGATTGCGCGGTTCGCCAATCGCAATACCGCTACTGCGGAGATCCCTGAAGCCGACCTCTCCTCAACCGCGATGACAGCGGAACTATCGCGCCATTGTTCAACCAGTCGCCGCAAGCCAACCCTGAGACGACCTTCAGATCTACTTATCCTGGCTGCCCGCATTTGACTTATCAGGTAGGCCATGAACGCCGGACGGCTCTCCGGCGTATCCAAGACGAACTGCCCCCTCCTCAGGACGCCCAACGGGCGCTTTAGCCGCTGCTGAACCGCTCTGGACTCTGGAACGCTACTCACTGAATAGATGGCCCACTCGAGCAAACCCACATCCTCCAATATTGCTATCATCGGATGCCGCACGTGCCCCGCAGCTGAATCCCAGTACCCTTTATCACAGGTAGTAGCGAAATGGCCGCTAATACCCTCTGCCGAGCAAAGATTGGCTCTCAGTACGCGTATATCTTGGGCACCTAGAGGAAACCGATCGACAACCATGAAATGGCCCTCTACTTTGTCTCTCGGTATCCCCCTATGTTCCCATAGATTTTGCCAGCCATATAGGTCAACTGCATAGTATATCGCTTCAACAACTCCCATATCCACAAGCCTATGAAGCGTGGACACAGCACTGTCTGCATCAACGAAATTATTGGGAATAAATATCGGCTGAGCATAGTACTCATTGACTTCCCAAAGCTTTCCAACCTTAGTCATCCAGCCCTTTTTCATGGCTCGATGAGCGGCATTGATTTCAGAAACGGACTTGGGCTGACTTCCACCTTTGACCAGATCGAAGACCAATCTTTCTTTCCCCGCCAAGCGGCGGCGAGTGTCGCCATTCGAAAGGCGGTGCCGTGGAACTCTGCGCGCTCGGGCGCTGTCGGTCGGAATAACTTCTAACACCCCCAGCGCACTTAGGTTATTGATCGCGAGCTTGGCCTCAGCCGGACGCAGCCCTGACCAGTTGCAGATGGAATTCACACCACCGGTAGAAATCTCATTGCCGCTATCCGTACTTTTCAAGAGGCTCAGATAAGCGGCGATCTCCGCCACTCCAAAACCAGCACTACGGATCGCCTCAAACCGCGCCCGGTCTAATCCAAAGAACCCGGGCATTCGCTTTTTTGCCACGCCGCAATCTCCAAATAGCGCAACGACCACTGCGCAATTTGCATATAGCAAATTCCTTTGCAATAGCCGCTTTTGAACTGATATCTGCTGGGTGCGATATAGCGGAGTGCAATGAGATGGAGCTTAGGGTTCGCCAACTCCGCCAGACGCGCGGACTAAGCCTAGCTCAGTTGGCTCGCCAAGCAGGAATGAGCCAAAGCTATCTCAGCCAGATCGAGCGAGGAGACCGACGCACAAACGCTGACCTCCTCCAGCGCCTTGCTGCCGCTTTGGATGTCGAGGTAGCTGAGTTGCTCGCACCAGGCCGGCCGAGCGTCATCCCCGTAACCGGCCTTATTGGCGTAGGCGGGCTAATCTCCAGCGAATGCGGGCTCAGCATCACATGCCCCCCATTCCTGGATGCTCTTGGTCTCGAAGCTTTTCTTTTTAACACACAGAGCTTTGAGCCGATATTCGTCACCGGAGAAGCAGTAGTTGTGGAGCACAACAGAACCCGCGTGACCAACGACCGATCGAGACCTGTTGTCTGCAAGATTGTCGGCGGCGAGTTGGTCTTTGCTCAGATTGTTGACGGGAGTAGAGAAGGCCTTTTTACGCTCGTATCCCTTGAGCCGCGACCGATAGAACGCCCGCGCTACGACGTCGAATTATCGTGGGCGACGCCCGCTAGAGCATACCTCATGCCCGAGGACGTTGGCATGCACGCCAAGTAGCAGCACACGCCGACACACACGCGATCATTGATGACTTCGCCACCGGCTGCTATATCGCTTATGGGACAGTATTGCATATCGCAAATCTCTTGCGCCCACGAGCCGATGAAATTTGCGTTTTGCGGATTATCGGGATAACGCTCGATGCGCATGAACATCGAAGGTCTTCATCGCGAAGTGCGCGATGGCGTAGTTAGATATCGGATAGCCCAGAAAGCGAACCCAAAGAAGAGGCGCCTCCTCCCCCGAAGGATCGACCCGCAACACCCTGAATTCGGGGACTATTACCGCGCGTACCGAAACGGGTTAGAGGTTGGGGACATCCCCAGGGAGATCGAACGGCAGGCATATACGCCAAAATCGCTAAGATGGCTCGTCAACGAGTACCTGATGCACCTCGAACGCGAGGTCAAAGCTGGTCTAAAATCACCGCTTACTCTGAGACAGCGCAAGTCGATTTTGGTACGCATGTGCCAGTCTCCAGCGCCGAAAGGGGGAGTATACGGGGACTATTCCATCGTAGCGCCCAAGACAGCTTTCGAGCGCCTGCACCTCATGTGGATGGACCGGCCCGCCGAGGCAGACAACATGCTCAAGGCCGCCCGAGCAATGTACCGTTTCGGCATTAAGGCTGGATACGCCTCACAAAACCCCGCTGAGGGCATTCAGAATATCCACAAGTCCAAGGGCGGTGCGGTCCCATGGTCTATGGACGACGTGGAGAAGTACCGTGAGCGCCATAAGCCAGGATCACAAGCCTTTCTGTACCTGACCATTCTCATGTTCACCGGATGCCGTATATCCGACGCCATCCTCCTGGGGCCTCCCAATGAGTTCCTCAGGGACGGGAGGAAATGGCTGAGGTGGCAACCGGTAAAGAAGGGATCAGCGCCAATGGAACTACCAATGCTCGCCCCCTTGGAACGTACAATCCGGGACACCACGGTTACCGGGCAGGAGACCTACATCGTCGGAGAACATGGAAAGGGGTTCAAGACATCGGAAGCCATGAGAGTTCGCTTCCGCAAATGGTGCGATGAAGCAGGCCTCGAGGGCAGGTCCTCTCATGGCGTTCGGAAAGCCATGGCAGAATTGCTCGCGGAGGCCGGAATGTCGTCGAGGCAGATCATGGCCGTGCTCGCACACACCAAGGCCGCAACATCGGAAATCTACACGGCGAAAGCTGAGCGACGGATCATGGCGGAACAGGCCATGAACGCGTTTCAGGGGCTCAATTGGTGAACATCTTTACCACCCCCCGTCTCTGGGGTGGTAAATCCTGGGATATTCCCCAATGATTTCAATGCAGTTTACAAGATATGGTACCCGAGGCCGGACTCGAACCGGCAAGCCTTGCGGCGGGGGATTTTGAATCCCCTGTGTCTACCAATTCCACCACTCGGGCGAGGTGTGGGGAGTGCAGGCTATCGCGTATCCGCCCCTGTTTCACAAGCCTAAAATGCGGCGCGGCGGATGTTCGCGTTGACGGAGGGGCTTGCTTCGTGGTCAACGGCTTGAAACGGCAGGCGAGGCGAGCGGGAATGCTGAGACGGCTTTACGACTGGACGCTGGAACTGGCAGACACGCCGCATGCGCTTTGGGCGTTGGCGTTTGTCGCTTTCATCGAGTCCTCGGTGTTTCCGATCCCGCCGCATATCATGGTGGTGCCGATGGTGCTGGCGGCGCCGCATCGGGCGTGGCTGATCGCGCTGGTTTGCACGCTGGCGTCGGTTGCGGGGGGCGTGCTGGGCTACTGGATCGGGGCCGAGCTGTTCGACAGCGTCGGCAGGCCGGTGCTGGAGTTCTACGGCAAGGACGAGAAGTTCGAGGTTTTCAGCGCGCAATTCAACGAATACGGCGCCTGGGCGGTGCTGTTCGCGGGGATGACGCCGTTCCCCTACAAGGTGATCACGATCACCTCGGGGGCGACGGGGCTGGATTTCACCGTGTTCATGGTCGCCTCGCTGCTGGCGCGGGGGTTCATCTTCTTCCTGCTTGCGGCGATCCTGTGGAAGTTCGGGCCGCCGGTGAAGGAGTTCGTCGAGAAACGCTTCGCGCTGGTGACGACGGCGGCGTTCGCGTTGATACTGGGCGGGTTCGCACTGGTGAGGTACCTATGACCAGACGGTTTCTGACGACGCTGGCGGGGCTGGGCTCGGCCGGGCTGCTGCTGGGGGCGCTGGCGTTCCAGTACATCGGGGGGCTCTACCCCTGCCCGCTTTGCATCACGCAACGCTGGCCGCACCTGGCGGCGGTGCTGATCGCGGTGCTGGCCTATTTCATTCCGCTGAGGATCCTGGCGCTGGCGGGCGCGGCGGCGGCCGCGGCGACGGCGGCGGTCGGGGCCTATCATTTCGGAGTGGAGCGGGTCTGGTGGGAGGGACCGGACACCTGCACAGCGGCGGACCTCGAGGGGCAGAGCCCGGCGGAGCTGCTGGAGCAGATCATGGCGGCGCCGGTGGTCCGCTGCGACGAGATCGCCTGGGACTTCATGGGCATCTCGATGGCGGGATGGAACGCGATCGTCTCGGCCGGTCTGGTGCTGATCTGGCTGGCGGCGGCGACGCGCCGGACGGCTGCCTGAGACGCGCCGTTTCAGCATGAAAACGGGGGATTTCATCGTGAAAACCCCCTTAAGTGCATGATTTTTAAAGTGAAAAGAATCTTGATAGAGTGTTAACGCGTCTTCTGCTTCGATTTTCCGGGGCTCAGCCGAGTGCTATCATCCCCATAATCATTGGGGGTGGAAACGAACCGCGTTATTCTGCCAAGCGTGCCCTGCTCCCTGAAAACTGAACTGTTTGGATCTGGTAATTTCGATAAAACTTTAGTGGCTGAGAGAAGCGAGAAAACGCCTGAATACATAGAAGTTCACGGTTGCGCAGAAGCCTTCCACCCCGGACAAGTTACGAAAAGCTGCCCAACGTATCGCGCTCCATCCGCTTAACCTCTCGCCACACCGATGAACCGAATATCCTCGTTATCTGCGCGTCAGTCTTCTCCGCCAAGTTCCGGTAGCGCTCAGGTGCAAGAAGTTCGAGGTGTCGCTCCATTTCTTGCCGCGTATACGTGCCGAAATCCGGGTAATAAGTGCTCTCTTGGTGATTAAACTTCGCTTGGTGATAAGCTTTTAGTAAACGCTTCAGTTCAGACGCAGCCTGTTCGCCAAGGCGCGCAATCACCGCTGCCTTGATCTGCGTGTCCATTTTGGCAAGCAGACTGAGATCATTGATCTGGGAAAAGTAAAAGATCCAGCCGACATTCGCTCCAGAAATCTTGCAGCCTGTGATCCTAAGATTGACCCTCCACATGGCTCTTTGCCATTCGGCCGGCTTGGCACCGTGGATGATTTCCATGATGTTGGACATTAGCTTTTTCTCAGTGGCTGTCCGAACTGAAATTTTCCGACGGCTGATTGAGTATCCAAGATATGAAGCGCTGAAACCTGGCTCTATGATCTGTGATTTTCCTGTTCCGAGCGGGTGGCAGGTAAGTTTTTTCTTTGACTTCAGACTCTTAATGATTGCCGCAGCCGTCAAGTCGGCTTCGCTTCTTGGCAAGATGCACAGTATGTCATCCACGTAACGATGATACTTTAGGCCCAGTTGCTGCCCGTACTGACTGTCGATGCTCTTGAGATAAATCGAGGACAGCATGTTAGAGATGCTCAAGCCTTGCGGTATGCCGAGATCATTTGATGCATTCTCGGCGACCGTAGTTCCGGTGGGGGTCCTGAGCGCTGACGAAATTAAGGTGAGGGGCGGGTCAGTACGGATCCTTGCACGGAGGTTTCGCATCAAGACGTTGTGGGAAACTGCATCATAAAAAGACTGAATGTCGAGTTTGATAAAGCAGTCATCATCTCTCATAGACTCTATCGACTGTATAACAGCGCTGATGACCGGGTGAGCGTGCTGTGGCCTACAATCGGGAAACATCGAAGTCAGAAAATTGTTAAGAGCTCTAAGCGCGACCCTATCTCGCAAGGTCGGTATAGAAACTTGCCTTGGCGGGCTGGAAGCATTCTTGAGTAAGAGCTTCTGGCGGTAAGGAGAGAATTTATACGCACCCGACAGGGCACGTTGCCTTATGAGGTTCACTTCGCTATCGCGGGAAGCTAAAAACTTATCGTAGCTGGTTCCGTCCACACCTCTAGCAACGCCCTCCCTCAAATGGAGATCAATGACCTCCTGCAGATTGCGTTCTGAAAAATGGCGAGCGAAGGCATCTGCCGAACTGATAGGCAGTCTCAAGGTGTTACCACCCCATTGAAGTCAATTGCGTAGTAAACCAAAACGAACGGAAGAGTCGCAAAGACAAGAAGCAGGAGCCGGGCGATAAGCCAAGACGCCGCGTAACAAAGGCGTCGCCACCGCCCCAACCGCACCGCCTCACCATTCGGTGATTTTAGGCTTTGCTCAGCATTGAAAATGTCGTTGACCGCGAGGCGCATGTAGTCGCCGGTAGTATGGTTGGGATAGTGCCCCAACACTTCTATGTAGACTTCTTCCTGTTTTTCGCTTGCCTGTTCGTCGCTGGCTCGGAGTTTTTGAAGCGCGAGGTAGCACGACCGATGGTTCGCAGCAGTTTCCCCGAATTTGAAACCGAAGATCAGCAGCGAAAGACAAAGCGTTGTAATCGAGGCAAAACTTAAAAAGCTATCATTTAGGCGGACATTGTCAGCGCCACCGACTACTGATATACATATAGAGGAAAGCGCAAATAAAGCAAGTACAATATGAAAATATAGCTCTAGGAATCGGCTCCTCTTCTCTGCGTTCATATGGCATCGCTCGGTGATCCAAATGCGGTCAGAAAGCTGTTTGAGTTTTTCTTTTTCTGTCATTTTATAAATGCGTGCGGACGTACTTTTTCATGGTTCTTGATCCTCTCACGAGGATGAGCGCTATATCTCAAACGCTAGGCTTACGCCTGTTACTTACAAAGGCCACCGAAGCAACCGAGCGCGTGGCTCACGCCCGCACTCGCGTTATTTAAGCCATGACTTCGCCTTTTTCAACTTAACATTGAGGCCGCCCAAAAGTTGGGCCTATGATCACAAAACTTGGAGGCTAAAATTGCTGCTGACGCTTACAACGACGTCAACCTTCGATGCCAACAAGCAGTCCCGAGAGATGTAAGACCAGACCTCCGCCAATCGCGGGGTTCTCTCCCGAAGGTTGGCTCCACCTCAATAATCCGACACCAGCAACCTCAGAGCCGCCTCGTCTTCCTCGACGTCCGCAAACCGGCCAATCGGCATTTCAAACACGTTGTCGGTCTTGTCGTCGTTCACCGTCGAGACCTCGCCGATCAGCGTGTCGCCCTCTTCGGGCCAGAAGGCGTGCCAGATGCCGGGCATCAGGGTGACGGACTCTCCGGGTTTCAGCTTGATCCGGCCCCCGGCCTGCACGGTCTTGAGCACCCCGTCGCAGGGCACGGTCACGTCGGCGTGGCGGTCGATGCTGCCATCCTCGGCCGGGGCGAACAGCTCGATGATCAGGTCGGCGCCGCCGCGGTTGATGATGTCCTCGGCCTTGATGTCGTGGCGGTGCATCGGCGAGAGCTGGTGTTGGCGCGAGATCATGATCTTCTCGGCGTAGAGCATCCCCTTGCCCTTGCCCAGATCGCCCAGCGTGCCGTTGCGGGTGGTGAAGAGGAACAGGCCCATCTCGTCGAAGCGGCCCTGGCCGTAGTCGGTGATGTCCCAGCCGAGGCCCCGGTCGCGGATCGTGGCGGCCTCGTCCGAGCGGATCTGCTCGGGCGTCCAGTAGGCGAAGGGCGGCAGGATGTGGCCGAAGCTGCGGATGAAGGCATCGCCTTCGGCGACGATCTGGTTGATCTGCGAGCGTTTCATGGGATGCGTCCTTCGCGAAACCTTGGGCCGTTGCCCGGTTTTACGAAAGCGCGGGGGTGGATGCCAGCGCTATCACGCCTCCAGTTCGGCGTCCCAGTAGAGGAAGTCGAGCCAGCTTTCGTGCAGGTGGTTCGGCGGGAACTTGCGGCCGATGTTCTGAAGCTCTCCGGGGCGCGGCTCGCGCGGGGGTTTGCGGAGCGTCATGCTGGCCTGGCGCAGCGTGCGGGAGCCCTTGCGCAGGTTGCAGGGGCCGCAGGCGGCGACGACGTTCTCCCACGTGGTGCGGCCGCCGCGGGCGCGGGGGATCACGTGGTCGAAGGTCATCTCGCCGCGCGCGCCGCAGTACTGGCAGCGGAATTCGTCGCGCAGGAACAGGTTGAAGCGGGTAAAGGCCGCCGTGCGCGCCGGGCGGACGAAGTCCTTGAGCACGACGACCGAGGGGATGCGCAGTTCCATCGAGGGGGAGCGCACGACCTCGTCATATTCCGAGATCACGGTGACGCGGTCGAGGAAGGCGGCCTTGACGGCCTCCTGCCAGGGCCAGAGCGACAGCGGCAGGTAGCTGAGCGGACGGAAGTCCGCGTTCAGGACAAGCGCCGGGTGGTCCCGCGCCCCGGCGGGTTGTCGTATGAAGCTCGGTTGCGTTTCGATCGCGGTTTGCATGGCGACTCGTTTCCCTGTCCTGCCCTGGCCCCGTTTCAGACGCTTTGGCGGACGGGACGAGCCCGTCCCTGTTCATCTGACTATATCTCGGCCCGGAAACCGCGCAAGACCCTATATGCTGCGGCTGCGGGCTGGTCGCGCGCACCATACGGCGGGGAGCTTACGGTTTTGTGACGGGGGGACGGGTGTTATGCTCCGGCGCATGAGCGATGCCCTGCCCCCTGCCCCCGAGTGCCGCGCGATCCTGGAGACCGGGATCTATGCCGACGACCTCGATGCCGCGCGGGCGTTCTACCGCGACGTGCTGGGGCTGGAGGTCATGCTGGAGAAGGAAGGGCGGCACGTGTTCTTCCGCCTGCCGCTGGGGGTGTTGCTGGTGTTCCGGCCCGAGGCGACGCTTGTGTCGGGCGATCCGGAGCGGCCCGGCCACCTGACGCATGGCGCCGAGGGGCCGGGGCATGTGTGCTTCGCGGCGTCCCGGTCGGAGCTGGACGCCTGGCGCGCCCGGCTGGAGGCGGCGGGCGTGCCCATCGAGGACGATTTCGAGTGGCCGAACGGCGCGCGCTCGGTCTATGTGCGCGACCCGGCGGGGAACTCGGTGGAGTTCGCCGAGCCGCGCCTTTGGGGGATCACTCTGCCGCCGGAAGCACCCGCTGGATGAACTGAAGCGCGAGGCCCAGCCCGTCGGGCGCGATTCCGTGGGCCATGCCTTTCGAGACATGGGTGTCGACGTCGAACCCGGCGGCGCGCAGGGCTTCGGCCGCCTGCGGCGTGCTTTCGGGCGGCACCACCTGGTCCTGGTCGCCGTGGATCAGCAGCATCGGAGGGCGGGATTTCACCGCCCCGGCGAGGTGCTCGGGGGCCAGCAGGCGGCCCGAGAAGCCGACCACACCGGCCAGCGCCTGGGGGCGGCGGGGCGCGACGTGCAGCGCCATCATCGTGCCTTGCGAGAAACCGACGAGCACCGTGCGGTCAGGGCCGATACCGGTCTCGCGCGCGGTCTGGTCGAGCCAGTCGTTCAGCGCCGAGACGGCGGCGGCCATGCCGGACATCGCCTGTTCCTGCGTCGAGCCGTCGATATAGGGAATCGGGAACCACTGCCGACCAAAGGGATTGGCGACGCTTTTCTGAGGTGCGTCGGGGGCGAGGAACATGGTGTCGGGAAGGTATTCGGCCAGCGGTTCGGCCAGACCCATGAGGTCATTCCCGTCCGCACCGTAGCCATGCAGGAAGATCACCAGCGAGCTGGCCTGCCCTGAGGCGGCCGGTCGTCTTGGCCCTTTCAGCGTCATGTCCGTACTCCTTCCCGTTGTTTGAGGGCGGCGTAGTATTGCCAAAGCAGCGTGGCTGCAACGGTCCGCCAGGGGGCCCAGTCCGCGGCCATCGCGCGCAGGGCCTTTTCGCCGGGCCGGGCGTCCAGACCGTAGGCCTGCCGTGCGGCCTCCTGCAGGGCCAGATCGCCGGCGGCGAACACGTCCGGGCGGCCCAGCGAGAACATCGCGTAGATCTCGGCGGTCCAGATGCCGATACCGGGCACGCGGGTCAGCTCGGCAATGACCTCGTCGTCGGTCATGCCCGGCAGCGCGTCGAAGTCGATGCCGCTTTCCGCCAGCGCCAGCCCGTAGCGGATCTTCTGCCGCGACAGGCCACAGGCGCGCAACCCTTCCTCGCCGCCCCGCGCCACAGCCTCGGGCGTGATCAGCGAGGCGTCGCAGAGCCGTGTCCAGATCGCGTCGGCAGAGGCGACCGAGACCTGCTGCGAGATGATCGCCGAGAAGAGCGCACCGAACCCGCCCTCGCGCCGCCGGATGCGAACCGGGCCGGTGATCTTCGCGGCTTTGGCCAGACAAGGGTCACGCGACGCCAGCCAGTCGACGCCGCGTGCGACATCGTCGTCGCTCATGAGAACCTTCGGAGGGATGGACATCGGCGCGCGGAACGATAGGACGGAAGCATTGATCGAGGAATAGAATTGACATGACCCAAACAGATCGGCGCGCCCGGCGCAATGTCGCGGTTCTTGTCGGCGCGCAGGCGATCCTTGGCGCTCAGATGCCGGTGAATTTCGTGTTGGGCGGCCTTTCCGGCCAGATCCTGAGCCCGGTCGCGTGCCTCGCCACGCTTCCGATCTCGGTGATGATGCTGGCGACGATGATCGCGGCCCCGGCGGTATCCGGGCTGATGCAGCGGCGCGGGCGGCGCTTCGGCTTCATTCTGGGCACCGGGTTCGGCGCGCTCGGCGGGGCGATCTCGGCGCTGGGGCTGCTGCGCGGGTCTTTCGAGCTGTTTCTCGTCGGCGCGGTGTGCACCGGCGTCTATTTCGCGACACAAGGCTTCTATCGCTTCGCCGCCACCGACACCGCCTCGGCCGAGTTCCGGCCCAAGGCGATTTCCTGGGTGCTGGCCGGCGGGCTGATCTCGGCCATCATCGGCCCGCAACTGGTCAAGCTGACGGGGACCTGGACCGACCCGACCCCGTTCGCGGGCGGCTATCTGGGCGTTATCGGTCTGAACCTGCTGGGCGCGCTGCTATTCCTGTTCCTCGACATTCCCAAGCCGCCGAAGCCGGAGGAAGGCGCGCCGGAAGGCCGGAGCCGGCGCGAGCTGCTGCGCGATCCGACGATCCTTGTCGCGATGATCTGCGCGATGGTGTCCTACGCGCTGATGAACCTGGTGATGACCTCGGCCCCGCTGGCGATCGTCGGCTGCGGCTATGGCACCGAGGATGCGGCGGACGTCGTTTCGGCCCATGTGCTGGCGATGTTCGTGCCGTCCTTCTTCACCGGCCACCTGATCACCCGGTTCGGGGTCGAGCGGATCATCGCGACCGGCCTTGTCCTGCTGGCGGGCTGCGGCGCTGTCGCGCTGATGGGCGTGGACCTCGCGCATTTCTACGTCGCGATGATCCTGCTGGGCCTCGGCTGGAACTTCGGCTTCATCGGCGCGACCTCGATGCTGACCTCGGCCCATGCGCCCGAGGAACGCGGGCGGGTTCAGGGCATGAACGATTTCGCGATCTTCGGAACGGTGACGCTGGCCTCGCTCAGCTCGGGCGCGCTGATGAACTGCTCGGGCAGCGACGCGGTGGCGGGCTGGTCGGCGGTGAACCTTGCCATGCTGCCGCTGCTGACGCTGGCGGGCGGCGCGCTGATCTGGTTCGCCTTCGGCCCGTCGCGGCGGTCGGTCTAGACTACCAGCGGCCTGTCGTCGCCGCCCACAGCAGCGAGGCGCGGCGGCGGAACTCGGATTGCGCGGGCGGCGCCTTCAGCGCGGCTTCCGGGTCCTTGCGGGCGGCCCTGAGCGTCGCCTCGGCCTGCCAGCCCGTCAGGAATGCGGGACGCACGGCGGCGGGCACCCTGCCCCTCTGGCGGCGGGTTTCCTTCAGGGTTTCCAGCGCCTTGTCGGCCAGCGCGCGAAGCTCGTCATGTCCGCCAGGCGGCGGCAGTGGCTGCGCGTGGGCGGCGATCAGCGCGGGCAGCGCGGCGATCAGGTTGGCGGCGGCCGAGGCGGTGCCCTGCGACCGCGCAAGCGGCTCGAGCGAGGGATCCGCCCCCAGCGCCCTCGCGGCAAGCCAGGTGAGCCCGCCGCCGGTCGCGCCGAGCCAGGCCCAGAGCGCCTCGGCGTCGGGATGGGGTTCCGGCTCGATGTCCCGGTGGCGCGCCTCGATCAGCGCATCGAAAGGTTCGCGGGGCAGGTCGTGGGCCTCGATCACCTCGGCGAGCGGGGTGACGACCTCGTGCCGGCGCGGCGGGCGGCCCTCGTAGATCTCGGCGATGGCGTCGGTCCACCATTGCAGACGCATGGCGGCGATCATCGGCTCGGACGTGACCCAAGGGGCGCGGGCGACTTCCAGATTGAAGGCATAGAGCGCCATCAGCGGGCCGCGCTTCTCGGGCGGGGCGGTCATCGCGGCGGCGAACCGGTCCGGGTCCGAGCGCGCGACATGCTCGGCGCAAAGGTCGTAGCTCATGCGGGCTCCACCACGCACAGCGCGTAGCCGAAAGCGTCGCGGTGGCTGCGCCAGAGGGCGATTTCCTGCTCCTGCTCGTCGAGCACTTCGGTCATCGCCGCGTCGGCGCCGGGGCGCAGTTGTGCGATACGTGCCTCGATGGGGGTGAAATAGGCCTCCCACGCGGCGTCGGGCAGGATCTCGTGGCCGAGGCAGCGATAGCCGGCGGCGGCGATACGGTCCATCAGCCCAGGTAACGCGGTCATCGCGGGATAGGCGCGCCAGAAAATTGCGGCCTCGCGGGGTGGCATGTCGGTGAGCCAGACGATCTCGGAGAACACCACCCGGCCACCGGGGGCGAGCGCGCCGCGCCAGGCCCTCAGCGCCTCGGTGACGCCGACCATGTAGACGGCGCCGGCGCTCCAGATCAGATCGAACGGACCGGGGGCGGCCAGCATGTCGCCGGAGCGCGCGGTGACACGGGGATCCCCGGCGAAGCGTGCGGCCACGCGATCGGCGAAGGGCGGGTGAGCCTCGATCGCGGTCACATGGCCCTGCGGTGCGTGGGCCAGCAGGCCGTCGATGTCCGCGCCCGGCCCGCAGCCGGCATCAAGAATGCGGGCGTCCCTTGGCGGAGCCGCCAGTGCCAGCGCCCGGTCAAGGCTGGCGCGGTCGCCCGGTCCCTCACGTGGCAGTTCGTCGTGGAGTGTGAAGAAGGCCTCGTTCATACCGGTTCCACTCCGTCGCGGATCAGCTTCCACGTGATCGCGTCCAGCAGCGCCTGGAAGGACGCGTCGACGATGTTGGCCGAGACGCCCACGGTGGACCAGCGGCGGCCCTGCCCGTCCTCGCTGTCGACCAGCACGCGGGTCACGGCCTCGGTGCCGCCATTGGTGATGCGGACGCGAAAATCGACCAGGTGCAAGTCCTCGATGGCCGCCTGGTAAGGGCCGAGGTCCTTGGCCAGCGCGCGGGACAGCGCGTTGACCGGGCCCTGGTCGCTGCCGGTCTCGTCCACCGAGTCCGAGACCGACATCAGCCGCTCGTCGCCGATGTTCACGACGACCACGGCTTCGGAGACGGTGATCATTTCCTTGAGCGCGTTGTAGCGGCGGTCGACGGTGACGCGATAACGCTCGACCTCGAAGAAGCGCGGCAGCAGGCCTAGGTGACGCCGGGCGACCAGTTCGAACGAGGCTTCCGCGCTGTCGTAGGCATAGCCGCGGTCCTCGCGCTCCTTGACGTCCTGAAGGATCGCGGCGAGGCGCGGATCGCCCTTCTCGACCGGCAGACCGGCGGTTTGCAGACGCTCGCGCAGATTCGACTGCCCGGCCTGGTTTGACATCGGCACGTTGCGCACGTTGCCCACAAGTTCGGGCGGGATGTGCTCGTAGGTGGTCGGATCCTTGAGGATCGCCGATGCGTGGAGACCCGCCTTATGGGTGAAGGCCGAGGCGCCGACATAGGGCGCGGCGCGGTTCGGCACCCGGTTCAGGATATCGTCCAGCATCCGCGAAGTTTTCGTCAGGCTGGCCAGCGCCGCCTCGCTGACGCCGATCTCGAATTGGCTGGCATAGGGCTCTTTCAGCAGCAGCGTCGGGATCAGCGAGATCAGGTTGGCATTGCCGCAGCGCTCGCCAAGGCCGTTCAGCGTGCCCTGGATCTGCCGGGCGCCGGCGGCGACGGCGACCAGCGAGTTGGCGACCGCATTCTCGGTGTCGTTGTGGGTGTGGATGCCGAGGTGATCGCCGGGCACGCCTGCCTCCATCACCTCGCGGACGCCCTTGCGGACGTCATGCGGCAGCGCGCCGCCGTTGGTATCGCACAGGACAACCCATCGGGCGCCGGCGTCGAAGGCGGTCTTCACGCAGGCCAGCGCATAGTCCGGGTTGGCCCTGAGGCCGTCGAAGAAATGCTCGGCATCGAACAGCGCCTCACGGCCCTCGGCGACGATATGGGCGATCGAGGCGCGGATGTTGTCGAGGTTTTCCTCGAGGGTGATGCCGAGTGCGGTTTCGACGTGGAAGTCGTGGGTCTTGCCGACGAGGCAGACGGCGGGCGTGTTCGCGTTCATGACCGCCGCGAGCACCTCGTCATTGTCCGCCGAGCGCCCGGCGCGCTTGGTCATGCCGAATGCAGTGAAGGTGGCACGGGTGTTCGGCGCCTGATCGAAAAAGTCGCTGTCGGTCGGATTCGCGCCGGGCCAGCCGCCCTCGATATAGTCGATGCCGAGCGCGTCGAGGGCCTTGGCGATCCGGGTCTTGTCGTCCAGCGAGAAGTCGACGCCCTGGGTCTGCTGGCCGTCGCGGAGCGTGGTGTCGAAGAGATAGAGCCGTTCGCGGGTCATGGCGCGGCCTTTCGGAGGTGGGCGCGCGGGGCAGATGTCGGATGCCTCCGGCGGGGATATTTGCGGAACATGGAAGGCGAGGTCATTGCAGGGCCTCGAGCTTGGCCGGATCGAAGCCGGGCTTGAGCGACCAGGTGGTGCCTTGGGGGGTGTCCTTGATCTCGACCCCGGCGGCGGCAAATCCGTCGCGGATCGCATCGGCGCGGGCGAAGTCCTTGGACTTGCGGGCGGTGACCCGAGCCTCGAGCAGCGCCTCGATCAGGGCGGCGGCATCGTCTCCGGCGGCGGCCCAGTCGCCCATGTGCGACTCCAGAAGGCCCAGCAACCGCGCCGAGGCGACGAGGCCGGGCACGTCGTCGGAGGCCAGCCGGTGCAACGCCGCAATCGCGCCCGGGGTGTTCAGGTCGTCGCCAAGTGCCTCGATGACGGCGGGCGCGGGGGGGGGGGGGGGGGGGGGGGGGGGGGGGGGGGGGGG
>NZ_JBTLNF010000010.1:0-146943 GCF_054457455.1 Halovulum sp. GXIMD14794 | reverse complement strand
GCTGGCGGAGGGTTCGATGCCCTCCGCCAGCGCTCGCCACTTGCGCAGCGTCTGGTCCGCCTGGCGCGCCTTTTCCGCCGTCCAGTCCATCGGGCTGCGGTAGTGCGTCATCAGCAGGACGAAGCGGATCACCTCTCCGGGGATGTCCTGGTCCAGCAGGTCGCGGACGGTGAAGAAGTTGCCGAGCGATTTCGACATCTTCTTGCCCTCGACCTGAAGCATCTCGTTGTGCAGCCAGGTGAGCGCGAACGTACCTTCGCCGCAGGCGCAGGTGGACTGTGCAATCTCGTTCTCGTGGTGCGGGAATTGCAGGTCGATCCCGCCCGCGTGGATGTCGAAGGTCTCGCCCAGGATCTCGCGCGCCATGGCCGAGCATTCGATGTGCCAGCCGGGCCGTCCGCGGCCCCAGGGGCTGTCCCAGCCCGGGGTCTCGTCGTCCGAGGGTTTCCAGAGCACGAAATCCATCGGGTCGCGCTTGTAGGGCGCGACCTCGACCCGGGCCCCGGCGATCATGTCGTCGAGACTGCGGCCCGAGAGCCGGCCATAGCCTGGGTATTTCGAGACCTCGAAAAGGACGTGCCCCTCGGCCGCGTAGGCGCAGCCGCGGGCGATCAGCTCCTCGATCATAGCGACCATCTGCGCAATGTAGTCGGTGGCGCGCGGCTCGTGGGTGGGCCGCAGCGCGCCCAGCGCGTCCATGTCGTCGTGATACCAGCCTATGGTCTGGTCGGTCAGCCCGCGCACGATTGCTTTAAGGTCACGCGTATCGCCTGCCGCCTGCATCTCGCACGCCCGCGCGTTGATCTTGTCGTCCACGTCCGTGAAGTTGCGCACGAAGGTCACGTGATCTGCCCCGTACTGTTGTCGCAGCAGCCGGTAGAGCACGTCGTAGACCACCACCGGCCGCGCGTTGCCGAGGTGCGCGCGGTCATAGACCGTCGGTCCGCACTGGTAGAGCCGCACGTTCGCGGCATCGATGGGGCGGAATGCCTCTTTCCGGCGGGTCAGCGTGTTATAAAGCTGGATCTCGGTCATGGCTCGGGTCCGGGCGGGTTCGGGCCCGCGGCGGCCTGCCAGTCTTCGGAAAGAAAAGGACGACGCGCCGCGGACGGATGTCAGCGGATAATGCAGATCTCGATGATGATGCAGGCGCGGATCGTCATGGGCCGGGACCATGCCCCGGCAATGGCTGAAACGCAAGTTGTAATCGCGGATGCCTGCGCGCAGGCTGGCGGCATCGACCAGGAGATGCCCATGCACGACCCCGGCCCCGCCTTCCGCGCCCTGCACCGCCCGGGCGATCCGTTCATTCTTGCCAACGCCTGGGACGCGGGCTCGGCGCGGATGCTGGCCGCCCTCGGTGCGCAGGCGATCGGTACGACCTCGGCGGGCCATGCGTTCACGTTGGGGCGGCCCGACATGGGCAGCGTGACCCGCGACGAGGCTCTGGCCCATGCGTCGGATCTGGTCGCGGCGACGCCGCTGCCGGTTTCGGGGGATTTCGAGAACGGCTTCGGGGCGGCCCCGGACGTCGTGGCCGAGACCGTGCAGCTGGCGAGTGAGGCGGGTCTGGCGGGCTGTTCGATCGAGGATACGGATTTGCCGGGCAGCGGGGCCTATCCGCGCGCCGAGGCGGTCGAGCGGATCCGGGCGGCAGCCGCTGCCGCGCGCGCCCTGCCGCGGGACTTCGTGCTTCTGGCCCGGGCCGACGGGGTGATGAACGGCGCTTATGACATGGACGAGGCGCTGGCCCGCGCGCTGGCTTTCGCCGCGGCTGGGGCGGACGCGGTCTATGTGCCCCTGCCGCCGGACATGGACGCGCTGACGCGGCTGTGCGCGGCGGTGGATGTGCCAGTAAACGCACTGGCGGCGGGCCCGTTCGTGAATGTCACGCGCGCGGAATTCGCCCGTGCCGGGGTGGCGCGGATATCGCTTGGCTCGGCACTGGCGCGGGCGACTCACAAGGTGATCGCGGAGGCTGGTCGGGCGATGTTTGAGGAAGGCAGGTTCGGCGGTCTCGGCGGGATTAGCGGAGACGTGGTCGACGCCCTGCTTGCACAGGGCGCCGATAAAGGCCCGGACCCGTGACGGGTCCCGGCTTGTCCGGATCGGAAGATCAGAACTTGTACGAGACTTTCGCCGCGATGGTGTTCGCGTCGACGTCGGCGTTCGAGTCGTCGAAGTTGTTGAAGCCGTGGTACAGGTACTCGACACCCGCGATGACGTTGTCGGTCACCATGTAGTCGACACCGGCACCGGCGACCCAGCCGAAGTCGTCGAAGTCTTCGCCGTCGATCTCGGCTTCGGCGTAGGCACCACCGGCGGTACCGTAAAGCAGCGCCTTGCCGACTTCGTACCCGGCTTTCGCCTTCAGGCGGCCGATCTGGTCGATCGAGCCGTCGACACCGTCGAGCGACAGGTCGGCGAAGTTGTAGTCGGCCTCGGCACCGAGGACCCACTTGCCGAAGTCGTAGTTGTAGCCGATCTGGCCACCGCCCACGATGCCGTCGAAATCGGTGCCTTCCGCGTCACCGAAACCGTAGCCCAGCTGGGCACCGGCATAGAGGCCGGTCCAGTCGACGCCGATCGGCGCGACCGGTGCGGCAGGGACCGGAGCCACGACGGGCTCATCGACCGGGGCAGGCGCCAGGTTGCCGGCGAGAGCCGGAGTGGCGGCGGCGAAAATAGCTGCGGTAGCAACAAGATACTTTTTCATCTTCATACTCCTTTGATGACGATGTGCCGCTCACTTAATCGAGTTTTCGAGGAGCGCCAGCCCCCCCGGCGGTCACGTTTCGGACACAACTCGTCATATTCCGAAAGCTTGGCAGAAGCCCGCCGACGGTCGGCAAAACGCCGCTTAGGTGCGTTCCGGAGAGGGAACAAAATTCGGTGAGAAATCACGTGTCCGGGGGTTGCACCCGGCGCGGAGGTTCTATAGATCGCGCTCCACCGCTGGGGAATAGTTTAACGGTAGAACAGCGGACTCTGACTCCGTCGGTCCTGGTTCGAATCCAGGTTCCCCAGCCAAGCGTTCTACCATAGCTTCAGATAGTTAGCGCAGGCCCACGCCGGCAGGCGCAATGCGAGCGCCCGGTCTGCACGCGCCATAGGGTGCACAACGCTTCCACTCTGGACACTGAAACGACCGCGAATCCGCTTTTCTTCGACCCTTTCATTGGGCGCTCATGCATGAAAGCGCCGCCGAAGCTGAGATGGCCAAACATAAGCAAGCTAAAGTTTGCTTGCGCTGAAAGGGCGAGTATCGCCCCGCCGAAGCCAATCCAGCACCAGGCACAGGGGCGGCAGACGAACCCGCCGCCCAACTAACGCCGCATTCATGGCGCTGGATATCCGAGCCATTTCGAGCACGAGACATGTTTTACAAATCCATTCATTACCTGCGGGCGATTGCCGCCCTTGCCGTAGTTATCCACCACGCAACCCCCGGTGGCGTCCCCGCGCTAGGTGCGGGCGTCGACGTGTTCTTCGTCATCAGCGGGTTCGTGATATTCCACACTGCGCAGCGTACACCCCGCCGCCTCGATTTCCTGGCCGCTCGAATTCGCAGGATCTATCCGCTGTGGATCGCGGCAAGCCTTCTCGCTCTGTTCATCTCTTGGGCGGGCATCGCAGCGTTCCCACACGCCCGACCGTATGACCCCGCCTTGTTCCTCCAGTCCCTCGCGCTCGTTACCGCAGTGGGGCATGAGTACCCGCGCGTGTTCCACGGCGTTGGATGGTCGCTGGCTTATGAGATGATGTTCTATCTGGTCTTCGCCGCGTTCATGGATTGGCGGGCGGTTTCGGTCGCGGTCGCTTCGATGATAGCTGTCGGGCTATTCCTTAACCCGATTTGGCAGACCGCCCCCGTAATGCTCGAATTCGTTGCAGGGATGGCGCTGGCCTCATATTGCCGGGACCGCAGACCGCCATTTTGGCTGTTGCCGGTAGGGGTTCTGGCCCTCGTTATCTTCCTAACGCTCCCGGTCCCCACAAGGCCGCTTCAACTCGGCTTTCCCGCATTGATGATTGTGGCCGGTGCCATTGGCTTCGAAGATCGGCTGCCGAAAAGCCGGGTCGCCACCATGCTGGGGGATGCGTCCTATGCGATATACCTGTTCCACTTCCCCGCGTATTGGCTCATCGGGCCTCTCTGGTGGCCGCTGCTGGCGCTGTGCGGCGTTGGCGCCGGGGTTGCCGCTCATCTGGGGATAGAACGCACCCTCACGCGGCTGATGAAGGACGGCAGACAGGCCGCCGCCCCCGTGGTCACTTAGCCAGCAACTCGGCCAGACGTTCAACCGCGCCCTTGCCGCCTGCCGCACTTCTGGAGAAGGCTGCCAGCCTACCTCCAATTTGAGCCAGCGCCTCCGAAGGGGGACATTCCAGAGTCACCCGCGCCACTTCAGAGAGGCGGCGTCACAGCTGTCAGAGGATATCCCCGGGCGCCGTTCACTCGCAGTGAGGCGCTGGCCGAGCGATGGGCCTGTTTGCGAGAACGCTTGTTGGAACCGGCGAGAATCGAGAGGCAGTTTGCAGGCCAGAGATGCCGGGAGTTTCGAAGGGTGGCACGCCCAGGCAGGCCGGGCGTGCTCTGCGACTTATCCGGCAAGGACTACGCGGCGACGTCGGTGTCCTTGCCAAACGCCATGAGCGATCTGCTCAGTCCGATAGCGCCGCGAGCACGGCCTCCGCGGTGATCGGCAGGCTGCGGATCCGGACGCCGACGGCTTCTTCGATGGCGTTGGCGATGGCTGGGGCGATCACCGTGGTGGCGGGCTCGCCGAGACCGACCGGAACCTCGGTGCTTTCCACGAAAGCGACCTCGACCTCCGGTGTGTCCTCGAGCCGCAGCGGAGTGTAGGTGTCGAGGTTCACGTCGCGCACCTGCCCGTTCTCGAACGCGGTGCCTTCGTGCAGGGCCATGGAGAGTCCCCAGAGCGCCGCGCCGACGCATTGCGCCTGCGCGCCGTCGGGATCGACGACGACGCCGCAATCCACCGCCAGCCAGATCTTGTCGACCTTTACCGCGCCGCTCTCGCGGTCAACGCCAAGCTGAACCGCCCCGCCGATCCACGTCGGCATGGTGCGCGACTGGCCGAAGGTCGTGGCGATACCGATGGCGCTGCCCTCAGGCAGTTCGGTCTTGCCGTAGCCCGACATCTCGACGACCCGGCGCAGCACGTTGGCCTGACGGTCTGCCCCGCCGACCGAGTTCGGCGCGGAGCCGGCCTGCATGCCCTCGGCCTTCAGGTGATCGAGCCGGAACTGCACCGGATCGACGCCTGCCTTGCGAGCAGCCTCGTGCATGAAGCTCTCGACCGCCCAGAAGGTCCAGCCCGGTCCGACCGAACGCAGCCATCCGGGACGGAAGGTCTCGTTGGCGAGATCGTTCGGGATTGCGCGTACCTTGTGGGCACCGACGCTGTACCAGTGATCGGCGCCGTCGATGGCGAACGGATCATAGGGCTCGCCGTTCTCGCCCTCGGGCATGAACGCGGGGGCCAGAACCTGCGTCGGCCAGCCGGCGGCGGCATGATGCTCCATCGCGCTGACCTTGCCGGCGTCGTCGAACGCCATGCGCAGCTTCTGGACCGAGGCCGACCGCGGGCTGTCGAAACGGGCGTCCTGCTCGCGGCTGAGAACCACTTTGACCGGCTTTCCACCCAGCGCTTTCGAGGCCAGCACGGCGGGCACGCAGTAGTCCCCGTTCAGCCGCCGGCCGAACCCGCCGCCCAGCATGTAGCTGCGCATGACGACCTCGCTCTGATCCACCCCGAGCGCCTTTGCCAGGATCGGCAGGTTCAGCTGCTGCCACTGGTTGCCGGAGTGGACCTCCCAGATGCCATCCTCGTTGCGAAACGCGGTGGCATTGGTCGGCTCGAGCTGGAAGTGCAGAACGGTCGAGGTCGTGTATTCGGCCTCGAGCACGTCGGCGGCGGCCTTGAAGCCGGGCGCGGTATCGCTGTTCTCGGTGTGCAGGATCGAGCCCGGCGCGCCGGCCTCGATCAGGCGACGCGCATGCGACAGGATGTCTTGCTCGGACACCTTGGCCGCTGGCGGGGTGGACCATTCGACCTCAATCGCTTCGGCCGCACGGCGGGCGGCGAAGAGACTGTCGCCGATCACCACGACCCAGCCGGGCACCGAACCCGACGGATCGTCGAGCGTGATCGCCTGGCGGTAGCCCTTCACCGACTTCGCCGCGCTGTCGTCGAGGCGGGTCACCTTGCAGCCGTAGCGCGTCGGCGGCAGGATCGGGGCGCCGTAGACCATGCCCTCGATCTCGGCGTCGAGACCGTAGATTGCCTGGCCGGTCGTCTTGGTGTCGATGTCGAGTGCCTTGACGTCCTTTCCGACGAGGGTCAGCTCGGAGACCGCCTTGAGGGGCAGCGCGGCAAGCTCTTCCTCGGTGAAGCTGCGGTCCAGTCCGGCCGCGACCAGTTCTCCGAATCCAATCGAGCGGTCCCCGGCGTGTACCGCACCATCCCGGACCTCGCACTCGGAGGGATCGACGCCCCAGGTTTCGGCGGCAGCTTCGATCAGCGCGACGCGGCCCGCGGCCCCTGCCTGGCGGTAGACCGGCCAGCTCTGCCAGACCGACCAGCTGCCGCCGGTGACCATCGACATCAGCCAGCGGTCGTCGGTGTCGACATGGGTGATGCGCACGTCATCCCAGCTCGCGCCAAGCTCGTCGGCAAGGATCCGGGCGATGGCGGTGCCCACATGCTGGCCCATCTCGGCGCGGATGATGTTGACGTTGACCGTGCCGTCGGTGTCGATCCAGTACCAGAAGGTCGGCTCGAAACGGCGGCCGTTGGCGGTCACGGGCGCCCCGTCGGCAGCCTGCGGGTCCATTGCGGCGCGGCTGACGGCGGGAAAGCCGAAAGTGGCACCGGCAGCGGTCATCGCCACCAGGAAACCGCGGCGTGTCATCTGCTCGGCGGCCTTGGCGGCCAGAGTGCGGTTGAACTCACCCATTGGTCTGCGTCTCCTGCATGGCGTTGGCGGCTTCGCGCACGGCTTGGCGGATGCGCGGATAGGTCATGCAGCGGCAGAGGTTGCCGGTCATGACCGCGTCGATGTCCTCGTCGGTCGGGTTCGGCGTTTCCGCCAGCATCGAGGCCGCCTGCATGATCTGCCCCGACTGGCAATAGCCGCACTGCGGCACCCGCAGCTCGCGCCAGGCTTCCTGGACCGGATGCGCGCCCTCGGGATCGAGCCCCTCGATGGTGGTGATCGTCGCGCCCTCGACCGTCGAGACCGGGGTGATGCACGACCGGGTTGCGTAGCCGTCGATATGGACGGTGCAGGCGCCGCACATGCCGATGCCACAGCCGAACTTCGTGCCTTTCAGTCCGACTTCGTCACGAATGGCCCACAGAAGCGGGGTGTCGGGATCGACGTCGAGCGAGACGTCCTTCCCGTTGATGTTCAAATTGATCATGGCTGATCCTTCGTTGGAGGGAATTGGCTGGTGAGTGGGTGGGGCGCCGCGGAGCCGGCTCAAACGAGCTGACGGAACGCCTGGCCGGAAGTGGCGCGCCTTGACATCTCCGGAGCATGCACGGCGGCGGAGATCTCGGCGGCGCGTTGCCCGCGCGCCCGGCCGCCGGACACTAGGGCGTCCTCGTCGGTTCGCTTACGCGCGGACATCTGGGGTTCCGCGGGTGGACTAGGAGGATGTGCACTGCGGCCGGGACACGGCCCGCGTTTCGGCAGAACCCTCGGGTAACTGCCGATTTCCGCCGGTTCGGATAGTCTCGTCATTCTGCAAAGCGCCGGTGTTAGTCCGTTGGTTCGCCGGAGCCGAGCACCTCCGGCGCCCGCCATCGACAGGCGGGCAGGTAGGGCCGAGCTGGCCACCTGAACACCGGGAAGGCGATCACTAAGATGTGAGTCCCGGGCGAAGGGCTGCCGAAGCCCCCCTGCCCGGCCATGCCGATCTCAGGTCCTGACCTACGCAAAACGCGATCGGGCGAACGCCTTAACAAGTCAGCCGGCTGCGCGGTCTATTGGAATGTTTAAAGACGACGCCGCCGGAAATCCGGCGGCGTCATCTTGGCGAGGATGCGATTCGGAGGGGGCCGGCTTACGGCACCTTGCAGCGCGGAATCCACATCCGGCCCCGGCGGGCGCGCCTCAGGCGGCGCGATCCGGCTTCTTGCCCAGGATGATCATGCTGAGGATGTCGTCCTCGGTCACGTCCTCGACCCGCTCGGTGCCGACCAGCTGGCCGTTCTTCATCACCGAGACCCGGTCACAAAGCTCCATCATCTCGCGGGTGTCGTGGCTGATCAGGAAGATGCCCAGACCCTGGTTCTTCAACTCCTGGATCAGGTCCGCGACCATCTTGGTCTCGTGCACGCCAAGCGCGGCCGTGGGCTCGTCCATGATCAGGATGCGGGCGTTGAAATAGACCGCGCGGGCGATGGCGACCGACTGGCGCTGACCACCGGACAGGGCGCTGACCGGTTCCTTGATCTTTTTGAAGTTGGGGTTGAGGCGCGCCATGATCTTGCGCGTCTCGGCCTCCATCTTCGCATCGTCCACCAGGCCCATCGGCGTCACGATCTCGCGCCCGAGGAACAGATTCGACGGCGCGTCGAGGTTATCGGCCAGCGCAAGCGTCTGGTAGATCGTCTCGATGTTGTAGTGCCGCGCGTCCCGAGGGCTGTGGATCGTCGCCTTCTTGCCGTCGATCAGAATCTCGCCGGAGTCGGCGCGGTAGGCACCCGACAGGATCTTGATCAGCGTCGACTTTCCCGCGCCGTTGTGGCCCAGCAGGCCGACGACCTCGCCCGGGTAGAGGTCGATCGACACGTGATCCACGGCGCGCACGCCGCCGAAGGCGATCGAGATGTCGCGCATCTCGACCAGCGGGGTGGTCTTGTCCGGGGTCATGAGCGTGCTCCCGTGCGCTTGCGATAGATGATGTCGACGAGGACGGCGAGCACCAGCACCGCGCCGACGACGATGTTCTGCAGCGGTGCGTCGACGCCCACCATCGCCATGCCCGATTGCAGCGACTGCATGATCAGCGCGCCGAGGATGGCGCCGTAGATCGTGCCGATGCCCCCTGAGAGCGCCGTGCCGCCGATGACGGCCGCCGCGATCACGCGCAATTCGTCCAGCGTGCCGATGTCGTTGGAGTGGTTGGTCAGGCGGGCCGAGGCAACCACCGCCGACAGAGCGCAGAGCGCCCCCATGATGGCGAAGATCTTGACCGTGAGCAGCCGGGTGTTGATGCCGGACAGTTCCGCCGCGTCGGGATTGCCGCCGGTCGCGAAGATGTAGCGTCCCAGCCGGGTGCGGCGGGCGACCACGGTCATCACGATGGCGATGACGATCAACAGCAGCACGGAATACGGCAGGCCGTAGGCCTCGGTGTAGCCGTCGGGCATGGTCTCGCCGCGCGCCTCGAAAAGCCGGCGCAGGCGGGCGGCAGGGACCTCGTAGGCGTTCAGGATTGCGATGAAGCCGAGGATCACGGCCGAGACGACACCGGCCAGGGTGAACTCGGCCCAGAGCGGCTTGACCGGGAAGTCGTGGACGATCTTGTTGCGGCGGGATGAGAACAGCAGCCAGACGGCGGCGGCGCAACCGATCAGGCCGACGACCCAGCTGCCGGTCGCGCCGAGCGTGCCGCCGATCCCGCCGAGCTTGCGGAAATTCTCGTCGAGCGGGCCGATGGTCTGACCGCTGGTCAGATACCACGCGACGTTCCGCCAGATCAGCAGCCCGCCGAGCGTGACGATGAAGGCCGGGATCGTCAGGTAGCCGACAAGCCAGCCGTGGAAGGCACCGATCAGGACCCCGGTCAGCACGCCAACCAGAATGGCGACCCAGGCGGTCGCGGGATGGCCTAGCCCGAGGCCCAGCCAGTCGGGCAGCACCAGTGTCTGAGTCATGGCCATCACGGCCGAGCAGGTCGCCAAAAGCGAGCCGACCGACAGGTCGATGTGCCGGGTGACGATCACGAAAACCATTCCGGTCGCCATGATGGCGACGCTGACCGTCTGGATCGTCAGGTTGAAGATGTTGCGCGGCGTCAGGAACCGGCCGTCGGTGATCAGGTGGAAGCCCACCGCAAGCACCACGAAGGCGCCGATCATGCCCAGAAGGCGGGTATCCAGTTCCAGCGTGTCGAAGAAGTTGCGGCGCTGCGGCGACGGCACGTCGGCCGTTTGCGTGTCGCTCATGGCGATGTCCCGAAAGGTTCGGGGCGGCCGCCCGTCTTGAGAGGGCGGCCGCCGGTCACAGGGTCAGCGGATCAGTTGCAGGGCGACGGACCGCCCGAGACGCCCTGGCACAGGGCGTCCTTCTCGATCCAGCCCGCATCCACGACCACGTCCAGGTTCTCGGCGGTCACCGGGACGGGCTTCAGGAATTTCGCCGAGAGCGTTGTGCCGCCCGGCGAGGTCCACTCTTCGGCACCTTCGATATCCGACATCGCGGTACCTTGAGCCATGGAGACGGCGATCTCGCCCGCGGCCTTGCCCAGCTCGCGCGCGTCCTTCCAGACGCTAACGGTCTGGGTGCCCAGCGCGACGCGGTTCAGCGCGGCGTGGTCGCCGTCCTGGCCCGACACCGGGATGCCCTCCATACCCTGTGCCGTCAGCGCCGCGACGACGCCGCCGGCGGTGCCGTCGTTCGAGGCAACGACCGCGTCGACGTTGTTGTCCTGCGCGGTCAGGATCTGCTCCATGTTGCGCTGCGCGTTGGCGGGCAGCCAGCCATCGGTGTAGGCTTCGCCGACGATGGTGATGGCGCCGCTGTCGATGGCCTCCTGCAGGACTTCCTGCTGGCCGCCGCGCAGGAAGTCGGCGTTGGGATCGGTGGGCGAGCCCTTGATCATCACGTAGTTGCCTTCCGGCGCTGCCTCGAGCACGGCACGGGCCTGCATCCGGCCGACCTCGATGTTGTCGAAGGTCAGGTAGAACGCGCGGGCGTCGTCGATCAGGCGGTCATAACCGACGACCGGAATGCCCTCGTCGGCGGCGGCCTGGACCGCCGGGCGGATCGCGTCGGAATCCTGCGCCAGGATGATCAGCGCGTCGGCGCCCTGCGCAATCAGGCTCTCCACGTCCGACAGCTGCTTCGACGAGGACGACTGCGCGTCGGTGCTGATGTAGGCTGCGCCGGCGGCTTCCAGGGCCGACTTGATCGCGGCCTCGTCGGTCTTCCAGCGCTCTTCCTGGAAGTTCGACCAGCTGACACCGACGGTCAGATCCTGGGCCAGTGCGGACGTGGTGAAAGCAGCCGTGGCGAGTGCCGCGGCGACGATGGTCTTGCGCATAAATATTCCTCCCATTGGTGCCTCATGCGCGAGGCAGTGCGGCTTTCCGCGGCCCAAACCATAGTTGATTTATTTCAGTCGTCAAAATTAAAAATCGGAAGCGGTTGCAAATTCCCTTGCTCGGCGTGTCAGAATTCGGGAAACTATCAGGAAAATCGGGAGGGATCCGTCAAATCGACGGCTTATAAATTTGGATGTCGAAATAAAAAACCTGCAGACGCGGCGCCCCGAAGCGGCCGGGCCGGCCTCTGGATGCGGCCCGATTCGACCGTCGTCGGGGGCGCCTCTGCGCCAGCAGGTGTTCGAGTGCATCCGCTCCGCCGGGCAGATTCCGCGCATCGAGGTCGCCAAGGCGCTCGGCATCAGCGCCGGCTCCGTCACCACCTTGAGCTCCGAGCTGATCCGCGACGGGTTCGTACAGGAAGGGCCGCTGGCCAGCGCAACGCCCTCGCGCGGCAGACCGCCGGTCGCCTTGTCGATCCGTCCTGACCGGGGCCATGTCGTCGGCATCAAGCTGGCCGAGGCGGTGCACACCGCCGTTCTCGTGGACTTCGCGGGAACACCGGTGAGCGAGGCCCGACTGACGACCGATCCGCTGACCCGAAGCCTGTCCGGAATGCTGGATGCCGCACACGCGCTGTTCACCGCCGTTGCAGAGGAGGCGGGCGTGCCTGCCTCGAATATCGCCGCCGTCGGGATGGGTCTTCCCGGAATCGTCGATCACGACAGTGGCAATTGGGTCTGGTCGCCACTGCTTCCGGACCGGGAAACGCCGCTACGCGACATGGCAGCTCAGCGGTTCGGCTGCCCGGTACAGATCGACAACGACGTGAACGTGCTGACTTTGGCCGAACTCTGGTATGGCGCGGGCCGCGCGCAGCAGGATTTCGCCGTCGTGACCATCGAACACGGCGTCGGCATGGGGCTGGTGATCGGCGAGAAGCTTTATCGTGGCGCGAACGGGTTCGGGATGGAACTGGGCCACACCAAGGTTCAGCTGGACGGCGCTCTCTGCCGCTGCGGCCAGCGCGGGTGCCTGGAGGCCTATGTCGCCGACTACGCAATCGTGCGCGAGGCCACTACCGCACTTGGCCTGCCGGGCGCCGCGATAGGCTCGACGCACATGCTGATGGAAAGCCTCTACGATCAGGCCAAGGCCGGGAACGAGGCCGCGCGGACGATCTTCCGCCGCGCCGGGCGCTACCTGTCGCTGGGGCTGGCGAACGTGATGACGTTGTTCGACCCCTCGCTGCTGATCCTGTCGGGCGACCGGATGCGCTATGACTACCTCTATGCCGGTGATACGCTGAGCCGGATGAAGTCGATGACTGTCAGCCCCGAGCAGCGCCCCCTGCGAGTCGAGGTCCACGCCTGGGGCGATTGGGTCTGGGCCCGCGGTGCGGCAACGCTTGCCTTGTCGGACATGACCCACGCCCTGCTGACGGGCGAGGCAGCTTAAAGGTCGTCCGCGACGCGCAACGCCCTTCCCCAACCTAAGTTTTCGTCAGCGCCGGCACGCCCTTGAGCTTATCCTTGAGAAAGCCGCTGAACGCACGGACGCGGGGCGGCTGGAGGCGGGAGGGCGGGCGGACTGCGTAGATTTCCCACTCGGGCATAACGACGTGGTCGTCCAGCACGGTCGCCAGGTCGCCGGATTGAAGGTATTCCTCCACCTCCCATCGGCATTTGCGCGCGATGCCGAGGCCAGACAGGGTCGCCTCGGTGATCGCCTCGGCGAGGTTCGAGGAGAAGCGTCCTTGTACGCGCACGTCCTGCGCCGGGCCCGTGGGCGGCTTCAGCGTCCAGCATCGCGCCTCTTCGCGCAGCAGGCATTCGTGCGCCTTGAGGTCTTCCGCCGTCTCGGGCACGCCGTACCGATCCAGGTAATCGGGGGCCGCGACCATGACCCTCGGGCTGTCGGCCAGCTTCTGAGCCATCAGCGTCGACGGCGCCAGGCTGCCCAACCGGATTGCGAGGTCGAACCCGCTTTCGACCACGTCCGTGACGCTGTCGCTGAGGTGCAGTTGCACCGAGACGTTCGGATAGCGCGCTAGGAACTCGGCCATGTAGGGCGCGATGTGCTTCCGGCCCAGCGAGGCAGCACCGGCAACCCGCAATTCTCCGCGGATGCTTTCGGGATCGTTCTGCAACTCGGAAAGCGCATCCTCGACGTCGCCGAGGATGCGCTGCGCGTGCGCCAGGAACACTTCGCCATCCGAGGACAAGGCGATCGCGCGGGTGGTGCGGTGGAACAACTGCGCGCCCACACGCGTCTCGAGGGCCTGGATGCGCTGGGTGGCGGAAGTCGGGGACAGGCCGAACTCCGCCCCGGCCTTGCCGATGGCCCCCAGCTTCGCGGCGCGGACGAAGAGTTCGACGGACTTCAGATCGAGCGACATGGTTTGCCCATACCAAATAGTCATTTGGCATGACAGGCAATTATCTTCGCGAAAGCGCATCCTAACTCCGGGTGGTCGAAACTTGAGGCAACCTGAAAGGAGCCCCCAATGATCCGTACCGCCCTTATCCTCGGCCTCGCCGGGACCGCTATCGCTTCCGCCCCTGCCGCCGCCCAGTCAGACGCAGCGCAGACAGACGTGGTGCTTCGCTCGGACGTCACGTTCGAACCGCTCAACCCCGCCCGGGGCGACGCCAGCCCGCAGGCCGGCGTGCTTTGGGGCGATCTGCGCGAGGACGTGCCGACCGGCGCGGTCATCGAGTTCAAGAAGGGCTTCTCGTCGCCGCCCCACATCCACAACATCACCTATCGCGCCGTGGTGATCGAGGGCGGGGTGCACAACGACGACCCGTCCGCCGCGAACATGTGGATGGGGCCGGGCTCGTTCTGGACCCAGCCCGCGGGCGAGGATCACATCACCTCGGCCGCCGCCGAGACCGGCGCGACGATCTTCCTCGAGATCCTCGAAGGACCCTACCTGGTGCAGCCCTCGGAGGAGGCGTTCGAGAATGATGAGCACCCGGTGAACCTCGATGCCGGCAACATCGTCTGGCTGGAAGCCTCGGACGTGACATGGGTGCAGCAGGGCGACGGGCCTGAGATGGCCTTCCTCTGGGGCGGCACCGGAGAGGGCGTGATGAACGGTACCTTCCTGAAGGTCCCGGCCGGGTTCTCCGGCGATCTGCGCGGCAACGGCGCGGACCTGCGCGTCGTCTCGATCAGCGGCCAGTTCTCGCTCCAGACCGAAGACGGGCCGCAAAGCCTGACCCCCGGCAGCTATTTCGGCGCCGCCGACACCCAGCCCCGCCAGATTGCCTGCGAGGCCGACGAAGACTGCGTGTTCTACATCCGCACCGAGGGCAAGTACGAGCTGATCGCCTCGTGAGCCTCGCCCCGGACGAGGCATGTGCGGGCGCGCCTCCGGGTCCGGCCCGACGCTAACAACTGCGTGAGCGGGGGCAATTGCCTTGACGCCCGGCCGTTCGGCAGCAGGGTGGGACCACCCGTAAAAACCACGAGAAGGGGATCACCTGTGCGGTATACAACCATGCTTCGGACAACGGCCATTCTCGGCGCGCTTGCTGCCACCGCGGCTGCGGCACAGGCCGAGACGTTCCGCTGGGCCTCGACCACGGACCCGCAGACAATGGACCCGCATGCGGTCAATGCGGCGCCGGTGACCTCGTTCCTCAACAACATCTACGAAGGTCTCGTGCGGCGCGGCAAGGACATGGCCATTGAGCCGTCTCTCGCCACCTCGTGGGAACCACTGGAGGGCGAGAACGGCTGGCGCTTCACCCTGCGCGAGGGCGTGACCTATCACGACGGGTCGGAGTTCACCGCCGAGGACGTGAAATTCTCGTACGAACGCGCGTCGTCCGAAGCCTCGGACGTGCGGTCCTGGTTCGCGCCGGTGACCGAGTTCCGCGTCGTCGGCGACTACACCGTCGAGTTCGTGACCGATGCGCCGAACCCGCTGTTTCCGGACAGCATCGCGAACTTCCTGATCATGGACAGCGGCTGGGCGACCGACAACGGCGCCGAACTGCCCGCCCGCGATGCCGAGAACCATGCGACCCGCAACGCCAATGGCACCGGCCCGTTCCAGCTGGAGGCCCGCGATCCCGGCGTTCAGACCACGCTGGTCCCTTTCAACGGCTGGTGGGATGAGGTCGAACACAACATCACGCAGGCGATCTTCACACCGATCGGCAACGCCTCGACCGGGCTGGCCGCGCTGCTTTCGGGCGAGATCGACTTCATCGAGCCGATCCCGCTGCAGGACGTGCCGCAGGTCGAGGGCCGCGACGGGTTCAAGGTCATCGAGGGGCTCGAGACACGGATCATCATGTTCGGCTTCGGCCATGAGCACGAGGCGTTGCTCTATTCGCAGGACGTGACCGACGCCAACCCGTTCACCGATCCCAAGGTGCGGCAGGCCGTGGCCCATGCCATCGACGTGGCTGCCATCGACCGCGTGGTGATGCGCGGCAAGATCGAGCCGGCGAGCCAACTGGTCCCCGAAGGGATCTCGGGCTTCTCCGAGGCCAAAGCCGAGCGTCCGGCCTATGATCCCGAGCGCGCCAAGGAACTACTGGCCGAGGCGGGCTACCCGGACGGGTTCAGCTTCGGGCTGAAATGCACCAACGACCGCTACATCAATGACGAGGCGCTCTGCCGCGCCGCTGCCTCGATGCTGGCTGCCGTGGGCTTGAAGGCCGAGCTGACCAGCGTGCCGGTCCGCAACTACTGGGAACAGCTGCGCGCCGACGACTTCGACATGTTCCTGCTGGGCTGGTCGCCAGGCACCTTCGACATGGAACACCCGGTCCGCTTCCTGCTGCATACCCAGGACGACGAGAAGAAGCTGGGCTCGTGGAACTTCGGCAACTACTCGAACGCACGCGTGGACGCGCTGCTGCCGATGGTTCAGCAAGAACTGGACCCCGCCAAGCGGCAGGAGATGATCGACGAGATCGTCGCCATCACCCAGGACGAGATGGCCTATGTGCCGCTCTACACGCAGCCGCTGATCTGGGCGACGAAGGAGAACATCGACCTTACACAGCGGGCCGACAACTTCTTCATGCTTCGCTGGGTCACGGTGAACTGAGCGGACAGACTTAGAAGGCGATGGCGTATTTCATCTTCAAACGGCTGGTCCAGTCCGTCTTCGTGATGCTGGCCGTCGCCTTCCTGTCGTTCTCGCTGTTCCGCTTCGTGGGCGACCCGGTCAGCCAGATGACCGGGGCCGAAACCTCCGTCGAGGACCAGGAGCGGCTGCGGCAGGAACTGGGCCTTAACGATCCGTTCATCGTGCAGTTCGCCCGGTTCACGGGCGATCTGCTGAAGGGCGATTTCGGCTATTCTTACCGCACCCGCCAACCGGTGGCCGAGATGCTGGCCGACCGCATCCCCGCGACGCTGGAACTGGGAACCGTGGCGCTGGTGATCTCGCTGCTGATCGGGATCCCGGCGGGCGTCTACACGGCGCTGCGGCCGAGGGGGCTGGTCAGCCAATCGATCCTGCTGGCAACGTTGGTGGGCGTCTCGATCCCGACATTCGTGATCGGCATCATGCTGATCTTCCTCTTCGGTGTGCAGCTTGGCTGGCTGCCGACCTTCGGGCGCGGCGGCACCGTTGATCTGGGCTGGTGGACAACCTCGCTGCTGACGGTCGATGGCTGGCGGGCGCTGATCCTGCCCGCGCTGACGCTGGGCGTCTATCAGCTGACGCTGACCATGCGGCTGGTGCGCGCGCAGATGATGGAGGTCATGCGCTCGGACTACATCCGCTTCGCCACCGCGCGCGGCGTGCCTTGGCGGAGCCTTTATTTCCGGCACGCGCTGTCGAACACGATGATCCCGGTGATCACCATCATTGGGCTTCAGTTCGGCGGCGTGATCGCCTTTTCCATCGTCACCGAAAGCGTCTTTCAGTGGCCCGGTATGGGCCTTCTGTTCCTTGAATCGATCCGCTTCGTCGATATCCCGGTGATGGGCGTCTATCTGGTTGTGATCGCCTTCTTCTTTGTCGTGGTGAACCTGATCGTCGACATGCTCTACGTCGCCATCGATCCGCGCCTGCGCGTGAAGGAGGCCGTCTGATGCGGGCCTTCCTGATCCGGCACGAGGGGCTGTGGCTGTTCTCGCGCTCTCCCGCCGCGATCCTGGCGGCGGTGATGACCGTGCTGATCGTGGGCGGTGCACTGTTGGCGCCTTGGATCGCGCCGACGGATCCCTACGATCTGGCCTCGTTCAGCCTGCTCGACGGGCTGCTGCCGCCGGCCTGGGTCGAGGGCGGTCAGCCGCAATTCCTGCTGGGCACCGACGACCAGGGGCGGGACATGATCTCGTCCATCCTCTACGGCGCGCGGCTGTCGCTGCTGATCGGGTTGATGGCGATGGTCGTGGCGACGATCCTGGGTGTCGGCCTCGGCGTCGCGGCGGGCTATTTCGGCGGCACGTTCGATGCGGTCGTCATGCGCATCGCCGACGTGCAGCTGGCCCTGCCCGCGATCCTGACGGCGCTGCTGATCGACGGCGTGTCGCGCGGGGTGCTGCCACCCGCCGTTCACCAGGATCTGCGGGTAACGGTGCTGACGCTGGCCATTGCCCTGTCGCTCTGGGTGAACTTCGCACGTACGGCGCGGGCCTCGACCTTCGTCGAGAAGGGCAAGGACTATGTGCAGGCGGCGATCATCCAGGGGCAGCACCCGCTGCGGATCATGCTGGTGCACATCCTGCCGAATATCCTCGGGCCGCTGCTGGTGATCATGACCGTCGATCTGGCCAGCGCCATCCTGCTGGAGGCGACGCTGTCCTTCCTGGGCATCGGTCTGCCTGCCGACAGCCCGTCGCTGGGCACGCTGATCCGCATCGGCATGCAGTTCCTGCTGTCGGGCGAGTGGTGGATCCTGTGGATGCCGACGACCTTCCTCGTGCTGCTGGTGGTATCGATCAACATCCTCGGCGATTTCCTGCGCGACGTCTTCAACCCGAGGCTCCGCTGATCCGATGCTGACGATCCAGAACCTCACGGTCCGTTTCCCCTCGCGCTTCGGCGAGTTCACGGCGATCGAGGATGTTTCACTCTCCATCGGCCGGGGCGAGATCCACGGGCTGGTGGGCGAAAGCGGCGCGGGCAAGTCGACCATCGGTGCGGCGATCATCGGCCTGCTGCAAAGCCCCGGCTATGTCGCGGACGGCACCCTGACGCTGGGCGAGACCGACCTGCGTGCGTTGTCCCCGTCGCAGGCGCACCAGATCCGCGGCAAGCGGATCTCGATGATCTTTCAGGATCCGCAGACCAGCCTCAACCCGCTGATGACCATCGAGGATCAACTGGTCGAGACCATGCAGGCACACGAGGACGTCTCGCGTGCCGAGGCCAAGGCGCGCGCCATCGCCCTGCTCGAGGAGATCGGCATTCGCGATGCCGAAACGCGCGTGAAAGCCTATCCGCACCAGTTCTCGGGCGGGATGCGGCAGCGGGTGGTGATCGCCCTGGCGCTGTGCACCAACCCCGAACTCATCATCGCGGATGAGCCGACGACGGCGCTGGACGTCGCTGTGCAGAACCAGGTTCTGGACCTGATCCGTCGGCTTGCCGACACGCGGGGCATCGGCTTTCTGCTGATCACCCACGACATCGGCGTGATCGCCCGGATCTCGGACCGGGTGACGGTGCTCAGGAACGGCAAGGTGATGGAAGCCGGGGCGACGCCCGACGTGCTGGGACGGCCGCAGCATCCCTATACCCGCGCGCTGCTCGACGCGGTGCCGCCTCTGGACCGGCGGCTGGACCGCTTCCTTGTGCCGGACGACAGCAAGCTGGCTGCAGCGCCGCGGGGCGGCGTGGACGCGACCGAGTGGCTGATGGAGGGCGCGCGGGAAGAGGCCACGGGGCTGAACCTCGACGCGCTGACCGTGCGCTTCGCGGGCAACCGCACGTCGCTGTGGAAGAAGCCCGACGCGTTCACCGCTCTCGATGCGGTCTCGCTTCAGGTGCGCCCGGGCACGGTGCTGGGACTGGTGGGCGAAAGCGGCTCGGGCAAGTCGACGCTGGCGAAGGCGGTGACGGGGCTGGTCCAGCCCTCGGGCGGCGATATGCGGCTGGGCGGGGACACCCTGCCCGCCGGACGCAAGCGGGGCCGCAAGGATGCCTCGCGCCGGCTGATCCAGATGATCTTCCAGGACCCCTATTCCAGCCTCAACGCGCGCCACCGGATCGGCGACATCCTGGCCGAGCCGCTATGGCTCTACGGGTTCGAGCGAGACAAGGCGAAGCGGCGCGAGCTGTCGGCGGCTATGCTGGATCTGGTGGGGCTGGCGCCGGACGCGATCGACAAGTACCCGCACCAGTTCTCGGGCGGGCAGCGGCAGCGGATCGCTATCGCGAGGGCGCTGCTGGCGCGGCCGCGCTTCCTGATCTGCGACGAGCCGACCTCGGCGCTGGACGTCTCGATCCAGGCGCAGGTGCTGAACCTGCTCAAGGACCTTCAGGCGCGCTTTGGCATGACCATGCTGTTCATCAGCCACAACCTGGCGGTGGTTCGACAGATGGCCGACGACGTGGCGGTACTGCGCAATGGCACGCTGGTCGAGGCGGGGCCGACCGAACAGGTGTTCGAGGCCCCGCAGGCGCCTTACACGCAGGAACTGCTGGCGCTGACACCGGTGATGCCCGCCGACTGGCACCAGCCCGGCGCGGCCTGAGGCTTCGGCAACGCAGGCAGCCTGGGCCGGCTGACGACCAGCTTGAGCGGCGGTTTCGGGGGCTTGGCCGGGGTCTTAGGACGCGCAGCCAGCTCCAGCAGGTCGCGCGCCTCGTTTGCCGACAGGCGGCCCGGCCCGGCGTATTGCGCCGAGACCTTCGCCATCGCTGCGATCTCGCCGCGATGAACACCGATATCCGCCAGCTGCGCATCATCGAGCGCGGATAGCTGTTCGAGGTTCCGGCGCAGCCGCTCGGCACGCTCCAGCCAGGCCAGCGGACGGGCGAACGGCCAGGCCAACAGCCGCCCGATCCGGCGGGTGAACCCGTACCAGGCGGCGGCACGCGCCTCGTTCGCCTGGCGGTAGGCGGCTTCGGCATCGGGGCTGGCATAGGCGCGTAGCCAGGTGGCATGCAGGTACATGGCATCCTCCTTCGGGCGGGGCCCGGATGAACAATTTCAGCTTGATCCAGAGGCACGTGGCGTTCGTGCCGGCGCTTCATGTCATTCAATATGTGCTAGTATATGCCTCTTCACAAACGACGCTTTCTGCGCAAATGATTAAGCAAAGCTAATTCATGGAAACTACCATGCCGCCCCTGCCCCCGCTCAACAGTCTGCGCGCGTTCGAGGCCGCCGCGCGGCACCTGTCGTTCAAGGCGGCTGCGGAGGAACTGCATGTCACGCCCGCCGCGATCAGCCAGCAGATCCGCGCGCTCGAGGACTTCGTCGGCCAGCCCCTGTTCCGCCGCCTGACCCGTGCCCTGGCCCTGACCGAGGCAGGGGCCGCCGCCGCGCCGCTGCTGACCGAGGGCTTCGCGCGGCTGTCGGACGGGGCCGCGCGGATGCGCACCGCGCCGGAGGGGCGCGAGCGGGTGCTGACGGTCAGCGTCGCGCCGAGCTTTGCGTCCAAATGGCTGCTGCCGCGTCTGCACCGGTTCCGCGCCGCGCACCCCCAGATCGACGTGCGGCTGGACGCCTCGGATACGCTGGTGCGCTTTGACGGAACCGAGGACGTGGACATGGCATTGCGCTTCGGGCTGGGCCGCTATGGCCGGTTGCGCGCTGACCGGTTGACCGGCGAGACCGCGTTTCCGGTTTGCGCGCCTACGCTGGCCGAGGGCGACCCGCCGCTGCGCACACCGGACGACCTTTCACGGCACACGCTGCTGCACACTTCTTGGACGATGCAGCAGGAGGATGCGCCCAACTGGCAGATGTGGCTGCGGGCGGCCGGGGTCGAGGGCATTTCCCCCGACGCCGGGCTGCGGTTCAGCGCCGACAGCATGGCGGTGCAGGCCGCGGTCGAGGGCCACGGCGTTGCGCTGGTGCCCGCGTCACTGGTGGCGGACGACCTCGCGGCGGGACGGCTGGTGCGGCCTTTCCCGCCGGGTGACCAGGACCGCACGGCTTTCGCCTATTTCCTGGTCTACCCGCCCGAAGCGGCGGAGCTGCCCAAGATCGCGGCTTTCCGCGACTGGGTGCTGAGCGAGGCGGCGGGTTAGACTGCCTGCCCCGCCTCGTCGAAGAAGTGCAGCTTCTCGGACGGCAGAACCAGGCCGATCCGGTCGCCGGGCTTCACCGCTACATCGCTTTCGGCGCGGATGGTGATCTGGCCGAGCGGACCGCCATCAGCGATCACGAACGTGTCCGAGCCGAGATACTCCAGTACGTCCACCGTCGCGTCCGCCGCGCCCTCGCCCGCGGCGCCGATCACGATATGCTCGGGGCGAATGCCGACCTTAACCGCGTGGCGGGGCCGGTCATAAGGCGCGAGACGACCGCCTTCGGGGGCGAACTGCCCGCCTTCGGTCTTGCAGGGCAGGATGTTCATCTTCGGGCTGCCGATGAACTGGGCGACGAACAGGTTGGCCGGCGTCTCGTAAAGCTCGCGCGGGGTGCCGACCTGCGCGATGTGCCCGCCCTCAAGCACCACGATGCGGTCGGCCAGAGTCATCGCCTCGACCTGGTCGTGGGTCACGTAGATCATCGTCGCGGCCAGGTTCTGGTGCAGCTTGGCGATCTCGTAGCGCATCTCGACGCGCAGCGCGGCGTCGAGGTTGGACAGCGGCTCGTCGAACAGGAACGCTGTCGGGTCGCGCACGATCGATCGGCCGATGGCCACGCGCTGCCGCTGCCCGCCCGAGAGCGCCTTTGGCCGGCGGTCGAGGAACGGCTCGAGCTTCAGGATCCGAGCGGCTTCGTTCACCTTCTGCTCGATCTCGGCCTTGGGCGCGCCCGCGGTCTTGAGCGAGAAGCCCATGTTGTCGCCGACGCTCATGTGCGGGTAGAGCGCGTAGCTCTGGAACACCATCGTCAGCCCGCGTTTCGAGGGCGGCTCGGAGGTCACGTCGCGTCCGTCGATCAGCAGCTGGCCGCGGCTGATCTCCTCGAGCCCGCCGATCATCCGAAGCAGGGTGGACTTGCCGCAGCCCGAGGGGCCGACAAAGACGACGAACTCACCGTTCGGGATCTCGAGGTCGATGCCCTTGATGACCTGGACATCGCCATACCATTTCTCGACGTTCTGAAGCGTGATCGCGCCCATCAGTTCCCTCCTGCCTCAGGCGTGGCCCAGGCCAGCCAGATGGCGGCCGTCCAGGTGAAGCGACCGCCGCCCGCCGGGCTACCGTCGGTCGGGTCGAAATATTCCGCGAAACCGTGCTCGGCGATCAGGTCGCGGGTGGTCTGGCGGACCCGGGACGCCATCGCAGCGTGGCCGCACTCTTCGAGGCCCCAGCAGATCAGCGTGTTCAGGATCCCCCAGGTCGGCCCGCGCCAGTAGCGCTTGGCATCGAACTTGGGCCCTTCGGGGTCGTAGCTGGGCACGCCATAAGGCACCGCACTCATGACCCGGTCGAGCTGACCCAGCATCGCCTCGTTCTCGATGCCCGCGTACCAGTTCAGGAAGGACGCGTTCGAGACACAGTCCGCGAACGGCCCGTTTACCACATCGCGGGAGTCGTAGCTTCCAAGGCTCTCGTTCCAGAGTGTCTGCGCCCCGGCGGTGAGGCGGGTGATCCAGGCGTCGATCTCGCCGGTGTCGAAATTGATGGCTTCGGCCATCACGCGCAGGTCTCGGGTGGCGCGCAGCAGCATGAAGGTCATGCCCGGATCCGCCACGCGGAACGGCGTGTCGCGGGCCATCTGCTCTTCGTCCCACTCCAACCGGCGGCCGCGCTGGACCAGCCAGATGTAGCGGTCGTAGTCCTGCTTGGTGGGCCGCATCGAGGGGTCGACGTGGCCGGTGTCGCGGCGCGTGTACTCGCCGACGCCCTGCGGGTCGATCGCGGCCATCGCGCCGTCCCAGTCGCAGGCATTGTCGCGGCCCGCTTCCCACGGGTGGGCGATGCAGACCGCTCCGCGGTCGGTGCGCCACTGCATGAACCAGCGGTGCCAGGCGGCAATCTTCGGAACCAGCATCTCGATCCGCGGTAGCCCAGCCTCCTGGTCCTGCTCCCAGACCTTGCGGGCCATGGTCGCAGCGATCGGCGGCTGGCTGATGCCCGAGGACAGGATCGGCCCGTTGCAGCCCCACACGTCCGGGCCGGGGAAATAGCCGGGATCGGGCTTGTGGAACAGGATGTGGGGTACCATGCCGTTCTGCCACTGGCCAGAGAACAGGGTTTCCAGCTCCACCCAGGCGCGGTTCACGTCGAAGGTCGCAAAGCCCAGCGCCGCGAAGGCGCTGTCCCAGTTCCACTGGTAGGGATAGAGGCCGTCGGTCGGCACGGTGTAGCCACCGCGGTCATTGTCCCGCAGGATCTGGCGGGCTTCGTTGTCCAGAGCGATGTAGTCGGTCATCGGATCAAACTTTCCAATTGCCGTCATACGGCGGTCATCCTTTTACCGACCCGGCGGTCAGGCCGCGGGTCATGAAGCGTTCGAGTCCCAGGAACAGCACCATGATCGGCACCGTCGCGACGACCGCGCCCGCCATCAGGTTCTGTCGCGGCACCTCGGACGAGTTCAGCATCGCCACGCCGCGGGTCAGGGTGAATTTCGAGGGATCGTCCAACAGCATGAACGCCAGCAGGAACTCGTTCCAGGCGATCATGAAGACATACAGCGACACCGAGGCCAGCGCCGGCAGTGACAGCGGCATGGTGATCTTCCAGATCACCGCAAGCCGGCTGAGGCCGTCCATCAGCCCCGCCTCCTCAACCTCCGCAGGCAAGCCGCGGAAGTAGCCCTGCAGCATGTAGAGCGCGACCGGGATTGTGGTGACCGGGTAGATCATCACAAGCCCCAGGATCGAGTTGCGCAGGCCGGTCATCGAGAAGGCGATGTAGATCGGCAGCGCCAGCACGATCATCGGCACCATGTAGATCAAGAGGATCGAGCGCGAGAACGCCGCCCGCCCCTTGAACCGCAGCCGGGCGACGGCATAAGCGCCGGGCACCGAGAACAGCAGCGTGATGAACACTGTCAGCACCGACACCACCAGAGAGATCCACAGGTAGGTGCCGAAGTCGAAGTCGCGGAACAGTTCGACATAGCTGCGGAACAGGCCCCAGCCCTGGCTCAGGTCGATGGTGAAATCGAGCGGGTTCTGGATCAGCTGCTGCTGGTTCTTAAGGCTGGTCATCACCATCACGTAGAAGGGTATGGCGACGATCGCGGTGAAGAAGATGTAGCCGAAGCCGGTCAGGAAGCGGATCACGGCATCCTCGAACTCGTGCCGGGTGGCCGGGCCGTAGGGCAGTTCCTTCATGATGACCGGGAGCGGCAGGACTGCCGTTGCCAGGAACAGCGCCCAGGCGATCAGCAGCGTCACGGTCGAGGTGCCCTCGGCCCCCGAGATCGCCGGTTTCAGCACGAAGAACAGCGCAAGCGGGATCAGGGCGAGCCCCCCGATCCAGATCAGACGCTGTCCCTGCGGCCGGTCGCCGGCAGGCAGCAGGGCGAACCCCGCCCAGGCGCCCACCGCCAGCGAGGACAGGACCGACGGTTGCAGCCCCTGCCCGGTCGAGAAACTGACCACCACGCAGGCGAGTACGGCCATGGTCAGGCCCCAGAGCGCACCGATGATCGGCCCCGCGACATATCCGAAGCGAAGGTGGTTCATAGCCCCTCCTCCTGGCTCATGTAACGGAAGAAGAAGAACGAGAACGCCAGCAGGCAGCAGAAGATGACCACCGCCACGGCGGCGCCCGCGCCGATGTTCGACACCGCGAAGGCCTGCTCGTAGACGTTGACGGTCAGGGTGCGGGTGCCCGCGTTGCCGCCGGTCAGCAGGAAGATGTCGTCGAACTTGTTGAAGGTCCAGATGAAGCGCAACAGGAACAGGACCGAGAGGATCCCCAGAAGCTGAGGCATGCTCAAGTACCAGAACTTCTGGAACGGGCTGGCGCCGTCCATGTCCGCCGCCTCATACATGTCGGTGTCGATCGACTGCATCCGGGCGAGGATGAACAGGAAGCTCAGCGGGAAGTAGCGCCAGATCTCGAAGACGGTGACCATGACCAGTGCCAGGGGCCGTTCGCCGAAGAAGTTGATCGCCCCTTGCGTGACACCCATCTGGATCAGCAGCGCGTTGGCCGAGCCCGAGAACGGATCGAACAGCGTCACCCATGTGAAGGCGACCGCGATCACCGGCGCGACATAGGGGAACAGGTAGAGGCCGCGCAAAAAGCCTTGTCCCTTGAACGACTTGTTCAGCAGCATCGCGGCGAAAAGCCCGAAGAGCAGCGCGCCGACGGTGCCGACGACCGTGTAGAACAGCGTCACCCAGAGGACGCCCCAGAACTCGTCGCCGTCGAAGACGCGGGCGAAGTTCTCCCAGGTGAAGGTCGTGTTGGTCAGGATGTTTTCGGAGCGGCCGGTGACGGCGGGTTCGCTCTCCTCGGGGTCGGGACTGCCCGCGTCCAGCCATGCTTGGCCGACGGTGACGGGGATCTCCACCTCGTCCCGTGCTCCGCCTTCCAGATCGCCAAGATCGCAGGTCAGTGTCTGCCCGGACAGCTCGCAGCGCGGATCCAACTCACCCGGCTCAAGCCCGGCGGGCAGTGTATCGGTCATCACCACGCCGCGGATCGGCTTGTCCTGACTCGAGTTGCGGATGCGGTACTGAAGCCGCGCCGCGTCCCCGGCGGCGTCGGTATCGCCGCGCAGCGCCTCGCGCACGACCGGGGTCGGCGGACGCAGGTCAGCGAGGCTGATCGGCTTGACGCTGATCCAGAAGATGGACAGCAGCGGCAGAACGACGACCAGGGCGACGCTTATGATGGTCGGAGCCAGCAGGCCCCAGGCAAGCCGCGCCTCTCGCCGGGCCAGAGGCCCCGCGCCGCGCGGCGGAGTGGCAGTGGTCATGGACGGTCTCCTGTCGGAGTGATGCGGGCGGCGATGGGGACGCCGCCCGCCGGCCGGATCACTCGATCGCGGCCAGTTCCTCGTTCATCTTGGCGACCGCCGCGGCGGCGTCGATCTGCCCGTCGATGTACTCGCGCACGACGCGGTTGATGACCTGGCTGTTGATGATCTTGGACGCCAGCGCCAGCTGGCCCTCCTCGACACCCCAACGCTGGGCCACATCCAGGCCGCCGACGATCTCTTCGATCATCGCCGCGTCATAGAGATCCGACAGCGCGGCCTTGCGGTCCACGCCGACGTCCAGCTTCGACCAGGCCTCGACGAACTGCTCGGGCGCATCGGCAGTGCCTCGGCGGACCGGGAACTTGCCCTCCGGCGCGATCGACAGGGTCTGGGTGTAGCCTTCGTCCATCGCGTACTGGATGAAGGCCTGCGCCTCGTCGAAATCGGCGTCAGCGGTGATGCCGAAGTAACGCACGTCACCCCAGGCCGCCCCGTCCGGGTTCGACGGACCCGAGAAGTTGGTCACGATACCGGTCTTCGAGGCCAGCTCGGACGAGGTCGGATCGTCGGTGATGGTCGGCGGCGCGTCGTCACGCAGACCGGCCAGCTCGTCCAGGATGAACGGCGACCAGATGATCATGGCCGCCTGCCCCGAGAAGTAGAGCGAGCGCGACTGGTCCCAGAACAGCTCGCCCTCGGGCGAGGCGTCGGCAAGGGTCTTGTAGAACTCCAGCACTTCGACGGTTGCGGCTTCGTCGAAGCCCTTGAAGCCGTTCTCGTCGACCGGGGTCACGCCGTTGGCCAGGAAGACGTGCTCCAGAACCTGGGACATGAAGTTTTCGTCGACCTTGGTCGCGGCGACGAAGCCGAACATCTCGGGCGGGTTGTGAAGCGCCTCGATGGCCGCGGCCACTGCCTCGTAGCTGGTCGGAGCTTCCAGACCCGCCTCGTCGAACAGATCCTTGCGATAGACGATCATCTGCGTCCAGCCGTCCACCGGCACCGAGGCGATGCCGTCCTCGGTCGCAGCGAGGTCCAGCGGGCCCGGCGCGAAGCTGTCGCGGCCCAGGGTGTCGACCACCTCGGTCGCGGCTTCGGCATCCAGGATCCCGGCCTCGACCCAGGGCAGCGCGTACTGCAGCGTGTGATAGATCACGTCGGGCAGGTCACCGGCCGCGAAGGCCGCAGTGGCGCGGGTACCGAGGTCTTTTTCCTCGACGGGGATCACCTCGACGGCGATGCCGGTCTTCTCTTCGAAGTCGGTCGCCATCTCCTGCTGCAGCGCCAGGCGCGGCGGCTGGGTCTCGGTCGTCCAGAACCGGATGTCCGCCAGCGACGGCGTGGCGATCATCGCAGCCGAAGCCGTCAGCATCAGGCGCAGCGAAGCGCGGTTGGTGAGCAGTGTCATTCAATCCCTCCCTTGGGTTTCATTTGCTCGGATTGGTCGAAGTCAGTGCGACGCGGGCGGCAAGGGCTCGCGGGTCCATCGCGGGCGGCCCGTCAGAGCCGCCGGCAACCAGTCGCGCGGGTTCCAGCACGCGCAGTGTCTCAGGGTCGGCGCCGCGCACCAAAGCCAGCAGAAGCTGGGCGAGGCGCTCGCCGGCGCGGCGGCTGTCCACCGCGAAACTGGTCAGCGCAGGGGTGGCATAGGCGCCTTCGGGCACGCCGTCATAGCTGATGATCGAGATATCGCGGCCCACGGTCAGCCCCAGCCGCGCGGCGGCGCGATAGCCACCCAGCGCCACCCGGTCCACGGCAAAGACGATCCCGGTCGGCGGTTGCGGCATCCGCAGCAGGTGCATGGCGGCCTGCCGCCCGTCGATGGCGGTCATCCCGCCCTCGCGGATCAGCAGCGGATCCACCTCCAGCCCGGCTTCGGCCATGCCGTCCAGATAACCCTGCCGTCGCAGCCCGGTGAAGTTGTGACGATCCCCGCCGCCGACATAAGCGATGCGCTTGTGCCCGAAACCGGCCAGGCGCAGAACGGCATCGTGCATCGCGTCCTCGCCGCTGATGTCGTACCAGGCGCACCCGTCCATGTTCTCGACACGCCCGAACAGGACGAACGGCTTCTCCAGCTTGCGCAGCAGTTCCACCCGGGGGTCGTGACGCAGGGTCCGCGGGACGATGAACCCGTCGGCCTTCCGCTCGTCGATCAGCCGCTCCATCGTATCCAGGACGCCGGCTTCGGTCCGGGCGGTGGCGATGGTCAGGGTCCAGTTCTCGGCGCTGGCGGCGTGTGTGATCCCGGCGACGAATTCGGCCAGAAAGGGGCGATGCGTGCCCGCCTCGTCATCCTGCAGCACCAGACCGAGCGAGCGCGCCCGTCCGGTGCGGATCGCCTGCGCGTGGCTGAGCGGGCGGTAGCCCATCTTCTCTGCCTGGTGGCGGACGCGGGTCTGGGTGCTGGGGGAAATGTCCGGATAACCGTTCAACGCACGACTGACGGTTCCCTTGGTCAGTCCAAGAGCCTCGGCCAGGTCGTTGATGGTGACGCGCGGGCGCAGCTTGGGTGCGCTTGGCCGCGCCGTTCCGGCGGGATTGTTCATTGCTTCCTCCGAGTCACAGGATTCGTTCCGAAACCGGTTTCGGCAACAGGAAATTGCGACACCTCACGTCACACCGCGCGCAAGCGGTTTCCACCTTCACAGGACTGTCAAAGATGCGATGCTATGCGGGCGCAACCATCAGCATGAGTGGAGCAAGCCATGTCCCTGCATCTCAGCCGCCGCGGCTTCCTTGCCGGCACCGCCGGTTTTATCGCCCTGCACCCGTTCTCGGCCCGTGCCGCCGCCGGTCAGGCGCACCTGCGCATCATGGAGACGACTGACCTCCACGTTCACGTGTTCCCCTACGACTACTACGCCGACCGCGAGGTCGACACGGTCGGCCTCGCGCGCACCGCGTCACTGATCGAGGGCATCCGCGCCGAGGCGTCGAACAGCCTTCTGCTGGACAACGGCGACTTCCTGCAGGGCAACCCGATGGGCGACTACATCGCCTATGAACGCGGCATGAAAGAGGGCGATCTGCATCCGGTCATCCAGGCGATGAACGCGGTCGGCTTCGACGCCTCGACGCTTGGCAACCACGAGTTCAACTACGGCCTCGATTTCCTGATGAAATCCCTGGCCGGCGCCGACTTCCCCGTGGTTTCGGCCAACGTGATCAAGGAAATGGGCGCCGCCCCGACCGCCGACACCACGCTGATCAAGCCCTACATCATCCTCGACCGCGAGTTGACCGACGGCGCGGGCGAAACCCACCCGATCCGCATCGGCATCATCGGCTTCGTTCCGCCTCAGATCATGAACTGGGACCGCCGCCACCTGGAAGGCAACGTACAGGCGCGCGACATCGTCGAAACCGCGAGGGCCTGGGTTCCGCAGATCAAGGAAGAAGGGGCGGACATCATCATCGCGCTCAGCCACTCGGGCATCGGCCCGGCGCAGCATAGCGACGGGATGGAGAACGCGAGCGTGCCGCTGGCCGCCCTCGACGGGATCGACGCGATCCTGACCGGGCATCACCATCTTGTCTTCCCGGGTCCGGACTATTCCGAGGCCGAGATGGTCGACGTCGAGGCCGGCACCATCCACGGCAAGCCCGCCGCGATGGGCGGGTTCTGGGGCAGCCACATGGGCCTGATCGACCTTATGCTGGAGCGCGACGGCAATTCCTGGCGCGTCGCCTCTCACGAAAGCGCCGCCCGCCCGATCTCGAAGCGGAACGAGGACCGCTCGGTCACCGCGCTGGTCGAAAGCCATCAGCCGGTGCTGGACGCGGTCCAGAAAGAGCACGACGAAACGCTCGCCTATGTTCGCCGCGCGGTGGGCAAGACCGACGCGCCGCTGCACAGCTATTTCGCGCTGGTGGCCGACGATCCCTCGGTGCAGATCGTGTCGATCGCGCAGACCTGGTATATCGAACAGATGCTGAAGGGGACCGAGTACGAGGGCCTGCCGCTGCTCTCCGCCGCAGCACCCTTCAAGGCCGGGGGCCGGGGCGGGCCGGAGTATTATACCGACGTGCCTGCGGGCGATGTGGCGATCAAGAACGTCGCCGACCTCTACCTCTACCCGAACACCGCCCGCGCGGTGCTTGTCACCGGCCAGCAGGTCAAGGACTGGCTGGAGCGGTCCGCCGGCATGTTCAACCAGGTCGCGCCCGGCGCGACGGATGCGCCACTGCTGAACCCCGAGTTCCCGAGCTACAATTTCGACGTGATCGACGGGGTGGAGTACAAGATCGACCTGAGCCAGCCATCGAAGTTCGACCGCGACGGCAACGTGGTGAACGCCGATGCGAACCGGATCGTCGACCTGACCTGGAACGGTCAGCCGATCGACCCCGAGCAGCAGTTCGTCATCGCGACCAACAACTACCGCGCCAGCGGCGGCGGCAGCTTCCCCGGTGCGACGCCCGAGACCACGATCTTCGAAGGGCCAGACACCAACCGCGACGTGATCGTCCGCTATATCGTCGAGCAGGGCACGATCAGCCCCAGCGCCGACGCGAACTGGACCTTCGCGCCAATGGAGGGCACGACCGTCCTGTTCGAGACCGGGCCGAAGGGTCGCGACTATGCCGCCGACGTGAAGGGCGTCAGCATCGAGCCCGCGGGCGACGGGCCGGACGGATTCGCGCTGTTCCGCATCGCGCTCTGAGCGCGGCGTTTTCACTCTGAAACCAGACGCCGTCCGCGTTGTCGCGGGCGGCGTTTCTCGTTACGACTCGCCCGATACATCTGCGGGAGGGCGCGACATGGCAGGCGAAAGCGGCAAGGGACCGGGACTGGCGGGGTTCGATTGGCAGGACCCGTTCCACCTGTCGGCGCAATTGTCCGAGGACGAGCGGATGGTTGCGGAAAGTGCCCGCGCCTATGCGGCGGACAAATTGGCCCCTCGGGTGACGGACGCCTATCTCAATGAAACCGTCGCGCCCGAGATCTTCGCCGAGATGGGCGAGATGGGCCTTCTGGGCGTCACCATCCCCGAAGAGTTCGGCGGCCTCGGCGCGGGCTATGTCGCCTACGGGCTGGTCGCGCGTGAAGTCGAGCGGGTGGACAGCGGCTATCGCTCGATGATGAGCGTGCAGTCGAGCCTGGTGATGTACCCGATCCATGCCTACGGTTCCGACGCGCAGCGGGAAAAGTACCTGCCGAAGCTGGCCAGCGGCGAATTCATCGGCTGTTTCGGCCTGACCGAGCCCGATGCGGGCAGCGATCCGGGCGGGATGAAGACCACCGCGAAGAAGGTCGACGGCGGCTACGTGCTAAGCGGCGCGAAGACCTGGATCTCGAATGCGCCCATCGCCGATGTCTTCGTGATCTGGGCCAAGTCCGAGGCGCATGGCGGCAAGATCCGCGGTTTCGTGCTGGAGAAGGGCATGAAGGGGCTGAGCGCGCCGAAGATCGGCGGCAAGCTGAGCCTGCGCGCCTCGGTTACCGGCGAGATCGTGCTGGACGGGGTCGAGGTGTCTGACGATGCGCTGCTGCCCGGCGTCGAGGGGCTGAAGGGGCCGTTCGGTTGCCTGAACCGCGCCCGCTACGGGATCGGCTGGGGCGTGATGGGCGCGGCCGAGGATTGCTGGCACCGGGCGCGCGCCTACGGGCTGGACCGCACCCAGTTCGGGCGGCCGCTGGCGCAGACCCAGCTGTTCCAGAAGAAACTCGCCGACATGCAGACCGAGATCGCCTTGGGCCTGCAGGCAGCGCTGCGCGTGGGCCGGATGATGGACGAGGGCACCGCCGCGCCCGAGGCGATCAGCCTGATAAAGCGCAACAACTGCGGCAAGGCGCTGGAGATCGCGCGAGCGGCGCGGGATATGCATGGCGGGAACGGGATCATGGCCGAATATCACGTGATGCGGCACGCCCAGAACCTCGAGACGGTGAATACCTATGAGGGCACCCACGACGTGCATGCGCTGATCCTCGGACGGGCGCAGACCGGCCTGCAAGCCTTCGTCTGAGACGGGGATTTCAGCGTGCAAAGGGCATGAAAACGGGGGATTTCATCGTGAAAACCCCCTTAAGTCCATGAAATATAAATTGAAAAAAGTCCTGATAGACTGTTAACGCCGAAATCGCACGCATTGGGCGGTCGGATTCAGCCGCAGCGGCGGAGGGGCGGACGAGGACCTGTGGCGCTCGTCACGCATGCCACAAACCTCCTGGACCTTGCGGGCCGGAGTCGCGTTCACTACCACTGAACCGCGAGGGCCAGACCGAGCATCAGCGTCGTGATCGGCCCCCAGAGTTTGCGTTCGGCAGCTGACGGCGTGATCCAGTTGAGCACCATCATCACCGTGTTCATCGCCACCGCGCCCCATCCCGTCCACGAGGGCCAACCCGGCCAGCGACCGTCGGCGGACAGGATCGCAAGCGCCATCCCTGTCAGAATTGCGATGGAGACTGCCGCGACGAGCCGGCCGGACCTCGGCAAGGGACCTTCGACCTGGCCGCCCTGAGTTATCCTGCCCCACGGGGCGCCCAGGATCAGCGCGACCTGAAATCCGATCACACCTGCGATCATTGCGCAGTAGATATAAGACATTCCCGCCTGCTTTCGGCCAAGACACCTGGGACGAGACCCTAGATCGCAGCGTCGGGATAGTGGATCAAGTGCGTATGGGCGTTACGAAACGCACGATGCAGGTTTCGGGTGCCCGGGCGTGAAAATCCGCTCAAGCCCTGAAGCCGCGCCTGCGTCTCGGCAGACGGGGCGGCGCCAACCGGTCGGTCGCGCGCCGCCCTGCCCTGTCATTCGGCCACGCGGACCAGCTGCTTGCCGAAGTTCTTGCCCTTGAGCAAGCCGAGGAAGGCCTCGGGGGCGTTCTCCAGCCCTTCGGCGATGTCCTCGCGGTAGGCGATCTTTCCGGCGGAAACCAGCGGGGCGACCTCCTTCAGGAACTCGGGGAAGCGGTCGTAGTGGTCGGCGATTATGAAACCGCCCACGGTCAGGCGGTTGGTCAGCAGACCGCGCCAGGCGGCGGGCAACTGGTCGTGGTCGGCGTCCGAGCCGCCCTCGTACCACGCCACGGCGCCGCAGAGCGGGATGCGGCCGTGGACGTTCATCAGCGGCAGCACGGCTTCCAGCGTCTTGCCGGCGACGTTCTCGAAATAGATGTCGATGCCGTCCGGGGCCTCGGCCTTCAGCGCGGCTTGCAGGCTGTCTGCGGTATCGTGGGCGCGGTGGTCGATGCAGGCGTCGAAGCCCAGTTCCTCGACCGCGAACCGGCATTTGTCCGCGCCGCCCGCGACGCCGACGGCGCGCAGGCCTTTGGCCTTGGCAAGCTGGCCGACCATCGAGCCGACCGGGCCGGTGGCGGCGCCGACGACCAGCGTCTCGCCCTCTTTCGGTTGGCCGATCTGCGTCAGACCGTACCAGCCGGTGAAGCCGGGCATGCCCAGCACGCCCAGCGCGGTCGAGACGGGCGCGACCGACGGGTCGATCTTCTGCACCTGGTTTGCGGGCAGCACCGCGTGGGTCGCCCAGCCGCCCATGCCCAGCACGATGTCGCCGGGCTTGAGGTGCTCAGCGTTGCTTTCGACGACCTCCGAGACGGTGCCGCCGCCCATGGTCTCGTCCAGTTCGACCGGGGCCGAATAGGATTTCGCGGCGCTCATCCGGCCGCGCATGTAGGGGTCGAGCGACAGGAAGAGGGTGCGGACCAGCACCTCGCCCTGCCCCGGTTTCGGAATCTCGGCGCCTTCGAGGCGGAAGTTGTCGAGACTCGCCGCGCCCTCGGGGCGGCTGGCAAGGACGATGCGCTGCATCTGATCGGTCATGAATCACCTTTGATTTGCGTGTCCCCGCTGAGGTGGGGACTGCTGTCGGAGCTTCAACAATTCTTTGCGGGCAATGTTCCCGACGGCAAATTGAAACCGGTTGCAAAAATCGTTGCATTGCCACGCCACGCGCCCTAGCCTGAGCGCAATTCAATCCTGGGGAGGATCCATCATGACATTGCCCACGCGCTCTGCTGCGCGGCTGCCTTTCGACGTGGCCGCGGTCTGCTTCGGCACCTCGCCGCTCGGCAGCATGCCCGACACCTATGGCTACGAGGTCAGCGAGGCGCAGGCGCGCGACGCGATCAACGCCATGTTCGACCTGAACCCGAGCTTCATCGACACCTCGCGCAACTACGGCATGGGCCGCAGCGAGGAACGGCTGGGCGCGGTGATCCGCGAGCGCGGCCTGCCGGAGCACTGCGTGCTGGCGACCAAGCTGGACCGGGCGTGGGAGGACAACCGCCTGGACGCCGCCCGCGCGCGGCAGTCGGTGGAGGAAAGCCTCGAGGCGCTGGGACTGGACAGCCTGCATATTCTTCACCTGCACGACCCGGAATACTGCCGCGACCTGGACGAGATCGCGGGTCCCGGCGGCGCGCTGGAAGAGCTGTTCAAGATGAAGGAAGAAGGGCTGGTGCAGGCGGTCGGGCTGGCGATGGGCAAGCTGGACCTGATGACCAGGCTGCTGCCGGACTGGGAGTTCGATGCGCTGGTCAACCACAACCGCTACACGCTGCTGAACCGCGAGGCGGACCAGATGTTCTCGGACGCCCATGCGCGGGGGATCGCGATCTTCAACGCGGCGCCCTATTGCGGCGGCGTTCTGGCGCGCGGCTCGGCGAAAAGCACGATGATCACCTATCAGGAGGCCAGCGACGAGGACATGGCTCCGGTCCGCGCGATCGAGGAGATCTGCGCCAGGTACGACGTGCCGCTGGGCGCGGCGGCGCTGCAATTCTCGATGCGGGACCCGCGCGTGACCTCGACGATCTGCGGTGTGTCCAAGCCCGAGCGGGTGGCGCAGACGGTGGAGTGGGCGACCTGTGACATCCCGCAAGAGGCGTGGGACGCGCTGATGGCCCTGCCCTATTCGAGCGAAGATCCGGAAGCGAACCGGGAGTACAAACCGTGCTGAACATTGCGCTGATCGGATGCGGCCGGATCGGCCGGATGCATGGCTCGCTGGTGCATGCGCACAAGGACGCGCGGCTGGCCGTGGTGCATGACCCGGTGGCCGCCGCCGCGCAGGCGCTGGCAGAGGAGACCGGCGCGACGGTCGCCGACAGCGCCGAGGCGGTGTTCGCCGATGCGGGCGTTGATGCGGTGATCGTCGCCTCGGTCACGGCGACACATGCGCATTATATCGAGAAGGCCGTTGCCGCCGGGAAGCCGGTGCTTTGCGAAAAGCCGATCGACCTGGACATCAACCGGGTCGAGGCCTGCCGCGCCGCCATCGCGGGCAGCGACGTGCCGGTGCAGATCGGCTTCAACCGGCGCTTCGATCCCGGCCATCGCGCCCTGCGCGAGGCGGTCGCGGGGGGCGAGCTGGGCGGGCTAGTGCAGCTGCTGGTGACCTCGCGCGATCCCGAGCCGCCGAGCGATGAATACCTGACGGGCGCGGGCGGGATGATCCGCGACATGACGATCCACGATTTCGATCTGGCACGCTATGTGTTGGGCGAGGACGAGGTGGTCGAGGTGTTCGCCAACGCGGGCGCGCTGATCGATCCTGCGCGAGGCGCGCGGCTGAACGAAGTTGATTGCGCGATGATCTCGATGCGGACGGCCTCGGGGGCGCAGGTGCTGATCAACAACGCGCGGCAGGCGCCCTATGGCTATGATCAGCGGCTGGAGGCCGTGGGGCCGAAAGGGATGCTGCAAAGCACCAACCGCACGCCGCACGGGCTGGCGCGGTTCACCGCGGGCACGACCGCTGCCGGCGAGGGCTATCAGCCGTTCTTCATCGAGCGATACGAACAAGCCTTCCGGGCGCAGCTGGACAGCTTTCTGGAAACGGCCCAGACCTGTCGCAAGGCCGAGGTGAGCTTCGAAGACGGGCGGCGGGCGCTGATGCTGGCCGAGGCGGCCTATGCCTCGCTGGCCGAGAAGCGCGCCATCGCGGTTGACGCCGGGTAATATACATCGTTGCAGTTGCAAGACCTGCGTGAAACGAAATAATCCGGCAAACGACGTATACGATGACAAAGCGAGCCGGGATGAGAGTGACCCTTAAGGAGGTGGCCGAGCGGGCCGGCGTGTCGCGCTCGGCCGTGTCGCGCACCTTCACCGAAGGGGCCTCGGTCTCGGCCAAGACGCGGGCGAAGGTCATGCGGGCCGCGGACGAGCTGGGCTACAGCCCCAACGTCCTGGCCAGCAGCCTGACCACGCGGCGCACCAAGCTGATCGGGCTCGTGGCGGACAACTTCCGCAACCCGACCTTCCTGCTGATTTTCGACCTCTTTACCAAGCTGATCCAGGAGCGCGGGTTTCGCCCGCTGCTGGTGAACCTCTCGGGCGAGACCGACCCGCAGCATTCGCTGAGAATGCTGCGGCAGTATTCGGTCGATGGTGTGATCGTCGCCTCGTCCACGCTGCCCCCCAGTTTTGCCGCAGCCTTCCGCGACGCGGGCTTGCCGGTGGTGCACAGTTTCGGGCGCTATTCCGGCGAGAGCCATGCCCATGTCGTCGGCGTCGACAACGTCTATTGCGGCGGCATGGCGGCGCGGACGCTGATCGAGCATGGCTACCAGCGGATCGGCTTCATGGGCGGACCCGAGACGGCGACCTCGACCATCGACCGCCTGCGCGGCTTCACCGACGCGATGCAGGCGCATGACCCCGCGTTTCCGCGCAGTTTCGCCGGGGCCTACAGCTATGATGCGGGCCGGGCCGAAATGGCGCGGCTGATCGAGGCCGGGGACCTGGCAGAGGCCTATTTCTGCGGTGACGACGTGCTGTCGGTGGGCGCAATGGACGCGCTGGCCGAAGCCGGGCTGGACGTGCCGGGCGATGTCGGGATCATGGGGTTCAACGACATGGACCTGGCGCGCTGGCGCTGCATCGACCTGACGACCATCGCCCAGCCTGTGTCCGAGATCATCACCGCGTCCGTGGACCAGGTGATTTCCCTGATCGCCGAGCCGGACGCGGTTCCGGAGACGCGACTGCTTCCGTGCCGCGTCGTCCTTCGAAAGACCCTGCGCGGGGTCTAGCGGTACAATCTTACCGGTACATGGGCGGACGGGCGTCCACCCAGGCGCCGCCCGCTTTCGCGGATTCGGCGGCAGCATGGACCGCGGCGACCGAGCGCAGACCGTCCTCGGCCATCGGGCACCAGTTCTCGGCCGCCGCCTGCCCCGCCTTGCGCGCACTGATTGCGGTCGCGAGGTCGGTGTAGAGGTTGGCGAAGGCCAGCGGCATGCCCTCGGCGTGGCCCACGGTCACACGCGAGGCGGCATCGGCCTGCGGCGAGAGGTTCGGCCCGCCGCGTTCGATGATCTCGGTCCGGCCGCCCAGCGGGGTCCAGAGCAGCTGGTTCGGCTGTTCCTGCGCCCAGGAGAGCCCCCCCTTCTCGCCGAAGACCTGCACCCGCAGCCCGTGCTGGTGGCCCAGCGCCACCGCCGAGGTCCAGAGCCGGCAGGTGCTGCCGCCGGACATGCGGAAGTTGATCATCGCGTCGTCTTCCAGCACCCGGTCGCCGACCAGCGAGACGAAGTCCGCCGACAGTTTCTCGGGCGACTGGCCGATCACGAAGCTGGCCATGTGCAGTGCGTGGATGCCGCAGTCGGCCATCACCGCCGAGACCCCGGCCTGCGCCGGGTCATAGCGCCAGCGGACGCGCGGGTTGTCTGCGTCGGCGGCGTCGGAGTGGTGGCCGTGGGCGAACTCGGCCATGACCAGACGGACCTTGCCCAGATCGCCGCGCTCGACCATCGCGCGCATGTGGCGCACCAGCGCGTAGCCGGAATAGCCGTAGTTCACCGCGCAGATCGCGCCCGAGGCCTGCGCCGTGCGGACGATTTCCTCGCCCTCTTCGACGGTCATGGTCATCGGCTTTTCGCAGAGCACATGGATGCCCTCGGCCAGGAAGGCGCGGGTGATCTCGAAATGGGTGTGGTTCGGGGTCGCCACGGTCACCAGGTCGATGCGGTCGGGCCGGTTCTTCTCGCCCTCGAGCATCTCGCGCCAGTCGCCATAGGCCCGGTCGGGGGCGATGCCCAGTTTCTGCGCATAGGCGCGGCCCGCGTCGGGGTTCGCGTCGAGCGCCCCCGCGGCCATTTCGAACAGCCCGTCGATACGGGCGCCCAGGCGGTGCGCGGGGCCGATCTGGCTGCCCTCGCCCCCGCCGATCAGTCCCCAGTTCAATCGTTCCATGTCAAACCTCAGAAGCCGATGCTGCGCAGGTATGCGCGGTTCTCGCGGGCGTCGTCCAGCGGAGAGGCGGCGATGGTCGGGTCGCAGTCCTGCTCGACCGTGCACCAGCCGTCATAGCCGATCCGGCCCAGCAGGTCGCGCACGGCGGCGAAGTCGATCTCACCATCGGCCAGCTTGCAGAAGATGCCCTCGCCGCAGGCGTCGTAGAAGCCGGTGCGGTTCTCGATCGCCTTCGCCTTCACGGCCGCGTCGGTGGACTTGAAGTGCACGTAGGCCAGCCGGTCCTGGTATTTCTCGATTAAGGCGAGCGGGTCGAACCCGGCATAGGTGCAGTGACCGGTGTCGACGCAGAGTTTCAGGATCGCCGGGTCGATCTCGGCCAGCATCTTCTCGACCTCGGGCAGGAAGTCGATGAAGCCGCCCGCGTGGGGGTGCAGGCTGGTTATCAGGCCGTAGTCCTCGGTGCCCATGCGGGCGATGGTGCGGACGCGGTCTACGAAACCTGTCCATTCCTCGGCGCCCATCTGCTCGGCCTCGTCAGGGCGGCCGGCGGTGGCGGCACGACGGGGCGAGATCGAATCGATCAGCACCAGGTGCTTCGCCCCGTGGGCGGTCAGGGCCTCGCAGGTGCGGCGGGCGGCGTCCTGCAATTCGTCCCAGGCGTCTGCGTCGTGGAAGGGCCGGAAGACGACCCCGCCGATCAGCGTCAGGCCGTTCTCGGCCAGCGTGGGGCCCAGAACCTTCGGGTCTTCGGGCATGTAGCCGACGGGGCCCAGTTCGATCCCGGTGTAGCCCGCCTGCGCGCATTCGGACAGCACCGTACGCCAGTCCGGATTGCGGGGATCATTCGCGAATTCCACGCCCCAGGAACAGGGCGCGTTGCCGATTTCGAGTGCCATTGGTTTCCTCCCAGAGCCTTCGGTCGCATTCTTTCTTGCAACCGGTTGCATTTCTCCCTAGCCTGCATCCCGAGGCTGGGTCAAATGCAAAAATGAACCCGGCGCAATTCTTGCCTATGGGAGGGCAGTGATGACGGCAACCGGCACCATCCGGCTGACCACCGCGCAGGCCATCGTGCGCTTTCTGGAGAACCAGTTCATCGAGACCGACAAGGGTCGCGAGCGGATCTTCGCGGGTGGTTTCGGGATCTTCGGCCACGGCAACGTGACGTGCCTGGGCGAGGCGCTATACGCTGCGCGCGAGACACTGCCGCTTTATCGCGGGCAGAACGAGCAGGGCATGGGATTCGCCGCCGCCGCCTATGCCAAGGCCAAGCTGCGGCAGCGGATCATGTTCTGCACCGCCTCGGCCGGTCCGGGCACGACGAACATGGTGACCTCTGCCGCGCTGGCCCATGCCAACCGGCTGCCGGTGCTGTTCCTGTGCGGCGACACGTTCCAGACCCGCCTGCCCGACCCGGTGCTTCAGCAGGTCGAGCATTTCGGCAATCCGGCCCTTGGCGTGAACGACGCGTTCCGCTCGGTCACCCGCTACTGGGATCGGATCGGGCACCCGCAGCAGATCGTGACCAGCCTGCCCGCCGCGCTGGCGGTGATGCTGGACCCGGCGGAGTGCGGCCCGGCGTTCCTGGGCCTGCCGCAGGATGTGCAGGGCTGGGCCTGGGACTACCCCGAGGCGTTCTTCGAACCGCGCGTGCATCGCATCCGCCGCCCTGCCCCCGACCCGGCCGAGGTGGTCGATGCCGCGCGCCTGCTGGCGCAGGCCGAGCGCCCGGTGATCATCGCGGGCGGTGGCGTGCAGTACTCTGGCGCGGTCGAGGAACTGACCCGTTTCGCCGAGGCGCACAACATCCCGGTGGTCGAGACCATCGCGGGCCGTGCGAACCTGACCGCCGAGCATCCGCTGAACATCGGGCCGATCGGCTCGACCGGGTCGGACAGCGCCAATACTGTGGCCGGGCAGGCCGATGTGGTGCTGGCCGTGGGCACGCGGCTGCAGGATTTCACCACCGGATCATGGACCGTCTTCGACAAGTCCGCCCGGTTGATCGGACTGAACGCCGCGCGGCATGACGCGGGCAAGCACCAGTCGCTGCCGCTGGTCTGCGATGCGCGTACCGGGCTGGAGGCGCTCGGCACGGCCCTTGACGGCTATCGCGCGCCCGAGACCTGGACCGACGGCGCGAAGAAGGAGCGCGCCGACTGGGATGCCTATGTGGCCGAGAACACCCGCGCGGGGAACGGGCCGAACAGCTATGCGCAGGCCATCGGCGCTGTGAACGCCGCTTGCGATCCGCGCGACCGAGTGGTTGCCGCGGCGGGCGGCCTGCCCGCCGAGATCGCCGCGAACTGGCGCACACTGTCGCCGGGGACGGTGGACGTGGAGTTCGGCTTTTCGTGCATGGGCTACGAGATCGCCGGCGGCTGGGGCGCACGGATCGCGCAGATGGAGGACGAGCCCGAGAAGGACACGATCGTCTTTGTCGGCGACGGCTCTTACCTGCTGCTGAACAGCGACATCTATTCGGCGGTGCTGACCGGCAAGAAACTGATCCTGCTGGTGCTGGACAATGGCGGCTTCGCGGTCATCAACAAGCTGCAGAACAACACCGGCAACGCCAGCTACAACAACCTTTTCGCGGACACGCCGACGGTGACGAACCCGGTCGACGTGGATTTCGCAGCCCATGCCCGCGCGCTGGGCGCCGAGGCCGTGACCGTGGACACCCCTGCCGCGCTGGCCGAGGCGTTCACCGCCGCCAAGGCCTCGGACAAGACGCAGGTCATCGTGATGAAGGTGGACGCCTACGAAGGCTGGACCAAGCAGGGCCATGCCTGGTGGGAGGTCGGCACCCCCGAAGTCAGCGACAGCCCCGCCGTGCGCGATGCCCGCGACCGGCAGGAAGCCGGACGCGCGCGCCAGCGCGCCGGCGTGTAACAGGGAGAGAACGACATGCACATCGCGCCGCACGACAACCGTAACGAGCCCATCGTCGCCGAGGGCAACGAGACCATCCCGCTGGTCTATTTCAACATCGTCAAGCTGAAGAAGGGCGAGAGCTTCGACTACCGCCTTAAGGGCCACGAGACCTGCATCGTCCCCGCCACCGGCACGCTGGAGATCGAGGCCGCGGGCGAGCGTTTCGGCCCGGTCGGCAAGCGCGGCGAGGATGTCTGGGACGGCGAGCCCGAGGGCGTCTATGTGCCCGTGGACGCGCCCGCGAAGTTCACCTGCGTCTCGGACGACACCGAGGTCTTCATCGCGGGCGGCGTCTATGAAGAGGCTCTGGCGCCCTTCGCGGTGCTGGAACCGGAAATCGACCTTGTGCAGTACGGCTCGGACGACACCAAGACGCATCGCAAGATCAAGCATATCCTGGGCCAGAAGCAGGCGGACAAGGTCGGGCGGCTGCTGGTCTCCGAGCTGTTCACCGTGGGCGCCGGCGGCTGGTCCGGCTTCCCCAGCCACAAGCATGACACCGACCGGCTGCCGCTGGAGACGCATCACGACGAGGCCTACAACTTCCGCTTCAAGCCTAACTACGGCTCGGGCGTGCAGATGCTTCAGCGCGTCGATAACGAGCCGGGCGAGGCCTATCACATCATGGACCGCTCGACGATCCTGCTGGACAAGGGCTATCACCCCTGCTGCGCGCTGCCGGGCTACGAGATGTACTATTTCACCATCCTCGCCGGAAAGAGCCAGCGGTCGCTGGTGCAGTATTTCCAGCCGACCCATGCCGCGCAGCTGGAGACGATCCCCGGCATCAAGGACATGGTGGCGAAGTTCAAATGATCGCCACGCTGGCCGAGGTTCTGCCGATAGAGCGCGGCGCGCTGGCCGGACTGGTCGTGCTGGGTTGGGAGGATGCGGTGGCCTTCGTCAAGGCCGCCGAGGCCGAGAGCCTGCCGCTGATCCTGCAGGCCGGGCCGGGCGCGCGGGCGCACATGCCGCTGGCGGTCTGGGGCGCGATGTTCCGGACGCTGGCCGAGGGCGCCTCGGTGCCTGTGGTGGCGCATCTCGACCATTCGCGGGAGCTTGAGGAATGCCGGGCGGCGATCGATGCGGGCTTCACCTCGGTGATGTTCGACGGCTCTCGCCTGCCGCTGGAGGAGAACATCCGTGCGACTGCCGAGGTCGTCGCGATGGCTCACGCGCGGGGCGTGTCGGTCGAGGGGGAGGTCGGCTTCGTCGGCTATGACGAGGGCGAGGCCTCGGCCCGGACGACGCCCGAAGAGGCGCGGGCCTTCGCGGGCGGCACCGGGGTCGACGCGATGGCGGTCTCGGTCGGCAACGTGCATCTGCAGACCAGCGCCAAGGCCGAGATCGACTTCGATGCGGTGCGCGCCATCGAGGCGGTGACGGATGTGCCTCTGGTGCTGCACGGCGGCTCGGGGATCCCAGCGGAGGTGCGACGGCGGCTGGCGCTCGAAACGCGGGTCGCGAAGTTCAACGTCGGCACCGAGCTGCGGCAGGTCTTCGGCGCCTCGCTGCGGGCGGGGCTGGAGGCGAATCCCGGGCGGTTCGACCGGCTGGCCATCCTGTCCGAGGTGATTGGACCGATGGTTGCCTGCGCGCGGAGCGTGATGCGGAACCTCGCTGACTGAGTGTGCGCCCGTGGCTGGCGGCGGATGCCTCCGGCGGGGATATTTAAGGAACGTAGAAGGCGGGCGGTTGCAAGGTCCCGCTTCGCGTGGACTGCCGGCGGCCAGGCGCACTGGGACTGACTACCGCGCAATTCGTTCAGACCGCTTGGCGGGACTCATTCGTTTTCCGACCGGCTTAGGGGCTTTACAGTCGGTTCCGGGCGGAGGTTCGGAATGAGAGAGGCCCCCATACGATGGTCGTGATAGATATCTTCATCCGCGTGGTCATGCTGCTGCTCGGCGTGATCGCCGGGAGCGCCGCCGTCGGACTTGCGAACTTCCTGGGATTTCCCGGCTGGATCGCGGGTCTGGCCCTGATCCTGCTGGCGCTCGGGTATTTCTACCTCAGCGACAAGGTAAGAGATGCCGGGATGAACCCGATAATGCGTGTGTTGACGCGCTATGGCGCCGCGGAAGAGGAACGCGACATCGAGGAGGAGCGGCGTGGCAGGCGCTTCGAGTACCTCTCGTTCCTCGTCGGGGTTGTCGTGGGGATCGCTGCGAGCCTGGTCTGGTCCCCGGGTGCGGTCATCGATCTGCTGCCGCTCTGACGGGATCAATCGGTGCTGCGGATCATACCGCCATCCAGATCGACAACTGCCTGAGCGGTGGGTTCACATCGAAAAAGGCCACCGCCGAAGCGGTGGCCAATGACCGTGTGATGACAGGCCGGGAGGCGCCTATTGGCACACGGCCGGAGGATTGTCGGAAACGCCGGCGCAGACGCGGTCCTTGGTCGCCCAGCCGATGTCGATAGTCTTGTCCAGATTGCTCGCGTCGATCCGGGTGACCGGAAGCAGCAACGAGTCGAGCTCGACGCCCTGCGGTCCGCCCGAGAACGTGCCCTTGCCCTCGACCTCTTCGCCATTGGCAAGCGCCAGGGCGACGGTGGCGGCGGTCTGACCGAGTTCGTAGGCGTTCTTCCAGATCGTGAAGGTCTGCTGGCCGCGCGCGATGCGGTTCAGCGCGCCCGGAGCACCGTCCTGGCCCGACATCGGCACGTCGAGGCCCTGCTCTTCAAGCGCCTGCGCGACGCCTGAGGCCATGCCGTCGTTCATCACCATCACCGCATCGACGTCGTTGTCGTTGGCGGTGAGGATCTGCTCGATCGTGTCCTTGGCGGTCTCGGGGCGCCAGCCGTCGATGAACTGCTCGCCCACGACGGTGATCTCGCCGGCGTCGTATTTCGGCTGCATGACCTCCTGGTAGGCGCCGAACATCTGGTGGGTGTTCGGGTCGCCGTCATCGCCCTTGATGATCGCATAATTGCCCTCGGGGGCGACGGCGAGCATGCCTTCGGCCAGTTCCTTGCCGACCGAGCGGGCGTCGAAGGAAACGTAAAACGTGCCCGGCACCTCGATCAGTTGGTCGTAGGCGACGACGGGGATACCTTCGTCGAGGGCGCGCTGGATCACCGGGCCGACGGCATCGGCGACGCCCGACATTACGATCAGGACGTCCGCGCCGCGGGTGATCAGGTTCTCGATGTCAGCGACGGATTTCTCTGGCGAGAAGTTCGCATCCGCCGAGATGTACTCGGCGCCGGCCTCTTCGAGCACGGACTTGATGCCGGCCTCGTCGATCTTCCAGCGCTCGTCGGCAAACTTGAACCAGCTGACGCCGACGGTGATGTCCTGCGCCGGAGCCATGCCGGCAACGAAGGATGCGGCGACCGCACCGATAATTGCGCGATGGATAGGACGGCTTTTCATGTCCCTTCCTCCCTGAGTTAACGCGTGCCTCTTGTCGGGCACGAGGACAGGTTGACACACGATGCAACCGGTTGCAATATTTTTCCCAAGGATCGGGCGCAGACCGCGACCCGGCAACTTGGGAGGGAACGATGGAGCGAACCGCCGCGGAGCGGCCGGTCGGCCTTGGCGAACATTTGCGCCAGATCACCGGCACCGTTCAGATGGATACACGCCTGCTGGCCATGATCGGGGCAGTGGCCGCGATCTGGGTCTTTTTCGAGATTGCCTCGGGCGGGATCTTCCTCTCGCCCAGGAACCTGTGGAACCTGTCGGTGCAGACCAGCGTGACCGCGCTGCTGGCGACGGGCATGGTGCTGATCATCGTCAGCCGGAACATCGACCTTTCGGTGGGCTCGCTGCTGGCTTTCCTGGGCATTCTGGGCGGGTTCGTGCAGACCGAGGTGCTGCCGCTTGAAGGTACGCACAGCTGGTGGATCTCGATCGCGGTGATGATCGTGGCGGGCGCCATCGCGGGCGGGATGCAGGGCTGGCTGATCGCGCAGTTCGCGATCCCCGCCTTCGTCGTCACCCTCGGCGGGCTGATGTTCTGGCGCGGCGCGGGCTGGTTGTTCACGCAGGGTCGCACCGTTACGCCGCTCGACACCACCTACAGCGTCTTCGGCGGTGGCTCGATCGGCGAGACCTGGAGCTGGATTGTCGGTGCAATCGGTTTCGTCCTTCTGGTCGCCCTGACCTTCTGGAAGCGCCGGCGGCGCGCCGCGCTGGGCTTCCAGGTCAAGCCGATGGGCGTGGAACTGGGCATCGTCGCCGCGGTCGGCGTGCTGATCGCCGCCTTCGTGATGACCATGAACAGCTATGACTTCCCGCGGACCGAGGACGGGCGCGGCATACCGGTGCCGGTGCTGATCCTGATCGTGATCTCGGCGGTGATGATCTATGTCGCCAACATGACCCGTTTCGGCCGCTACATCTACGGCTACGGCGGCAATCCCGAGGCCGCGCAACTGGCCGGTGTGAACACGCGGCGCGTCGTCATCACCAGTTTCGCGCTGATCGGGGCGTTGACGGCAATCGGAGCAGTGATCTCGACCGCACGGCTGAACGCGGCGCCGCTGTCGATCGGCAACCTGCTGGAATTGCAGGTGATCGCGGCGGCGGTGATCGGCGGCACCTCGCTTTCAGGGGGCACGGGAACGATCCTGGGTGCGCTGATCGGCGCGCTGCTGATGCAGAGCCTGCAGAACGGCATGGTCCTTCTGGGCGTGCAGTCGGCCCCGCAGCAAATGATCATGGCGGGTGTGCTGATCTTCGCCGTCTGGTTCGACGTCATCTACCAGAAACGCCGGGTGTGAGGAGCAGCGACATGACCAAACCTCTTGTCGAGATGAAGAACATCCACAAACGTTTCGGCGGCATCCACGCGGTCGAGGACATGAGCCTGGAGTTACATCCGGGCGAGGTCGTCGGCTTGCTGGGCCACAACGGCGCGGGCAAGTCGACCTTCATCAAGATGCTGTCGGGCGCCTATCAGATCGATTCGGGCGAGATCCGGATCGACGGCCAGCCGGTGCAGATCCGCAATCCGATCGACGCCAAGGAACTGGGGATCGAGACGATCTACCAAACGCTGGCGCTGGCGGACAACCTGGACACCGCCGCCAACATCTTCTTCGGGCGCGAGATCCTGACCCCTTGGGGGGCGCTGGACGAACCGGCGATGGAACATGCGGCGATCAAGGTGATGAAGCGGCTGAACCCGCAATTCCGCAAGTTCCACGATCCCGTCAGCAACCTGTCGGGCGGTCAGCGGCAGTCGGTGGCCATCGCGCGCGCCTTGCAGTTCAACGCGCGGATCATCATCATGGACGAGCCCACCGCCGCGCTCGGCCCGCACGAGACGCAGATGGTGGCCGACCTGATCAAGGCGCTGAAGAAGGAAGGCATCGCCATCGTGATGATTTCTCACGACCTGCACGACGTGTTCGACCTGTCGGACCGGATCGCGGTGATGAAGAACGGGCGGCATGTCTGGACCGGCGCCACCGGCGAGACCAACAAGGACGAGGTTCTGCAGATGGTGATCCTCGGCAAGCTGCCCGACGGCAGCTATGCGCCCGGCATCCTGACGACCGAGGATGCGTAGAGGCGTTTCGCTTCTTGCGATGATCTGCGCCGCGGGGAGTTCCGCGGCGCAGCCCGTTTTCGAGGACCTGTCAGGCGTATTGCCCCCGCATGTCTATTCCGGCGGCTGGGAGCATTTCGTCGGCGGCGGCGTCGCGGTGATGGACTGCGACGCGGACGGCTGGCCGGACCTGTTCGCTGCCGGGGGCGAGGCCCCTGCCCTGCTCTTGCGCAATGTGACCGGAGAGGCCGGCGCCTCTCTGGCCTTCGAGCCGGTCGAGGGCGAGACGCTGACCGGTGTCACCGGGGCCTATCCGCTGGACATGGATGCCGACGGGGTGCTGGACCTATTCGTGCTGCGCGCCGGGCCGAACGTCGCCCTGCGGGGCCTGGGCGGCTGCCGGTTCGAGGATGCGACCGGGGCCTGGGGGATCGACCCCGGCAATGGCTGGAGCACGGCGTTCTCGGCCACATGGGAGCCGGGAGCCGAGCGCCCGACGCTGGCCGTGGGCAACTATGTCGACCGCGAGAACCCGAACGGGCCGTTCCGCGCCTGCGACACGCACCAGTTGCTGCGCCCCGGCCCCGAGGGCTATCGCGCGGAGGACATCGCGCCGGGGTATTGCACGCTGTCGATGCTGTTCACCGACTGGAGCGGCGACGGGCGCGCGGATCTGTGGGTCAGCAATGACCGGCATTACTATGTGCGCGGCGGGCAGGAGCAGCTGTTCCGCATCACGCCCGAGCTCAGCGAATACGGGCCGGAGGATGGCTGGCAGCCCTACATGCTCTGGGGCATGGGGATCGCGAGCCGCGACCTGACAGGCGATGCGCGGCCCGAGGTGGCCGTGACCAGCATGGCGGACCAGAAGCTTTTCGAGTTGAACGGTGGAGCGGGGCCGGCCTATGAGCCCGTCGCCTATGACCGGGGCACGACCGCGCATCGCCCGTACCTGGGCGACGAAGGGCGGCCCTCGACCGGCTGGCATGTGCAGTTCGGCGACGTGGACAATGACGGGTTGGACGATCTGTTCATTGCCAAGGGCAACGTGGACCAGATGCCGGATGCGGCGATGAAGGACCCGGACAACCTGCTGATGCAGGGTGCGGACGGTCGCTTTGTCGAGGCGGGCGGCACGTCGGGAATCGGCTCGCCCGAGCGCAGCCGGGGCGCGGCGCTGGTGGACCTGAACCGCGACGGGCTGCTGGACCTTGTGGTGGTCCGCAGGCGGGCGGAGATGGGGCTGTATCGCAACGTGACCGAGGGCGCGGGAAACTGGCTTGCGGTGGCGCTGGCACAGCCGGGCGGCAATGCCTTCGCCGTAGGCGCGCGGATCGAGCTGGAGGCCGGGGGCAAGACGCGCTGGCGCGAGGTGCAGGTCGGCGGCGGACACGCGGGCGGACAGGCCGGGCCGGAGCATTTCGGGCTGGGCGACGCCAAGGCCGTGAGATTGCGGGTGCGCTGGCCCGATGGTGGCCTGTCGGACTGGGCGGAAATGCCCGCGAACGGGCATGTCCTTGTGCGGCGGGGCGACGGCGCCTCGATCGGGACCGAGGCGCTGCCCGCTCAGTGAGAGCGCTTCCGGCCCTGCTGGGCGTCGATCTCGGCGGCGAACTTCTCTTCGGTCCAGCCTTCGGCCAGCGCCTGGCGCATGACGTACTGCTGGCTGGGCGGGGCCATGCCCGAAAGCGGCGAGTCGATATCGAGGTTCGCCGGGAACGGATACCCTTCGGCAGTGGCGGCGATCACGTTGTCGACCTGTCGCGCGTCCAGCGCGCCGCTCGCGGCCAGTTTAGAAAGGCTGGCATAGACCGCCTTCGAGATGCGGACGCGGTCCACGATCTCGATCGAGCGGCCATAGGCGGAGCCGATCTGCATCAGGTTCGCGAAGCGCTGCACGTCCGTCGTCTTGTTCTCCCCCGCCGCGTGGAAGGTCGCGGGGTTGAAGAACAGCAGATCGCCCTTTTCCAGCGCCACCTGCACGTGGTGCTTCTCGAAATACTCGCGGAACTGCGGCAGCAGCACGGCCAGGTAGCCGGGCAGATAGCTTTGCGAATAGGGCAGCAGCTTGGTCGGGCCGGATGCCAACGGCATGTCCGAGTGCGCCACCGCGCCCTGCAGCGTCAGGCTGGCCGACAGTGCGTGCTGCTGCGCCGGGTAGGTCATCAGGTCGGGCACGGTCTGAAAGCCCATGTGATAGTCACGGTGCGCGGTCTGCGCCTTGCCGCCGGGCCGGACGACGTTGACCTGCGTGGTGATCTGGTAGCCGGTGCCGAGCCACGCCTCGCTGATGCGGCGGATCAGCTCGTTGGCGTTGTAACGGGCGAAAAGCTCGGGGTTGGCGACGCAGAGCTTTTCGTGCGCGTTCCAGACCCGGCTGTTGGCCCCAGCGGCGGCGAAATGGTCGCCCTTGCCGGAGTTTCCGGCCTCTTCCTCGCGGATGATCGCCGAAAGGGCCTCGGTCACTTCGTCGACCAGCGCCAGGTCATCGTAGCCGCGCTTGACGGCGATGATGCCGGGGCCGGACAGGAACGCGCGGTTCATCTCGGCCATGACCGGCTTGGCGGTGGCGTCGTCCACGAAGGCCTTGCGCAGCGCGTCGCCGTCGTAGACGGGGATGTTCTTCGCGATCTCGGCGGCGAACGGGTAGTCGGCCGGATCGGTGGTCTGGCTGACATGCGCGGCGAACTCGGTGATGTCGCAGCTGTCCTCGGACAGCCAGACCGGGTCGGCGGGCGGGTTGCGGTCGAGCATTTCCTCATCTCCCTTCAAGGGTTGTCGTTGGGTGCAGGATACGCTTGCGCGGGCCTTGCGGCAGGGGCAGAATCCATCAAAAATCAATCAAAACCATGAGCCATCGCTTTCTGATCAAGGACATTGCCCTGCAAGCCGGGCTGGGCACCGCCACCGTCGACCGGGTGCTGAACGGGCGCGGCGGCGTGCGGCGGCAGACCGTCGACCGGGTACATCACGCCATTGCCGAGCTTGAATCGCAGGCGGGGCAGCTGGCGCTGACCGGGCGCAAGCTGATCGTGGATCTCGTGGTCGAAGCCCCCCGGAGTTTCCGCGATTCTCTGGACGAGGCGCTGGCCGCCGAACTGCCGCTGATGCAGCCCGCCGTGTTCCGGGTACGGCGCGACATGCGTGGCCGTTTCCCGGTGGCGGAGCTGGAACAGGCTTTGCGGCGCGCCGAACGGCTGGGCAGTCACGGGGTGATCCTGATGGCCCCGGATGCGGCGCGGGTGCGCGCCTCGGTCGACCGGCTGGCGGCGGCGGGCGTGCCGGTGGTGACGCTGGCGACGGACATGCCGGGGACGGCGCGGCGGGCCTATGTGGGCCTCGACAACGCGCGCGCCGGGCAGACGGCGGCCTGGGTATTGCGGCGCTGGCTGGCACCGGGGCGTGTGCACCGGGTGCTGGTGACGATCCGCAATGACCGGTTCCGGGGCGAGGAAGCGCGCGAGGCCGGGTTCCGCGCCGCAATGGCCGAGGCGATGCCGCGCGCAAAGCTGCACGTCCTAGTGCAGGACCCGGACGATGCCGGGTTCCATGCCAAGGTGCGGGAGTTGGCGGCCAAGGGGCTGGCGGCGGTCTACTCGATCGGCGGCGGCAACCGTCGCCTGCTGGACAGCCTCGAGGCGGGCGGGCGGCGCAGGCCGCTGATGATCGGCCACGACCTCGACGCCGAGAACCGGGCGCTGCTGCGTGAGGAACGGCTGGACATGGTGCTGTACCACGACTTCGCCGAAGATCTGCGCAATGCCTGCCGTGTCATCATGGCGGCGCACAGCCGGGGCACCATGCCCGCACCGGCCGATGGCGCGGCGCTGCGCATGGTGATCCCGCCGATGGTGGACTAGCCCGGATCAGGCGGCTGGCGACATCCGGTTTTCGGCCAGGAAAGCGTCGAGTTCCTCGGTCGTGGGCATGGCGGGCGCGCAGCCGATGCCACGCACGACGATGGCGGCCGAGGCGGACCCGCGCGCGACGGACGTCTCGAGCGTGCGGCCAGCGGCCAGCCCGGCCAGCAGTCCGGCCATGAAACTGTCCCCTGCCCCCATCGGCTTGATCGCCTGAACCGGGAAGATGCCCGAGGCGAACTGGCTGTCGTCGCGATAGGTGACCGAGCCGCGCGCGCCCAGCTTGTAGATCGCGATGCGCCCCTCGGCGGCAAGGTCCCTCGCCAGCCCCTGCCCGCTCGCGCCGCCGGCGACCACGTCGAACTCCTCGTCGTTGCCGATCACCATGTCGGAGGCACGGGCGGCCTGCGTGTAGACCTCGGCGGCCTCCTCGGGCGAAGGCCAGGAATAGGGGCGGTAGTCGATATCCAGGATCACCGGCAGTCCGGCGGTGCGGGCCAGTGCCATCGCGTGCAGCGTAGCATCGCGCGAGGGTTGTGCGGCCAGTGCGGTGCCGGTCAGCACCAGCGCTGAACAGGCGGCGTAGTCTACCGCCTCGACATCGTCGCGGGTCATGAGGAAGTCGGCAGCATCGTTGCGGTAGATGACAGTCTGCGTGCCTTCGAGCCGGGTCTCGGTGACGGCGAGGGAGGTCCGCGCCTCGCCGGTCACGGTGCGCAGGTGGTCGGTCGCGACGCCATAGTGCTGCAACTGGTTCCGGACGAACCGGCCCACGGCATCATCGGAGACCGACGTCAGGATCGCCGAGGCGACGCCCTGCCGGCAGAGACCCGCAGCGATGTTGCCCGAGGAGCCACCGAGACAGGCATAGAACTGGCTGGCCTCGTCAGCCTTGGTGCCAGGCGGATCGGCGTAAAAGTCCATTCCGGCGCGGCCAAGCACCAGCACCGGGCGCCCGCTGGTCAACCTTTCGATCCTGTCCATTCCCGTCTCCTCCCAGCATTTTGCAACCGGTTTCAATAGTCATACGGGGGAACGGGTCGGGAAGGCAAGCGGCAGTCCTTCCGCGGGGCGCGCTGCGGCGACCGCTGGGCCGGATCAGGGCGCTGTGCATCAACCGCAGCTCAGGCGGGGCTTCGCCGCCAAGGGCACCGGTGGGCCCTGGCCGATGGTGTTTACGCGGTGCATATCGACTTTGGCCTCTGAGCGGTCGGCTCGGCCTTCGCCTGAGCCGACCGCTTGGGCCAGCTCAGCCCCAGTTCAGGTAGGTGGTCTGCTTGCGCAGGTAACCGTCAAAGCCGTACTTGCCGTCCTCGCCGCCCAGGCCCGACTGGTTCCAGCCAGTGTGGAAGCCCTGGACCTGCTCGCCATTGGCACGGTTGAAGTAGATCTCGCCGAATTTCAGCTCGTAGGGCGCGCGCATCATCCGCTTCAGATCGCGGGTGAAAAGATAGGCCGACAGGCCATAGACCGTGTCGTTCGCCAGCTCGACCGCCTGCTCGAAACTGTCGACCCGCAGGCTGGGCACGACGGGGCCGAAGACCTCGCCCTGAACCAGCGGCGAGGCGTTGGAGCGGGTTTCCAGAACCGTCGGGGAATACCAGTGGCCGCGCGCGTACTGGCCGTCGCGAAGCGGACCGCCCTTGAGCAGAACTTCGTCCCCGGCGGCGACGGCGCCCTCGACCATATGCGCGATCTTGTCGACCTCGACGCCGCTGACCTTGGGGCCGATATCCGGGTCGGTCATCGGATCGCCGATGGTCAGCGCCTGGCTGCGGGCGATGAACTTCTCGAGAAACTCGTCGGCGATGGCCGAGTGCAGGTACATCCGCTCGTTGCAGGTACAGATCTGGCCGCAGTTCGTGTAGCGCGCGGTCACGGCGGCTGCGACGGCGGCGTCGATATCCGCATCCTCCATCACGATGAACGGCGCCTTGCCGCCCAGTTCGAGCCGCAGGACCTTCAGCGTGTCGGCCCCGGCGCGGTAGATTTCCTTCCCGGCGCGGGTCGAACCGGTCATCGTCACCATGTTCGTCAGCGGGCTTTCCACGAGCGCCGCGCCGACGACCGGACCACGGCCCGTCACGACGTTGAAAAGGCCCTTGGGCAGGCCCGCTTCCTCGGCCAGGCGGGCGAGGAACAGGCCCGACAGCGGGGTGATCTCGTGCGAGAGCAGGACGAAGGCATTGCCCGCGACCAGCGCCGGGCCGAGCTTCCGCGCGGCCAGCGCCGCCGGGTAATTCCAGGCGGTCAGGCCCACGACGACGCCGTAGGGATGACGCCGGATCTGCACTTCCTCGTCCGGGTTGTCCGACGTGACGATGTCGCCCTCAATCCGACGGGCGTTGCTGGCGGCATGGCGCAGGAACATCAGCACGGCGCCGACCTCGCCCTTCGCCTGGGACAGCGGCTTGCCCTGCTCGGCAGTGATGATGCGGGCGTAGCCGTCGGCGCGCTCCTCGACCAGCCTGGCCAGCGCCTCGACGGCCCGGCCGCGCTCGACGGCGGGGGTACGTGCCCAGGCGGGCTGGGCCTTGCGTGCCGCCTCGAGGGCCGCGAGGGCCGCTTCGGCACCGCCCTCGGGGATGGTGGCGATCACCGCTTCGGTGGCCGGGTTCTCGACCTCGATCCGCGCAGAGGCACCGGCGTCCGTCCACGCGCCGTCGATGTACATGCGTCCGGCAAGCGGGGCGTCGGCGCCCAGTTCAAACCCCTGCATCTTTCGCCTTTCGGTATGACCAAACTACGCACTGCCTAGGCGTTCAGGGCGCGAGTCGTCAAGGATCATGCATCGGACCGCACGATTTCTACGAAATTACAGTTGATTGCTGGGCCCTCGCCCCGCAAACTGCTCGAAATTTTGGTACGACAATAAAAGTCGCAGGGGATGGAAATGCAGGAGTTCGATCATGTCGTGATCGGCGGCGGGGCCTCGGGCTGCGTCGCCGCGGCACGGCTTGCGAGCGCCGGAAGGCGGGTACTGCTGCTCGAGGCCGGCTATTCCCACCACCACCCGCTGCTCGACATGCCGCCGGGGATCTTCAAAATGATCAACGGCTCGAAATACATGACCTATCACCAGACCGTCCCGCAGGAGCACCTGGGCGGGCGGCGACACGACATCCCGCAGGGCAACGTGCTGGGCGGCGGCAGTTCGGTGAACGCGCAGGTCTACATGCGGGGTCGGCCCTCGGACTACGACGCCTGGGACGAGGTTCTGCGCGGCAACAACGACCGGGTCGGTTGGGGCTGGCAGGACGTGCTGCCGCATTTCCGGGGGATGGAGGACAACAATCGGTTGGCGAACGACCTGCATGGCACCGGAGGGCCGCTGCAGGTCTCGGACCCCGGACATGTCGATCCGCTCTCGCGGCTGTTCGTGCAGGCGGTGCAGGGTCTGGGCGAGCCGTTCAACCCGGATTTCAACGGGCCTTCGCAGCGCGGCGTCGGTTTCTACCAGTTCATGAACCGGAACGGGCGGCGCTGCTCGGCAGCCTATGCCTATGTCGAGCCGCTGAAGGACAACCCGAACCTCACCGTTCGCCTGCGCAGTCCGGTCGAGAGGATCGAGACCGAGGCTGGCCGCGTGACCGGCGTGACCTATAGCGATCCGAAGGCGGGCCGGACCCGGGTGGCGTGCTCGGGCGGGGTGATCCTCGCCGCGGGCGCGCTGGTGACACCAAAGCTGCTGATGCTCTCGGGGATCGGTCCAGCGGACCAGCTGAGCGAGCATGGGCTAGAGGTAGTCGCCGACCTGCCCGGCGTGGGCGCGAACCTGATCGACCACCCCGAAGTTCCGATCACCAGCCATGTGAAGGGCAAGCTGGGCTACTACCGACAGGGCGAAGGCTGGCGGATGCTGCGCAACGGGTTGCAGTTCAAGCTGTTCGGCAGCGGGCCGATCACCACCTCGGGCGTCGAGGCCGGCGCCTTCGTGAACCCGGACGATCCCGAGGCGCCGCCGACGATCCAGGCGTTCTGCGTGCCGATCGTCTATGTCGACCGGGACAACAAGGCCGCCGTGAAGGATGGGTACGGACTGACGGTGACGACGGTGGTGGTCAAGCCGCGCTCACGCGGCTGGGTCCGGTTGGCCTCGGCCGATCCGGCGGCGCGGCCGCTGGTGAGCCCCGCCCTGCTCAAGGACCCTGCCGACCTTGCCGAGATGGTCGCGGGGCAGCGCTTCTTCTTGCGCGCCTTCCGAACTTCACCGCTGGCCGAAGTGGTCGAAGCCGTGGCCCTGCCCGCCTCGGACGATGACGAAGCCCTGCGCGCTCATTGCCGCGCCCAGGTGAAGACGAACTATCACCCGGCGGGCACCGCGCGCATGGGCGCGGACGGTGACCCGATGGCGGTACTTGACGCCAAGATGCGCGTGCGCGGGGTCGAGGGGCTGCGTGTCTGCGACATGTCCGCCGTGCCCGACATCAACGCGGGCAACACCAACGCGCCGGCGATGATGCTGGGCGACCGCTGCGCGGACCTTATCCTGGGTCAGTATTGACCGGGGCGGTTGGTTTACCACACCGCCGCAGACCACGTTCTTGTTTCTCAGCGCCGTTGAGAGAAAAGTGCGGCTCGGTCTTGAACTGATGCGCCATCCTGACGCAGCCCACCAACCGTATCCCCCTGACCTTGGCGCGCCGTGAGCCGCCTTCGGACGCAAGCTGCTAATCTAGCTAGACATTTCAGCCCCGCAGACCCGAATGGAACGCGCATCGTCGAAGTTCCCAGTTGCGCCCCATACACATTCCGAAATCGATATTTGATCCACATCAAATAATCTAACATTCAATTGATCAATTGATTGATTTGTGAGGAAAGCGGGCTTCTCTCCCCGAAATCGCGTTCGAGTTCTGAGCAGCCCGGAGCAATAAGGAGGTCGAAATGGCCACGGCATTTACGTCCGGTCTGCACATATTCTCGGTCGACGACATCACGGTCACCTTCGGGGGCCTGACCTTGGGCGACGACAGTTCCCATATCGACGAGGCAGGCGCCATAATGGCGCCGATCGTCGACAAGGACGGCAACGAACTCTACGGCATCGACAACGAGTTCGGGTTCTACGTCACGGATTTCCTGGGCGCAGAACAGAAGGTTCTGGACGGGGATTTCGCCGAAGGTCACGCCGGAAACATCCTGAACGATCTGGACCCGAGCATCGTCGAGGGTCTGGCCATCAAGAACGCAGAAACCGACATCTTCCTGTCGGGCCTGCCGCTCGGAACCTGGGCGCTCGGCCTCGGCGGGCAGACCGTCAAGGCTTCGACCGAGCACTACGTCACGATGCAGCAGGTGCTGAGCGATGCGGCCTTCCCTGGCGATCCGGACGCGATACGGCCGCTCGACGACGACCTGCGGCTGCGCGACCTTTTCATCAATGACTCCGGTGACCTGGTCGAAGGCCTGAAGCACGACATGTACGTCCGGGGCCTGACGGTTGCCTTGCAGCGGGCCATCAACAACGCTGAAGATGGGCTCAACCCGCAGACCTACACGGATATCGATTTCGACCGCGACGGCGTGAAAGACGCGTTCACCACGCTGTCGGTCGACATTGATTATGACAGCGACGGAGACGGTACCGTCGAAACGGTGACCGTCGGCGGCATCGACCTCGACGACGACGGTATCGCCGACATCGTCGACAGCCCGCTTAACGGACTTGGCGAGAAAGCCGATCTGGTGGATCTGCTGGAGCCGAACGAGTCCACGGTCCTTTCGGACATCGCATACGGGCAGGACTACTCGGTCACGCTCAAGGACGACGGCAAGCTGCTCTATCGCTGGGGCACCGCGGTCAAGCGGCCGAATGACATCCGGATGGAGGTCAATCTCGACCTGCCCGACGAGTGGACCCTGGACGAAGACGAGAACGGCATCGCCGACAGCCTGGAAGAAGGCAGCCGCGGCTTCGTCGTCACCCGGGCCGAACTGGTCATCCGGCACGACATCACCAACAACCCGAACGACCAGGTGCGCCCCGAGGACTACGAGAACGAGGCCGCCATCGGGCGCTTGCCGTCCTACTACGTCGTGCAGGATCCGGATGATGCGACAAACACGCTCTGGGTTTCGCCCGTCGACAGCTTCGACGGCCAGGGAACTGCATTGCCGAGCTATTTCAAACTGACGGCAGGCGGCGAGATCGACCTCGCGGCCAGCGGCATCGCGGTCTATGATCCGAACGGCGTACTGGTCGGCTACCGGAACGAGGACGAGGGAGGCAATCCGATCGGAACCGTTCTGCGCGACATGGCCCTTGCGGCCAAGAACGCGAGCGCCGGTCTGAAGTTCACGTCCGGGGATCTGGAAGCCGGCTTCACTGCGGCCTGGTACACATCGGTCGACCGCGAACCCTTCGAGTGGTCCTATGACAAGTTCGCGGACGACCCGTACAAGCAGGTGTTCGAGAGCTTCCGGAGCCCCGAGGAGGCGGCGGTGGCCGGATACACCGAGGACGACCTGGTCTCCGGTCCGCGCTGGCGTCTGACGCCAAACAAGTTCGGGCAGGATCTGCCCGGCCTCGAGGTACCTCTGGAGGAGAACACGTCGCCGCCGTACCAAAAGGACAACATCAAGTACGAGACTGGAGTTGAGACCACCACACGCCTCAACCTGCTTGATTGGGCGGACGATTCCTCCCCTCTCGGGCACAGCTCCGGCTGGATGCTGGTCGACACCGGCCGACTGGACGAGAACCGCGACGGCCTGATCGACGAAGGCTGGTCGGCGGTGAACGGCACTCTGGGGGCGGGGGATGCCCTGCCGACCGGCCCGATCCTATCGGCGGTGTCGCCCAACGGGATGAACCTCACCCAGAACTTCCTGGACACGGCCGTCTACGTGAAGGGCGACCGGCAGGATTCGGCACAGCTCTACGACATCCAGCTCGAACTGGAGTATCGCGACGATTACATCGGCAGCGTGCAGATGGTCAGCGGGCTGAACCACAATGAGCAGACGCTGAGCTTCCAGAACGGCGCGGTCTACAATGCACCGGTCGTATTCGCGAACCCGGCGACCTTCAACGGCTGGCATACCGCCTCAGTGAAGGTAACCGAAGTTACGAGGGATTCCTTCAGCGTCTTCATCGACGAGCCGAACTATCTCGACCAATGGCACAGACGCGAGGATGTCAGCCTCGTCGCATTCGAAGAGGGTACCTGGGCACTCGACGACGGGACAGTCGTCCAAGCCGGTAGTCTTGGTCTGGCCGCCGGAGCTACAAACACATTCCACTCGGTCACCTTCGATCAAGCATTCGACGAAGCCCCTGTCGTGATGGCCCAACTCCAAACCCAAAATGGAACCGACTGGACCATAGTCCGAGTAGACAATGTGACCACGACAGGTTTCGATTTCATGCTCCAGGAGGAAGAAGCCGCTGACAGGCTTCATGAAGCTGAAGTACTGGGTTGGGCTGCAATAGATGCGGGGGAAGAGTCAGGTATCGTTGACTGGGGCGGTATAACGGCGCAGACGTTCGCGATGGTAGATTCCGTCGACCACACTGGCGACAGCTTTGTTTTCGACCCCGCCGTTGGCCACGATCCATTGGTCTCCGCCATGATCACGAGCGTGAACGGCATCAACCCGGCAGTGCTGCGTCTTACTGACATGTCCAGTGATCAGCTTGCAGCGACAGCAAGTTTCAAGGTTCAAGAGGAAAAGAGCGCCGATCCGGAAGTCTGGCACCTCGAAGAAACTGTCGCCGGCATCGCCTTCGACGACAACGGCATGTTGTTCGTCTGAAATGAGGAATACGCGCCGGCTTGGCAGTCGGCGCCATATGCAGACGGTCGGCCCGCGCTTTGCGGGTCGATCCATTCGGGGGGACCATGAATGGCCTCGAGCCAAGTACACAGTGTTTGCGAAAGTGGTGCCCGGGGGCGGATTTGAACCACCGACACGCGGATTTTCAATCCGCTGCTCTACCCCTGAGCTACCCGGGCACGAGGGGTTTGCCTTAAAGGCTGCGCGGTTCTAGGCCATGCTGGCGGGGGTGTCCAGAGGGCCGGCGCAAAATTCCTGTGGAAAAGTGCAGCTCAGTTTAGTGGCGGGCGCACGGGGCGTTCGTCGTCCTCGTCCGAGGGGGAATCCTGACCCTCGATCACGTAGCCGCCGGTCATCCAGCGGCCGAGGTCGACGTCAGCGCAGCGGCGCGAGCAGAACGGGCGGTACTGCTTCTCGGTCGGTTTGTCACAGATCGGGCAGCGCATCCTTCAGAAGCTCCTTCAACGGGTGCCGGTCGCGTTTGCGTTGCAGTTCCAGATGGCCCAGCGGGGTCCAGCCGGCAAGGGTGATCTCGCCGCCGTCATGGCGGATCGCGCCGCGCATGACCTGTTCCAGCTGGCTGCGTTCTTTCTTGGGGAAGGGTGCGGTGTCGACAGTCACCTGCCCAGCGAGGCCGCGCAGGCGCAGGGCGCCGGGCAGCGCGCGGAAGGCAGCGACATTGGCCTTGAGGCCCGCCGCCGGAGAGGTGTCGCCGCGGGTGTTCACGTCCACGGCGATCAGGGCGCGGGTCGGCTCGATATACATGTCGGCACCGCCCTGGAGCGCAACGCGCGGTGTCAGAGCCTCGGCCAGCGCGTCCCAGACCGACAGACGGTCGAACGCGCCGGGTTCGTCGTCCACGAGGTCCGGCGCCGGCTCGGCCCAGTCGCGCCAAGCCAGCAGGTGCGCATCGGGCGTGTCCAGCAGAAGCTGCGGCGCGAGGCCAGCTTCGGCGAGGATCGCTTCGGCCAGTTGCCGCATCTCGGACGCATCGTCGAGGATCGCCTGCGGGTCCGCCCCGGCGACCGAGGAGCGCAGGATCAGGCCCATGTCTTCGGCGGCGCCGTCCATCGCGGCGTGAGCGGCCTCGAGCGCGGCATCGGCCGCCTCCTGGTCCTTGACGCGGCGCGAGAGGTTCAGGCCGGGCTTGCCGGGGGTGACGATGGCATAGCGACTTTTGAACAGAACGCGGGGCGTAACCGGCGGCGCCTTGCCTGGCTCGACCACGCCGGTGACCTGGACCAGCACCGGCGCACCGGGAGCAAGGCCCCTGCTTTCGCGCAGGAAGCCGCTCAGCCCGTCGCCAAGCTCGACCATCGCGCCGCCCTGCCCTTTCATCGGGCGGCCCATCTTGCCGAGGAATATCGCGCCGGGCTGCGCCGGGCCCCAGGCCTCGGGCGCATCGATGAAAACGTCGGCAAGGCGACCGTCCACCATCAGCGCGGCGGCGCGGCGGCCGTCGGCAAGCACGTCGAGCGCGACCGCCCTGCCCTTCATGCGGCAACTCCGTCGAATCGCACCGGTACACCGGAGGCTTCCAGCAGGTGCACGGTTTCGGTCAGCGGCAGGCCAACGACGGCTGTGTAGGAACCGCCAATCCAGGGGATGAACGCGCCGCCGATGCCCTGGATGGCATAGCCGCCGGCCTTGCCTTGCCACTCGCCCGAGGCAATGTAGCCGTCGATTTCCGCCTTGGTCAGGCGCTTCATCTTGACGGCGGTAGCGACCACACGGGCGCGGATCCGGTCGGATTTCACGGCGACGGCGGTGTAGACGGTGTGGCGGCGGCCCGACAGCAGGTTCAGGAAGGCGCGCGCCTCGGCCTCGTCCCCGGGCTTGCCAAGGATGCGGCGGCCGGCAGCTACGACGGTATCGCCCGCCAGCACGACGTCACCCGGCACGGCGGCGGCCTTTTCCTGCGCAAGGCGCAGGGCATAGGGCCGGGGCAGTTCGCCCTCCCGGGGGGTCTCGTCAATGTCGGCGGGGATCACGGCATCGGGCACGACGCCGATCTGAGCCAGCAGCGACAAGCGCCGCGGGCTCGCGGAGGCAAGTGTAAGGGCCAGAGGTCCGGACTTATCTGAAGCGATAGTTGATCCGGCCCTTGGTCAGGTCGTAGGGGGTCATTTCCACCTGGACCTTGTCACCGGCCAGCACGCGGATGCGGTTCTTGCGCATCTTGCCAGCGGTGTGGGCGATGATTTCATGGCCGTTCTCGAGCTCTACCCTGAATGTCGCATTCGGCAGAAGCTCGGTCACGACACCCGGGAATTCGAGAAGCTCTTCCTTGGCCATGGTCTCTCCGAGTTGTGTTTCCGTGCGCGCGAAGCCTTCTTCGCGCGTGGGGAAGATGGGGGCGAAATGGGGCAATTTCAAGTCGAAAACGACGAGCGAAAGGGGAATGGTGCCGAAAAGCCAGTCTTGCGGCTAGGCGGCCAAGGGTGATTCGCAAGGATGTGCGACCCAAGTCGAGGCGAGCCTAGCGGCGAAGGCTGCGCGGCTCAATCGCTTTCCGTCCCGTCCGCGTCTTCGGGCGGCTCCATGGCTGGGAAACGCTCGACGATGCGCTCGAGGATCTGGTCTCGGGCCTGGCGGTAGGCCTCGAGCTTCTCGTCTCGGGTCTCGCCAAGGCCGGTGGGGTCGAATATCGGCCAGTACTCGACCTCGATCGCGTGGTAGCGGGTGTATTCCTGCGCCCGCAGAAGCGAGGCCGGGCTGAGCGCAACGATCAGATCGTAGCCGTCGATCTGGTCGCCCCACTCCTCCATTTCCTGAAAGGAGCGGGTCCGGTGCCGGGTCAGTTCCACCCCGATCTCCTGGCAGACGGCGACGGCGAAACCGTCCACCTCCTGCTCGTGCCGGACCCCGGCGGATTGCACGTAGATCCGGTGGCCGTGGAGCTTCTTCATGATCCCCTCGGCCATCGGGGAGCGGACGGAATTGTAGTCGCAGCAGAACAGGACGGAGGTCGGCTGGTCCGCGCTCACCCGCCGTTACCCCTTGGCTTGCAGGACGCAGATCAGCGTGAACAGGCGGCGCGCGGTGTCGTTGTCTGTGACGACCTTACCCTCCAGCCGCTCGGCGAGGATGCGCGCACCTTCGTTGTGAATGCCGCGTCGCCCCATGTCGATCGCCTCGATCTGGCTGGGCGGCAGCCGTTTCACCGCGTCGAAATAGGCTTCGCAGATCTGGAAATAGTCGCGGACGACCTGGCGGAAGGGGCTGAGCGACAGGTGGAAGGCGGCCACATGCTCACCCGCTTCGGTGCCTACCTCGAAGACCAGGCGACGGTCGCGGATCGCCAGCGCCAGCCGGTAGGGGCCGGCGGGCGCCTCCTGCCCGTCGCGGGGCGGGACCGAGAAGCTGTTCTCCTCCAGCAGATCGAAGATGGCGACGCGACGCTCCTGCTCGATCTCGGGCGTGGGCGCGGGCAGACCGCTGTCGTCGAGCGTGATGTCGATCAGGCGGTCCGTGCTGCTCATCAGGTTTCCTCGTTCAGGCGTTCAAGTCGGGCCGTGACGCTGAGGCCGTGGGCCTCGAGGCTTTCCGAGCGTGCCAGCGCTTCGGCTGAGGGACCAATAGCGCGCAGGCTACCGGGAGTCATTCGGGCGAGCGTGGTGCGTTTCATGAAGTCGAGCACCGACAGGCCCGACGAGAACCGCGCCGAGCCCGAGGTCGGGAGGACGTGGTTCGGGCCACCGACGTAGTCGCCAATGGCCTCGGGCGTCCACTGGCCAAGGAAGATCGCGCCTGCATGGCGGATCCGGGCCGAAAGCGCGTCGGGATCGCCGACGCAGAGTTCCAGGTGCTCGGGCGCGATGCGGTCGGACAGCGCCGCGGCCTGCTCGAGATCGCGGGCGACGATGATCGCGCCGTGGTCGCGCCAGCTGGCCCCGGCGATGGCGCGGCGCTCGAGCGTCTGAAGCCGTGCCTCGACGGCCTCGGCCACCTCGCGGGCGAGGCCGGCGTCGTCGGTGATCAGGATAGACTGGGCGCTCTCGTCATGCTCGGCCTGGCTCATCAGGTCGAGCGCGATCCAGTCCGGGTCGTTGTCGCGGTCGGCGATCACCAGGATTTCCGAAGGACCAGCGATCATGTCGATGCCGACGCGGCCGAAGACCTGGCGCTTTGCCTCGGCGACATAGGCGTTGCCGGGACCGGTAATCTTGTCGACCCTGCCGATCGTCTGAGTGCCGTAGGCCAGCGCGCCGATCGCCTGCGCGCCGCCGATGCGATAGATCGTCTCGACCCCCGCCACCCGTGCCGCATAGAGCACCAGCGGGTTCACCTGTCCGTCGGGCGTGGGGGCGCAGATCACCAGCCGCTCGACGCCTGCGACCTGCGCCGGGATCGCGTTCATCAGCACCGAGGACGGATAGGATGCAAGGCCACCGGGCACATAGAGGCCGGCCGCCTCGACCGGGGTCCAGCGCCAGCCGAGCGTCGCGCCGCTGTCGTCGGTCCAGCTCTCGCCCTTGGGAAGCTGCCGTTCGTGGTAGGCGCGGATGCGCGCAGCGGCGAGGTCCAGCGCGTCGCGCTCGTCCTGCGGCACCTGCGCGATGGCGGCGTCGATCTCACCAGCCGGGATCGCGAGTGTCTCGGGGGTCAGCGCCAGACGGTCGAACTTCTCGGTCAGTTCGATCACCGCCGCATCGCCGCGCGCGGCCACGTCCGCAAGGATCTGCGCGACCGCGGCGTCGACGCGCGGCGCGTCCTCGCGCTTGGCGTCGAGAAAGGCGGCGAAGCGGCTCTCGAAGTCGGGATCGGCGGCGTTCAGCAATTGGGGCATTCGGGTCTCCTTGCCGCTTCACATACAAAGCGGCGGGACGCGCCTCAAGCGTCGAGGCGGCGCACCATGAAAAGCCGGTCGACGAAGGCGTCGCCGTGACGGGCGGCGCGGGGGAAGCGGCCTGTGGTCTCGAACCCCAACCGGCGGTAGGCGGCAATGGCCGGAAAGTTGTCCGCGGCAACCTCTAGCTCGAGTTGCAGGATATCGTCAGGCAGGTCAGCACGGATCGCGTCGTACAGCCTGTCCATCAGGCGCCGACCGCGCGCCGACGGACGGACATACGCGGCGATGACCGAGGCACGGTGGCTTTCGGTTCGGGGTTCGGTGCGGTACCAGCCGAGGGTTGCGCAAGCCGCGTCACCATCGAGCGCCGCGTAGAGCCAGGACTTCTCCAGCCAGTCGGCAAAATCGGAGAGCGGGCGGTCCGCCCAGTTTTCATGGACGGCGCCGAATGCGGTGGGCGCGGTCTTCAGCGCCTCCAGCCGGATATCGCGCCAGAGCGCGGCATCCCCTGAACGGAGGCGGCGATACTCCACCGCGCTACTTGTGGGCCGGAGCCTTACCGCTGGGCGCGGCATAGGGCTTTGTCACGTCCTCAAGGGCCAGGTCGATGCATTCCACGTCGATGGCGATCTCGCCGTCGCCGGCCAGCACCAGGCGGACGCGGCCGGTGCCATCCTCGGCAGGATCGAACTCCAGCGCGAGAATCGACAGGACCAGGTCCTTGTCCGATGGGTCGACGCCGTTCGACGCAACTTTCAATGCCCCGCGCACGGTCAGAACCGAGCGGACGCGCTCATAGGGGCGGCGGGCAGCCTCGGCAGCGTTCTTGTCTTCCCAGCGGAACCGGTTGACCAGCGCGGCAAAGCGCAGACCGGTGCGCGACCAGGAGATCTCGTTCGACGGCAGCACCGCGTCCTGCAACAGAGCCGAGAGCACCGGCACGTCCTCGTGCGTCTCGGCGCGTAGGCGCAGCGGCGCCTCGGCGGCATCCTCGAAGCGGGCGTCGCTCATGCGGCGACCCGCTGGATCCGCGCCCCGCAGGCGCCCAGCTTCTCTTCCAGGCGCTCGTAGCCGCGGTCGAGGTGATAGACGCGGGCCACGGTGGTTTCGCCCTCGGCGGCAAGGCCCGCCAGAATCAGCGAGACCGAGGCCCGCAGGTCGGTCGCCATGACCGGCGCACCGCGTAGCTTTTCGACGCCCGTCACCTTGGCGGTGCCGCCATGCACATCGATGTGTGCGCCCATGCGCAACAGTTCGGGCGCGTGCATGAAACGATTCTCGAAAATGGTCTCTTCGAGCACTGAGACGCCATCGGCCAGCGTCAGCGCGGCCATCATCTGCGCCTGAAGGTCTGTCGGGAAGCCGGGAAACGGCTCGGTCCGCACGTCGATGGGACGCAGCGGAGCGTTGCCACGAGTAACGCGCAGGCCCCGGTCCGTCTCGGCAATCTCGACACCGGTGGCTTCCAGCTTATCGGCGAATGCGGACACCAGCTCGCGGGTGCCGCCCAGCAGCTCAACGGAACCGCCGGCAATGGCCGGGGCCAGCATGTAGGTGCCCAGCTCGATCCGGTCCGAGACGACGCGGTAGGTCGCGCCGTGCAGGCGATCGACGCCCTGCACGGTGATGGTCGACGTTCCCTCGCCTTCGATCTGGGCACCCATCGCCTTGAGGCAGCGGGCGAGGTCGACGATTTCGGGCTCGCGCGCAGCGTTCTCGATCACGGTGGTGCCCTTGGCGAGGGTCGCTGCCATCAGCACGTTCTCGGTCGCGCCCACGGACACCAGCGGGAAGGTCACGCGCCCGCCCTGGAGGCCGCCCGCAGGCGCTTCGGCGTGCACATAGCCCTCGCGCAGGTCGAGCTTCGCTCCGAGCGCCTCGAGCGCGTTCAGATGCAGATCGACGGGCCGGGCACCGATGGCGCAGCCGCCGGGCAGAGAGACGACTGCCCGCCCCTCGCGCGCCAGCAGCGGACCGAGCACAAGTATCGAGGCCCGCATCTTCCGCACGATATCGTAGTGCGCGACGTGATTGGTAATGTGTTCGGCGCCGATCGCCAGCACACGTCGGTCCTGCAGCGCGGCGACCTCGCAGCCCAGCGATTCGAGCAGCTCGGCCATCGTCCGGATGTCCGACAGGCGCGGCGTGTTGGTCAGCGTCAGCGGCTCCGAGCTGAGCAGCGCCGCCGGCATCAGCGTCAGACAGGCGTTCTTGGCGCCGGAAATCTGGATCTCGCCTTCCAGCGGACGGCCGCCGGTGACCATGATGCTATCCATCGTCGTCGTTCTCCCGTTCCGGGGTGGCCGCATCGGCGGTCCCGCTCTGCTCTGCCTCATCCCGGCCCGCACGCGACTTGGCCTGCGCCTTGCGGCGACGCAGGTTGGCGCGCAGCTGCTCTGCAAGGCGCTCGGCCCTGGCGTCGCTGTCTGTCTTGGACTTGCCGGACATGTCTCGTGTCATTCTGCAGTCGGGATTTACGCAAGTTCGCCCGTTCCGTCCAGCATTGCGGGCCGCGCGGCCCATATCGGCGGCGGAAAACGCGGGCGGCGGACAGATTGCGAAATTTTCCGGTTGCGCTCTCCGGCATATGGGCTAAAACGCGCGCCACGCTTCGGACGCTGCTGTAGCTCAGAGGTAGAGCACTCCCTTGGTAAGGGAGAGGTCGAGAGTTCAATTCTCTCCAGCAGCACCAGCCTCCAGACCCCACCTTCAGACAAAGCGCCTCTTACCGACGCGGCGCTTCGCGCAGTCTTGCCCGAAACGGTTCGAAAGGCTACGTGCGCTGAGCAGCAGCGCGCGGGGCATTGCCATGTTCGATCCGGAAACGACCAAGCGGAACCTTGTGCTGGCGATCGCCTCGTCGAGCTTCTCGAAGCCTTCGGAAACCTTCGTGCGACATCACGCGACGCTGATCGCGCCAGACCGGACCCTGTGCCTGAGCTGGGATGGCGAAGAGACCGCCATCGACCTGCCCCGCGCCCGCATACCCGTGCCGCGTCGCGGGCTGGTGCGCGACCTGTTCGGCCCCTTGGGACCCTCGGACCGGCGCGCGGTTGCAAAAGTGCTGCGCGAATCGGGGGTAACCCGGTTGATGACCGAGTTCGGCGGCACCGGTGTCGCGCTGCGCGGATCGGCTTCGGACGCGGACGTACCGCTCCATGTTCATTTCCACGGCCGCGACGTCTCGCGCGGGGTTCGCAAGTTCTGGATCCGGCGGGCGTATCGCGGCCTGTTCGATCAGGCCAAGGCGATCATCGCGCCGTCGGATTTCCTGCGCCGCGCGCTGGTCGAGATGGGCTGCCCACGCGAGAAGACCCATGTCGTGCCTTGCGGCGTCCGTATCACCGAACCGCCTGCCCCGCGTGACGAGCCGGGGCGGATCCTTTCGGTCGGACGGCTGGTCGACAAGAAGTCGCCGCTGCTGACCATCGACGCCTTCGCGAGCATCGCCGCCGACTTCCCGCACGCGCGCCTTGATATCATCGGCGACGGGCCGCTGCGCGAGAAATGCGAGAAGGCCATCGCGCGGCACGGCCTTGAGGACCGCATCCGCCTTTCCGGGTTCCTGACCCACGACGAGGTGCTGGACTTGCTACGCCGCGCCTCGGTATTCGTGCTGCACTCGGTGACCGCACCGAACGGCGATACCGAAGGGCTGCCGGTATCGATCCTCGAGGCGATGAATGCAGCGTTGCCGGTGATCTCGACGCAGCACAGCGGCATTCCCGAAGCTGTGGAAAGCGGCACGCACGGGATCCTCGTACCCGAGCATGACCTCTCCGGTACCGCGCAGGCGATGGCCGACCTTCTGGCCGATCCGGCCCGCGCCGAGGCGATGGGCGCCGCCGGGCGTGAACGGGCAATCCGGCAGTTCTCCTTGGAACACACCATCGGGCGATTGCGCGATATCATGGGCCTGTCGGTCGAGGACGGAGGCGCGCGATGAGGAAACTGCTGGAACGGCTCCGGACCCGTGGTCCGTTCGAGACGCCGGCCCGCCCTCGCGCGCTGGTGCTGGGCTTCTTCTCTACCATGGGCGATACGGAATGCCTGGACGTGGTGACGCGATGGCTGCACCAAATTGGCCTGCCCCACGACACCGCCGCCTTTGCGAAGCCAGTCGCCGAAGCGATCCCCGGCGCGCTGCACCTACGCCGGGTGCATCCGGGCGAATACTCGCATCTGTTGATCGTCTGCGGACCCTGCTGGAAAGAGTACCTGGACAAGCAGGGCGTGACCCCTGCCCGCTTCGGGCACTGCACCTGGATCGGCGTCAACCTGACGATGATCGCCCCCCTCGACGAGTGGAACCCGTTCGATCACCTGATCGAGCGCGACTCGGACCGCGCCACGCGGCCGGACCTCGCTTTTCTCGCGCCCTACGATGCGCCGCCGGTCGTCGGCCGCTGCGTGATCGAGCGGCAGAAGGAGTATGGCGCGCGCGAGAGGCTGGCCGACGCTGCGCGGGTGATCGACGCGGCGATCGCACGGAACGGGTTGGCCCGGCTCGACATCGACACCCGCTGGCCACCAGAGCGAAACGCGACAGGGCTGACCGGCTCGCGCGACCTGCTGGCAGCCATCAGCCGCTGCGAGGTGCTGCTGACCAACCGTCTGCACGGGTTGGTCTTTTCGCTGCGCGCCGGGGTTCCCGCGATCGCCGTCGACGGGATCGAGGGCGGCGGCAAGCTGACGGCACAGGCGGCCTCGGTCGGCTGGCCGGTCGTCGCAACGCTGGACAAGGCCAACGAGGCCTGGATGGACGAACAACTGGCCTGGTGCCGGACCGACGAGGCCCGCGACATGGCCGCAGCCTGCGCCGCGCGCGCTGCCGATACGATCCTTTCCGCGGGCAATCCACTGGCGGACCTGGCCGTTTCACAAACCGGTGAACACCCGAAGTTTCCCCAAGGTAAAAGTCACGCGTGACTTGCTTGCCAGCGTTCTTTTGATTAGGTGGCCGCTCGGTGCCCTCGCCATCCGGCGGGCAAAGGTGCCGATTATCACTTGACTATAACCAGACCGTCGGGCGGGCAGAAGTGGACGACAGCACCATGAAGAGCGAAACCGAAGCCAGTTTCCAGAACGCGACCCCGGCCACCGGGCCGGCCGTACAGACTCGGCGCGATACCGAAGCGCTGCTGAGCGGCAGACGCGAGACCTGGCCCGCGGCCGCCTCGCTGCCGTCCGATGTTCTGCTGCGCCTCGTGCGTCTGGCCGAAGGGCTGCAGAGCCGTGTGCGCGGTCAGGCCCGCGCGGAGTTCGACCTTGCCGCCGGCGACTACGATCTGCTGATCCGCCTGCGCAGCGAACCCGCACCGCACGCGATGACTCCGACGGCACTGTGCCGCTCGCTGAACATCACCCCGGGCGGTCTGACCAAGATCATGCACCGCTTGAAGGACCGCGGCCTGATCGAGCGTGCGCCCAGCCCCACCGACGGCCGCAGCGCCCTGACCTGCCTGACCGACGCGGGCATCGAGGCGGCCGAAGCCGCGCTTCGCGAGGCGCAGGCGCCCGCCGAGGAACTGCTCTCGGACGGGCTGAACGAGAGCGAGATGCGCGAGCTGGGCGAATTGCTGCGCCGTGCGCTGGTCACGGTCGAGACCGCGCCGCTTCCGCGCTGACCGGTTCGCGCGGCTTCACCCGCGCTTAACCACTCCGAGTGCCGGCGCTTTCCGCTGAACGGGAAGCGCGTTAGGTCGGGGGGAACCGCCCCCGACCTAAACCGGCATCAACGGAGATCTGCCGATGTACGCGCCGAAATCCAGGCAGGAACTGGCCGATATCCTCGAAGCCCTGCAGGATTATGCAGCTGTCGAGGAACTCTCTGCAGTGACCGAAGTGCTGGCTGACGCGCGGCTGCATCTGGCCATGGCCGAGCGCCGGCCCCTGCAGCACCGGGGCGCCCCGCACGGGCCGCGACGGCACTGATCCGACGCGGCGCTAACTTTCCGATCTACTCCACCCAGGCCCACGGACCCGAGAACCTGCCCAGAACGCCGGTCACCTGCTGGTCGGTGACGTCCGCGTCCAAACGCTTCAGCCCGGCCACAAGGCCCAGCTTTTTGTCCTCGTAGACATGATCTACCTCGGCGCCGATCCCGGCATCTGCCAGGGCCTTGCCATAGACGCGGGTGATCGCGAGCTTGCGCAACTCCGGCTTGAAGACCTTGCCGACGGCGGTCTTGGGAAGCTCTGGCAGCACTTCGAGATGTTTCGGATAGGCGGCGCGCTCGCCGATGTGCTCGCGGGCGTGGGCGATGAGCCCGTCATCGTCGGGCCCCGCCCCATCCCGCAGTTCCACGTAGACGGCGGGCACCTCGCCCGCATGCGCGTCCGGTTGCCCGATTGCCCCGGCAAAGGCGACGTCGGGGTGCTTCATCATCGCCTCTTCGATCATCGCCGGATCGACGTTGTGGCCGCCCCTGATAATAAGATCCTTCGCCCGCCCGGTGATCCAGATGTAGCCGTCCGCGTCGATCCGGCCCAGGTCCCCGGTACGCAGGTAGATGTCATGCGCGAAGAGGCCGTGGTTCTTGTCTTCCTCGGTATAGGTGCTGCCAGTAAAGACACCTGGATTGGCGATGCAGATCTCGCCGACTTCGTCGACGCCGCATTCGTGGATCACCCCGCCCTCCTTGTCGCAGGACAGGATCTTCACCTCGGTATAGGGGAACGGCAGGCCGACCGAGCCGACCTTGCGCTCGCCGTGCGGCGGATTGATCGAAACGAGGCAAGTCGCCTCGGTCATGCCGTAGCCCTCGAGGATCTTGACGCCCACCGCCTCTTCGAAGCGCTTGAACAGCTCCAGCGGCATGGGGGCCGAGCCGCTGACCGCCAGACGCAAGGACGAAACGTCCGCATCCACCTTGCGCTGCATCAGCGCCGAGGCCGCCGTCGGCACAGTGATCATGAAGGTGGCGCGGTAGCGTTCGACCAGCTTCCAGAAGTTGTCCATCACCCCGTCGCCGCGATAGCCCGCCGGGGTCGGCATGACCATCTGCGCGCCGGAAACGAGGCAACTCATCAGAACCGGGTACGCAGCAAAAACGTGAAACATGGGCAGCGGGCACAGCAGAACGTCCTGCTCGGTGAACATGTAGGACTGCCCGCACCACCCGTTATAGAGTATCCCCGACGCGCGGTGCTGCGCGACCTTGGGCATACCCGTGGTCCCGCCCGTGTGAAAATAGGCGCAGACGCGATCATCCAGCGGTTCCGCGAATGTCAGCTTGTCCGAGGGCTCGCCTGCGACGGACAGGTTGAAATCCATCACATTGGCCTTGTGATCGCGCTTCGCGGCGGGGCGCAGCAGCGGCACCAGCCAGCGGATCGGCGGCGACAGGTAGTGCGCGAGGTCGACCTCGAGAACCGTGTGGACGTCCGGCGCCATCGCAACGGCGCGCGAGACTTTCTCGTTCACGTCGGTCTTGGGAAACGGGGCGAGCGTCACCACGGCCTTTGCGCCGGTCTCGCGCAGGATGGCAGCGATCTGCTCGGCCTCGAGTAGCGGGTTCACCGGGTTCACGATCCCGGCGGTCGCCCCGGCGAGCATTGCGGTGACAGTCTCGTTGCAGTTCGGCAGCACATAGGCGACCACGTCACCGTCGCCGATGCCGATGCGGCGGAAGAGGTTGGCGGTCTGTGTAACCTTGCCGCGCAGCTGATCCCAGTTGAGGGTCTCTTTCTTGTCCTTCGGGCCGGACTTGATCTGGAAGCTGAGCGCGGGTCGCTCACCGAACTTGTCGGCGGTCTGGCACAGCATCTCGTAGAGCGAGCGCGCGGTCATCCGCTGCTCGTAGGGCATTTCCTGCTCGATCGCGATCTTGTCGGCGAGTGTGACGACCTTGGCCAACATGTCCTCCCAAAGGGTTATCCCGGCACCTCTTCCGGGTGCGCGCGCTTAGGATGCGGTGCGCAATCCCACCGTGCAAGCATGACGCCACGGCGGGTGGGTTACGCCGCTTGCCCGTCGGTAAACTGCAACCGGGCGAGCCGGGCGTAAAGCCCATCCTGCGCGACCAGGGCTTCGTGGGTGCCCTCGGCGACGATGCGCCCGCCCTCCATCACGACGATACGGTCAGCTTTCTTTACGGTCGCCAGCCGGTGCGCGATGACCAGCGTGGTGCGATCGCGCGACAGGTCCTCGACCGCCTGCTGCACCAGCCGCTCGGACTGCGCGTCCAGTGCCGAGGTCGCTTCATCCAGCAGCAGCACAGGCGCATCTCGCAGGATCGCGCGGGCGATGGCGATCCGCTGCTTCTGCCCACCCGAGAGCATCACGCCGCGCTCGCCGACATAGGTGTCGTAGCCCTCGGGCAGCGCGGTGAGGAATTCGTGTGCGGCGGCGGCACGAGCGGCGGCCTCGACCTCGGCGTCGGTTGCGTCGGGCCGCCCGAAGCGGATGTTCTCGCGCGCCGAGGCTGCGAAGATCACCGGCTCCTGCGGGACGAGCGCGAACTGGCGGCGAAGATCCTCCCGGGCGAGCGCGTCGATGGGTGTGCCGTCCAGCGTCGCCTGCCCGGTATCGGGATCGAAGAACCGCATCAACAGCTGGAACACGGTCGTCTTGCCCGCGCCGGAGGGGCCGACCAGCGCGACAGTCTCGCCCGGATTGACGGTCAGCGAGAAATCCTCGAGCGCCGCGATGGTCGGACGCGCCGGGTAGTGGAAACGGACGTTCTCGAAGGCGATCCGGCCGCGCACGGGCTGCGGCAGCTGCTGCGGGTTCTCCGGGTCGACGATGGCGTCGCGCAGGTTCAGAAGCTCCACCAGCCGCTCGGTCGCCCCGGCCGCGCGCTGCACCTCGCCCCAGATTTCAGACAGCGAGCCGACCGCCCCCGCGACCATCACCGAATAGATCACGAACTGGACCAGCTGTCCCGCGCTCATCTCTCCGGCGCGCACATCGCGGGCGCCGATCCAGAGCACGCCCACAACGCCGGTGAAGACGAAGAAGATCACGATGGCGTTCATGAACGAGCGGGTGCGGATCCGCTGCAGCGCCGTGCTGAAGGCGCTTTCAGTCAGCGAGCCGAACGCCTGCCGGCTGGCGGTCTCGTTGGTATAGGCCTGCACGGTCTGCGCGGCGAGCAGCGTCTCGGACGCCTGGGCCGAGCTGTCGGCGATCCGGTCCTGGCTCTGGCGGCTCAAGACCCTGAGGCGGCGGCCCAGCAGGATGATCGGCAGAACCGCGACCGGGACCAGCAGCAGCACCAGCCCGGTCAGCTTGGCCGAGGTGATCAGCATCAGCACGATGCCGCCGAGCAGCGTCAGCGCCATCCGCATGGCGACCGAAATCGACGAACCGATCACCGACAGGATCAACGTCGTGTCCGTGGTCAGGCGCGAGAGCACCTCTCCGGTCATCACCCGCTCGAAGAAAGCGGGGCTCATGCCGATGACACGGTGATAAACGGCCAGCCGGATATCGGCGACGACCCGCTCGCCCAGCCGGGTGACGAAGTAGTAGCGGACCGCCGTGCCCAGCGCGAGGAGCGCCGCGAGGCCCACGGCAGCGCCGAAATAAGCGTCCATCATCGCCAGGTCCTCGTTGAACCCGTCGATCACCCGGCGCACGGCCAGCGGCAGCGCCAACGACAGTCCGGCGGTGCAGACCAGTGCCAGCACTGCCAGTGCGGCGAGCTTGCGGTAGGGATAGATGAACGGAGCGAGTCCCCCCAGCGCGCTCACCCGCTTTGATTTCGCGCGTTCTTCCGACGCAGTCTTCACTTCGCTGTCAGCCATGCGGCCCCGCTTGGTATGGATCCGCCCCTGATTAGGCGGCTGGCCAAGTCAGGGCAAGCGGGTGCGGCAAGGTGCGCTATCAATTCGGGAAAGTGGAGCGGGCAGCGCGAGGCGAAAGAAGTACGCAGCACCCAATAGTACCTCAGCACGGCAACATTCATTACTTTCTCAGCAATCTAAACGTTATGCCGGGCCACCTCCTCTTGTGGAAGCTCGACCCTGCCTGTGATTCTGGTGCATTCCTTTGGGGGGCTGATAGCCCTAGACAGGAAGAAAACCTTCAGGATCGACTTCGCCCCCTGCGGAAACAGATCGAACACCCCTATGCACAAGCTCAGGAACTTCGCGAAACAGCTCTCCGGACAGCACACTCCAATGTGGAGGTGGTCTCATGCGCCAGACGAAGGGGAGCGGCGAGAAGTGGATCTGGCGCTACTCTCATTTGGGTAAGCGCCCGGAGATCGAGTCTGGCTCCTATCGCTTGTCTCGCTCGCCGACGCCCGCAGATCTGCGGACACCTCGGCGACAGGACTGGCGCAAGGTCGCGACCCGAACGCGGAGAGGCATGTGCAGGAAGTGCTGCTACGTCATGCTGGGTCACGACGCTCGAATCGTCCCAATCCGGACAATGGCAGCGACCCGCCCAATCTGACTGGTCCAGTTTGAAGATTCGTGCATGCCTCGCCCACGGGCTACGGAGACTATGCTTTCCGATGCTGGTGGCCGGTATCCGAGGGCGCTGTGCCGTCGCTTTGTATGACAGTGGCGTCGTGAGCCCTCGATGACGATTGGGAGAGGCTCAGTCCCACTCAAACCTGATGTCGGCGCGGCGTCTATCGGGCAATGTCCCCCCTGAGCATCAGATCAAATATCAGCGTTCCCCCTTATTGAACGGCACCATCAGCGCGGCAGGCACCTCGGCCCGCCGCGACATGACGATGAGTGCAAGGATCGACAGGAAATAGGGCATCATCAGGAACACCTGATAGGGGATATCGGCGCCAATCGGCGTCTGCTGGACCCGGATCTGAAGCGCGTCGAAAGCGGCGAACAGGATTGCGCCCAGAAGCGCCTTGCCGGGTTTCCACGCGCCGAACACCACAAGCGCTATGCAGATCCAGCCGCGCCCGTTGACCATCTCGAAGAAGAAGCTGTCAAAGGCCGACATGGTCAGGAACGCACCGCCCACTGCCATCAGCCCGCTGCCCACGATCACCGCGCCCATCCGGATGCCGGTGACCGACAGGCCCTGTGCCGCCACGGCCGAGGGGTTCTCTCCGGCGGCGCGCAGCGCAAGGCCAAGCGGCGTGCGATAAAGCACCACCGCCACGACACCGACCAGGATGAAGGCCAGGTAGGTCAGCGGCGTTTGCGCGAACAGCGCCGGGCCGATCAGGGGAATATCGGACAGCAGCGGGATTTCGAGCGGCCGGAAAGCCTCGATCTTGGGCGGGCTCGTCACCTCGGGCAGCGCAAGGCGATAGGCGTAGTACGTCAACGAGGTCGCCAGGAGCGTGACGCCAAGCCCGACAACATGCTGCGACAGGCCGAACGGCACCGTCAGAACGCTGTGGATCAGCCCAAACAGCATCCCCACCGCCATGGCGACTGCCACGCCTGTCCACAGGTCCGTGCCGGAATAGACTGCCATCCAGCCCGCGAAGGCCCCGGCGACCATGATCCCTTCGATCCCCAGGTTCAGTACGCCGGCGCGTTCGCAGATAAGCTCGCCCAGGGTGGCGAAGATCAGCGGGCTGGCGATGCGGATCGCGGCGGTCCAGAAGCTGGCCGAGAGCAGGATCTCGAAGATGTCCATCGCCTACTCCCTCGCCACGCGGAACCGGGTCAGCAGGATCGCCAGCACCATCAACAGAAGCGCCGTGGCCAGCATGATGTCGGCAAGGTAGCTGGGCACCCCGACCGCGCGGCTCATGCTGTCCGCCCCCACGAAAATTCCTGCGACGAACAGGGCAGCCGCGACCACTGCCAGCGGGTTGAGAAGCGCCAGCATCGCCACGATGATGCCGGTGTAGCCGTAGCCGGGGCTGAGATCGAGCGTCAGGTTACCCTTGAGCCCCGCGACCTCGGAAAACCCCGCAAGCGCCGCCAGGCCCCCCGAAAGCAGTGCCGTCTTTATCAGCACGCGGTTCACCGGAATCCCGGCAAAGCCTGCAGCCTCGCGGTTCAGGCCCACGGCACGCATCTCGTAGCCCAGCGTCGTGCGCCGTTCGATCACCCACACCACGACCGCCGCGATCAGCGCCAGCGCAAAGCCCCAGTGCAGGCGCAGCCCCTCGACGATGCGCGGCAGCCGCGCCGCGTCCACCAGGCGCTCCGACTTGGGCCATCCCATGCCCATCGGATCCTTCAGCGGCCCTTCCAGCAGCATCGAGACGAAAAGCAGGAAAATGAAGTTGAACAACAGCGTCGTCACCACCTCGTCCACGCCGAAGCGCACTTTCAGAAGCGCCGGCACCAGCAGCACCAGCGCACCCGCAAGCATCGACGCGATCGCCAGGGTGGGCAGCAGGGCAAGTGCGCCCCACTGCAACATGCCGGTGCCCAAAACGACGGTGACCAGAGCGCCCGCGTATAGCTGCGCCTCGGCGCCGATGTTCCAAAGGCGCGCGCGGAAGGCGACGGCCACCGCAAGCCCGGTGAAGATCAGCGGCGTCGCCCGGTTGAGCGTTTCAAGAAGCGCGAATTTCGACCCGAACGCGCCCTTGATGATCAGCCCGAGCACCGAAAACGGATTGGCCCCTGCCGCCATCGCCAGCAGCGAGGCGATCACCACGGTCGATCCGATGGCTATCGCGGGCGGTACGGTCGTGCGCCAGAGAGAGGTGTTGGCGACTGGCTCAAGACGCATGAACGGTTTCCTCTTCGAACCCTTGGCCCGCCATCCATGCGCCCAGTTCGGCTGGCTTCGCCGTCCCACGCGCAAACCCCGGCGATAACCGCCCCTCCGAGATGACATGGATCACGTCCGACAGCGCCATGATCTCGTCGAGGTCCTCCGAGATCAGCAGCACCGCGGCTCCCCGGTCGCGTGCGGCCAGAAGTTGCGAGTGCACATAGTTGACCGCGCCGATATCCAGACCGCGTACCGGCTGGTTGGCCAGGATGATGCGCGGATCGGCCTCGAGTACGCGGCCTAGGATCAATTTCTGCATGTTCCCGCCCGACAGCAGCCGGATGCGCGTGCCCGGCCCGGGGCAGCGCACGTCATAGGTTTCGATGATCTCGCGCGTGAACGCCTCGGCCTGACGCCAGTTCATCAGCCCCGACCGGCTGTAGGGGGGCTGGGCATAGGTTTCCAGGATCGCGTTTTCGGTCAGGTCGAATTCTGCGATGGTGCCGGTCTTGTGGCGGTCCTCGGGGATGCGGGCGATGCCCGACTGCACCGCCTCGCGCGGGGACCAGCTTTCAAGTTGCGCGCCGTCCAGTTCCAGCCGCCCCGTGGCCGGAGCGATCAGCCCGCCGATCAGATCGGCCAGCGCCCCCTGTCCGTTGCCGGAAACGCCTGCAAGCCCCACGATCTGCCCAGCGTGCAGCGATAGGGAAACCCGGCTGAGCCCCGGGGCATTCCCCCGCGCGGGCGTCGTGACCTCGTGCAGGCGCATGAGCACATCGCCAGGCCTGCCCGGGGCCACCTTGGGCGCCGACACCTCGGCCCCGACCATGAGCGCGGCCAGAGTTTCCTTGTCCACCTCTGCGATCGGCCGTTCGGCGACCAGACGACCGTGCCGCAGGATCAGCACCCGGTCCGAGATCGCCATGACCTCGTGCAGCTTGTGCGAGATGAACACCACAGACAGGCCAAGCGCGATCGCCTTGCGCAGGGTGGCGAACAGGTCCTCGGTTTCCTGCGGGGTCAGCACGGCGGTCGGCTCGTCCAGGATCAGGATCCGGGCATCGCGGTAAAGCGCCTTGAGGATCTCGACCCGCTGACGCTCGCCCACCGTCAGGCTGCCGACCTTCGCATCGGGGTGGACCTGCAGGCCGAAATCCGAGGCCAGCTTCTCGAGCTTCGACCGCGCCGCACTCCGGTTCAACTTCGGGGACAGCAGCGGCTGAGTGCCGAGAATGACGTTCTCGAGAACGGTCATGTTGTCGGCCAGCGTGAAATGCTGGTGCACCATGCCGACGCCGGCATCGAGCGCGGCGCGCGGGTTGCCCGGCGGCAGTTGGTGACCGAAGACTTCGACCGTCCCCTCGTCCGCCGTGTACTGGCCGAAAAGGATGTTCATCAGCGTGGTCTTCCCCGCGCCATTCTCGCCGAGAAGAGCTATCACCTCGCCCTCACGGAGCGACAAGCTGACCGCGTCATTCGCGACCAGCTTACCGAACCGCTTGGTGATGGAATCGAGACGCAGGACGACCTGCGCCGCCTCTGCGCCAGCCATTTACGACGACTTGGGTTCTTCGTCGTTGATCTCGACCACGAACGTGCCGGACATGATCTCGTCGGTCCGTTGTTTGACGAGGTCCATCGCCTCTTGCGGGACCTTTCCTTCGAACGTCCCCAGAGGGGCCAGCGACGCGCCGCCCTCCTTCATGAAGGAATAGACCCCGTAGTCGGCGGCGGTGAAGGTGCCGGCGTTGACCTCGGCGATCGCTTTGTCCAGCGTAGGCTCGAAATGCCAGATGGCCGAGGCCACGACGGTCTCGGGGTAATCGGCCTGTGTGTCGATCACGTTGCCGATGGCAAGGATGCCCTTCTCCTGTGCCGCGTCCGAGACGCCGAAACGTTCCGCATAAAGCATGTCGGCGCCGTTCTCGATCATCGCAAACGCCGTTTCCTTGGCCTTGGGCGGATCGAACCAACTGCCGATGAAGCTGACCTGGAAGGTGATGTCCGGGTTCATCTCGCGCGCGCCCGCCATGAAGGCGTGCATCAGGCGGTTGACCTCGGGGATGGGGAAACCGCCGACCATGCCAATGTTGCCTGTTTCGGTCATCGCACCCGCGATGATACCGCTCAGATACGAGGCATCCTGAATGTAGTTGTCGAACACGGCGAAGTTGGGCAGAGCGTCGTCCGGCTTGAAGCTGGAACCCATCAGGAACGCGATATCGGGATACTCGGCGGCCACCTCGCGCGCCTCCTGCTCGACCGCGAAGACCTCGCCGATGATCAACTGATAACCTTGCTCGGCATATTCACGCATGACGCGGGCGTAGTCGGTGTTCGAGACGTTCTCGGAGAACACGTACTCGATGTCGCCGCGCTCCTGCGCGATACCAGCGGCTTTGTGGATGCGGCTGACCCACTGCTGTTCCACCGGCACGGTATAGATGCCCGCGACCTTGAGCGGCTCTGCCGCCTTAAGAACTCCCGCCGCGCCCGCCGCAACGAAAAGCGCAGTGCCGGCGGTCGTGCCGAGGAAACGCCGACGGGAAAGGGCGTGCTGGCCGGTATTGCAGGTTCTTGTCATGGAATTGGTCCCCCTGATGAGCGAGGCTTGCCTCGATTGTTTGACCAAACGGTAAAGGTAACCCGGCTATTTTCCAATAGAAGGTTAAGCGTCCTATGAAGACCAGATTGGATAGGCGAGAAGTTATGCAAAATACGATGCCCTGCCCGAAACCTGTGCAAAGAGAGATGCACCGCAGAGCGCGCAAGAAGCCCTGTTACTCAGACACGCTCTGCGTGACCACCACTCGACTAGAGCGGCGACTCGAAAGATCTGGAGATTGGCTCGACCAGAAAGAACGTTTCCACCTGCGATGATCGAGGGATGGCACCGCCATAGATCCCTTTCGCAAAGACAAACGGAAGGGGACTTTTTCGCAGCAGCGCCAACGCCATAACCCGTTCTCAGCCAGAAACTGCGGGTCGTCGCCACTGCGCCGGGCCCGTCGTATGGATCGAATTGCCCTGAACATCGACGGCGACAGTAACGGGCATATCCTCGACCTGCAGCCGGTAAATCGCTTCCATCCCCAGATCCTGAAACGCCACGGGCCTAGCCTCGCGGATCGCCTTGGACACAAGGTACGCTGCGCCACCGACTGCGATCAGGTAGGCCGCCCGGTGCCGTGCGATTGCCTCTAACGTGGCGGGCCCGCGCTCAGCCTTGCCGATCATCAGCTTCAGTCCAGTGTCGCGTAGGATGCGGTCGGTGAACTTGTCCATCCGCGTGGCCGTGGTGGGACCAGCGGGTCCGATGACCTCGTCGCCCACTGGGTCGACCGGACCAACGTAGTAGATCGCGCGGTTCTTCAAGTCGACAGGAAGTGGCTCGCCCTTGTCGAGCAGGGCCACCATGCGTTTATGGGCTGCATCGCGGCCGGTGTAGAGTGTGCCGTTCAGCAGCAGCGTTTCGCCGGGCGTCAGAGAGGCGATAACATCTTCGGTGAGCGCATCCAGATCAATCCTGCGCGTATTGGCGTGAGCGTGATCGAGTACGATCTCGGGCCAATCGGAAAGGTCCGGCGGGTCAAGCCTTGCCGGGCCAGATCCGTCCAGCGTGAAGTGGACATGCCGGGTGGAGGCGCAGTTGGGGATCAGCCCCACCGGCAGGCTGGCCGCGTGCGTCGGGAAACTGGCGATCTTAACGTCGAGGACCGTGGTCAGCCCGCCGAGTCCTTGCGCGCCGATACCCAAAGCATTTACGCGGTCGTGAATTTCCAGGCGAAGCTCCTCGGTGCGGTTCTGCGGACCCCGACGGCGCAACTCCGGCATGTCGATGGGTTCGTTCAGCGCCTTCTTGGCCAGCACCATCGCCTTGTCTGCCGAGCCCCCGACGCCAATGCCGAGAATGCCGGGCGGGCACCAGCCGGCGCCCAGCGTCTCGACCGTCTGCACCACCCAGTCGGCGAGCGAGTCGGAGGGGTTCAGCACAGCGAACTTCGCCTTGTTCTCTGAGCCGCCGCCCTTGGCCGAGACATGCACCTCGACTGTGTCGCCCTTGCCGATCTCGACCGTAAGCATCGCCGGGGTGTTGTCGCCGGTGTTCGTGCGCTCTCCCAGCGGGTCCACGACAACCGAGGCGCGCAGCGGATTGCTGTCGAGCAGGTAGGCCCGCCGCGTCGCCTCGTCGACGACCTCCTGCAGCGGCCGCGACAGATCGAGCCGCGCGCGGTGGCCGATCCTGATGAATACGATTGCAGTGCCGGTATCCTGGCAGATCGGCCGGCGGCCCAGCGCAGCCATCCGCGAGTTCACGAGGATCTGCGCCATCGCATCCTTCGCACCAGGGCTCTCCTCTAGCTCCCACGCCGCCGCCATAGCCCGGATGAAGTCGGGTGGGTGGTAGTAAGAAACGTATTGTAGTGCATCGGTGATGGACAGAATAAGGTCGGCTTCCCGGATTACAGCCATCGGGCTCACTCCTCGATCTGACGCACCACGTCCGTCACGCTGCCATCGCGATACTCGGACACCGCGACCACGCGTCCAGTGGCGCGGACCGGTGTGGGACGCCTCGCGGCTTTCTCCGCCTGCGCTACCAGCGCTTCGATCTCCAGCACCGGCAACCCTGCCGCTCGCACCCGCTCGGCCAAGTCAGCGCGCAAGGGATTTACTGCGATACCAGCGTCGGTGACTACAACGTCGACCGTTGCGCCTGGTGTCGTCAGGGTACCCACCTCGGGCACGATCTTTGCGTAACCGCCGGCAGTGAGCCGCGTGGTGACGACGGTGAGTCGGGCGCCCGCTGCGGTGTCGGCATGCCCGCCCGAGCCGCCAACGATCGCGCCACCTGCCTTGGTAGTAACGTTAACATTGAACCCGAGATCGACCTCGGTCGCGCCCAGAACTACCGCATCGAGCCGGTCCACCACGGCTCCTCCGACGTGTGGGCCGGCATAGGTCGCCGCCGACATGGCCTGGTGGCGGAGATCTGTCTGATAAGATTTCACTGCCGTCAGGTCGAAGCATTGGACGTCCATCAGCGTCCGGAACAGCCCGGCATTCAGCATCTCGACGTGAAAGCCGGTGATGCCCCCCGAAGCGAAGCTGCCGGTCACGCGCCGCGCGGCCATTTCCCGGCCAACCGCCGCCGCGGTGGCCAGCGACACCCCGCCCGCGCCGGTCTGGAACGAGAAGCCATCCTCTAGCAGCCCGCTTGCAGAGATGACCTTGGCCGCGCGCTCCCCGATGGCAAGGCTGGCCGGATCTTCCGCCGGCCTTGTCGTTCCAGAGGCGATGCCAGCCTGATCGCCGATCCGGTCGACCGCCACGACGAAATCAACCTTCTCATGAGAGATGTCGATCTGTTGCGCGGGAAATGGCACCAGCGTGTCGGTTACCGCGACAACGTGAGCCGCGACCTCAACGTCAGTCATGGGGTAGCCGAGTGCGCCGCAGGCGGTCTTGCCGGCACGCCCGGAGATGTTGCCCAGATCGTCCGCGGCTGGAGCGGCGACAAAGGCCGCGTCGATCTTGAACTCGCCGTTATCAAGCGCGCGGGTGCGCCCCCCGTGGGTCCGCAGTACCACCGGATCGAGAAGCGCGCCGCGCGCGACGGCTTCTCCCACCGGACCGGAGATGAAGCTCGTCGAGATCCGCCCGACCGTGCCATCGCGGATATGCTCGACCAGGGGTGCGTGCACCGGGAAGATCGAGGTAGCGGCGACGTGCAGATTTTTCAGCCCCCGGCGAGCCAGGACCTCCATCACGAGGTTCAGCACCCCGTCGCCATTCCGCAGGTGATGATGGAACGACACCGTCGCGCCGTCCTTCAACCCGCAGGCGTCGATGGCGGCGTCGAGGTTCGGCAGGAGCTTAGAATGGCGAGAAGGTTTCGCGGTTCCCGAAGTTTGAGTGCCGAAGTAGGCGCGGATCGGGCCATAGCCCTCAAGCGTTCGGGGCAGATCCAGCATCGCAATCACTCCTAGATTGGGCAGACGGGATTCAAGTATCCAGCTCGCTCGTTCTGAGCCAAGAGCAAAGCGCCATTGGTCGCTACCGTGCCGGCGAATGAGTCAGCGCTATCCATAGCTCCCGTCCAGCGCGAGTAGGACAACAAACGTGACAGGTTCACGACCTGTCAATCGTGGGATATTGCTAATCGATCATCCACTAGACTCTCACGGCGGTACCCGGCTCTGGGCGGCTGAAGTCGCTCAGCCCGACGTCAGCGTCGGCGACAAGCAGGCCGCGCAGAATGTCGTTCTTGGAAACCAAATGCGCGTCGAGCATGGCGAGCGACTTCAACATCTTGATGTAATCGGTACGAACACCACAGGGGAACTCGGCTATGCCTGAAGCTCAAGCTGTCTGAGTAGACCGGAAATTGGGTGAACTCGCGGATCTGCGCCGTGATGCCGGCGCGCTGCTTGCAGTTAAACCCGTGCAACACTTCAGCTAGCGCCGCAGGGGTAAAATATTCTTCAGCTTGGGCGGCGAAGACTTCGTTATGGCACGAAATCTAAAATCCTTGCCCATCCGGTCAAAGTCCACCGGACGCGGAATTAAGATATCAGTGCAGCCGGCGGTTTGTAGCAACACGGTTCGCCAGCCCCAAGGAGATGCTCATTCCCCAAGGAGCCCCTTGGGGTCGGCGTGGAAGCCTAGAGGCAGAGCGTACACTAACAGGATTGGCTTGCACGCCTTCGATAGGATCGGGTTCTATCCGACCAACAGCTAATCCAGTTTGCGTGCGCTTCCGAGAATGTCTCGTAAAGAGGATGAGTTTGAAGAATCAACTGACAAAGCCCCAGACCTCCGCAGCGTCCGCGGTCGTCCAATTACGCATTACCATCGGTCGGCTGATCTCGGAGCCCGTCTTGACGCGCTTGAATGGGCAGGGTTCAGTCATGGCCAAACGCAAACCTGCACCCCACCCCACATCACGCCAGGTTCTTCTGAAAACACCAGATTATTCTCTGCGGCATCCCAGACCCCATTCCTGACCGCACCATTCCTTCAATCGCGCGCTATCGTTGTCACTCCATCCTTCCGGGTCGGTCAGTGCCACCCAGGGATCGACGTAGTTCTCCGCGATGTAGTTGTGGCCGTAGCCTCCGGGCACGCCCAAAGCCAGGGCCATGTCGAGCGCCAGTTGAAGCTGCGTGACCACCGGGATGAAGCGCATAGCGGGCGAGACATCCGGCGCCCGCGGTTCCTTCATCCATTCCGGCGCCCGCCAGAGCGAGGCCGGCTCATAGAACACGATCGCATCGGAGGCGTGCTGCAGGTACACAACGCGCAACCGTCCCCATGGCCCTGGTGAGCGCTCCAGCCCGCCATATTGCGAGGCGAACCGCACCAATTCGCCGTTTCCTACTTCTGGCAGGACATAGGGCGAGTCCGGGCTGCGCGCGGCGACGGCCTGCCTCCAGAGCCGCGATGGAAAAGGTGGCCCTGTCCAGAGCGCACCATTGATGGGGTCATTCAGCACCCTGAAGACGTTGAATGAGTACATCGACGACCAGGCACCTAGACTGATTCCGTGCATGTAGAACTTTGGCCGGGTCTCCGGCGGTAGCGTGGTCCAGTATGCGTAGATTGCCCGCATGGTAGCGGTTGCCTGCTCAAGACCGGACTGGGTCTCGAAGATCAGCGCCAGCGGAGATTGAAGGTAGGAATATTGGACGGCCACAGTCGCCACATCCCCATCATGCATGAACTCCATAGGCTCGTGCCCGCCTGGATCGAGCCATCCGGTACCTGTCGGGCTCGCGACGATCAGAATCTTTCGGTCGAAGGCGCCAAGCCGCAGTAACTCCTCGAGCGCCAGTTCTGCCCGTGCTTCTGGCGATTCAGCCTGCGCGCGGCCCACATAGACCCGAATTGGATCCCTTGCAGGGCGACCGCTGAAAGCCGAGATCGCCTGCGCGTCCGGCCCTTCGATGATGAAGTTCCGCCCCGGTTGTCCCATCGCGCCCCAGTCGATCAGGGAATCGGGACTCCCGGGAAGTCTGGAATCGCGGGGCGCAGGCGGCGCGTCGGCGAACAGCTTCTGGGCTGCCGCATAGGATCTGTCAGCGAGATCGTACCCGGATTGCACCACCCCATCGCGGGTTACGACAAATCCGATAAAAATCGCGAGACACAGCCCCAGAACATTTGCTGTCCGCATCGGCATGATCCGGTAGAGCGCGTACCTGATGCGGTCGAACAACAACTGCGCCGTCCAACCGATCGCGACGCAAATGAGAAAGACCGCGGTGGCAACTCCGACGATACCAAAGGTGCTGAAGGCCTCCAGAGGCTCCATACCGAAGCGTACTCTTATGGAGTTCTGCCATTCTGCGGCGTGCAGCAACGTCCAGGCCAGAACCCCGAAAATCGGAACGGCCAGGATCACGCACATCTTTCGAACCGCTGTCGCAGACAGCGTTGGCAGATCCAGTCCTCGCCAAACTGTATTCAGGAGCTGACCGATCGCGTAACCGATGCCGGTAACGAGACCGGCCAGAACGCCTTGCAAGAGCCAGGGGCGTGGAATCAAGGACGGGGTCAGGGATGCTGCAAAGAACAGGAGGCCCATCAGTAGCGGGAGGACGGCCACCCCAAGCACCCGTACACGCACGATGCCGGTGTCCTGTATTGCCGAACGTCGTCGCAATTCTATCATGTCGCCCCCACGGTTTCTCGTTCTGGCACCCGCTACTATGATGATCACCATAATATGCGTGCCAGCGCCATGCGGATACAGTTGAAACGCCAACATTTTCCGCAGATGTTTCGCTCATCCGTTACACGCCGTGGCATGCCCCGATAGCCTACTCTCCTCCGAATATTCGGAGAGGCCGGGGGAGATCCCGACACCGGCAGCTTGCGCGGCTACTTTGGGGGCCGGAAACCCAGGCGCACGATTATCGCCAGAAAATTACGGGAATTACAGCGTCAAGGTGGAGCGGGCAGCGGGAATCGAACCCGCACCAAGAGCTTGGAAGGCTCGTGTGATACCATTTCACCATGCCCGCGCTGGTGCAAACTGCTAGGCCAAGCGCCGGTCAGGGTCAAGGCCCGGTGCGTAGCGGCAGGGGGCGCGCGCCGGCGACCGTGACCATAACTCCCGCCAAAGTGATTGCGGCGACACCCGCCAACGCGAGCGGTCCAGGCACTACCGCGAAAAGCAGGATGTCCAAGCCGAGCGCCCAGATTAGCCCGGTAAAGTCGAACGGGGCAAGCACCGAGACCGGCGCACGGGCCGTCGCTTCGGTCGCCGCGATATGGCCGAGCCCTCCCAGCAATCCGGTCCCAACCAACAGGCAGAGCGTCGGAAGATCCGGTGTCACCCAGCCAAACGGCAGCGTAGCAAGCCCGACGCCCGAGCAGATCACCGCGAACCAGAAAGCGATCGTCGCGGGCGGCTCGGTCGCGGTCATCGCCTTGATATGAACACGCACGAACGCCATCGTCAGTGCATAGGCGAGGCCCGCCGCGATGCCGATCAGCGCGCCCTGCCCCGGTGCCTCGAGGGCGCTCCAGAGCATTGCGATCATGCCGCCGAAGCCCAGCGCCGAAGCCGCCATCACCGCCGGGGCAAGCCGCTCTTTCAGCATCAGCGCCGCCATCGGCAGGGTCAGTACCGGGGCCAGAAAGGCCAGCGCTTGTGCGTTCGCGACTGGCAGATAGGCCAGCGAAACGAAGGAGAGCGCCATGGAAAGCGCGCCGAACAGCCCCCGGGTCAGGTGCAGGCGGGGATTGCGGGTGGCGAGCGCCGCCGGGAACTGGTGGCGCAGGGCCATGTAGCCGCAGATCGGCACCAACGCGACGGCGGAGCGCCAGAAGATGATCTGCCCCAGTGGAACCTCGTCCGAGACCGCGTGCACCACGGCGGACATGGCGGTGATCAGGAACGCGGCGAGCAGGCGGATGCAGATCCCCTCGAGGATCGACGCGCGGGGGGGCGGTCGCGGTTACGCTCGGCGACGGGGCGGTCATTCGCCCTGCGACAGACGACGCAGGATTCCGTCGCGGGTGACCATGCCGACCAGCTTACCGTCGCGCAAAACGCCGAGGGGTCCCTGCCCCTCGACGAAATGCTGCATCATCTCGCGGATCGGCATTTCGGCAGGCACCTGGTCGGAGCAGTCGCCCTGTGCCTGCTGCATCACGTCGGCAGCGGTCAGAACGCCGAGCGGGTTCATGTGGGCAACGAAATCCGCGACATAGTCGCTGGCCGGCGCCGAATAGATCTGCTGCGGCGTGCCGGACTGGACGATCCGACCGCCCTCCATGATCGCGATACGATCACCCAGTTTGAACGCCTCGTCGAGATCGTGGCTTACGAAGATGATCGTGCGTTTCAGCTTCTGCTGCAGCTCGATCAACTCGTCCTGAAGCCGGGTACGGATCAGTGGATCCAGGGCCGAGAACGGCTCGTCCATCAGCAGGATCGGCGCTTCGGTGGCGAAGGACCGGGCTAGGCCGACGCGTTGCTGCATGCCGCCCGACAGCTCGGCCACCTTGTGCTCGGCCCAGTCGGCGAGGCCGACCATTTCCAGCTGTGCATCAGCGCGGCGATAGCGCTCGGCGCGCGACACACCAGCGAGTTCCAGTCCCAGCACGACGTTGTCGCGCACGTTGCGCCAAGGCAGCAGGCCGAACTGCTGGAAGACCATCGCCACGCACTCGCGGCGCAAACGACGCAGGTCTTCGGGCGGACAGGTGCCGGGGGTGCAGGACCAGCCCTCGTCCCGCACGGTGACCTTTCCGCGGGCAACCGGGTTCAGGCCGTTGACCGCGCGTAGCAAGGTCGACTTGCCAGAGCCGGAAAGGCCCATGAGCACGACGATCTCGCCCCGCCCGACCTGAAGCGAGCAATCGTGGACGCCAAGCACCTGGCCTGTGCGCTCCTGAATCTCGCCGCGTTCGAAGCCCTTGTCCATCAGCGGCAGCGCCGCCTCCGGCTCGTCGCCGAAGACGATTGAAACCCTATCGAATGTGACGGCGGCCTCGGTCATCCGGGCACCTTGGGCGTATAGCGCAGCACGCCCGCGACGCTGTCAGCGCCGCCGTCGGAGGGATGGTGGCGTCCGTCCGCAACATCGATCTCGGGAAGGAAGGGTGTCTGGCCCTCGAGGCAGGCGAGGTTCACGCCGTACTCGTTGGGATTGGAGCGGCGTCGGTGGTGCGTATAGATCCCGCAAACCGAGCAGAAATGATGTTGCGCCACACCGGTGTTGAACGTGTAGAGCGTCAGCTTGTCGGCGCCTTGCGTGACCTTCAGCCCATCCAGCGGCGCGGTGACGGCAACTGCTCCGCGCATGGCGCAGAACGAGCAGTCGCAGCGGCGGGCGCTGGCCAGGCCTTCGGGAATCTCGGCGGTGAACCGCACCGCGCCACAATGGCAGGAGCCGTTCAGCTTCATTTCCCCTCCATCCGCAGCATTCGGTCCAGCATTATGGCGACGACGACGATGATGAAGCCGCTCTCGAAGCCCAGCGAGGTGTTCACCTGGTTCAGCGCCCGGACCACCGGCACGCCGAGGCCGTCGGCCCCGACCAGCGCGGCGATGACAACCATCGACAGGGACAGCATGATTGTCTGGTTCAGGCCCGCCATGATCTGCGGCAAGGCGTAGGGCAGTTCGACCTTCCAGAGCGCCTGCCGGGGCGTCGCGCCGAAAGCCTCGACCGCCTCTTTCAGGTGCTTGGGCGTCGAGCTGATCCCCAGATGCGTCAACCGGATCGGCGCGGGCAGTACGAAGATCACCGTGGCGATCAGGCCCGGCACCATTCCGATGCCGAAGAACACGATGGCCGGGATGAGGTAGACGAAGGTCGGCAGCGTCTGCATCAGGTCCAGCACCGGGCGCATGCTCTTGTACAGCCGCGGCCTGTGCGCCGCCGCTATCCCGATGGGCACCCCGATGGCCATGCAGATCACGCAGGCCGACAGCACGAGGGTCAGGCTTTCGGTCGTCTCCTCCCAGTAATCCTGGTTGAGGATGAACAGGAACCCGGCGGCAACCAGCAGGCAGGTGCGCCAGTTGCGCTGCACCGCCCAGGTCAGCGCAACGAAAGCGGCGATCACCAGCAGCGGGTGCGGCGACTGCAGGACCCAGAGGATACCATCCACCAGCGATTCGAGCGCATCGGCCAGCCCGTCGAAGAACCAGCCGCCATGGGTCTGCAACCAGTCGAAGACCGCGGCGGCACCGTCGCCTACAGGGATCTTGTTTTCAGTCAGCCAGTCCAGTGTCGCCCCCTCGTCTTCCCTTGGACGACGACCATGACGGCTGCACGACCGGATGTGAAGGCCGCATCAGTGACATATGGCGGTTTTTGAATTTTGGCATTGGCCATCCTGTACTTGGGCCATTGGCCGCAAATCCCCCAAGCCATGAAACTGATCTGCAGGTGAGAATCGATGATTACTGACCAGACCGAGCAGACTTCAGAGGACTTCGCTCGCAATACGGTTCCGCAGATCTGAGACATCTGTCCCGCCGTCGAGGGCGATCCGGCGCTTGGGCCGCTTGATGCTAACGAGCTTCTCAAGCTCGGCCTCGACGAAATCCGAGACAAGGTGCCTAGGTTGATCGCGCTGGTACTCGGCACCGATCCGCTGGAAGTCGGGATCGTGAATATCCCGTTCATCGAACGACAGGCGGACGCCGCTTTGATGCGCTCGACCTTCTGGATTCTGGAACGGGACGAGGAAGGCCCGCTGGGGAACCCGCGGCACATCCTGTTCTTTTCGCGGTTCATCTTCCTGGATTTTTTCCAGCGTCGTGACGGGTGGACCGGGCTGATCCGCTTGCCACATATCTCGATCAACACGATCGAGAAGGTGGCGCACCCGCCAATGGATCTGCCCTACCGCATTCAGAAATCACCCTGATCCGGCGAGCAGCGACGGCGCGGCACCGCTCGGGTGCCGCGCCGGTCTCTCAGAGGTCCAGCGCCTCGCTGACTGCGGCGGCCGCGTCTCCACCGTCGGCGGTGGTTACACCGTCCAGCCAGCCCATGACCATGTCCGCATTGGCCGCCATCCAGGCCCGCGCCGCGTCCTGCGGATCCTCGCCGTCGTTGAGGATCGCTCCCATGATCTCGTTCTCCATCGCCAGCGAGAACTCCAGGTTCTGCAGAAGCGCACCGACATTGGCGCATTCCTCGACATAACCGGCACGAGTGTTGGTATAGACCGTCGCGCCGCCCAGGTCCGGGCCGAAGAATTCGTCGCCCCCGGTCAGGTAGGTCATCTCGAAATTGGCGTTCATCGGATGCGGCTCCCACCCGAGGAAGATGATGGGCTCGTCCCGCTTGGTCGCGCGGTCGACCTGCGCCAGCATGCCCTGCTCCGAGCTTTCCTTCACCTCGAAGCCCGACAGGCCGAAGGCGTCCTGGTCGATCATATCGATGATCAGCCGGTTGCCGTCGTTGCCCGGCTCGATGCCATAGATCGTCTCGTCGAGCGCGTCAGCATGTTCTGCAATGTCGGCGAAATCCGCGATGCCCAGAGCCGCGCCCGCAGCGTTGGTGGCAAGCGTGTACTTCGCGCCTTCAAGGTTCTCGCGTACCGTGTCCACTGTTCCGGCCTCGCGATAGGGCGCGATGTCGCCCTCCATCGTGGGCATCCAGTTGCCGAGGAACACGTCGATGTCGCCATTGGCCATCGAGGTATAAGTCACCGGCACAGACAGCACCTTAACGTCGGTCTCGTAGCCAAGCGCTTCGAGCACCACGGTGGTCGCGGCGGTCGTCGCGGTGATGTCGGTCCAGCCCACATCCGAGAAGATCACCTGCTCGCATTGCGCGGCGGCCATTCCCGCCGTCAGTGTCAGCGCGGTGGCGGCTATCGCGGTTCGCATCCTCATTTCCCTCCCAGTCGAGTGATCGATGCCACAGTAAAGAGCGCGTCACGCCGGGCTTGCAACCCCTCGCGGCTTTCGTGCCTTATCCGCCCGGGGTATCTTGCGGGACAACTTCCACCACCGGGAGAACGCCGTGACCCAGCCGCCGGGACATCGGGACCTGCGCACCCATTCCGTCGAGAACCAGCCGGGCGCTCTGCACCCGGATCTGTGGGCGCATGATCCTGCGTTTCGCGACCATGTGCTTAGGCATGGGGGGCGCAATAGCGTGCTGGAACGCGCAGGAACCCTTCTGTCAGGGGCTGACCTGCGGCACGCCGCCGAGGATGCCCGCCGCGATCCGCCGCGTCTTGTCACCCACGACCGGACCGGCGCGCGGATCGACGAGGTCCGGTTCAACACGGGCTACCACCGGCTGATCGAGACCGGGCTGGAACTGGGCTATGCTTCGATCCCCTGGGACGGCTCGGCGGGCGGTCACGTGACCCATGCGGGCCTTGTTTATCTGATGAGCCAGGTCGAGCCCGGCGTCTGCTGCCCGATGACCATGACCTATGCGGCAATTTCGGCGCTGGCGGCGGATGCGGCTCTTCTGGATGCCTGGCGGCCGAAGCTGGCGTCTGCCCGCTACGATCCGTCCATTGCTCCGGTGGCGGCGAAGCGGGCGGCCACGATGGGCATGGCCATGACCGAGAAACAAGGCGGTTCGGACGTGCGGGCGAACACCACGCGGGCCGAACCCGATGGCGATGTTTACCGGTTGACCGGACACAAGTGGTTCTGCTCGGCGCCGATGTCGGACGGGTTCCTGACACTGGCACAGGCGCCGGGCGGACTGACCTGTTTCGTGGTTCCGCGCTGGCTGGAAGGCGAACGCAACCCCGTCCACCTTGTGCGGCTGAAGGACAAGCTGGGGAACGTAGCTAATGCCTCGGCCGAGATCGAATACGATGGCGCTTTGGCCCACCGACTGGGCGACGAGGGCGACGGCGTTCGACGGATTATCGAGATGGTGCACTACACACGGCTCGATACCGCGATGGCCCCGGTCGGGCTGATGCGCGCGGCGCTCGCCGAGGCGCATCACTGGGCCTGCGGCCGGACCGTGTTCCAGCGGCAGCTGATCGACCAGCCGCTGATGCGCGCGGTACTGGCGGACCTCGCGCTCGACTGGGAGGCTGCGCTGGCACTGGCCCTCCGCGCCGCCCGCGCCTTCGACGACCCGGCGGAACGCGCCTTTGCGCGCATCGCCGTGGCGCTGGCGAAGTTCTACAACAACAAGCGTTGCGGTCCCGTGGTGGCCGAGGCAATGGAGGCGCTCGGCGGCATGGGCTACGTCGAGGAGACGCCGTTGCCGATGCTCTACCGGGAGGCCCCGCTCAACGGGATCTGGGAAGGCTCGGGCAACGTGATCTGCCTGGACATCCTGCGGACCTTGGCAAAGTCCGGGGAAGCGGCAGAGGCGCTGCGCGCCGAGCTTTCCGCCGCGAAGGGCACCGATCCAGCCTATGACGCGGCATTGGAAGCACATCGCGAGCGCTGGCCCGGCCTGCCCGACGAGGCAGAGGCGCGGTGGTTCGCGGAAAGCCTCGCCGAACTGCTCGCGGCGTCGGTACTGCTGCGCAGCGCGTCCGAGCCGGTGGCCGAAGGTTTCGTCGCAACCCGACTGGGTGGGAAACGGGGCCGCGTCCCCGGGTCCGTCACCGGTCTAGATACCGGTGCCATCCTAGCGCGGCTGGCACCGGAAAGCTGATTTCGGCTAACTGAGCAGATGTTCAGTTCGATAATCTACTCTTCGGCCCGAACCATTCCCCTGCCTGCCCCATAGGTTACGCCCACCACTTCCTCCGGCAGCACCTGAAGCTCCAGGGGCTCGCCCGTCGCGGCTGAAGCAGGCCGGATCGTCAATCGCCCCGCCGGAAGCACCACCGTTTCACCAAGCGCGACGCGGCCGACGGTCTCAACCCGACCGTCCAAATAGGTCCGCACGACCTCGAAACGGGGGATGAGGGCCTGCGCCACCGCGTCGTTCAGCGCCTCGGCGCTGCCGGCGTCGAAATAGGTCCCGCCCCCGGCCTCGGCCCAGGCCGAGAAGGTCTGGACTAGGTCGGCATCGTCGATAGCGAAACCGACGATGTTCACCCGAACGTCCAAACCTTGAGCCCGCAACTCCTCGATCGCGGCAGCGGGATCGCCGTCGCAGGTTTCCTCTCCGTCTGTCACCAGCACGATCACACGTGGCGCGGAGGCCCCGGCCAGGTCCGAACCGGCGGCGCGCAGGCTATCGGCGATGGCGGTTTTGGCGAGGTTGATCGCGGGCACACCGGTGATCTCGGCCTCGGCGCGCGCCCGATCGAGAGGCGCCAGCGGCAGACGCAGTTCGGTCCGGCAAGCGTCTTCTTCCAGCCCGAAAGCACGGAAAGCAAAAGGTGTACCCTCGGGCAGGGTCTCCCGCACAAGGCTGGACAGCGCCTCGTGCGCGACCTCGATCCGCCGCCGACCGTCGAGCCTTTGCAACATCGACCCCGAGGCATCGAGGATCACCTCGATCGCGCCCTCGCGGACCGCTTCAGGCTCGGGTGCAGCCGAAATGGTCAGCGTGATCTCTCCTTCGGGTTCGACGATCTCTTCCAGCGAGGCGGTCAACCGGTAGGCCTTGGGCGAGCGGAACAGCGCGGCGGCCATATCCATCCCGTCCGCCAGCCCCAACGGGCCGATGACGCGCTGGAAACGGCCACCGTTGACCGCGGCCCAGTCCATCAGGATCGCCGCGTTTTGCCTCTCGCTTGAATCGACCGAAAGCGCAACCACACGCGGTGCGGCCCGCAGCAGTGGCGACCAGAGTTCGGGGTCCATGCCGGTTTCCGCATCGGTTATGATCACGATCCCGCGCGCGCCCTCCCGCCCCATCAGGGCTTCCGAGGCGATCCGCATCGCGCCCTCCGCATCGCTCGAGCCCTGTTGCGGAAGATCGGCGAGCACCGGCTCCAGCACGTCCGGGCTTTCGGCCCATTGCGCCAGCAAAGGCGCATCAACGCCGAAGGGCAGAAGATTCAGCGCATCCCGCCCAGGCTTGAGCGAGCGCGCCCATGTCCGCACCGCCGCCAGCGTGCGCGGCAGATAGGCGGCGACGCTGCCCGAGGTGTCCCAGCTGATCATGACCGAACGCGGCGGCTCGTGGATTCTGAGGTAGTGAGGACCGGGCCGAAGCACCGCACTGAGCCGACCATCCTCTTTCCTCGTCAACGGCAGCGGTGTGCCGCCACCATCTTCCAGTTCGGCGGCTACATCGGGTGCAGCCGTGCCGAAATCTAGTACAAGTTCCTGCGCGGGACCGTCGGGAACATCGATGCGCCACCAGTCCTCGTTGCGTTCGATCAGCACCGAGGAGGCAACCGGTGTGCCGGTCAGTAGCGCGACTGCCGCTTCGCGCTCTGGTCCACCTGCCGGATCGACGGCGGCCAGCGCGCTATGCGCCTCCCGCGCCTCGTAAGCGGCGCGGGGACTTTCATCCTCCCAGAGACCGAGAACCGAGGTGCCGGGAACTTCCAGCGCTTCGATGGCATCAGGCCCGGCGAGCTTCTCGCCCTCTGGAATGCGATAGGTCAGGCGCAGGTATCGCGCCCAGACCGGGGCCTCGAAGCGAAGGTCCGTGCGCAGTTCCCCCGCCCCAGGTGAGGGTAGCGCGCCGACCGGCTGCCACGGCCCGGACGGACCGTCGGTGCTCACCGAAACCTCGGCCTCGGGCAAGCGCCCCTCCTCGTCAGGATCGCCCACCCAGGCCACACCCGACAGCAGGGCGGCGCGGTTCTGGTGAAAGGCTACCACCTGCTCAACCTTTCCGGTCTTCACGGACCAGGGACGGTTCGTCCGGTCGGGTTCGGCCACGAGCAACGTGCTGTTCCAGTCGCCGCCGAGGTTCGGAGCGGTATGCACCACATGCCCGCCCAACGCCGGGTCGCCAGCGTTGATCGGGGGCAGGCCCTCGGGGTGCGTCCCGGGCACGGCAATCATCTGAATCTCTTGGACCGTGGGCCGCGCGCATCCGCCACGGCACTCGGGAAAACGCACCCGAACGTGGCTGGCCGGGGTCGGCGTGTCGAACACCAGGTATTGCGGCGCATGGCTCGAGGCAAGCTGCCGCGCCGCCGCCAGTTTCCAGTCCTCACCGGTGGCGGATGTATAGATCTCGACGCTCGACGGCCAGTCCTTGGGCGGTGCGGTCGATCGCAACTGGACCATCCCGCCCACCAATGTCGCAGGCGCCGCAAGGCTGAACTCCAGATCCGGCGCGGTGGGACGGGTGCTGGTGTGAGGAACAAACCCGTCGTGGAGATAGGCGCGCCCGGTCTGCTCATTCTCGTCCGCCGCAATTCCGTCGGCGCGGACCAGCCGTGCTCCGAGCCCGTGATGCAGCACATTGAGTCCGCCACGCAGAGCCTCCGGCGCAAGCCAATAGGACGCCGGATTGACCGGGATCGCGCCTGGAGCGGCGGGAAGCGTGGTCATCCCGGCCGCGAAGTCGTCATCGCTGTCGGCACGCAACACCAGCCCCGGCGCGATCACGGGGCTAAGCCAGGGTGGCGCCGTCAAACTGGCCTTGACCTTTGCCTCTGCGCCCGGCGCCAGCGCCAATGTTTGATGCTCCAGCGCCAGACGCCAACCATCGGCATCGACGCGCGCGCTCAGGTCAAGCTCAAGCGCAATGTCGCCCGAATTGCGCAGCGTCGCGGTCATCGGAAAGTGCTGACCATTGTTGTCATAAGCCGCCAGCGTCGGCGCAGGCTGGAACGAGATCGCGACGGGCAGATCGCCGGTCGGCTGCTGCTCGGGTACCTTGCGGGCCATCAACTCGGCCATTCCCGGAGGCGGCGGAACGGGCGCGTCATCCGCCTCGGCGGGTGCGTCCTCGGGCGGGATCAGGCGGAACTCGGCGGGCGGGCCCATGTCCGAGGGACGAGCCAGATCGTCGGGTCCGAGCAGCGTGCAGGTCGCAGAGAACGGCATGTCCTCGAGCGCGGGATCGCGCAGCCGCATCAGCGGCTTGTCGCGTGCCCGCAGCACGTAGAGGCCTTCGAGCGCCGCGTCCCTTACGAGATCGAGATTGCTGGCCATCAGGCCGGTGTCGAAAGCGAGCGGACCGCCGGGGCCGCGACACCCGAAAGCGCCGACTGCGCCCTCGGGCAAGTCCAGCGTGAAACCGGGACGCGGGGCGCCAGCCACCCAGGTCACCGCAACGCTTTCGCCCGGGGCCAGCGTGAGCGGCTGTTCGAACGCCGTGATTGGTGCGCCAGGATCGGGCCACGCTTCCGGCGCGAAGCGCATTCGGCAGTCATACGAACCAGTCTCTTCCCCGCCATCGATCTGCAGCCGCACCGCGCCTCCGAGATCCGGGTCGTATTGCTGAACGGTCATTCCGCGCGTCGGGTTCAGGATCTTCTTGCCAGTCGACCAGTTCCACAACGCCCAGCTTCTGAGGGCTGGGCCGCCATCGCAGATGACCGCCGCCGTTCCGCTGCCCTCGGGCAGGGGCAGGAAGACGTGGTCGATACCGTCGAAAGCTCCGATTTCGGCCGAGATGTCGCCGTCGCGGGGCAACTTGACCGCGTCGACGGGACGGTCGTCCGGCTCTTGCGAAACGATTGCCGCAAGCCGCTCGACGCGCACCGAATATGTCCCCTGTGGGCGCTTTTGAGTGCTCCGCACGCGGACCTCCCAATCGCCCGCCGGCAGGGTCGCGCGGTAGCTGTAGGCGCCTTCGCCCGGCCGGAACAACCGCTTGCCTCCGTGTTGCGTGCCTTCCAGCATGAGCCGAGCATCCAGTTCGCCATCGCCGGGCGGGGTGACGGTGATCTCGACCGGGCTTTCCGCGTCGAGCCGGAAAAGGTAGCTGTCGGTGTCCTCTACCGAGTGGAACGCGCCGCGGACCTGCCTGCCGAACTCCAGCCTCTGCCCGTCCTTCGCTGCATCGTTCGGCTCGCCTTCATAGTCCCCGGGCCGCGTGCCCAGGTCCATTACTCTCAGGCTGTAGTCTCCGTCACCGCGCAACTCGACCCGGTAGTCGCCCGGGACCAGCGCAAGTGCGTCCGCGACCGCGCGGCCACCTTTCGCGCGGACATCCGCGACCACGCCATCCCGCCCGTGCAGGATGAGCCGCTCGGCGCCCGCGGTCATAAGCCTCCAAAGGTTGTCGGAGACGCCGTGGGGTACCGTGAAGCCGAACATGTCCGTATCATCGGGCGTCAGCGCACCGCGCACCCGTAGCGACTCGGGCAAGGCCATTGCAGCGTCCGATGTGTCATTAGGCTCGATCTCGTGGCCGGTCGCGGCGGGCGCGCTGTCGGAGAGAATGACCGAATAGCGCACCGCGTCCCGATCGCCCATCTGACGATGCAATTCCAGCCGGTAGCTTCCCGCCGACAGTGCAAGCGGGCTGTCCACGACCTGACCCAGCGTCGCTGTCCGGCTCCACAGCGTCGCGGTGCCTGAGGTTTCCTCGCGCATCAGCGTCGCCGTATAGGACGCCACATCGCTGTCCGAGGCCACCGCAAGCTCCAATACGCGGGGCGCATCGAGCGTGAAACCCAACAGATCGTAGTCGTTCTCGTGGATCAACGCCCCGGTGAACTCGGTGCCTGGGGTGATCGGGTTGGGCTCCGTCCGGTTCGGCTCGGCCTCGTCTAGCCCCGAATCGTCCGGGGTGACACGGACCAGAACCAGCGGCGGCGACCCGTCTCCGGTGACGCGGGCGCGCAGCGTGAAGCGGGCGTCGTCCTCCGCAGCCCACGGATAGAGCCCTGCAGAGCCGAACGATGTGCCCCCCAGATCCGCTTGCCAGTCGGCGCGGGCCTCGGCCATGACCTCGACCTTCAGGGGCGCGTCCGGTGCGGGCAGGCTCAGGCGGAGGTCTTCGTCGGGCCGCAGGAGCAACTCTCCCGTCTCGAGGGGCGCGTCACGTTCGGGCAGCGCGTCGAGCGGGCCGAGCGCACGGTCCTGCGTCAGCGTCGCCGTCGCACCGGTCGAAGCACTGAGGCTGACAAGGTAAGGCTGCCCCGCCGCAAGAAGCATCGGCCCGATCCGCGGCGGCGCGGTGAGACTGCCGGCCGCAACATGGCGGCGCGGTGCGGTCCGCCCGTCATACCGTCCGTCGGGCGTTGGGAAACTCGAAAGGAAGAGAGCCCCGGGGGCGTCGAGCGCAAGGCTGTAGATCCCGTCCTCAGGTGCTTCGATCCACGCCAGCAGCCCTTCGGCAAGGTCGACCTCGCTAAAGTTATTTTTGCCGATCTGCAGAACCGGTGCGGCATCGAGGATCCCGGCCTGTTCCTCCATAGCCTGCAACTGGGCCTTGGTTTGTGCGCGGGCCACCGGCACGTGTGCGGCCCAAATCGCTGCCAGCACAGCCAGGGCGCCCATCACCGCAGTCAGTTTGCCCCCGAAACACCCTGGCACTTTCATGATTGGATCCCCCGTTCCGCCGGGCGACCGTAACACGCGACGTCCGCTCCGCGAACCGGAGGGGCCGCCCCGATGTGCGGGGATCACATTACGAGGCTGTCCAGAAGGCCGGGTAGCGCATCGTAGTGATCCAGCACGGCGGCCGGCCGAAGCCGCGCGACGCCCCCGCCCTCGGGTCCGAAGCCGACCAGCACACAAGGTACACTGGCATTGCGCGCGGCGTCGACGTCAGTCTCGGTGTCGCCGATCAGAACGGCGCGGGCAGGATCTCCGCCAGCGCGGGCGATCGTCTCCAGAAGATGCTTCGGATCGGGCTTGCGGACCGGCAGACTGTCGGCCCCCAGCATCGCCGAGAAGCGGTCCCGAATGCCGAGCCGCAGCAGCAGCGTCTCGGCAAGACCAGTGGGCTTGTTCGTGCAGACCCCGAGCGCCCAACCGTTGGCGGCTAGCCGGTCCAAGGTCCGCTCTAGCCCGTCATAGAGCCGGGTGTGCGTGTCGATCCCTGCCTCGTAGCGCGTCAGGAACGCAGGCAAGGCGGCGTCGATCCGCGCTTCGATCTCGGCATCCGGAGTGCCGGCCCGGGCATGTCCCAGCCGCAACATGGCGCGGCCACCTCGGAAAGCCACCGCGCTGTCGGCCACCGGGTCCAGCAGCGGCGCGGCGAAAGCCCCGTTCGCAGCCGCGATCAGATCCGCCGACGTGTCGGCCAGCGTTCCGTCCAGGTCGAAGATTGCCGCTCGCATCGCATGCTCCTTTGGTCTCTCATCGCATAGCCGGAAACCCGCTGAAACCATTTCTGATGCCGCACCGCTTTGCGCCTTGCATAAGGGCTGCTAAGAGGGCCGAAACGGGATACTGACGAGCACCCATGAGCACCGCGATCATCGTTCTGGCGGCCGGCCAGGGAACACGCATGGCATCGGACCTACCCAAGGTCCTGCACGAGGTCGCGCACGCGCCGCTCCTGCACCACGTGATGGGCGCTGCCGCCGCGCTGGACCCGACCCGGACCGTGATTGTCGTGGGCAACGGCGCCGAAGCGGTGGCTGACTCCGCTCAGGCGCTGGACCCGAATGCAGAAACCACCCTGCAGGCAGAACGATGTGGCACGGCCCATGCGGTGGCTCAGGCACGCCCGGCACTGGAGGACTTTTCCGGCGACGCCATGGTGCTCTACGGTGACACGCCATTCGTGCGCCCCGAAACGCTCCAGGCCATGCAGGACGCGCGGGCGCAGGGCGCAGCGGTCGTGGTGCTGGGCTTCGAAGCGGATGACCCAACCGGCTACGGCCGCCTCATCACCGATGCAGACGGCGCGCTGGAGGCGATCGTCGAGCACAAGGACGCGACCGAGGCGCAGCGCGCGATTACCCTCTGCAACTCCGGTGTCGTCTGCGCCGATGCCCAGACGCTGTTTTCGCTGGTGGATGCCGTCGGCAACGACAATGCCAAGGGCGAATATTACCTCACGGATATCGTTGCGATCGCCCGCGGACGAGGCCTGCCCTGCCGCGCGGTGACCTGCGACGAGGCCGAAACGCTGGGCGTGAATTCCCGCTCCGAACTGGCCGAGGCCGAGGCGATCTTCCAAGGACGCGCGCGCGCACAGGCGATGGCCAACGGTGCGACCCTGACGGCGCCGGAGACCGTTTTCTTCGCCCATGACACGCAGCTTGGCCGTGACGTTGCGATCGAGCCCTTCGTGACGTTTGGCCCCGGTGTAACTGTCGCCGACGGCGCGCGTATCCGCGCCTACAGTCATCTCGAGGGCGCTTGCGTTGGTGCGGGCGCCATTGTCGGCCCCTATGCCCGGCTGCGCCCCGGCGCGCGGGTCGGACCGCAGGCCCGGATCGGCAATTTCGTCGAGGTGAAGGCGTCGGAAATCGCCGAGGGCGCCAAGGTCAACCATCTGACCTACATCGGTGATGCCTCGGTCGGCCCAGGTGCGAACATCGGCGCCGGCACAATCACCTGCAATTATGACGGGGTCTTCAAGCATCGGACCGAGATCGGCGCCGGCGCGTTCATCGGTTCGAACAGCGCGCTGGTCGCCCCGGTCAGCATTGCCGATGGCGGCTATGTCGCCTCGGGATCCGTAGTCACATCGAACGTCGGGGCCGGTGATCTTGCGATTGCGCGGGCACGTCAGGTCAACAAGCCGGGGCTAGGCGCACGGATGATGGAACGTCTGAGATCGCTCAAGCAGAAGGGAAAAGCCTGATGTGCGGGATTGTAGGCATCCTCGGCCAGCACGAGGTCGCGCCCCTGATCCTGGACGCGCTGCGGCGGTTGGAATACCGCGGTTACGACAGTGCGGGCATCGCCACCGTTCACGAGGGTCAACTCGACCGACGCCGTGCGACCGGCAAGCTTTGGGCGTTGTCAGATCTGCTGGTGCGGGACCCGATCCGAGGCCATGTCGGCATCGGGCACACTCGCTGGGCGACACATGGCGCTCCTACGGAGGCGAACGCGCACCCGCACCGGTCGGGTCCGGTGGCCGTCGTGCATAACGGCATCATCGAGAACTTCCGCGATCTGCGCGCCGAACTGGAAGCCGAGGGCGTCACCTTCGATACCGACACGGACACCGAGGCGGTCGCCCACCTGACCGCGCGCGAGATTCGCAACGGCCGCACGCCGATCGAGGCTGCCGAGGCAACGCTTGCCCGGCTCGATGGGGCCTTCGCGCTGCTGTTCCTCTTCGAGGGCGAAGAGGACCTGCTGATCGCCGCCCGTCGCGGCTCGCCGCTTGCGATCGGACACGGCGAGGGCGAGATGTTCGTAGGCTCGGACGCCGTGGCGCTCGCGCCACTTACGCGGGAACTGACCTATCTGGAAGAAGGCGACTGGGCCGTGATCAGCCGCAACGGCGCTCAGGTCTATGACGAGACCAACGCCCCGGTCATGCGCGATCGCACCACGGTCGCCGCCGCCAACGCCTACGCGGACAAGGGCGTCCACAAACACTTCATGGCGAAGGAGATCCACGAGCAGCCGACGGTGATGTCCTATGCGCTGTCGCAGTACACCGCGGCCGATCGTGCCGGCGTCGCGCTGCCGGGGATCGAGATCGACTTTACCGGTTTCGACCGCGTGGTGATGGTGGCCTGCGGTACCGCCTACCTTGCCTGTCATGTCGCGAAATACTGGTTCGAACAGCTGGCCCGGATCCCGGTCGAGATCGAGGTCGCCTCGGAGTTTCGCTACCGGGAGCCCCCCGTCGCGCCCCGGACGCTGGCGATCTTCGTCAGCCAGTCGGGCGAGACCGCCGACACGCTGGCCGCGCTGCGCTACATGAAGGGCAAGGCCGCGGCGATCGCGGCGGTGGTCAACGTGCCCGAAAGCTCGATCGCGCGGGAGTCGGATCTGGTCTTCCCCATCCACGCAGGTGTCGAGGTCGGCGTCGCTTCGACCAAGGCGTTCACCTGTCAGCTGACCGTGCTGGCGGCACTGGCTATCCTGGCAGCGCGTCAGACCGGGCAAATCGAGGAGGACCGGGAGGGGGCGCTGGTCTCAGCATTGGAATCCGTGCCGGCGGCGATGGCGCAGGTACTGGCCCGCGAAGAGGTCTACGGGCCGCTTTGTTGGGATCTTTCAAAGGCCTCGGATGTGCTGTTCCTCGGCCGCGGCGCGATGTACCCGCTGGCGCTGGAAGGCGCGCTCAAGCTGAAGGAAATCAGCTATATTCATGCCGAGGGCTATGCCAGCGGCGAGTTGAAGCACGGGCCCATCGCGCTGATCGACGAGACCGTACCGGTTATCGTTCTTGCGCCGTCGGACACGCTTTTCGACAAGACCGTCAGCAACATGCAGGAAGTCATGGCCCGCGGCGGCCGGATCCTGCTGATCTCGGACCGCCCCGGACTGGAGCGCGCCTCGGAAGGCATCTGGCAATCCCTGCGCCTGCCCGAGATCGACCCGTTCGTCGCGCCGATCCTCTACGCGGTTCCGGCCCAGCTACTGGCCTATCACACGGCGGTCACCAAGGGGACGGACGTGGACCAGCCGCGCAATCTGGCGAAGTCGGTCACGGTCGAGTAGCACGGCGCCCGGTGGCCCCCGTCGGATGCCTCCGGCGGGAATATTTGAGGAAAGCGGAAGGCAGGGGCGTCAGTCGTCCTCGTCGTCGGCCGGAGATGGCTGGACGGTCCGCGTGGGCGCGAGCCATAGTACCCGGTCTCCGCTGCGCAGGCGGGGAGGCGCGGCCTTGTCGAGGAACGTGATCGTGCCGCCGTTCAGCACCGCGAGGACCGCCGCGCCGGGGTGATCCGCGTGCCAGCCGTCCCAATCGGGTTTCTCACCGGCTACGTCGGTCAAGATGAAGCCTTCGCCATTTGCGGCCCGCCGGGCCACCTCGGCATGGGTCAGGCCGCCGCCGAAGGCGCGCCCACCGAGCGTTGCCGGCAGTCCGCGCTGGCTGCCGTCCGGGTCGGCACGTCCGGGCTGAAAGACATTGTTGCGGCCGAACTCGGGCGCGAAGTCGGTGCAGACCAGCGCGTTGTAAGCGTCGTTGTCAGTGGCGGCAATCAGCGTGCCGTAGGCATTCATGTCGAGGTGGTGCTCTGCCGCCTCTGAGAGGATCTCGCCGTGGTAATAGGGCAGCTTGGCTGCCCGCGCCTGCATCAGGCGATGGAAGTTGCGGTCCGCGATCAGCACCGGAAGCTCCGCCTCCTGCAGGCGCTCGGCCAGCGCGACCGCCCAAGGGCTGCCTCCGACGAACAGCACGCCCGGCACGTCTGTCGAGACTAGGCCCAGCGCACGCGCCACGGGCCGGATCGAGAAGCCCGAAAGCACGACCGTCGCTGCGACCAGGGCGAAGGCGAGCGGTGGCAGGCGCGCCCCGTCCTCGAAACCCAGTTCGACGAGGCGGGTGCCGAACAACCCTGCAACGGCCACGGCCACGATGCCACGGGGCGCGATCCAGGCCGTGATCAGCTTCTCCTGCCAAGGCAAGCCCGTGCCGATCAGCGACAATGCGACGGCGAGCGGGCGTGCCAGAAGGACGATTGCAAGAATGAACAGAACCGCGCGCGAGTCGAGTTGGGAGATCTGCTCCACCTCGAGCGAGGCCGCCAGCAGAATGAACACGCCCGAGACCAGGATGACGGTGACATGCTCCTTGAAGCGGCGCAGCTCGTCGAACGAGGGAAGGTTGGCATTCGCCAGCACCACGCCCATGACGGTCACCGCAAGCAGCCCGCTTTCGTGCAGAACGCTGTCGGTCGACGCGTAGACGGCCAGCACCGCGCCGAAGAGCACCGGCACCTTCATGTACTCGGGCACCTGCCCGCGGCGGAAGGCCCAGGCGATGGCACGTCCACCGACAAGCCCTGCCAGCGCCGCGACGCCGATGCCCAGCGCGAAATGCTCGGCCGCCTTGGCCAACGTGCTGGCCCCGGCGAGCGCGGCTATGACCTCGAACGCCAGCACTGCGCAAAGCGCGCCGACAGGGTCGTTGACGATCGCCTCCCACCGCAGGATCTGCGCCGGGCGGGACTTCATCCGGGCCTGCCGCAGCAACGGGATGATGACGGTTGGGCCTGTGACCACGAGAATGCCGCCGAATACCGCCGAACTGGCCCAGTCGAGCCCCGCCGCATAGTGGCACGCCAGTGTCGAGAACAGCCAACCGAGCGGCGCGCCGAGCAAGACCATCCGGCGAACGACAGGACCAGTCGCCCGCAACTCGTGCAGGTTCAGTGTCAGCCCGCCCTCGAACAGGATGACGGCGACGGCCACGGCAACGATCGGGCTGAGCAGGTCTCCGAACGCGGCGGCGGGGTCCAGCAGGCCAGTGACCGGGCCCGCAACTAGGCCCGCGCCCAACATCAGTACGATCCCGGGCATTTGCAGACGCCACGCCAGCCACTGCGCGCCTATGCCGAGCACGCCGATGATAGCGAAGATGGTGACCGGATCCATGCCCTACCCCTTGTGATGCCGCTTGCCGGGCGCCTGCGCCAGCATCCTCAGCCGTGCCCGATCGCCAAGCCCCGTCCATCCCAGCACATGCCAGAGCGCGACGCGCCCGACGTTGAACGGAGTCGCCAGCGCCTCGCGCACGACATCTTTGCCGTTTGTGAAGGCGCCGGGGGTAGCATAGCCCGCAACGGGAATACCGGCCCAGGCGACGGACAGGCGCGAGCGCGCCATGTGGTAACCGTGGGTCACAAGGATGACATCCTGTCCCGGGATCAGTCTCTCGCTGAGGAGCGCGTTCTGAAGGGTCGAGTGCGCGCCATCCTCGACGATGATCGCATTTTCGGGCACGCCGAGGTTCCGGGCAACATCGGCCATCAGGTCGGCATGGGGACGGTATTCGGGCAATGCAGGCCCGCCGGTGAACAGGATTCTCGGCGCAAGGCCGCGCCGCCAGAGATCGACACCCGTCTCGACCCTTTCGACTGCCGCGCGCGCGAGCGTTCCGTCTTCTAGTGTCTGGGCCCCCAGCACCATGATCACGTCGGCCTTCTCTGGCAGCCGGCCCCGCGCCTGCCAGAGCGCGCTTACAGTGACAAACCCCAGAACAAGCACGAAGGTGCCGCCGCCGAGCAGAACCAGGCGCAGGATCATGCGTCGACCTCTTCGGCATCGCGCAGCGAGCGGCGCATGATCTTCCCGGTCGCGGTCATCGGCAGGTCTTCCACGAAGACCACCTCGCGCGGCGCGACATGGGGCGAGATGCGGGTGCGGACGCGGTCAATCAACGCGTCGGCAAGCCCGTCCGCGACCGCGCCACTGCGCAGGACCACGAAAGCCTTCACAGCTTCGGTCCGGATCGGGTCAGGGACGCCCACGGCGGCGGCCATGGCCACGTCCGGGTGTCCGGCCAGGCAGTCCTCGATCTCGGTCGGGCCGATGCGGTAGCCCGACGAGGTGATCACATCATCGGTGCGCGCCGCGAAGTGGACATACCCCTCGTCGTCCATCACCGCGACATCGCCCGTACGCATCCAATCGCCGGAGAATTTCTCTGCCGTCTTATCGGGCCGGCCCCAGTACTCGAGAAACATTGCGGGATCGGGACGGCGGATGGCGATCTCGCCCTGCTCGCCCGATGGCAGCACCTGCCCGGTCGCATCAAGAATCGCCACCTCGTGCCCCGGCACGGCGCGCCCCATCGAGCCAGGCTTGGGCGGCAGCACGCTGGCGGCGTTGGACAGAACCAGGTTGCATTCGGTCTGGCCGTAGAACTCGTTTATGTCGCGCCTGAATGTCGCCCGGCCCCAGTCCAGCATCTCGGCACCCAGCGCTTCGCCGCCCGAGGCGACCGAGCGCAGCGCGGGAGGCTTGGGTGGCGGCACCTGCCGCATCAGTTTCAGCGCTGTGGGCGGTAGGAAGACATTGCGAACCTCGAGCCGGTCCATCAGCCACCAGGCATGTTCCGGGTCGAACTTCGCCATTCGATGCGCCACCAGCGGCACGCCGAGGGTCAGCGCGGGCAGCATCACGTTCATCAGCCCGCCCATCCAGGCCCAGTCGGCTGGGGTCCAGAGCCTGTCGCCTTTCTGCGGCAGGAACTCGTGCGGAAGCTCCACGCCGGGCAGGTGGCCCAGCAGCACACGATGGCCATGGAGCGCACCCTTGGGCGGTCCGGTTGTGCCGGAGGTGTAGCAGATCAGCGCCGGATCATCGGGGCCGGTGTCGGCGGTCGGGCAGGCATCGGCGGCCCGGCCCAGTTCCTGCCAGAAGGCATGCACGCCGCCTTCTGTTCCGTCTATCGAGAAGACCTCGGCCAGGTCCGGCAGTTCGGGCCGGATCGCCTGCACCTTTTCGAGATTCGCCCGGTCCGTCACCAAGGCCTTGCAGCCGCTGTCGGACAGGCGGAAACGCAGGCCGTCCTCACCGAAAAGTGTGAACAGCGGAACGGCAATGGCACCCAGCTTGTAAACCGCCAGATGCGTGATGACCGTTTCGGGGGTCTGTGGCAGCAGAACAGCGACCCGGTCGCCCCGCGCGATACCGTGCCCGCGCAGCACATTGGCGAACCGGTTTGCGGCGCGTGACAGCTCGACATAGCTGTAGTGCCGCACCTCCCCATCGGGGCGTAGCAGCGTCAGCGCCCGGCGGTCAGGCTCGGCCCTGGCCCACGCCTCGCAGGCGAACTCGGCGATGTTCAGGCGTTCGGGACGCGGCCAGCGAAAGCGGGCGCGCATCTCGTCCCAGGGGGCAGGCCCCGCGATGGTGCGGTCGAGGATCATCAGGTCTCCCTTGCTGCGGCGCACCCTACCCCGCCGTTTGCAGCCGGTCTATCGCTTGCAGCGGGCCGGCACGGGGACTAGGTTTCGTGGGAGGGAGAAGATCATGTCCGACACACCGCCGCTCATCGACCCGTTCGCGCGCGCGATCACGTATCTGCGCGTCTCGGTCACCGACCGCTGCGATTTCCGCTGCGTCTACTGCATGTCCGAGAACATGACCTTCCTGCCCAAGGCCGAGTTGCTGACGCTGGAAGAACTCGACCGGCTGTGCTCGCGCTTCGTCAGTCTCGGCGTGCGGAAACTGCGCATCACCGGGGGCGAGCCGTTGGTGCGCAAGGGCATCATGACCTTCTTCGAGGGAATGTCGCGGCACCTGGCCTCGGGCGATCTGGACGAGCTGACCCTGACCACGAATGGCAGCCAGTTGCGCCGCTTCGCGCAGCCGCTGGCAGATTGCGGAGTGAAGCGCGTGAACGTCTCGCTCGACACGCTCGACGAGGACAAGTTTAGGGCCGTGACCCGCTGGGGCCGTTTCGCGCAGGTGATGGACGGGATCGACGCGGCGCAAGAGGCGGGAATTCGCGTCAAGATCAACGCGGTGGCACTCAAGGGCGTCAACGACGACGAGGCCTACCGTTTCGTCGAGTGGTGCGGCGAGCGCGGGTTCGACCTGACCTTCATCGAGGTCATGCCCATGGGCGAGGACATGGGCGACGGGTTGCGCCTTGACCAGTACTGGAGCCTCGATGACGTGCGGGCGCATCTGGCGAAGCAGTGGACGCTGACCGACATTCCCCTCTCGACCGGCGGTCCGGCCCGCTACGTCCGGGTCGAAGAGACCGGCCAGCGGATCGGTTTCATCACACCTCTCAGCCACAATTTCTGCGAGAGCTGCAACCGCGTCCGGCTGACTTGCACCGGGCAACTCTACATGTGCCTCGGCCAGGAGGACGACGCCGACCTGCGCCGCGTTCTGCGCGAGAATGACAACGACGCACCGGTCGATGCCGCGATCCGCGCCGCGATTGAGCGGAAGCCGAAGGGCCACGATTTCGATTATTCTCGGCAGAAGGTCGGCGGCACAATGACACGACACATGAGCCACACGGGCGGCTGATACGAAAAGACCCCGGCGTTGATGCCGGGGTCCCGTCGTTGCGGCCGATCAGTGGCGCGAGAGGAACTCGTCCACCTCGCGTTCGGCCTCGGCACGCTCCTTGCCGTAACGTTCCTGGATCACCCCGACAAGCTGATCGCGCTTGCCCTCGATCCGATCGAGATCGTCGTTGGTAAGTTCGCCCCAGGCTTCCTGCACGCGGCCTTTGATCTGCTTCCAGTTGCCTTCCAACTGATCGCTATTCATGTCCATTCCCCCTTGATCTGAGGACGGGCGGTCCATCCGCCGCGTCGAAGGAGAAACGCCTAGGGCCGCGGGCCGGTTCCGCGCCGGCCCCGGATGCGCGGATCCAGCGCATCTCGCAGGCCATCGCCGATGTAGTTGACGCTCAGAACCGTCAGCGTGATCGCGAGCCCGGGCCAGATCACCCGTTGCGGCGTCACCGTCATGAACTGCACTCCGTCATTCAAAAGCCGCCCCCAGGTCGGGAAATCCGACGGGAAACCGAGGCCCAGGAAGGACAGTGCGCTTTCCAGAAGGATCGCGTTCGCGACCCCCAGGGTCGCCGATACCATGATCGGGGACAGCACGTTCGGCAGGATGTGCCGGGTGATGATCCGCCGCGGCCGCGTGCCGATGGAGCGCGCGGCGAGGATGAATTCCTGCTCGCGCAGGGCCAGCACCTCGCCCCGAACGATACGCGCGGTCTGCATCCAGCTGGTGATTCCGATGACGAAGACGATCAGCAGGAAGACGCCCGCTTCGGGGCCAAAGAGCGCCCGCAACGTCTCGCGATAGAGCATGATTATGACCAGCAGCAGGGGTAGAAGCGGCAGCGCGAGGAACAGGTCCGTCAACCGCATCAGCGGTCCATCGAGCCAGCGTACATAGCCCGCCAGAACTCCGATCAATGCGCCGAGCGCAAGGCTCAAAAGCATCGCGGCCAGCCCCACCGCAAGCGAGACCCGTCCGCCCTGCAGGACCTGGGCCAGCGTATCGCGGCCAAGGTTGTCTGTGCCCAACGGGTGCTTCCAGGACATGCCCTGGTTCTTGTCGAGGTAGTCCAGGAATTGCGGATCCACCGTATGCACCAGCGGGCCGAACATCACGCAAACGACGATGACGGCCAGCACAAGCAACCCGGCGACCGCTCCGCGATGGGAGAGGAACTGCGCCCAGACATCCGCTCTGGCAGAGACGCTACGTCGCGGCGACGCATTGGGTTCTGCCGCACCCTCAGTCATAGCGGATCCGCGGGTCGAGCATGCCGTAGATCAGGTCGGCCGCCAGGTTGAACAGCACAATCATCACGGCAAACATGAAGGTCAGCGTCTGCACCAGCGGGATGTCGGCAGCCTGGATTCCGCCGATCAACAGCTGCCCGAGGCCGTTGATGCGAAAGATCTGCTCGGTGATTACTGCGCCGCCCAACGCCTGCGGAAAGCCGAGCGCGATTACCGTGACCACCGGGATCAACGAGTTGCGCAGGACGTGGATCACGACCACGCCGCGCTCCCGCAGGCCCTTGGCACGTGCGGTGCGGACATAGTCCTGCCCGAGATTGTCCAGCATCGAGGCCCGAAGATACCGGCTGATCTGCGCGGCGTTGTAGAGCGTCAGGACCGTCACGGGCATCAGCATCTGCCGGACCTGGAACCAGAAACTGTTCCAGTCCGTGACCTTGTGGCTGGTGTCGTAGACCGAGGGCAACCATTGAAGGTGCACCGAGAAGATCACGATCAGCACCAGACCCGAGAAGAAGGTCGGCACCGAGAAGCCGACCATGGAGACGAAAGTGCCGAGTTGGTCGAACCAGCTGTATTGCCGGTAGGCCGAAATGATCCCGATCGGCAGCGCAATCAACACACCCAAGACATACGACATGCCGATCACCCAAAGGGTTTGCGGCGTGCGTTCGGCGATCAGGTCCACGACAGGCGAGCGGGTTTGCCAGCTCAGGACCCGTATCCGGTCGTCCGTGTCGCCGATTGTCAGACCGGTCCACGTCTCGATAAGGTTTAGCGGCTCATACCAGAAGAACTGAATGCACCAGCGGAAGTACCGGACAGGCATCGGCTGATCCAAACCCAAAGATTCGCGGATTTGCGCACGGACCTCTGGCGGGATGGTGAATGGCAGCTGGCCGGTAGGATCGTTCGGCGCGGTGTCGAGAACCGCGAAGATGATGAAGCTTATCAGCAGGAGTGTCGGGATCGCGAACAGCAGCCGACGGATAGAATAGGTCAACATCGGCTGGCCGCGTCGGGCGCGCTCCTGTCAAAATTCACCCCCCGCCGAGCACACGGCGAGGGGCTGCATGAGTCAGGGCAGTCCGGCGTCACTTTGCGCGGGTCCAGTCCTCGACGTTCCACAATTCGCTGTCCCAGGAGTTCATGCGCACTCCTTCCAGCGAAACGGCATGCGCCGAGACGTCGCCTCGGTGGACCAGCGGGATAAATGCGCCTTCGCCGATCAGCAGGTCGTTCATTTGCTTGGCGAGATCGGCACGTTCCTCCAGCGAGGCGGTTTGCCCCATCTGAGCGACCAGCGCATCGTAATCGTCATTGCAGAAGCGCGGATTGTTGGAGCCGATCCACTGGTTCTTCGGCGACGGGACTTCCGCGCAGAGCCAGTTCGCCATGTACTTCTCGGGGTCGGTACCGTCGAACGTATTGGTGTACATTTCGATGTCGGCATAGAATTTCTGGATCGTGTCCGGACTGGCCGGGTCGTTCCCGAAAAAGATCGACGCGTCGATATTGCGCAACTCGGTTTCGACCCCGATCGCCTGCCACATCTGCTTGATGAGCGCCTGTGTGCCCTGCCGCACAGAGTTGGTCGACGTCTGGTAGAGAAGCGACAGGCGCATTCCGTCCTTCTCCCGCACGCCGTCCGAGCCGAGCACCCAGCCCGCCTCGTCCAGCAGGCGGTTGGCCTCCTCGACATTCGGGGTCATGCACCAGTCGTTCGCGCTCGAGACCATCATGTCCGGCGCCGGCAGGATGTTGCAGGTCACCTTCCCCGCGCTGCCGTAGCCCGCGTCGACCAGGATCTGCCGGTCGATGGCGAGGCTGAGAGCCCGCACCACATTCGGATCGGTCAGGAAGGGGTGCGGATGCGCCACGGTGGAGCGCTCTTCGCCGAGATCCAGATTCGGGTCAGTCTGGTTCACCAGCAACCGCTCGACGGCCGGGCCGAACGAGGACACCACGACCCCGTTGCCCGCAGCCTCCATACCGGCAAGGATTTCGGGCTCGACCTGGAGGTTCCAACCATAGTCGAATTCGCCGGTCTCGAGCACTGCCCGCGCCGCGCTGGCCGCGTCACCGCCCCCCTTTAGAAGCGCTGTCGCGAAGGCAGGCTTGTCCGCATCACGGTAGTTCGGGTTGGCCTCGAGCATCACCGAGTCGTTGGCACGGAACTCTGTCACGCGGAACGGACCGGTCCCGATCGGGTTGAAATTCGCCTCGGTGCATTCTGGTGCCCGCGCGCCCGTGCACTCGGCGAACTGTGCCTTCTGAATAACCGGCGACATCGCACCGACCAGCGGGCCGTAGGGAAACGGTTTGGCGACCGAGAAGGTGATCTTCACAGTGTGCGGGTCGATCACCTCGAGGGTCTCGACGTCCGTAAACTTCGCAGCAGAATTGCAGCCCCCGTCGGGATGCATGCAGTATTCGGCCGAGAATTTCACGTCCTCGGCGGTGAGTGGCGTGCCGTCCGACCATAGGATGTCATCCCGCAGCGTCCACGTGATCGACGTCAGATCTTCCGACACGCCGCCGTTCTCGACCGTTGGGATCTCGGTCACGAGGACCGGCACCATGTTGCCGGCCTCGTCATAATTCGCCAATGGATCGAGGATCATCGACGACGCCTCGAGATCCTTGGTCCCGCCCGAGAGGTAGGGGTTCAGAATCGACGGGGCCTGCCAGTACAGCAGGTTGAGTTGACCGTCACTGCCCCGCTCGGCCGAGGCCGAAGTGGCGGCGAGGCCCAGCGCCGCAGCGCTACCCAGTAAAATCTTGAGTCCCATCGATGGCTCCATCTTGCACTCGTTTGGGGGTAAGAGGTCGATACGCGACCGTGACAATAGTCACCATGCTACGCGACGTCGTGCAGATGACAAGCGGTTGCATGCATCTCGCCGCGCAGGGTGAGTTCCGGGCGGTCCCGCGCGCATATGTCCATGGCGACCGGGCAGCGTGTACGAAACGGGCAGCCCTTCGGCGGTGCCTCTGCACTGGGCACGTCACCGGACAGTATGATCCGCGCCCGGCTGCGCTCGTGTACCGGGTCCGGACGCGGCACCGCTGATAGAAGTGCACGGGTGTACGGGTGCTGAGGGTTCTCGTAGAGGGCGTCACGCGGGCCGATCTCGACAATTCGGCCCAGATACATGACCGCGACACGATCGGCTATGTGCCGAACCACCGCCAGGTCGTGGCTGATGAAGAGATAAGTCAGGCCGAAACGTTCCTGCAGGTCTTCGAGCAGGTTCACCACCTGCGCCTGGATCGAGACGTCGAGCGCTGCGATGGGCTCGTCGCAGACCACGAAACAGGGGTTCAGCGCCAAGGCGCGGGCGATCCCGATGCGCTGGCGCTGACCGCCCGAAAACTCATGCGGATAGCGGCGCATCAGCGTCGGGTCGAGACCCACCGCCTGCATCAGCTCCGCCACCCTGTCCTGCCGTTCGACGGCGCGCATCCGGCTGTGCTCGCGCAGAGGTTCCGCGATGATCTCGCCAACCTTCAGCCGGGGGTTGAGACTGGCCATCGGGTCCTGGAAGATCATCTGCATTCGGGGCCGCATGGACCTCAGGGCCTCGCCCTCAAGTGTCGAGATATCGGTACCAGCGACTTCTATCCGGCCCGAGGTGGGGCGGTGGATGCGCAGAAGAAGGCGGCCGACGGTCGTCTTGCCGCAGCCGCTTTCGCCGACCAGTGCGACTGTTTCCCCCGCCCTGATCTGCAGATCGAGGCCGTCCACCGCACGCACAGTCCCCGTCTGGCGGCGCAGCAGCCCGCTGCGTACCGGGAAGTGCTTGCTGAGCCCTTCGGCTTGGACCAGCAGTGATCCGGCGGGCTCAGACAAGAACCGTCTCCGCTTGCAGCGGCACCCGGTGACAGGCGGCCTCGTGGCCCGGAGAGGTCGCGCGCAGCCCCGGCAAAGGGCCGTCGCACGCCTCGAACGCCTGCGCGCAGCGCGGCCGAAATGGACAGCCGGCGGGCGGGGCATGGAGCACGGGCGGTTGTCCTGGTATCGCCGAGAGCCTTGCAGAACGCGGCCCGTCGGTCCGGGGCAGCGCATCGATCAGGGCGCGGGTATAGGGATGCACGGGGCGCGCGAACAGTTCTGTCACCGGCGCATGCTCGACGATCTGACCGGCGTACATGACGAGCACCCGATCCGCGATACCGGCGATTACGCCCAGATCGTGCGCGATCCAGACCATCGCCATCCCGAGCTTCTGCTGGAGACCACGCAATAGTTCAAGGATCTGTGCCTGAATGGTGACGTCGAGCGCAGTCGTCGGCTCATCTGCGATCAGCAGACGAGGCTCGCAGGCCAGCGCCATGGCGATCATGACCCGCTGCCGCTGGCCGCCAGAGAGCTCATGTGGGAACTGGTCGAGCCGGCGCTTCGTGTCTGGCAGACCGACGAGCGATAGCAGTTCGGCTGCACGGGCGCGGGCCGCGCGGCGCGACAGGCCCAGATGCAGGCGCATGGGTTCCGCGATCTGATAGCCGATGCTCAGAACGGGGTTCAGCGAAGTCATCGGGTCCTGAAACACAAACCCGATCTCGCCACCACGCAGCGCCCGCATGCCTTCGCTGCCCCGCGCAGACAAGTCCGCACCATCGAAAAGCACCCGCTTCGAGAAGGCCTCGGCCGGCGGGCTGGGGAGCAACCCGAGGATCGACATCATCGCCGCCGACTTGCCCGAGCCACTTTCGCCCACGATGCCGAGCACCTCGCCGGGCCGGACCGTGAAGGAAATGCCGTTGACCGCATGCACGGCGCCCTGCCGCATGTGGAACACAACGCGCAAATCCTCGACGTCCAGGATCGGCGCGAAGCCATCCGGCATGTCCTGCTCCTTTTCGAAGGCGCGACAACGATACCGGCGCCTCGCCCGGACTATGCACCAACCCCTTGAATTTGCAAGGAGCGATCCCGCCCGGATGCACGACATCAGCTCACGAGCGTTACCCTTTCGTCAATCGACGAAATCCGCTTCAGGTCCTCGCGGAGCAACTGCTGAAACGCCTTCTCTTGGGCGTCACTCCACATGCGGTAGGTCCAGTTCCCCTGCCCTTTCGGGAACTTGCGGACGATAGACCGGCGCGCGGCGAGCATGGCCTCGATACCGTCGCGCGCTCCGATCTCCAACAAGGCCTCGGTGGCGTCGTGACTGAGGCTCGGCCGACGGCTGGCGTCGGTGGTGTCGAATTCGAGGGGTCGTTCAAGTCCGGCGATCAGGTTCAGGAACCGGGTCGGATCCTTCTTGAAGTCGAGGAAGTTCCAGACCGTCAGCCGGGCCGTCGGAAAGGTTTTCAGCGCAGAGATTATCAGGGGCACCCAACTTGGGCGCCCCGCTTCCCAGCCGTCGCAAAACTCGTCCGGACCAATGAACCGGGGCAACCGCACGTTCAACGCCTCGCCATAGAGAGAACGTGCGAATTGCCCGTGGTGCCGGATCGCCAGGAATATCTCGACCTCGTGCCCGGTGAGCAGCGGGGCAAGAATCGCCAGGCGCCGTTCGGCAGACGGGTAGAGCTTCCGTGTCCGAACCAGCTCGTTCGGGTTTCCGATCAGGTTCTCGTCCGAAAGGATCAGCCGATCCAGTCCGGAGGCCGCTTCTATCATAGTGCCCAGAGCGGCAGCGCCTTCGGCATGTTTCGCGGCGCGTTGCTCCGGCGCGCGTTTCTGATGAAGACCGACCTTGCGGGTCACCTCGCTGCGGAACTCCAGGCGCGGGACATAGGCGACACCTCGTTCCTCCAGCATCGGCCGGGCCGCATCCAGCGCATCCTGAATGAACGTCGAGCCCGTCTTATGCGCCCCCAGGTGCAATGCGATCTTCATACCGTGATCCTGATCCGCCCGTCTTGTATCCGCTCCTATTCCGGATCCGGCGCGGTGACCAGATGCACCCGCGGCCCGAGAGCAGCGATCCTCAGCAAGTCCTCGGCGTAATCCTGCCGCAGCGCGTTAGCCCGGTTTTGGTCCCAGAGCGTAAATGCGGGCCAGTCATCGCTGCGTGGAAAGCGGCCGCGGATTTCCGCCTCGGCGGCGCGGGCGGCGTCGACTCCCCGGCTGTCGCGGATCTTTAGCAGTTCCTCAATCGCCCGGCCCGAGAGGCTCTCGCGGCGGAAGCGGGCGCGCCTCGTAACAGGCGCATCCGGCGGCAGGCCCGCCAACGCGTTGACTGCCGCCGCCGGGTCGGAAACCAGTCTATCGAAATCCCAGACCGTAATCGTCGCCTGCGGCAGTGCCGTGGCCAACGCCTCGACAACAGGCGTCCATCGCGGGCGGTTCTGCCACCAGCGTTCGGCGATGCTCTCGGGTGTCTGGCGCCGGGCAGAGCCTATCCGCACCGCCTCTGCAGTCAGCGAGGACGAGAACCGGTCCTGCGGCCTGATGCCGAGGAAAAGCGCCACCGGGCCCGCGCCAAGCAGCCTTGCGAACGCCCTCATCCGCCGCTCGGCTGAGGGATAGAGCATCCCCGTACGCAAAACCTCGGTGATGCCGCCGATCAGGTTCTCGTCCGAGATCACCAGCCGCGCCGCGCCGCGCCCCTCGCCAGCCAGCCATCGCCGCGCGCCGACAGCCGCAAGCGACCGCATTGGCCTGACCGCGTTGCGGTCGAGCAATGGGCGGGTGATGCGGGCCCGAACCTCGGCCCGGTCGACCAGACGCACGCTTACCTCGGCATGCGCTACGGCGTTCGCCTGCATCAACTGATGCAGCCAGGTCGATCCGGTCTTCTGCGCGCCCAGGTGCACCGCCACGATGGGCGGTGCCTCAGTTGCCATAGGCGACCGAAGGAAGCCATGTCACCAGCCAGGGCACCTTGAACACGATCGCGAGTCCGATCAGCTGCAAGATGACGAACGGGATGATGCCTCGGTAGATATGCGACAGACTCACCTGTGGCGGGCAGACGCCCTTGAGGTAGAATAGCGCAAACCCCACCGGCGGTGTCAGGAACGAGGTCTGCAGCGTCACGGCAACGAGGATCGCGAACCAGACAATCGACGGGTTCCGCACCACGCCGAAGCCGTCGATTTCAAGTCCAAGGCCCAGAATGATCGGCAGCATCAGCGGCATGACGATCAGCGTGATCTCGATCCAGTCCAGCAGGAAGCCCAGCAGAAAGATGATGAACAGGATGAAGATGACGACCATGTAGGGCTCGGTGAAGGCCGAGGTGACCAGCGCCTCGACGATCTCGTCCCCGCCGTAGCGCCGCAGGATGAAGGCAAAGAAGTTCGCCGCCAGGAAGATGCCGACGATGTAACCGCAGGTGTTGAGCGTCGAGCGCGACACCTCCTTCAGCACCGTGTAGCTGAGCTTGCCGTTGAGCGCCGCGAGCAGCGTCGCGCCCATCGCGCCAAGCCCCGAAGCCTCGGTCGGCGTGGCAAGGCCCACGAAGATCGAGCCCAGCACCAGCAGGATCAGGAACATCGGCGGGACGACCGACAGCAGCACCTCGCGAACCACGGGCCAGCCAACATGCTCGTGCTTCTCGGGCAGCGGCATGGCCTGCGGGTTCAGCAGGCCGTAGATCACGATGAAGACTATATAGAGCGCCCCCAACAGCAGACCGGGGAACAGCGCCCCCATGAACAGATCGCCCAGGCTGATCGCCAGCTGGTCCGACATGATCACCAGCATGATCGATGGCGGGATCAGGATACCCAGCGTCCCGGCGCTGGCAATCGTGCCGGTTGCGATCGACTTGTGATAGTTCTGCTGCAACATCTGCGGCAGCGCCATCACGCCCAGCAGCGTCACCGAGGCCCCGATCACGCCGGTCGAAGCGGCGAGGATGATCCCGATCAGCAGCACGGTGAGCGCAAGACCGCCGCGCAGCGCGCCGAACAGCCGCTGCATAGAGTGCATCATCCGCTGCGCCACGCCGGACTGGTCCAGCATCAGGCCCATGAAGATGAACATCGGCAGCGCCACGAGCACCGGGTTCTTGATGATCGAGCCGAACAGCCGCCCGCCGAGCGTTCCGAGCCGGCGGTAGTCGATGCCGGTCCGGTCGAATTCGATGATATCACGGAAGGCTTGCCGGTTCGGATCCAGCAGCACCTCGGCCACCAGAGTGAAGATCAGCGCGACGCCGACCAGCGCGAAAGCGACCGGCACACCGCGGAACAGGAGCACGATGAAGGTGAGGAACATCGCCGCGACGGCAAGCTCGTTGAGGGTCAGGTACTGGCCCAGAAATTCCAGGATCTGCATGGATCAGGCGTCCTCGGCGGGTTTGCGGCGCAGCACCCAGGCCAGCGCGATCAGCAGGACGGTGGCGATGGCCGATGCCAGTACCGTGTGTTCGAACACCGGCTCATTGGTGATCTGGCGCGGGTTCAGATCCTCGGGACCGGTCAGGAAGACCCACCAGTAGAGCGCGTAGAAAATTACCAGGTTCAGAAGGAACATGGTCGAGGGGAACGCGAAGAGGAACTGCTTCCACAGCGCCGGGTAGGTCAGCTTGCCGAGGAAACGCACGTATGCCGCCCAGATCGCTACGGCGACGAAGATGAACGCCAGATTGGTGAACGTCTTCAGCAGGTAGAGGTGGTGCAGCCCGTTGGGACTATCGGACCCTTCGCGCGCCTGGATCGAGGCAAACGCGTAGTGCAGCGTCAGATCCCAGGACAAGATGATGAAGGGCAGGAACAGCCAGACGAGGCCGAAAATCTCGATCCGCAACTGCCGTTTCGTGCTGTAATTGGCGAAGAAGATGTCCACCCGCACATGGCTGTTGGTGGTGACGGCATAGCCGATGCCGATCATCATCGCGGCGCCATAAAGCCACCATTGCAGATCGTCGAGCCAAGCCTGGTTCATGCCCGCCTGCCGCAGGATAACCTGGGCGACAATGGCAATGATCAGGATCGGGAAGATCCAGGCAAAGATGTTTGCGACGTAGACGACGGCGCGGTCGGCGGCATTGTGCTCGTTCCGCCCGACCTTTCCCGGATCGGAGATCGAGATCAGCTCTTCTGGTTTTTCCATACAGCGCGTTCCGTGAAAAACGGGACGCCCCGGCCGGCAGGCCGACCGGGGCTCATTTTCGGGTTCAGGTCCTTACCGCGGGCGCGGCAGGTAGATGTTGTTGAACCAGGTGGCGTAGCCTTCGCGGAACTCGTTCAGGTCGGCATAGACCTCGGCGAAGTACGGGTCTTCGGCGGCCAGTTCTTCGGCGACCTCGTTCCATGCGGCCTCGAAGGCGGCCAGTTCTTCCTCGTTCCACTGCTTGATGGTCACGCCGTGCTGCTCGACGTTCTCGACCATGGCTGGGAAGTTCTTGGCCTCGCCCTCGGCGAAGTTGTCGGCCAGGTTAGCCATGCAGGCAACCTCGATCTGCTTCTGCGCACGCTCGTCCAGGCTCTCCCAGCGATCCTTGTTGATCAGCAGCTCGAACATCGTCGCAGGCTGGTGCCAGCCAGGGAAGTAGTTGTACTTCGCAATGTTGTAAAAGCCGAGGTTCGCATCCACGATCGGCATCGAGAATTCGGTCGCGTCGATCGCGCCACGCTCGAGCGCCGGGAAGATGTCTCCGCCCGCCAGCAGCGAGGTCGACACGCCCAGTTTCTGCATCACCTCGGCGCCGAGGCCGAAGAAGCGCATGTTCAGGCCCTTGAGATCCTCGAGCGAGGTGATCTCTTCCTTGAACCAGCCCGACGTTTCGGGCGCATACATGCCGCAGAGTAGCACCTTCACGTTGTACCCGTTGTCGTCATAGAGACGCTGGAACATGGTCATGCCGTCGTCGTAGAGCATCCATGCCAGCATCTCGCCCGGCTCCGGCCCGAACGGCACGGCGGCGAAGAGGCCCGCGGCAGGCATCTTGCCCTGCCAGTAGCCCGAGGTCGAATACGCGGCGTCGACCGAGCCGTTGGACACGGCGTCAAGCATCTCCAGCGCGGGGACCAGCTCGCCCGGGTTGAAGTGCTCGAACTCCACGCCTTCCGAGATGCCGTTGATCTTGTCGACGAACGCCACGCTCGCGGTGCCGAGGATCGGCAGGTTGGCCGAGTAGCCCGAGGTCATCTCGAACAGCTCCTGCGCCTGCGCCGGAAGAGCCAGTGCGCCGGCCAGAGCTGTGCTCGCCAGGATCTTCTTGTACATCCGTTTTCCTTCCCTGTTGGTTCGACAACTTCATGTGTCGACCGCACCGTAACCACAGCTTGCCGGATAGCCAAATGGCAATACGGGCGACGCAGGGGCAAATTTTACCGGAGCCGGCATTTCGCCCATTTTTGGATACAGTGAGCGCTTTAATCATCGATAATCTCTAAAAAATAAACAAACATCCCACCACAACATTCTAATATTGCTAACAATCCTCGATAGACGACGGAAAACATCGGGGAAGATTCGGAGGCTCGACCACCTGCGACACGTCCGCAGGTGCAATTTCCGGGTTCATGCCCTATCTAGGGGTTTTGACGAACCGCCGTGACACGCATGCATATTGCCATCTTCTTCGCAGCCCTTGCCGGCTCGCTGATCGTCGCCGTCTCGGATCGGCAGCTGCGTCCCGTGGCGCTGATCTTCTCGGCGATCATGGCCGCGCTGCTGGTATACGTGACGTGGGACCAGCTGTTCAGGTCCACTCCCGATGCGCCGCAGATGGCGGTGGACGACCTTTTGCTGAGTGATCTACGGATCGAGCAGGATCCGCGCCTACTCCGCGTCTCGGGGCGGGTCGAGAACGGTTCCGAGGAATTCCGACTGCGCGAATTCACGATACTCGCGACGCTCAACGACTGCCCCTCGGCCGACAGCGCGCTGGCGGAGTGCGCGGTGATCGCACAGGACGACGGCATCGCGCGGGTGGATGTCCCGCCGGGTCAGGCCCGCAGTTTCCACGCCGTGTTCAGCTTTCGCGACGTCCCGGTTCCACAAGGCGAAACGATCTGGGACTACGAGATCGTGACGCTGCGCGCGGTGCCCGAAAACCCGCGCACCTCGGTTGGCGCGGTCAGCCGCTAGGCGGGCAGATCAACCTGACATCGACCAAGGCTGCATCGCCGTCAGCTCCGTTCTTGCGCGCCCGGCAGCCGGTCGCCTGTTCGGCGGCGACGGTCGCGGCGGCCAGCACCTCGCCCCGATCTGGCACTGGCACGAAGTTGGTGCGGATCACCTGTGCCTCATCAGTCCCCGCATAGACGCTGAAGACATACCCGCCGACCCGCATTACCTGGGGCTCCACCCCTTGGTACTGCATCGCGGGAGAGGCACAGCCCGCCAGCACCATCACAAAGACTGCCACAACACGCATCGCATCCTCCATCGCTACCGAAACAAGCTCCGCGATCAGAGTTAATAGGCGGTTAGCGCCCCTTCCCCGCGGGCGCGAAGGCGGGTACATCCCCGTTATGACCGATTTCTCCGCCACCCGCGCCCTGTTCGATCTGCCCGAGGAGGTGATCTACCTCGACGGCAACTCCCTTGGCCCCCTGCCCCGTCACGCTACCGAGCGCGTGGCGAGGATGATGGCCGACGAATGGGGGCAGCAACTTATCCGCGGCTGGAACAGTGCCGAATGGTTCACTCTGCCGGAGCGGTTGGGCGATCGGATCGCTACTTTGATTGGCGCACAGCAAGGCAGCGTCACCGTGGGCGACACGCTGTCCATCAAGGTCTACCAGGCGCTCGCCTCGGCGCTCGACATGGTGCCGGAGCGCAAGGTGATCCTCTCGGACAGCGGCAACTTCCCGTCGGATCTCTACATGGCCGAGGGACTGATCCGCAGCCTGGGGCGTGGCCACGAGTTGCGGGTGGTTGCGCCGGAGGAGGTCGAGGAAGCAATCACCGACGAGATAGCGGTGTTGATGCTGACGCAGGTGGACTACCGCACCGGACGGCTGCACGACATGAAGGCGCTGACCGCGAAGGCCCATGCGGTTGGGGTGGTCACGGTCTGGGACCTTGCGCATTCCGCTGGCGCGCTGCCAGTCGACCTCGCGAGGTGCGATACGGATTTCGCGGTGGGCTGCACCTACAAGTACCTCAACGGCGGCCCCGGCGCACCGGCCTTCATCCACGTCGCGCCCCGGCTGGCCGATCGCGCCCGCCCTGCCCTGTCGGGCTGGATGGGCCATGCCGCACCTTTCGCTTTCGAACAAAACTACCGTCCTGCCGAAGGGCGCAGCCGGATGCGGGTCGGCACGCCCCCGGTGATCGCCTTGACAGCGCTCGATGCGGCGCTCGACGTCTGGGAGGGCGTGTCCATGGCCGACATCCGTCGTGCCAGCCAGGAACTGGGGGATTTGCTGATCGCCGAAGTCGAAGCCCATTGCCCCGAACTGACCTTGGCTTCGCCCCGCGATGCAAATGCACGCGGCAGCCAGGTCTCTTTTGCGCACCCGCAGGGTTATGCGGTGATGCAAGCCTTGATCGCGCGCGGGGTGATCGGCGATTTTCGTGCGCCGAACCTGCTGCGCTTCGGGCTGACGCCACTCTACCTGGGCGCGGATGACGTGCGGCAAGCTGTGGCAATCCTGGCCGAGATCCTCGAAACCCGTGGCTGGGATCGCCCCGAATTCCACGCCCGCGCGGCAGTGACCTGATCCCCAGCGCGGCGCCCTGCCCAAGCGTGGGCCTCCGGCGGAGATATTTGCCGGAAAGTGGAAGCCAGCGAGGCACGCCGAAGGCTTGGAACTGCGGCGAGCGCGGGCTACCTTCGCGGCGAGATCACACCCGCAAGGAGTTCCCATGCACTGCGTATTCGTCCAGCTACGCTGCAAGCCCGGTCGTACCTATGACGTCGCCGACGCGCTCTATGACAAGGAGATCGCGTCGGAACTCTACTCCACATCCGGCGAGTATGACCTGCTGATGAAGCTCTATATCGAGGACGGCGTGGACATCGGCAAATACGTCAATGACAACGTTCTGACGATCCCGGATATCGACCGCTCGTTGACCACGCTGACGTTCAAGGCGTTCTGAGCCATGTCCCTACCCGCGCTGATCCCCGGAGAAAGCGCCCTGCTGCTCGATTTCGACGGCACTCTGGTCGAGATCGCGCCGCGCCCCGACGCGATCACCGTGCCGCCACACTTGCCCGCACTTCTTGACCGGTTGCACGACCGGCTGGAAGGCGCGGTGGCGCTGGTCTCGGGACGTTCGGTCGAGGATATTCGGCGGTATCTGCCGGAGTTCCCGGGCACGATCGTCGGCAGCCACGGCGCCGAGCGGGCAGCCCGCGGAGAAACGCCCGAGGTCGCCGTCGGCACCGAAGGCCTCGAGGAATTGCGCGCGGCGGTCGCGGACTACGCTGTGACACGTCCCGATCTACTGGTCGAATCCAAGACCCACAGCGTCGTCCTGCATTTTCGCCAGGCCCCGGAACTCGGCCCCGAGGTCGCGCGTTTCATGGGCGAGCTTGCCGACCGGTATACCGACTTCGCATTGCAGGAAGCCAAGATGGCCTGGGAACTTCGGCCAGGATCCGCCGACAAGGGCGTCGCCGTCCGCGACCTGATGGACGCAGATCCTTTCCAGGGAAAGTTTCCCGTGTATGCTGGCGATGACACCACCGACGAGGCCGCGATGTGCGTTGCGGCAGAGTTCGGCGGCTGTGGCATCAAGATCGGCGAGGGATCAAGCGTGGCCGCGCACCGGCTGCGGGATCCGGCGGCGTTCCTGAAGTGGCTGGGACGCGCCGTGTAATCATTGACGACTTTGGGGGCGAAGTCATGTCGAGACTGGTCTGCATTTCGAACCGTCTGCCTTTGGGGCCGAACCCCTCCGGCGGGCTGGTGGTTGCGCTGGACTCCGCGCTCAAGGACACCGGGGGGCTCTGGATCGGCTACAGGGGCGAAACCTCGGAGACGCCATCCGACAGCCTGACGGATCTGCCGGGCGCCCCCTTCGACAGGGCGGCGTTCGATCTGACCCAGGCCGAGTACGACGGCTACTACTGCGGCTATGCGAATTCCGAGCTGTGGCCGATCTTCCACGGGCGCGCGGACCTGTGCGACATCCGCCCCGGTCACCTGGAAACCTATCGCGCCGTGAACGCTCGCATCGCCCGGCAGGTCGCAGCCCGTCTGCGCCGGGACGACCGGATCTGGGTGCAGGATTTCCACCTGCTGCCGCTTGCGCAGGAGTTGCGCAAACTGGGCGTCGAGAACGCCATTGGCCTGTTCCTGCACATCCCTTTCCCGGACGTCCATAACCTGTCGGCCCTCTCGAACGCCGCCGAAGTGATCGACTGGCTGTCGCATTTCGACCTGTTCGGCATGCAGGCGGACCGCGACGTGCTCAGTTTCCTGGATTGCGCCTGGCAGTTGGGCGACCTAGAGGATTTCGGCAAAGGGCGGCTGAAGTTGAACGGCCGGCCAATGCGGGTCGCCAGCTGCCCCATCGGGATCGACGCCGAGGATTTCGCCCGCGCCGCGCGCAATGCCGCCCCCGAGGACCAGCTGCGGTCCCTGACCGGGGCCGCGCTGATGATCGGCGTGGACCGGCTGGACTACTCGAAAGGCATCCCGCACCGTTTCCGCGCCTTCCAGATGCTGTTGGAGCATCACGAGGAGTTGCACGAGAAGATCTCGTTCCTGCAGATCGCCCCGCCTACGCGCGAGGACATCGCCGCCTACCAAGACCTGCGCGAGGAAACCGAGCACCTGGCCGGGCGCATCAACGGACAGTTCGCCACGATCAACTGGACGCCGATCCGCTACATCCACCGCCCCCTGCCCCGCGACACGCTGGCCGGCCTGTACCGGCAGGCGTCGATCGGGTTGGTCACGCCGCTCGCGGACGGCATGAACCTGGTCGCCAAGGAATATGTCGCCGCCCAGGACCCCGAGGATCCGGGGGTGCTGATCCTCTCGCGCTTCGCCGGCGCGGCCGAGCAGATGGGCGAGGCGCTTATCATCAACCCGCACAACGCGTGGGAGGTGGCGCAGGCGATGGCTCAGGCGCTTCACATGCCGCTCGAGGAACGCAAGCGTCGGTGGGAGCGGCTGATGTCTGTGGTCGAGACGCAGGACGTGCGCTGGTGGTCGAAACGCTTTCTTTCGGCGCTGGAGCGGCAGACGATTTTCGCCTGATCAGGACTCGGGCAGCATCGCCTGCAGGGTTGCCAACCGGTCGGCCTCGCCCGGAGGTTTGTCCCACCGCAAGCGATGGACGCGCGGAAAACGCATCGCGACGCCCGACTTGTGGCGGGTAGAACGGTTGAGCCCCTCGAACGCCACTTCCAGCACCAGGCCGAAGCCCGCCTCGGCGCGAACCGAGCGAACCGGGCCAAAACGTTCAGTCGTGTTGTCGCGGACGAACTTGTCGATACGCTTCAGCTCCTCGTCGGTGAAGCCGAAATAGGCCTTCCCGACGGGGACCAGCATCTCTTCCTCGGTCCAGACGCCGAAGGTGTAGTCGGAATAAAAGCTCGACCGCTTGCCGTGGCCGCGCTGGGCGTACATCAACACCGCATCGATCAGGAACGGGTCGCGCTTCCACTTGAACCAGGGGCCTTTCGGGCGACCAGGGACATAAACGCTGTCGAGCCGCTTCAGCATCAGCCCTTCGATGACCGGATGCGGTGGCTCGGCGCGCAGGCTGGCCAGCGCCTCCCAGTCGTCGAACGGGACCAGTGGTGAGACGTCGAAACGCTCGCGGTTGAGGTCTTTCATGAAGGACTCCAGCCGCGCGCGGCGCTCTGCGAAGGGCAACGGGCGCAGGTTCTCCTCCCCCGCCTGCAGCAGGTCATAGGCCCGGATGAAGGCCGGGTGCTTCGCCATCAACGCCTTGCCGACGGTTTTCCGATTGAGTCGCTGTTGCAGATCTCCGAAAGAGGCGGTTCCGCCATCGGCGCTCCGCACCAGCAGTTCGCCGTCGAGCGTGCCATCGAAGTCGAGATGCGCCAGCACATCCGGGAACGCGCCCGAAATGTCGTCTCCGGTGCGGGAATAAAGCCGACGCTCGCCGCCCTCACCGGTCGCCTGCACGCGGATGCCGTCCCATTTCCATTCGGCGGCAAACTCGGCGGGATCAAGCGTGCCGAGGTCACCTCCCTCGAGCGGGGTCGCCAGCATAACCGGCCGGAAGGGCGCAAGCGCCGCCTGCACCGGCTTGTCGGCGCGACCCTCGAGCCAGGCGAACAGCTCCGTATAGGGCGGTTTCAGCCCGTGCCAAAGTTCTTCGATCTCGGTGACGTCGACCTGTCCGAACTCGGCCAGCGCCTGTTTCGCCAGCCGCGCGCTGACGCCGACGCGCAGCCCACCGGTCGCCAGTTTCAGCAACGCATAGCGCATCGGCGTATCGAGGCTGTCGAACAGGTCCCGCACCACCGAAGGCGCCCCCTGACGCCCGGCAGCGTTCAGACGGTCCACGGTTTCGGAGAGACCGGGATCGGTCAAAGTGCCCTGCGGCTCCCAGATCAGGGCGATGGTTTCGGCCAGGTCGCCGACATAGTCGTAGCTGAGCGCGAACAGTTCCTCGTCCAGTCGCTCGGCGACCAGCGCGCGCAGCATGGCGGGTTTCACGCCGCGGATATCCAGATCACCGGTCAGTGCGGCGAGGGCGACACCCCGATCCGGGTCCGGCACGGCAGCGAAATGATCGCGCAGCAGGCGCAGCTTGCCCAAGCGCTGCGGGGTGAAGGCCAGCCGTTCGAGCAGATCGGCAAAGCGCCTCATTCCGCGGCCTCGTCTTCATAGCCCACCAGGTGCAGCGGCCGCGCGCGGCGCTGCTGGAGCGCGCACCAGCGGACCAGCGCCTCCTCGCGGCCGTGGGTGACCCAGACCTCCTCGGGGTCGAGCTCGGTGATCGTCCGCGTCAGCTCGGGCCAGTCGCAATGATCCGAGATCACCAGCGGTAGTTCCACCCCCCGCTGTCTTGCGCGGGCGCGGACCTGCATCCAGCCGCTGGCGAAGCAGATCAGCGGATCGGGGAAGCGCTGCGCCCATTTCGCCGCGAAAGCCGAGGGCGGGGCGAGCACGATCTTTCCTGCAAAACGCGCTTTGTCGCCGCCCGCCTCGGTTGCCGGCTCCAGCGGGCCGAGGTCCACGCCCTCGGACTGGTAGTAGTCGCAGAGTTTCTTGAGCGCGCCGTGGATGAAAAGCGTGTCCTCGTAGCCTGCCGCCCGGATCAGCCTGATCACCCGCTGCGCCTTGCCCAGCGCATAGACGCCGACCATGTGCGCGCGCTCGGGAAACTGTTCGAGCGATTTGAGCAGCCTGGCCATTTCCTGCATCGGGTCCGGGTGGCGGAAGACCGGCAGACCGAACGTCGCCTCGGTGATGAAGACGGTGCACCGCACCGGCTCGAACGGCTCGGATGCCGGATCCACCCCGCGCTTGTAGTCCCCTGCCGCGACGATCGAGAGCCCCTTGCGCTCCACCCGGATCTGCGCCGAGCCCAGCACGTGCCCCGCCGGGTGAAAGGAAACGGTGACGCCGTTCACGTCCACCGGATCGCGGGTCCCCTCCTGCGTGGTACCGGCGAACTCCGCCCCGTAGCGCAGCGCCATGATGTCTAGCGTCCGGCGCGTCGCCATCACCGAGCCGTGCCCCGACCGCGCATGATCCGCATGGCCGTGCGTGATCAGCGCGCGCGGGACCGGGCGCACAGGGTCGATGTAGAAATCGCCGGACGGGCAATAGAGCCCCTCGGGGCGCGGGTGCAGCAGATCATCGGGCGTCATGCCCAGAATATAGGCGCTGCGGCGCGCCTGTCGCGTGTCAGGGCGCGTTGCCCAGCTTTCCTAGGTCGAAACGCTCGACATCGCGCAGCAACTCGATGAACCCGGCAACGTGATGCGCACAGGTCGCCGCGCCCTTTTCAGGCGTCGCGACCGAGGCGTTGCCCACGGTCCCGGCGGCGTTCAGATCGGTCGCGACCCAACCGTATGCGGTGCCGCCGGTCGGCCGCAGGTGGCGGAAGTCGTCCATATCCTGCGCCGAGGACCGGAAGTCGCGCGCCTTGTCCATGTCGACCAGCTCGGGGCGGAAATGCAGCATCAGGCTGGTTTCCATGTCGCCACCGTGTATGCCGTAGGCGAGTTCCTCGGGCGGGTACATTCCCTCGGGATGGCCGAACGCGCCCCAGTGGCAGCGGGCGACCAGCATGTCGGCGTGGACTCGCAACTCGCGGGCAATGATCGCGTTCATGTCGGTGTTGCCGCCGTGAGAGTTCACGATCACCAGCTTGCGCACCCCGGCGCGGGCGACCGAAAGGCCGATGTCGATCCAGGCCTTCATCGCAACATCCGCGGCCAGCGTCAGCGTGCCCGGGGCGTGCAGATGCTCATTCGACTTGCCGACCGCCTGGATCGGCAGGATGCGGAAATCGAGGTCGTCGGGCGCATCGGCAATCAGTCGGTCCAGCATGCCCTGCGCGATCATCGTGTCGACGCCCACCGGCAGATGCGGCCCGTGCTGCTCGATTGCGGCGGTCGGCAGGATCGCGATAGTCTTCGCCGGATCAATATCGGCGTATTCGGTTGTGCGGTATTCCGCCCAGTAACGGCGCATGTCTACTCCTTTTCAGCCGCCAGCGCCCGCGGCGCGCGGCTCGCCGGGGGTCGAGGCCCGGCCCTGCCCGATCAGTCCATCCAGCACCCGGTCGACGCGCTTGAGATGCGCGGCGCGGGTCTCGGGCGTCGAATTGTCCATGTTGTAATGCGCGGCGAAGGCGGTCTTACAGCGTCCGCACAGCAACTTGACTCCGCGCAGGATGGTGCGTCGCCCCGGCGCGCCGATGAAACGGGTCAGCCACCAGCTTGCACCGCAGGTGGTGAACACCGCCAGCCGGTCGATATGCGTCAGCGTCGGGATGATGTCGCCCTTCTCCGGCAGGCGAAAGGCGACGTCGGGTAGAAACACCCGGTCCAACCAGCCCTTCAGCACCGCCGGCAGCCCGTACCACCAGGTCGGATAGACGAAAACCAGCGTGTCGGCCCAGCGCAGGGCGGCGATGTGCCCGGCCAGCTGACTGCCGGTCTCGGGGCCATCGAGGTAATCCTCCCACTCCTGCCGGGACAGAACCGGCTCGAACCCTTCGGCATAGAGGTCGAGCACCTGCACCTCGGCTCCGGCCCCGGTCAGCCGCCCGACGACGAGGTCGCGCACGGCGGCGGTGAAGCTTTCGGGGCTTGGGTGGCAATAGACGACCAGGGCGCGCATGGCTCAGAAGGACTCCATCTGTCGGGTGACGCGGGCCATGAAATGCTCTCGCCGTGCGGCGTCGGCCCGATTCATGTCATATAGGGCAAGGTATCGCATCTTGGCGCGCGGGTGAACGACGGCGCGGATATGCCGCGTGACGCTGCGCCGGGGCGGATCGCCCAGGACCGTCGCCCGCAGCCGCGTCGTGCCGTAATGCGTGACCGCCGCCACCTTGCGGATGTTGTGCAGGCAGCCGCCGACCTTGCCATCGCGCATCCCGAAGGAAACGCCGGGCAGAAACACCCGGTCGAGGTAGCCTTTCAGCATCGCCGGATAGCCGAAGTTCCAGACCGGGAAGACCATCACCAACGCCTCGGCGGCCTGCAAACGCTCGACATGCTCGGCCACGGGCTCGATGTTTGCGGGCTCATCGTGATAGATCCGCCGTTCCTCGCAGGACAGGACCGGGTTGAAGCCCTCGGCGTAGAGATCGCAATCGTCGACCTCCCACCCACGGCCCTTCAGCACATCGACCGTCGCCCGGTGCAGCGAGGCCGAGAAGCTTTCGGGCACCGGGTGAGAGAACAATACCAGCGCGCGGGTCATTCCGCGGCCGTCATGCCGGGATAGGCGTACATTTTGTCATAGGCCCAGTTCGGGTCATCCCAGGCGATCATCTTGCCGGGGTTCAGCAGGCCCTTGGGGTCCGCCTCGCGCTTGAAGGCCAGTTGCCGGTCGTCGACCGTTTGCCGCCCGCCTTCCTCCAGCGTGTAGCGGTGCGGGTTGAAGACCATGCAGCCCAGTTCCTCGTGGATGCGCACGATCTCGTCCAGCCGCTCCTCGGTCGTGAACCTGATGATCGGCAGGCTCGCGAACATGGTCCGCCCGCCTTCCTTCATCGCTTCGAGATGCTGGATGATCTCGTCGCCAAAGGTTTCCGAGACCTTGCGGATCTTGTCCAGCATGTCGTCGCCCGCGAAGCGCACCTGCAGATAGGTGATCGAGGGGTCCACTTTCAGCGCCCGCAGCGTTGTGTGGTTCCAACCGTATTCGAAGACCGGGCCGGGGTTCTTCGCCCAGTCGTTGTCGTCCGAACGATAGATGATCCTCGCGTCCCGCCGCGCGTGGAAGGTCATGAACCCGTCCATCGATTGCGGCGCGACCATCAGCGCGACAAGGTTGTCGTCCGGCTCGACATATGGCTTCACGCGTTGGAAATAGTCATGCGCGATGGGGGCCTGGATGGGTGTCGCCAGCTTGATCAGGATGCCGCTTTCGTCGGTCAGATCGCGGGCATATTCGACGGCATCCATGAAATCCTTGAAGGCCACGAACATCTCGACCCACTCATAGGCCGGGGCCAGCGGCATCTCGATCTCGGTGATGATGCCGTTGGTGCCATAGGCGTGGCTGACGCGGTGAAGCTCCTCGCCCCGGAATTCCAGCACGCGCGGTTCCTCCTCCATCGTCACGACGCGCAGGCGGATGATGTTGCCGAGGTCGCGCAGCGCGCCCCAGCGGCACGACCCGACACCGCCCGAGCCGCCGGCGATGAAGCCGCCAATGGTCGCAGTCGCCCAGGTGGACGAGAACATTCGGATTTCCTGCCCCGAATGCGCCTTGCAGTGCGCGTCGAGGTCCTTAAGCAGGCAGCCCGGCTCGACGATGACGCGGCCCGGATGAACCTCTTTCACCTCGGCCATGTGGCGCATGTGCATGACACAGCCACCCGCAAGCGGCATCGCCTGGCCATAGTTTCCGGTGCCCGCGCCGCGCGTCGTCACCGGCACGTCATGGGCGTAGCAGACCTTCAGCACCTCGATCACCTCGGCCTCGGACCGGGGCGAGACGACGAAATCCGCCTCCAGATGATCCATCCGGGCCTTGAGCACCGGGGAATACCAGAAGAAGTCCCGGCTTTTCGCCTTCACCGAGGCAGGCTTCTGGTCGATATCCAGATGCGAAAGGGCGGCTATTGCGCCTGCGATGTCGGCTGACATGTCGTCTCCATCAATGCGTCGAGTTCGGAATATGCGGGCAACGTTCGGTCGATGGCACGGCCCTGGCGCACCACCACCCTGTCGGATTGGGGGCGCGCGAACAGTTCGGTCCACGACCGGGCGTTGAGCAGCATGAAGTCGGCGGGGCCGGTGGTCATGCTGACCGGGTCGAACCCGCAGATCTCGGCAGGTGCGGCATTGACCGTCGCGGCCCAGTCGCCGCGCGAATGGTCGAGATGCCCGATCCGCGTCGCCTCGCGCAGGACCTCGACCGTGTCCATGTCGCCATAGGCGTAGAACGGATCGCGGGTGTTGTCGCTGGCGAAAGCCACGGGGATGCCGCGCGCCCGCATCTCGTGCACCAGCGTGATGCCCCGGTAGCGCGGCGTACGGCCCCGCTGCCGGTCTTGCAGATAGAGGTTGCACATCGGCAGGCTGACGACGGCGATCCCGGCCGCGGCCACACGATCCAGTGTGCGCTCGGCCACACCCTCGTCCTGCGTGGACAGCGAGCAGCAGTGCCCGACGACCACGCCAGACCCGAAACCGGTGCGCAGCACAGACCGCGCTATGGCGTCGAGCGCGGTACTTTCCGGGTCCAGTGTCTCGTCGACGTGGAAATCGGCCTTCAGCCCCCGCGCCATCGCCATGCGGAAGAACGTATCCAGCCGGTCGTCCAGATCCGGCGCCGGGAACGCAACGCAGCCCAGGACACCGCCATATTTCTGTACGCGGTCGGCCAGCACGCGGAAGTCGCCGCCATCCTCGACCATGTCGATGGGCACGAGGCAGGCGGCCTGCAGGTCGATCCGCCCGGCCCAGTCGGCGCGTACCTCATCGAACACCGGCCACGAGACCGCATCCTGCGGCGCAAGACTGTCCAGATGTGTGCGGACCGCCCGCGTCCCGTGCGCCCACGCGCAACGCAGGCTGAACTCCATCCGGGTGCGCACGTCCTCTGCGGACCAGTTCGCCACCCGGTCCGCGCCGACGGTCGAAAGCGCGCCGTCGAAACTGCCATCCGGATTGGCGGCACGCGGCCAGATATGGCCCTTGTCCAGGTGGGTGTGCATGTCCACGCCCAGCGGCAGGCGGATGCGCCCGCCCATGTCCAGCACCGTGTCGGCGAGGCCATCGACGATCCGCCCGTCCTCGACCGTCACCGGCGCGGGGACAAAGCCCGCGCCCGGCTGGCCCATCAGGCAGGCGGGCGTGACAAGATTCTCCAGCCGGTATCGGCCGGTTTCAGGCAATGCGATGAAATCCAAATCAATTCTCCCGCTTGATCGCGCTCTCGTGCCATTTGTGCAGCAGCACGTGGGTCAGCCAGGTAATCACAAGATAGATCGCCACCCCGGTCAGCACGATCAGGAACAGCGCCGCAAACATGCGCGGGATCTGCAGCCGGTAGGACGATTCGAGAATGCGGAACGCCAGCCCCGACCCGACGCCACCGGTGCCGGCGACGAACTCCGCCACCACCGCGCCAATCAGGCTGAGGCCCCCCGCAATACGCAGACCACCGAGGAAGTACGGCAGCGCCGAGGGCAGTTGCAGGTAGCGCAGCTTCTGCCAGCGCGTCGCACCGTAGATCGAGAACAGGTCGCGCAGGTTGTGGTCGGCCGAGTTCAGTCCCAGCGTCGTGTTCGACAGGATCGGGAAGAAGGCCACGATCCAGGCGCAGATCAGCAGGCCGACAAGCTGCGCGTCGATGGTGAAAAGTCCCAGGTTGATGTCTGCGACATAGATGAAGATCAAAGGCGCAATGGCGATGATCGGCGTGACTTGCAGGACGACGGCGTATGGAAAGAACGACATCTCGACCAACCGCGACTGGTTGAAGAGGATCGCCAGCCCCACGCCCACGGTCACCGCCAGGAACAGCGCCATGAAGGTCACCTGGATGGTGATCCACCAACTGCCCGCAAGCGTCGCGAAATCCTCGACCAGCGTCTGCGCGACCAGCATCGGGCCGGGCAGCACGTAGTGCGGAATCTCATTCACGGTGACCACCCAGTGCCACCAGAAGAGCGTCAGCGTCAGCAGGCCGATGGGCAGCACCCAGCGCGCGATCTTGTTGACGCGGCGCCCCCGCGCGCGGCGCAGTTCCTCGTCATCGCGCAGGTCGGTGGCGGCACTCACGGCGGGATCGGTGATCGTGCTCATGCGGCGTCTCCCATCGCCTCGTGCAGCGCGTCCGAGGCCGAGCGGCAATGTGCGGCGTATTCGGCAGACGTGCGGAATTCCTCGGTGCGTGGATAGGGCGCGTCCACCTGAAGTTCGCGGATTACCCGGCCCGGGCGCGCCGCCATGATGACGATACGGTCGGACAGGAAGACGCTCTCAAAAACCGAGTGCGTCACGAATATTACAGTGCAGCCGATCGCCTGCCGCATCGCCAGAAGGTCGTTGTTCAGCTTGAAGCGGGTGATCTCATCCAGTGCGGCGAAGGGTTCGTCCATCAGGATCAGCCGGGGGCGGGTCACCATCGCCCGCGCGATCGAGACACGCATCTTCATCCCGCCCGACAGCTCGCGCGGATAGGACTTCGAGAAGCCGTCGAGACCCACCAGCTCAAGCGCCTCGTCGATGGCGGTCTGCACCTCGGCCTTTCGTTTCCCCTTCAGGCGCATCGGCAGGTAGACATTGTCCTCGACCGTGGCCCAGGGCATCAGGGTCGGCTCCTGGAAGACAACGCCCAGATCGTCGGCGCCATGCGCGCCGGTCCAGTTGATCCGCCCGGCGGTCGGGTGCATCAGCCCCGAGATCAGTCGCAGCGCCGTCGACTTGCCGCAGCCCGAAGGGCCGAGCAGGCTGATGAAATCGCCCAAGCGCACGTCGAGGTCCATGCCGCGCAAGGCAACCACGTCCTTGCCGAAAACCTTGGTCACGCCCTGCATCTGCAGAAGCGAAGGCCGGGATCCGGCCTCCGCAATCGGTGTCGGGGTCAAGCTCACTCTCCGACCAGTTCTTTCTTCACGTCCAGTGCCACGCCCGAGTTGGCGAAGTCGAGCGTGTAGGCCTGCGCGATGTCGATACCTTCCTCGACCACACCGGCGGCGACCATCTTGTCATAGAAGTCCTTGAAGGTCGCGTCGGTCATCGCACCGATGCCGAGCTCGAGGCTGTCGCCTGAATCGACGATGCCATGCTCCTTCAGCGCCTCTACCGAGTAGGCCAGCTGCTCGTCTGACATCTCGGCATTGTCGGCCTTGATCGCCTCGAGCGCCGCGCTGTTGTCGCCGTAGAGGAAGTTCGCCCATCCAATGGCCGACCCTTCGACGAAGCATTTCACCGCCTCGGGTGTCTCATCGATGGTGGTCTGCATAGTCTCGACCGTGGTGGCGTAGGTTGTGAAACCGTGGTCCGCCATCAGGTAAACGTCGGGCTTGAACCCGGCCTCGCGTTCGACCGCAAACGGCTCAGAGGTGACGTAACCCTGCTGGCCAGAGCGCTCGTCGGCGATGAAGGGCGCAGGGTTGAAGGTGTAGGGACGACGGATCTCGGCCGGGAAGTCGTAGGCCGCCATCATCCACTGATAGAAACTCTGGAAGCCGTTATCGCCGATGAACAGCGTGTCCAGCGTGGCCAGCTCCTCCCAGCTGCCTACGGCGCCAGGGTGGGTCAGGATGACCTGCGGCTCCTTCTGGAAGTGGGCGGCGACCACTTTCAGCGGAATCCCCTCCTTCACGGCGGCAAAGGCCTGCAGAAGGTTGCCGCCCATGTGGAAGTCGATCTTCCCGGCCAGCATCAGGGCGCGGTTGTTCACCTGCGGCCCGCCGGGGACGATGGTGACCTTCAGCCCGCAGGCCTCGTATGTGCCATCTGCGACGGCCTGATAGTAGCCGCCATGCTCGGCCTGGGCGACCCAGTTGGTGCCGAAGCTGACCTCGGTCAGGTCCTGGGCTGCGGCCGGAAGCGCGGCGGCCAACGCCAGCGCCGAGACGAGAATGCGTTTCATGGGGGATCCCTCCGTGTTGTTCCGCTGCGGTCACGCGTGTGCGAACCGTTCCCAATGCGGGCGGTGAACACAAGCGTTTCGCATATCGTCGCGCTAGGAAAGGCCTGTTGCACAGAATTTGACCGTTCGATCAAGGTCATTGCCCGATCCGGGGCAGATTGCCGCCACGTGCCGCTTTCGAAGCGCCGCCGACCCTTGAGCGCGGCAAATTTCCGATGCAGCGTGACCGCGCCTACCGAACGGAGATTCCTTGTGAAAGCACATACGCCCGGCGGCATCCGCCCGCCCTTCGCCCGTTACTCGCACGCGGCAGAAGCCCCTGCCGGGCATGGCCTGATCGCGCTTTCGGGCCAGCTCGGCATCGCGCTCGACGAAAGCGTTCCCGAGGGTGCGGGAGCACAGGCGGATCTCTGCTTCGCCAACATCGACGCCATCCTGGCCGAGGCCGGAACGGACCGCAGCGCGATCCTGCGCGTCAACGCCTATGTAACCGCGCGCGAGTACCTCGCGCCCTACATGGAGGCCCGCGACCGCTACCTTGGCGCGGTCACGCCGCCGCCGGCCTCCACCCTGATGATCGTGTCCGGTTTCGCACGCCCGGAATTCCTGGTCGAGATCGAGGTCCTGGCAACAATCCAGCGTCCGCCCCGCAATCCGTTTCTCTGACCCGGTTGGCGCGTCCAACCGTCCCTATCTTGCAAGGTGCGCCCGACTCGGCACGGTCTCAGCCCTTGGCCAGCAGCGCCGCAACCCGCTCGATCCCGAACAGGTAGCCCTGCGTCCCCGCCCCCGCGATCACCGCATCCGCACGCCCCGAGACGAACGAATGGTGGCGGAACGCCTCGCGCTTGTGGATGTTCGAGATGTGCACTTCGATCACCGGCCCGTCGAACATGTTGAGCGCATCCAGAATCGCTACCGAGGTATGGCTGTAGGCCCCCGGGTTGATGACGATCCCGGCAGCCGACTGCCGCGCCTCCTGAATCCAGGTCACCAACTCGCCCTCGTGGTTCGACTGGCGGCAGTCCACTTCAAGCCCAGACCCACCGGCGGCCTCAGCACAGATGCGCTCGACGTCGGACAGGGTCTCGGAACCGTAGACTTCCGGCTGGCGCGTGCCCAGCATGTTCAGGTTGGGCCCGTTCAGGACCAGGATCGTGGGCATCGGCATCTCCTCGCGGTTCGTTGCTGCCGCACCCTATCCGTTTGCCCGCCCCGTGCAAGCCGACAGCCGCAGGCGCGCGGCTCAAACTCCAAGGTGACGCTCGCCGATCTCCGCGCTCAGGGCAGCCATTGCGCCGGTCCAGACGGTCCGCCCGCGCTCGAGGATCACCACCCGGTCACAGACGCCGCGCATCTCGCGCAGGGCCTTGTCGATCACCAGGATCGACAGCCCGGTTTCGGCCTTCAGCGCGGCGATGGCGGCCCAGATTTCCTGCCGGACGATCGGGGCCAGCCCCTCGGTCGCCTCGTCTAGGATCAGCAGGCGCGGGTTCGTCATCAGCGCGCGCCCAATCGCAAGCATCTGCTGCTCTCCCCCCGAGAGCGAGGCGGCCCGTTGCCCCTGGCGTTCTTGCAGGCGCGGGAACAAACTGAAGACGCGCGGCATCGACCAATCTCCCGGGCGCGCAGCGACCACCAGATTCTCGGCCACCGTCAGGTCGCGAAAGCAGCGGCGACCCTCGGGCACCAACCCGATGCCAAGTTTCGCGGCCCGGTGGCTTGGCAGCGCGGACAGGTCCTGACCGGCGAAGCTGAGCCCCCCCTTGGCGGGAAGCATTCGGCAGATCGCTTTCACCGTTGTCGTCTTGCCCATACCGTTGCGGCCCATCAGCGCGACAACCTCGCCCTCGGCCACGTCCAGATCTATGCCGTGCAGCGCCTGGCTGCCGCCATAACCGGCGGTCACGCCCGAAAGCGACAGCAGGCTCATGCGTCCTCTCCCAAATAGGCGCGGCGCACCTCCGGATGGGCGCGGATCTCGGCAACGGTGCCGGTAGCGATCACCTGCCCGTAGTCCAGCACCGTGATCCGGTCGGCCAACGAGAACACCGCATCCATGTCATGCTCGACCAGCAGTATCGGTGCTTCGTGCCGCAGCGCATCCAGAAAATTTGTCAGCTGCCGAGTGCCTTCAGTGCCGAGCCCTGCCATCGGTTCGTCCATGACGAAAGCCTTGGGTGCCAGCGTCAGCGCCACGGCAACCTCCAACAACCGTCGCTGCCCGTGGCTGATCTCGCCAGTGCGGGCAGCCGCGAGATCCGAAAGGCCGACCCGCGCCAGCGCCTGTTCGGCACGCTCGCGCAAGGTCCGGTTCTTCAGCACCGGGCGGAACAGACTGCTCGCCGCGCCAGCCGCTCCGACTGCGCCCAGCAGGGCGTTCTGCAGGACCGTATCCTCCATCGCCAGCGCCGAGATCTGGAACGTCCGCCCAAGCCCCGCCCGCGCCCGCTGCCGGGTGGTGTCCCCGGTCACGTCGCGGCCCAGGAAATGCACCGTGCCAGCGTCCGGCTTCAGCGTGCCGCAGATCTGCCCGATCAACGTGGACTTGCCCGCGCCGTTAGGCCCGATGACGGCATGGATCTCTCCGGGCAGCAGCGTCAGCGAGACGTCGCGGCTGGCCGCAACCGCGCCGAACGTCTTGGACAGCGCGCGGGTTTCGAGAACCGGCTCAGCCATGCGCCCGCCCCCGCCCGGCGGCAATGCCGATCACCCCGCCGCGCCCGAACAGAACCACCGCCAGCAGCAGCGCGCCGAGGAACATCAGCCAGTAGTCGCTGAGCCCGCCCAGCGCGTGCTCCAGCACAACGAACAGCGCCGCGCCCGCGACCGGGCCGAACAGGCGCGCGACGCCGCCTAGGATCAGGAACACCATGATCTCGCCGGACATCTGCCAGCTGAACATCGTCGGACTGACGAACCGGTTGAGATCCGCGAACAGCGCACCCGCCAGCCCGGTGATCGCGCCAGAGATCACTAGAGCCGTCAGCTTCAGCCGAAACGGATCGAGCCCCACGGTCTCGACCCGGTGCGGCACCTGCCGCGCGGCGTTCAGCGCCAGCCCGAAGGCCGAGCGCGCCAGCCGGGCGTTCAGCCACAGCGCCGCGCACAACAGCACCAGGCAGATGCCGAAGAACTGGATCGGGTCGAGCGTGTTCAGCCCCGGAAATTCGTTGCGGACATAGATCGACAGCCCGTCCTCGCCGCCATAGGCGGGCCAGCTGATCGCGAAGAAATAGAACATCTGCCCGAAGGCCAGCGTGATCATGATGAAGTAGACGCCCGAGGTCCGCAGCGACAGCAGCCCGATCCCAAGCGCAGCCAGCGCCGAAGCGGCCATCGCCACCAGCCAGATCACCGGCATCGACTTTGTCCCCTCGATCAGGAACGGCGTCTCCATCAGCGGAGTGTAGCTTTGCGCATGATGGGCGAGGATCCCCATCGCATAACCGCCGATGCCGAAATAGACCGCATGGCCCAGGCTCACCAGCCCGCCGAGGCCCAACGCGATGTTCAGCCCCACCGCCGCCAGCGCCAGGATCGCGGCGCGGGTGGCAAGGGTGATCGTGAATGGCTCGTCCGCGACCTGCGCCCAAAGCGGCACGGCGACCAGCAGCGCCAGAAGGGCGGCGTTTGTCAGATGCTCGCGGGTCATGCGCGCGCCCCGAAGAGGCCCGTGGGGCGCCAGACCAGCACCCCAGCCATCAGGATGTAGATCGCCATCGACGCCAGTGCCGAGCCGACCGCCGTGGCCTGCGCCGGTTCCATCACCAGCTTGAACAGCTCGGGCAGGAAAATGCCGCCCAGCGTGTCGGTCAGTCCCACTAGAAGGCTGCCGATGAGCGCGCCCCGGATCGAGCCGATGCCGCCGATGACGATGACCACGAAGGCGAGGATCAGGATCGGCTCGCCCATGCCGACCTGCACGGACTGTATCGCGCCGACCAGCGCGCCCGCCAAACCCGCCAGCGCCGCGCCCAAAGCGAAGACAAGCGTGTAGAGCCGCCCGATGTCGACGCCCAGCGCCGCGACCATCTCGCGGTCGTTCTCGCCCGCGCGGATGCGGATGCCGACCCGGGTGCGCGCGATGAACAGGCCAAGGCCCGCCGCCACCAGCAGACCGACGCCGATCAGCGCCAGCCGGTAGCGCGGATACTCGATCCCGCCGGGCAGGCTGACCGGGCCGGAAAGCGCGGGCGGGATTTCCAGGAACAGCGGGAACGAACCGAACACCAGCCGCGTGCCCTCGGAGAAGATCAGGATCAGCGCGAAGGTCGCCAGCACCTGGTCCAGGTGGTCGCGGTCATAGAGCCTTCGGATCACCGTCAGCTCGACCAGCGCCCCGGCAACGGCGGCGGCGGTCATCGCGGCGGCCAGCGCCAGCAGGAACGAGCCCGTCGCCGCAGCGACGCCGGCGGCCGCAAAGGCACCGATCATGTAAAGCGAGCCATGCGCCAGGTTGATCAGCCCCATGACGCCGAAAATCAGGGTCAGACCGGCGGCCATCAGGAACAGCATGACGCCGAACTGCACCCCGTTCAGGATCTGCTCGGCCAGAAGTGTTGAGGTCATGAATTCAGGAAACGGGGCGCGGGCCGGCAAAGGCCCGCGCCGAAGGGCTTACATTTCGCATTCGGCGGCGTAGGCGTCGGAGTGGTTCTCCAGCGCGGTGCCGATGATGCGGTTGGTGAAAACGCCGTTCTCCTCGATCACCTCGCGGGCATAGATCGTCTGCACCGGGTGATGGTTCGGGCCGAACGAGAATTCCCCCCGGGTGCTCTCGAAATCGGCCGCCTCAAGCGCGGCGCGGAACGCGTCGGCATCCGCCACGTCGGCCTTGTCCAGCGCCGAGATCAGCAGGTTCGCCGTATCGAACCCCTGGCTGGCGTAGAGCGAGGGCAGACGGCCATACTCGGCCTCGAAGCTCTCGACGAAGGCCACGTTGGCCGGGTTGTCGAGGTCCTTGCTCCACTGGCTCGTATTGATCACGCCCAGCGCTGCCGGCCCGACCGCCTGCAGGATGCCCTGGTCGAACGAGAAGGCCGGTCCGACAACGGGGATGTCCACGCCGCTGTCCGCATACTGCTTGAGGAACGAGATCCCCATGCCGCCCGGCAGGAAGAAATAGACGCTGTCGGCGCCCGACGCGCGGATCTGCGCGATCTCGGCCGCATAGTCGGTCTGCCCGAGGTCGGTGTAGATCTCGGATGCGACCTCGCCCTCGAAGAAGCGCTTGTACCCGGTCAGCGCGTCCTTCCCGGCCGGGTAGTTCGGCGCCAGGATGAAGCTGTTGGCATAACCCGCACCGTTGGCATAAGCGCCCGCGGCCTCGTGCAGGTTGTCGTTCTGCCAGGCGACGTTGAAATAGTTCGGGTGGCAGCCCTTCCCGGCCAGCGCCGAGGGACCGGCGTTCGGCGACAGATAGAACTTGCCCTGCGCGGTCGCGGCGGGCACCACAGCCATCGCCAGGTTCGACCAGATGATCCCGGTCAGCACGTCGACCTTCTCGGACTGGATCATCTTGTCGGCCAGCTGCACGGCCACGTCCGGCTTCCGTTGATCGTCCTCGATCACCACTTCGATGTCATCGCGGCCCGACTGCTTCACTGCCAGCAGGAAGCCGTCGCGTACGTCGATGCCGAGACCGGCGCCACCGCCCGAGAGCGTGGTGATCATCCCGACCTTCACATCCGCCAGTGCCGAGCCGGCGAACGCCACCGTCGACAACGCGAGAGCGAGCGTTTTCAAGTTCATGTCTGTCCCCTGTCGATACTGTCTTCTTGTTGCACTGTCTTTTTGTTGCCGGGCGCACCGCGCACGCGTGCACGATATTACCCGTCCAAAGACTTGTTAGTGCAACTCCGCCCGGTGCGCCACAGGGTTCGGATATCAATAGGCCTGCCGCTTGCGGATGCTGGTCTGCCTGGCGCTCGCATCAATCGCCTGTTGCAGCGTCTCGATCCCCGCTTCGCGCAGAAGGTCGAGCAGATGGCAGAACACCTCGCCCGTGGCCAGCGCGTCCCCCATTGCCGTGTGCCGGTCGGCCTCCGGGATCTCGATTCCGAACCGGGCGGCGAGCGCGTCGAGGCTGTGCTCGGCCCCTTCGCCGAAAAGCGCCGAGGAAAGCAGCACCGTACACAGTACCGGGTTCTCGAAATGGATACCGCTGCGCGCCTCCTCGGCGGTCAGGAAAGCCATGTCGAAAGGCGCGTTGTGGGCGACCAGGACCGCGCCCGAGCTGAAGTCGTGAAAGTCGCGCCCCGCCTCCGCCATGCCGGGCGCGTGCGCGACCATCGCCTCGGTGATCCGGTGCACCTCGGTCGAGGCGGCGGGTATGGATCGCTCCGGGTTCACCAGCGTCTCGAACCGTTCGCCGCGAAGCAGACGGCTGTTCACGATCCGCACCCCGGCGATCTGCACGATCCGGTCGCCGCTACTGGGAGACAGGCCGGTGGTCTCGGTGTCGAAGACAACGAACGGCAATTCCGCCAGACGACGCTCCGCCAGATCGCCTGCCGCTGCTGCCGGAGGCAGGTCGAAATCATAGAATTCGGGCCGCACGTCCGAGGCCTCGCTTGCGCCGGGCGTCGCGGTCTCCAGCGGAAGCACAAGCCGGTGCCCGTCGTCTGCAGGCTCGGACCAGAGTTCGGTGCCGTGGGCCGCCAGGGTATCACGCCCGGTGTAGGCGCCGTATCCGGGCGAAAGCGGGCGCTCCAGGCAATCCTGCAACTCGCCATCCGGCAGCGCCGCGCCCGCCCAGCGGACCTCCAGCCGGGTTTCGTCGCCGCGGGCCTCGACTCGGGCGGCGAACCCTTCGCGGGTGCCGCCTTCGCGCATGCCCTCGACGACGTTCGAGAGCATCTCGATCACCGCGAACGCGTCGCAGCGGACGAATAGGTCCCGCGGCTTCTCGGTTCCGCAGTCGATCCCGCGCCCGGCGAGCCCGTGCATCAGATCGCTGGCGGCGACCATGGACATCGGCCAGCGACGGCGGGCCAGCGCGGCATAGCGTTCTTCGAGTTCGCGCAACACGCCATAGAGCCTGGCCATCTCCTGCTGCTGTGCCTCGGTGAAACGCTCCCGGGTCGGGGCGTCGATCTCCGGGCTGACTTCGAGCGCATCGAGTATCGCGCCGATCGCCGAGACCGGCCGGCGCACCCCTTCCAGCAAAGCGTGGAACAGGTGGTCCCGCTCGGAGCGTACGGCCAGTTCCTCAGTCGTGTCGCGCAGGATCAGCACATGATCCGCCGGGGCCATGTCGATATGACTTACCTGCCCGAGCAGCATCCTCCCACCGTCGCGGCTGGTGGCGAGGAACGGCTCGGCCCCGTGTTCACCACGCGCGCGCCGGGCAGAGAGCCGCTCAAGCGCCTGCCTCACTGGCCCGCCACGCAACACACTGTCGAGCGGCCTGTCGAGCCCCAAACCGCCCAGCAACTCCTGCGCCGCGCGGTTGTAGAGCATCACCCGGTTGTCGGGGGTGACCACGACGACACCCTCGGCGAGGTCGCGGACCAGCGCCTCGAACATGACCTTCTCGCGCTGGAGACGGCGGGTCTGCTCGGCCACGGCGCGTTCCTGCGCCTCGCGCGCCTTGGTCAGCGCCTCGTTGATCGCGTTCGCCGCCGGGGCGAGCGCACCCAGGTAGCGCGCGGGCTGCTCATCGATGCGGGTGCCGCGTACGTCCACGGTCGCGCGGGTCTCGAGATCCTTCGCCAGCGCGAGGATCGGCTTGGCGACGTTCTCGTCGAAGAGCAGCCCGATCCAGGCCGAAAGGCCGATCAGCCCCAGTCCACCAACCACCCCGGCGATGACATAGCTGTCCACCGAGCCACCGCCGCGCCGCGCGCCGAGCCAGAGACCGACCGCAAGCGCAACGCATCCACCCAGCGCGAGCGCCGCGAAGAACAGGGCGAAGCGGCGGCGCAGTCCCCAGCGCTCATGCATGGGTATCCTGGCCCAGAAGCTCGGTGATCTTCTCGGTCAGTTCCGTGTTCGCGAAAGGCTTGGTCAGGAAGGCGTTCGCGCCCAGCGCCAGGCCCTTGCGCCGCTCCATAGCACCGCCGCCTGCAGTCATCATGAGGACCTTCACGTCCTTCAGCGCGTCCTTGCTGCGGATGTACTGGCAGATCTCGTAACCGGACCGCTTGGGCAGCATCACGTCGAGCACCACCATGTCCACCGGCTCGGTCTCGAGCGCTTCCAGCGCGGCCTCGCCGTCGTCGACACGGTGAAGCTTGTGGCCCATGCGGCCGATCAGGAACTCCAACGCGAAGGCGATGTTGTCCTCGTCCTCGACCAGCAGGATGTTCTTCTGCTGCATTGCTCCCCCCTTATATCGTTCACCCGCCACAGGCGGATTGCACAAGCGGATCTTCCGCCCCCACGGCAAGCCATTCCGCGCTCTCCGGCGCGTCGATGGCGGCTTCGGTCACGTCGGCGCGGGCTGCGGCCGCGCAGTCGATCAGCTGCGGCCGGCGCGCGGTCGGTTGCCAGCGTTCGAAAAGGTAGACATCGGCCAACCGGACATCGGGCGTGGCCGGGTTCGTCTGCATCCCCGCATGGTCCAGTGCGATCAACCGCGTGGTCTGCGGCGCGAGGTAGGTCCAGGGCTTGTAGACGAAGGTCTCGGCCACCCTGTCGACCACGGTGACGCCCTCGGGCAACCCGCCAGCGGTTCGCCCGGCCCAGGTGTATTCCGACCAGATCGTGTAGCCGATCATCGCCAGGCCCGCGAAGATCGGCACCAGCCAGCGTGGCAGGCGTCCGCCCGTGATCCGCCGGAGGATCAGTGCGAGGCCAGCGGCGACGAGAGCGGCGGCGAAGGTTGCGACGAGTTCAAGGAACATGATCCTACCCCAGCATCTGTTTGCCGGACCCAAGCGCCGACTGCATGGTCTTCACTACCATGAAGGCATCGCGCAGGTGATTGCGTTCCAGTTCGGAAAGCGTCGCAGGCGACATGAAGTTATCCGGCGTCTTGTTCTTGCGCACCTGCGCCGCCTGGTGCTGCAGCCGCGTCTGCGCGATCAGGTCGAACGCATCCAGCAGGTCCGCCGCACCGGCGGCCGAAATCAGCCCGGCCTCGCCCGCCGCCTTCAACCGATCACGCGTCCCAGCGCTCGTGATCCCCGCCTGCAGGGCGTAGACGCGGCCCAGGTCCACCACCGGCACAACGCCAGAGTGTTTCAGATCGACCGTGTTCTTATGCTCGCCCGAGCGGATCAGCGCGAACCCCCGGAAGAGGCTCAGCGGCGGGGTGTGCTTGAGCGAGTTCGAAATCATGTGCGCGACGAAGATCGAATTGCGTCGTGCCATCGCCAGCGTCTCTTCCTGTAGCTCGTCGAACCGCCCCATCGCCCCCGAGATCGGGCGGAGGTCGAACATGACAGAAGCCAGCATCTGCGCCTCGTTGTCAGGCTGCGCGATCCAGCCGGCGAAGTACTCCCGCCAGACCCGGCGCGGTTGCCGCCATCGCGGCACGGTCGCCATCATGTCGCCTGGGCAGTAAACAAAGCCGCAGGTGTTCAGCCCGTCCGAAACGAACTGCGCAAGCGCGGCGAAATAGGCGTCGTCGTCCTCCGCCACGGCATCGTCCAGGATCAGACAGTTGTCCTGGTCCGAGACGCCGGTCTGCTCACGTCGCCCCTGGCTGCCGCAGGCGAGCCACAGGTACGGCACCGGGGGCGGACCCAGCCGTGCTTCGGCCAAGGTGAGCAACCGGCGGGTGACGGCATCGGTGATGTCTGTGATCCGCCGGCTTATCGCGTCGTGACGTACCCCGGCGGCCACGAGCTGCGCCAGCAGCGCGGGCGTGCGGGCAACGACTGCGGCCATGTCCTCGGCGCTCTCCGCCTCGACGATCTCGGCGATCATGTAGCTTGCGGTGGCGGCCTGGCGGCGGAAGAGGTCGGTCTTGCCGATCATCCCGACAATCCGCCCGCCCTGCTCGACGGGCAGATGGCTGATGCCATGATCGGCCAGCGTCACCAGCGCGTCGATACCCAACGCCTCGGGTGGGATTGTGATCGGACCGGGGGTCATGATCTCGGACACAAGCACAGTGCCATCACGGCCTTCGGCCAGCACCTTGCCGGTCAGATCGCGCGCAGTGACAATGCCGCGGATCTGGTTGCCCTCCATCACCAGCACCGAGTTGATACCGCGGTCGCGCATGATCCGGGCAACCTTGGTGATCGACGCATCGGGAGAGCAGGACACCGGTTCCGTCGCCATCAGGTCCTCGACCCGCAGCGCGGTCAGGCCGGTTGCGTAGGGGCCGCTGTCCTCGGCCTTCGGGCGGCCGAACCACTCGCTGAACACGGGGACAGTCCGAACCAGTTCACGGAAGCTGGCCGCAGGCACCAGCCAGAGCCGCGCAGGCTCGATCACACGTGCCGTCAGTTGAGCCTTGCCGTCCCGCAAAAGGCCGCGCTCACCCAGGATGTCCCCCGGACCGCGGCGGGAGACGACCTCGCCGCCGGCGGCCTCGGAATGCACGATGCCGCTTTCGATGACATAAAGACCCTCGAGTTCCCCGCCCTTGTCAAACAGCACCTCCCCCGCCGCGCAGGTCACGCTTTCAACCGACCCGGCCAGGCGTGTGCGCGCCTCATCGGGAAGTTGGTCGAAGGGGGCGTGTCGCATCAGGCCTTCGGCGATGCTGGGGCTGTCCTCGGGCACGGGCGCGGCTCCAAGAAGTGGTTGCGAACGGTAATCATCCTAAAAGGGATCCGGCCTCGAAGGGGAAATTCCCCGCCGGGGTGGAGGGGGCCGCAGAGCCCCCTCCGGTCTCGGTCAGTGAGCCTGGGCAGCCGAGGCACCACGTGGGATGCGGACGCTGCGCACCAGTTCCTTGATCTCTTCCGGGGTTTCCTTCGTCATCCCGGCGACAAGGTAAGCCACACCGAAGTTGATCACCGCACCGATCGCGCCGAACGAAGTCGACTTGACGGTGAACAGCAGCGGATCCGCATCTGTGAAGCTGTTGGTGTCCGGAATGAAGAACCAGCCCTTGTGCAGGAAGATGTAGATCAGGGTGGTAAGCAGACCGGCCAGCATCCCCGCCACGGCACCGCGATTGTTGATCTTGGTCGAGAAGATCCCCATCATCAGAGCCGGGAAGATCGAAGCTGCGGCAAGACCGAAGGCCAGCGCCACAGTCTGGGCCGCAAAGCCCGGCGGGTTCAGACCAAGGTAGGTCGCCACCGCAATCGCCACCGCCATCGCGATACGTGCCGAGAGCAGCTCGCCCCGCTCGCTGATGCCGGGGTTGATCGCCCCCTTGATCAGGTCGTGGGACACGGCGGACGAGATCGCCAGCAGCAGACCCGCAGCCGTCGACAGCGCCGCCGCCAGGCCACCCGCAGCCACCAGACCGATGACCCAGCCGGGCAGGTTGGCGATTTCGGGGTTGGCGAGCACCAGGATGTCGCGGTTGAAGTTGGTCAGCTCGTTGCCGGCCCAGCCCGCAGCCGCCGCCTTCTCCTCCATCGCGGGGTTGGCGTCGTTGTAGTACTGGATCATGCCGTCGCCGTTCTTGTCTTCCCAGCCGAGAAGACCGGTCTTCTGCCAGGTGGCCATCCAGTCATAGGCCGGATCGTTCTCGATCGTCTCGACCGAGACGGCCTGACCGTCGGCACCGTTCGGCCAGAACATCTCGGTGATGTTCAGCCGCGCCATCGCGCCCACGGCCGGGGCCGTCAGATACAGCAGCGCGATGAAGACCAGGGCCCAGCCCGCCGACCAGCGCGCGTCCGAGACCTTGGGAACGGTAAAGAAGCGCATGATGACATGCGGCAGACCGGCGGTGCCGATCATCAGCGACAGGGTGAAGAGCACCATGTTGAACGTGTCGCCGTTGTGTGCGGTGTACTCGTTGAAGCCCAGGTCGGTGACGATCTGATCGAGTTTCGCCAGCAGGGGCTCGCCGCTGGTGGTGTCACCGAAGAGGCCCAGGCCCGGGATCGGGTTGCCGGTCAGCTGCAGCGAGATGAAGATCGCCGGGATCGTGTAGGCCAGGATCAGCACGACGTACTGGGCGACCTGCGTGTAGGTCACGCCCTTCATGCCGCCGAACACCGCGTAAGCAAAGACGACCGCCGCACCGATCAGCAGGCCGGTTGTGTTCGACACCTCCAGGAAGCGGCCGAAGGCCACGCCAACGCCGGTCATCTGACCGATCACATAGGTCACCGAGGCGACGATCAGGCAGATCACGGCCACGAGACGCGCTGTCGGGCTGTAGAACCGGTCGCCGATGAACTCCGACACGGTGAACTTGCCGAACTTCCGCAGGTACGGCGCGAGCAGCAGCGCAAGCAGCACGTAACCGCCGGTCCAGCCCATCAGGAAGGTCGAGTTGTCATAGCCGACGAAGGCGATGAGACCCGCCATGGAGATGAACGAGGCCGCGGACATCCAGTCTGCCGCGGTAGCCATGCCGTTGGTGACAGGGTGCACGCCGCGTCCGGCGGCGTAGAACTCCGATGTGGACCCGGCGCGGGCCCAGATCGCGATGCCGATGTAGAGCGCGAAGCTCGCGCCCACAAACAGCAGGTTGATCGTGAACTGATCCATGTGTCCCGTTCCTTATTGCTCGTCGACGCCGTGCTGGCGGTCCAGCTTGTTCATCCGCCAGGCGTAGAAGAAGATCAGCGCCAGGAAGACGAGGATCGACCCCTGCTGGGCGAACCAGAAGCCCAGGTCGGTGCCGCCCACCGTGATGCCCGACAGAAGCGGGCGCAGCAGGATGCCGAAGCCAAAGGACACCAGGGCCCATATAGCGAGGCTCCACTTGATCAGGCGCAAGTTGGCCTTCCAATAGTCGTTGTTCTGTTCGTCGGACATTTTTCTCCCTCTCGATGTATCGAGTTCGTTGCCCGGCGGCCCACTCGGCCCGCCGAATTCCTTCGCCGGCGAGCAGCTCGGCCCGCCGCAGTCAGCAGTCTGAAGTCAGGCGGCCACCGCCGGGCGCAGCGTTGCCGCCACCCGGTCGTAGATCGCCTCGATATCGCCGACGGCGTTGACGCGCTTCAGCGCGCCCTGATCCTGGTAGTAGGCGATCAGCGGCCCGGTCTGGGCATGGAACGCCTTGAGTCGCTCGCTCACCGCCTCGGCGTTGTCGTCTGCGCGGCGCACCATCTCGGTGCCGCCGCAGGCATCGCAGACGCCCTCTTTCGCAGTCGGCTTGAAGCTGTCGTGATAGCCCTCGCCGCAGCCTTTGCAGGTGAACCGCCCCGAGATCCGCTCGACCAGCATCGCGTCGGGAACATCGAGGCTGACCACTGCGTCGACCTTCTTACCCGACTGCGCCAGCAGCGCGTCCAGCGCCTCGGCCTGCACGCGGGTGCGGGGAAAACCGTCGAGGATCACGCGGCGGGCGCAATCGGGCTGCTCCATCCGCTCTCTCAGCAAGGCGATGACGATCTCGTCGCTGACGAGGCCGCCGGCCTCCATCACCGCCTTCGCGGCTTTACCGGTTTCGGTGCCCGCCGCCACCGCGGCGCGCAGCAGATCGCCGGTCGAGAGCTGCACCAGTCCCATGCGCTCGGCGAGCAAACGGGCCTGGGTGCCCTTCCCGCCTCCCGGCGGGCCGAGCAGGATCAGCGTTACGCCGTCAGCCTTGGTGGATTGCACGGTCATCGTCCGCTCCCCCTCAGGCCGGCCGGTTGGCGATAAGCTCGTCGACCACCGACGGATCGGCGAGCGTCGAGGTATCGCCCAGCGAGCCGAAGTCGTTCTCGGCGATCTTGCGCAGGATGCGGCGCATGATCTTGCCCGAGCGGGTCTTCGGCATGCCCGGCGCCCACTGGATGATGTCGGGTTTCGCGATCGGGCCGATCTCGGTCCGGACCCATTTGACCAGCTCGGCGCGCAGGTCCTCGGTTTCCTCCACGCCTTCCATCAAGGTGACGTAGCAATAGATGCCCTGTCCCTTGATGTCGTGCGGGTAGCCGACGACGGCGGCCTCGGCGACCTTGGGGTGGGCGACCAGGGCGCTTTCCACCTCGGCGGTGCCCATCCGGTG
>NZ_JBTLNF010000009.1:0-316935 GCF_054457455.1 Halovulum sp. GXIMD14794 | reverse complement strand
GTTCCCGACCCGCCTCAGCGCCCTTCCGAGCACCTCGTCGCCGCCGGTGAGGGGTTATCTACGGATACCCACTCCGACTCGCAAGACCAAAATTCGCATTTCCGTCATTTTTTTTGGCAGAAACCTTCAACTATCTGATTTCAAATCATTCTTTCGCGATTGCGCCCGGTTCGCGGGCCCCTGCACCGCCCAATGCGAGCAATCCTGCAAGGCCGGACATGGCAATCGGGAACAGGGTGAAGAAGCCCGCGCCGAAGGCCCAGTACATCGCCCCTGCCGAAGCAATCAGAAGCACCGAAGCCATGACGGGACGCAGCACCGCCATAGCGCCCCCGGTGATCGCAAGCAGCGGCGCGACCACTCCGGCGGCGCGCAGCATGTCGGCATTCTCGGGGCGCATCGCGATCTCGGCGCCTTCGGCTTCGACCCATCCGGTGAACGCGATCCAGCCCGCGACCGAGATTCCCACGATCAATCCGAGGATCCCGCCGATGATGCCGAGAATGACTGCTGCCTGTTTCATGTCCTGTCCCTTGTCCGGTGTTTTTTCCCAGATAAGCGGCGGCAGGCCATGCGCCAAGTTTCAGAGGGGAATGAACCCGTCCACTTCCGGCGCGTAGCAGCGCACGCGCTCTGCCGGGGGAAGGTTGTCGACCGAGAGGATCGGACGCAGCGGACCGGCGGCGCGGTCTTCGGCCGTGCAGATCCGGAACTCGGCGATCTGGTAGCCGCGGGCGCGCAGGCAGGATTCCAGCCCGGCGCGCCGCTGCGCCGGGCTGGCAACCTCGGCGGCGGCGATGATCTGCTGTTGGGAAAGGCCCGGTGCGGCGCCGATGGCGAACAGCTCGCAGGCTTGAAGGTCGGCGGCGCGGGTGGCGACCGGGGTGGCGGGTTTCCAGATCACCTGCCGGTAGGCAGTATCCGGATCGACCGCCGGGGCCGGAGCGCAGGCGGCCAGCGCCAGCGCTCCGATTATCAGTATGCGCGGCAAGTGCGTCAGGCGGTGGTCGGCGGCTGCGTGGTCAGCATGCCGCCCTGGCTCGGGTCAAGGCAGATGATGCTGTCCAGCGCCGGCTGCACGTTCGGACGGACCACCAGCGTGCCGCGCTCGTAATCCGACGGACGGCAGACCGGCAGCTCGGTCACGGTATAGCCCTTGTTGCCCAGGCACTGCTTCACGAACGCCTCGACCTGCGCCGGGTCCGAGGATGCGCTCGCGGCAGCGATCTGCTCCTGCGAGGCATTGGGCGGCAGGCCGCGGCCAGCCAGCTCGCACTCGTTGATGTCATAGGCGCGGGTCACCAGCGGCGTGTTGGCCTTGTAGGTGAACGGCGTCGTCGCGACCGGCTCCTGCGAGCCGCCGGGCGTGGTGCCCGGAGGGGTGCACGCGGACAGCAGCAATGCGGCGACGGGAAGGGCTCCAAGAATTTTGCGCACGGTAAGATCCAATCTGTTGGCGTATGAACGAACCCTACACCAGCACTTCGCGCCAATGAACCGGGCACCCCCTGAGGGGCGGGCGATGCGGCAAGCGGTTGCCTGCGCGCAACACCCGCGCCAACCGGATCTAGGGCGTCAAACCTCGCGGCCCAGCATTTCCCGCAGCACCCGGTCGCGCAGCTTCAATCCATCCGGATCGGCCTGCGTCTTGAGCGCGCTGAACTCTTCGGCCCAGGCCGAAGTCCGCACGCGCAGTGGCGGGCGGTCGGCCTCGAGCGTATCCAGCACCACCTGCGCGACCTGGTCGGCAGTCTGGTAGAGGTCCCCGCCCGCGCGGCCCTGCACGGTGGCCATGTATTCCTGCAGGATCGGCAGGTAATCGTCCTGCAGCAGCCCGCCGGTCGCCTCGACCTGTGCCAGCGCACTCGTGGCGAATTCCGAGGCGATGCCGCCCGGCTCCACCAGGCTGAACTCCAGCCCGAAGCTGGGGCCGACATAGGATGCCAGCCCCTCGAAATAGCCCTCCAGCGCGAACTTGGAGGCGCAGTAGACTTCGTTGAAGGGCTGGCCGACCAGCCCGCCGACCGAGCTGATGGCGACCAGGCGCCCCGCCCCAGCCTTGCGCATATGCGGCAGCGCTGCCTTCACCAGCCGCACGACGCCCATGAAGTTGGTGTCCATGACACGGGCGATGTCGGCCTCGTTCGCCTGCTCGGTGCTGCGGACATAGCCGATGCCCGCATTCGCCACGAGCGCGTCCAGCCTGCCGTCCGCCTCGATCACCTCGGCCACGCAGCGGGTCACGCTGGCGGGGTCGGTCACATCCAGCTGGCGCACCTGCACCTCGACGCCCGCCGCCTGCGCCGCCGCGTCCAGCGCCTCGCGTTTCGCGGTGTTGCGCATCGTGGCGTGCACGGTCCAGCCGGCCTTGGCGGCCAGTACGGCCAGCGCCTGCCCCACGCCGGTCGATGCGCCGGTGATCAGAAGATTGCGGTTCATGGAGGTCCCCTTGCGTCTCGTGGCGCCTGAGCGCCAGAATTAATGAGCGATCATTCACTCATTAATTCATCGATTCGCAATGGCCTCCCACAGCATCGTGAAGGTCGTGTCGATCACCACCGGGTCCGAAGCCGCGCCCGCCGCGGCATTGCGCGCTAGGTGCATCGCCGGGCCGGTCAGCATCGCCATGACCGCAGGCAGCGGCGCGGGTTTCAGCGTGCCGTCGGCCAGCGCCGCCTCGACGATGGCCACGACGTCCTGCGCCAGCGCGCGGGTCTCGGCCTCGGCCTCACCGGTCAGCATGTTCGAGGTGCCGATGATCTCGGCGAAGATGAAGGCCTGCGGGTTTTCGACCGCGAACCCGTGCAGCGCATGCCACATGGCGCGCAGCTTGGCCGCCGAGCCGGTTTCGGCATCCGCCGCTTCCATCAACCGGGCGTGCAGCTCGGCCTTCAGTTCCAGGTAGACGTCCCGGAACAGCGTGTCCTTGTCGGGGAAGTATATATAGAGCGTGCCCACAGACACGCCCGCGCGCCTTGCCAGTTTCGAGGTGGAGGCGCCCGAGAACCCGCCCTCGACGACTTCCGCAATCGCCGCCTCGCGGATCTGCCGCCGTTTCTCCTCGCTTTTCGGTCTGGCCATGGCGCTTCAGGCGGGCGGCCCCGAAAGGCCGCCCTGCCCGGTTCAGTCCTTGGGACCGATCATCTGCTCGGGGCGCACCACGCGGTCGAAGGTCGCCTCGTCGACGAAGCCCAGCTTGATCGCCTCTTCCTTCAGGGTCGTGCGATTCTTGTGCGCGGTCTTGGCAACGGTGGTCGCGTTGTCATAGCCGATCTCGGGCGCCAGCGCGGTGACCAGCATCAGGCTCTCCCACATCAGCTGGCTGATCCGGCCCTCGTCGGCCTCGATGCCGCTGACGCAGTTGTCGGTGAACGCGACCGAGGCATCGCCCAGCAACTGCATCGACTGCAGCACGTTGTAGGCCATCATCGGCTTGTAGACGTTCAGCTCGAAATGCCCCTGGCTGCCGGCGAACCCGACGGCCGCATCGTTGCCCATGACATGCGCACAGACCTGGGTCAGCGCCTCACACTGGGTCGGGTTCACCTTGCCCGGCATGATCGAACTGCCCGGCTCGTTCTCGGGCAACATCAGCTCACCCAGCCCGCAACGCGGCCCCGAGCCCAGCAGGCGGATGTCGTTGGCGATCTTGAACAGGCTCGCAGCGACCGTCTTCAGGGCGCCCGACATCTCGACCAGCGCGTCATGCGCGGCCAGCGCCTCGAACTTGTTCGGCGCGGTGACGAAGGGCAGCCCGGTGATCTTCGCAGCCTCGGCGGCGAAGGCCTCGGCATAGCCGGTCTTGGTGTTCAGCCCGGTGCCGACGGCGGTGCCGCCCTGCGCCAGCGGGTAGATATTGCCCAGCGCAGCCTCGACCCGTTTGATCCCCTGCTCGACCTGGTAGGCATACCCACCGAACTCCTGGCCCAGCGTCAGCGGGGTCGCGTCCATCGTATGGGTGCGGCCGATCTTGATGATGTCCTTGAACGCCTCGGCCTTCTCGGCCAGCGCGGCGTGCAGCTTCTTCAGCCCCGGCAGGGTCACGTCGCGGGCGGTCATCGCCACCGCAATATGCATCGCCGTCGGGAAGGTGTCGTTCGACGACTGGCTCATGTTGCAGTGATCGTTCGGGTGCACGGGCTTCTTCGAGCCCATCTCGCCGCCCAGCATCTCGATCGCGCGGTTCGAGATCACCTCGTTCGCGTTCATGTTCGACTGCGTCCCCGAGCCGGTCTGCCAGACCACCAGCGGGAAATGATCGTCCAGCTTTCCCGCGACGACCTCGGAGGCGGCGGAGACGATCGCATCACCGATGCCCTTGTCCAGCTTGCCCTGCGCCATGTTCACGGTCGCCGCGGCCTGCTTGATCACGCCCAGCGCGCGGACGATGGCGACGGGCTGCTTCTCCCAGCCGATGGGGAAGTTCAGGATCGAGCGCTGCGTCTGCGCGCCCCAGTACTTGTCGGCGGGAACCTCGAGCGGTCCGAAGCTGTCGGTCTCGGTGCGGGTCGCGGTCATGTTTCAGGGCCTCGTTCTGAATGGACGCGCGTTCTATACCCACAGGAACCGGCAATTCCAATGTGGCGTTTGATCCGTGTCATGTACCGGGCAACGAAACTGCGGCAGATTGCGGGAAAACAAGGGAAGACTCAGATGGACCAACTCACGATCGCCTCCGACATCATGGAAGACCTGATCGAGCGGATGCGTACTCACATGGCACGCGAGGACGTGCCCGCCCCTGCGCGGCAACCTGACGAGTCCGAGGACGAGAATTACGCCTTCTCGATGGAAAGCCGCGCCGGCGATCCACAGCGCAAGGAGCTTTGGGACGAGATCGACGGGCTGGATGACGATCACCAGGCGGAACTGGTCGCGCTGATGTGGATCGGCCGCGGCGATTTCGAGCCGGGCGACTGGGACACCGCGATCCGCGAGGCGGTGCAGCGCCACGATGGCCCGACCGCCGATTACCTGCTGTCACACCCGCTGGTCGCGGACTACTGGGCCGACGCTATCGAGGCAATGAGCGAAGACTGATCCGGCACGATCCGGGCGGCGCCTTGGGGCACCGCCCGCCTGTCAGTGCTTGCGGAACTGGTCGAGACTGACGACGTCGCCGGTTTTACGGTCGTCCTCGTCGTCGGCAGAAGCGGCCGCAGCATCGTGCCCGTCGGCGCGCTGGGGTTCCGGTTCGTCGTCGTCGAATTCGGCGAAATCCTCGTCCTCGTCCGCATCCTCCGGTTCTTCGCCGGCGTCGAAACGCAGGCCGAACTCGACGGACGGATCGACGAAGGTCTGGATCGCGTCGAAGGGAATCACCAGCTTCTCGGGCACCTCGGCGAAGTTCAGCGTCACCGCGAACCGGTCGGGGGTCACCACGAGGTCGGCGAACCAGTCCTGGATCACGATCGTCATCTCGTCCGGGTACCGCTGGCGCAGGTAGTCGGGGATGTCGACGCCGGGATGCGTGGTGTCGAAGGTGATGAAGAAATGATGCGCGCCCGGCAGGCCGTTCTCGGCCACATCCGCAAGCACCTCCGCCATCAGGCCCCGCAGGGCCTTGTGCATCAGGCGACCATAATGAAATCGTCGGGTCATCGGCATGGCTCCGGCTTGCGCGTCCACATTAACGAAAAGTGCGTGGGTGAAAAGGGGGTGCTTGTCAGCGACGGAAACCCGGTTCGGCGTGTCACGCGCGGGCATCATTTCCGCGCGTCTGGGTAGAAGCGGTCATAGAGAAAAGCCTCGCGTTCGAAAAGCCATGACCGCGTTTCGGCAGACAGTGCCGCCGAAGCGTCGATCCCACGGGATTTCGAAGCATTGACCCGCCGCCCCCGCGCCAGCCAGTCGATCGCCCCCTCCGGGTCGCGCAAATGCGGCGCCAGCGGACCGCGCGCCAATGCGGTCAGGTCCTCGGCCAGGGTTTCGGTCTTCAGCACGGCCGAGTGGAGCCTCTGCCGGTCATAGGCGGCGTTCAGCCCCGCAAGATCCGTCTGCCGGCGCAACACTCGCATCGGTCTGGCAAAGGACAGCGCGAGGAAGCGGAAACTCTGGAAGCCGATCAACTCGGGATGCGCCTTTGCATAGCCTTCGCGCAGCAACGCGGCATTGGCCGGGTCCATCACGAAACGCAGCCAGCGCTCGAACCCTTCGGGCGTTCCGCTGTAGAGCCGGAACCGCCCCGCGCGCAGCAGCCGCCAGAACAGCCAGCCACGCCAGCTGCAGCCATATTGATAGAGAGACAGGTATTGCGACAGCGGCTCGCGCACGGTGATGAAGTGGAACACATCCGGCGCCGGCGCCTCGGCGACGCGGCCATGTTTCTCGAACCGCTTGCGGGGCAACGCCAGCTGCGCGGCCAGGAACTCCGACACCAGGGTGGAGCCGGTCTTCTGGACGTCGAGATAGACCACCGGTCCGAAATCATCCATGCACATCCCCTGCCCTGCTGCGGGACCGGGCCCGCCCATACCGGCGCACGAGTTGCCGCGCAAGCACCATGGCGGGCCCGCACGGATGCTGCACCGGCCCGGCGGCTGGCGTTTCGCAGAACTGTTCTGGCGGGGATGGTAATGCAGGCTTCTGTTGCCAGGTGCCTGCGAACCCCGCCAGCCCTGGCTAGAGGACTGGACTTAGATTTCGGTTTGGTTACTGCTTACGCAGCAACGGCCACCGGAGCATGGTTGTCATTGGCAACTATACTGTACGAGCCGATAACGGTGGCATCCAGCCGAGTGAAAGCAATCACCTTTACACGTCCGTCGATCCTGTTTCGGCCCCTCGATCCGCCAATGACCGGATGTTTGGTGGAGCCGCCGGGTACCGCCCCCGGGTCCGATCCGCTTATTACGTGCGCGTTTATCACCATAGTCCCTTGCGAGACATTGCTAATCTAGGCCCGGTGCGGGCGTCTTGCAAGGGGGGCTAGCGGGTCTCGGGGCCCGGGCGGGGGCCTCCGGCGGGGATATTTGAGGAACGTGGAAGGCGGGAACATTCTTCATCGCAGCGCACCGAGACGGGGGACGCCGATCTCGCGGATCAGCTTCTCGCGCATGGCGCGGGCATAGTCGTCGAAATCCGCCGCCGCGACCACGAAGGAGCCAGGGCCGCGGGTCACGAAATGCCGGTAGTAGCGCCCGAGTGCGGTCTCGTCGCTTTCGATGGCCAATCCATTGATCGTGACATGTTCCTGCGCGGGAGAGATGACGAGGGTCTGCGGCGGACGGCCGACATTGTTCTGCCCGTCGCCCGAGACGTCGATCTTGTGCGACCGGCAGTCCGGCATCCGACGCAGTTGCATCAGTGCGAAGGCCAGCGCCGAGCCGAGTGCCGTCGGTGCGTTGCCGAAAGCGCGGTCCTGGTCGCGCAGCCGCGCCGTCAGCGTCTCGAGCGCGGCCATGTCGTTCAGCAGGATCCAGTCCTGCACGATCCGCTGCTGCTGCACGCCGGACCACTCGAAGACCTGCAGCGCGACGCTCGCGCCCGGCTCGGCGAAAAGCGCGTCTCGCACCTCGCGATCCTCGAGCGCGCGGGCGACGCCCTCCAGTTGCAGACGGTACTCCCGCGCATCCACCGAGGAGCTGACGTCCAGCGCCAGGGTCAGCGCCAGCCGGCACTCCGCCATCGCCGGTGCCGAGAGCGCGAGCAGCAGCGCCAGCACCCGGATCACGAGGCGGGCACCAGGATCTCGCGGAAGAGCTTCCGCCGGATCGCCCTTGGATAGTCGGAATAGCCGGTGGCGCGCTCGACGAAACTGCCCTCCCCGGCCGCCACGAACCGCTCGTAGAACCGGGCGACGCTGACGCCGATCCGGTCGATGGCGAGCCCGTTCACCACCACGCCGCGCGCCGCCGTCGCCCGGCTTTCCAGCCGGGTGTCGCGCCCGTCATTGGTGATCCCGTCGCCCGAGACGTCGATCACCCGCCGTCCGCAGTCGGGCACCTGGTCGAACATCGGCGCCATCGCGGCCAGCGCATCGCCCACAGCGGTCTTGCCGCCACGGAACTGCCGCGGCGCGGCGCGCACCTGGGCGGACAGGCGCGCGACATCCTCGGGCGCCGCCATCCGCCGCCAGGGGATCGTCACCGCCTGCTCGGCCGCCCCGGACCACTGCACCACGGCGACGGCGGCCTGCGCCACCCACAGCGCATCGGCCACGTCCGGATCCTGCAGCGCATCCGCCAGCCCATCCATCTGGAAACGGTATTCCCCCGCGTCGATGGAGCCCGACACGTCGACCGCCAGTAGCAGCGCCAGGCGGCAGGCCTGTGCGGGGCCGGCAAGGCCCCACAGCATCGCAAGAAGCGCCAGGATCCTCATATCCGAACCCTAGCGCCCCGAAGGCCACCCTACCAGTGGCCAGTGTTCTCCATGCTCGCCCAGGGCTCCTGCTTGGGCAGGGCCTCGCCCTCCTGCAGCAACTCGATCGAGATGTTGTCCGGGCTGCGCACGAAGGCCATGTGCCCGTCGCGCGGCGGCCGGTTGATCACCACGCCGTTGTCCATCAGGTGCTGGCACATGTCGTAGATGTTCTCGACCCGGTAGGCGAGGTGCCCGAAATGCCGGCTGTCGCTGGGCAGGCCCTCGTCGCCGTCCCAGTTGTAGGTCAGCTCGACGGCGGCATCCTCCTGGCCCGGAGGCGACAGGAAGATCAGGCTGAACCGGCCGCCCTCGTTGTCGATGCGGCGGGTCTCTTCCAGGCCCAGCAGCTTGTAGAACGCCATCGAGGCCTCAAGGTCCTTCACCCGGACCATCGTGTGCAGGTAGCGGATTCTCATCCCCCGTCCCCCTTCATCAAGAATTGCAACCACACCCCAGATATGGGTATGCTCTCACGCCCGGACCGCCAGATGCAGTGGTCTCAAAGAATCAGCCGGACGAGGCGCGAGGATGAATGATATGTCGGACCAGCCGCAAGCCCAGGACGAGATCGCCGCACTGCGCGCGCAATCCCACCAGACCCGCCGGGCGACCGTCCCGGCGATGGAAGAGCGGCTCTACACGCCCCACCCCGTCCTCGACCACGGCTTCGTGCGCGCCATCGACTACATGGGCGACGACAGCGCCATCGTGCAGGCGGCGCGCGTCAGCTACGGCGCGGGCACCAAGAAGGCGCGCAACGACGAGGGGCTGATCCGCTACCTGATGCGGCACTGGCACTCGACGCCCTTCGAGATGTGCGAGCTGAAACTCCACGTCAAGCTGCCCGTCTTCGTCGCCCGCCAGTGGATCCGGCACCGCACGGCGAACGTGAACGAATACTCGGCGCGCTACTCGATCCTCGACCGCGAGTTCTACATTCCCCAGCCCGAGCACCTCGCCGCCCAGTCCACGGTCAACAACCAGGGCCGCGGCGACGTGCTTCAGGGCGAGGAAGCCGCCCGCGTGCTCGAGATGCTCAAGACCGACGCCGGGCGCGCCTATGACCATTACGAGGCGATGCTCAGCCAGGAGGGCCAGCAGGGCCTCGCGCGCGAGCTGGCCCGCATGAACCTGCCCGCCAACATCTATACCCAGTGGTACTGGAAAGTGGACCTGCACAACCTGTTCCACTTCCTGCGCCTGCGCGCCGACGCCCACGCGCAATACGAGATCCGCGCCTATGCCGACGTGATCTGCGAGATGGTCAAGGACTGGGTCCCCGCCGCCTACGCCGCCTTCGAGGATTACCGTCTCAATTCCGTCCAGATTTCGGGCAAGGGGCTGAACGCGCTGCGCCGGATGCTCGCAGGAGAAGAGATGGACGCCGAGAAGGCGGGCATGAGCGCCGGGGAATGGCGGGAGTTTGAGGGGATTGTAAACTCTCGCTGACCGGGGTAAAACGTGAACATTCATTGAATCTGAGGTTAACTTGAGTAAGGGTTTCGACATTCGCGGCGTTGCAAATATCGTCTTGGACGAAGGCCGAGGGATTGGCGCTCAGATCACAAACCTCAACTTGAACAAGATTCTATATTTCATAAATACCCACTTCATAGCAGAGACCGGTGATTCAATAAGTAAAGCAAAAATAGAAGCTTGGAAGTACGGACCAGTATACAGGGAGATTTACAACCAGTTTAAAGCTTACGGCAGAGATCGCATAGTTACCCCAGCCATGAAGGTTGACTTCACCACCGGCGAGAAGATTCCGGTGAAAGCTGACCTTCCTGAAGAATACGAAAGACGCGTTAGAGAACTAACGGCTTTTTACGCTGGGATACCTACGCCGGTACTTGTCGAAATGTCGCATGAGAGGGGAGGCGCGTGGTATCGGGCTTGGCACCACGCGGGAGACTTCAACATCGGAATGGAAATAACCGATGAGATGATCCGAAAATATGACGTCGAGCGAGTAAACAAGGTATAACACCGATGACACCCAACCCCTTCGTCAAGATTGATCGTCCGCCCACCGCTGAGAACTGGACGCGGATGAATTATCCTGAAGTCGACAAGACTACGCGCGCGATTTTTAGAGCCGCAAAAGGGCTTCCCACTTGGAACTACAATGTCTCTCGTGTGGCTGCTAAGAGTCGAATTGAGCATAGGATCGACCTTCCCACCGCGCTGACCATGGTGGAGAGGTACAAGAATAAGATTGGCCGCCCGTTCAACAAGGAAGTAGTAGAAGCGTTTTTTGACTACGAGGCCGGTGAACCCATAGACGGGCTTCCAGCTTTCGATGATCTTGTGGAAGCCTTCCCGCTGCGCAGAGGGATCTCCATCCCGATCAAGCCGCTTACCGTTGTCAGAGAAGGCAAGCACTTCGTGCCGTTGTTTCTTTGCCCATGGAGCACTGTAAACCTTGATCGCTTTCAGGCGAGCTTGCTAATGACGGTTCTGGAGAAGTCACTCTTTACGCTAACCGACTTCGAGGACTCTGAAGGCAAGATCCTGTTCTTCCCAAAAGTGGCCTGCGGCACTGGGGTTAGAGTTCGCCGACCAATGGTATGGCGCAGGGGACAATTCCCCCTGTTGAGCGACAACGAACTCGCGGATCAGGTTCGGGTATTTATGGAAAGCCGCGATGCGGCGAGAATCCTTTATCAAGATTATCTAGCCGCGATGCGCGGTTAGTATTTGAATAGCTTGCCCATCCTGGACCCGCTTGAGTGCGGGGTGGGCATTCTACCCACCTGAGACACCAACCAGTCGCAACCGCTTGGTGAGGTGAAACCCTCACTCTTCGGCACCCGGAGAACCAGCGAAGGGCGCACTTCAGCCCGCCAATCGCCGCCACCCGCCCGGAGCCAAGGCCGAAGGCCGCCGGCCGAGCGCCTGCCCGTCCCGGCGGGCTGGCGCTTTGGCAGCCGCGCACTCCGGCCTGCCCCGTCCAGACAGCGACAGGCATCAAGCAAGGACCACGACCGCAGCAGCGCCACCCCACGGGCAGGCGCGCGCCCCCCGGTCCACGGCGCCCGGCCCGGCGCTCGCCATCGCCGCCGCTCTTGCCTACCCTGTCCCCGACAGCCGTTCGGCAGAAACAGCGACCGGAAGAAGGACGCGCCCCATGACGACAGCTCGGATCAAGGCCCGCCCGCCGCGCGGCAGGATCATCGGCACGGCCTTCGCTCTCTGCCTCGGCCTTGCCGGATGCACCGACCCGACCGCCCCGCCCGCAAGCCCCGCATCCAACCCCGCGTCCAGCCCTGCGGACATCACCGGAACCGCCCGGGTCATCGACGGCGACTCGCTGGTCGTGGCCGGGGTCGAGATGCGGCTGAACGGCCTCGACGCCCCCGAGGTGCCGACCGCCGCGGGCCAGCGCGCCCGCGCGGGCCTCGCGCGGATCGCACGCGGCCCCGTGTCCTGCGATCTGACCGGAGAGCGCTCCTACGACCGGATGATCGCACGCTGCGCCAACGCGAACGGAGACCTCGCCGCCCAGATGGTCGCTGCCGGTCTCGCCCTGGACTGCGCCCGCTACTCCGGGGGCCGCTACGCCCGCTACGAGACCGCCGAGGCCCGCGCCACCCTGCCCCGCAGCGGCTATTGCTGAGACCGGATTCGGCGGCCAGATCAGGCCCCGAAACCCCGTTAACGAAGTTTTCACACTCTTTTCACCAACGATCCCATGGGGTTAAGGGGGTTTTCACGATGAAATCCCCCATTTTCATGCCCTTTTCACGGGCACCCTCACGATGCCTCCGGCCCCGCCGCCCCAGATGCCGATTGCCCGGACGACGCCCCCGCGGCTAGGCTGCGCCAGAGGCAGAGCCGGACCCGCGATGGCGCAGATCGAGCACGCTTACGTCTACGCCGCCGGATCGCGGCTCGAGCCCGCTCCGGGCGGCTACCGGCTTGGTCTGGTCACCGACAGCGGCGCGGCGCAGGGCCATTTCCTGACCGCCTTCGCCCGCAGCCCCGAGGTCACCGCCCGCGGCCTGCGCGCCGTCAGCCAGGTCGTCGGCAGCCGGTTCTACACGCCCCCCGCCATGCTCGCCCGCATCCTGCGCGAGGCCGACCCGGTCGCCACCGTCAGCCCCGGCGCCGTCCGGTTCGAGGGCTTTTCGGCCTGTTGCAGTGTCTACGCCCGCCACGACATCGACCCGAACGCGCTCGAGATCGAGGCGCTCTCGCCCGGCACCACCAACGTCGACTTCGGGCCCGAGCTGCGCGCCGCGCTGGCGCAGGTCCGAAAGGACAGCCGGCTGGGCCTGAGCGTCGGCGCGGACGCCGTCGGCATCAGCCACGACCGCGCCGAGGTGATCGAACGCAAGGTGCCCCTGCCCCTGCGCTGGGTGCGCGGCTTCGCCGAGGTGCAAGCGCATCTGGCCGGGATGGAACACGCCGCCACCCTGCCCCGCATCGCCGCTCAGCGCTTCCTGCGCGCCCTGCCAAAGGGCGACGCGCCGCACCCGCAATGGCTGGTGACCTCCGGCAGCGCTCCCCGCCTTTCGGCCCGCCCCGAAAAGGGCGCGGTCCAGCTGCGCGGCGCCCACCGGCTGCGCGCGCTGGATGGTCTGGCCGCCCAGGCGCAGGCGCTGCACGTACACGCAAACGCCGCGCTCGGCAGTTCCGCCTGGACCCTGGACTTCGGCGACCAGCGGCTGCTGCTGGTGCTGAACGCCGAACCATGGCGCGGCTTCTCGGGCGACGGACGGCTGCTGTCGGACCTGGCCGAGCCCGACGAGGCCGGCGTCGCCGCGCTGAAAGCGCAGCTCCACTGGCAGACCGCGCTGGAGCAGAACGAGCTGGCCGATGCCGCCCGGCTCACGCCCGAGCGCGCAAGCGCGGCGCTCGCCAGGCTCGCGGCGCTGGGGTTGGTCGGTTTCGACCTGCACACGGGCGCCTGGTTCCACCGCGCCCTGCCCTTCGACATGGACCGGGTACAGGCATTGAACCCGCGCCTGAAGTCGGCCCGAGCGCTGGTCGAGGCGGGCGCGGTCCTGCTGGACCCGGGCGGCGCCGCCGCCAGCGTGCGCAGCGCGGACGTCACCCACCGCGTCACCCTGACCGAGCCGATGTCCTGTACCTGCCCCTGGTACGCCGCCAACGGCTCGGCACGCGGCCCCTGCAAGCACATGCTCGCCGTCGAGATCATCCTTCAGGACAGCCCATGACACCCGAGGATTTCACCACGCTCGTCACCACCCGCCCCGCGCCGGAGGTGCTGGAGACGCTCGCCGCGATCCCTCCGGAACAGCGGCGCGGGCTCGCGCCAACCGCGCTGAAGCTCTTCAAAGAGTGGTACGACGCCTACCTTTCGATGTCGAAAGACGCGCCGGTAGCAGTCCAGGACGACGACAGCCTGCGGATCGGGGTTATTACCACAGCCACGATGTCCGAGGCGAAGCGCTTCAGTTTTCACCTTCTGCCGCAGCGGATCGGCATCGACACGGTGATCGCCGCGCTGCGCCCGGACTGGATCGGCTCGTGGGTCGAGACGCTGATCGCCGAGACGCCATGGATGGTCCAGCGGCTGGAGGCCCTGTGGATCGAGGGCCTTTGCCCGAAGCCGCAGAGCGACGAATACATCATGGGGCTATACGCCCGGAACAGCCACGCCTTCACCCGCCGCGCGGGCGGGGATTTCGCCAGGACCGACGTCTGGCGGTTCTTCGAGGTCGAGGGGGCGGGCGAGTTCAGCCTTGCCGCGCACGACAAGTACGCCGGCCAGAACACCTGGTCGAACACCCTTCTGAAGATGGTCGAACGCGGCGATTTGGACCGGGCCCGCCTTCTCGATGCCTCGCTTGACGCGCTGGAGCGGGACTTCGCGCAGTTCCGTGCGGGCTGGTACTCGCGCTTTCACATGGCGCTGGAACCGACCCCGGAGGAGCAGGAGGCGCGGAAAGCGCGCTACATGGCGCTGCTGGGCAGTGCGATCCCACCGACCGTCTCGTTCGCGCTGAAGGCGCTGGCGGGGCTCGAGAAGCGCAAGGCGCTGGACCCGGCCGCACTGATCGACGCGCTGGAACCGGCGCTGACCGCGCAGCAGAAATTCACAGCTACCGCGGCGCTCAAGCTGCTCGGCTCGGCGGCAAAGCGGGACAAGACGCAGGCGCCCCGCGCTGCCCGGGCGGCCGTCGCGGCGCTGATCTCGGAACAGGCGGATGTTCAGAAGGCGGCGCTGGACCTGATCGACAAGCTCGCGCCCGAAGATCCGGAGGTTCGCGGCGCACTGGGGGATCACGTCGCGACCGTGGCGCCGTCGGTTCAGGCGCGCGTGGCACAGATGGCCGGCACCGACGCTCCGGTGACGGAGGCTTCCGAGCCGGCCGCGCCGACCGAGATTGCGCCGGCGCCCGTCGCCCCACTCGCCGACTTCGACGCGCTGCTGGCGGCGTTCCTGAGCGTGATCGAGGACCCGCGCGATCCCTTCGCCGTCGAGGCAGTGATGGACGGCCTCTCGCGATTTGGCGTCGCGCCGGAGGCCGAGCGGCTTGGCCCTCTGGCCAAGCGCGCCGGGCAGATCCTCAAGGGCAATACAGAGTGCACGCTGAAGATCGGGCTCGCGGTGATCGCGGAGGCGTGGTGCAAGGGCGTCCCGCTGCGTTTCGAGGGCGAGCGGCAGCACTACGTGACCAAGTTGCAGGCCCTTTTCCGACGCCGGGCCGGGGCGATCCTGGAGCGGGTGCAGGGCGGGCACGCACGGCCCATGCTCTCGATGCCGACCGACGACACCGGACGGGTCGCACCGTCGGCACTGGTGGAGCGGCTAGCAGCTTATTCAGAAGCACCGGACCCGGACGATCTGCACCTGGCGCTGCTGCGACTGGGCGAAAACGGACGCGCCGAGGCGTTGGCGGCCCTGCCGGACAGGTCGGGCCCGGTAGCCTGGGCGCTGGGCGCCGACGCCACACCCAAGGGCGATCCCGCCGATTGGATCGCCGCCTGGGCGGCGCGCGCGCCCGGCACAACCGATGCAGCGATCGTGAGGCTTGCAAGGCGCGATCTGCCGGATGCTGGCCAGCCCGCCGCCTACAGGCTCGAGGTTCTGCGGCAGGGCGAAGCGCCGTGGTACTGGTTTCAGCCTCGGGTCCATGTCTCGCCAGAGCCGCAGGGGGGCACGCCCGAAAACTGGCTTCCAGCAGTCTTCCACCAGCCGCTCAGCCGGATGCCCGACGGCAACAACCCGTTCGGCCACTCGCCCGCGACCATCGCATGGGGCGGGCTGGCATGGCCTGCGAATCCCGAGCCATTCCTAGCGCACGGCATCATGGCTCTGGAGCCGGACCAGAAGCTGACCGACCACCCTTGCCGCGCCTACCTGGAGCCGCTGCTGCGCCCGGGTGCGCGGCCCGGAGAGATAGGGCGGATGTTGCTGGGCTATTACATGGCCGGCGCGGACCGCTCGGTGACGGACCTCGCCGTCGAGACGGTGATCGAATTGGCCGCGCGCGGCACGCTCGCGGCCGGGGATCTGGCCGACGGCATCGCGCCCTTCCTGCTGGCGGGCGCCTTGCCCGCACCGCGCTGGACCAAGGCGTTCGGGGCGATCGCTCAGGTTACCGCGCAGCATGCGGACTTCGCCCGGCAGGTGCTGACCGGGCTGATGCGCTTCGATGCGGCCGAGCCTCCGCGCGACATCGGCGGGATGGTGGAACTGCTCTTCGAGCTTCAGACGCAAGCGGGCGCAGAGCTAACCGACGGCCGCGCGCGGGGCTGCCTGTCGGCAGTCACCGCTGGGGGCAAACTGGGCAAGTTTGCCAAGAAGCTTCTGGCATGAGGCGCGCGTCCGGTCCACCCTGCCCGAAAACAGGAGGAGCCCCGGAATGACCCGCCCCGTCCCGATCCACCATGTCGGCGCGACCGTGCCCGACATCGACGCCGCCATCGACTGGTACACTCGGATCATGGGCTTCCGCCTGATCTCGGGGCCCTTCGACCTGAAGCCGGACCCGAAGGGCGGCGATCAGGCCAGCGACGTGCTGGGGCCGAAGTTGAAGCACCTGCGCATCGCCCACATGGCGACCGGCAACGGCGTCGGCTTCGAGCTGTTCCAGCCCATCGACCCACCCTTCCAGCCGAGGGAGCACATGGTCGAGTTCTGGCGCGGCGGCTTCTTCCATATCTGCGTGACCGACCCGGACGTCGCCGGTCTTGCCGCGCGCATCGCCGAGACCGGCGGCCAGCAACTCAGCCAGGTCTGGCCGGACCGCCCGCCCGACGCCAGCTTCCTGATGTGCTACTGCGCTGACCCGTTCGGCAACGTGTTGGAGATCCACTCCCACGCCTACGAGCACGTCCAGGGCCACCGCTGAGGCTGAGGTTCAGGCCGCGAGGTCGCGCCGCATCGTCGCCATGCCGTTCCGCCGGGCCAGTTCCTCGTAGCCGGCGGAGTGGTAGGCGTTCAGCGCCGGGGCGTTGTCGAGTTCCACCTTCAGCGTGATCGACAGCGCCCCGAGTTCCCGCGCCGCCTGCTCGACCAGTGCGGTCATCTGCGCACCCGCACCGCCGCGTGCCGCCTCGTCGACGTAGACATAGGTCAGATGCCGCACCTCCGGCCCGACACCGACGCGGAGCGCGAAGAAGCCGACCTCATTGCCCGCGCCGTCCAGCAGGTAGAATGAGGCGTCGTCCATCTCATGCAGCCATTTCTCCTGCCATTCGAGCGCGTCGAACGGGTGCTTGGCGTTGGGATTGACCAGCGCCAGGTCCTCGGGGTCGGTCAGCATCCGTCCAAGTGGGGTCAGGTCGAAAGGCGTGTTTCGGCGCAGGGTGATCTGTTCCATGGGTCGTCTCCGGGCTTCTCGGGTCTGGGGGCGATCCTCCGGCCGCGCTCGGGCCAGATCCTGAAAAACAGGAACGCCGCCCGAAGGCGGCGTTGCGAAAGGGTCGTGCGCCGGATTGGTCTGGGTTCGGCCGGCCGGCGCTCGGCGGCCCCACGCCTGCCTGAGTCGCGCCCGGGTTTCAACCGGGCAGGCAGGACTTTCCCGGACCGCCCTCAGCGCGCCGAAGCGACGTGACCGATCGGCGCAAGCTCCCCGGCCCGCGAGCCGCTCCACAGGCCCGCGCCAAGCAACAGGACGGCGGCCAGGATCACGGCGAGATCGAGAACGCGTTGCGTTGGCTGGGTCATGGCGGCTCCGCTCGGTCAGGTCAGGACTTGCGCAACGCTGATGCCATGGCGCAGGTTCCGCCGACAGCGCGCATCCGGCGGGCGGCGTGGCGCACATGGATCACCCCCTATCCCTTCGTCTAGCGAAGGCGCATGATCTGGCGCGAACGCCCGGCCCGTGCCATACACCGGGCGACACAGAGGAGCCCCTGCCATGACCCTCACCCTTTACGGCCTGCCCACCTGCGACAGCTGCCGCAAGGCCCGCAAGGCGCTGGAAGCCGCCGGCTACGGCGTGGTCTTTCGCGACGTGCGCGCGGACCCGCTTTCCCAGGACGAATGGGCGCCGCTGCTGGCCGAGTTCGGCGACCAGCTGATCAACAGGAAATCGCAGACCTGGCGCAACCTGTCGGACTTCCTGAAGGTGGCCGAGGCCGACGCGCTGCTCGAGGCGCAACCGACGGTGATGAAGCGTCCCGTGATCGTCGGCGACGGGCGCATGACGATCGGCTGGGACGCGGACGTTCAGACCGCCTGGAGCGTCTGAGCCCAAAAACATAGGTTTTCTGCTATACTTGCCGCGCGCGCCCCACGGCGCGTGCGTCACGAGTATGGGAGGACTACATGAAACCGGCAGCACTCTGCGCGATCGGATGCCTTGTCGCGGCCCCGGCCTTTGCCGAAAGCTGGACCGTGAACGCGGTCGGTCAGGCGGACGACATGTCCACGATGCACCAGGTGGCAGAGGGCCACATGATCATGCAGACCCACAGCGTCTACACCGCGATGGTCGATGCCGACCCATCGAACCCGCTGCACGGCGCAACCGGCCCGTGCTTCGGGGCGATGGAGATCAAGCCCCCCGAGATCGCCGGTGACGGCCGCTGCGTCTACACCAGCGCCGACGGCGACATGATCTCGATCGGCTGGCAGGTGACCGGCATGACTGAAAGCGGCGGCAGCACCGGCACCTGGACCCTGATGGGCGGCAGCGGGCGGTTCGAAGGCTCCAGCGGCGGCGGCGAGTTCGAGGTCACCAACGACATGGAAGCCAAGACCGAAACCAACAAGGTCAGCGGCGAGATCACCCTGCCCTGACGAAAACCGCCCGCCGCGTGAAGCGGCGGGCGCAGTCCCCTAGCCTTAGGGCGTGTACCAGATCGGCGAGGTGTAGGCCCGCTCGGTGGTGATCATCGGTACATCTTCCGACATCTCGATCCCGAAACGCTTGGCCTCGTAAGCAGTCCAGCGCGGTGTGGGGATCTCGATCACGCGGGCATAGTAGAACGCGGACAGGCTCGGATCGAATTCGGGATCCTCCCAGACGCCGATCAACTCTCCTGCCCCGATGGTGTTTGTCCAGGTCGCGTTGGCGACGTCGACCGTGTTGCCCACCTCCGGCAGCTTGCCGTCGGCGTCGAGTTCGCGGTCGCCGCTCCATACGACATTGTGGATCTTCTCGTGCGTCTCGCCCTCGGCATCGACCCAGCCCTTCACGATCTGGATGCGATCGAGATTGCCTGAAATCGCGTCCTTGAGCGCAAGAACGAGGAACGAAGGCGCCTGCCCCTCGGGCGCTGCACCAAGGTTCCCGCCCATCGGAACGCCCTTCCGGTAACCCGCATCCGCCGGCAGGCGGCTCAGGGCATCCTCCTGGGTGAAGTCGTACCCGCCGAAGAAGCGCACCATCATGCGCGAGCCGGTCGTGGCATATGTCTCCTTGCGCATCATCGCGTCGAAGATCGCCGCGCGGGTATTCTCCTTGGCCCAGACCGCGCCAAGGCCGCCGGCCGCCTGCTTCCAGCCATAGATCGTCAGGTCCGGATCCGGGGCCTCGATCACGACATGCTCCCAGCGGCCCGGCTCGGGCTCTACGCCGGAGTGCTTGCCGAAGAAGTTGTCCTCCTGCGCGGTCGCCATGCCGGTATGGGAATCGGTCGCGCCGACCATGCCGAACTTGAACGGGTTGATGCCCAGGTCCTGCTCGATCTTCATGCCACGCTTCAGCGCCTCGCGGGCGTACTCCCCGGCGAGCATGTCGGGCTCCTTGACCTCGGTGCCGTTCAGGTTGGCCGCGTCCCAGGTATCGTAATCGGCGAACTCGTCATCGGGGCTGAGGAACGGGTGCGCCTCGCCGTCGCCCTTGATCTGGGTGGCCTCGTAGAGCGGCTCGAACCGTGCACGGGCTTCGGCGATCTCGGCGGTGAGCGGCGAGCCGTCATAGGCGTTCATCGAGAACATGCGCCCGTTCGACAGGTTGCCGTTGTGGGCAATCGCAAGAACCTCGCCCCCGGTCCGCGCTTCGTATTCCGCAAGGAAGTCCCAGAGGTCCTCGGGATTCTTGCTGTCGTACTGCGAGAACGGCCGGGTCTGGCTCGCCCGGAACATGCCGTCGCGAAAGAGGACGTTCCGGTGCAGGTTGTTCGCCCCCTCGGTCGTGTACTCGTAGCCGATGATGGCCGAGAAGACGCCGGGCTCGTTGTAGCGCTCCGCGAGGGCGGCATAGCTCTCCCACGCGTGCTTGATCGCCTTCGGATTGTCGATCGGAGGTTCCTCGTCCGAGAGCGAGGCGACGATCTCCATCGCCGTGTCGAACGCAAGCTGCGGATCGCCGGAAGTCAGCGCCTCGTACCATGCGCGCCCCTGCTCGGTGGAAAGCACCTGCGCATCGCCCGCCAGAAGCTGCGGCATCAGCCCGTACATCTCGGCATGGTCCGAAACGACAAGCCAGTCGAGCGGTCGGGACAGTTTGGCCCGCAACCCGTGGGTGGTGGTCACCTCCTCGCCCCGGGCAAACCTGAAGGCCTGCTCCTGTGTGAGCCGGGTCATCGTCCCCGCATCGACCGAGACAGCGGTATGCAGGTGCGAGTCGCCCCAGAGCGGCCGCTGCGGGAAGTCCCGTCCGGCGTAGGGCGAGAACTCGTCCGGAGCGAGGACGGTTTCGGTGTCTTCCTGTGTCGTGGAATATTCCTGCGCCGAGGCGCCGATCGGCAGCAAAGCTGTCGACATTACCAGCGCCGCGAGAGTGGCGTGCCTCGCGTTTCCAGATTTTCCGGCCATGTTCTTCTCCCCTTTTTTCTCCCTCGCCGATTTGGTTGTCGGCGCACAGCGCTCGCGCTTCCGCTGCCCGCGCAGGGTAACCCGAAGTGCCTTTCCGGAATAGTTCATGGCTGACGAATTTGCCTGTAGCTGCACACCTTCAAGTCATTAGGGAAGCATTTACACTCTTTTCATCATAAATTTCATTGGCTTAAGGGGGTTTTCACGATGAAATCCCCAATTTTCACGCCCCACCCTACGCTCGACCGGCCCGCTATGGCGACCTATACTCGGGTAGACCCCGTATCGCAGGATCGCCCGCAGATGACCGGACAGACCATCAACCTCCGCCGTGCCCGCAAGGCCCGCGCCCGCGCCGAGAAACGCGCCCGGACCGAGGCCGAGACCCGCGCGTCGGCCCTGTCCTCCGGGACCGAGGGCCGGCAGGCCAAGGCCGAGAACAAGCTGAACGTGCGCCGACTCGAGGCCCACCGCCGGGACGAGGAGACGTGAGCGAGGCGCCCCGGATCGACTATGCCCCGCCCCGCAAGCGCTCGCTGACGCTGCGTGGGCACCGGACCTCGGTCTCGCTCGAGGATCCGTTCTGGCGCGCCTTCCGGCAGATCGCCCGCGACGAGGGCAAACCGCTGAACGTGCTCGCCGCCGAGATCGACGCCGCACGCGGCGTGGACAGCGGTCTTGCCGGCGCGATCCGTCTGTTCGTTCTGGCCCGGTTGCAGGAGCGTGCTAGAACCAAGGAGACCGAGGGGGAGGTTTCACGATGAAATGGCAGGGACGGCGCGGCAGCCGAAACATCCAGGACCGACGCGGGATGCCCGGTGGACGCGCCGGCGTCGGAGGGCTGGGCCTGATCCTGGTGATCGTGATCGGCGCCTTTCTCGGCCTGGACCTGACCCCGCTGATGCAGGGCGGCGGTGTCGGCACCGCCCCCGAGCCGACCGGCCCCAACAGCATCGACGACCGCACCGAGGAATTCGTCAGCGTCGTTCTTGCCGACACCGAGGAAGTCTGGGGCGACGTGTTCCAGAACTCCGGCCTCAGCTATGCCGAACCGACGCTGGTGCTCTATTCCGGCGTGACCAGCTCCGCCTGCGGCACCGCGAACGCCGCCGTCGGGCCGTTCTACTGCCCCAACGACCAGCGGATCTTCCTCGACACCGACTTCTTCCGGGTTATGGAGCAGCGCCTCGGCGCGAGCGGCGATTTCGCCTATGCCTATGTCATCGCGCACGAGGTCGCGCATCACGTGCAAAACCAACTCGGCATCCTCGGCCAGGTGAACCAGCAGCGCGCGCGCCTGCCGCAGGCGCAAGCCAACGAGTTGTCGGTGCGGATAGAATTGCAGGCCGACTGCTATTCCGGCATCTGGGCCCGCGAGGCGCAGGAGCGCTTCGGCAGCCTCGAACGCGGCGATATCGACGAGGCACTGAACGCCGCCGCCCAGATCGGCGACGATACATTGCAGAAGGCCTCGCAGGGCTACGTGGTGCCGGACAGTTTCACCCACGGCAGCAGCGAGCAGCGACAGCGCTGGTTCTACACCGGCTACGAGACCGGCGATCCGCAGCAGTGCGACACGTTCGGCACCAACCGCCTTTAGCGGTCAGCGCGGGGTCAGTTCAAGCCAGATACCGGATTCCGAGCGCACCGTGAGGTGCTGCACCGGGACCGGGACTTTCCCCTCGACCGGCTCGAACCGGTACGCGCGCAGCAGCAGCGCCAGCAGGATCACGCCCTCGATCATGGCAAAGCCCGCGCCGGTGCAGACCCGGGGGCCGGTCGAGAACGGCATGTAGGCCTCGCGCGCTGTGGCCCGCGTCTCGGGCGTCTGCCAGCGGTCGGGATCGAACACATGCGGCCGGTCCCAGATCCGTTCGTGCCGCTGGATATGCCAGGGCGAGAGGATGCACATCGAGCCGGGCCGCACCTTGCGCTTGCGGAATGTCTCTTCCCGGCGCGCCTCGCGGACCATCATCGGCACCGGCGGGTAGAGCCGCAGCGCCTCGCGGAAGACGTCGCGGATGAAGCCGAGCCTGCGCATGTCGCTGAACTCGGGCGTCCCCTCCCATGCCTTGGCGGCCTCGGTCGCGGCGCGCTCCTGCACCTCGGGCTGGCAGGCCAACAGGTAGAGCGTCCAGGCGAGCGCGCTGGCCGAGGTCTCGTGCCCTGCAAGGAAGAAGATCGCGACCTGGTCAGTCATCTCCTGCGCGTCGAAGATCTCGCCGGTCTGCGGATCGGCGGTGGTCATGATCTTCGTCGCAAGGTCGTTCGGCGCGGTCCCGGCGGCAATCTCCTTCTGCCGGACCTCGATGATGTCGGTCAGCACGCCCCGGATCTTCCCCGCCGCCTGCGCCGATTTCGACGAGCGGAAGCGCGGCACCCAGTTCGGCATCTTGAGCAGCGCCGGGAAGGTCATCAGCGGCTGCGCGCGCTGGTAGTCGCGGAAGCCGTAGAACACCTGCCGCGCCTTGTCGTCGGTGATCGGGATCGAGAACAGCGTGCGGAAGATGACGTCGGCGGCGGCGTGGGCGGTCTCGAACTCGATCTCGACCGGTTTCGCAGTGTCATGCTCGCCAAGGCGCGCGACACAGGCCTGTCCGGCCTCGACCATCGCCGGGAAGATCTCGCGCAGACGGCCGCCCTCGAATGCGGGGTCGATGATCCGGCGCTGGCGCTTCCACTGCTCACCGTTGGTCACGAAGACCGACTCGCCCAGCAGCAGTTTGAGCGTGTCGCCGATGATCGGGGATTTCGGGAAATCGTCGGGGCGACCTTCCAGAATTAGCTTCACGATATCCGGCTGGTTGATGGTGAAACTGTCGAAGAACACCGCCCGCTGCTGCGCCATCCACGCGCTGTAAAGTCTGCGCGGCTGCGAGGAGAACATGTCGCGGCGCGCCAGCCGCAGCCGGGTCAGGATCGAAGCGTTCTCGGGCCGCGTGCGCGGCATCGGAGGGGTGAAGTCGTCGCTCATCAGAAGTCCCGATACCGGCTTGCGGGCCGCGTGATAAGCCCCTTGCTGGACTTGCGCGCCCCATAGCGCGCCATCAGCGTCTGCGGCCCAGCGGTGATCTGAAAATAGTCGTAATCCCGCGGCCGGTCGAAGGCGTAGAGATACTGGAAGTGCATCCGGAAGATGGTGAACTCGGGCGAGGCCCGGAGTTCCTCGGAGAGCGCCAGCTTGTAGGCGGCCGAGAACACGACCGGCCAACGCTTCTTTTCGGGCGCAGGATCGACGCCGGTGGTGGCGACGGGGTCGGACAGCGCAAAACACATACCGTCCGAGGGGGCGGAGACCTCGACCCAGGCCAGGTGATCGGTCTGCGCCAGCAGGTTGAGGCTGGACCGCATCCACTGTGCGCGCGGCAGGAAGCTGATCATCTGGGTGACCGGGCCGATGCCCATCAGCGCCAGCTTGCCCTCGGGCACCCTGCCCGCGCGCAGCAGCTGGGCGCAGACCTCGACGCCGATCCCCGCCCCGGCGGAGTGGCCGACGATCAGCACCTCGTCCACGTCGCTTTCCAGCGCGGCGGCGACCTTCTCGGCAAAGTCGCGGGCGCGCTGGTCCAGCCCCGGCGGATAGCCGCCCCGGTTGTAGCCGATGAACGCGTAGGCGAGCACGAGATAGGTGATGAAGAACTTCTGGTCGTAGCGCCGGAACAACCACATGCCGACCCAGACGCCCGCGAGGGCAAGTGCGACCGTTGCCCACCACGGGACGGGCACCGCAAGGCCCAGCAGTGCCGATAGGATCAGCCCGACCGCAAGACCGGCCAGCGGAGCGAGAATGTAAAGCGCGAACGGATAGAGCGTTGTGAACAGCATCACCGGGCGGGTGCGCGCGATGGCACCGAAGGCCCCGGCGGAGAGATAGATCCAGAGCGTCCGCAGCATCAGCCAGTAGGAGGACAGCACCGACTTGGTCAGGCTGTCGCGGACCAGGTCGTTCCACTTGAGATAGTCGATGGTCGCCTCGGTCTCGACCCCGTCGATGGTGGCGCGGGCGCCCCAGCGGTAGGTGCCCTGCTCGGATGCGAGGGACTGCATCTCGATCCCGTAGCCCGAGATCGCGGCCTGCTTGGCGGATTCGGCGCGGTAGATCTCGCGATAGCGGCGGCCACCGGCCGGATCATGGCCGGGGATGTAGAATACATGCCGCTTGCGCACGGTGCGCGCCGGATCTGCCGCCATTCGCCTGCCTCTTCGTTGGCGCGCAGATTAGGCGGGCGGGTCCGGAAGGGAAAGGGCGGATCAGCCGATCAGGCCGAGCGCCGGGAAGGTTTCCAGCAGCCAGAACGAGAACTTGCTGAAGAGCCCGGTCACGAGCATCACGCCGACGACGACCAGCAGGCCGCCAGTGACCTTCTCGATCGTGCCCATGTGGCGGCGCAGGCGGGTCATCGCGCCCATGAACCGGTTGAGGAAGATCGCCGCCAGCAGGAAGGGCACTCCGAGGCCCAACGCGTAGACGCCCATCATCGCCACGCCCCGGCCCAGCGTCGCGTCCTGGATCACCAGCGACAGGATCGAGCCCAGGATCGGGCCGATGCAGGGCGTCCAGCCGAAGGCGAAGGCAAGGCCCATGACATAGGCCCCCATCGCGCTGCCGCCCCGGTCGCCGGCGTCGAACCTTGCGTCTCGGGTCAGGATCGGGATGCGGAAGACGCCCAGAAAGTGAAGGCCGAAGACGGTGATCACGAGGCCCGCAGCGATGGACAGTTCGCGTTGCCATGAAAGCAACGCGCTGCCGAGCGCCGAGGCGGCGAGGCCCAGCAGGATGAATACCGTTGAGAGACCCAGCACGAAGAAGATCGCAGCCGTGACGACGCGCGGATCGACACCGCGCCGTTCCTCTTGCTCGGTGCCGAGGGTCGTGCCAGCCATGTACGCGAGATACGGCGGCACGATTGGCAGCACGCAGGGCGAGAGGAAGCTGAACACGCCGGCGAGCAGCGCGATGAAGAGCGCCGGGGCGAGCGAGCCGTCGATGACGTCGATTCCGAACATTTGGGCCTTTCCGGTTCCGGGTCGCGCCACTGTTACGCGGCATGGGCAGGCGCGTCATCCGGCGAAACGTCACAATCCCGTGGACAAGCGTTACACGTCGCTTTAGGCGGATTCCATGGATTGGGATGCCGAACTCGATGCCGCCGGGCTGCTGTGCCCCCTGCCTGTGCTGAAGATCCGCAAGCGGCTGATGCCGTTGGCGCAGGGACAGGTCTTGCGGGTTATCACGGACGATCCGGCCGCGCTGGTCGATGTGCCGCATTTCTGTACCGAGCAGGGGCACGAGTTGCTCGACAGCCGCGAGGACGGGTTTCCGCGCCAGCTGTGGCTGATCAGGAAGGCATGACCGTCGCCGTTGCGGGCAAGACAGTCGGCACGTCCGCGATCTCGACCAGCAGGGCTGCGTACATCACTCCGGTCGCCACCAACACGAAAGCGTGCCAGATCGTGTTGTGGAATGGCAGAGCCTCCCACAGGTAGAAGACCACGCCAACCGTGTAGATCAGCCCGGCGGTCAGCATCAGCGCAAGGCCCGCCGGCGTCAGGCTGGAGAGCAGCGCGTCCCCAGCGAAAACCCCGGACCAGCCCATCAGCAGGTAGAGCGCCAGCGCCAACGGGATCGCCCGGTTGGGCGCCAGCACTTTCAGCGACAGGCCAGCAAAGGCCGCACCCCAGATCGCGATCAGCAACGGCACCGCTCCGGCGAGAATCGCGAACGGCGTGTAAGTGCCTGCAATCTTGACGTATATCGCCGATTGATCGAGCCGGCGCAGCGTGTCCTTCCACTCCTGCCACGGCGTCATATGATACGCGGCCGAGGCCGCCAGCATCAGCAGCAGGCACAGGCCGTACACGATGGCGCCGATCCGCACCTCGGGCTCGGCCCGCCAGAGAAAAGCCAGTGTGACAAGCACCGCGGCCGCGGCGATCGCCGAGACCACACCGACTATGTGAATTGCTGCATCAGAAAGGCGCTCGGCCCGGGAATAGTCCCGGAACACGACCTGCCTTTCCTCGAACAAGGTCTTCATCACACACCCCCACCTATTACCCCGAGGTTATGATAGCACAAAATCGGCTAAATGCTCGTAACGGTGGTGTAACTTTCGTTAACAAGCGCACTCCGAAAGCGGGTTTCCGGCGACCATGCCCGCTATTCCGCCGCCGCACGCGGCGCTTCGGGCGGCCGGCGCAGCGCGGCGCGGAGCTCCTCGCGGCGCGTTTCGGCAGCCTTGGCGGCCCGCGCCTTCACCGGGCCGAACCCCCGGATCTGGAGCGGCAACTCGGCAAGCGCGCGGGCGATGTCGGCATGCCCTTCGGGCCAGTTCGCCAGCAGCCCGTCGATCTCGGCCTCGTAATCGCGGATCAGAGCCCGCTCCATGCGCCGTTCGGAAGTGTAGCCAAACGGGTCGAACGGCGTGCCCCGAAGTCCTTTCATGCTTTCGAGCACCCCGAAAAGCCGCATCACCCACGGACCGAAACGGCGTTTCTTCGGTCGGCCATGCGCGTCGGTACCGCCCAGGATCGGCGGAGCGAGGTGGAAATGCATCTTACGAACGCCGGTGAACTCCGCGTCGATGGCCTGCTGCAGCGTCTCGCGGTGGAGGCGCGCAACTTCGTATTCGTCCTTGTAGCTCAGGAGCTTGTGATAACCTTTTGCCACGGCTTCGGCGAACTCGGCATCGACCTTGGAGGCACGATCCACAAGCGCGCGATATTTCTGAGCAAGGGGGGCGTTCTGGTATTTCGCCAGATGCTCGGCCCGGCGGTTGACGATTTGCTCGGTGGTCTCCGGTTCGGCCTGCGCGGCGTGGCGCTGCAGCTTGCGGACGGCATCGGGTTCGACCACCGCCCAGCGGCCAAGCGCGAAGGCGGTCTTGTTGCCCTCGACCGCAGCGCCGTTGATCTCGATGGCTTTGAGCAGCGCCTCTTCGGAAAGCGGTACCATGCCCGCCTGCCAGGCGGCGCCCAGCATCAGCACGTTGGCGAAGATCGCATCGCCCAGTACCTCGGAGGCGAGTTCCGTCGCTTCCAGCGCGGTGATTGCCTCGTCCCCCAGCCGCGCCCGCAGGCTGACACCGAGCTGGTCGGTGGGCAGGCGGAAACCCGGATCGCGGGTGAAGGCGCCGGTCATGGTTTCGTGCGAGTTCAGCACGGCTCGGCTGCGGCCTCGTGCCAATAGGCCAAGCGTCTTGGAGCCCGCCGCCACGACAAGATCGCAGCCGATCAGCGCATCGGCCTCGCCGGTCGCCACGCGGATCGCGTTGATGTCGTCCGGTTGCTTGGCGATGCGGCAGTGGATGTGCACCGCGCCGCCCTTCTGGGCGAGGCCGGCCATCTCCATAACGCCGGAGCCCTTGCCCTCGAGATGGGCGGCCATGCCGAGCAGCGCGCCGACGGTGACGACACCGGTGCCGCCGACGCCGGTGATGACGATGTTGTATGTGCCGTCGATGACCGGCACCTGCGGCGCGGGCAGATCGGGCATCGACAGCGCCTTGGGTTCGGCCTTGCGGACCTCGGCGCCTTCGAGCGTCACGAAGCTGGGGCAGAATCCGCGCAGGCAGCTGTAGTCCTTGTTACAGGCGGACTGGTCAATACGCCGCTTGCGCCCGAACGGGGTTTCCTCGGGCAGGATGGCGACGCAGTTCGACTGCACGCCGCAATCACCGCAACCCTCGCAGACATCGGTGTTGATGAAGACGCGGGTATCCGGGTCGGGGAACGCCCCGCGCTTGCGGCGGCGGCGCTTCTCGGCGGCGCAGGTCTGGATGTAGATGATGGCCGAGACGCCCTCGACCTCGGGCATCTCGCGCTGGACCTGCATGAACTCCTCGCGCGGGCGCATCGGGACTTCCGAAGGAAAACTTCGCAGGTCGATTTCCTCTTTCGGATCATAGACTCCCACGACCTTCTTCACGCCCATCGCCAGCAACTCACGGGCGATCTGCTGGGGTGAGAGCGCGCCCTCGTTGGGCTGACCGCCGGTCATCGCGACGGCGTCGTTGTAGAGGATCTTGAACGTGATGTTGGTCTTCGCGGCCAGCGCCGCGCGGATCGCCTGCACTCCCGAGTGATTGTAGGTTCCGTCGCCGAGGTTCTGGAACACATGCTTGCGCTTCGAGAACGGCGCCTCGCCGACCCAGTTCACGCCCTCGCCGCCCATGTGGGTGAAGCCGGTCGTCTCGCGGTCCATCCACTGCACCATGTAGTGGCAGCCGATCCCGGCATAGGCGCGGGAGCCCTCGGGCAGCGTGGTCGAGGTGTTGTGCGGGCAGCCGGCGCAATACCAGGGCAGACGCGCGGCGATGTCGGGGGCGTTGTCGGCGGCGGCGGCCTCGTCCAGCAGGGCCTTGCGGGCGGTGATGTCCGCATCGGCGATGCCCTCGGCAGCCAGCAGGCCGCCAAGCTTGCGGCCCACCATCACCGGATCGAGCGCGCCCTTGACGGTGAAGACGACCTCGCCCGTTTCGGTCTTCCAGCCGATCACGCGACGACCGCGCCGGTCGTTGAAGATCGCCTCCTTGATCTGGACCTCGATCAGCTTGCGCTTTTCCTCTACGACGATGATCAGGTCGAGCCCTTCAGCCCATTCCTTGAAGCTGCGCTCGTCGAGCGGCCAGACCATGCCGACCTTGTAAGTCGTGACACCAAGCGCGCGGGCGCGGTCTTCGTCGATGCCGAGCAGGTCCAGGGCGTGAACGGTGTCGAGCCAAGCCTTGCCGGAGGAGACGATGCCAATACGCGCCCCGGCCTGCCCGTGCACCCGCTTGTCAAGTTTGTTCGCGCGGCCAAAGGCTTCGGCGGCGAAGCGCTTGTGATCGTGAAGCCGCGCCTCCTGCGCGGGCGGCGTATCGCCAAGGCGGATGTTGAGCCCGCCCTCGGGCATCTCGAAATCGGTCGGGGTGACGATGTTCAGCCGGTGCGGGTCACCGTTGACGACCTGGCTGACCTCGATCGTGTCCTTGATGCACTTGAGCCCGACCCAACAGCCGGAATAGCGCGACAGTTCCCAACCGATCAGGCCGTAGTCCAGAACCTCCTGCACGCCGGCGGGGCTGAGGATCGGCATGAGCGCGTCCACCAGCGCAAACTCGGAATGGTGCAGGACGGTGGAGCTTTCGCCGGTGTGATCGTCGCCCATGCAAACCAGCACCCCGCCCTTGGGCGAGGTTCCGGCCATGTTGGCGTGCCGGAAGACATCGCCGCAGCGGTCGACGCCCGGCCCCTTGCCGTACCACATGCCAAAGACGCCTTCGTGCGCGCCCTCGCCCCGAAGCTCGGCTTGCTGCGTGCCCCAAAGCGCAGTGGCGGCCAGATCCTCGTTCAGTCCGGGATTGAACACGACGCCCGCGGCATCGAGCTGCTTGCGGGCCTGCATCATCGTCAGATCGACCCCGCCCAGCGGCGAGCCGCGATAGCCGGTAACGTATCCGGCCGTATTGAACCCGGCGGCGCTGTCGCGCGCCGCCTGCATCAGGGGCAATCTGGCAAGGGCCTGGATACCGCTCAACAGCACCTGCTTCTTCGTCAGGTCGTAGCGGTCCTTCAGGGAAACCGACTGCAAACTCATGCGCACCCTCCCTTATTTATCTCGATCATAGGGGCGGGTTGGCACGCGCGGAAAGCGAATTCACGTGATCGGCCGGGCGCGGGACGCGAAAAGAAAGAAACCTTTCAATATGCCCACCTTCTGGCAATATGCGCACTTCCACGGGCCGCGTGACGCATCTTCCTGAAGGCGCCCTGAACGAAAAACGAAGACGAGAAACGACAGGGAGGGACCGATGGACTGGGACAAGCTCAGGATCTTTCACGCCGTCGCCGACGCGGGGTCGCTGACCCACGCGGGCGAGGCGCTGCACCTGAGCCAGTCTGCGGTTTCGCGCCAGATCCGGGCGCTCGAGGAATCGCTGAACGTCACGCTGTTCCACCGCCATGCGCGCGGCTTGATTCTGACCGAACAGGGAGAGCTTCTGTTCGACGCCACCAAGTCGATGCGCAAGCGGCTGGACACGGCGACGGCGCGGATCCGGGACAGCTCGGACGCGATCTATGGCGAGTTGCGCGTGACCACTACCACAGGCTTCGGGACTATGTGGCTGGCCCCGCGACTGGGGCGGCTCTACGAGCGCTATCCCAACCTGAAGATCGACCTGATCCTGGAAGAGCGGGTGCTGGACCTGCCGATGCGCGAGGCGGATGTCGCGATCCGGATGAAGGAGCCGAGCCAGGCGGACCTGATCCGGCGGCGGCTGATGGACGTGGTTATGAAGTTCTACGCGTCGACCGACTACATCAAGTTCCACGGCCAGCCCGAGAAGAAAGAGGACCTTGCCCAGCACCGGATCATCACCCAGAGCCCGACAAGCCGGCAGGTGAGCGCCGGTCTGACCTGGCTGCAACCCTATCTAATGGCCGAGCATGAAAGCCGCCTGACGGTGAACAACTATTTCGGCATCCTGCAGACCGTGCTCAACGGGCTGGGGATCGGATCGCTGCCGCATTATGTGGCGGCTGACTTTCCGCAGCTGGTGAACGTGCTGCCCACCGAAATGAGCAAGTCGATCCCGGTCTACCTCGCCTATCCCGAGGAATTGCGACAGTCGAAACGGGTTGCCGCATTCCGGGATTTCATGATCGAGGAGATCAACGCGTTCAAGAAACGCCATTCGGATATTCTGGAGATACGGTCGGACAGCACAGCCGAGTTCATGTGACCTGTTTGCAGCTATGCGCGAGCAATATGGCGGGTATGCCCTCTCCGGGACACTCCTAAGGTTGTACTGAGAGCCCCCCAGCGCTATATCGAAGGTCGAGGACGCGGCAGCGTTCTCACCTCCCTGTTGGACTTGGGCCGAGCTTATGCTCGGCCTTTTTTTTTTGCGCCGACGCTATCCGCATGGCCCCAGGCGGCTTGCACCGCCTGTCGCATCGCGCGCCTCTTTCCCTTTCTCGCGCACTGCCCTAAGAACACGCCCGTTCCCGCAAGTGGAGAGGACCGGGCCCGTGAGCGACCAACAATCCATGGAAGAGCTTGCCGCAGCGCATGGCCTGTCGGCCGAAGAGCTGGAGCAGATCCGCCGGCTGCTGAGCCGCGACCCGAACCTGACCGAGTTGGGCATCTTCTCGGCCATGTGGAACGAGCACTGCTCGTACAAGTCCTCGAAGAAATGGCTGCGCACCCTACCGACCAAGGGGCCGCAGGTGATTTGCGGCCCAGGCGAGAACGCGGGCGTCGTGGATATCGGAGACGGTCAGGCCGTGGTCTTCAAGATGGAGAGCCACAACCACCCCTCGTACATCGAGCCCTATCAGGGCGCGGCAACCGGCGTCGGCGGCATCCTGCGCGACGTGTTCACCATGGGCGCGCGGCCAGTGGCGGCGATGAACGCGCTCAGCTTCGGCGAGCCGGACCACCCCAAGACCCCCAGCCTGCTGGCGGGCGTGGTCGCGGGCGTCGGCGGCTATGGCAACTGCTTCGGCGTGCCGACCGTGGGTGGCGAGTTGCGGTTCGACCCGGCCTACAACGGCAACTGCCTCGTGAACGCCTTCGCCGCCGGGATCGCGCGGGCGGACGGCATTTTCTATTCGGCGGCCAGCGGTGTCGGCATGCCTGTCGTCTATCTCGGCGCCAAGACCGGGCGTGATGGCGTCGGCGGCGCGACGATGGCCTCGGCCGAGTTCGACGACACGATCGAGGAAAAGCGGCCCACGGTGCAGGTGGGCGATCCGTTCACCGAAAAGCGCCTGATGGAAGCCTGCATGGAGCTGATGCAGACCGGCGCGGTGATCTCGATCCAGGACATGGGCGCGGCGGGATTGACATGCTCGGCGGTGGAGATGGGCGACAAGGGCGATCTGGGAATCCGGCTGGACCTCGAGAAGGTGCCGGTGCGAGAGGCCAACATGACCGCCTACGAGATGATGCTGTCGGAAAGCCAGGAGCGGATGCTCATGGTCCTGCGCCCCGAGAAGGAGGCCGAGGCCAAGGCCGTCTTCGACAAATGGGACCTGGATTTCGCCATCGTGGGCGAGACAATCCCCGAGGATCGCTTCCTGATCTGCATGAACGGAGAGATCGAAGCCGACCTGCCGCTGAAGGCGCTGTCGGGCGAGGCCCCGGAATATGACCGTCCTTGGGTCGCATCCCCGGCCCCTGCCCCGCTGGGGAACGTGCCGGAGGTCGATGCGGCCGAAGCGCTGTTGAAGCTGATGGGCAGCCCGAACCATTGTTCGCGGCACTGGGTCTATGAGCAATACGACACCAGCGTCGGCGCGGACACGGTGCGGCGTCCGGGCTCGGACGCGGGGATCGTGCGGGTGCACGGCACCGACAAGGCGCTGGCGTTCACCGCCGACGTGACCCCTCGCTACTGCAAGGCCAACCCCGAGCGCGGCGGCGCGCAGGCGGTGGCCGAAGCCTATCGCAACCTGGTCGCGACCGGGGCGAAGCCGCTGGCGGTCACCGACAACCTGAACTTCGGCAACCCCGAGAAGCCCGAGATCATGGGCCAGTTCGTTGGCTGCATCAAAGGCATCGGCGCGGCTTGCGAGGCGCTGGACATGCCCGTCGTCTCGGGCAACGTCAGCCTTTACAACGAGACCGACGGCAGCGCGATCCTGCCCACGCCGACGATCGGCGCGGTGGGCCTCCTGGCGCAACTGTCCGACGCGATCGGCACTGAAGCCGACGACGGCGACGCACTGGTTCTGATCGGCTCCGAGGGCGGCCATCTGGGCGCTTCGGCCTTCGCACTGGAAGTGCTCGGCGACCGGGGCGGCGATGCCCCTGCGGTGGACTTGCAGGCCGAGCGGGCCGCGGGCGAATTGGTGCTGGCGGCGCGTGATGCGGGCCTTGTGCGCGCGGCGCATGACGTGGCCGACGGCGGCCTCGCCGTCGCGGCGGCGGAGATGGCGCTGGCGGGTGAACTGGGCGTTTCGGTCGAAGTTTCCGGCCTTGGTGCGCTTTTCGGCGAGGATCAGGGGCGCTACCTGCTAGCGACCGGGGATGCCGACGCGTTGCTGGCGCTGGCGGAGAAGCGCGGCGTACCCGCGTCAGTCGTCGGGCGCTTCGGCGGCACGACGGTGACGCTTGGCGAGAAAGCGATTCCGCTGGCCGAGCTGCGGCGGGCGCATCGTGGCGGGCTTGGCGCGATCACCGGCGGTCCCGAGCTTGCAAGCGCCGCGGCCCACGCCTAGATTCACCTGTAATTGCAGATCGTAGGAGGCAGCCTTTCATGGCGATGGAAGCCCGCGAAATCGAAAACTTGATCCGCGAGGCCTTTCCGACGGCCGATGTCGAGATCAAGGACCTGGCGGGGGACGGCAACCACTATGCCGCAACCGTGGTCGCGGACGAGTTCCGCGGCCTGACACGGGTCAAGCAGCACCAGTTGGTCTATGCGGCACTGAAAGGTAAGATGGACGGCCCGGCGGGCGAGCTGCACGCACTGGCGCTGACCACGCGGCCGAGGGACGCCTGACCCCATGGCCTGGTGGGCCGAGGCCTTTCTCACCGCGGCTGTGGCGATGATCGTCTACCTGGTGCTGCTGAAACGCATCCGCAGACGCCATCGCCCGAAGGTTCCTCCGATCACGATCCGGAGCGAGGATCTGGACAATCGTCCGGGCACGCAGGACAAATCGGACAAAGCTGAGGACTGAACCGGCGCGCGATCCGCGCCCGAGGCAAAGGATGTGAACATGAGCGAAGCCGTACACGACCAGATCCGCAACGAGGTCACCGCGAACGACGTGGTTCTCTACATGAAGGGCACCGCCCAGATGCCGCAGTGCGGGTTCTCGTCCAAGGTGGCGGGCGTGCTGAACTACATGGGCGTCCAGTACAAGGACGTGAACGTGCTGGCGGATGATGCCGTGCGCGAAGGCATCAAGAGCTTCTCGGACTGGCCGACGATCCCCCAGCTCTACGTGAAGGGCGAATTCGTCGGTGGCTGCGACATCATCGTCGAGATGACCCTGTCGGGCGAACTGGACGAGATGCTGGAAAAGAACGGCGTGGCCTTCGACAAGGCGGCGGCCGAGAAGATCCGCGAAGCGAATCAGCCGGCCTGAACCGCTTTCGACACGGTAGCGGCCGGGCCCCTCAGGCCCGCCGCGCTTCTGCCAGACGCTCCACCCGGCGGGTCGCCGCCTCGAGCGTCGCGATCGCGGCTTTCGCCGCCTCCCGCGCTTCCTGAACGTCCGCATCATCCGCGCTGCTGCCGTTCGCCTGAGAGCTGAGCGTCGCGGCACGTTCCTCGGCCTCGTTGAGGCGCGCCTTCATCTGCGCGATCTCTTTCTGCGCGGCTTGCGCCTGGAAGGCGATCTCGGTCGTGCGGTCGGCCAGCATCAGCCCCGACATCAGCAGCATCCGAACCTCGGGCACGCGGCCCAGCGCCTTGACCAGGGTCTGCGCCTCGGTGTCGAGAAGCGCGCTGGCCTGCTGAAGCTGCTCTTCCTCGCCAGGCTCGCAGGCGACGCGGTACTCGCGGCCACCAATCTTGAGGGTCACCTCGGGCATCAGACGGACTCCTCGATCAAGGGGCGCAACTGCGCGATCAGCGTATCGAGCTGCTTGAGGTCCTTCTCACGCTCGGCGCTCATCTTGTCGAGCCGTTCGCCCAGCGCGCGGTTCTCGGCCTCGAGTTCCGCGATCCGGCCCGCACTCGCATTGTCGCCGCCCGCGCCAGCACCTTCGGACTGTTCGAGCACACTGAGCGCCTGCTCCAGCCGCGCCTCGAGGGCTCTGAGCTCCTCCATCGGAAACCTCTCCTTGTTTCTGCGGAAGTTGCACCGCGTTCTTCCACCAGTCTATGACAATCCGGCGCCGGTCTGCATCCCCGAATTTCCAGCCGTTATTACCTTAGATGGCAGGCGGTTTGAGGCCGTTCCGCTTGACCCGCACGGGCCAATGCGTATCAGTGCGGGGCGAACCGGCGGCAGGCCCGCCGCCCTTGCCTTCCCAAGCACAGAGGCCCGTCAGTGACCCCACAGGAACTTCGCACCCGCCACCCCGAACATTTCGCCAAGGCCGCCGCGCTGCGCGTTCTGGCCATGGACGCCGTTCAGGCGGCGAATTCCGGGCACCCCGGCATGCCGATGGGCATGGCCGACATCGCCACGGTGCTGTTCGAGAAACACCTGAAGTTCGACCCGAAGGTCCCGGACTGGGCGGATCGCGACCGGTTCGTACTGTCGAACGGCCACGGCTCGATGCTGCTGTACGCCCTGCTGCACCTCACCGGCTACGAGGACATGACGCTGGAGGAATTGAAGAACTTCCGCCAGCTGGGCTCGAAAACCGCCGGGCACCCGGAATACGGCCACGCCAAGGGTATCGAGACCACCACCGGCCCACTGGGCCAGGGCCTGGCCACCGCGGTCGGCATGGCGATGGCCGAAGCGTCGCTGGCGGCCCGGTTCTCGGCGCGCGTGGTGGATCACCACACCTATGTCTTCGCCGGCGACGGCTGCCTGATGGAGGGCATCAGCCACGAGGCGATCGGTCTTGCGGGCAAGCACCAGCTTTCGAAGCTGATCGTGTTGTGGGACGACAACAAGATCTCGATCGACGGCGCGGTGGAGAAGTCGGACATCACCGACCAGCAGGCGCGCTTCCGCGCCAGCGGCTGGGACGTGTTCGAATGTGACGGGCATGACCCGGCCGCCATCGACGCCGCGATCCTGTCGGCCAAGGCCAGCGCGAAGCCCTCGCTGATCGCCTGCCGCACGCATATCGGATATGGCGCGCCGAACAAACAGGACACCGCGGGGGCGCATGGCTCGCCGCTAGGCGCAGAGGAAATCGCCGCCGTGCGCGAGGCCTACGGGTGGAGCCACGAGCCCTTCGTGATCCCGCAGGGCGTCCGCGACGGCTGGACCGCCATCGGCGCGCGCGGTGCCGAGGCCCGCGCCGCCTGGGAAGAGCGTCTGGCCGGCTTGGGCGGTCGCCGCCGCGAGCAGTTCGAGCGCATCATCTCGGGCGAACTGCCCAAGATCCTGAACAACCGGATTCGCGCGTTCAAGAAGGAACAGTCCGAGGCGGCGCCCAAGGTCGCGACCCGCAAGGCTTCGGAAATGGTACTGGAGGTGGTCAACAAGGCCCTGCCCGAGACCATGGGCGGCTCGGCCGACCTGACCGGCTCGAACAACACGCTGACCAAGGATCTTGGCACGTTCGAGCCCGGTAACCGCACCGGCCGCTATGTCTATTACGGTATCCGCGAGCATGGCATGGCCGCCGCGATGAATGGCATGGCGCTGCACGGCGGCATGATCCCCTACGGCGGCACCTTCCTGGTGTTCTCGGACTACGCACGCGGCGCCATGCGGATCTCGTCGCTGATCGGCAAGCGGGTGATCTACGTCCTGACCCATGACAGCATCGGTCTGGGCGAGGACGGCCCGACCCACCAGCCGGTCGAGCATATGGCCGCGCTGCGGGCGATGCCCAACCTGAACGTGTTCCGCCCTGCCGACGCGATCGAGACTGCCGAGGCCTGGCAATGTGCGCTAGAAGCCGCCGACACCCCCAGCGTTATCGCACTGACCCGTCAGGGTCTGCCCACGGTCCGCACCAAGCACAGCCCGAAGAACCTGACCGCACAGGGCGCCTACATCCTGTCCGAGAGCACCGCGAAACGGAAGGTGATCCTGATCGCCACCGGCTCGGAGGTCAGCCTCGCCATCGAGGCGCAGCGCATGCTCGAGGAGAAGGGTATCGGCACCCGCGTCGTCTCGATGCCCTGCGAGGAGTTGTTCGCGCAGCAGGACGAGAAATACCGCGCCCGCGTTCTGCCGCGCGGCCCTGTCCGGATCGGCATCGAGGCCGCTCTGCGCTTTGGCTGGGACCGCTGGCTGACCGGCGAACGCGGCTCGGCCGCGAAGGCGGGCTTTATCGGCATGGAAGGCTTCGGCGCTTCGGCCCCGGCGGGCGAGCTTTACAAGCACTTCAGCATCACCGCCGATGCCGTGGTGAGCAAGGCGGAAGAGCTGCTGTAAGCCGCCGCCGGCGAAGATGAACATCTGGCAGGCGCTGCTGGTGATCCTGGTCGTCCTGGGCCTTGCCTGGGCCGACCGGGTATTGCTGGACGGCGCCGTGCTGGTGTGGCTCGGCCACAAGCTGTTCGACTGGACCAACTGGATCGCGTTCTGGCGCTGACCAACCGAAAGGATGACGCCGTGACCTGGAAGACCCTCGATGACATGGACCTGGCCGGCAAGACCGTGCTGACCCGCGTGGACATCAACGTACCGGTCGAAGACGGCCACGTCACCGACACCACGCGGATGGAGCGGATCAAGCCGACCATCGACGCGATCCTGAAGGCCGGCGGCAAGCCCGTACTGCTGGCCCATTTCGGCCGCCCCAAAGGGCAGGTCGTCCCCGAGATGAGCCTCGAAATCACCCGCCAGGCGCTGTCGGACGTGCTGGGCCGCGAGGTCCGCTTCGCCGACGACTGCATCGGCGACGTGGCCGAGGCCGCTGTCTCGGACCTCGAGGCCGGCGACGTGCTGCTGCTGGAGAACACCCGCTTCCATCCGGGCGAAGAGGCCAACGACGCCGAGTTCGCGGACGAACTGGCCAAGCTGGGCGACGTCTATTGCAACGACGCCTTCTCGGCCGCGCACCGGGCGCACGCCTCGACAGAAGGGCTGGCGCACCGCCTGCCCTCCTGCGCGGGACGACTGATGGAGGCGGAACTGAAAGCGTTGGAGGCCGCGCTGGCCAAGCCCGAACGGCCCGTGGTCGCTGTCGTGGGCGGCGCCAAGGTCTCAACCAAGCTCGATCTGCTAGGCAACCTGCTCGAGAAGGTCGACAGCATCGTGATCGGCGGGGGCATGGCGAACACGTTCCTCGCCGCCAAGGGCATCGACGTGGGCAAGTCGCTTTGCGAGCATGACCTGGCCGACACCGCGCGCGAGATCATGGCGAAGGCCGAGGCACGGGGCTGCACGCTGCTGCTGCCGACCGACGTCGTCGTGGCGCGCGAGTTCAAGGCCGGCGCCCCTTCGGAAACCGTACCCGCCGACGCCTGCCCGGCCGATGCAATGATCCTCGACGCCGGGCCCGACAGCATTGGCGCAGCGGTCGCCGCCTTCGAGGCTGCCAAGACGCTAGTCTGGAACGGCCCGCTCGGCGCGTTCGAGATCCCGCCCTTCAACGCGGCGACCGACGCCGCCGCGGCCGAAGCCGCGCGGCTGACCGAGGCTGGCAGCCTTCTGTCCGTCGCGGGCGGCGGCGACACCGTCGCGGCGCTGAACGGTTCGGGTGCGGCGGACAAGTTCACCTATGTCTCGACAGCCGGCGGCGCGTTCCTCGAATGGCTCGAAGGCAAAACGCTGCCGGGCGTCGCCGCGCTGCGCTGAGGCGTCAAGTTGACCGGTCCCTCGGGACCGGCTACGCAGATTTCACTTTCTTTGGCCCTGGGGAAATCAACATGAAATCAACGAGAACCGTTCAGAAGATCCTGGCGAACTACGAGGGCACAACGCCCGGCGTGAAAGCCAACCTGAACCGCATCCTGATGACCGGGAAACTGGGCGGCACCGGCAAGGTGATCATCCTTCCCGTCGACCAGGGGTTCGAGCATGGTCCCGCGCGGAGCTTCGCGCCGAACCCGCCCGCCTACGATCCGCACTACCACTATCAGCTGGCGATCGATGCCGGGCTGAACGCCTATGCCGCGCCGCTGGGCATGCTGGAGGCAGGCGGCGACACGTTCGCGGGGCAGATCCCGACGATCCTGAAGGTGAACTCGGCCAACTCGCTGATCCCGAAGGAAGCGCCCAAGACCCAGGCGATCACCGCCAGCGTCGACGACGCTCTGCGGCTGGGCTGCTCGGCTATCGGCTTCACGATCTACCCGGGGTCGTCGGCGGCACTCGACATGTTCTCGGACATCGCGGCGATGCGGGAAGAGGCCGAGGCCAAGGGCATCGCAACCGTGATCTGGTCCTACCCGCGCGGAGAGGCGCTGGACAAGGACGGCGAGACCGCGGCCGATATCGGCGCCTATGCCGCGCAGATCGCCGCCCTGCTGGGCGCGCATGTCATCAAGGTGAAGCTTGGAACCGATCACCTGTCGCTGCCCGAAGCCAAGAAGGTCTACGAGGCAGAGAAGATCGACATCTCGACCCAGGCGGCACGCGTCGCCGATGTCATGCGCTCGGCCTTCAACGGTCGGCGCATCGTGGTGTTCTCGGGGGGATCGAAGAAGGGCGCCGACAGCGTCTATGACGATGCCCGCGCGATCCGCGACGGTGGCGGCAACGGTTCGATCATCGGCCGCAACACCTTCCAGCGCGAGCGCGGAGAGGCGCTCGAGATGCTGGGCAAGCTGATCGACATCTACAAGGGCAAGGCCTGAGGCCAGCCTCGCGGGCCACGCCGACGCGTGGCCCGCATGCGCCGGTTTTCGGCAGACGCGAATCATCGATTCACAAAGCGAATCGGCTGTGCCATAGTGCGTCACGGCACCCGTCAGAGTGTGCAGAGGCAGTAGAGTGACCGAGCAGGCAACAGGCAGTCGGACATTGTTCGGAATGGCGTTCTCGATCCTCGTGATCGCCGCCATCGGCTATTTCACCTATGCAGCCGTGCAGGGGGATTTCGGTACGTTCCGCCGGATCCAGGTCGAAGCCCAGGCTCAGAAACTGGATGCCGAACTTGCGCTGCTGCGCCAGGAGCGCGCGGTGATGGAAAACAAGACCCGCCGCATGTCGACAGAATACCTCGACCTCGACCTTCTGGACGAGCGTTCGCGCAAGGTCCTGGGCCTTGCCCGCGGCGACGAAATCATCATCCGCTGACGCCCAGATCGCGCCCGGCGACCCTGCGTCATCTTTTTCACTGCCGCAGGTGGAAATCTGCTAACATCCACTCTATAATAAAATAGTTTAATGTTAAACTATCCCGGGGGGATGGAATGGCGACTACCACCAGACGCACTTCGAGCCGCAGCTCGAGCCGCGCGAAAAAACCGTCTGCAACGAAAGAAGAGCTGCTCCAGTACTACCGGGACATGCTGCTCATCCGCCGCTTCGAGGAGAAGGCCGGCCAGCTCTACGGCATGGGCCTGATCGGTGGCTTCTGCCACCTCTACATCGGCCAGGAAGCTGTTGTGGTGGGGCTCGAGGCGACCGCCAAGGACGGCGACCAGCGGATCACCACCTACCGCGACCACGGTCACATGTTGGCCTGCGGAATGGATCCCAAGGGCGTGATGGCCGAGCTCACGGGCCGCGAGGGCGGCTACTCGAAGGGCAAGGGCGGCTCGATGCACATGTTCTCGAAAGAGAAGCATTTCTACGGCGGCCACGGAATTGTCGGCGCAAACGTGCCTCTGGGCGCAGGCATCGCCTTTGCGAACAAGTACCGTGGCAATGACAACGTCTGCTTCACCTACTTCGGTGACGGCGCCGCAAACCAGGGCCAGGTCTACGAGACCTACAACATGGCCGAGCTTTGGGACCTGCCGGTGATCTTCGTTATCGAAAACAACCAGTATGCCATGGGCACCAGCGTGAAGCGTTCGACCAAGTCGCAGACGCTCTATGAGCGCGGCGTCGCCTACGGCATTGAGGGCGAGCAGGTTGACGGCATGGACGTTCTGGCGGTCAAGGCTGCCGGCGAGAAGGCCGTGAAGCACTGCCGCGAAGGCAATGGCCCGTACATCCTCGAAGTCATGACCTATCGCTATCGCGGACACTCGATGTCGGACCCGGCCAAGTACCGGACCCGCGAGGAAGTGCAGAAGATGCGCGACGAACGCGACCCGATCAATCAGGTGCGCGATCTGCTGATCTCGGGCAAGCACGCCACCGAGGACGAGCTGAAGGACATCGACAAGGAGATCAAGGGCATCGTGAACGAGGCGGCCCAGTTCGCCCAGGACAGCCCTGAACCCGCCGTCGAGGAGCTATGGACCGACATCTACGCCGACGCCGGCTGACGATGCGGTTCCACCCTGCTTCAGCTTTTTCCAAGATGACCGGGCCTGCGCCGATGCAGGCCGACCGAGAGGTTCGCTAAAATGGCTACCAACATTCTGATGCCGGCGCTGTCGCCGACCATGGAGGAAGGCACGCTCGCCAAATGGCTGGTGAAGGAAGGGGATACCGTCTCTTCCGGCGACATCCTGGCCGAAATCGAGACCGACAAGGCGACGATGGAGTTCGAGGCCGTCGATGAAGGTGTGATCGGCAAGATCCTGATCGCCGAAGGCACCGAGAACGTGAAGGTCAACGACCCGATCGCCGTCCTGCTCGCCGAGGGCGAGGATGCCTCGGCCGCCGACAGTGTCGAGGCGCCGTCGACTGGCGGTGAAGCCAAACCCGCCGAAGGCGGCGCGGTTGCCGAGAGCGGGGATGAACCCCCGATGGATCAGCCTGCGATGAAATCGCCGGGAAGCGCGCCTGCCGCCGCTGTCGCGATACCGGCCGAGCCCGAAGTCCCTGAGGGCACAAGCTTCAAGACGCAGACCGTACGCGAAGCGCTCCGCGACGCCATGGCCGAGGAAATGCGCCGCGACGAGGACGTGTTCCTGATGGGCGAGGAAGTGGCTGAGTACCAGGGTGCCTACAAGATCAGCCAAGGCCTGCTGGACGAGTTCGGCGCCAAGCGCGTGATCGACACTCCGATCACCGAGCACGGGTTCGCGGGCGTCGGCGTTGGCGCGGCCTTCGCTGGCCTCAAACCGATCGTCGAGTTCATGACCTTCAACTTCGCCATGCAGGCAATCGACCAGATCATCAACTCGGCAGCCAAGACGCTTTACATGTCGGGCGGCCAGATGGGCTCACCGATCGTATTCCGTGGTCCGAACGGCGCCGCGGCCCGCGTCGGCGCGCAGCACAGCCAGGACTACGCCGCATGGTACGCGCAAATCCCCGGCCTGAAAGTCTGCCAACCCTACTCGGCAGCGGACGCCAAGGGCCTGCTGAAATCCGCAATTCGTGATCCGAACCCGGTCGTGTTCCTCGAGAACGAGATACTCTACGGCCGCAGCTTCGATGTGCCCGACATGGACGATTTCACCGTCCCGATCGGCAAAGCGAAGGTCTGGCGCCAGGGTACGGACGTGACCATCGTCAGCTTCGGCATCGGCATGACTTACGCGCTTCAGGCAGCGGACGAGTTGGCCGAGCAGGGCATCTCTGCCGAGGTCATCGACCTGCGCAGCCTGCGCCCGATGGACACGCCCACTGTGGTCGAGTCGGTCAAGAAGACCAACCGCTGCGTCACCGTCGAGGAAGGCTGGCCGGTGGCCTCGATCGGCAACCACATCTCCGCCGTGCTGATGCAGGAGGCATTCGATTATCTCGACGCGCCGGTCATCAATCTGACCGGCAAAGACGTGCCGATGCCCTACGCAGCCAACCTTGAAAAGCTGGCGCTCGTGACGACCAAGGAAGTCATCGACGCCGTCAAGGCCGTCACCTACCGGTAAGGGGAAGAACAGATGCCCATCAACATTCTGATGCCCGCGCTCTCCCCTACGATGGAGGAAGGCACATTGGCCAAATGGCTGGTCAAAGAGGGTGACACTGTCAGCTCGGGCGACGTGATAGCCGAGATCGAGACCGACAAGGCGACGATGGAGTTCGAGGCCGTCGACGAAGGCACCATCGGCAAGATACTTGTCTCCGAAGGGACCGAGGGCGTGAAGGTCAACGACCTGATCGCGGTGCTTCTTGAAGACGGTGAAAGCGCCGACGACATCGGCGATGCGCCCACCAGCAAACCGGCGAAATCCGAAGCCGCTCCTGCCGATGCGCCGGCCAAGCCAGAAGCTGCAGCCGCCGCGGCGACCCCGGCTCCGGCTGCGCCCGCCGCGAAGGATGGCGGCAGGATCTTCGCGAGCCCGCTCGCCCGTCGGATTGCGGCCGGCAAGGGGCTGGACCTGAGCCAGATCAAGGGCTCCGGCCCCCGCGGCCGCATCGTCAAGGCGGACGTCGAAGGCGCGAAAGCCCAGCCCGCCGCCGCTCCGGCCGCTGCGCCCGAGGCAAAGCCGCAGGCGGCTGCAGCTGCGCCCCAGGGCATGTCCGCCGAAACGGTCGCCAAAATGTACGCGGACCGGGAATACGAAGAAGTCAAACTCGACGGGATGCGCAAGACCATCGCGACCCGTCTGGTCGAGGCCAAGCAGACCATCCCGCACTTCTACCTGCGTCGGGACATTCAGCTCGACAACCTGATGAGGTTCCGCGCCCAGCTGAACAAGTCGCTCGAAAGCCGTGGCATCAAGCTCTCGGTGAACGATTTCATCATCAAGGCTTGCGCGCTGGCCCTGCAGGACGTGCCAGACTGCAACGCGGTCTGGGCCGGTGACCGCGTGCTGAAGCTGAAACCTTCGGACGTCGCAGTTGCCGTAGCGATCGAAGGCGGGCTATTTACTCCGGTGCTGAAAGACGCCGACAGCAAGACCCTGTCGAAACTGTCGAGCGAGATGAAAGACCTCGCCGCCCGTGCCCGCGAGCGCAAGCTGGCACCGCATGAATACCAGGGCGGCTCCTTCGCGATCTCGAACCTCGGCATGATGGGGGTCGAGAACTTCGACGCGGTCATCAACCCGCCACACGCTTCGATCCTGGCCGTTGGCGCGGGCGTCAAGAAGCCGGTCGTCGATGCAGAAGGCGCGGTGCAGGTCGCGACCGTGATGTCGGTCACCCTCTCCGTTGATCACCGGGTCATAGACGGCGCGCTTGGCGCCGAGTTCCTGGCCGCTGTGAAGGGCTACCTCGAAGCGCCGATGAATATGCTGGCCTGATCCGCGGGCTCTTTTAAAACGCAAAAGGCCGGGGCACGCCCCCGGCCTTTTCGATTCAGGTTGGTCTGTTCAGCCCTTGAACTCGCCGCGCAGCAACTGGTCCATGGACTTCGCCGGCTCCGAGCAACCAGCCTCGCCAACGATCCGTGCAGGGACCCCCGCCACGGTCTTGAACGGCGGTACCTCTTCCAGCACCACCGACCCGGCCGCCACGCGCGAGCAATTGCCCACGCTGATATTGCCTAGAACCGCGGCGCCGGCACCGATCAGTACGTTGTCCCCGATCTTCGGGTGCCGGTCGTGATCTTCCTTGCCGGTCCCGCCCAGCGTCACCGAATGCAGCATGGAGACGTTGTCCCCGACCACCGCCGTCTCGCCGATGACAATCGAGTGCGCGTGGTCGATCATGATCCCCTTGCCCACCCGTGCCGCAGGGTGGATGTCGACCCCGAAGATCTCCGAGGTCCGCATCTGCACGAAATAGGCCAGGTCCCGGCGCTCGTGCGTCCAGAGGTAGTGCGCGATCCGGTAGGCCTGCAGCGCTTGGTAGCCCTTGAAGAACAACAACGGCTGGATCAGTCGATGGCACGCTGGATCCCGCTCAAAGACGGCTGTTATGTCGGCCCGGGCCGCCTCGATCAACGACGTGTCCTCGGCATAGGCGTGATCCAGGATCTCCCGCAGGATCAGCTCCGGCATCTCCTCGGAAGATAGCTTCTGTGCCAGGCGGAAGCTCAATACATTTTCAAGGGTCTTGTGATACAGGATCCCCGAATGGACGAGCGCCGCCATAAGTGGCTCGTCACGGACGATTTCTTCCGCTTCCAGGCGGATCCTCGACCATATCGGATCGACTTCCGCAAGAAGCGTTGCGTGCTTCGGCATCCCGGCCTCCCTTTCGGCTTGGGAAAGACATCATACCATGCGCGCTCGAAATCAAGCCTCAAGACCGTGATGAACAGGATTTGACCAACCCGCGGCCCCACCGCTAGCGAGGCACAAAGCGGTATATCCGCTGGGTAACCCTTTGCTTCCGGGTCCGGATCCAGCGCGCCAGCAGCCACCCGATCATTCAGACGCTCCGCGGGATCTGCAACCGCGCATAGTGGATCGCCAGCCTGACGGTACCCGCGCTGAAATCGCCACCCGCCGAGGTCAGGATCAGGTCGGTGTCCGAGTAGTAGGTCATCGGCTGCGCCGTCAGACCCGACGCCCAGGAGTTCAGCGCAACGCCCAACCCGCCGCCGTATCGATTGGCGGAATCCGCGGTTCCCAAGCTCCAACTCAACGCCCCCCCAATCGCCGAGACCACACGCCCGGTCACGCCGAGCACACTCGCGCCGCCCGGGAGGGCGCCTGCAATCGTCGAGACCGGACCAGGCGAAACGACGTGTTCCAATTCCTTGATCAGAAACTGAGTCGCAGCTCCGGTCGCAGCGACGGACACAGAGCCGGATTGCCAATCCGCACCGTCAAAAGTGATCGTGTCGCCACTAGCCTCGCACCACGCTGTCCAGCCGATGCGCGGCAAAAGAAACACCCAACCGCCATTGGCCCAGAGGGCGATCTGGCCGTCGTGGCCCGACCACTCTCCATCGGCCATAGAGGCAACGACAAACGCCTGGCCATCCACCGCGACACTGGGCGGTATCGTCAGCGCAACGCTCACCACGCGCAACTGCGCCAGCGCGTCCAATCGCGCAAGCGCCTCGTTCACCGTGACATGCTTCTGTGCCTGACCGCCAGCCAGCAAAGGAAGTCCAAACTGATAGGTCTCACTCATCGAATTCAATCCTTGCCTGATGCCCCGGCCCGACCTGGTCCGAGATTTGCGCCACCACGAATTCCATTGGGCCTACCGTCCCATCGACCGCCTGCATGGCCGCCGAATAGCTCCACTGTGGCCAGCCGGTTTCCACCTCGCGCAACACCGCACCCCCCGCTTTCACTTGCACGAGATAGGCTTCACTGGCCTCCGCAAGAGGCACCTCACGTCGGTCCCATCCATCGCCGCCCGACCGCGTCCGCCTGATCCACGTAAGCGCGATAGAGCCGTCCACCGAGCGCCGAGCCTTGAGATGCGCCGGAGCGTAGGGCTTCAGCCCGATCCCCTGTGCGGTGTACAACTGATGCTGGTAGCGCGGATCATCATACGGCTTGCCCACCGGACCAACCCGCAGATGCCGTTCAAGCCCCAGCACATCCACAGCCAGGTCCAGTTGCACAGCACTCCCGTCCAGCAGAACGAAATCCGCGCCCGCCTCAAGTGTCTCCGCCATGAGTGCCTCGGTCCCCGCCTGGCCGCGCAGCAGGCCCGAAAGACGATAGGCTCGCTCGCCGATCAACTCCGCCGCCCGGAACTGGAAGACCTCCCAATCCACCGCGCCCGGGGCCCGGATCGCGGCGACATTTGCGCCATTCAGCACATCCACGTCCGAGCGACTCAGCAGCGGCCCCTCGGTCAGGGAAAGATCGAGTGCTTGGCCCGACCAGCGTCCCGGCTCGGCCTGGGCCAGCGCAGTAAGGGTCGTGCCCATCACACTTGCCCGCCGGATCGTCGGCTGCGCCCGGTAATCGTAGTCCTGCGCGGCGGTAGCCACGGACAGAGGCCCGCTCCAGGGAACCTGCGCCGCCGCCACCCAAGGCGCGTGTGGCACTTCCGAGCCTGTGAGAAGGGGAAGATCCAGAACCTCGACATGAGGCGCTCCCTGATCGTTCTCACCTTCGCCTACGATCAGTTCCGGGATCACCGGAACGGGGCGATAAATCCCCTCCTCAATCCGCACTGCCTGAACCTTGCGCGCCAAAGTATCGTCGACCCGGTCGACTCGGAACAGCCCGTCACCATTAGCAAGCGGCAGACGCACAACGTCACCGGGCCCCAGGTCCGATGCCGAGCGAGGCACTGAAAAGATCGCCTGGTCCCGCGCCACCTGCGTCTCGGATAGCCATCGCGCGGCGACTGCATCGGCCTCGGCATGGCTCATCGCGACAGGAAGATCGGACCCGGCGGAATGGATTGCTTCGGCCCCGGACACCTGCGCCTCCGCGGTCACCGTTTGATAGTCCTTTTCAGGATGGGTAAAGCTCACACGCACCCGCGCCGGCATCTCCGCCTCGGGGCCGCGGGTCAGTTCCAAACGTGGTTCCCCGTCGGATACCGCCAACAAATCCAAATCGACCGGTACCACTTCCAGCGCCGAGCGGTTCCGGAATATCAGCCGGCCCTCGCGCTCGAACACGTCGAACCCATATGCCAGCATCAGCGGTTGCAGGCTCTCCCGCGCGGTCTCGGTCGCTTCGACGGTAAACCCCGCCAACATGCCACTCAGCCCGGAGACATCGAGGGCGGTCAGCCCGGCCCGCGCACAGATCTCACGCACGGCCTCAGCCAAAGGCACCATATGGGTCCGACCCGAAATCCAGTGCCCTAACGCGTGGTTGCGGCCATCCGACCAGACGTCCATCCGCTGCGGAAACGCTGGCCACGGCCGAGTATCCCAGGCCCAGACGAAAGCACGGCTCATGTCCACCATTGGCGCTTCATAGACCCTGCTGACCGGGTTGTTCCCGACCTCACCCCAATAGCCGTGCATCGCCTCCAGATAACGATGCTGGATGAACCTGTCCTGCCCGCCGTTGGAATAGTAGGGCAGAGCATTCTCCGAAGACTGCGGATCCACGAAAACGTTGGGCTGGTTGGTCCCTTTGTCGACCGCCGGGCACCCCAGTTCCGTGAACCAGATCGGTTTCGTCTCGGGCCGCCAGTCCGTCGGCTCGACCTGTTTGACACCGCCGACCCGGTTCCAATGGTATCTCGACCACCAGTTGCGGATATCCTTGTACCGATAGGTCCAGGGCTCGTCATATGCCCCATCCTCGATGGGCGAGCGAACCTGCGCCTCCCGCCCCTCTTCCGAGGCATAGTACCAGTCGTAACCCTCCCCGCCGGCGACATTGCCCTTCAGGTAATCGAGGTCATAGATCGACCCCGCACCAGCATCCGCATGCCCGGCCTCGTCGCGCCAGTCCGACAGTGGCATGTAATTGTCGATCCCGATGAAATCGATGTTCTCGTCGGCCCACAGAGGATCGAGGTGATACCAGACGTCGCCAGAACCATCACCCGGCCGGTAGCCGAAATATTCCGACCAATCGGCGGCATAGCCGATCTTCACCTCCGGCCCCAGGATGCCCCGCACATCCGCCGCCAACTGGCGTAGCGCTTCGACAGCCGGAAAGGCATCCGCTGCACCACGGATCTGGGTCAGGCTCCTCAACTCCGAGCCGATGCAAAAGGAGTCAACGCCACCCGCCGCCGCGCAAAGGTGCGCGTAGTGCAGGATGAAACGCCGATAAGACCACTCTTGCGGCCCGGAATAGGCGACGGTCTGCCCGTCAAAACGGAAGTCCCCCGGCTGAGCTGACCCGAAGAACGCTGTCACCTCGTCGGCTGCGGCCTGCGACTGATCCGGCGACCCCGCATGTCCCGGCGCGATCGAGCAGGTGATGCGCCCCCGCCAGGGCACGGACGGCTGGCTAGCGGCGCCGTTCCAGGGGTCCGGCAGGGCGTTGCCCGCACGTATGTCCATCAGGATGAACGGATAGAACATCACCGCCTGCCCGGCGTCTTGCAGGGCCCTGATCGACTGGATGACAGACTCGTCAGCAGGCGTACCACCGAAACCGGGGCGTCCCTCGACCTGGCTCACCGGGACCGCCGCCTCGCGTGCGAGTCCCGAGACCTGCCACGGCATCTCGCGCCCGTCCTTCTCAGTTTGCTCGACCTTCGGCAGCACCTCGCAACTGCCGCACCGCAAGTCCGTGCCGAACCAGCTGACCACCAGCGAGGCCGCTCCGCAGGCCGGCACCTCGGCCACCAGATTGTCGATCGCGACCAGCGCGTCGGGACGGCCCTCCTCGTTGTTGACGTTGGAAACCTTGGTCTCGCCTTTGCCCAGGTAGAAGCTCACCTGCTCGGTCGCCAGCGCGTACTCGCCGGTCCCCGGCACCAGGGCTACCGCGCGGATCTGGTCCACCACGTCGTCGGACCCCGCCTCTGCGCGACGCACCACCTCAAACGAGAACTGCGGAATACGGTTGCCATACGGTCCCACGTCCAGGTTCTCGATGACGACATAGGCAGTGCCGCGAAAGGCCGGAGCCTCGCCGTCCGGCAGGCTCGCAGCGATCAGCGGATCGGGAAGCTGCGCCTCGTCGCCGCGATAGACCCGCATATCGAGCGTCGAACTGTCGATCACCTGTCCGTCCGCCCAGACCCGCGCAATGCGGGCAATTTCGCCCTCGCAAAGCGCAATCGCCAGGCTGATCGAGTACGAGTACTCCGTCACGGAAGGCGCTCCGCCAGTCCCCTTGCCACCGCCACGGGTCCGCGAATCCTCCACGAAACCGGTGGACCAGATCAGCTGCCCGCCGACCCGCATTCGCCCCCATACGCGCGGGATCGCCGCCCCCTCATGAGAGCCGGTCAGCCGCAACTGGTCCCGACGCCCGACCTCGACAGGGGCAGACCCTTGCCCGAACAGCCGCTGATCCAGCCAGGCGCCGACAGTCGCTCCGACGGCCTTGCCGATGATCGCCGACGAGACGCCAAGCACCGCACCCCCGATCGAGGATCCGATCGCCCCGCCCGCCGCGGCCAACACCAGAGTAGCCATGCTTTATCCTTTCACGGGCAGTCTGAAAGCCGCCGCAATGCGCGACGCCCAGGCCGCGCTTAGCGGTGATTCCACGACGCCCTTGCCGCTGTAGGCGTGAATGAAGGCGCCAGGCGCCGTCGCCGACAGAATCCCGATGTGTTTCGCGACCGCAGTCCGCCGCATCCGGAACACCAGGACATCGCCCGGGCACGCCTCTTTCAGGCGAACCTCGACCAGGTTCCGCGCCGCTGCCTCCAAAAGACGCTCGGCCCCGTCCGGCTCGCCCCAGTCCGGGGTATAGTCAGGCGTGGTCTCAGGCTCGGCGCCGTTAAGCTCGCGCCACACCCCCCGCAACAGGCCAAGGCAGTCGCACCCGACCTGCCGCACGCTCGCCTGGTGTACATAGGGCGTCCCGATCCAGTCACGCGCAACGCCGACGATCCTATTCATCGCGAAGCTCCGCCCAATAGCGGGACCCCGCGCCATTCGCACCATCGCGCGGATAGGCAGTCACCCAATCATCGCCCGGCATGTAGGGAAAGCCGCGGAAATTCAGCACGTTGCCGAACTTCTTTCGACAGGTTCCGATATGCTTGTCGCACCCTGCAACCACGGTGAAGCCATCACCCGGCCGCACCTGCATCCGCGCCTCGGCCCAAAGCGTCAGCTTGCGCAGACCATCGGCGGGCTGATCTGCCCGAACCAACGCGCGCAGCCCGGCGTTCGCACCGCTCGTCCAGGTCAACGCGCCACCCTTGAACCACCCGGCCTCGAACGCGCCGCCGGGATGGAAGGTGATCGCCAGCCGCCCATCCACCTCGGTAACAACGCCGCTCGCGCGAAAACGCGGGTCGGACAGATCGACGCCGCACTTGGCATCACCGAGGTCACGGTCGCAGGTCTTGAGGTAGGACCGCCCCACGGGCTGGTTCAGCGCCTCGCCAAGCCCGCGCAGTTCCGCCTCGAATTGACCCGCGCCTGTCCGGATCTCGCCCAGCGAGCCGCGGAACTGCTCGATCCTTGCCTCCGGCTCGGACCAATCCACCAGCCATTGCCGGACCTCGGCACCGTCAAATCGCCCGGCCAGGATGTCCGCCTCGGACACGCGGTCGGAGCGCAGCGCGCCCACCGCCTGAGCATTGTCCACGCTCAGCCCCGTCGAACGCTCCAGCGCCCCTGCGTCCAGACCCGCGTTCGCCTCGAACACCAGACCGTCGAAGCTCAGTGGACAGTCATGATCGGTGAACCCCAGGCGCACGCCGTCCTTGCGTGTAATCTCCCAGCAGCGCGCCAACCGGGGAGCCCCGTCGGTCAGTCGCGCCCTCAGCTTCTCGGCACCGGTCATCAGACTCGCACCTCGATCACAGGTACCGAGGGGATCTCCCCGGCCGAGAAACTGGCGACGCTCGCCTCGATCCGGTCGGTGTCGAACCGGACCGGTACATCGTACTCGTACCCGGCGGTCAGCGGTGCATCGACTTGCGGCGCGCTGGCGAAGGTCACAAGGCCCGTGGCGTAATCCAGCACGTAGTCCTGGCCTTCCGCCTTCTCGTCCCCACCGATGGCGATCCGAACGGTGCCCTCCACCGGTTTCGCGATGGGCCGCACATAGCGCGCCGCCCCCGAGCGATACGTCTTCGCCAGTTGGAACTCTGTCGTCGCTCCGTCACCGACCCCGAACCGCTGGTCAATGGCCGCAACGACTCCCGACGGCTTGCAGGACTTGAAGTCCGTCCAATCCTTCCAGCGAAACCCGAACAACTGCCCGTGCCGCGCTTCGAAGAACGCTATGAGCGCGCCCAGATCGTCAAGCGAGCGCATACCCAGCCCCGCGTCATACCGCCTGCGCGAATGCGCCCAGGGGGTCGAGCGTTCCTCGGCCCCGTTCGACAGCGTCACGATCTCCGTCCGTCGCTCCGGCCCGCCGACCGAGCCGAAAGACAGCGACTCGGGAAACCGCACCTCGTGAAAATCCATGTCCCGCCCTCGTCAGTTGTTGCGCCGCCCCTGCCCCAGGGCCCGGCCCAGCTGCGCCGCGATCTGCGTGCGCGACCGGCGGAAGCCCTCGGCGTCAGGTGTCGTGATATTCATTGTGACCTGCACCGGCCTGCCGCCCCCCTGCGCCCGCACGCCCAGAGACCCGTCCGCACCGCGCGTCAGCGGCATGATCGCTTCGGGCCCGGCCTCGCCCATAAGCCCGGTGCCGCCGCGCATCGGAAAGGTCGTCGGACCGTTCACGACTCCGCCCTTCGCAAAGGCCCGGACCCGCCCCGAGGAAAACGCACCGCCGTTGGCGAAGACGCCCCCGATCAACCCGTTCAGCCCGTTGACCACCGCCCCGCCCAGCGCGTCCTGCACCGGCTTGACCGCCGTGCTCAGCACCGAACTGGCCATGGACCGACCCACGCTGCCCAGCACCGAGGACAGCTTCGCCCCGTCCAGGATCAGATCGTCCATCGCCCGCTTCAGGCTGGTGCCCAGCGAGCGCGACAGCGTCGAGGCGTCCCGGCTCGCCGTCCGCATCGACGAGGTGACATCTTCCATCTCGCTGCGGAACGCGGTCGTCATGTTCTCGGCGCCCGAGATCGAGCTCTCCAGCCCCTGGATTGTGCCTTCCAGCAACGCCAGGTCGTCCTCAAGATCCGCCATCGGACCCTCCATCAAGTCTGTCGGGGAACCGCGCAAGCAGCGCTTCAAGCCCGTCGCGCGACAGCGCACCGCTGGGCGTCTGCCCGGCGCCAGCAAGGAACATCAGCTCGGCTGGGGTCAGCGCCCAGAACTCGTCCGGGCGTAGCCCCAACTCGACCATCCCCGCGCGCATCAGCGGGGCCCAGGCGATGCGGCTCACGTCGGCTCCGGCACCTGAAAGGTGACCCGCAGCAGCTCGGCGGCGGCCTTTGCCGCGGCAACCGCGCCGCCCTCGATGTCCGCTGCAGCCAATGCCTCGCGCGGCACGCCAAGGCCCGCGGCCAGCAGCGTCACCAGGTCCCGCGCCGAATAGCGCCCGCCCTCGAACCGCTCGACCATCGCCACCAGGCTGTCCGCCTCCAGCGCCTCTTCCAGCTCGACCAGCCGGCCCAGGCTCAGGCGCAGCACGCGCGCCTGCCCGTCCACGGTCAGCGCCACTTCTCCGCGATAGGGGTTCACCATCACACCGCCGCGAAGTTCAGTGCCCCGGCCGAGGCCATGGACATTTCATAGACCGCCTCGCCGTCATGGCTGCCCGAGTACTCGATCGAAGTGATCTGGAACGGCCCCTCGACGATGCCGAAGTCGGGGATGATGACCTGGAACTTCGGAATATCCCCATCGAAGAAGATCTGCCGCGCCCGCTCGTCGGTGTTCTGGTCCCGGAACACCCCCGACCCCGAGATCGAGGCCGAACGCACGCCGGTCCCGCCCAGCAGCTCGCGCCATCCGCCCGAGCTTTGCAGGTTGGTCACGTCCACCGCCTCTGCGTTGAAGGTGATGCGCGTGGCCCTCAGCCCCGCGACGGTTTCGAAACTGCCGGACCCGTTCATGTCGATCTTGATCAGCAGATCCTTGCCTCTTTGCGCCACCATGGCTGTCCCCTTCGTGTTCAAATGTCTTCCAGAACCGCGCGAAAGCGCAGCTCGACACGTCTCGTCTCGGTCGCCCGCCCCCGGTCGGCCCGCGCCGACACGAAGCGCAGATCCACCAGGTGACCGCGCTCCAGCACCAGGTCCGCGCCGAGCAACGCCTCGCAGACGGCAGCCGCCGCCGCCTTGGGGCGCGAGAACCCTTCGGTCCGCGCATGCACCGTCACCGTGAAATCATGGACCGAGCCGCTGCTGGTCTTGGTCGAGCCATCCTTCACCCGCTCCTCACCCAGCGAGACATGGAGGTCCGGCGTCTCCGAAGGAGCCAGTTGCGGCGGCGCATCGTGGATCTCCTGCCCGACCAGATCGATTAGTGCCGGATCGCCGCTCAGCCGCTGGTAAACGGCCATTTGCAAGGCCGATGACAGTGCATAGCTCATACCGCCAGCCCCTCTTCCGCGCGGATCACCAGAAACCGCCCCTCGGGATCGGCCTCGGCGACGCTTTCGATATTGAAGACGCGAGTTCCTTCCCGGAACCGCTGCTCCGGGCGCGGACGGGAGGGGGCGCCGTCCGGCGCCCCCCTGACCGTTATGCGCCAAGCCTGCCGGGACACCCCTCGCCCCCCGACATCGCCCTCGCGTCCCGTCCGCGCCACCAATTCGGCAAATAGCTCGCCCAGCGGCACCCAGTTCCCCTCGTGCCCGCCCATGCCGTCAGACGTGCGAACACGCTCCTCCAGCACCAGCCGTCGTGTCAGCTTCGGCAACTTCACAGAACGTCTCCCAGCAGGCGGACGGTCTTGAACCGCTCGATCAGCGACAGCACGGCAAAGGGCATGGTCGACCCCAGCCTGGCATGATCCGCTCTCGCCTCGTAATTCGTCGCCGCCAGCAGAAAGACCGCCTGTGCCAGGTCGGCGGGCACATCGCTCCAGGCCGGGCCGAACCCGGCGGTGAAGTCGATCCGTGCCAGCCCGAGGCTCGGGATCACCGGCAGCCGTGGCGCGACGATCTCGGGGCGGTACAGGTCCTGCCGCAGCCGATAGTGCGCCGGATCCACAACCGTCTCGGCCCCCTTACCGTCGATCAGCGTGACCGAGTTGATCTCAGTCACCGGTCCCACCGGCAGGCCCTGCCGGTCGTCGCGATACCAGCGCGTGACGTCCCACGAGAACCGGCGTGACAGCACCACCTTGCCGGTGCGCGCCTCGATCCCGGATATCGCCGCCCGCAAGTACCGCTCCAGCACACCGTCCTGTGCGCCGTCATCGGCAAAGCCGGTTCCCAGCCGCAGGTGTTCGGCAAAGGCGCGCACGGGAATGGACGCCGCGTCTGGCGTGTTCAGTTCCACAAGGTTCATGATGTCCCCCTCAGGCCGAGATGCGCACGACGATGGCCCGCTCCAGCGCGCGGCCCCGGTTGGTCTGCGCCCGCGCGCTGACCATGTAGACCCGGCCCGGCACGCCGTCGGCCAGCTTCGCGTAGGACGCAGTGCCGTCCACCCGCTGCTCCTGCACGCCGATCTCGCCGCCCGGGCTGACCGCCCACCCCAGGTCGGCGGACACTTCCTCGCCCGGCTCCAGGTAGCCTTGCGTCCAGTCGATCCGGGCCAGCGCCTCTTCCGAGGCCGGTTTCATCAGATAGCCGCTCATGCGCGCCTCCCTTGGGCTGAAAAGAAAAGGGGCGCCCCGATGGACGCCCCCCTGGTTTCGCGTGACGGTGCTCAGGCGACCGAGAACTTCAGCAGCTTGATCGCCGAGAAGTCGCTGACATCGCCGCCGATGCGCTTGGTGGCATAGAACAGCACGTGCGGCTTGGCGCTGAACGGATCGCGCAGGATACGCAGGTCCGGGCGCTCGGCGACGGTGTAACCCGCGCCGAAGTCACCGAACGCGATTGCGGTTGTGCCACTGGCGATGTCGGGCATGTCCTCGGCGATCAGCACCGGATAACCCATCAGGCGCGCAGGCTCGCCGGCGGCCAGACTATCGGACCACAGGAAACGCCCGTCGGCGTCCTTCATCTTGCGCACCGCACCAGCGGTCTTGGAGTTCATCACGAAGGTCGCGTTGGCGCGATAGCGGGCCCCCAGCGCATAGACCAGGTCGACAATCGCGTCCGCCGGTTCGGTGGCCGAGAAATCGCCGTCCGCACCGGTCGCGACATAGCCCAGTTCGCCCCACGCGGCCAGCTCGTCTTCGACTGCATCATAGGAAAGGAAGCCCTTGGGCTTGTCGACGCCATCCCCGTTGATGAACGAGGCACCCTCGGCGCGGGCGAACTTGTCGCCGATACGCGCGGCCAGCCAGCCCTCGACGTCGAAGGCTGCATCGTCCAGCAGGCGCTGGCTCGCCTTCGGCAGCGCCGACAGCTCGTGCAGCGGGATCGAAATGCGCTCGATCTGCGGCGTCGCGGTCTCGCTGACGCCGCCGGTCTCGGTCGCCCAGCCCGAGCCGATGTCGGTGTGATCAACCAAAACGTCATAGGCGGTCGCCTCGACGGTCACGACATTGGCGATGGCCCGGATCGAGCTGGCATCGCGCAGCACACCGGTCACGGTCTCGGCGGTCTGCGGATCGACAAGGAACCCGCCCTCGCCCGAGCTGGTCAGCCCCTTGCCCTCTATCTCGACGTGGCGCAGGCCGTCGTCATCGCCCGAGCGCAGGTAGGCGGCAAAGGCCTTCTTGTGGGGCACATTGGCCTCGGCCTGCGCGGCAAGGGCGGGGCGAGCGGCAGTCATGGTCTTGCGGTCAAGCATGGTCAAACGGTGTTCCTGTTCTTTGATCCGGGATTTCAGTTCGTTCTGCATCGTGATGATATCGTTCACGAATTCGGCCATTGCGGCCTTCACTTCATGGGCGCCACCCTGTGCTACGCCCGGCGTCGCGGCACGGTTCTTGGTTTCGGTCTCGGGCATCACATCCGTCCTCGATGATGTCGGTTGGGTTCGGCGCGATCGCTCACACCAGTTGCTCCCGGGCGGCCGCGAACGCCTCCGCCAGGTCTCGCGCGATGTCGGACACGGCATCCTCGCCGGTCTGCACACGCGCCTCGGGAAGCATCGGGAACGTGACCACCGAGACTTCCCAAAGGTCGATTTCCAGCAGCGACCGCCCCCCGGCCGCCTTTTCCGAGCGCAGGGTGCGATAGCCGATCGACAGCCCGTCGATCGCGCCCGCCTCCAGCAGGGCCAGCGCCTCGCGCCCGTTCTGCACCTCCGAAAGGACGCGGCCGCGCACATAAAGGCCCTTCTCGTCCTCGCGCACCTCGTCCCAGACGCCGATGGGCCGGGTCGGGTCATGCTGCCACAGCATCTTCACCCGGCGCCCGCCGCGCGCGATGCGGCGCAGGCTGCCCGCATAGGCGCCGCGCTGCACCACGTCCCCGCCCTGGTCCACCGCGCCGAACAGGCTGGCATAGCCCTCGATCACGCAGTCGCTCAGCGCCAACTCGTCCCCGAAAGCGCAATACTTCGTCTCCAGGCCAAAGGCCTGCCTCTGTCCACCCATGACAATTCCCGTCATTGCGTCGTTGAAAGAAGAGAGACCGCGACCTCGCCCGCCAGAAACGCAGCGACGCCGAAGACCACCAGCCATAGGCGCCGCTCCATCCGGTCCAGCAGTCCCTCGATCACCAGCAGGCGGCGTTCCAGGTTCATCCAGCGCTCCTCGGTGATCCGTTCGTGCGCGTCGATCCGCGCCGTCGTGGCGTCGAACGGCTCGTACAGAAAACGTGATCCCGTGGTGCGCGGACCGCGCGCGCTCATCCGTCCCCGGCGACGGGCGGCAGCCCCAGCAGCACGCGTTTTTCGGCCTGGCTCAGGAAGTCCGCCTCGGACACCCGCCGCCAAAGCGCCTCACGCTCGGCGGCCAGCGCCGGGATATTGTCCAGGTCCATCTGCAGCTTCAGGTCCGGCCCGAACCGCTCGGGCAGCCAGCCGTTGATCGCCGCCAGCGTCTTCGAGACCAGCGGCAGCACCGTCAGGCGATAGAACGCCCGGTTGGCCTCCTGATAATTGGAATAGGTGTTGTCACCGGGGAACCCCATCAGCATCGGCGGCACGCCGAATGCCAGCGCGATCTCGCGCGCGGCGGCCTCCTTGGTCTTGTGGAACTCCATGTCGGACGGGGAAAAGCCCATCGGCTTCCAGTCCAGCCCACCCTCCAGCAACATCGGCCGGCCGGCATTGCGCGCGCCGACATAGTTCGACTCCAGCTCGTCCCGCAGCCGCCCGTACTGGTCCGCGCCCAGTTGCCCCGCGCCGTCCGCGCCCTTGTAGACGATCGCCCCCGAGGGCCGCGCGGCATTGTCCAGCAGCGCCTTGGTCCACGTCGCGGCGGCATTGTGCACATCAACAGCCACGGCGGCGGCCTGCATCGGGCTCATGCCATAGTGATCGTCCTGCGGATGGAAGTTCCTGATATGCAGCACTGGCGTTCCGGCGGTCATATCAAACCGGTGTTTCCGCGCCCCGACCTTGTACTCGTAGGCCACCGGCCACCCGTCGGCTCCCGGCACCACGCTCATCCGGTCGGATCGCAGCACGTGCAGTTCCGCCGGCAACCCCTCGACCGTCTCGCCCGCCGCTTCCAGGTAGCCGTCGCCGGTCAGCAGCAACTGCCCGAACAGCGCCTCGAACAGCGCGGCGCGGCCCTGTCCCGGATTGGGCCGTTCCAGCAACCCGGCCAGCGGATGCACCTCGTAGCGCCGCGCGGCATCCTGCACCGTGACCGGAACCGCTGCCGCAGCCTCGGCGATCATCTTGACGCAGCGAAATCCGACCGGGTTGCCGACAAACCCGGTCCGCGTCAGCGAGCCTGTGTCCCTTGGCGACCAGGCCGCCCGGCCCGTCCCGTGGACCGCGACGACGGCCGCCGCGGCCGAGGCCTTGGTTTCGGCCACAGCCGGCCGGGCCGTACGTAACAGCTTGAATACCATGCGTTCCCGCCTCCGAATTGTTCGTGAATGCCCCAAGGGGAAAGGACGCCGCCCGCAAGGCGCCGCTAAAGGTCTAGAGTGCGCGGATCCGCGCCCGACCGCCGTTGTCTGCCATCTGGTTGATCACCAGTTCCCAGACCGCCCAGACCAGCGCATCCAGCCGGTCGGGACTGCCCTGCCCTTTGTAGCCGGTACGTGTCATCTGGGTCATCTGATCCTCGAGCTCGGGGAACCCGCCCACGTGATGCACGCGACCCTGCTCGTAAAGGGCCGCCACCGGCTCGGCGCGCACCGATTTCCCGTTCTTTGCGCGCAGCTTGCTGTAGGATACGTTCGGGTCGATCCCTCGCAGCACGGTCTCGACCAGGTCACCGCCCTGGTTCACCTCGGCCACGACCCGGTCCACGTTCCAGTTCTCTGCCACGGACAGCGCGCACTTGGCCCATTCGCTCGGCCCCGCGCCCCGGATCGAGGCATCGTCCAGAACATAGACCTTCCAGTCGCCCGGCTCGTCCTGCGTAACCGCACCCGCGACGACGATTCCGCAGGCGTCAGAGTTCTTGCCCTTGGTTACGTTCGGGTCGATCGCCAGCACGATCCGGTCCAGCGGAGGCACCTCACGCACCCGGCCATCGTCCAGCATGTCCAGCGTCCAGAATGCGCCTTCGGTATCCTTGAGCAACTCGCCGTCCAGCTCCTGCCGGCCTAGCCGGCTGCCGCGATACTTGGCGGTGATCTTCTCGAGGAAACTTGCGGCCAGCCACGCGCGGTTCGCATCCGTGGGAGCGGCCGTCCGAACCGTGGTCGGCTCTTCGAGCAGGTCCCTCAGGATTTGCGTGTTGCGTGGCGTGGTGGTGACCACCTGCCTCGGATCGTCGCCCAGCCGCAGGCAGAACTGCAGCATGTCCCAGGTCTCTTCGGCCTTCTTCCATTTTGCCAGCTCGTCGCACCAGGCGGCGTCGAACTGCGGGCCCCTCAAAGCCTCGGGATCGGCCGCCGAGAAGCCTTGCGCCTCGGCCCCGTTCGGCCAGACCAGCTTGCGTTTGCTGGCCAGCCACTCGGGCCTCCGATCGGGGGGCGAACAGGCCAGGATCCCGCTGTCGCCCTGGATCATCACGTCGCGCACCTGGTCATAGGTCTGGCCCACCAGCGCCACCCGGCGCGCCTTGCCCGGCGCATCCGGCGTGGGGCCCTCGACCTGAGCGCGGACCCACTCGGCCCCGGTCCGGGTCTTGCCCGCACCGCGCCCACCCAGAACCACCCAGGTCGTCCAGTCGCCTTCGGGCGGCAGCTGGTGGTTCACGTGCGCCCAGTGCTCGAACAGGTACGGCAGCGCGGCGACAGCGTTGTCACTCAGGCTGTCCAGAAAGTCCTCGACCTCCGAAGCGCTCGCGGAGCCGAGCAAGTCGGTCACGGATTTCATTTCGAGCCGCCTCAAGATCGATCCGGCCCGCAGCGATGGAATTTCCGATCGTGTCAATTGAACCCTCGATCTCGAAAACGGACTGCAACTGCTTGATATGCGCGCGGAACAGATCCTGGCGGTGCCGTGCCTCGGCGGCAGTTTCCTCACCCGATTCCAGACGGCTCAGAGAGTCCTGCAACGCCCGGAAGATCCGGCCATAGACGGTGCGCGCGGCAGCAAGCCGCCCGCCGTCCGGCATCTCGCCGGAAAGCGTCCCTTCGGTCATGCGACATCCATTCGTTGAGGTGTGGGACCGGACCAAAAGAAAACGCGGCCGCCGTTTCGGGCGCCGCGTTCGCAATTCATCCAGTATGCCTAGAGGTATACCCGAGAGCGTGCGGTTCGTCAAGATGCAATTTCAGGTTGCATCGAAAATTCTGCCTACTGGCTCGCCTCCAGCGCGCGGTAGTTGGCCACGTTGCGATTGTGCTCGTCCAGCGTCCGGGCAAACGCATGCCCGCCGGTACCGTCCGCAACGAAGAACAGGAAGTCCGTCTCATCCGGCGAGGCCGCGGCCATCAGCGCCGCGCGACCAGGATTCGCAATCGGTCCCGGCGGCAACCCGTCCACCTGGTAAGTATTGTATACCACCGACCCGTGCAGCCGCGCCTCTGTCTGTCCATTGATGTCCGCCCGCGAGATCGGCCGCTCCATCGGCTCTCCGCCCCGGGTGATCCCGTAGATGATCGTCGGGTCGGTCTGTAGCCGCATGCCCTGGTTCAAGCGGTTCACGAAGACGGCCGAGACGCGGCCCCGCTCGTCCGGAACACCGGTCTCTTTCTCGATGATCGAGGCGAGGATCAGCAGCTCTTCCGGACTTTCGATCGGCAGGTCGGCGTCGCGCGCCTCCCAGGCCTCGGCCAGCCGGGCCTCCTGCGCAGCGCGCATACGCCCAACCAGTTCCTCGCGGCTGGCATCGCGGGTGATCTCGTAGGTGTCCGGGGCCAGCATCCCCTCGGCCGGGGCTTCGGCGATCTCTCCGGTCAGATAGGGCACTTCGCCCAGGCCCACCAGAACATCGCGCACGGTCAGCCCCTCGGCGACCGAGACGCGCATCTGCACAGCCTCGCCCTGCTCGATCTGAGCATCGACCAGTTCCAGCCCCTCGGCCAGTTCCAGCGTCTCGTTGGAATTTTCGCCCGAGGCATCGCGCACCCGCAGCCGCGTTCCGCGGTTGTTGACGACAAAAGTGGCCTGAAAACAGGCCTGTGAGCCACGTGCAGTCGTCACCCGCTCCAGGATCTCTTCCATCGTGGCGCCGGCGGGCAGCGCATAGCAGCCCAGTTTCAGCGAATCGTCCGCGCCCTGCATCCGCGCAGCGATGCGGAAGATCAGCGGGTTCGAGATTGCCCCCGTTTCCTCCAGTTCCGCCGAGACACGGCGCAGGTTCGCACCGGGCGGAACCTCGATCACCGTGTCTTCGGTCAGCGGGCCGGGGCCTGCGAACTGGCCCCGCCCCCATTCCAACAGGCCGATCGCCATCACCAAGGCGACGATCAGCAGGGTGATACCGTTCGCGGCCAGATGGCGCGCCATGAAGGCCTCCTCAGACGCGGGACAGGATCAGCGAGGCGTTCGTGCCTCCGAAGCCGAACGAGTTCGACATCACGTTGTCGATCTTCCGCTCGCGCGCGGCGTTCGGCGCCAGGTCGACTACAGTCTCCTCGGCGGGCTCATCCAGGTTGATCGTCGGCGGGGCAACCTGGTCACGCAGCGCCAGCACGCAGAAGATCGCCTCGACCGCACCGGCAGCGCCGAGCAGGTGGCCGATGGACGACTTGGTCGAGGACATGGTCAGCTCTGCCGCATGATTGCCCATCACCTCGGTCACACCGGCCAGTTCGATCACGTCGGCCATGGTCGAGGTGCCATGCGCGTTCACGTAATCAATATCGCCCGGGTTCAGCCCGGCGCGCGCCATTGCGGCGCGCATCGCCCGCTTGGCACCATCGCCGTCCGAGGCGGGCGCGGTCACGTGGTAAGCGTCGCCCGACAGGCCATAGCCGGTCACTTCGGCGTAGATCTTCGCGCCGCGCGCCTTGGCGTGTTCGTATTCCTCGAGGACTACGATGCCCGCGCCCTCGCCCATCACGAACCCGTCGCGATCCTTGTCCCAGGGCCGCGAGGCATTGGCAGGATCGTCGCGCCGCTTCGTGGACAGCGCCTTGCAGGCGTTGAACCCGGCGATACCCAGCTCGTTGATGGCGCTTTCCGCACCGCCCGCGATCATCACGTCGGCATCGTCCAGCATGATCAACCGGGCCGCATCCCCAATGGCGTGCGCGCCGGTGGCACAGGCGGTCACGACCGAGTGGTTCGGCCCGCGGAAACCGTATTTGATCGAGATCTGCCCCGAGACCAGGTTGATCAGCGCCGCTGGCACGAAGAACGGCGACACGCGGCGCGGCCCCTTCTCGACCAGCGTCTTGGAGTTCTCGTGGATCGTACCCAGCCCGCCGATACCCGAACCGACCAGCACGCCGGTCCGCTCCTGCGCGCGCTCGTCCTCGGGCGTCCAACCGGCGTCCTTCACCGCCATCTCGGCGGCAGCTATGCCGAACAGGATGAACGGATCGACCTTGCGCTGGTCCTTGGGCGACAGCCAGTCGTCCGCGTTGAATGTGCCGTCCGAGCCGTCGCCCACCGGTACTTCACAGGCATAGTTCGTGGCCAGATGCTCGGCGTCGAACTGCTTGATGGTGCCAGCGGCGCTCTGCCCTTTCAGCAGCCGCGACCAGGTCTCCTCAACCCCGCACGCCAGCGGAGACACCATCCCAAGGCCCGTTACCACGACACGACGCATGACTGCTCCTGTTCGTTCTTTTGAATGTTTGCTCTGCTTACCCGAGCGCGCCAATTGCGGCAAGCGACCCGGCTTCGCCGCTCATATAGGGGCGGAAAAGCAAGAAGGCACCCGCTGGGGGCGCCTTCCGCAAGAAACTGCCTGTGAAGGCGTCGATCAGTTCGCGCTCTCGATGAACTTCACCGCGTCGCCGAAGGTCTGGATGGTTTCGGCGGCATCGTCGGGGATCTCGATCCCGAACTCTTCCTCGAAGGCCATGACCAGCTCGACGGTGTCGAGGCTGTCGGCGCCCAGGTCGTCGATGAACGAGGCGTTCTCGGTCACCTTGTCCTCGTCAACGCTCAGGTGCTCGACCACGATTTTCTTCACGCGCTCTGCGACGTCGCTCATTGGTTCTTCCTCATGTATCCGGCCCCTAGATACGGGCACTTAGTCTGTTGTCCCTATCGGCCTTTCGGGCCGCGGGGCGGAACCATGCCCCAATGGGCAGAGCCGCTCGCGACCGCTCCGCCAATTACCGGGGCGCTATACCACACTCTTCCGGGATGGCAAATGCAAATGCAAAGGTTGAATCCGCGTCCCGTTTTACTTCCTCAACGGCAATAAAGTGCCGTCAAATCATGGCCATGCCGCCGTTCACATGCAGCGTCTGACCAGTAACGTAACCTGCCTCGTCCGACGCAAGATAGACGGTCGCGGCAGCTATATCGCTGCTTTCGCCCATGCGCCCGGCGGGGATCGCGCCCAGCAGTTTTTCCTTCTGCGCGTCGCCCAGCTTGTCGGTCATCGCGGTGGTGATGAAGCCCGGCGCGATGCAGTTCACGGTGACGCCGCGGCTCGCCACTTCAGCGGCCAGCGACTTCGACATGCCGACCATCCCCGCCTTCGAGGCGGCGTAGTTGCCCTGCCCCGGGTTGCCAGTGGTACCGACGATCGAGCTGATGTTGATGATCCGCCCCGAGCGCGCCTTCATCATGCCGCGCAGGACGCCCCGACACAGCCGCATGGTCGAGGTCAGGTTCACCTCGATCACTTGCGCCCACTCTTCGTCGGACATGCGCATGAAGAGGTTGTCCCTGGTGATCCCGGCGTTGTTCACCAGGATATCCAGCCCGCCCATCGCCTCGACAGCCTGCTTGGGCAGCGCCTCGACGGCTTCGGCGTCGGACAGGTTGCAGGGCAGCACGTGTACCCGCTCGCCCAGTTCGGCGGCCAGCGCCTCCAGCGGCTCGGTCCGGGTGCCGGACAGGCCGACGGTCGCACCCTGCACGTGCAGCGCGCGGGCGATGGCGCCGCCGATGCCGCCCGAAGCGCCGGTCACCAGCGCGGTCTTGCCGGTCAGATCAAACATCAATTCTCTCCTGCCAGGTTCTTCGCATCCGCGGCGGTGTTGACCGCACGCAGGTTGGCCTCCTTGGCGATCCGGCGGATCATTCCGCTCAGCGCCTTGCCGGCCCCGATCTCGACGAACTCGTCGACGCCGTTCGCGGCCATCCATTCCACGCTCTCACGCCAACGCACCGAGCCCGTGACCTGCTGCACCAGCAACTCGCGGATCCGCGCAGCATCCGTGACCGCCTGCGCCTCGACATTCGCAACAAGCGGCACTTTCGGGTCGCGGATATCGGCCTCGGCCAGAGCGGCGGCCATGACATCGGCGGCGGGCTGCATCAGCGCACAGTGGAACGGCGCGCTCACGGGCAGCAGCAGTGCCCGCTTGGCGCCCTTGTCCTTGGCCATGCCGACGGCACGTTCGACCGCCTCGCGGTTACCCGAGATCACGACCTGCGACGGATCGTTGTCGTTCGCAGCGCTCAGCACCTGCCCCTCGGCGGCCTCGGCGGCCAGCGCCTGAACGCCCGCAAGATCCAGCCCCAGGACGGCGGCCATCGCGCCCTCGCCCACCGGCACCGCCTCCTGCATCGCGCGCCCGCGCGTGCGCAGGAGTTTAGCGGTATCCGTCACGCTCAGCGCTCCGGCCGCGCATAGCGCCGAGTATTCGCCCAGCGAATGCCCGGCGACATAGGCCGCGCTTTCGATGCCGATGCCCTCGGCCTCAAGCGCCCGCATCGCTGCGATCGAGGTCGCCATCAGCGCCGGCTGCGCATTGGCGGTCAGGGTCAGCGTCTCGATGTCGCCGTCCCAGATCAGGGCCGACAGCTTCTCGCCCAGCGCCTCGTCGACCTCGTCGAATACCGCTTTCGCAGCCGGATAGGCGTCGGCCAGGTCCTTGCCCATGCCGATGGTCTGGGCACCCTGGCCCGGAAACACAAACGCGCGCGTCATTCCCCGCTCCGTATAAGGTTGTCTTTTCGTTGACTGCCCGTCTAACCCGACCATCCCCCCGCGTCCAGCAATCCACACGCCCTTTACGCTTGCATTTCTCCGGGTTTTGCGTAGAACGCGCAGACCTCCGCATTTACGAACCGCGTTGCCCCTCGTATGCCGGGCGGAGGCTTGACCCCGGCATTTTGAAGCGCGCCTGGAAATGGTGAAAAGAATGGCTCTCTACGAGCACGTCTTTATCGCGCGTCAGGACCTGTCCAACGCGCAGGCCGAAGGCCTCATCGAGCACTTCGGCCAGGTCCTCTCCGACCAGGGTGGCAAGGTCGTCGGCACCGAATACTGGGGCCTGAAGACCATGGCCTACAAGATCAACAAGAACCGCAAGGGCCACTATGCCTTCGTGCGTTCGGACTCGCCCTCCGAGGCCGTGCAGGAAATGGAACGCCTGATGCGTCTGCACGACGACGTGATGCGCGTCATGACCATCAAGGTCGACGAGCACGAGGAAGGGCCGTCGGTGGTCCTGCAGGCGAAAGCCGCCAAGGACGAGCGTGGCCGCGGCCGCGACCGTGGCGACCGTCCGCGTCGCGACTGAAGGAAGGAGAGCTAAACAATGGCTGCCAAACCGTTTTTCCGCCGCCGCAAGTCCTGCCCCTTCTCCGGTGCCAACGCGCCGAAGATCGACTACAAGGACGTCAAGCTGCTGCAGCGCTACATCTCCGAGCGGGGCAAGATCGTTCCGTCGCGGATCACCGCCGTCTCGGCCAAGAAGCAGCGTGAGCTGGCCCGTGCGATCAAGCGCGCCCGCTTCCTGGCGCTTCTGCCCTACGCCGTGAAATAAGGAGGAGCTGACATGGACGTCGTACTTCTCGAACGCGTTGCCAAGCTCGGCCAGATGGGAGATGTCGTCTCCGTCAAGCAGGGCTATGCGCGCAACTTCCTGCTGCCGCAGGGCAAGGCGCTCCGCGCCACCGAAGCGAACATGAAGCGCTTCGAGGCCGAGCGTGCCCAGCTAGAAGCCCGCAATCTCGAAACGAAGACCGAAGCCGAAGCCCTGGCCCAGCGCCTGGACGGCCAGACCTTCATCGTGATTCGCTCGGCATCGGATTCGGGCGCGCTATACGGCTCGGTCACCACCCGTGACATCGCCGACGCCGCCACCGAAGCCGGCTTCTCGCTGGATCGCCGCCAGGTCCACCAGGACCGTCCGGTGAAGGAACTTGGTCTGCATAAGACCCAGGTCATCCTGCACCCCGAGGTCGAGATCGAGATCACCGTCAACGTCGCCCGCTCGCTAGAGGAAGCCGAGTTGCAGGCGTCGGGCAAGTCGATCCAGGATCTGCAGGCCGAGGAAGACGCCGCCGCCGAATTCGACATCGCCGAGCTGTTCGACGAAGTCGGTGCGGCTGCGCTGGACGACGAGGACACCGGCATCGTCGAGACGCCGGAAGATCGTGCCCGCGAGGACGACGAGCGCGACTGACCCGCGCCAATCGAACACCAGGACGGCCCGCGCTCCAGCGCGGGCCGTCCTGCGTTCAGCGGCAGGTTATCCCCGATATTCACATGCCGGGGATAACCTGAACCTGTGTTAATGACTTCGCTAAGCAGCCAAGAAAACGAGAGCAGTGATGGCAGACGGTACGGGCGGAATTGAAACCGAAGAACGGACGCATCCGCACAATATCGAAGCAGAGCAGGCACTTCTGGGGGCGTTGCTGGTCAATAACGAAGTTTATGACCGCATCGCCTCCATCATAAACGAATCGCATTTCTACGATCCGGTCCACGCCCGCATCTTCGAGATCGCGGCCGCACGGATCCAGAAGAACGCCCTCGCCTCGCCCGTCACGCTGAAAGCCTTCATGGAGGACGACCCGGGCCTGGCCGAGCTTGGCGGACCCGCGTATCTCGTCCGTCTTGCCGGCGCCGCGATCTCGGTCTTCGCCGCCCGCGACTATGCCCAGTTGATCTACGATCTGGCGATCCGCCGCGCGCTGATGGAGCTGGGAGACGAGATCACTCTGAAAGCCGCGACCGTCACCGCCGACAGCGAGCCGCGCGAACAGATCGTCGAGGCCGAGCAGCGGCTCTACAAGCTGGGCGAGCAGGGCAATGTCGAGTCCGGGTTCCAGAGCTTCCTGCGCGCCGTGACCGATGCGGTCAACGTGGCGAACGCCGCTTATCAGCGCGACGGCGGGCTTGCGGGGGTTTCGACCGGGCTGGTCGATCTCGACAAGAAACTCGGCGGTCTGCACCCGTCGGATCTTCTGATTCTCGCCGGGCGTCCGTCGATGGGGAAAACCTCGCTGGCGACGAACATCGCCTTCAACATCGCCAAGGTCTGGAAGAAGGGCCGCAAGGCGGACGGGTCGGAAGGCACGGTGAACGGCGGCATCGTCGGGTTCTACTCGCTCGAGATGTCGGCCGAACAGCTGGCCGCGCGTATCCTTTCGGAAGCTGCCGAAGTGCCCTCGGACGCGATCCGCAAGGGCATGCTGACCGAGGACGAGTTCCGCCGCTTCGTCGAGGCCGCAAAGTCTCTCGAGACCTGCCCGCTCTATATCGACGACACGCCTGCCCTGCCGATCAGCCAGCTGGCCGCCCGCGCAAGGCGGCTGAAGCGGCAGCATGGGCTCGACGTGCTGATCGTGGACTATCTTCAGCTGGTGCGCCCGGCCTCGTCCAAATCCGAGGGCCGCGTGAACGAGGTCTCCGAGATCACGCAGGGCCTGAAGGCTATCGCGAAGGAACTCAACATCCCGGTCATCGCGCTTTCGCAGCTCTCCCGCCAGGTCGAGAGCCGCGAGGACAAGCGTCCGCAGCTGTCCGACCTGCGCGAGTCAGGCTCGATCGAGCAGGATGCCGACGTGGTGATGTTCGTGTTCCGCGAGGAATACTACAAGGAGCGCGAGAAGCCGGGCGAACACGACGTCGAGTCGATGATGAAGTGGCAGGAGGAAATGAGCCGCCTGCACGGCAAGGCCGAGGTCATCATCGGTAAGCAGCGTCACGGCCCGATCGGCACGGTTGAGCTGTCCTTTGAAGGCAAGTTCACCCGCTTCGGCAACCTCGCCCGCGAGTACCAAACCGGAGGCGGCGGCGACTTCGGCTGAACCCTTTCCGCAGCTTGAAATCGAGCATGAAAATCGGGGGTTTCATCGTGAAAACCCCCTTAACCTCATGATATCGCAGACAGTTTGTTTGTAAAAGCTTCGTAAACGCCTGCGAATGCCCTCTCTACCGGGCGATCTGAAAGCCCGCCTGGGGCTCGAAAATCGCCTCGGGTTGGGCCGCGACCTCGCGCACCGAGGCGCCGCGCGGACCGTGTTCCATCTCGGCCAGAAGCGCCTTCACCGCATCCTCCGCCCCGATCAGAAGCGCCGCGACGGTGCCGTCGTCATTGTTGCGCACCCAGCCGCGCACCGATAGCGCCTGCGCCCGATCCTGCGTCCACGCCCGAAACCCGACGCCCTGAACCCTGCCGATCACGCGAACCCGCATGGCAATCTCGCTGTTGCTCTGCATGGCCACCCCCCTTTTGCCTCTGCTGTAGGTGAGTGTGGCGCAAGGACCGGGCGGATCAACCTCTACCAGCCGCCGAACCGGGGCCAGTGCTTCAACGCCGCGTCCGGACCCGCGGCCGGTATCACGTGATAGCAGTCATGCTGCGCGGCGGTGGCGCAGGCATGGCTCGGCAGGATCCGCAGCTTCGTGCCCAGCGGCAGGTCCGGCAGCGCCTCCGCTGAGCCCGCGCGCAAGGCGACAATCCCGTGCTCCTGGTTCGCCTGCGCTACGATCATGTCAGGCAGGAGCCGCCCATGCTCGTCGCAGACCATGCCGTAGCCCTGATCGACCGCTTGCGCTGCTGTGCCCCGGTCGCGCGACATCGCCATCCACCCGGCATCGATCAGCACCCAGCCCCGCGCCTTCTGGTGGCCTATCACCGTGGTCAGCACCGAGAGCGCCAGTTGCTCGGGCGTGCAGACGCCGATGCCCGCCATGACCAGATCCTGGAACACATAGACGCCTGCGCGCAGTTCGGTCACGCCAGTCAGGTCGCACGCCGCATGGGCCGTCGGGGTCGAACCGACGCTCACCACCGGGCACGGCAGGCCGGCCCCGCGCAGCGTTTCGGCGGCGCCCACGGCCGCTGCGCGCTCGGTCTCGGCGAAGTCTGCGTGCGCCGCCTCGCCCGTCACGTTGTAGCTTTCGCCCGCATGGGTCACGACACCGCGCAGACAGCCAGACATGTGCAGGATCCTCCCCACCTCCGGCAGCGCGGGATCGTCGGCACGCAGTCCACCGCGATGGCCGTCGCTATCGATCTCGATCAACGCGGGCACGTCCGCTTCCGCCACCGCGTGCGCCTGCTCCACGCTATCAAGGATCACCGTCAGATCGCAGCCCGCTTCGCGCAGCGCCTGCACGCGCGGCAGCTTGTCCGGTGAAACCCCGACCGCATAGAGAATGTCGCGCACTCCGGCCTCGAAGAAGACCTCGGCCTCCCGCAGGGTCGAGACCGTGGCGGGGCCGTCCGCGCCCAGCAGGCGGCGGGCGACGTCTACCGATTTCGCGGTCTTCAGATGCGGGCGCAGCACCACGCCCAGCGCCTTTGCCCGTTCCGCCAGCCGGTCGATGTTGGCCTGCATCTTTGCCTCGTCCAGCAGCAGGCAGGGCGTTTGCAGGGCGGCGAGGCGCGGGTCGGCAGGCATGGCGATCCTTTCGGCTTTGTCACAAGGGCTGCGCGGAAATCGCGCCTTGCGCCCCGGGCGCAAACTCGCACACTGCCCGCGAGCAGCAAGACCGAAAAGACGAGACGGAGCCGCCGGTGCCCGCAGGAACACTCACCATCGACCTTTCCGCCATTGTGGCCAACTGGCGGGCGCTGGACGCGCTGTCCTCGGGACGGACCGGCGCCGTGGTCAAGGCCGATGCCTACGGGCTGGGTGTCGCCCGCGTCGCCCCGGCGCTGGCCGAGGCGGGCGCGCGCAACTTCTTCGTCGCCCTCCCGCAGGAGGCCGCCGCGCTGCGCCGTGCGCTGGGTCCCGGCCCCGAGATCTGGGTCTTCGGCGGGCTGATGCCCGGTCAGGCCGAGGTGCTGCGCGGAGCCGATGCCTGGCCGCTGCTGAACTCTTTGGAACAGGCCGCCGCCTTCCGCGAACTGCTGGCGGGCACGCCGTGCGGGCTGCAGCTCGACAGCGGCATGAACCGGCTGGGGCTGGAGCCCGAGGATCTGGCGGCGCTTGACCTTTCCGGGCTGGACCTGCGGCTGGTGACCAGCCACCTGGCCTGTGCCGACACGCCCGAGCATCCGCAGAACACGGCGCAGCTCGAGACATTCCGGCGCATGACCGAGGGGCTCGGCGCCGTCCCGCGCTCGCTGGCAGCGACGGGCGGGACGGTGATGGGCGCGGCCTATCACTTCGACCTGACCCGGCCCGGCGTCGGGCTTTATGGCGGGCTGCCCTTCGCGGGCGCGCGCCCAGTCGTGACGCTGGATCTGCCGGTGATCCAGGTCCGCACCGTCAAAGCGGGAGAGAGCGTCGGCTACGGCGCGGCCCATGTCGCCGATGCCGAAACCCGGGTGGCGACGCTGGCCGCGGGCTATGCCGACGGGCTGCACCGAGCGCTTGGGCGCGGGGTGAACTACTGGGCGGACGACGTGCCCTGCCCCGGTCTGGGCCGGATCTCGATGGACCTGGTGACAGTGGACGTGACGCATCTCGACAAAGTGCCGGAGAGCTTGCAACTGCTGGGTCGGCACCAGGGCATCGACGCCGTGGCCGAGGTCGCGGGAACCATCGGTTACGAGGTGCTTACCAGCCTTGGCCCCCGCTTCGATCGCGTCTACAAGGGCGCGGCGTGAACAGGCGGAAGGCAAATACATGGCCGTGATCGGCATCATCGACGATTTCCTGGCCTCGATCGGCCGCTCGGTCATCGAGCTTTGCCGGTCCATGGGCCGGATCGTGATCTTCCTGGCGCTGGTGCTGAGCCATGTGGTGCGTCCGCCGATCTACCTGCGCGAGCTGGGCATCCAGATGCTGCGCATCGGGTATTTCTCGCTGCCCGTGGTCGGCCTGACGACTCTCTTCACCGGCGGCGCGCTGGCGCTACAGATCTACGCCGGCGGCGCGCGGTTCAGCGCCGAGTCGGTGGTGCCCTCGATCGTCGCCATCGGCATCGTGCGCGAACTCGGCCCGGTGCTGGGCGGTTTGATGGTCGCGGGCCGGGTTTCGGCCTCGATCGCGGCAGAGCTCGGCACCATGCGCGTGACCGAGCAGATCGACGCGCTGACGACGCTCTCCACCAACCCGATCAAGTACCTGGTGGTGCCGCGCGTGGTCGCCGCGACGCTGACCGTGCCGATGCTTGTGCTGGTCGGCGACATCATCGGCATCCTAGGCGGCTACGCGGTCGGCGTGACACGGCTCGACTTCTCGGGGGCGAACTACATCAAGGTGACGATGGACTTCCTCGAGACCTGGGACGTGCTCTCGGGCCTGGTGAAGGCCGCCGCCTTCGGCTTCATCGTGGCGCTGATGGGCTGCTATCACGGCTACAATTCCGGGCGCGGCGCGCAGGGCGTGGGCCAGGCGACGACCAACGCCGTGGTCACCGCCTCGATCCTGATCCTCGCCGCCAATTACGTCCTGACCGAGGTGTTCTTCTCCGCATGACGACTCCCAAGATCTCGCTCCAGGACGTCCACAAGGCGTTCGGTTCCAAGGAAGTGCTGCGCGGGGTGACGCTGGACGTCGCGCCGGGCGAGAGCATGGTGATCATCGGCGGCTCTGGCACGGGCAAGTCGGTGACGATCAAGTGCGTGCTGGGACTGGTGCAGCCCGACAGGGGCGAAATCCTGATCGACGGCACGCCAGCGGGGCGGGACCGTGACGCGTTCCTGGCGCGCTTCGGGATGCTGTTCCAGGGCGGCGCCCTCTTCGATAGTCTTACGGTCTGGCAGAACGTCGCCTTCCGCCTGATCCGCGGCAAACACAAGATGAAGCGCGCCGAGGCCCGCGAGGTCGCGATCGAGAAACTGCGCCGCGTCGGGCTGAACCCGGACGTGGCGGACCTCTACCCGGCAGAGCTGTCCGGCGGCATGCAGAAACGCGTCGGCCTCGCCCGCGCGATCGCCGCCGAGCCCGAGATCATCTTTTTCGACGAGCCGACGACGGGCCTCGATCCGATCATGTCCGGCGTCATCAACGAGCTGATCCGCGAGATCGTGGTCGAGATGGGCGCGACCGCCGTCACCATCACCCACGACATGACCTCCGTTCGCGCGATCGCCGACAAGGTCGCGATGCTCCACGCCGGCAAGGTGCGCTGGACCGGCCCGGTCGGGCAGATGGAAAGCTCGGGCGATCCCTACCTGACGCAGTTCATCACCGGCAGCGCCGAAGGCCCGATCGAGGCGGTGCGCTAGGAAGATGCCGGCCCGGGACGCGCAAACCGCCGCACCGGGCGCCTCAGCGCCCGGCGGGCGGCGGGGGCTCGATGCCCCCGGCGGACGCGGCCCCGGCGTGTTGCCGTGGATCAACCTAGCACTGCTGGTCCTTTTCCCCGTCGCCTGGATCGCGCCCCTCGCCCGCGCGGGGCTGCTGCCCTTCTTCAATCTCGACGAAATCTCGGTACTGACAGGCGTGCAGGCGCTTTGGGGCAAGGACCGGGCGCTCGCCATGCTCGTCGCCCTTTTCGCCATGCTCGCGCCGATCCTCAAGACGATCTGGCTTGCGCTGATCCACTTCAATGCGCTTAAGCCCCGTGCCTACTGGCTGCTCGAGATCCTCTCGAAACTCGCCATGGCGGATGTCTTCCTGATCGCGGTCTACATCGTCATCGCCAAGGGCGTCGGCGTGGGCCGGGTCGAGACCGCCTGGGGCCTCTGGCTCTTCACCGCCTGCGTGCTGGCCTCGATGGCCGTCACCTACCTGACCAAGAGGGGCTCATGGACCAGATCGTCGAACTCCTGATCGGCATTCTCGGCGGCGCCGGCATCTTCGCCGCGACCCTGTTCTCGGCGGTTCAGGCCTACCGGCAGCCCGGCCGGCTGCGCAAGGCGCATGTCGCTGCCGGGCTGCTGACCGTGCTGGCTATGGCGTGCCTGTCGGCCTCGCTCTGGACGCTGGCGCAGGTCACCGGCGCCGCACTGATCCTCGCCGCCCTCGCCGCGCTGGTCTTCGAGCGCGGCTGGAACCGGCTGCTGCCGGTCTTCCACATCCTCTTCGGCGCGGCTCTGCTTGCCCGCATCCCCTTCGGCGGCTAGACCGGCGCAATGGCAAAGACCCCCCGTTTCGTCTGTTCGAACTGCGGAGCGCGGCACCAGAAATGGGCCGGACGCTGCGACAATTGCGGCGAGTGGAACACGATCTCCGAGGACGAGCCGCTGGAGACCGGCCCCCGCGCCACCGCCGGCGGCCGCGCGGTCGCACTCGGCCCGCTCAGCGCCGAGGACAAACCGCTCGAGCGCCTGCCCTCGGGGATCGGAGAACTGAACCGCGTGCTTGGCGGCGGCCTCGTCCCGGCCTCCGCAATCCTTGTCGGTGGCGACCCCGGGATCGGCAAGTCGACCCTGTTGTTGCAGGCGGCGGCGGATTTCGCGCAGCGCGGCGCGCAGGTCGTCTACATCACCGGCGAAGAGGCCGCCGCACAGGTCCGGATGCGCGCCAGCCGCCTCGGCCTGTCGGACGCGCCTCTGCAACTGGCCTCCGAGACCAATCTGCGCGACATCATCGCGACCCTCGACAAGACCCGGCCCACGCTTGCGATCATCGATTCGATCCAGACCATGTGGTCCGACCAGATCGGCTCGGCCCCCGGCTCGGTTTCACAGGTGCGGGCGGCTGCACATGACCTGACCAGTTTCGCCAAGCGCCGGGATGTCAGCGTGGTACTCGTCGGCCATGTCACCAAGGACGGCCAGATCGCCGGCCCCCGCGTGGTCGAGCACATGGTCGACACCGTGCTCTATTTCGAGGGCGAGCGCGGCCACCAGTTCCGCATCCTGCGCGCGGTGAAGAACCGCTTCGGCCCGGCGGACGAGATCGGCGTCTTCGAGATGACCGGCCGCGGCCTCTCGGAAGTCGCCAACCCGTCCGAGCTGTTCCTCTCGGACCGCGAGACCCGGACCCCCGGCGCAGTGGTCTTCGCAGGGATAGAGGGCACCCGCCCTGTCCTGGTCGAGATCCAGGCCCTTGTGGCGGCCTCGCCGCTAGCCACCCCGCGCCGGTCGGTCGTGGGCTGGGACGGCGCACGCCTGTCGATGATCCTCGCCGTACTCGAAGCCCGCTGCGGGCTCAGCTTCGGCGGCTACGACGTCTACCTGAACGTTGCCGGCGGCCTGCGCATCAGCGAGCCCGCGGCCGACCTTGCCGTCGCGGCAGCCCTTGTCTCGGCCCGCGAGGACAAGGCCCTGCCGTCCGATGCGGCGGTCTTCGGAGAGATCAGCCTCTCCGGCGGCCTGCGCCCGGTTTCGCAGGCCGATGCACGCCTGCGCGAGGCGCACAAGCTGGGATTCGCCCAGGCCTTCACCCCCTCGGGGCTGAAGTTCCTGGAAGCCACACCGTTGAAGATACAGCAATCGGAAAGCCTTAGGGGCTTTATCGAAAGCGTCTTTGGTGCCATAGAGGCCTGAAAACACCCGCTGAGAGGACGTCGGATGGAAGGATTTACGCTCGTAGACGGCGGCGTGCTGTTTGTGCTGGCCGTCTCGGCCCTGCTCGCCTATTCGCGCGGTTTCATACGCGAAGTGCTGTCGATCGTCGGATGGGTCGTGGCCGCAGTCGCCGCGTTCGTCTTCGCTCCGGATGTCGAGCCGTTGATGGCCGAGATCCCCGTCGTCAGCGACGTGATCGGCGCGAACTGCGAACTCGGGATGATCGCCGCCTTCGGCATCGTCTTCGTCGGCGCGCTCATCATCGTCTCGATCTTTACCCCGCTGATCTCGGGTGCCGTGCAGAATTCCGCGCTCGGCCCGCTGGACCAGGGGCTCGGCTTTCTCTTCGGGATCGCGCGCGGTGCCCTGCTCGTGATCGTGGCCCTCATCGTCTACGACCAGCTGGTGGCCGAGGGCGAAGGCATTCCGATGGTCGAGGACAGCCGCACCGTGGAAATCCTGGGCCAGGCCCAGGCCGACCTGGCCGAGCAGCTGCCCGAGGACGCCCCCGCCTGGATCGCAGGCCGCTACGCCGAACTGACCCGTCCCTGCGGCGGCGAGCCCATCGAAGAGGCAGAAACGCCTGCCGAAGCGGCACCTGCCGAGGGTGAAGCGACCGAAAGCGACGCGGCCGGGCAATAATTCCCCGAGACCCCGTGACAATTCCGTGTCGGGCGCCTATACGGGCGCCCGACAGCGTTTTGCGGAGTGGACATGCCCGATAACGCCCGGTTCCCCGGTCATCCTTTCGACGACGACAAGCTGCATGAGGAATGCGGCATCTTCGGTGTGCTCGGCGTCGCCGACGCCGCCCAGTTCGTGGCGCTGGGGCTACACGCCCTCCAGCATCGCGGGCAGGAGGCAGGCGGCATCGTCACCTACGCCCCCGAGGTCGGTTTCGCCTCGGCCCGGCGATTCGGCTACGTGCGCGACAACTTCACCAACGCCTCGCTGATGGAGTCGCTTCCGGGCACCCTCGGCATAGGCCATGTGCGCTATTCGACCTCCGGCTCCAAGGGCCAGACGCAGATCCGCGACGTGCAGCCCCTGTTCGCCGAGTTCGCCATGGGCGGCTGCGCCATCGCGCACAACGGCAACATTACAAATGCCGAGGCGCTCAAGCGCGAACTGATCGAGCGCGGCTCGATCTTCCAGTCCTCCAGCGACACAGAATGCATCATCCACCTGATGGCGCGCTCGATCCAGCGCAACATTCCCGAGCGGATCAAGGACGCGCTGCGCCGGGTCGAGGGCGCATTTTCGATCGTCGCAATGACCCGCTCAAAGCTGATCGGCGTCCGTGACCCGCTGGGCGTGCGCCCGCTGATGCTGGGCCGTGTGGGCGAGGGCTATGTGTTGGCTTCAGAGACCTGCGCCTTCGACATCATCGGCGCCGAGTTCCTCCGCGAGGTCGAGCCGGGCGAGATGGTCCTGATCACTGCCGACGGCGTCGAGAGCTTTTTCCCGTTCGAGCGCCAGCGCCCCCGGTTCTGCGTCTTCGAGCACGTCTATTTCTCGCGTCCGGACAGCGTGATCGGCGGCAAGTCGGTCTATGAAACCCGCCGCCGCATCGGCGTCGAACTGGCGCGCGAGGCCCCGGTCGAGGCCGACCTCGTCTGCCCGGTTCCCGACAGCGGCACGCCCGCCGCGATCGGCTACAGCCAGGAATCGGGCATCCCCTACGCGATGGGGATCATTCGCAACCAGTATGTCGGGCGCACCTTCATCGAACCGGCCGAGCATATCCGCAACATGGGCGTCCGGCTGAAGCTGAACGTCAACCGCGCGCTCATCAAGGGCAAGCGCATCGTGCTGGTCGACGATTCGGTCGTGCGCGGCACCACCAGCCGCAAGATCAAGGAAATGATCCTCGATGCCGGTGCCAAGGAAGTACACTTCCGCATCGCCAGCCCGCCGACCCAGTGGCCCTGCTTCTACGGTGTCGACACACCCGAGAAGGAAAAGCTACTCGCCTCCACCATGACCGAAGAGCAGATGCGCCGCCACTTGGGCGTCGACAGTCTGCGCTTCGTCTCGCTCGATGGGCTCTACCGTGCCGCCGGCGAGAAGGACGGGCGCGATAACGCCAAGCCGCAGTATTGCGACGCCTGCTTCTCGGGCGACTATCCGGTCAGCCCGGCAGACATGATCGACCGGGGCTTCCAGCTGAAACGCAGCGCATGACCGACCTCGCGCAGGATCCACGCTGGCGACGGTTCACCGACGCCAGCTATACCTGCGCCTGCTGTGGCCAGGGCTTCGGCGGCCCGATGGACATCGGTTTCGGCAACCCGGCCGCCTGGCCCCACGGCCTGCGCGGCGAGCGCGAGGTGCTTGCCGTGGGCGGGGATCGCCTGACCGCCGACGGCTGCGAGTTGGGCGACAGCCGCTTCGTCCGCGCCGTCCTGATCCTGCCGATCGTCGGCGCGGGCGAGACCTTCGCCTACGGCCCCTGGGCCAGCGTGCACCCCGACAGTTTCGCGCCCGCTTTGACCGGCAATGGTTTCGAGGGCTGCTTCGCCTGGCTCGCCAACCGCCTGCCCGGCTGGGACACGGACACGCCCCTGCCTTGCAATCTCCTGCCGGGCACACCCGGCGAACGCCCACATCTCCAGGTCCACGCCTCCTCGGACCATCCGCTGGCCGAGGCGCAACGGGACGGCATCACCTTCGACCGGCTGCTGGACATCTACGCCGCCGCCGGACACGACCTCAGACCTCACCTGACGGATCCCCACTGAAACGCCCATGACAGACCAGACCATCGCCCTCGTCACCGGCGCGACGCGCGGCCTCGGCCACGCCACCGCGCTCGGCCTCGCCCGCCGCGGCGCACATGTCATCGCGCTCGCCCGGACCACCGGCGCGCTCGAGGAACTGGCGGACGCCATCGACAAGACCGACGGCAGCAGCACGCTTGTGCCGCTCGACGTGACGGATGACGGCGGGCTGGCGCGCATGTGCCGCGCGATCCACGACCGCTGGGGCCGGCTGGACCTGCTGGTGCACTGCGCGGCACACGCGGCCCCGCTCAGCGCCGTCGATCATGCCTCGGAAAAGGACTTCGACCGCTGCATGGCGGTGAACGCCCGCGCGACCCACAAGCTGATCGTGATGACCGCGCCGCTGCTGCGTGCGTCGCCTGATGGCCATGCGATCTTCATCACCGACGAGCGCGCCGGGCAGCCCTATTTCGGCGCCTATGGCGCCAGCAAGGCGGCGGCGAACGCGCTGGCGCAAAGCTGGCAAAAGGAATGCGAAAAGATCGGGCCGAAGGTCACACTCTTCCAGCCCGAGCCGATGCCGACCGGCCTGCGCGCCCGCTTCTTCCCCGGCGAGAACCGCGAGGCCCTGTCCGCGCCCGCCGACCAGGCCGAACGCCTGCTCGCACTGATTTGACACCGGACACGCACGCCAAACGGGCCCCGCCGACGGCGCAAGCCGGCGGTGGGGAGAGAAGCGATGGCGCGTCAGCGCCTCCGCTGGCTCATTTCTTCTTGTGCTTGTCGAGCTTGGTCTTCTTGCGCGGTTTCTTCCCCTCATAGGGGTTCTCACCGCCGCGCAGGTGCAGCCGAATCGGCGTGCCCGGCAGGTCGAAGTCCCGCCGCAAGCCGTTGACCAGAAAGCGCTTGTAGGCCGCGGGCACCGCCTCGGGGATCGAGGCAAAGACCACGAACCCCGGCGGCCGGGTCTTGGCCTGGGTCATGTAGCGCAGCTTGATCCGCCGCCCGCCCGGCGCCGGAGGTGGATGCGCCGAGACCTCACCGGCCAGCCATGTGTTTAGCTTCGCTGTCGGGATCCGCACGTTCCAGACCTTGTAGGCCGACAGGATCGCATCCTGCAGCTTGTCCATGCCCTGCCCGGTCAGCCCCGAGACCAGCACCAGCGGCGCGCCTGACAGCTGCGGCAGCAGCCGCCCGAAGGCCTCACGCAATTCCCGCGCCTTGTTCGACTTGTCCGTCTCCAGGTCCCATTTGTTGACCGCGACCACGACCGCGCGGCCCTCCCGCTCGGCAAGATCCGCGATGCGCAGGTCCTGCTGGTCGAAGGGCGAGGTCACGTCCACGACCAGCACCACGACCTCGGCGAACTTGACCGCGCGCAGACCGTCGGCGACCGAGAGCTTCTCGAGCTTCTCCTGAACCCGGGCCTTCTTGCGCATACCGGCGGTGTCGAACACCCGCATCGGCTGGCCGTTCCAGTCGATGTCGACCGAGATCGAGTCGCGGGTGATCCCGGCCTCGGGGCCGGTCAGCAGACGGTCTTCGCCCAGAATCCGGTTGATCAGCGTGGACTTGCCCGCGTTCGGGCGGCCCACCACGGCGATCTGGATCGGCTTGCCGGGACGCGGTCCGGGCCGGCGCACTTCCTCGCCCTCGTCATCCTCGTCGAGGTCGATATCCGTCTCAGCCTCGGCCTGCGGCGCTTGTGCGGCCTCGTCGGCGGCATCGGCCATCGGGCGCAGGCGGTTGTAGAGGTCCTGCATCCCCTCGCCATGCTCGGCGGACAGTGCCACCGGCTCGCCCAGGCCCAGGCCGAACGCATCCCAGGTTCCGCCCGAACCCGCCTGCCCCTCGGCCTTGTTGGCGACCAGGATCACCTCGGCCCCCTCGCGGCGCAGCATGTCGGCCAGTACTTCGTCGAGCGCGGTGACACCGGCGCGGGCATCGACGAGGAACAGGCACACGTCGGCCATGCCCATCGCCCGCTCGGTCAGCTTGCGCATACGGCCCTGGAGGCTGTCGTCCGTAGCGTCCTCGAGCCCGGCGGTGTCGATCACGGTGAAGCGCAGGTCGGCCAGACGCGCCGCACCCTCGCGCAGGTCGCGCGTCACACCCGGCTGGTCATCAACCAGCGCCAAGCGCTTGCCGACCAGCCGGTTGAACAGCGTCGACTTGCCCACGTTGGGCCGACCGACGATCGCGACTTTCAGACCCATTGGCGGGACTCCCTCGATAGCAGACGCAGGGCCTTACACTCGTTCGGCCCCGAGGGGAAGCCTCAGCCGAGCGCGACCAGCTGCCCGTCCGAGGTCACCACATAGAGCACGCCGCCCGCGATGGCCGGTTGCGCTGCAGCGCCGCCCGGCAGCGGGATCGCGCCAAGCGGCCGTCCGGTCCGCGGATCGAAGCTGCGCAGCTGTCCGTCGCCCGATACGACGATCAGCCGCCCGCCCGCCAGCAGCGGCCCGTAATAGGTCACTGCCTGTCGACGCTTCGACGGGTCGTACCATTCCGGCATCGGCTGGCGCCACAGCACCCGGCCGTCCGAGGCCGCGACGCGCATCACCTCGGCCTTGTCGCAGACCAGGAAGACCGAGCCGCCGACCGGCAGCGCCGGCCCGTAGGAGCCGTCCTGCTGGGTCCAGATCCGCTCGCCGTTGCGGCGGTCGAGCGCGACCAGGCGGCCCGCCTGGTTGGCGACGTAGACCACGTCGAAATCTATGACCGGATCGCCCGAGATGTCGCGGATCAGCGAGCGGGATTCGCCCCGGCGGCCGCCGGTGATCGCCGCCGACCAGACGGTCAGGCCGTTGCGCACCAGCGCGGCGCGCACCTCGCCGGTCACGAAGGGGATAACCACGACCGGGCCGCGCACGGCAGGACTTCCCCCGCCGAAGAGGCCGGCACCCTCGCCCAGACCCCGCAGTTCCCAGTCGATCGCGCCGGTTCCGAGATTGATCCCGTAGGCCAGGTCGCCGCGAGCGACGACCATGACTTTACCGTCCGCCAGAGTCGGCGCGGCAGCCACCGGTCCCGCGAGGCGGGTGCGCCAGACGATGCCGCCCGACGCGGGGTCGAGGCGCAGGACTTCGCCGTAGCCGGTGGTCACCAGCACGGCGCCGTTTCCAACCGCAAGACCACCGCCGAAACCTTCGGTCGCACGTTCACCTGGGGCTGCGACAGGGCTCTGCCAGAGTAGCTGGCCCGAGGTCGAGACCGCCGAGACCACCGACGCCGCGTCCATCGCGTAGATGACGCCGTTTGCGACAACCGGCGCGGCCGAAATCCGGACGCGTTTGGCCGACCCTTCGCCAATGTTCACCGCCCAGCGCAGCTGCGGGTTCGCCGCCAGCGCCGCGGCGGGCGCCTGGTGGTCCGCCGCGCCGTTCAGGTGCGTCCAGTTGGCGTTCGCGCGGCTGGCCGGCAGGCTGATCGCCGGGGGCGTGCCTTCGATATCGACGGTGTTCTCGGGCGGGCGGATCGACTCGCGTTCGCCGGGAAGGACGTATTCCTCCTGCGAACAGGCGGCCAGCAGCGTCACGGCCGCAAGCGCCGCGAGCGTCACCGTGCGCCGCAGGCCACGTGGGCCCCGGGTCAGGACGTCAGCCATCTTCGCTCACCTCTTCGCCGCCAGGGGCATCAGTGCCGCCGAGCACGGTCACCAGCCGCTGGGCGCGGTCGCGCACCGAGGCACCGGCGCGCGGATCCTCGCCCACAAGGCGGAAATCCTCGATTGCCCCCGGCGTATCGCCCTGTTCCAGCCGAATCAAGGCCCGCTGTTCCAGCGCCAGGCCGCGCAGCGTGTGACCTTCGGCGGTGAGCTGCTGAAGGATGTCGAGGCGCTCTTCGGCGTCGACGAGCCCCTGGCCGACGGCCACCAGCTTCAGCCGCGCGACATCGCGCAGCGCCTGGGAAACCGATGCACTGCCAGCAATCTCGCGCAGCGAAGCCACGGCGGCCTCGCGGTCGCCCGCCCCGGTCGCCGAGGCAGCCTTGTGCAGCGCCAGAAGCGCGGCCCCGTCGTCACCGGGCAGCGAAACCCCGTCCAGAGCAGCCATTTGCGCCTCGGACCCTTCGGCCTCGAGCGCGGCCCAGAGCGCGGCACCCCGCGCCTCGGCCTCGGCCCGGGCGCTGGCGCGCTGCCATTCCCATACCGACGCGCCCCCGACGATGACCACCAGCCCCGCCGCGATCCAGATCGCGTTGCGGCGCAGAAATCCGATCATCTTGTCGCGGCGTACCTCTTCGGTCACCTCGTCGAGAAAGGAATCAGAATCCGACACGAAAAAACCTCCGTTAGGCTGGGCCGCGACATTAAACAGGGCGCGCGAACAATGCCAAGGCGAAACCCCGGGCGGGATGTGGCATACTGGCTGATTGAAAGAAAAGTAAATAGGACTTACATAGACGGCGCGCTGTCGGCAATGAACGACCTGCTGCGTTATATGGACGAGGCCCCGTTTCGGAAGGGGTCGAGAGAACGGATTTCTGCATGCGCCTGTCTTCGATCCTGACTTCCCTGCTGGTGGCGGTCGCGCTCTATTTCGTGATCATGGAGCGCGATACCCTACGCGCGATGGCGAACGGCGCCGAGCCTGCCGCGACGTCCGAGGACGCCCCGGCCGTGCGCGACGAGGCGCCGGTCGCCGTGGTCGTGCTGCGCTCCGAAGCGCAGACGGTGCAGCGCGGGCTGCGCCTCAGCGGCGTGACTGAGGCCGCCCGCAAAGTCGAGGTCCGGTCCGAGACCACCGGGCTGGTCGTCTCCGAGCCGATCCGCAAGGGCCAGCAGATCCCCGAGGGCGAGGTCCTGTGCCAGCTCGATCCCGGCACCCGCGAGGCGTCGCTGGCCGAGGCCAAGGCGCGGCTGCGCGAAGCCGAGGTGAACTTCACCACCGCGACACGGCTGGCCGAGCGCGGATTCTCGTCCGAGACCGACGCGATCTCGAAGCAGGCCGGACTGGAAAGCGCGCAGGCCCTGGTGAACCAGGCCGAGAAGGAGATCGAGCGGCTGACCATCACAGCGCCCTTCGACGGCATCCTCGAAACCGACACCGCCGAGCTTGGCAGCCTGCTGCAGCCCGGCAGCGCCTGTGCGACGCTACTGTCGCTGGATCCGATCCGGCTGGTGGGCTTCGTCCCCGAACTGGACATCGAGCGGCTCTCGCTGGGCAGCCTCGCCGGCGCGCGGCTGATCACCGGACAAGAGTTGCAGGGCGAGGTCAGCTTCATCTCGCGCTCGTCCGATCCGCTGACCCGTACCTTCCGGGTCGAGGTCGAGGTCGCCAATCCCGACGGCTCGCTGCGCGACGGCGTCACCGCCGAGTTGTTCATCGCGCTGGAGGGCGAGACCGGCCACCTACTACCACAGTCGGCGCTGACCCTGAACGACGACGGCCAGTTGGGCGTGCGGACCAACGCGCACGGCGTCGCCCGTTTCGTGCCCGTGACCCCGATCAAGGACGAGCCAGACGGCGTCTGGGTCGACGGCCTTCCCGAAACCGCCGAGGTGGTCGTTACCGGGCAGGACTTCATCCAGGACGGCAGCCCGATCCGGGTGACCTACCGCGAGGATATGCAATGACCGGCATCGTCGACTGGGCAGCCTCGCGGGCCAGGATGATCCTGGCCTTCGTGCTGCTCTCGATCACCGCGGGCGTCACCGCGTATATCGGCCTTCCGAAAGAGGGCGAGCCGGACATCGAGGTACCCGCGCTCTTTATCTCGGTCCCCTTCCCCGGCATCTCGGCCGAGGACAGCGAAAAGCTGCTGGTCAAGCCGCTGGAGACAAAGTTCCAGGACCTCGACGGGCTGAAGACCATGACCTCGACCGCGTCCGAGGGCTATGCAGGCGTGGCGCTGGAATTCGAGTTCGGCTGGAACAAGACCGAGACGCTGGCCGACGTGCGCGACAAGGCGAACCAGGCCGAGGCGGACTTTCCCACGGGCGCCGAGCAGTACACGATCAACGAGATCAACTTCTCGGAATTCCCGATCCTGGTGATCTCGCTGTCGGGCGACCTGCCCGACCGAACGCTGCTGCGCGTGGCCAAGAACCTGCAGGACCGCATTGAGGCGCTGAGCCCGGTGCTGGAAGCCGGCATCGCGGGCGAGCGGGACGAGATGCTCGAGGTGCTGATCGATCCGCTGAAGCTGGAAGCCTACAACGTCACCGCGAGCGAGCTGATCAATGTCGTCCGCAACAACAACCAACTGATCGCGGCGGGCGAGATCGAGGGGGCCAGCGGGGCGTTCTCGGTCAAGATCCCGGCGGCCTTCGACAGCCCGCAGGACCTGATGCGTCTGCCGGTCAAGACCGACGGCGACCGCACGGTGACGCTGGCAGACCTGACGGAAATTCGCCTCACCTTCGAGGACCGCGCCGGAACCGCACGCTACAACGGCGACAACACCGTCGCCCTGCAGGTGGTGAAGCGGAAGGGCTTCAATGTCATCGACACCGCCAAGCTGGTGCGCGAGACCGTGGCCGAGCAGGTCGCGGACTGGCCGGACGAGTTGCAGGACGCGCTGCGCGTCGACTTCTCGATGGACACGTCGAAGGAAGTCGCTTCGATGGTCAGCCAGCTCGAGGCCTCGGTGCTGACGGCGATCGCGCTGGTGATGATCGTGGTGCTCAGTTCGCTCGGGATCCGCTCGGCGCTGCTGGTCGGCTTTGCGATTCCTACCTCGTTCATGCTGTGCTTCGCGCTGCTGGCTGTGTTCGGCATCTCGATCTCGAACATCGTCATGTTCGGCCTGATCCTCGCCGTGGGGATGCTGGTCGACGGCGCCATCGTGGTCGTCGAATACGCCGACAAGGAGATCCAGCAGGGCACCGGCCCGATGACCGCCTATCGCGACGCGGCCAAGCGGATGTTCTGGCCGATCATCTCGTCCACCGCGACAACGCTCTGCGCATTCCTGCCGATGCTGTTCTGGCCGGGCGTGGCCGGCGAGTTCATGGGCAACCTTCCGGTGACGCTGATCTTCGTCCTGTCGGCCTCGCTGATCGTGGCGCTGATCTACCTGCCGGTGGTCGGCGGCGTCGCGGGGCGGATCTCGCGCTCGATCAACCACGGCTCGGCCGGCTTGCGCACCCGCCTGCCCTGGATGGCGCGGCTGCTGATCGCCCTGCCCTTCGTGGCTGGCCTGTGGTTCGGCTTTCTGTTCCTGTTCTCCGGCGACAAGGTGCTGCCGGGCGCGGTGCTGTTCCTCATCAGCTGGGTGATGCTGTCGCTCTTCGGCGGCTCGCTGCTGCGCCCGGCGAAGGAACCGGTGCCCGAGGGCGCCTATCGCCGGACCCCGTTCGGGCATGTCATCAAGTTCATCGCGGGCAACCCGATCATGCCCTTCGTTGCGGTCGGTGCCGTGGTCTTCTTCGTTATCAGCGTGTTCAGCTATTTCGGCGAGAACAACAACGGCGTCGAGTTCTTCGTCGAGACCGAGCCCGAGCGCGCCATCGCCTATGTGCGCGCCCGCGGCAACCTGAGCCTCGCCGAGAAGGACGCGCTGGTCGCCGAGGTCGAGGAGATCATCGCCGAGACCCCCGGCGTGAAATCGATCTTCGCCTTTGCGGGCGAGGGCGGCCTGGCCTCGGCGCCGGGAAGCTCGACCCCGCTCGACGCGGTCGGACAGGTACAGATCGAGCTCGACGACTGGCAGGTGCGGTTCGCGCAGGGGCCCGAGTTCAAGGGCAAGGCGATCCTGGCGCAGATCAACGAGCGCCTCGCCGAAGTCCCGGGCATCGAGGCCGAGATCACCGAGGCCGCGCAGGGCCCCTCGCAGGGCAAGCCGGTGCATCTGCGGCTGAAGGGCGACAACTGGGAGGACCTGCTGGACGCGACCGCGATCGTCCGCAAGCGCTACGACAACACGGACACGCTTGTCGACGTCGAGGACACGCGTCCCCTGCCCGGGATCGACTGGCAGATCGACGTGGATGTCGAGAAGGCCGGCCGGTTCGGCGCCGATGTCGCCGCCGTTGGCGCGATGGTGCAGCTGGTGACCCGCGGGCTGACGCTGGACACGATGCGGGTCGACAGTTCGGACGAGGAAATCGACATCCGCGTGCGCCTGCCTGAAGAGGACCGGGTGCTGACCACGCTTGACACACTGCGCGTGCGTACCAACCAGGGTCTGGTGCCGCTGGCGAACTTCGTCACCCGCGAGCCTGTCGCCAAGCTCGGCCAGATCGACCGCGTCGACGGGCAGCGCTATTTCGACGTGAAGGCCGACGTCGTGCCTGGCGCCAATCCAAACGCCGAGATCGCCGCGCTGACGGAATGGCTCGACGCCGAGGATCCACTGCCTACCGGCATCACCTTCGAATGGACTGGCGACCAGGAAGACCAGGCCGAGAGCCAGGCGTTCCTGTCCCAGGCCTTCATGGGCGCGCTGGGGCTGATGTTCGTGATCCTGCTGGCGCAGTTCAACTCGATCTACAACTCGGTGCTGGTGCTGCTGGCCGTGGTTCTGTCGGTGACGGGCTCGCTGATCGGGATGCTTGTGATGGGCCAGCCGTTCTCGATCATCATGACCGGGACCGGGATCGTCGCGCTGGCGGGGATCGTGGTGAACAACAACATCGTGCTGATCGACACCTACCAGGAGTTCAGCCGCTACATGCCCCGGATCGAGGCCATCGTGCGCACCGCCGAGGCCCGGATTCGCCCGGTGCTGCTGACCACGATCACCACGATCGCGGGCCTGACGCCGATGGTGATCGGGCTGTCGGTGGACTTCGTCGCCGGCGGGTACAACCTCGGCTCGCCGACCTCGCTCTGGTGGCAGCAACTGGCGACCGCGGTGGTCTTCGGCCTGGGCGTGGCAACGGTGCTGACGCTGGTGGTGACCCCGGCCCTGCTGGCGGTCCGCATCTGGGCCGGCAAAGGCGCCTACGGGGCCTGGCTCCGGGCGCTGGCGCTACTCCGCAGCCGCGACAGCCGCCTGCGCCGCGATCTGGCCCTGAAACGCCGCGCCCGCAAGGCCCCGGCCGAGAGCATCACCTGGGACGACCGCCCCGCCCCGATGCGCCTGACCACTCCGGTCGCACGCGCGGCGGAGTGAAGCCCAAGGTTGCGATTGTCGGAAAACCGCCACATTAGGGCGTATAGCCTCGGATGCATGTTCGTGAATGCGAGGTTTCTTGATGGAAAGCGCCGCAGCAGTCGTGACTTTCGGTGATCGCTCGGAGTGGAGGACGCGGGGTTTCGCTGTGATCCTGCTCCTGACAATCGGTGCTGTCCTGTGGTCAGGAAAATGGATCTCGGACGACGGATACATCTATCTCGGCTACGTTCGGATGTTCGAAATCCATGGCGAGTTCGTGTTCAATACCGGCGAACGGGTGGATGCCGCGACCGGCTTCCTCTGGCTTCTGCTGTTGACCGCCGCCGATATCCTGACGCCGTTCTGGAACACCGAGCAGGCATGCCTTGCCTTGTCTCTTGCACTCGCGATCACGGCTTGCGCGTCGGTGATGCTGGATCGCCTTGGCCTGGTGTCGATCGTGACGGCGGCCGCGCTCTTCGCACCTGATTTCATGCGCAGCTTCGCCACTTCCGGTCTCGAGACACCGCTGATCCTGCTAGTGCTCGTCGCCCTGCACATCACCGAGAAGCCGTTGACCCGCGCCATCATCTGCGGCGCGCTGCCCTTCGTCCGGCCAGAGCTGTTTCTGGTGAGCAGCATTTACATGGCGCCGGCGGTAGTGCGGCTGCGGCTCTCACCGCTTGCCACATGCCTCGCCGTGGCCCTCGGGCTTGCGGCGACAAGATACGCCATCTTCGGCGACGTGCTGCCGAACACATCTTTCGCGAAACTCGGCATGGAGCACTTCGGGTCAGGCCGGGCTTTCGCAGGCGAGTTCGTGCTGTCCTATCCCGAGATGCTGGGCGTACAACTGCTTCTGCTGGCCTGGTCGATCAAGTTCGCGGTTCGAGATCCGTCTGTGCTGACGGAACGGGGCTTCCTTCGCTTGTGTGCCCCGCTTCTTGCATCGATCTTGCTGATCGCGATGGTGATCAAGGCCGGTGGCGGCTTCATGCATGGCCGGTTCTTCGTGCCAGCTTTCGTTCTGCTCGCGCTGGCAACTTCCGAATGGGCGCGCTTCGCACTGCAAGCCGCGTCTGTGTCACAGCGTAACCTGCTCACATCGCTGCTGATTTTGTGGCCGCTTACCGGAACTATGGGGATGAGCTATGCGTTGCGGCATATCGACGAGCCTCACCCGTTTCGGTACATCAGCGAAGAGCGGACCGTGTACGGCTCCTATAACGAGAACCAAGGACGCTGGGGCGAAGAGAACTTGAGCCCATGGGCCGAGGAGGCCCGGCTCCTCGCTGCGCTCGCCGAAACCACCGGAAGTGAAGTCGGGATCTTCGTCGAGGCCATCGGCCACCGCCGGTATTTTTCCGCTGGCGAGCCCGTTTATATTTACGACTCGCTCTCTTTGGCGCAGGTAACGGGAACCCTGCTTGACATCAGCGGCCGACCGGATCGGCCCGGGCATATGGCGGGACTACCGCGCCACTTTGTCTACCGCAATCCGCGCGTTTCGCTATTTCCACTGCCGGATAGCGAGTTGAACGATCTTCTTACTTTCAACTACCAGAATATAAGCGCAACCCTTGGATCGCTTGAACAGATCCCACGCTACGTCAGCGCAGGTTTGCTGCCAGCGGAAACGGCGAACCTTGTCGAGCGACGAGTCGGCGAGATCATTGATGCTGACCAAGTCGATACCGAAACGTTGCTGTTTCTCTGGCACAGGTATCAGGGTCTTCCGGAAACGCGGTCGCGCATTGCCGGCCTGTTTGATGCTGTGCGGACCGTTCCCTACAGCTTTCCTTGGTGGGAAGATCAGACACGGACGTTGCACGATCGAGCAGAGGCGATCACGCGCGGGGATATCGCCTCTCTGCCTGGACGCTACGAAATGATGCTCGAGGCTGAGTCCCTGAAACCGCTCAAGCGTCGCTTCTCGTACCGCCGGTTCGTCGATCCTAATGCGGAAACCTGTGAAGTCCCCGTTTCCGAATGGACGATAGAAGGAAGCGTTCCACACCACGATCCTACCGACACGCAACTGCTGACGCTGCACGGTCCGAGTGAGAGCGTGCTTGCGCTGCACGGAAGCGCCATAGCCGAGAACTGTTCGATCTCCCCCTCGGAGGTCCAGTTGCTTCTGGAACCCGTCTCGATAAACGGCCAAGCGGTCCCTACGCTTCTGGTAGGGAAAGAACGTCGGCCAATACCGCTTTTCAGCGCGAAGCGGCACGACTATCAGCCGGAAGTCCGCTTTCGAATGGCGGCCCCGAATACCGAATACGTCGTTACGCTTCCTATTCCAGAGAGCACCCGTGTGACCCTGAAGATCACCGCCATCGCCTTCTGACGCTCACGCGATCCGGGTCTCAGGGTCGTCCTCGGCTTGCTCGCTCTGTTGACGGGCCCACATGCCGGCGTAGCGGCCTCCGGCGGCCAGCAGGGCGTCGTGGGTGCCGCGTTCGGCGACTTCGCCCTTTTCGAGCACGATGATCTGATCGGCGTGGACCACCGTCGACAGGCGGTGCGCGATGGTGATTACACTGCGGCCCTGCCCCGCAGCTCTCAGGGCATCCAGGATCCCCTGCTCGGTCTCGCTGTCGAGCGCCGAGGTGGCCTCGTCCAGAAGCAGGATCGGCGGGTTCTTCAGCAGAGTCCGAGCGATGCCGACGCGCTGCTTCTCTCCACCGGACAGCTTCAAGCCGCGCTCGCCGACCTGGGTCTCGTAGCCTTGCGGCAGCGACAAGATGAAGTCGTGGATCTGGGCGGCGCGGGCCGCGGCCTCGACCTCGTCCTGCGTCGCGTCGGGGCGACCATAGGCGATGTTGTAGCCGATGGTGTCATTGAAAAGCACCGTGTCCTGCGGGACCACGCCGATCTGTGCGCGCAGGCTCTCCTGCGTCACGTCACGCACGTCCTGGCCGTCGATCTTCAGGCTGCCCGAGGCCACGTCGTAGAAGCGGAACAAGAGCCGCCCGATGGTCGACTTGCCCGAGCCAGAGGGGCCGACGACGGCGACGGTCTGGCCGGGCTCGACGGTCAGGCTGAGGCCCTTGAGGATCGGCCGGTCAGGGTCGTAGGCGAAGCGCACCTCGTCGAAGGCGATGCGGCCGCCGTCCACCTTCAGCGCCGGTGCGCCAGGCTTGTCGGCGACCTCGGGCGGGACCTCGAGCAGGTCGAACATTTCGCCCATGTCGACCAGCGCCTGCCGGATCTCGCGGTAGACGGTGCCGAGGAAGTTGAGCGGCATGGTGATCTGTACCATGTAGGCGTTGACCATCGTGAACTCGCCCACGGTGAAGGTGCCATTCTGAACCCCGAGCGCGCCCATGACCATCACGCCCACCAGCCCCGCGGTGATGATGAAGGACTGGCCGAAGTTGAGCCCAGCCAGCGAGAGCGAGGTCGTTACCGCCGCCTGCTCGTAGCCTTTCATCGCGGCATCGTAGCGGTCCGCCTCGCGCCGCTCGGCACCGAAATATTTGACCGTTTCGAAGTTCAGCAAGCTGTCGATGGCGCGCTGGTTGGCGGTCGTGTCCTCCTCGTTCATCTTGCGGCGGATCTTCACGCGCCATTCGGTGACGCGGAAGGTGAAGATGACATAGGCCGTGATCGTCGCGGCGACGATCCCGAGATAGCCCGCACCGAAGGCCACCGCGAAGATCACGCAGACCATTGCCAGTTCCAGCGCCAGCGGGCCGATCGAGAACAACAAGAACCGCAGCAGGAACTCGACGCCCTTCACGCCGCGCTCGATGATGCGGCTGAGCCCTCCGGTCTTGCGGGTCAGGTGATAACGCAGGCTGAGCGCGTGAATGTGGGTGAAGGTCTCGAGCGCGAGACGGCGCAGGGCGCGTTGGCCAACGCGGGCGAAGATCGCATCGCGTAACTGGTTGAAGCCGACGCTTGCCACGCGCACCGCGCCGTAGGCGATGACCAGACCGACGGCCGAGCCGATCAGAAGGTAGGCGGTACTTTCCGCACCCTCCTCGGGGGCGAGCGCGTCGACGGTCCAGCCGAAGAAGGCGGGGATCGCGACGGTCAGCACCTTGGCAAGCACCAGCGCCAGCATGGCCAGCACGACGCGGACCTTCACCCATGTCTGACCCTCGGGCCAGAGATAGGGGATGACCTTGCGGATGATGTTGAGCCCGCTGCGCCGCTCGGCGTTTGGGTCGGGTGCTGTGTCGCTCAGGCGGTTTCTTCGGCGCATTGGCTGCAAATAGGGGCTGAGGCGGGCCGCGCCAAGCTCAGCGGGTGAACTCGGTTTCGTCGGGCAGCGCGAAGATCTGTCCGGGGTAGATCAGATCCGGGTCGCGGATCGCCTCGCGGTTGGCGGCGTAGATCTGGGTGTAAAGGATGCCGTCGCCATAGCGGTCGCGCGCAATGAGCCAAAGATTGTTGCCCGGCTGGACCGTCACCTGCCCCGGGTTCTCGCGCTGCTCGGCGGTCGGATAGACCCGCTGGAACGGGCTTTCGGCGCGGCTGGCAACGCTGCCGTCGTCCTTGAGCGCATCCACCCGCAGCACGTAGCGCCCGGCGTCGATTCCCTCCACGGTGGCGTCCCAGGTTCCCGCTTCGCTGGCGCGCACGGCGCCTACCGAAGCGCCGTCCAGGTAAATGCGGATCGCCTGCGGCCCCGGCGCCCGCCCCGAGAGCCGTACCTCGCCCGCCTGGTCGTAGCTGATCGCATCCAGCGTCACCCCGTCCACCTTCCCAAGGGCCGAGGGCTGCACGATGCGCACCGCCTCTTCGTCGGCGCGCACGACGGTCGGCGCCTCGGCCTCGTCCTGGACCGAAGGCAGCACCAGCACGTCCTCGGTGCCCTGCGCCGCCTGCTGGCCGGTCAGGGCGATCAGCGACAGGACCTGCCCTTCGTCGCTGTCGGGGGTCTGCACGAAGGCGACGAACTCGCCGGTCGACGAGGCCTCGACCGTGGCGAGGGTCAGATCGCCCGACATCACCTGCACGACCGAACCCGGCGCAGCGCGGCCCGCCACCAACCCGCTGCCACCGGCGTCAATGCGGATCAGGTCGAAAGTGGGTGCGACCGGAGAGCTGCCGAGGGTCTCGGGCGGGCGGGTCGGATCAGCGGTGGCCACTTCGGGACGGCTGTCGCTTGTGGTGCCGATCGCCAGCTCGCCAGCGTCTGGAACCTCGGCGCCGGGCTGAGCGGCAACCTCGGCCTGCGGTGCGGGCGCCGGGCCGGTCGCTGCGGCTTCAGGCTCCGCGGCAGCCGAATCTGTTGCGAGCGAGTCCGGGGCGGCAGGCGGCACGCTCTCGGCAGCGGCCTCTGACTCGGAAGATGGCGTTTCCTGCGACGACACGTCCGACCCGGCGGGAGGTACAGCTGCGGCAAGTTCCACCGGCTGCTCGGCCTCGGCTGGCGCGGCTTCTTTGGCGGTCTCTTCCTCGGCCGCCGAGGACGAAGGCGTTGCAGGCGTATCGGCGACGGGCGGCGTGCTGGTGCCGTCGCGGGCGTCGCGCTCAGGTCGTTCGGGCGTCGTGGCGGCCTGCGGTGCGGCGGTGCCTGCGGGGACAACGGCACTGAGCGCCTCTAGCGGTGCTTCTGTCGATGCCGCACCCGGCCCCTCGGTAAGAGCTTCAGGCGAGGCCGCGAGCGGCGCAGCAGCTTCGCTGTCCGCATCGACTGCCTCGGCGGTCACGGTCGTTTCGGCCGGGGGCGTCAGCGGGTCCTGTACCGCGAGGGAGGACTGCGCCTCCTCGGCTTCCTCCGCTGCGTCGTCCTGCGGCTCCAGTTCGCCGCGCATGTAGAACAGCATCGCCAGCAGGCCGAGCAGCATCAGGACGGCCGGAAGGAACCTCCAGCGGCTCTTGCGATCCGCCCCGGTCTCACCCGTGCCTTCAAGCTTTTCCGCCATGCGATCCTCGCGATCCGCCCGGGGGCCGCGACCGATTGTACCTGTCTTGGCGAAAATGGTCGCAATTCACCCGGTTAGACGTCAAAATGCGCCAAAGATCTCAATTATACAAGTCAGGAGCCATCCCCCGCATGTCACAGCACAAGCGCCTGTCCGTCTGCGTCTATTGCGGATCGCGGGACGGGGCGGATCCCGCCTATGCCGAAGCCGCCGAAGCCGTGGGCTCCCTGCTGGCCGAGGAAGGCCACCGGCTGGTCTATGGCGCAGGCGATGTCGGCCTGATGGGCCGGGTCGCACGCAGCGCCCAGAACGGCGGCGCCGAGACGCTGGGTGTCATCCCCACGCACCTGATGCAGATGGAGGTCGGCAAGACCGATCTGACCACGTTGATCGTGACCGAGACCATGCACGAGCGGAAGAAGGTCATGTTCATGAACGCCGAGGCCGTGGTCGCGCTTCCGGGGGGCGCGGGTACACTGGACGAGCTGTTCGAGGTGCTGACCTGGCGCCAGCTCGGCCTGCACGAGAAGCCGGTCTACCTGCTGAACACGAACGATTACTGGGGACCGCTGATCGCGATGGTCGCGCATCTCGTCGACCAAGGCTTCGCGGCGGCCTCGTTCCTCGACTACATGCAGGTGATCAACGGGCCGGATCAGCTGCGCGCGGCGCTGCGCGCTCTGCCCTGAGCGCGCGGTCCTGTCGCCAGAGGTCGTAGCAGTAGAGCGCGACCCCGGCCCAGATCAGCGGAAACGCCACGGCGTGCGCCGGACCGAAGGGCTCGGCGAAATAGAGCATGGCCACCGTGAATTGCAGCGTCGGGTTCATGTACTGAACCAGCCCCAGCGTGGCATAGCGCAGCCGCCGCGAGGCGTAGGAGAACAGCACCAGGGGCATGCCGGTAAAGATGGCCGACAGCGCCAGGTAGCCAACCTCTGCCGCGCCCTGACGGATCGCGCCGATGCCAGCGAGGTGCAGCCACGCGAGGAATCCCACCGCCAGCGGCGCCAGCAGGATCGTCTCGGCCCCGACCGAGATCACCGGGCCTGCCGACATCCCCTTCTTGATCATGCCGTAAAGCCCGAAAGTCCCGGCCAGCAGCAGCGAGATCCAGGGCGGCTGGCCCAGCCAGACGGTCAGGACCGTCACCGCGCTGACGGCCAGCGCGATCGCCACCATCTGCAGGCGCGAGAAGCGCTCGCCGAATGCCAGGTAGCCCAGCGCTACGGCGATCAGCGGGAAGATGTAGTAGCCAAGGCTCGCCTCCGTCGCGTGCCCGTTCTTGACCGCCCAGACATAGCCGAACCAGTTGACCGAGATCATCAGCGTCGCCAACGCGATGCGCCCGCGCGGCCCGGTGGGTCCCAGCAGGCGCGCCAACTCGCCAAGGCGACCCTGCACGGCGAAGAGGATCAGGAAGAAGACGACGCTCCAGACCACGCGGTGCGCGAGGATCTCGAGCGCGGGGACGTTGTCGATGCGGCCGAAGTAGAGGCCTGAAAGGCCCCAGATCGTGCAGGCCGAGACAATCGCGGCGATGCCGCGCAACCCCTCGCCCCGCACGGAAACGGCCCCCGAGGCCGGTGCCTCGGGGGCCGTCGCAACGGGTCTGGCGTCGTCAGGCGGCGGCAAGGCGCGCGGCGACGTTTTCCCAGTTCACCAGGTTGTCCAGGAAGTTGGTCAGGTAGGCCGGGCGCTTGTTGCGGAAATCGATGTAGTAGGAATGCTCCCACACGTCGCAGCCCAGCAGCGCGGTCTGGCCGAAGCAAAGCGGGTTCACGCCGTTCTCGGTCTTGGTGACCTTCAGCGAGCCGTCGGTGTCGACCACCAGCCAGGCCCAGCCCGAGCCGAACTGACCGGCACCGGCCGCGCCGAACTCTTCCTTGAACTTGTCGACCGAGCCGAAGGCGTCAGCGATGCGGCTTTCCAGTTCGGACGGCATGGCCTTCTTGCCGGGGGCCATCATTTCCCAGAACTGGGTGTGGTTCCAGTGCTGCGAGGCGTTGTTGAAGATGCCCGACTGGGCCACCGCGCCGGCCTGGTAGGTGCCCTTCACGATCTCTTCGACCGACTTGCCTTCCCACTCGGTGCCGGCGATCAGCTTGTTGCCGTTGTCGACATAGGCCTTGTGGTGAATGTCGTGGTGATACTCCAGCGTCTCCTTCGACATGCCCGCATCGGCCAGGGCGTCGTGGGCATAGGGAAGGTCGGGAAGTTCGAAAGCCATGATGGTTCCTCTCTGTCTTTCAAGGGGCCGGACGGCCGGCGGCTCCGGTCGGGCCCTGCGGTTCATATAGCCAACGACCGCACCCACGCCAAGTTCCTGCGAGACCAGAAAAGTGCAGGATTCCCCCGGCGGGTACTCAGCCCCTGGCCGCGGTGACCGGCATCGCCGCCAAGGCGACCCGGCGACCCTCGGAGAGCAGCACGTTGTAAGTACGGCAGGCGGGGCCCGTGGCCATCAGCTCGACGCCGATACCGGCCTCTTCGAGCGCAGTGCGGGTGACCCGCTCGAGCGGCGCGATCTCGTCGCCCATGCCGATCAGCAGGATGTCGATCGCCTCGGCATTGTCGAGAAACGCCTTCACCTCGGGCAGGCCCGGCCAGGCGACGGGTCCGGTCGGCAGCAGCGCCAGCGGTCCCTCGCGCAGTTCACCTTTCACGCGAAACACGTTCGGGCCGTAGCCGTCGACCGGTGTCTGGCCACCCAAACCGGCGGGGTTCATCTCCATGCGGCTGTCCCCTTCTCAGTCGAAGACCGGAAGCCCGGTCAGAATCGCCAGGCCGATCACGACGCTGGCGGCTGCGCGATAGGTAGTCTCCTGCCCCGGCTTGAACAACAGCTCTCCGACACGGGCGCCGAGGATGTAAAACGGCATCAGCACGAATCCCAGCAGGATGGGCTGCGTCCCGCCAAGTCCCGCCAGCAGGAAGTTGGCGATCAGCGCCATGTCCATCAGCGCAAGGAACAGGATCGTGTTCGCCCGAACCGTCTCTGCTCGCTTGTTGGCTGCGCCGAGGTAGAACAGGATCGTCACCGGCCCGGTCAAGCCGGTCGCGCCGCCCACCAACCCCGAGAGGCCGCCGACGCCCAGAAGCCCCTTGCGACCGACCTGTCCTCGATAGCGCCAGCCCGAAAGCAGCAGCGCCAGCGTCACCGAGGCGACGCCCGCCACGGCCCATCGCACCGTGCCCTCGTCGAGCCAGGCCAGCAGCGCGACGCCCAGCGGCATGAGGACCATCGCGCCAAGCGACAGGATGCCGACGTCGGTCCGCTCGGCTTTGGGCCAGGCGCGCGGTACCAGCACCGCAAGACTACCAAGGCCAAGTACCACCAGGGACAGGATCGCATGGGCGGGCGGGATGAAGATCGCGGCGACCGGCATGTAGATCAGCGCCGTACCGAAGCCGGTGAAGCCGCGCACGACACCGGCGACCGCAACGGTAAGGGCCAGCCAGGGAAATCCCGGCTGGCCCAATGCGTGCAACAGATCCGAGGCCAGCGCCTCAGGCATCGACGTCGGCGAAATTGGTGCCCGCCTTGGGCTCCTTCTTGTCCGGGTCGCGCTCGACGCCCAGGATGTTCAGGATCGGCGAGGCCACGAAGACCGACGAGTAGGTCCCTACGATCACGCCCCAGATCATCGCGAAGGTGAAGCCGCGAATGACGTCCCCGCCGAGCACGTAAAGCGCGATCAGCGCCAGCAGCGTGGTCAGCGAGGTCATCACCGTACGCGAGAGGGTCTCGTTGATCGAAAGGTTCAGTACCTCTTGCAGCGGCGTCTGCTTGTAGCGGCGCAGGTTCTCGCGCACCCGGTCGAAGACGACCACGGTATCGTTCAGCGAGTAGCCGACGATGGTCAGGATTGCCGCGATGATCGACAGGTTGAACTGTAGCTGGACGATGCTGAAGACGCCGATGGTCAGGATGATGTCGTGCACCAGCGCGGCGACCGCCCCGACCGAGAACTGCCATTCGAAGCGCAGCCAGATGTAGAACAGCACCGCCGCGATCGCGAGCACGATGGCCAGAATGCCCTTCTCGACAAGCTCGCCCGAGACCTTGGCGCCGACGCTGTCAACCTGCAGGAACCGGATGCCCGGGAAATCCTCGATCAGCGCCGCCTCGATCGTCGAGACGATATCGCGCTGCACCTCGGCGTCGTCGGTCTTGGCCTCGATACGGATCGCGACCTGGTTCGGGACGGCGCCTGTCAGCTCGGCCGCCGGGTCGTAGATCCGCGTCACCGAAGTATCGCCGACGTCAAGCTCGGTCAGCGCGTCGCGGATCAGGCCGACGTCGGGTTCCTTTTCCGTGGCGGCGGTCAGCATCGTGCCGCCCCGGAAGTCGATGCCGAAGTTCAGCCCCTGCACCGCAAAAGCGACGACCGAGACCAGAATCAGCAGCACAGAGAGGCCGAGGGTCAGCTTCTGGAACTTGAAGAAATCGAAGTTTGTCGTCTCGGGGACGAGTTTCAGACGCATGGTTCAGACCTCGATCGTCTTGGGACGGCGCGCGTCGAACCACATCGACACGAACAGGCGGGTGACCAGCAGCGCGGTGAACAGGCTGGTCATGATCCCCAGGCCCAAGGTGATCGCGAAGCCGCGCACCGGACCCGAGCCGATGGCGAACAGGATGACCGCCGCGATGAAGGTGGTGATGTTGGCATCGACGATGGCCGAAAACGCCTTCTCGTAGCCCTGTTGGATCGCCCGCGCTGGGCCCTTCGCATTCCTGCGCAACTCCTCGCGGATACGCTCGAAGATCAGGACGTTGGCGTCGACCGCCATACCGATCGTCAGCACGATGCCGGCGATGCCGGGCAGCGTCAGCGTGGCGCCGATCAGCGACAGCAGCGCGAAGATCAGCGCGACGTTCAGGATCAAGGCGATATTTGCGAAGATGCCGAACAGCCCGTAGCTGAGCGCCATGTAGACCATGACCGCAATGAAGGCGACGATACAGGCGATGCGGCCCGCATCGATGCTGTCCTGACCCAACTCCGGCCCGATGGTGCGCTGTTCCAGAACCTGGATCTCGGCAGGCAGCGCGCCGGCGCGCAGCAGTATCGCAAGCCGCGTGGATTCCTCGAGCGTGAAGTTCCCGGTAATGATGCCATTGCCGCCGGGGATGTGGCTCTGGATGCGGGGGGCCGAGATCACCTGCTCGTCCAGGACGATGGCGAAGGGCTGGCCGATGTTCTCGGCGGTGAAGTTGCCGAAGGCACGCCCGCCCGCCGGGTTGAAGCGGAAGGTAACCGCCGGCTGGCCGTTCTGGTCGAAACCGGGCTGCGCGTCCACCAGTTGCTCGCCCGAGACGACGGGGCGGCGGTTAAGGATGTAATAGACGCCTTCCTGTTCCATGTCGGGGTAGACGACATTGCTGCCGGTGGTCGGCGCGTCAGCGTCGTTGGTGACCTGCTCGACCTCGTTGAAGGTCAACTTGGCGGTCTGGCCGATGATGGCCAGCAGTTCCTCGGCCGAGCCGAGGCCCGGCACCTGCACGAGGATGCGATCCTCGCCCTGGCGCTGGATCGTCGGCTCGCGCGTGCCGGTCTCGTCGACGCGGCGACGGATGATCTCGAGGCTCTGCTCCATGGTGCGGTTGTCGGTGGCGGTCTTCTCGGCCTCCGACAGGGTGATGACCAGTTGATCGCCGTCCGAGCCAACCTCGTAGTCGCGGGCACCCGCGCCGGTCAGCGTGGCGACCGGCTGGGTCAGCGCGAACACGGCCTCGATCGCGGCGTTCATGCCCGACGGCTCGCCGATGCGCACCCGCAGCTCGCCCGGATCGGTCTCGACCCGGCGGATCGTGCCGACCTGGTCGCGCAGGTCGCGCAGCGTATCCCGGACCTCAGGCCAGAGCCCCTCGAGCCGTTCGGCATAGACGTCCGCGACCTGGACCTCGACCAGCACATGCGCGCCGCCGCGCAGGTCCAGCCCGAGGTTCACCAGCGAGGACGGCAGGAAGCCCGGCCAGCCCTCGACGGCCTCGGTCAGGTCCGAGGTCGGCGCGGCGCCTTCCTCCAGCGCGATGCGGGCGTCATTGGCCTGCTCCACCCGCCCGTAGAAACCATTCGGCAACGTGAACACGATGCCGGCGAGACAGATCAGAAGGACGAGAACCTTCTTCCACGTCGGGTACTGGAGCATTGACGCAAGAGCCTCAGCTGTTCGCCGCTTCCGCGGGCTCGGTCTTGCTGATCACCTGGGCTACGGTGTTCTTGACCACGCGGACGCGGACATCGGCGGCCAGTTCGACCTCGATCTCGTTGTCGTCCTTGACCTTGGTCACCTTGCCGATCAGCCCGCCCTGGGTCACCACCTGGTCGCCCCGGCGCAGCGCCGCGACCATCTGCTGGTGCTGCTTCATCTTCTTCTGCTGGGGGCGGATCATCAGGAAGTACATGATCCCGAAGATCAGGATGATCGGGATGAACCCGGCAAGGCCGCCAGCGGCCCCGCCGCCCGCAGCCTGGGCGTAGGCAGGTGTTGCAAACATCTATCGTTCCTTCGTGCACACGCGCCGGGGCTGTCCCGGCATCGCAAATCGCGCGGACCCTACTGGCCCGCCCCTGCCTTGGCAAGGCAACCGGGACGTAAGCGCGCCCTTGCCGCAATGAAAGGGCCGGCACCTTTGGGGCGGTGGCTTTTGCGCGGGAAGGCTTTGTGCCATAGATCGCGCCGACGATTCATAGCCAGGGCAAGACCGATGCACGACATTCGCCTGATCCGCGACGATCCCCAGGGCTTCGACGCCCGCCTCTCGCGCCGCGGGGACGCGCCGGTCTCGCAGCAGGTTCTGGACATCGACGCCCGCCGCCGCGCCGCGATCCGCGCCGCCGAGGAGGCCCAGGCCGAGCGCAACCGCGCCAGCAAGGAGATCGGCGCCGCCAAGGCGCGCGGCGACGAAGACGAGTTCCAGCGCCTGCGCCAGATGGTCGCCGACAAGAAGGACGAGCAGGCCCGGCTGGAAGAGGACGCCCGCACCGCGCAGGCCGAACTCGACGACATGCTGCTGCGTCTGCCGAACCTGCCCCTCGACGAGGTGCCGGACGGCGCCAGCGAGGACGACAATGTCGAGATCAAGCGCTGGGGCAGCCCGCGCAGCTTCGATTTCGCGCCGAAAGAGCATTTTGAGGTCGCCGGCGCCGCCGGGGGGCTGGACTTCGCCACCGCCGCCAAGCTGTCGGGCAGCCGCTTCGTGGTCATGCGCGGCGCGATGGTCACACTGCACCGGGCGCTGGCGCAGTTCATGGTCGACACCCACGTGACCAAACACGGACTGGAGGAGACCTGGACCCCGGTGCTCGTCCGCGACGAGGCGATGCTGGGCACGGACAAACTGCCGAAGTTCGGTGACGACAGCTACCAGACGACCAACGGCTGGTGGCTGATCCCCACCTCCGAGGTGACACTGACCTATTCGGTCTCGGGCGAGATCCTGAGCGCCGACCAGTTGCCGATCCGCCTGACCGCCCACACGCAGTGCTTCCGCTCGGAAGCGGGTAGCGCGGGCAAGGACACGACCGGGATGCTGCGCCAGCACCAGTTCGAAAAGGTCGAGATGGTCTCGATCGTCAAACCGCAGGACAGCCGGGCGGAACTGGACCGCATGACCGGCTGCGCCGAGGCGATCCTCGAGGCGCTGAACCTGCCCTATCGTACGGTGGTCCTGTGCACCGGCGACATGGGCTTTGGCGCGCAGCGCACCCATGACATCGAGGTCTGGCTGCCGGGTCAGGACACCTATCGCGAAATCAGCTCCTGCTCGACGACCGGCGAGTTCCAGGCACGCCGCATGAACGCCCGCTTCCGCCCCGACCGCGAGGCGAAGCCCGAGTTCGTGCACACGCTGAACGGTTCGGGCCTTGCCGTGGGCCGCTGTCTGATCGCGGTGATCGAGAACTACCAGCGGGAAGATGGCTCGATCGAGATCCCCGAGGTGCTGCACCCGTATATGCGTGGCGCCACGGTCATCACGGCCGAAGGGGAACTGAAATGATCGCTCTGCGCCGGGTCGCGCTTTTCCCGGTTCACCTGGCGCAGGTGTTCACCGGGGCGAAGTCCTTCGTGAAGAACCCGGTGATCGGCTCGGAATGGGCCAATCGGCACGGACTGCATGTGGCGCGGGTGAAATGGTCGGACCGGATGGCGGGCTTCCGCCGCCACCTGATCCGCCCCTTCGTCGACGTGAGTGCCGAAGAGCGTGCGCAGTTCGCCCGGGACGGGTTCGTCGTGGTGAAGGATTTCCTTCCGCCGGAGCTGTTCGAGAAGGTCCGCGCCGAGGCCTTCGCCCATGAGGCCGAGCCGCGCGAGATGCGTCAGGGCCTGGCCGTCACCCGCCGGATCACCCTGGACCCGGACGATGCGGCGCAGGTTCCGAATTGCGTCGAGGCGGCGCAGAAGACCCGGCTGAAGGACATCGTCCGCTATGTCGCCGCGCATTTCGCGCAGCCGTTCTGCTACCTGCAGATCATCATCGCGAATCCCGAACGGGGCGACGCGGACCCGCAGACCAGCCTGCACATGGACACGTTCCACCCGATCGCCAAGGCGTGGCTCTTCCTGCACGACATCGCCGAGGACGAAGGGCCGTTCCAGTTCGTTCCGGGCTCTCACAAAGCGACGCCCAAGCGGCTGGAATGGGAGCGTCAGCAGTCCATCGAGGCAAGCGACGCCTCGAATAAGTACACCGCCCGCGGCTCGTTCCGCGTCGGGCCCGAGGACCTGCGCCAGATGGACCTGCCCGACCCGGTGAAAATGGCGGTGCCGGGCAACACGTTGATCGTGGCCGATACCCACGCGTTCCACGGCCGCACGCCCAGCCCCAAGGCGACCGTGCGCGTCGAGATCTACGCCACGCTGCGCCGCGCGCCCTTCGCGCCCTGGACCGGGCTCGATCCGCTGCTTCTGCCGGGGCTCAAGAACCACCCCGCTGCCCTGCTGGACAAGGCCCGGGACTGGGCGGCAAAGCGGAAGCTGACCGGCTATGCCTGGCGGCCGGTCTCGAAACGCCGGATGGACAGCCCGGACATCGGCGACTGAGCCGCCGGCACGTCGACCGATCCGCAACACCCCCGCCCGGCCCGTCGAAAACGCCCGGCGGGGCTATGGACCGTAGGGCCCGGGCACCCTAGAACGGCGGGGACTTCCCAATTCCCGAGGCCCCCATGCGCATTCTCATCACCAACGACGACGGCATCACCGCGCCCGGTCTCGCGGCGGCCGAGATCATCGCCGAGGATCTGGCCGGCCCACACGGCGAGGTCTGGGTGATCGCCCCCGCCTTCGAGCAGTCCGCCGTCAGCCACGCCGTCTCCTACGTCCGGCCGATGCGGCTGGAGAAGCTCGGAACGCGCCGCTATGCCGTCGAGGGCTCGCCCGCCGACTGCGTGCTGGTCGCCGTCGGCGACGTGATGAAGGACAACCCGCCGGACCTGGTACTCTCGGGCGTGAACCGCGGGCACAACGTGGCCGAGGATGTGGTCTATTCCGGCACCGTCGCCGGCGCGATGGAGGGCGCGCTGCACCAGATCCGCTCAATCGCGCTGTCGCAGTACTACGGGCCCGGCAACAAGGACCTGGACGTGCCGTTCGACGCCGCCATCGCGCACGCATCGCGGATCTGCCGCAGGCTGCTGGAGAAGGCCACCTGGCACGACGAGCGCTACGAGGTGTTCTACAACGTCAACTTCCCCGCCTGCCCTGCCGACAAGGTGAAGGGGGTGCGCGCCACCTTCCAGGGCCACCGGCCTCTGCCGAGTTTCACCGTCGATCCACATGTCGCCCCGAACCGGCGGCAGTATTTCTGGCTCAAGCACGGTCTGCGCGCAAACGAGATGACCGAGGACGGATCGGATTCGAAGCTCACCGTGCAGGACTACGCGACGGTGACGCCACTGCGCGCCGACCTGACCGCCCGCTCGATGATCGAGCCGCTGGCCGAGGCGCTGCATGGTCTCTGACGAAACCCGGATGCAGTTCATCCTGCAGTTGCGCGCGCGGGGTGTGACCGATACCGCCGTTCTGGCCGCGATCGAGAAGACACCGCGCGAGGAATTCGTCGACGGGATCTTCAAACCCCGCGCCTACGAGGACGTGCCCCTGCCCATCGGCAGCGGGCAGACCATCTCGCAGCCTTCGATTGTCGGGCTGATGACGCAGGCGCTGCAGGTCACCAAGCGCTGCAAGGTTCTCGAGGTCGGCACCGGCTCGGGCTACCAGGCAGCGGTTCTCTCGCACTTAGCGCGCCGGGTCTATACGACCGAGCGGCACAAGACGCTGGCGCGGAACGCCGAAGCGCTGCTGCGCCGGCTTGACATCACCAACGTCACGGTGATCGCCACCGACGGCGCCCACGGCCTGCCAGACCAGGCGCCCTTCGACCGGATCCTCGTCACCGCCGCGGCCGAGGACGTCCCCGGCCCGCTGCTCAACCAGTTGCGTGTCGGCGGGATCATGGTGCTGCCTGTTGGTCAATCCGATACTGTGCAAACGCTGCTCAAAGTGGTAAAAACCGAGCAAGGGCCTGAATACCACAGCCTCCTCGACGTGCGCTTCGTGCCGCTGATCGAAGGAATGGCCAAGGACTGACGGCCCACCGGCAAGATCCCGAGCAACGAGGATCAACCGGACGAGCGGTAACCGGCGCGCCAGGCGCGCCCCAGACAAGGCGCGAACAGCGCATGGTACAGGCGGTTCAGATGAAAACGGTTCTAGCAAGCGGCGGTGCGCGGGCGGCCCTGGCCCTGGCGCTCGGCCTTTCCCTCAGTGCCTGTGGCGATACCACCGCCAGCATCGGCAACATGTTCGGCGGCTCGAAACCCGCCGACGACGTGATACCCACCCTGCCCCGGCCCAGCCCGGACAACCGCGGTGTCATCACCTACGCCAACTATCAGGTCATGGTGGCAACCCAGGGCGACAGCGTCGCGACGATGGCGCAGCGCGTGGGCCTGACCCCACAGGAGCTGGCCCGCCATAACGGCCTGCCCGAGACCTACCGTCCCCGCCAGGGCGAGGTCATCGCCCTGCCCCGCAATGTCGGCGGCACTCCGGCGACCGTCGCCAGCGTCGCGCCGGCGACCAGCGACGGGATCTGGAGCAGCAACATCGCCTCCTCGGCCATCGACAGCGCGCCGATCAGCAGCGCCCCGGCGGCCTCGACGCAGACAGCCTCGCAGGCCAATCCGTTCAACAATGGCCAGCCTTCGCCCGTCATCGACCCCGAGCGGCACCGCGTCCAGCCCGGCGAGACCGCCTATTCCATCGCCCGGACCTATGGCGTCTCGGTGTCGGCACTTGCGGCCTGGAACGGGCTCGACAGCAACATGACGGTGCGCGCGAACCAGGAACTGCTGATCCCGGTCGCGGACACCCGCGCGCAGCCTGCGCAGCCGCAGCGCGTGGCCAGCGCCGCACCTGCCGCCGCCGCGCCCGCCGCGACACCTGCCCCGCAGCCGGCGCCCGCCCAGGTCGCTGCAGCAAACCCGCCGGGCACCTCGACGCCAATGGCGGCCCCACCAAGCGCCTCCAAGCCGCTGCCCGAGAACCAGAACATCGCGGACGCGCAGCGCCCGCCCTCGCCGAACCTGAGCACCCAGCGCTCGGCCGATGCGATGCTGGCTATGCCTGTCGCAGGCGGCTCGGTGCTGCGCGGCTACGACCCGGACGGTGGGGCGAAGCGGAACGAGGGTATCGACTTCGCGGCAGCGGCAGGGTCCCCGGTCAAGGCCGCCGGCGAGGGCGAGGTCGCACTGATCTCGGAATCCCTCGGCGGGCTGGGCACGATCGTGCTGATCCGCCACCCGGGCAACATGATGACGGTCTACGGCCGCGTCACCAATGTCGGCCTCAGCAAGGGCGACAAGGTCAGCCGTGGCCAGCAGATCGGCGTGGTCGCCGACGGCGACCCTGCAAACCTGCACTTCGAGGTGCGGCGCGGAACCGACAGCGTCGACCCCGGGCCATTCCTGGGGCTCTGACGCCACATCCGTGACCCGGATGCCGCACTCACGGCCTCCGGGTTGCGTCCCGGCTTGTCGCATCGCCGGATTGCTGGTTCCCTGTGCCTACCTCAGGGAGACCACCTATGACCGACGCCAAACCCGCCGCCGGACAAGTCTGGAATGCGAAGGATTATGTCCGCGATGCCGGCTTCGTGCCGCTGCTCGCCGCCGACCTGATCGCTACGCTCAAGCCGCAGGCCGGAGAGGAAATCCTCGACATCGGTTGCGGCGACGGTGTCCTGACGGCGCGCATCGCCCAATCCGACGCGCACGTCACCGGGCTGGAGCCCGACCCCGACCTGGCGCAGGCGTCCCGCGACAAGGGCATTTCGATCATCGCACAGGACGCGCACGACCCGTTTGGCGAGGCCGCCTACGACGCGATCTTCTCGAACGCCGCGCTGCACTGGATGCGCCAGCCCGAGCGCGTGCTGGAGAACATTTCTCGCGCCTTGCGCCCGGGTGGGCGGCTGGTTGCGGAACAGGGCGGCTTTGGCAACGTCGCAGCCATCGTCGCGGCGCTGCGGGCGGGGCTGGAGGCCGAAGGTCTGAACGACCGCGCCGTGAACCCTTGGGATTTCCCCTCGCCTACGCTGCAGCGCGACCGACTGGAAGCCGTCGGGCTTGAAGTGCAGGAGATCCGCCTGTTCCCGCGGCCCACCCCGCTGCCCACGGGCATGCCCGGCTGGCTGCGGACCTTCTCGGGGCCGTTCGTGCACGGGCTCGACGACCGCACCCGCGCCCGCGTGCTGACTCGCGCGGTTCGACTGCTGTCGCACATGCAGGACCCGCGCGAGGGCTGGATCGCCGACTACGTGCGGTTGCGCTTCATCGCGGTGAAACCGGGCTAAACCCTATTCCAGGGCCAGCGGCACGCCCCGCCGTCCGGCGAGGTCTGTGACATATTGCCAGGCCACGCGGCCCGAACGGCCGCCACGGGTCTGCTGCCATTCAACCGCCTCGGCGCGCAGCGTATTGTCGTCGATCACGATACCCAGCGCGTCCACATAGCCGCGGATCATCGACAGGTATTTGTCCTGATCGCACGGGTGGAAGCCCAGCCACAGGCCGAACCGGTCCGACAGCGAGACCTTCTCCTCGGTCGCCTCGGAGGGGTTGATGCCGGTCGTCCGCTCGTTCTCGATCATGTCGCGGGGCATCAGGTGCCGCCGGTTTGATGTGGCATAGAAAATCACGTTGTCAGGCCGTCCCTCTACGCCACCGTCGAGGATCGCTTTGAGCGACTTGTAGTGATGATCGTCGTGGTCGAAGCTGAGGTCGTCGCAGAAAAGGATGAACCGTCCCGGCGCGCCGCGCAGGATGCCCAGCAGGCGGGCGATGGACGGCAGGTCCTCGCGCTGGATCTCGATCAGTTTCAGGCCCCGGACGTCGCGCAGCACGGCGGCGTGGGCGGCCTTGACCAGGCTCGACTTGCCCATCCCCCGCGCTCCCCAAAGCAGCACGTTGTTGGCTGGGTAGCCCTTGGCGAACTGGCGCGTGTTCTCGAGCAGCGTGTCGCGCGAGCGGTCGATCCCCACCAGCATCTCGATCGGCACCCGGTTGACCTTGGGCACCGGCACCAGCCTGTCGGGGCCGGTGTGCCATACGAAGGCGCTGGCGAGGTTGAAATCGGGCTTGGCCAAGGGCGGCGGGCTCATGCGCTCCAACGCCTCGGCAATGCGGGTCAGTACGTCTTCGGTCATTCTCCGGGCCGCGGTTCGGCGTCCGCCTTTTCCTCGTCCTCGTCGTCGTAATAGCCCTCGGCGCGCAGCTCGGCCTCGCGCTTGCGCTCGACCAGGGCGACCAGCTGGATCGAAATCTCGTAGAGGGCGTAGACCACCGTGAAGAGGATGATCTGGGTGATGACGTCCGGCGGGGTGACGACGGCTGCCAGCACCAGGATACCGACGACGGCGTACTTCCGCGTGGTGCGCAGGCCGTCCGACGAGACCAGCCCGGCCTTGCCCATCAGTGTCAACAGCACCGGCAACTGGAAGCAGAGACCAAAGGCCAGAAGGAACTTGATCGTCAGCCCGAGGTATTCCTGCATCGAGCCCATGAAGGCGATGCTGGCTCCTTCGGCCGCGACGGGCGCGGTTTCGCCCACGAGCTCGGCCCCGGCTACGTCCGGGGGAACCACGTCGGTCGGGGCTACGTCGCTCGGTGCAACACCGGCGCCCGCGCCCTGCTGGAAACCAAGGAAGAAGTCGAAGGCTAGCGGCAGCACGACATAGTAGGCGAAGCTCGCACCGATCAGGAACAGGACCGGCGAGGCGATGATGAACGGCAGGAAGGCGTTCTTTTCCGACCGGTAGAGCCCCGGCGCCACGAAACGCCAGAGTTGGTGCGCGATGATCGGGAAGGCCAGCACGAAGCCGCCGAACAGCGAGATCTGGATCGCCGTCATGAAGCCTTCCTGCAGCTTGATAATGACAAGCGAACAGTCCTGGCCACGCTCGGCCAACTGGCTGCAGATCGGTGCGGCCAGCCAATTGTAGATCGGGTTCCAGACGGTGAAACAGGCCAGCATGGCGATCACGAAGGCGATGATCGCCCGGATCAGCCGCGTCCTGAGTTCGGCCAGGTGCTCGATCAGCGGGGCCGAGCTATCGTCGATCTCGTCTTCGTGAGACATTCAGCTCTCGCGGTTCTGGCGCGGGTCGGCCGCAGGTGCGGGGTCGGCGGCCGGCATCGGATCGTCGGTCGAAACCGGCTCCGGGGCGGCTGTTGCCGGTTCGCGCGCCGGCACCGGATCGCGCTCGGCCGCATAGGCGACCTCGTCGGCCATCGCCTCGGCGTCCTTCGCCTTGGCGTCGTCCGCGTCCTTGTCCTTCATGAAGTCGCGTGCATAGTTGCGCGCCGACTGCGTCGGGCTGCGCTTCAGGTCATGCAGGTCCCTGAGGCCGCTCGTGGCCTCTTTCAGCCCGCTTTCGTCAGCGGCCTGTTCCATCGATCGCTGGAACTCGCGTGCCATCGCCCGCATCCGGCCCATGAAGCGGCCGACGTTGCGGAACAGGCCGGGCAGATCCTTCGGCCCCACCACGATCAGCGCGGTGATGCCGATGACGATCAGCTCCAGCCAGCCTAGCTCGAACATGGTGCGCTACCCGGTCCCGGCTCAGGCCTTGTCCTTCTCCGGGGTGACGTCGCGGGCGTTTTCGCCCTCGGCGCTGGCGTCCTCGAGCTCCTGCTTGCCTTCGTTCAGGCCGCGCTTGAAGCTGGTGATGCCCTTGCCCACCTCGCCCATCAGCGACGAGATCTTGCCGCGCCCGAACAGGACCAGCACGACGATTGCGATCAGCAGGATGCCGGGCAGACCGATATTGTTCAGCATGGGATGTCTCCGAATCTTCCGGGGCGCATGGCTTTCTCGCACCAGGGGCGCCCTCTCTCCCTGAACCCTCTACTTATTGATTGGAGCCGCCGGGATAAAGGGCAAAGCGCCTCACGGAGGCATTAATTGCGCGGCATTTCGCCCGACAGCAGTTCCGAGACAAAGGCCGGAACCAGTTCGCCGGCAGGGCCGGTCCGCACCAGGTCGAACAAGGGATTGCCGGTGGCCTCGAGATTCAGCTCGACCGTATGGGCGCCCGAAGCCCCTGCGATTTCGACGAAACCGGCGGCCGGGTAGACCATGCCGCTGGTGCCGATAGACAGGAACAGGTCGGCCCGTTCCAGCGCCGCCTCGATCCGGGCCATGTGATAGGGCATCTCGCCGAACCAGACGATATCGGGGCGCATGAACCCCGGCTGGCCGCAGGCCGCGCAGCTCTCGCCGGTCGAAAGATCGCCGGTCCAGCCGGTCACGGCGCCACAACCGGCGCAAAACGCCCGATTCAACTGACCGTGCATGTGCACCACCTCGGTCGCCCCGCCCCGCTCGTGCAGATCGTCGACGTTCTGGGTGACCAGCAGCACCTCGCCCGGGAACTGGGCCTGCAAGCGGCCCAGCGCCTTGTGGGCCGCATTGGGCTCGGCCCCGGCGGCCTGAACGCGTCTGGCGTTATAGAACGCGTGGACCTTCGATGGATCGCGCGCGAACGCCTCGGGAGTGGCGACATCCTCGATCCGGACGCTGTTCCAGGTGCCGTCGCTCCCGCGAAAGGTCGCCAGCCCCGACTCGGCCGAGATCCCCGCGCCGGTCAGGACGACGATGCGCCTCACGCGTCGACCTTGGCGTGCAGCCAGGGATCGGCCAGCTTGCTCTGCGCCTTGCAGGGAAAGACGAAACAGCGGTCGCGGCGCATCGACAGCCAAAGCGGTGTGCCCGTCTTTGGCAGGAACACGCCCGGAATCGTCGCCTTGAGGATCGAGCCGTCATGCTCCATCCTCAGATCGACGAGGCTTTCGTGCCCCATGAACCGCGCCCGCGCCACTGCGCCACGCGCCGGTACACCGTCAGAAGTGGTCGGCAACGGCCCCGAGCCCTGGCGGTCGAAGTCGATCTTCAGGTGCTGAGGGCGGATGATGATCTCGACATCCGCCTCGTCGCGCAGGTTCGGACAGAAGAACTGACCGAAGGGCGTCTCGCACTGAAAGTCCTTCACAACGCCGTGGATCACGTTGATATCGCTGAAGAAAGCCGCCGCCTCGGCATCCACGGGGTTGTTGTAGATGTTGTAGGGAGCCCCCTGCTGGACGATCTTGCCGCGCCGCATCAGCGCGATCTGGTCGGCCATGCGCATTGCCTCGTCCGGTTCGTGCGTGACCAGCAGAACGGCGGCGCCCTCCTCTTTGAGTATCTCGAGCGTATCGTCGCGGATGCCGTCGCGCAGCCGGTTGTCGAGGCCCGAGAACGGCTCGTCCATCAGCATCACCCGCGGTGCCGGGGCCAGCGCGCGGGCCAGCGCGACGCGCTGCTGCTCGCCGCCCGAGAGCTGGTGCGGGTACTTGTCGGCCTTGTCCGAGAGGCCCACGCGGGCGATCAGCTCGTCCACCCTGCCCTTAACAGCGCCCTTCGCGCCGAAACCGACGTTGCCGCGCACGGTCAGGTGCGGGAACAGAGCGAAGTCCTGGAACATCATGCCGATGCCGCGCGCCTCGGGCGGCAGATGAGTGCCGTTGCCTTCGACCAGCTTGCCGTCGATGCGAATCTCGCCGCCGCTGGCCCGCTCGACACCGGCGGCCATGCGCAGCGTGGTGGACTTGCCGCAGCCCGAGGGGCCCAGAAGGCAGGTCACCTGCCCCGGCAGCAGGGTCAGCGACAGGCCGTCCACGACGGCGCTGCCGTCGAAACGGCAACTGATATCCCTAAGCTCGAGACGCGGCGGTATGCTCTCCACGGCCAATCCGATTGTTTCGATCAGGCTTTGGCGGATGTATCAACGCCCCCTCGCGCCCGCAACCCTGCCGCGTGTCGCAGCGCCGAGACCGCAGGCAAGGCTGCCGACGACCAGCACCGCGAGGCAGATGCCGAGCAGCCGCTCGTATTTATGGCCATCGCCGAAGAGTGTCATGACCGGGGTCGAGTCCTCGAAGAAATAGCCCGTGGCCCCGGCGATGGCGGCGGCAAAGGCCACGCCGAAGGACCAGAGCGGCAGCGGTCGGTTCAGGACCAGCCCGAAGAACAGCACCGGGGCCAGGAACATAGAGGCGGTGCCCGAAACGGCGACCGCGGCGAAAAGGTCCTCGGTTCCGGCAAGCAGGAACAGGACGCCCCCCAGCATGAAGACCGCCATCGCGATGCGACCGTTGGCGAGGGTCCGCGCGCCCAGTTTCATCTCGACCACCGCCAACCGGGCCGAGGAAGCCAGCGCGCTGTCGAGCGTCGAAAGCGCCGAGACCAGAAGGCTCGCGTTGATGCAGAACAGGATCGCCGGGCCGAACATGCGGGACCAGACCTCCTGCATACCCTCGCCCTCGGCGGCGAGCAGCCCGGCCTGCACGCCGAACAGGCCGAAGCCGAGGATGCAGAGCGCCGAGATCCAGAACGCGTGGAGGAAGCTGAGGTTCGTGGTGCGCCGGTCCGCCAGGAAGCCCCGGTCCATCATCACCGGGTCATGCGCCGGGTACGAGAAGACCTGCAGTGCCGCGACCGCCAGCAGCGCCAGCCCCGGCCCCGGTCCGGCGGTGCCTTGCGCTGTGAAAGCGGCGCTCCACGAGAAGTCGGGCGCGGTGACCAGCACGGCAAAGGCAACGGTGAGCACTGCGAGGAAGATCAGCATTTGCCCCACGTCGGTCTTCAGGCTGGAGCGCAGCCCGCCGATCAGCGAATAGCCGAGGCCCAGAACGGCGAGCACGACGATGGCGGTCTCGCGGGCATAGGGCGCCGAGGTCGTGGCGGCGAAGATGGCGCCGACGACCAGCAGGTTGGCGAAGACCTCGGACATCAGGCGCAGGCCGACAACCAGGTTGTAGGCCAGCGTGCCGCCCGCACCGAAGCGCCCCCGCAGCCAGTCCTGCACCGATCCGGCGCCGCCCGCGCGAAGCCGGTTCACGATGAAACCGCCCGTCAGGAAACTGGCATAGTAGGCCGTGTAGGCAAGCGTGCCCGCGATGCCGTAGTAGAAGCCCAGCACCGCCGCGTTCATCAGCGAGCGGGCGAAGATCCACGTCGTGACCTGGCTCAGCACCAGGGTCCAGAGACCCGGGGCGCGGCCAAGATCGTCGGTGCCTGCGAAGAAGCCCTCGACGCTGCCACGGCGGGCGGATTGCGCGATGCCAAGCGCGGCGATGGCGGCGGTGAAAAGGATCAGCGGCCAGGGGCCGGAGAGATCGGGCATGGGGCACCTCGGATGTCGGCGGAACCCCGATCCGGTAGCACCCGAGCCCTCTCGCGGGCCAGAGCCCGAAGGCCCGGCCCGCGAGAAGTTGAACGCGCGTCAGATGGTGGCGTTGGTCGCGCCGCCGTCCAGAAGGATGTTCTGGCCCACGATGAAACCGGCGTGCACCGAGCAGAGGAAGGCGCACATCGCGCCGAATTCCTCGGCGGTGCCGTAGCGGTGCGCGGGGATGGTCTTTTCGCGGCGGGCGCGGGCCTCGTCGATCGAGATGCCCTCGTCCTGTGCGACCTTTCCGTCGAGCGACTCCGCGCGGTCGGTGGCGTGGATGCCCGGCAGCATGTTGTTGATCGTCACGCCCTTAGAGGCGACCTGCCGCGAGGTGCCGGCGACGAAACCGGTCAGGCCCGCGCGGGCGGCATTCGACAGGCCCAGCACCGGGATCGGCGCCTTGACCGACTGGCTGGTGATGTTGACGACGCGGCCCCAGCCGCGCTCCATCATCTGCGGGACGGTGCCCTGGATCATGGCGATCGCGGTCAGCATGTTGGCGTCGAGCGCCTTGATGAAGTCCTCGCGGTCCCAGTCCGACCACATGCCCGGAGGCGGACCGCCGGCGTTGTTGACCAGGATGTCCGCACCCTCGCCTGCCTTCAGCACCTGCGCGCGCACCGTCTCGTCGGTGATGTCGCCTGCGACGGCGGTGACTTGCACGCCGTATTTCTCGCGGATCTCGGCCGCGACCTGCTCCAGCGTTTCGGCGGTGCGGGCGTTGATGACCAGTTCCACCTCGGCCTCGGCCAGCGCCTCGGCGCAGCCCCGGCCCAGACCCTTGGACGCGGCGCAGACGATCGCCTTGCGGCCCTTGATGCCCAGATCCATCGCGTTCTCCCTTCGCTTGAAATTCGCGCGGAGTTCATGCGTCACGGGGGGTGCTGTCAAGGTGAAAACGCGGGGTTTTCATCGTGAAAACCCCCTTAAGCAAATGATTTTGCTGGTGAAATGTTCGTGAAAACTTCGTAAACGCCAAAAATCGCGGGTCTTGAGCGCCCGGCCCGGCGTCCTCATACTGCCCGGACGGAGACCGCACCCGCCACCAACGAGACCCCCGACATCCTGGTGTTCCCGCCGCTTCTGGCGGCGGCCACCCCGTTCGTCGCAGCGTTGCTCGGCTGGTTGCTGCCGCTGCGCCTGCTGCCGCCTCTGGGCCTGAACGGGGTGGCACTGTTGGGCGTCGTGCTGGTGCTCACGGGCGGCGCGCTGGCGTTCTGGGGCAAGCAGACCTTCGAGAAGGCGGCAACGAACGTGAACCCGCATCGCCCGGCCCTGCGGCTGGTCGAGGGCGGGCCGTACCGCTTCACCCGAAACCCGATGTACCTTGGCATCGTCGTAGCCGAGCTTGGTCTTGCGCTGGCGTTGTCGCTCGACTGGCTGGTGATGCTGACGCCCGTGATCTGGGCGCTGCTGCACTGGGGCGTGGTGTTGCGGGAGGAAGCCTATCTGACCCGGCGCTTCGGCCAGCCCTACATCGACTTCCTGGCGCGCACCCGGCGCTGGATCTGAGCCATGCGTTGACCGGCGCGCGGAGCGGGCCTAGCCTGCGCCGCATGATCGACCTGACCCAGACGCTCGACCGCCCCGCCCCGCCCGAGGATCTGCCCCCGGCGCTTGCCGCCCTGTGGTGGCTGCGCAAGGGCGAATTCGAGATGGGCGCGGCCTGGGACCACGCCCACGGGATCGCGCAGGAGCACGAGGGCGAGGCGCTGTTCGACGCCATCCACGCGCTGGCGCACCGGATCGAGGGCGACGAATTCAACGCCGGCTACTGGTACCGCCGCGCCGGCAGCGCCCCCGCCGCCAGTTTCGAGGCCGAATGGCAGGCGCTGATCGCCCGCGCCGAGGGCTGACCGCCCGCATTTGCGCTGCTTCGTCGCCATTCCGCTACCCGAGGACCTGCGCGCGCAGCTTGCGGGCGTACAGGCCGAGGCTCCGCTGGGTCGGCCCGTGGACGAAGAGAACCTCCACCTGACGCTTGCTTTCCTGGACGAAGTCGCGGGGCCGTTGCTGGCCGAGGTTTCGCGGACGCTTTCCGAGGAGGTGCACGCCGGGCCCTTCGAGGTGCGGGTCTCGGGACTGGACTGTTTCGGCGGCAAGAACCCGCGGCTGGTCTTCGCGCAGGTGGCCGAGAGCGCGGCGCTGACCATTCTGCACGACCAGGTCCGGCGCGCGCTGCGCCGTGCGGGGCTGGACCTGCCGCGCCGGAGGTTCCGCCCGCATGTCACCTTGCTTCGGCTGCGAAGGCTCGGGCCCGGCGAGCAGCTCTCGCTGGCGCGGTTCCTGTCGGTGCAGCGGATCGATGCCAGATTCGAGGCGGATCGTTTCGCGCTCTACAGCTCGGTTCTGATGCCGGACGGGCCGGTCTATGCCGAACTGGCCGAGTATCCTCTGGCCTAGGCGATGAAATACCAGGCCGACAGCAGGAGGCCCGTCACGATCACGAAGCCCCGGATCAGCGCCTGCGGCAGCAACTTGCCGACCACCACGCTCAGCCAGCCGCCAACCATGCTGGAGACGGCGACAACCGCGAATGCGGGCCATTCGACGACACCCGAGAGGATGAAGACCACGACCGCCAGGCCCTGCATGACGAAGGCCAGCCAGTTCTTCGCGGCGTTGATCCGGTGAAAGTCCCGGCCCTCGGTCAGCGAGAGCGTGGCAAGCATCATGATCCCCATACCCGCACCGAAATAGCCGCCGTAGACGGCGACGAGGCCCTGAAGCGTCGTCGCTCCCGGCCCCGGCCGGTCATGGCCCTTGGCCTGTCCGAGCCGCGCGCCGAAGGCGGCGATGCGGGGAGCCGCGATGAACAGCAGGGTCGCGGCGAGGATCAGGAAGGGGACGAGCGCGCGGAAGGCGCTCTCGCCGGTCGAGAGCAGGAGCAGGCCGCCCGCCGTGCCGCCGATGGCGGAAACTACGGTGAAGGGCAGCAGGCGGCGGATCAGCGCGAGGATCTCGCGCCGGTAGCCGAAGACGATGGCGACCTGGCCGACCAGCACGGCGACCGCGCTGGTGGCATTGGCGGTAACCGCCGGAAGGCCCACGGCCATCAGCGCCGAGAAGGTGAAGATCGTCCCGCCCCCGGCCAACGCGTTCAGCGCCCCGGCAAGGCAGCCGGCTCCGGCCAGCAGCGCGATGTCCTGTGGTGTCATGCCCGGTCCCCCCAGTTTTTCGCCCGTCTTGAGCCGGTTTCAGGGGAACTGCAAGTGGCGCAGGCCCCGGGTTTGCGGCAGGATTGGCGGAAGAGAGGGACAGGATGGCGCTCGAGGACGAGTATTTCGGCAGCCCGGACAAGGTGGCGCTGATGCGGCGCTCGGGCGATCTGTGGCGCCTGCTGGGCGATGATCCGCGCTATTCCTGGTATGGTCGGGCGGTCGCGCTGGGCGGGCCGGTGACGGACACCGCCCGTGTGCTGGGCGCGCTGGCCCGGCTTCAGGGGGCTGGGGTCTGCTATTACTTTCCCAAGGATGAGGCCGAGGCGCTGTTCGACCAGATTGCAGCCGCGGGCTTCGGCACCGCGCGGCACGAGCATTTCCGAGGCGGCGAAGAGGCCCATGCCGCGGCACGCGCCGTGGTCGAGGCGCATCCCCTGCCCGGCGATCTGACCCTCGTGCGGCTGGACTCGTCGAGCCCGGAGGGACTGGTCGCGGAGGTTGCCGCGCTCTGCACCGAGTGCGGCGTGATGCCGGTGCCCGGAGCGGTGATGCGCGGCGTCGCGCGGCGCGGGATCACGCTTGCGGCGCTGGACGGATCGGGCGCGCCGGTGGCGACGGCGGCCTCCTACGCGCTGCACCACGACGACAGCCCGCGCGCCAGAGACGTGTTCTGGGGGGCGCTCGCGACGCGGCCGGACCGGCGTGGCGGCAGGCTGGCGCTGATCCTCGGCGCGATGGCGATCCTGCACATGTGGCGCGAGGAAGGTGCCCGGGGGTTCATGACCGGAGTGGCGCTGGACAATCCGTCGTCGCAGCGGCTGTGCAATCGCTTGGCGGTGCGGGACACCGAGTGGATCTATGCCCAGTGCCTGTTCCCCGAGCTTCTGGGCAGCGACAGTATCACCCGCTGATCATTTCACCGGCAGTGCCCCGGGCTTCACCTTGTGGCCGGGCTCGACATGGATGATGACCTGCGCGCCGGGAACGGCATCCTCGAGCGCATGCTCGATCCGGTCGCAGATCGTGTGCGAGTCGGAAACCGTCATGTCGCCGTCGACGACGAGATGGAACTCGATGAAGGTCGCGGGGCCGGCGTTCCGGGTGCGGATGTCGTGGACCTCGATGGCGCCGTCAGCATTGCCGAGAATGGTCGCCTCGATCCGCTTGCGGCCATCGGGTTCGACCGCGCTGTCCATCAGCCCGCCGAGCGAGCCCGCGATGACTCGCCAGCCCTCGCGCAGGATGTTGGCGGCGACGATGATCGCCAGCAGCGGGTCGAGGATCGCCCAGCCGGTGAGCTGCGCCAGCACCAGCCCGACGATCACCCCGGCCGAAGTCACCACGTCCGTCATCAGGTGCCGCCCGTCGGCGGTCAGCGCGGGCGAGCGGTGCGCCCGTCCGGTCCGGATCAGGAGCAGCGCCCAGGCGGCGTTGACCGCGCCGGCCACCCCGTTCAAGGCAAGGCCCGCGACGGGAGCGTCGAGCGGCCTGGGGTTCATCAACGCGGGGATGGATTCCTCGAGGATCAGCAGCGCGGCCAGGACGATTAGCACGCCTTCGGCCACCGCCGAGAAATACTCGGCCTTGTGGTGGCCGTAGGGATGCCCCTTGTCCGCTGGCCGGTTCGCATAACGGATCGCGGACAGCGCCAGCACCGCCGAGACCACGTTGACGATGCTTTCCAGCGCGTCCGACAGCAGCGCGACCGAGCCCGTCAGCCGCCAGGCAAGGAACTTCAACCCCATGACGCCGAAAGCAACGGGGATCGACCAGAGGGCCAGGCGCAGGACGATGGGCGATCGGTCGGTCATGAGCGACTCGGTCTCGGGTTGCGGGGGGCCGCTGATAGCGTCCGTGGGGCGGTCTGGGAACCCCCTCACGGGTGGCCCGGTACGATGAACCTTTTATGAAGTTTTCCGGCGAATGACATGGATCAAACGTCCCGCCCGCCTGCCCGGCCATTCTGCGCCCGAACAGCAATCAACGGAGTTTCCTTATGCAGGCCCGGAATGTCTTCCCGTCCCGGATGGACACTCTACCGGAGATGCCCGCGCTGAATGCGCCCAAGCTCGACGTTCGCGATCTGAACCTCTGGTACGGCGATACCCACGCGGTCAAGGACGTGAGTTTCACCCTGCCCGCAAGAGGCGTCACCGCCTTCATCGGCCCCTCCGGGTGCGGCAAGACGACGGTTCTCAAGTGTCTCAACAGAGCACATGACGGTACCCGGGGCGTGCGCATCGAGGGCCGGATCCTGATGGACGGCGAGGACATTTACGATCCGCGCATCGATCCACCAATGCATCGCCGCCGCTTTGGCTGGGTGGCGCAGAAGCCGAATCCGTTCGTGATGTCAGTCTTTGACAACGTGGCCTATGGCGTCCGCCTGCATGGCCGCGCGCGCAACGAGCGGCAGGTGGCCGAGATCGTCGAGGGTTGCCTGCGCCGCGCCGACCTATTTGACGAGGTGAAAGACCAGATGCACGATCTTCAGGGCATCGACCTCTCCGGAGGCCAGCAACAGCGGTTGTGCATCGCGCGGGCACTTTCGACCGATCCGGAAGTGTTCCTTATGGATGAACCGACTGGCTCGATAGACCCGATCGCGACGGCTCATGTCGAGGAGCTGGTGCTCAGGCTGGCGAAGGAACATGCCATCGTGATCGTGACGCACTCGCTCATGGAAGCGCCGCGGATCGCGGATCGGGTGGCCTTCTTCCATCTGGGCGAGTTGCGCGAATTCGGCCCGGCTGGCGAGGTGTTCGGGAATGCGCAGGACCCTAGGGCGCGTAAGTACCTGTCCGGGAAATACGGGTGACTGGCGGTCAGTTCAGCCCGGCCAGCAGGCTGTCGACCCGATCCCGCCCCAGATCGATCCGGCAGCTCTCGATGCCGATCCCGGTGCCCGAGCCGCCGCCGAAAAGCGCGCCGCGATAGGCGCATTCGGCGTCGCGCCAGGCCTCCCAGGCCTGCTGGCTCTGTTCAAGTGCCGGAAGCGCGACTTCGCGGCCCGTCACCTCGTCGAGTTCCGCCGCCGAGGTTCGGGCAATCGACAGCACCGCTTCCAGCGCACGGTCGACGCCCGCGCGCATCTCGGAGACGCAGGCGCCGATCTCGACCTGACTGGACCCGTCGCATTCCATGGCCGGATCGGCGGCGGCGGGCATCGCGGCGGACAGCAGTACGGCGGTGGCAAAGTGAAGGCGCATGTCGATTTCCCCTCTCTGTGGCGTCCTCTGGCATAGCATGCGCGGACGCGAAGCGGCGGGAAAAGGAACTTCCGATGGGGCGTTTCGCGATAGATCCGCATTGCCGGCGGGCCAGTGCCGGTCCTGGCACTAGACCACGTCGCAGGGCGGCTGATGCCGGCGCCTGAACCGGGCGCGCAGAAGGCCTAGGCGGGCAGCCGGGTTTCCTGGAGGAACAAGTGGGAGACGGTCTCGCCGACCTCGTAGATGCCAGTGGATTGCCGGGCGTTCGACGCTGCCGAGCGCTTCGCGCCGCTCTGCCGCTCGATATAGGTCACGACAACGAGGCCGTCGCGTTCCGCCACGACCCGGGGGGCCTCAATGGCAATGTGGAAGTCCGGGTTGCCGCTGTGGAAGTCGAAGAGGCCCTTCAAAACCTCGTCGCGGGTCTGGATCTGGCCGTCCGGCTCGACGATGGTGAAGGCCGGAGCGAGGGGCCCGGCGATTTCGGCGGCGAACCGGTCCTCGGGCATCCGCCCGGTGATCCATGAGACGATGGCCTCGTGCAGGCGAACGATCTCGGCGATGGCGCGGTCTCCGGCTTCGGACATGGGGCCCTCCTCGGCTGCCGTGTCGCCGCAGGTGTGGCGACACATGTGCAAGACGATAGCCGTCCGGGCCATCATTCCCCAGCACATTCGGCTCCCGGTACATTCGCGCCAGTGTACATTCGGGCGGCCGGCGTTTCCCGGCTTTTCCTTCGGTGTTGCCGACGTTATATCGCGCGCATGCTGGACCGTTCGCACAATGCACCCGACCTGCCGCCCGAGATCGGGCGTCGGAGGACCTTTGCCATCATCTCGCACCCCGATGCGGGCAAGACCACGCTGACCGAGAAGTTCCTGCTTTACGGCGGCGCGATCCAGATGGCCGGACAGGTCCGCGCCAAGGGCGAGGCGCGGCGGTCGCGCAGTGACTTCATGCAGATGGAGAAGGACCGGGGCATCTCGGTCAGCGCCTCGGCAATGTCGTTCGAGTTCAGGGACTTCTGGTTCAACCTTGTCGACACGCCGGGTCACTCGGATTTCTCGGAAGACACCTACCGGACGCTGACTGCCGTGGATGCCGCGATCATGGTGATCGACGGCGCCAAGGGCGTCGAGAGCCAGACGCAGAAGCTGTTCGAGGTCTGCCGCCTGCGCGACCTGCCGATCCTGACCTTCTGCAACAAGATGGACCGCGAAAGCCGCGAGACCTTCGAGATCATCGACGAGATCCAGGAGAACCTGGCGATCGACGTGACCCCGGCCAGCTGGCCGATCGGCATGGGCCGCGAATTCGTCGGCTGTTACGACATGCTGAACGACCGGCTGGAACTGATGGACCGCGCCGACCGCAACGTGAAGGCCGAGAGCGTCAAGATCGACGGGCTGGACGATCCGAAGATCGAAGAACATGTCCCCGCGCACCTGCTGGAAAAGCTGCGCGAGGAGGTCGAGATGGCGCGCGAGCTGCTGCCGCCGTTCGACCGGCAAGCGTTCCTGGACGGCACGCTGACGCCGATCTGGTTCGGCAGTGCAATCAACTCGTTCGGCGTGCAGGAGTTGATGTCGGGGATCGGGGAATTCGGGCCTCAGCCGCAGGTGCGCCCGGCGGCCGAGCGTCAGGTTTCCCCAGATGAGTCAAAGGTTTCTGGCTTTGTCTTCAAGGTGCAAGCCAACATGGATCCCAAGCACCGGGACCGGGTTGCCTTCGTGCGGCTCTGCTCGGGGCATTTCAAGCGCGGCATGAAGCTGACCCATGTGCGGGCCGGCAAGCCCATGGCGATCTCGAACCCCGTCCTGTTCCTGGCGAACGAGCGCGAACTGGCCGAAGACGCGTGGGCCGGCGATATCATCGGCATTCCGAACCACGGCCAGCTGCGCATCGGCGACGCCCTGACCGAGGGCGAGAGCCTGCGCTTTACCGGCATACCGAGCTTCGCACCCGAACTTCTGCAGTCGGTGCGCGCGACCGACCCGATGAAGGCCAAGCACCTGGAAAAGGCGCTGACCCAGTTCGCCGAGGAAGGCGCCAGCAAGCTCTTCAAGCCGACCATCGGCTCGGGGTGGATCGTGGGCGTGGTCGGGCAGTTGCAGTTCGAGGTGCTCGCCAGCCGGATCGAGCTGGAATACGGAATCCCGGTGCGGTTCGAGCCGACGCAGTTCACCTCGGCCCGCTGGGTCTCGGGGCCGCAGGCCAAGGTCGACGCGTTCGTGAAGGCGAACAAGGGCCACATCGCAGCGGACCATGACGGCGATCCGGTCTACATGACCCGCCTGCAATGGGATATCGACAGGGTGGAGCGGGACTATCCCGACCTCAAGCTGACGGCGGTCAAGGAAACGCTGATCTGAGGCCAGGCACGCAGGAGGCGCGGCGATGACGACCGGAGACTTCACCTGGTTCTTCCTCGTCTCGGATATCCTGCTGCAGACGGTCTTCGTCGCGCGCGCCTTGCTGCGGCCGTATCGGTCGCCCTCGTCGCGGCTGGCCTGGGCGGTGGTGATCCTGGTCGCGCCGCTGGTCGGCATCCTGGCCTACATTCTGTTCGGCGAGGTCGATATCGGCCGCCGCCGGGCGCAGCGGATCCGAGACGCCGCCAAGGTGCTGCCGATCCCCGAGGATCCGGACGCCGATATCCGCCCGATGATCCCCGAGGCCGAGCGCCTGTTCCGCGTCGGGCGCAGCATCAACGGATTTCCGGCAAGCGGCGGCAACCGGGCCGAGCTGATGGCGGACAGCGACGCCGCCATCGCACGGATGGTCGAGGACATCGACGCTGCGACCGACCATGTGCATCTGCTGTTCTACATCTGGCTGGACGACACCAACGGCCTCAAGGTGGTCGAGGCGCTGAAACGTGCTGCCGCGCGGGGTGTGACCTGCCGGGCGATGGCGGACGACCTGGGCTCGCGGCAGCTGATCCGCTCGGCGCACTGGCGCGAGATGCGCGAGGCGGGCGTCCGGCTGGCCCGCGCGCTGCCGATCGGCAATCCGCTGCTGCGGATGATGCGGGGTCGGATCGACCTGCGCAATCACCGAAAGATCGTGGTGATCGACGAGGCCGTTACCTATTGCGGCAGCCAGAACTGCGCCGATGCCGCCTTCCGGGTAAAGCCGCGTTTCGCGCCGTGGGTGGACATCATGCTGCGTTTCGAAGGCCCCGTCGCGCGGCAGAACCAGCGGCTGTTCTGCGAGGACTGGATGGGCGCGACCGGCGAGGACCTTGTGCCGCTGCTGACCCGCCCTGCCCCGCCCGCCGACCCGGGGTTTGCCGCGCAGGTCGTCGGGACCGGGCCGACGCACCGGCCCTCGGCCATGTCCGAGACATTCGTCGCGACGATCTACGGCGCGCGCGAGGAACTGGTGATCACCACGCCCTACTACGTGCCCGACGCCGCCATGCAGGCCGCGATCTGCGCCAGTGCCCGGCGCGGGGTGGATACAGCGATGGTGCTGCCAAAGCGCAACGACAGCTGGATCGTGGCTGCCGCCAGCCGCTCCTACTACGAGGAGTTGCTGGCCGCGGGCGTGCGGCTCTACGAGTATCCGCTGGGGCTGCTGCACACCAAGTCGATGACGCTGGACGGCAAGGTTTCGCTTGTCGGCTCGGCGAACCTGGACCAGCGGAGCCTGGACCTGAACTATGAGAACAACATCCTGCTGGCTGACCCGCACACGACCCTTGCCGTGCGGGCCCGGCAGCAAAGCTACATCGACGCCTCGGAGCGGGTGACGCTGGAGGATGTGCGCGCCTGGTCCGCGCCACGGCGGCTGCTGAACAACACCGTGGCGATGTTCGGCCCGATCCTCTGACGCGGGGCTGGAGCCTGCGCCCCGCGCGCCATAGGATCGCGGAACGGATTGTGGACAGGTAAACTCATGGTCACGACAGCAGATTTCGAAGTCTACGGGCCGCATGACTTCCGCGCGGCGCTTGAGTTCATCGACGGGCTGGCCGCAGCCGAGCGCGACGGGTTCGAGGTGTTCTACACCGTCACCGGCGTTCTGGAGCGGTCGATATTCGACACGCCGACGGGCACGCTGACGGTGGATATCTGGGACCGGGAGTCTGGCGGCTCGACCGATTTCTTCTTTGCCAACCTGGGCGGCACGACCAATGCCTGGATCCTTCAAACCGACGAGTTGCTGGATTTCGCGGGCGGGCTGGGCCTGACGCCTCTGTTCGAGGCCGCCGCCTTTCCCGACACCGGCTACACCAGCTTTTCCAGCGGTGCCCGGATCCGCGCCTACGGCACCGACGACCGGATGGATGGCGAGGGCTGGATGCACGGCGGGGCCGGCGACGACTACATCACGCTCGAGGACAATTTCACCACCGAACGCGGCGACGGCGGCAAGTCGGTCGGCATCGGCGGCGCGGGCAACGACGTGCTGCTGACGGAACTGGCGCGTTCGGTTCTGAAAGGCGGCAAGGGCGACGACCTGATCACCGTCAGCGCAGGCAAGGCACGGGTCGTTGGCGGCGAGGGTGCAGACCTGTTTGCCTTCAACAACGGCAATTCGGACTTCACCGAAGGCCCCGAGGACGACACTCCGGTGCGCGCCGGCATCCGCGATTTCGATGGCGCCGAGGACATGCTGGTGTTCTCGGTCAACGTCTACAACGTCGCCCCCTTCCCCGGCGATCTGGGCACGCTAGCCGAGGCCTTCGGGCCGGGCACGCTGGCGGACCTCGACACGTTCACGCTGACCCGCGACGACGGGCTGAGCTTCGACTACGCGGTTGGCGAGGACGCCACCGGCAACGCCGTGATCCGCCGCGAGGGCATCTGGGACCACCCGGTCAACACCAAGGTCTACGACGAGAAGGTGACGCTGCACGGCCTCGGCCTGAACGAGGTCGATCTGGCAACAGTCTGGGTGGACAGCGATTTTCTCTGAACCCGAGTTTACGCCCGGACCCGAGATTTTCCCTCACATTTGACGTATGATCATCCCGTGGACCAGGGGACGGGAGACCGGGAATGTCGCTTTTCACCTTTGCGAGCGCGGTGAACTTCCGCGTCGAGCTTGCCGCGATCGACGCGCTCACCGTCGCAGACGTCGATCAGACGATCGAGGACGATCTGTTCGGTACGTCTATTTCGCGGACCGAGATATTCGAGGACTTTGGCAGCCCCGGCACCGAGTTGCAGGTTGTCTACAATTACCTCACCGATACCACGAGCTTCACCGTCTTCGGCGGCTCCGAATACCAGTTCTCGATGGTCGGAGAGTTCGACATTGCGGGCGGATACGAACTCGAGGCCGGCATCGCCGCGATCACGGGGACAGAACCTGACTACATCAGCAGCGCCCCCGGCGCGGTAATCGACGCTTTCGGCACCCGCGACGAAATGATCGGCGAAGGCCGGTTCCTGGGGCGCGGCGGCCGGGACAAGATCGAACTGGAGGACATCTCGGGCGGCGACGGTCTGGGCGACGCGGGCCGCAGCTTCGCGATCGGCGGCGGCGGTTGGGACATCCTGAAAGCGGCGGTGCAACTGTCGACGCTGAAGGGCGGCAACGGGCAGGACACGCTGGTACTGGAGTTCGGGAAATCCACGCTTGTCGGCGGCAATCATGCCGATGATTTCATCGTCGACAACGGGTTCTGGGATGTGACCGGCACTGCGACACAGGGTGCGGCCAACGCCCGCGGCAGGATCACCGATTTCGACGTGGTCGAGGGCGATGAGTTCATCTTCGCCACCGTCGACGGCGCTCTTTCCACGGGCGACGCCCCGCAGCGCGAGAGCCTCGCGGACCGGTTCGGCGCGGGCGATATGGAAACGCTGGCGGATTTCGTCGACGACGGGCTGACGCACCGGTTCTGGGACAATGCCTGGGGCAACGCCGTGTTCCGGCGGTTCGGTACCGACGGCGAGGGGCGCAGCTATGACGAGAAGGTCATCGTGAAGGGCCTCACCCTGGCCGAGATCGACCGCGCCGACGTGGTCCTGCAGGACTACAACGCCGAAACCTACGAGTTCTTCTGAGCTGCAGCCGACGAGCGCGGGACGAATCGCCTCGGGGCGCGTGACCAGCACCGGGGCGCCAAGCGCGGCGGCCATGCCTTGTGGCAGATCGGGCGCTTGCCCCGCGGCAACCGGCGCGTTGCCGTCGGGGGCGAAGAGCACGTAGGGGCCTTCGGACAGGACCCCGAACAGGGCCTGCCATAGTGCCGGGTGATCGCAAGGTCTCAGGATTGCGAACGAGGCTGCGGGACCGTTCCGCGAGCCTAGCGACAGATCGCAGCGGTGCGTCTCGTTATAGACCAGCGGGTAGATCGGACCCGGCCCGGAGACGCCGAAGATCGCACGCACCCGCTCTGCATCGAGCCCGTCCGGCTGGCCGTCGCGGTAGCCCTGAACGTAGAACTCGATCCCCAAGGATCAGTCCACGAAGGCCTTCTCGATCACGAAATGGCCCGGCTCGGAGTTCGCGCCCTCGGTCATGCCGGCCTCTTCGCAGAGGGCCTTGTGCTCCTTGAGCATGTCCATCGAGCCACAGATCATCACTCGGTCGGTCTCGGGCGAGAGCGGCCCGCCGGTCGCCTCGGCCAGGCGGCCGTCACGGATCCAGTCGGTCATGCGGCCCATTTGCGGGCTGTCCTCGCGGGTCGTGGTGGCGATGTGGGTCAGCTTGTCCCCGACGATCTCGGGCAGGAATTCGTGGGTGCGAATCCGCTCGATCAGATCATGGCCATAGGCCAGTTCCCCCACCTCGCGGCAGGTGTGGGTCAGGATGACCTGGTCGAATTTTTCATAGGTCTCGGGGTCGCGGATCACACTGGCGAAGGGCGCGATGCCAGTGCCGGTCGAGAACAGGAACAGCCGCTTGCCGGGCAGCAGCGCGTCGTGGACCAGCGTTCCGACAGGTTTGGGGCGCATGACGATCTCGTCGCCGTCCTCGAGATGCTGGAGCCGCGAGGTCAGCGGGCCGTCCTGCACCTTGATCGAGTAGAACTCCAGTTCCTCGTCCCAGGAGGGCGAGGCGATGGAATAGGCGCGCAGCAGCGGCTTTTCGTCGACCATCAGGCCGATCATCACGAACTCGCCCGAGCGGAAGCGGAAGCTATCGGGCCGCTCGCAGGTGAAGCTGAAGGTGCGGTCCGTCCAGTGACGGATCCCGCCGACGCGCAGCAGCGCCATGCCGCGCAGGGCCTTGGGTGGGGCGACGTCCATCCGGCATCCCTTTCAATGGTTCGCGTCCTATTAGCCCGCCCTGCGGGCAAGATCAAAGCCCCTGCCCGCCTGTGGCAATGCGGCGCGGTTCTGCCGGTCAAAACGCTACAAAGATTGACCGCAGCGCAACAATGACCTATGTGATCGGCCACGAACGATCCCAATACGGGGATGTTGGCCGCGCTGGAAACTGCGGCCGTTAATGTAGCCGCACTCAAATACAGCGAGCAATGACAGCCTTTACTGATCTTGAACTGGACCCGCGGGTCCTGAAAGCCGTGACCGAAGCCGGTTACGAAACGCCGACGCCGATCCAGGCCCAGGCCATCCCCGAAGCGCTCACCGGACGCGACGTGCTGGGCATTGCCCAGACCGGCACCGGCAAGACCGCCAGCTTCACGCTGCCGATGCTGAGCCTGCTGGCAAAGGGTCGCGCCCGCGCGCGGATGCCGCGCAGCCTTGTGCTGGCGCCGACGCGCGAGCTGGCCGCCCAGGTCGCCGAGAACTTCGAAACCTATTCCAAGCACATGAAGCTGACCATGGCGCTGCTGATCGGCGGCACCAGCTTCAAGGACCAGGACCGGCTAATCGATCGGGGCGTGGACGTCCTGATCGCGACGCCTGGCCGCCTGCTCGACCATTTCGAGCGCGGCAAGCTGATGCTGACCGGCATCGAGATCATGGTCGTGGACGAGGCCGACCGGATGCTCGACATGGGGTTCATTCCCGACATCGAGCGGATCTTCAAGCTGACCCCGTTCACTCGCCAGACGCTCTTCTTCTCGGCCACCATGGCGCCCGAGATCACGCGTATCACCCAGGAATTCCTGTCGAATCCGGTCCGGGTGGAGGTTGCCCGACAGGCCACCGCCGCCGAGACCATCGAGCAGGCGGTGTGCAAGATCACCCCGTCGCGCCGCGACCGCGCCGACAAGGAGAAGCGCGACGCGCTGCGCGCCCTGATCGACGCCGAAGGCGAGAAGCTGACCAACGGTATCATCTTCTGCAACCGTAAGCGGGACGTCGACATCGTCGCCAAATCGCTGGCCAAGCACGGCTATGACGCCGCGCCGATCCACGGCGATCTGGACCAGTCGATCCGGACCCGCACGCTGGAGAGCTTCCGCGACGGCGGTCTGCGCTTGCTGGTCGCCTCGGACGTGGCCGCGCGCGGGCTCGACATTCCGTCGGTCAGCCACGTCTTCAACTTCGACATTCCGATCCATTCCGAGGATTACGTCCACCGCATCGGCCGCACCGGCCGTGCCGGGCGCTCGGGCAAGGCGCTGTCGCTTTATGTGCCGGCGGACGAGAAGCATCTCGACAAGGTCGAGGAACTGCTGGGCAAGAAGATCCCGGTGGTCGAGAACCCGCTGGGCGACGCCGCCCCCGCCACCTCGGATGAGGGTCAGGACGAGGAACGCCGCAGCTCGCGCAGCCGGAGCCGCAGTCGCAGCCGCAAGCGGGACGACGCGCCCGCTGCCGAGGCCGATTCGCAAGCGCAGGCCGCGCCGGAGCCGCGCGAGAGCCGCTCGCGCGATGCGCGTCCGGCCGACACACGTTCGGGTTCCAATGACAGCCGCGCGCGCGGTGGCCGCTCGCGTAGCCGCGGTCGCGATGACAACCGGGTTGTCGGCATGGGCGATCACGTCCCCGCCTTCATGACCCGCGATCTGCGCGCCGCGCTCGCCGACCTCGAGAAGGACGAGCCGGAAGAGACAGCCGAGGAGCCAGTGGTCGAGGCTGAGACTGAAACTCCGGTCGAGGCGGTCGAAGAGAAGCCGAAAAAGGCCAAGCGCAAGCGGACGTCGAAGAAGAAGGACGTCGAGCCGAAAGCCGAGGCGGCCGACGCCGAGGGCGAGGCGGTTTCGGAAGCCGTGGAAGCACCGGCTGAAGCACCTGCGGTCGAGGCCGAGGCCGCGCCTGCCGACGCACCTGCGGCTGAAGCTGAGTCGACTGAGGTGACTGCTCCGGAACCGGATTTCGAGCCCGTGGCCGAGGAGAAGCCGAAGAAACCGCGCAAACGGCGAACGAGCAAGAAGGCTGCGGAAGAGGCTCCGGCTGAGACGACGACAGAAATGCCTGCAGAGGCCGCGTCCGCACCCGCTCCGCAAACAACCGAACCTCAGGCCGAGGAAGCCAAGCCCGAGGGCGTCCAGCCGGAACCGGCGAGCGAAGACCCCAAGGCAGAGGCTCAGGCCGAGCTGGCACCCGAGACGCAAGCTGAGCCTGCTTCCGAGGCACAGGCCGAGGAACCGGCCAAGCAACCTACGCGGCAGCGCAAGCCGCGCGCCCGGGCATCTGCCTCATCAGTGATCAACACGGTGAAAGGCCGAAGCCGAGCTTGAGCAGAAGGCCAGCTGAACCGAACAGGCCGGCTGAAATGAATACGCCGCCCCAAGGGGCGGCGTTTTTCGTTTCAATCCCGGCTTAATCCGACCCGGCGTTCAGCAGGGTGGGCTGGAAGCCCACCCTACACATGAGAGGGCCTAGCCTTCGAAGCGGTTGATGAGCACCGTCGTGACGGGCTTCTTTCCCAAAAGGTCGTCAGTGGTGCCGCGCACGGCACGCTCGACCAGTTTCTCGACCTCTTCGTCGTCGCGCAGGGCGTTGCGCTTGGCGTTGGACAGCGCCTTGTCCACCGCATCCTCGATCGCCTCGGCGACCGGTTTGCGGCCCGAGACAGTCTCGGGCAGACCGACGATCTCGGCCCAGGGGGCGTCGGCCATGCTGCCGTCGCTTTCCAGCAGGACCGAAACGATGACATGCCCACGGATCGCCATGCGCACCCGCTCGCGCACCACGCCGTCGAGCGCGCCGATCAGAACCTTGCCGTCGAGATAGAGCCGCCCGGTCTCGACATGGTCGATGACCTCGGCCTCGGGACCGGTCAGGTCGACCACGGCGCCATTGGGCGCGACGATGCCGGGGCGGCCGTGACTGCGGGCCAGTTCGGCATGGCTGCTCAGGTGCCGGTGCTCGCCGTGCATCGGGATGACGTTGGCTGGGCGTACCAGCGTGTGCACCTGCTCGAGATCCGGACGGTTGGCGTGGCCAGAGACGTGATAGCGGCCATCGCTGTCGTCGATCACGCGAACGCCCTGCTCGGAGAGCTGGTTGAGGATGCGTCCGACCGAGACCTCGTTGCCCGGGATCGTCTTGGACGAGAACAGAAAGGTGTCGCCTTCCTTCAGCTTGAAACCGCGGTAGCCGTGGCTGGCGAGCTGAGCACTGGCGGCGCGGCGTTCGCCCTGGCTGCCGGTGGCGAGCATGAACAGGTTCTCGCGCGGGATGCTCTCGGCCTCGTCAAGGTCGACCACGGGCGGGAAGTCCGGCAGCACCTCGGTGGCGAACCCGTTCTGGATCATCGTGTTCATCGCCCGGCCCAGCACCACGACCGAGCGGCCCTGGTCATGCGCGGCCTGCGCCAGCGTGCGCAGGCGTGCAATGTTGGAGGCGAAGGTGGTGGCGACGACGAGGCCCTTGGCCTCGGCCATCAGGGCTTCGACCGGACCGACAATATCAGCCTCGGACCGGCCGTGCATGGGCGAGAAGACGTTGGTGGAATCGCAGACGAGCGCCTTGACGCCGTCATCGCCGATGGCGCGGAACAGCGCCGGGTCCCAAGGCTCGCCGACAAGCGGGGTCTGGTCCAGTTTCAGGTCCCCGGTGTGCACGACGCGGCCCGCGGGCGTGTCGATTACCAGCGCCGAGGCTTCGGGGATCGAGTGCGAGACCGGCACGAAGCCGACAGTGAAGGGGCCAAGCTGGACGGTTTCCGGCCAGGCCGGTGCGACGCGGACGATCTTGGGGTCCAGCCCCGCCTTCTCCAGCTTCTGCTGCGCGATCAGCGCGGTGAAGCGGCGGGCGTAGACCGGGGCCTGCAGGCGCGGCCAGAGGTGGCCGAGCGCGCCGACGTGATCCTCGTGCGCGTGGGTGATGATAATGGCTTCCAGCCGGTCGGCGCGCTCGGCGATGAAGCTGGGATCGGCCATGATGAGGTCGACGCCGGGCGAGCCGTCCATGTCCGGGAAGGTCACGCCGGTATCGACGAGGATGAAGCGTTGATCCCCTACCGGCCCGTAGCCGTAGAGGTACATGTTCATGCCGATCTCGCCCGCGCCGCCGAGCGGCAGGTAGGTAAACTTGGTTTCTTTCGTCATACGGTTATTTTCGCTTTCGGGCTGTTTCGGGCGTGGATCAGCACGAGCCCGTGAATGGTCAGATCTGTATCGATGTGGTCGAAGATGTCGGTGCCCTGGTTGAAGAGCGTGGAAAGCCCGCCGGTGCCGACCACCTTCATCTGGCGGCCACGCTCGGCGGCGATGCGTCGGCACACGCCCTCGACCAGGCCGATGTAGCCCCAGTAGATGCCGGACTGCATGCAGGCGCGGGTGTTGGTGCCGACGACCCGCTCGGGGTGGGTGACGTCGATATAAGGCAGCGCGGCCGCAGCTTCGCTGAGTGCCTTGAGCGAGAGGTTCACGCCCGGTGCGATCACGCCGCCCTCGTAGGCGCCGTCGTGGCCGACCACGTCGAAGGTCGTCGCGGTGCCGAAGTCCACCACCACCAGATCGCCGCCGTAGCGGTCAAACGCGCCGACGGTGTTCACCAGCCGGTCGGCCCCTACGGTGGTGTCGGCATCGACGCGAACCGGGACGCCCAGCTCGACCTCGGGCTTGCCGACGACCAGCGGGCGGGTGCGGAAGTACTTGTCGGAAAGGACGCGCAGGTTGAAAACCACCTGCGGCACGACCGAGGACACGATCACGTCGGTGATCCGCCCGACGATGCCGTTCAGCGTCATCAACTGCTGAAGCCAGACATAGTACTCATCCGCGGTGCGGGCGTGCTCGGTGCGGCAGCGGAAGGCCGCGAGTTCCCGGTCTCCGTCGTGGAGCGCGAAGACGCAGTTGGTGTTGCCGACGTCGATGGCAAGAAGCATGGGCAGACCCGCCCTTCCGTCAGAAGTGTATGTCGGCCGCAGGCAGGTGCAGGCGACCCGTCGGGGTATCTAGAACGACTGCGCCGGTTTCGTCCACCGTCTCGAACCGGCCCGAGACCTCGCGGCCTGGCATTCGGGCGGTGATTTGCTGGCCCAAACGCGCGGCGCGAGCCAGCCAGGCGGCGCGGATCGGGGCGAAGCCGTTAGCCTGGAACTCGGACTCGAGCGCGGCGAACCGAGACGCCAGCGCGTCGAGGAAGGCATCGGGGGTAATACGCAGCCCGGTCTCCGCCAGGGCGATCGGGCGGAGGGCGGTTTCCTCGACTGCCGTCACGGGCGGGGCGGAGGCCAGGTTCACGCCGATGCCGATGACCATCGCCAATTGCCCGTCCTGGTTGGTGCTTTCCAGCAGGATGCCCGCCAGCTTCTGTCCGTCCAGCAGCACGTCGTTGGGCCATTTCAGGCTGAGACGCGCCGGGTCGATGCCAAGGCTGTCCAGCGTCTCGGCCAGCGCCAGCGCGGCGGTAAAGCTGCGCAATGCCGCCTGCCCCGCGTCGGGACCGAGGCGCAGCGCGACGCTGCCGTAGAAGTTGCCGGGGTCCGAGACCCAGGGCCGACCACGGCGGCCCCGCCCTGCGGTCTGGCGGTCGGCGAGCACCCAGAACGGGGCCGCCTGACCTGAGTCGAGGCGCCGAAGCGCCTCGGCATTTGTGCTGTCGGTCTGAGCCAGGACGAAGCGGGGCGCGGCCCCGCCTGCGCTCCCGCTCAATTCACCAGCGTCGCGGCTGCAGCGGCGGCCATGGCGTCGACACCGAAGAGGTTCACGACGCCCAGGACCATCGCGCCGGCGCTGATGCCCAGCGCGGCCCAGTGCAGCGGCGGCATGGTGCCGTCAAGCTGGTCGGCGGCCTCGCCGAAGTACATCAGGTAGACGATGCGCAGGTAGTAGAACGCACCGATTACCGAGGCGATCACGCCAATCACCGCAAGCCAAGCGAGGCCCGCGTCGACCGCAGCCTGGAACACCACGAATTTGCCCCAGAAGCCCACCAGCGGCGGCAGGCCGGCCAGCGAGAACATCAGGATCGCAAGGCACAGGGCGCGGGCAGGCTCGACGCGGCTGTAAAGGCCGAGGGCCGAGATCTCCAGCACGCCGGTGCCGTCGCGGGTCATGTTCAGGATGAAGGCGAAGACACCGACGTTCATGGTGACGTAGATCGCCATGTAAAGCAGCATGCCGCTGACGCCCGCCTCGGTCCCGGCGGCGAGGCCCATCAGCGCGTAGCCCATGTGGCCAATCGAGGAATAGGCCATCAGACGCTTGATGTTGGTCTGGCCGATCGCAGCGACCGAGCCCAGCAGCATGGAGGCCAGCGACAGGAAGGCCAGGATCTGCTGCCAGTCGGCGACAGCGCCGGCGAACCCGTCGAAGAGTACGCGGGCGAACATCGCTGCCGCGGCCATTTTCGGCGCGGTGGCGAAGAAGCCGGTGACCGGGGTCGGCGCACCCTCGTAGACGTCCGGGGTCCACATGTGGAACGGCGCCGCCGAGATCTTGAAGGCGATACCGGCGCAGAGGAACACGAGGCCGAAGAGCAGACCGACCGAGATCTCGCCGGCGCTGACGATGGCCGAGATACCGGCGAGGTTCGTGGTGCCTGCGGTGCCGTAGGTCAGCGAGCAGCCATAAAGCAGCATCCCGGAGGAGAGCGCGCCGAGGACGAAGTACTTCAGCCCCGCCTCGGTCGAGCGCACGGAATCGCGCCGGTAGGAGGCGATCACGTAGAGCGCCAGCGACTGAAGCTCGAGGCCGAGGTAGAGCACCATCAGGTCATGGGCCGATACCATGACCATCATGCCGACGACCGAGAGCGCCACCAGCACCGGGTATTCGTAGTTCAGCAGGCCCGTCCGCTCGAGGTAGTCGTCGCTGATCAGCAGCAGCGCGGCCGCGCCCCAGAGCAGCACGACCTTGGCGAAGCGGGCGAAGCCGTCGTTGACGAAGCTGTCGCCGAAGGCCGCCGACTCGACGCCCGGTGCGACGCCGATCCATGCGCCGAAGGTCGCCAGCACCGCAGCCGTGGTCCAAAGCACGACGCGCGAATTGACGAGGCCGAAGACGCCCGCCATCAGCGCGGCCATCGCGTAGACCGCCAGCGCGACCTCGGGCAGGACAGTGTTCAGGTCTTGGGCAAACATCCGTGTTCCCTCAGTTCTCGGCCAGCTGGGTTTCAGCGGCGTTCAGCGCCATATCGTACTGGTCCAGGAGCGCGCCGACCGTCGGCCCGATGATGTCGAGCGCCAGCGCCGGGTACACACCCAGCAGCAGGGTCATGGCGACCAGCGGAGCGAAGAGCAGTTTCTCGCGCCCGGTCATGTCCTGGATCGAGCGCAGGCTCTCCTTGATCAGATCGCCGAACACCACGCGGCGGTAGAGCCACAGCGCGTAGGCCGCCGACAGGATCACGCCGGTGGCGGCGATGAAGGCGACCCAGGTGTTGGCCTGGTAGACGCCGGCCATGGTCAGGAATTCCCCGACGAAGCCCGAGGTCCCCGGCAGGCCGACATTGCCCATGGTGAACAGCATGAAGATCAGCGCGAAGGCCGGCATTCGGATCACGAGGCCACCGTAGGCGTCGATCTCGCGGGTGTGCATCCGGTCGTAGATCACGCCGACCACGAGGAACAGCGCGCCCGAGATGAAGCCGTGGCTGATCATCTGGAAGATCGCGCCGTCGATGCCCTGCTGGTTCGCTGCGAAGATCCCCATGGTCACGAAGCCCATGTGGGCGACCGAGGAATAGGCGATCAGCTTCTTCATGTCCTCCTGCATCATGGCGACCAGCGAGGTGTAGACGATCGCGATCACAGAAAGGGTGAAGACGAAATCGGCCATCAGATCCGAGGCGACCGGGAACATCGGCAGGCTGAAGCGCAGGAAGCCGTAGCCGCCCATCTTCAGCAGGATCGCCGCCAGCACCACCGACCCGGCGGTCGGCGCCTGCACGTGCGCATCCGGCAGCCAGGTGTGCACCGGCCACATCGGCATCTTCACCGCGAAACTGGCGAAGAAGGCGATCCAGAGCAGCGTCTGCAGCCCGCCGACGATGTGGAAGCCCCAGATGTCCAGCACGTCCGAGCTGAATTCGTGGTTCAGCAGCTTGACGATGTCGGTCGTGCCCGCGTCCACGTACATGGCCAGCATCGCGACCAGCATCAGCAGCGAGCCGAGCAGCGTGTAGAGGAAGAACTTGAACGCAGCGTAGATCCGCTCCTTGCCGCCCCAGATGCCGATGATCAGGAACATCGGGATCAGACCGGCCTCGAAGAAGAAGTAGAACAGGATCAGGTCCAGCGCGCAGAACACGCCGATCATCAGCGTCTCGAGCGCCAGGAATGCGATCATGTATTCCTTGACCCGATGCTCGACCGACCAGCACGAGCCGATCACGATCGGCATCAGGAAGGTCGTCAGCATGACGAACAGGACCGAGATCCCGTCGACGCCCATCTTGTAGGTGAGGCCGGCGATCCATTTCGATTCTTCCACGAACTGGAAGCCGGGATCTTGCGGGTCAAAGCCGGTGATGATCGCCAGCGACAGCAGGAAGGTCGCGAGCGTGGTGAACAGCGCCAGCCGCTTCGCGTTCAGTTGCGCGGCGGCATCCTCGCCGCGCAGGAACAGCATCAGCACCACCGCACCGATCAGCGGCAGGAAGGTGACCAGGGAAAGCAGGTTGTCCATCAGCTAAACGCCCTCAGCAGGATCCAGGTCAGCAGGGCCGCAAGCCCTATGAACATCGCGAAGGCGTAGTGGAACACGTAGCCCGACTGCACCCGCCCCGCGAGGCGCGTGAAGAAGGGGATGATGCCCATGGCCAGCCCGTTGATGCTGCCGTCGATCGTGGCCCCGTCGCCCTTCTTCCACAGCAGGCGGCCGAGGCCGCGCGCGGGACGGACGAACAGGAAGTCGTAGACCTCGTCGAAGTACCACTTGTTCAGAAGGAACTGGTAGAGGCCCGGGTTCGATGCCGCCAGCCGGCCCGGAAGCTCGGGGCGCGCGATATAGAACAGGTACGCGGTGCCGAGGCCCAGAAGCATGGCGATGAAGGGCGAGAGTTTCACCCAGGACGGCACGTCGTGATAGGCGTGGAGGATCCACTCCCGTCCTTCGAGATGCGACAGGTCAGCGGCTGCTTCTGTAGCTTCGCCATGGCTGTCGTCGCCATGCGCTTCGCCTTCCGCCTCGGCCTGAGCGACGGCGGTTTCCTCGCCGTGGCTGTCCTCGGCAGCGGCGTCCTCGGCGTGCGCCTCGTCGGTTGCGCCGTGGTCGGCGGCCTCGGCATGCTCTTCGCCGTGCGCCTCGCCATGGCCTTCACCGTGGGCCGCGTAGTTGTAGACCGCGTCGCCGAAGTACTTCTCGGATCCGCCGCCGACGAAGGGCTTGTAGTAGACCATCCCAAGCAGCACCGCACCGGTGGCCAGCACGACCAGCGGAACGGTCATGACCCGCGGGCTTTCGTGCGCATGGTCGTGGGCGTGCATGTCGCCGCGCGGCTTGCCGTAGAAGGTCATGAACACCAGGCGCCAGGAATAGAAGCTGGTGAACAGCGCGGCGATGACCAGCATCCCGAAAGCATAGCTGGAGTGGCCGGCATAGACGCCCTCGATGATCGCGTCCTTCGACACGAAACCTGCAAGGCCGATGGGCACGCCGAACATGTCGTAGCTGAACGGGATGCCGACGCCGGTGATCGCCAGCGTGCCGATCATCATGGTCCAGAAGGTCAGCGGCACCTTGTCCTTCAGCCCGCCGTAGTTCCGCATGTCCTGCTCGTGGTGCATCGCGGTGATGACCGAGCCGGCGCCGAGGAACAGCAGCGCCTTGAAGGCGGCGTGCGTGAACAGGTGGAACATGGCCGCCTGGTAGAAGCCGACGCCGGCGGCGGCGAACATGTAGCCGAGCTGCGAACAGGTCGAATAGGCGATCACGCGCTTGATGTCGTTCTGCACCAGGCCCACGGTCGCCGCGAAGAAGGCGGTGGTCGCACCCACGACCGTCACGACGGTCAGCGCGGTCGGCGCATATTCGAACAGCGGCGACATGCGGCAGACCAGGAACACGCCCGCCGTCACCATGGTCGCGGCGTGGATCAGGGCCGACACCGGGGTCGGGCCTTCCATCGCGTCCGGCAGCCAGGTGTGCAGGAACAGCTGCGCCGATTTGCCCATCGCGCCGATGAACAGCAGGATCGCGGCAAGCTCGGCCGCGTTCACGTCCATCCACAGGAAGTGGATCGAGGTCGCGGCCAGATCAGGCGCGGCGTCGAAGATCGTGTCGAACTGGATCGAGTCGACCAGGTAGTAGAGCGTGAAGATCCCCAGCAGGAAGCCGAAATCGCCGACCCGGTTGACGATGAACGCCTTCATCGCCGCATTGTTGGCCGAGGGCTTGCGGTAATAGAAGCCGATCAGCAGGTAGGAGGCGACGCCGACGCCTTCCCAGCCGAAGAACATTTGCAGCAGGTTGTCGGCTGTCACCAGCATCAGCATGGTGAAGGTGAAGAACGAGAGGTAGGCGAAGAAGCGCGGCTTGTAGCTTTCGCCCTCTTTCCAGTTCTCGTCATGGGCCATGTAGCCCATCGAGTAGAGGTGCACGAGCGCCGAGACCGTGGTGATCACGACCAGCATGATCGCGGTCAGCGTGTCGAGGCGGATCGACCAGTAGGCCGAGAGCGTACCGCTTTCGACCCAGCGGAACAGATCGACCGTGTTCCCGTCCTCGGCGCTGAAGCCGAGGAACGTGATCCAGGACAGCAGCGCGGACAGAAACAGCAGGCCGGTGGCGGTCATGGTCGCCGCCTTCTCGCCGATGAACTTGTGGCCGAAGCCGCAAACAAGAGCGCCGATCAGCGGTGCGAAGAGGATGATAGTGGACATCGTCTACCTTTCAGTTCAGCGCGCCGGTGGCTTCAAGGTGGTTGCAATCGCACCGTCCAACATCGCCCTTGCCGATCCGGACACCCGCCCCGAGATCGGCGAGATCCTGACCAATCTCGCGCAGCGTGACCTTTGCGGACATGTCGAGCAGGGCGGCATATCGATCGTGTACCCGGCGTTCATCTTGCGGACCCACACCAAACAGCAGGTAATGTCCGGTCGAACAATGATGCAGCAGCGTCCAAGTATGCTGCGCGTCGTCGTATACCGTGGTCTCCGCAAAAGAACTCTGACGCAGGTTCACCCACGCCGGGAGCGCATCGACATCTTCAGTGAACTGCTGGCTGGTGGAATCCCAGAGGCAATCCGGCTGCGGCGTCAGTGCCAGCGCAGAAGCGGGGGCGACTGTTGCCAGAAAGAGGAGCCGTCGCAGCATATGCTTAGCCCTTCATCACGTTGACGTCTTCGACCGCGATGGTGCCGCGGTTGCGGAAGAAGCAGACCAGGATCGCCAGGCCGATCGCGGCCTCGGCGGCGGCGACGGTCAGCACGAACAGGGCGAACACCTGCCCGCCCAGGTCGCCCAGGAACGAGGAGAACGCCACGAAGTTGATGTTCACCGCCAGCAGCATCAGTTCCAGCGACATCAGGATGACGATCACGTTCTTCCGGTTCAGGAAGATCCCGAAGATGCCGGTGACGAACAGGATCGCGGCGACGGTCAGGTAGTGGGACAGGCCGATCATGCTCGGGTCTCCGTCAACTGGGGAATGGCTCTGGTGGTGTGTGTCATCTTCTCTCCTCAGAGCGCGCAGGCGTAATAGGCAAGCTGGTATTCGATGGTGCCGGGCTGGAGCGCGCGGCGCCGGGTCTGGTTCAGGGACGTCACCGACAGGCTGATCTGGTCGGGGCGGGAATACTCGCCCAGCCAGCGGTAGGTGGCCGTGGCGCAGTCATAGGCGCGGCTGAGATAGGTCGCCTTGCCGCCCTGCCGCTTGACGAAGACCGCGCCGGCCCAGGGCCGGCCGCCTTCCTTCTGGGCGGAATAGAGCGTGTAGACCGCGCCGCCGCCGCTGGCGACGACCTGGTTCGAGCCGCGGAAGGTCGTGATCTTCTTGTAGGTCTTCACCGGCAGTTGCGCCGTCGCCTGCGCGGGCGCCTGGCTCGCGGCCGGGTCGGCCACGAGTACGCCCGTCGCGATGGCGGCAGCAACTGCGATGAGGACGCCGCGCTTCATCAGATGCCCTGCCCCGGTTTGACGTCTTTCAGTTCGACCGAAGCCGCCGGATCGCGGTAGATCTGCGCCAGGATGTCCTGCCGCTTGACGTTCTCGCGGTGGCGCAGGGTCAGGACGATCGCGCCGACCATGGCGACAAACAGGACCAGTCCCGCAGCCTGAAACAGGAAGACGTACTTGGTGTAGATCAACTGACCCAACGCGACGGTGTTCTGGATCTGCTCGGGGGCCGGAGTGACGGCGGCGCGCTGCGCGGTCGCCTGCTCGGTCACTTCCCAGGCGCCGAATGCAAAGCCCAGCTGCAGCAGGATCACAAGCCCCAACAGGAAGCCGATCGGCGCGTAGCGCGACAGTTCCCCGCGAAGTTCCGCGAAGTCCACGTCGAGCATCATCACCACGAACAGGAACAGCACCGCGACAGCGCCCACGTAGACGATGACCAGAAGCAGCGCGACGAACTCGGCCCCCAGAAGGATGAACAGCCCCGCCGACGAGATGAAGGCCAGGATCAGCCACAGCACCGAGTGTACCGGGTTGCGCGACAGCACCACGAGCCCGCCGGAGACGACGGCGGTGATCGCGAATAGATAGAAGGCGAAGGCGGCAAAGCCCATGGATCTGTCCCTCGTTCTGTTGGCGCCGGGTGTTCGTCCGGCGCTGGTCTTCTGGCCCGCTCGTTACCGGTAAGGCGCGTCCATCTCAAGGTTCCGGGCGATCTCCGCCTCCCACCGCTCGCCGTTGGCCAGCAGTTTCTCCTTGTCGTAGAACAATTCCTCGCGGGTCTCGGTCGAGAATTCGAAGTTCGGCCCTTCGACGATGGCATCGACCGGGCAGGCTTCCTGGCAGAAACCGCAGTAGATGCACTTCGTCATGTCGATGTCGTAGCGCGTCGTGCGACGGCTGCCGTCTTCGCGCGGTTCGGCATCGATCGTGATGGCCTGCGCCGGGCAGATCGCCTCGCAGAGTTTGCAGGCGATACAGCGCTCTTCGCCGTTCGGGTAGCGGCGCAGCGCGTGCTCGCCCCGGAAGCGGGGGCTCAGCGGGCCCTTTTCGTGCGGGTAGTTCAGCGTGGCCTTTGGCGCGAAGAAGTACTTCAGACCCAGCTTGAAGCCACCGAAGAAGTCGGCCAGCAGGAAGTAGCGCGTGGCGCGTGTCCAGTCGATCGCGGTCATCTCAGCACCCGACCTCCATTTGAATGATATTGTTCATCACGCCGTCGTAGACGGCGAAACGGTCCGCGACGGCCTGCGGCACGTTCGCGGGAAGATCGACCCAGAGTGACCAAATCTCGACCGCGGCGGCGCGCTCTTCCTCGGCGGTGCAACCCTCGCCCTCCGAGGCGAAGTAGAGCGCCGAAGCGCCGTAGCGCAGTGCGGTCAGGATCGCGAAGCTCTCCATCCCGTGGGGGCGGAACATCCGGACGTCGCCAGCGCCAAGCAGGCCCAGCTCGCCGGCCAGGGCGTCGGCATTGCAGTCCTCCGACCCGAGCGGCGCGGTGGCGCAGGCTTCGATCACGCCGAAGTCCTGAGCCGCCACGGCTGGGGCCGCGACAGGTGTCGCCGCCAGCATGGCCAGAAGATATGCCGCGCCCCGGTGGATCACTCGGCCACCGCCTCGATCGGGGTCCAGCGGGCCCAGAGGCCGCCGAGGTTGCCCTCTTCGCCGTCGATCATGGCGAGGCCGGCGACGATTACCACCCAGCCGAGCGACATCGGGAGGAACACTTTCCAGCCCAGGCGCATCAGCTGGTCGTAGCGGTAGCGCGGCACGATGGCCTTCACCATGGCAAACAGGAAGAAGAAGAACCCCATCTTGATGACCATCCAGTGCAGCCCGTCGCCCAGGATCCACCATTCCGAGACACCCGGGATCGGCGACAGCCAGCCCCCGAAGAACAGGATGGTGATGAGCGCACACATCAGCACGACAGCCATCAGTTCGCCGATCATGAACAGCAGGAACGGCGTCGAGGAGTATTCCACCTGATAGCCGGCGACCAACTCGGCCTCGGCCTCGGGCAGGTCGAAGGGCGGACGGTTGGTTTCGGCCAGCGCCGAGACGAAGAACAGCGCCACCATCGGCAGATGCGGCAGCCAGTACCAGGACAGGAATCCCCAGTCGCCGGACTGCGCGGTCACGATGTCGGTCAGGTTCAGCGAGGCGGTCGAGATCAGAACGCCCACGATGATGAAGCCGATCGACACCTCATACGAGATCATCTGCGCGGCGGAGCGGAGCGAACCCAGGAACGGGTATTTCGAGTTCGACGCCCAACCGCCCATGATCACGCCGTAGACCTCGAGCGAGGATACGGCGAAGATGTAGAGGATGCCGATATTGAGGTTCGCGACGACCCAGCCGTCGTTGAACGGGATCACCGCCCACGAGATAACCGCAAGGACGAAGGCGATCATCGGGGCCAGGAAGAACACCGGTTTGTCGGCGCCCGCGGGCACGACGACTTCCTTGACGATGTACTTCAGGAAATCCGCAAAGCTCTGCAGCAGGCCCCAGGGGCCGACCACGTTCGGGCCCTTGCGCATCTGCACCGCCGCCCAGACCTTGCGGTCGGCATACATCAGGAAGGCGAGCGCCACGAGGATGCTGACCGTGACCAGAAGACACTGCGCCAGGATCAGGACGAAGGTGCCGAAGGGGGTCGCGAGGAATTCCGCCATGTCTTACTCCGCCGCCAGCGGCTGCGAGCGTTCGGCAGCCAGTCGAGAAAGCTCCGCCATCACCGTCGAGGCGCGGGCGATCGGGTTGGTCTGGTAGTGCTCGCCTAGGGCGGCGGGGAAGTCGCCCTGCCCCAGATCGCCTAGCGCCAGCTGGTCGCCGGTCTTCTCGGCCACCTCGTCGATGTCCGCCAGCACCGGGTGTGCCTCGAACATCTGCGCGCGCAGCTCGTCGAGCGAGTTGAACGGCAACGTAGCGCCCAGTTCGGCCGACAGTGCCCGGAGGATCGCCCAGTTTTCCTTGGCCGCGCCCGGCGGGAAGCCTGCGCGGAAGGCCATCTGCGGGCGGCCTTCGGTGTTGACGAAGATGCCCGGCTCTTCGGTCCAGGCGGCGCCCGGCAGGATCACGTCGGCGCGGTGCGCGCCGCGATCACCATGGCTGCCCTGGTAGATGACGAAGGCACCGGCGGGCATGTCGACCTCGTCGACGCCCATGTTGTAGATCACGTCGGCGCCGTCCAGCGCGGCGTCCATGCCGCCCTCGGTGGTGAAGCCGATGTCCATGCCGCCAACGCGGCTGGCGGCGGTGTGCAGGATCAGCAACCCGCTGTCGGTGTCGGCGCAGATCTTTTGCGCGGCGGCCAGAACGGCGGCGCCGTCCTCGCCGCTAAGCGCGCCCTGCCCCACGATGACGATGCTGGGGGTTTCCCGGATCTCGTCGTTGCCGCCCATGTCGATGACCTTTTGCAGCGCCGCGCGGTCGGTGCCGATGTGGTCGTAGTCGTAGGTCAGGTCCACGGCCTCGCCGACCATGCCGACCTCGGCGCCCTTCAGCCAGGCCTTCCGGATGCGTGCATTCAGCACCGGAGCCTCGTTGCGGGGGTTCGCGCCGATCAGCAGGATGCGTTGCGCGTCGTCGATATCTTCGATCCGGGCGGTGCCGGCATAGGCGGCCCGGTTGCCCTCGGGCAGCTTCGCGCCGTCGGTGCGGCATTCGACCTTGCCACCGGCGCCGCCGATCAGGGCCTTGAGCGCGTACATCGCCTCGACCGGAACCAGGTCACCGGCCACGGCGGCGACCGTCTTGCCGTCGACCGCATCGCTGATCGCGGCAAAGGCCTCGCCCCAGCTGGCCTGCACCAGCTTGCCGTCCTTGCGGACATAGGGCCGGTCCAGGCGCTGGCGGCGCAGGCCGTCCCAGATGAAGCGCGAGCGGTCGGCGAGCCATTCCTCGTTGGTGCCGTCGTGGTTGCGCGGCACGATCCGCATGACCTCACGGCCCTTTACGTCGACCCGGATCGCGCTGCCCAGTGCATCCATGACGTCGACGCTTTCGGTCTTCTTCAGCTCCCACGGGCGGGCGGTGAAGGCGTAGGGTTTCGAGGTCAGCGCGCCGACCGGGCAGAGATCGATGACGTTGCCCTGCATCTCGGAGGTCAGCATCGCGCCCAGGTACGAGGTGATCTCGCTGTCCTCGCCGCGGCCGGTCTGGCCCAGTTCGGGGATGCCGGCGACCTCGGTGATGAAGCGCACGCAGCGGGTGCAGCTGATGCAGCGGGTCATCTTTGTCGCGACCAGCGGGCCCAGATCCATGTCCACGGCCGAGCGCTTGGGCTCGCGGTAGCGGGAGAAATCCACGCCGTAAGCCATTGCCTGGTCTTGCAGATCGCACTCGCCGCCCTGGTCGCAGATCGGGCAGTCGAGCGGGTGGTTAATGAGCAGGAACTCCATCACCCCCTCGCGGGCCTTCTTGACCATGGGCGAGGTGGTGCGGACCTCGGGGGGCGCACCCTCGGGTCCGGGGCGCAGATCCTTGACCTGCATGGCGCAGCTGGCGGCAGGCTTGGGCGGGCCGCCCACGACCTCGACCAGGCACATGCGGCAGTTGCCCGCGATCGACAGGCGCTCGTGGTAGCAGAAGCGCGGAACCTCGACCCCCGCCTGCTCGCATGCCTGCAGCAGGGTCAACCGCGGATCGACCTCGACTTCCTTGCCGTCGATGATGATGGTGCGCGTATCGCTCATGTGGTCCTCGGATCGTGTGCGCGGCCTGCGGGGGCGGAATCCGCCGGCGCGTCTTGCGCCGCAACATCGCGAAAGAGCGCCCGAACCGCAAGGCCCGGAAGGTGCTTATTCGCTGCGGCGTAGGAAGGCGACGTCATCGACGGCCTCCCGTGAAAAGCAGTTCGCCCGCCGGAGTGCCGGCGGCCATCTGGGCGCGGCCCAGCGCACAAAGCTGGTCGCGGTCGTTCACGTCATAGCCGGCGGCGGCGCCAAGAGCCACGACCTGCTCCGAGACCAGCGCGCGGACGCGGGCCTCCTCGGCGGCGCGGTTGGGGCGCTTCGACCAGCGCAGCAGGTCGGTACCGTTCGGGAACGCCTCGGACAAGGCGACGCCGAGCCGGGCGTCCGCCAGTTCCGAGTGCATGGTGATGCCCCGGCAGTTGCGGGAGACGCGCGAGGCCAGGTCGGCCTGAACCGCCCAGTCGAACACCTGGCGCGGGTAGCCCGAAGGCAATCCCGATGCAGCCTGCGCCGACACCGTTGCGGCCGCAGTGAGCGCGGCAAGCCCGGCGGCGAGGATGATTCGTGGTGCGCGGGTCATTCTGCGGCCACCTGTGCGCAACGGTTCTGCTGCCATCGGGCGGTCTCCTCGAGGTGGTTCCAGCCAAAGGCGTGATCGCTGTCGCCGTTGGCCCGCAGGTAGTCGAGCCGCGCCATTGCCTCGTCCAGCGTCGGACGGTGACCGGGGTGGATCCACCACATCACGAAGTGCATGTCGCTCAGCATCTCGAACCATTCGGCGCGGCGCTCGTAGAACTGGCGGTGCACAGTGTTCCAGACGAAGTTTCCCAGCGCCTCGGGGGTCTCCCAGACGGTCAGGTTGGCGACGAACTGCGGATCGTCACCGATGCTGTTCTCGGTGTTGCCGGTGCCGGGCTCGCCCGAGCCTTCCATCATCCAGACGAAGCCGGGCATGCGCTTGCCCAGACCGTTGATCCGGTCGAGCGCGCCCATGAACTCGGCGACGCGCGGATCGTCGGTGGGCGCCAACAGGCGGCCGACGTTCAGCTGTGCCAGATGTCCGTTCCCTGCGCTCACCTCTGCCCCCTGACCTCTGCCTGCTTCGCCTTACTCTGCCGCGACCGCGCTGAGGCGGCCGGTTTTCTGCGCCTTGATCCGGTCCTCGATCTCGCCCCGGAAATGACGGATCAGGCCCTGGATCGGCCAAGCGGCGGCGTCGCCGAGCGCACAGATCGTGTGGCCCTCGACCTGTTTGGTGACGTCGAGCAGCATCTCGATCTCTTCGACCTCGGCCTCGCCCTTCACCAGGCGCTCCATGACGCGCATCATCCAGCCGGTGCCTTCACGGCACGGCGTGCACTGGCCGCAGCTCTCGTGCTTGTAGAACTTCGACAGACGCCAGATCGCCTTGATGATGTCGGTGGACTGATCCATCACGATGACGGCCGCGGTGCCCAGACCCGAGCGCTGCTCACGCAGCCAGTCGAAGTCCATGATCGCCTCTTTCATCGTCTCGGCGGGCAGGCAGGGCACCGAAGAACCACCGGGGATAACCGCCTTGAGATTGTCCCAGCCGCCCCGGATGCCGCCACAGTGCCGGTCGATCAGTTCCTCGAAGGTGATCGACATCACCTCTTCGACGACGCAGGGGCGGTTCACGTGGCCCGAGATCGCGAAGAGCTTGGTGCCGGCGTTGTTCGGACGGCCGAAGCTCGAGAACCAGTCGGCGCCGCGGCGCAGGATGGTAGGCACGACGGCGATCGATTCAACGTTGTTCACCGTTGTCGGACAGCCGTAGAGGCCGACGCCCGCCGGGAACGGCGGCTTCAGGCGCGGCATACCCTTGCGGCCCTCGAGGCTTTCGAGCAGCGCGGTTTCCTCGCCGCAGATGTAGGCCCCTGCCCCGTGGTGCAGGTAGAGGTCGAAGTCCCAGCCCGAGCCAGCGGCGTTCGCGCCCAAAAGACCCGCGTCATAGCATTCGTCGATGGCGGCCTGCAGGGCCTCGCGCTCGCGGATATACTCGCCGCGGATGTAGATGTAGCAGGCATGCGCGCCCATGGCGAAGCTGGCGATCAGGCAGCCTTCGATCAGCGTGTGCGGATCGTGGCGCATGATCTCCCGGTCCTTGCAGGTGCCGGGCTCCGATTCGTCGGCGTTCACCACCAGGTAGGCGGGGCGGCCGTCGCTTTCCTTGGGCATGAAGGACCACTTGAGACCCGTCGGGAAACCCGCACCGCCGCGGCCGCGCAGGCCGCTGGCCTTCATCTTCTCGATGATGGTGTCGCGCCCTTCCTGGATGATCTTGTCGGTGCCGTCCCAGTGGCCGCGCGCGCGCGCGCCTTTCAGCGACCGGTCATGCATCCCGTAGATATTGGTGAAGATGCGATCCTTGTCTTCGAGCATGCCTCAAACTCCGTTGTCCTGGCGCCGCCGCCAGACCCTGTAGAGCACCGCGAGCGCCCAGACCAGAGCCGCGATGCACATCAGATCCAGAAGAAACGCGAACCTGACCGGCAGCCCCAGTGCCCCGCCGAGTGCGGACCCGGCCATCCACAGCAGGAAAGCCGCCACGATCACGATCGTGGCGAGCCGGACCTGCGCGGCGTCGGGTTTCTCGGAGGGGGCTGGCATGTCGATGCTGGCTCTTCGTTTCGGTGTGGTCTCGTTCGTCGTCTTTTCGGTCCTCCGCGGGGCGGTCCCCGCGGCGCGTCAGTCTCCCGAGGCGAGTTCCCGCGCCTGCGCAACCCATTCGTCGCGGCTGACACGGCCCTTGAAGCCCTCGAGGTTGTCGTCGACCCAGGCAACCTCGGCCAAGGTCCAGGCCGCGATCTGGTCGAAGTGGTAGTAGCCCAGCCCGTGGAGCATCTCCTCCAGCGCCGGACCGATGCCCTTGATGCGCTTGAGATCGTCGGGGGCGTCGCCCCGAGGCGCCATCAGGCCCTGCGGCCGGTCCGCTTCCGACGCGCCAGCGGCGGGGGCAGCATCCGGCTCATAGCGCCATTGGCCCTTGCGCCCGGCCAGATCGGCTTCGCCTGGCAGAGGCGTGCTGGGTTGAACCAGCGGCCGGTTCTCGGCCGCCGGGATCGGAGCGGCTGCCGCCGCGGGCGCGGCCGCAGCAGGAACGGGCTTCGGCGTTTCCGCAGCGGGCGGTTGTGCGACGGGCGGCTCTGCCTTGGGCAGCGACGGTTCCGGTACGGTCGGCTCCGGCTCGGTTCCATGCGGCGGACGCGGCACGGGCGGACGGGGCACTTCGGTCTCTGGACTGCCGGAAGGCGTGTAGCGCGTGCCGAGGTTCGGCAACCCGAAGCCCAGCTTGATGTGAAGGATGAAGGCCAGCACGCCGAACAGGATCAGACCCAGAAGGATCGCCACGCCCGGGTTCACCTCGATAACGAGAGCGAGCGCAAAGATCACCGCAGCTACTGCCGCGCCGATCCAAAGCGTCTCGTCGTTGTCGACGAGGTCGGGTTTGTTCTTACCTTCGTTCATGCTGGACGTCTCCCCATTGGCGCGCCCAGATGGCGCAGACCCGGCGTCGGGCGTCAGCCGTCGTCGCCTTTGGCCAGGTCCCGCGCTTGTTCAACCCAGTTATCACGAGTGACCCGGCCCTTGAAGCCTTCGAGGTTCTGGTCGACCCACTCGATCTCCGCTTCGGTCCATGCGGCGATCTGGTCGAAATGGAAGAAGCCCAGACTGTGCAGCAGCTTTTCCAGTTTCGGACCGACGCCGCTGATCTTCTTCAGATCATCCGGCTGGCCGTCGCGGGCGGCCTCGATCCCCACGGGGCGGCCTTCCTCGGTCTTGTCCACCTCGGGGCGGCCGATGTTCTGCGCATCCGAGGCAGGCTGCGCATCGGGCGCGCTGTCGCCTGCATCGTCGGTCGGCTTGTTGTCCGGGTTGGTGCGGGCGGGCGGCACGTGGCCGGTCGGCTGCTCGTCGCCGGTGATCCGCTTGATCGTGTCCCCCCACTCGATCGCGCGAGCGACGGAAGCGTTGGCGTCATGGTCGCCGGTGAGCTCGGTCAGCGAAGTCAGCTCGCCCAGCGGCTCCGAGGTGAATCGGCCGTTCTGCGGACCGGGCGTCGGCACTTTGCCGTCGGCGAGATCGTCGAGGATCTTGCCGAAGCTCTCGGTCGTCAGGTCTTCGTAGTAATCCTTGCCGATCTGGGCCATCGGCGCATTCGCGCAGGCCCCCAGGCACTCGACCTCTTCCCAGCTGAACTTGCCGTCGGCGGACAGCTCGTGCGGCTTGGCGGCGATCTTCTGCTTGCAGACTTCCATCAGGTCCTCGGCGCCGCAGATCATGCACGAGGTGGTGCCGCAGACCTGGATATGCGCAACGGACCCAACGGGTTGCAGCTGGAACATGAAGTAGAAGCTGGCGACCTCGAGGGCCCGGATATAGGCCATGTCTAGCATCTCGGCGACGGCTTCGATCGCCGGGCGGGTCAGCCAGCCCTCCTGCTCCTGCGCGCGCCACAGCAGCGGGATGATCGCGCTGGCCTGACGACCCTCGGGGTACTTGGAGATCTGTTTCTGGGCCCACTCCAGGTTCGCCGGGGTGAAGGCGAAGCTGTCGGGCTGTTCGGGATGAAGACGGCGGAGCATTATTCCACTTTCCGAAATTTGCCGCCTGCCTGATTAGGCCGGCGCATGATCCTTACGACGCAGGTGTTGGACCGATTGATCTGGGGACCAATGGCGCTTCCCAATTCAAAGGAAGAGCTTCCATCTGCATCGCGTTTGATTTCACTCTCGGGAATGCCGATCCTTTCAATGACCACGCATTCGGCAGGTTCACCGGCGTCAAGCTCGTTGTCTTTCGCACGAATGCGGGTGCAGCCGTCGGAGAGCATTACCATGACGCCGGGATCCGAGAAGTATCTCTTGAGGTCGGCTTCCTCAAAAGAAAGGCAATTACGGCCAGTATCTCTCGCCGGTTCGGAGGCGATCCCAACCGAAGAGATGGCACAAGTCACAACGATATTTGCCATCAAGCCCAATCTCACCTGTCGACCTCGCCGAACACGATGTCGAGCGAGCCCAGCACGGCCGAAACGTCGGCCAGCTGGTGACCGCGCAGCATGTGGTCCATGGCGGCCAGGTGCAGGAAGCCCGGCGCGCGCAGCTTGGCCTTGTAGGGCTTGTTGGTGCCGTCGGCGACCAGGTAGACGCCGAACTCGCCCTTGGGGGCCTCGACCGCGGCATAGACCTCGCCCGCAGGGACGTGGAAGCCCTCGGTATAAAGCTTGAAGTGATGGATCAGCGCTTCCATCGAGGTCTTCATGTCGCCTCGGGTCGGCGGGCTGATCTTGCCGCGGGTCATGACCGGCTGGCCCTCGGTCTCGGCCAGCTTGTCGAGCGCCTGCAGGATGATCTTGGTCGACTCGCGCATCTCTTCCATGCGGCAGAGATAACGGTCGTAGCAGTCGCCGTTCTTGCCGACCGGGATCTTGAAGTCGAACTCGTCATATAGCTCGTAAGGCTGCGAGCGGCGCAGGTCCCAGGCGAGGCCCGAGCCGCGCACCATGACGCCCGACATGCCCCAATCCATGATCTCCTGCCGCGACACGACGCCGATATCGACGTTGCGCTGTTTGAAGATCCGGTTCTCGGTCAGCAGGCCGTCGATGTCGTCGAGCTTGGCCGGGAACTCCTCTGCCCAGGTGCGGATGTCGGCCAGCAGGTCCGGGGTCAGGTCCTGATGGACGCCGCCGGGGCGGAAATAGGCGGCGTGAAGCCGCGCGCCACAGGCCCGCTCGTAGAAGATCATCAGCTTCTCGCGTTCCTCGAAGCCCCAGAGCGGCGGCGTCAGCGCGCCGACGTCCATGGCCTGCGTGGTCACGTTCAGCAGGTGGTTCAGCACACGGCCGATCTCGCAGAACAGCACGCGGATCAGGCTGCCGCGGCGCGGTACCGGCGTCTCGGTCAGCCGCTCGATCGCCAGGCACCAAGCGTGTTCCTGGTTCATCGGGGCGACGTAGTCCAGCCGGTCGAAATACGGCAGGTTCTGCAAGTAGGTCCGGCTTTCCATCAGCTTCTCGGTGCCGCGGTGCAGCAGGCCGATGTGAGGATCGCAGCGTTCCACGATCTCGCCGTCGAGCTCCAGCACAAGGCGCAGCACGCCGTGCGCCGCCGGGTGCTGCGGGCCGAAGTTGATGTTGAAGTTGCGGATCTGCTGCTCGGTGGTCAGCGTGTCGTCGCGAGAGCCGTCCATGCTCAGAACCTTTCGGATGGGTTGTCGCCGGGCCAGGCGCGGAAGGCCACGATCCACAGCACGATGATGCCGGCCAACGGGATGACGGCCGAGAGCGCGAGCAGCGGGTTCATCCCCGCGCGCGGCAGAAGCTTGTAGAGCGGGACGCCGAGAAGGATGGCGCCTATCAGCCAGGACATCAGAGCCATGTCATTGCCTCCTTCTTGTTCAGCGGCCTCACTATGCGGGCAATGGTACTACGGTCATGCATCTCACGCCTCCGCCATGCGGGACTGCCAACGCTCGGGCAGACGGCCGTCGAAGAACTCGTTGCAGAAGTCGTATTGCCGACGCAACAGGGCCAGCGCCTGCGCCTTGCGGTCGGCATCAAGGGTCATCGGAACGCCCTGGTTCTGAACGCGGCCGGTATCCGCCGCGTGCGGCGCCAGGCCCAGAAAGCCCCGTAGGCGCTCGAGTGCGGGCTCCGAGAACAGTTCTTCGTAAAAGGTGAAATGCAGCCGGTCGCGCGGCACGACAGCGGTCAACTCGGTCAAGGATCGTTCGTAATCCGAGCGGGACAGGAAGCCCTCAGCCTCGCCGCGAAGGAAGCGATCGATATTGCGTTCTGCCACCGATTGCTGACGGCGATCCGCCTCGGCCCGCCGCTTGCCCATCATACGGGCCTGCGACCAAACCCGGTCGACGGGGTCGCGGAGAATGTAGACCATTCGGACATCGTCACCCAGTTCGGCCATCTGGCGGAAATCGTCTCGCTTGAGCGTCGCGTAGCAAGGCGTCACGTCACCGATCAGGCGGCGGTTCCGGCGCCCCTTCGAAAGGTAGTCGAGGTAGCTGCGGTGATCGCCCGGTTCTCCGGGCCGGATCTTCAGCCAGTCCTCATTGTCCCGCAGCTTGGCGCGCAGATCCCTGTGCCTCCACGGCGCCGTACCGCGCAGGCGGCAACGAAGGCTCGACGCACGCCTTTGGTGGAGTTGCCAGTAGTAGGTATGCTCAGGATCCATCATCGCGTCGAAGTAGTGCATCTCCTTCACGCCGCGGAGATGCACATCAGGATGCCCGCGGAGATAGCTGTAGAGCCAGCTTGTCCCCGCTTTCTGGGCACCGACGCAGATGAGGATCGTGGGCTCGGCCATCAGCCTGCCTTTTCCTCCGACTTCTCGTCACCGGGCAGGATGTAATCGGCACCCTCCCAGGGGCTCATGAAGTCGAACTGGCGGTAGTCCTGCACCAGTTGCACCGGCTCGTAGATCACCCGCTTCTCGACCTCGTCGTAGCGGACCTCGACATAGCCGGTCGTCGGGAAGTCCTTGCGCAGCGGATGGCCGCGGAAGCCGTAGTCGGTCAGGATCCGGCGCAAGTCCGGGTGGCCCGAGAACATGATGCCGTACATGTCGAACACTTCCCGCTCGAACCAGTTGGCCGAGGGGTGAATTTCGGTGATCGAGGGCACGATCTCGTCCTCGCGGACGGCAACCTTGACGCGGATCCGCTGGTTCTGGGTCATCGACAGGAAGTGATAGACCACATCGAACCGCTTTTCCCGCGCCGGGTAGTCCACCGCCGTGATGTCCACCAGAGAGGTGAACTGGCACGAGGTGTCGGTCTTGAGGAACTTCACGAAGGCCGCGACGGCGGCCGCGCCGACGGTGACGACAAGCTCGCCCCGCTCCACACGGGCGTCGATGATCGCGTCTTCCTGCCGCTGCGAGATCAATCCGCCCAGCTCTGCAAGCGCCTCTGCCATATGGTGCCCCTTCCTTAGCGGGTGATGGTGCCGGTGCGGCGGATTTTCCGCTGCAGTTGCAGGATGCCGTAGAGCAGTGCTTCGGCCGTCGGCGGGCAGCCGGGCACGTAGACGTCCACCGGCACGATACGGTCGCAGCCGCGCACCACCGAGTAGCTGTAGTGATAGTAGCCGCCGCCGTTGGCGCAGGAACCCATCGAGATGACGTAACGCGGCTCGGGCATCTGATCGTAGACCTTGCGCAGCGCCGGGGCCATCTTGTTGGTAAGCGTACCAGCGACGATCATCAGGTCGGACTGGCGCGGAGACGCGCGCGGCGCGGTGCCGAAACGCTCGAGGTCGTAGCGTGGCATCGAGGTGTGCATCATCTCGACGGCGCAGCAGGCCAGACCGAAGGTCATCCAGTGCAAGCTTCCGGTGCGCGCCCAGTTGATCGCCGCCTCGGTCGAGGTCAGCAAGAAACCCTTGTCCTGAAGCTCGGTCGACAGCGCGGTGGTCGCGGCCTCCTTGTCGGGGCCTGCGGACGCGACGTTGGTGCTCACTCCCATTCGAGAGCTCCCTTCTTCCATTCGTAGGCGAAGCCGACGGTCAGAACGCCGAGGAACACCACCATCGACCAGAAGCCGAACAGGCCCTGGTACTGGAAGCTGGCGGCCCAGGGGAACAGGAACGCAACCTCGAGGTCGAAGATGATGAACAGAATCGACACCAGGTAGAACCGGACGTCAAATTTCATGCGCGCATCGTCGAATGCGTTGAAGCCGCATTCGTAGGCGCTGACCTTCTCGGCGTCGGGATTGCGGACAGCGACGATGACCGCCGCCAGCATCAGGATCAGGCCCAGGGCGATGGCCAGGCCGAGGAATACCAGAATCGGCAGGTATTCTCTGAGCAGTTCTTCCAAAACGGACACTCCCATGCGCGGGCGGGCCACGCCCGCGGTGCATTCCCGGAATTGCCTAGCCCCACACCCCCGGAAGGTCAACCGAGGCCTAGCCGCCGGAGGCCCTGGTGCGTCGCTTTTTTCAGCCCCCTGCCCACATCATGCCCAGTGTTCAGACACTCACGCCCGGCTTTGGACACGCCTTGGGCGAGAAGCTTGCCCGGGCAGGCTTGAGGTCCAGCAGTGGAGTACCGTCTAGGCAATCGAGCCCGCGCACCCTCAGGATCGGCCCTTCGATCCCCAGCAGAAGCGGCTCGGCGGTGCCGATCGGATTGGGCCGGACCGGCGAGCGCAGCGCGAACGTACCGTAAAGCCGCCCGTCGCCGCACGGATTCTGCACGACCAGGTCGCGCCGCGCCCGGTCCAGCCAGTAGAGCACCTCGATCCGGTTGTGCTCTCCGAGGCCCGAAACCGCCCTGTCCCAGGGCGAGAACAACTCGATCCGGCACTCGGGCCCGTCGTCCGAACCTTGCCGGGGGCAGAACTCCCGCGCCGTCCACGGTGTGCGAATCCGGCCGATGAACAGAAGTTGCGCATCGTCCGGCGGCGGCCCCACCGCGGTCAACTCGCCCTCGCGGAGTGAATCCCTGGAACCGGCTCCGAAACGGGGCATGAGGCAATCCTTTCAATCAGAATGTCTTTCTGCAGGCATAGCATTCCTGCCGCCACGTGCGCTCTTGGATTTTCCTGCATTATTGTGCATTCTCTCCCGGACGGCGAAAGGAACGCAAGCATGGACGGGTTTGGGGAGGTCCTGGCTCAAGCGATAGGTCTGATCCTGTCGGGTGACCCGGATCTGATGGAGATCATCGGCCTGTCCTTGCGCGTGACCTTGACGGCGGTGGCGCTTGGGGGCGCCATCGGCCTGCCGCTCGGCGCGGTCGCGGGAGCATTCCGGTTCCCCGGCCGCGCCATACTCATTGTCCTGATGAACGCGCTGATGGGCCTGCCGCCGGTTGTCGTTGGCTTGCTGGTCTACCTTTCGCTCTCGGCCGCGGGTCCGCTTGGCGTTCTTGGGCTGCTCTACACCCCGACCGCGATGATCATCGCACAGACGGTCCTGGTCACGCCGATCATCGCGGCCCTGACCCGGCAGGTGGTCGAGGATCTGCACGGCGAATATGCGGAACAGTTCGCCTCGCTCGGCGTCGGAGCGGTAGACCGGGTCGGCGCCCTGCTGTGGGATGCCCGCTATTCGCTGCTCACGGTGGTGCTGGCCGGTTTCGGCCGTGCGGTGGCCGAGGTCGGCGCGGTGATCATCGTGGGCGGCAACATCAATCACGTCACACGGGTGATGACGACGACGATCGCGCTGGAAACGTCGAAGGGCAATCTGGAACTTGCGCTCGCATTGGGGACCGTGCTGCTGGTGCTGGCGGTCGCGGTGAACGCGCTGGTCATGGCCCTGCGCGCCTCGGCGGTGAGGGCGGCCTATGCGTGAGATCCGGATGCTTGCGAACGAGCCGATCTGCGGCACGCCCTTCGCGGCCGAGCCCCGGCCCCCTGCCCCGCTGGCCGAAGCCTGCGACATTCGCCTGCGCATCGGCGGGCAGGTCCTGCTGAACGGGATCGACTGCGAGATCGCCGGGGGGCGGCGCACCGTCATCATGGGCGCGAACGGCAGCGGCAAGAGCCTGCTTTTGCGGGTACTGCACGGGTTGATCCGGCCCAGCGCCGGGCAGGTGCTTTGGAACGGTGCCGCGCTGGACCGCGCCGCGCGGGCGCAACAGGCGCTGGTGTTCCAGTCGCCGGTGATGCTGCGCCGTTCGGTGCTGGCGAACCTGCGTTTCGCCTTGGCTGTGCAGGGCGTGCCCCGGCGCGAACGGCGCGCCCGCGCCGAAGCGGCACTGGAGCAGGCGCGGCTGTCGAAACTGGCGCATCGCCCGGCCCGCGTGCTCTCGGGCGGAGAGCAGCAGCGGCTGGCCATCGCCCGCGCGCTGGCCTGCCGTCCGAGGCTGCTGATGCTGGACGAGCCGACGGCGAGCCTCGATCCGGCCTCGACCGCACTAATCGAAGAGGCTGTGAATGCTGCCCACGCCTCTGGCGTCACGGTGGTGATGGTCACCCATGATGCCGGACAGGCGCGCCGCCTGGCAGACGACATCGTATTCCTGCACGCCGGACGGGTTGCTGAAAGCGGTCCGGCGGCGCTGGTCCTAAACCACCCCCGATCCGAGGCCGCGACGGCCTGGCTCGAGGGGCGGCTGCACCTCGGGCCCTGAGAGGCCCCATCCATTCATTAGGGAGATCTTTCCATGTTCAGACGCACTTTTCTTGCCTCGGCCTTGACCGCGCTGGCACTCGCCGGGCCGGTCGCAGCGGCAGACGAGTTCATCGTGGTGCAGTCCACGACCTCGACCCAGAACTCGGGGCTGTTCGACCACATCCTGCCGATGTTCACCGAGAAGACCGGAATCGAGGTGCGCGTGGTCGCGGTCGGAACCGGGCAGGCGATCAAGAACGCCGAGAACGGCGACGGCGACGTGCTGTTCGTGCATGCCAAGCCCTCCGAGGAGGCCTTCGTCGAGGCAGGTCATGGGGTCGAGCGTTTCGATGTCATGTACAACGACTTCGTCATCGTCGGTCCGCCCGCAGATCCGGCGGGTGTCGCGGGAATGTCGGACGTGGTCGCCGCATTGACCAAGGTCGCCGAGGCCGAGGCCCCGTTCGCCTCGCGCGGGGATGACAGCGGCACCAACAAGGCCGAACTGCGGCTGTGGGACCAGGCCGGAATCGACGTCTCGGGGGTTTCGGGTGGCTGGTATCGCGAAACCGGCTCGGGTATGGGCGCGACGTTGAACACCGGCACCGGCATGGGCGCTTACGTGATGACCGACCGGGCGACATGGATCAGCTTCGGCAACAAGGGCGACTACGAGGTCGTCGTCGAGGGCGATCCGAAGATGTTCAACCAGTACGGCATCATCCTCGTGAACCCCGAGAAGCACGACAACGTGAAGGCCGAGGCTGGGCAGGCCTTTGTCGACTGGGTGATCTCGCCCGAGGGACAGGCCGCCATCGCCGGTTACAAGATCGACGGGCAGCAGCTGTTCTTCCCCAACGCTGCGAAGCAGAGTGACGCGACCACCGGCTGAGCCTAGGGCGACAGCCACCGGACCTGGCCCATCGGGGCCAGGTCGTAGCCGCCCATAGCACGAGCCTTGGCGGCGAAAACCTCGGAGCGCGCGAAGGACAGCAGGGCCTGCACCGGCGGCGTGAAATAGGCGCGACGGTCGATCAGCAGGTCGAACTGCTCTTCGGCCAGCGGCACGAAGCCCAGCCGGTAGGGCTGCGCCGCTGCCGACAGACCCAGCGCGGCATCGGCCTCGCCAGAGGCGACAGCCTGCGCGGCGTCGGTTTCGGTCCGGGCCGGGCTGTCCAGGAAATCCACCCCGTCCAGTCCCGCCCCAGCGGCCAAGCGGTCAAAGAGCGCCCGTGCGCCCGCCCCCGGCTGGCGCAGGATCACCCGCCGCCCCGTGAGATCCGCAAGGGTCTTCACCTGCCCCTCAAGCCCCGGCGCCAGGATCAGGCCCTGGCTGCGGCGGGCGAAGCCCAGCAGCACGCAACCCGAAAGGCCGCGCGCAGCGATGGTGGCGGTGTTCCAGCCGTCGTCCTCGGGAATGTGCAGGCCGGTCAGGGCGGCATCGCCCGCCTCAAAGCGGTCAAGCCCGCCGCCGCTGCCCTCGAAAAGCGTCGCGAGGCCGCAGCCCGATTCCCGCACCGCCCAGTCGAGCAGCGGATCATGCGAGCCCGCGACCACGGCCGGGCGCTCGGCGGGCACGCCGCCGATCCAGCCGCGAATCTCGTCGGCAGGAAACAGCAGCTTGCCGGTGACGCGCACATGCGGGATCTCGCCCGCCGCGGCGAGGTCGTAGACCTTGCGTTCCTTGACGCGCAGCAGGTCCGCCACCTCGCGGGTGGTCAGGTACTGGGGCGTGGTCGCGGCGTCGGTCACGAATTTCGGCCTTTTGGTCAGGGTCACCTCTTGGATAGCTCTGCGCCGCCGCCAAGGCCAGAGAGGCAGGCAAGAAAGAAGGGGCGCCACGATCGTGACGCCCCTTCCGCACCGCCCCGGGGCGCGCGACTCGAAAACGCGGCCCGGAACCGCCGGCGGATCACTCCGCCGGCGTCTGGGAGACGATCGCGGCGATACGCTGGCCGAGCGCCTCGTCCTGCTGCGCCGCGGCGCCGATCTCCTGATATTCCTGGACGGTGATGTTCGGGGTCTCCTCGACCGCCTTCACCATCGCATCCTGCGCCTCTTTCACCAGCGCCTGCTGCTCGGTCTGATCGCTGACGCCGTTCAGCTTCTCGGCATAGCTCGCGCTGACATCCTGAACGTCAGAGATCGCCGAGACGAAAGCCTCGAGCTTCTCGTCAGTGTAGTTAGCGGCAGTCTCGACGGCCTGCGGCGCCTCAACGGGAGCGGCCGGAGCGGCGGGCTGCACCGGCGCTTCGCCGGTGGTCTGGGCCGAAAGCGGCGCGGCAAGGGCGACGGTCAGTGCGGTCGTCGAAACGGCCGCAGCGCGTGTCATCTTGGTGGCAAGTTTCATGGACAATCCTTTGTCCTGAGGGTGAATTTCGGGCGGCGCACCACCCGTCGGCCCCCTGTACCTGTGAGCCTGCGACGGCCCCTTCAACCATCCGGCAACAGCCCGCCGACAGGCCGGCGGAGCCTTGCCGGGCCTTGCATCGCCCGCGCTGCCTCCTAGCGGATCTTGCGGCCGTAGAGTTCCAGCTTGTGATGCACGATCTCGTAACCGAGGCGCTCGGCGATCTCGTCCTGCAGCGCCTCGATCCGCGCCGAGGTGAACTCGATCACATCGCCGGTCTCGACGTCGATCAGGTGGTCGTGGTGCTCCTCGGCGGCCTGCTCGAAACGCGCGGGACCGTCGCCGAAGGCGTGACGCTGGATCGCCCCCGTCTCTTCCAGCGCCTTCATGGTGCGATAGACCGTCGCCAGCGAGATCTGCGCGTCCTGTTTCACCGCCCGCTGGAAGATCTGCGTCGCGTCCGGGTGATCGTCGGTCTCGGCCAGGATCTGCAGAATGATGCGGCGCGGGCGCGTGATCCGCAGCCCTGCGGCGCGCAGCGTGGCCTCGAGGGCCTGGTTACGATCCTGTGTCGTCATGCTGCGAAATCTACCTTCTTGCGTTTCAGTTGCAATAAGAAACCCCAGTTATTGCGAACGGTTTGCATTTGCAGAAATTGCTGCTACATCCCTTTCAAACAACGACAGGGAATCCGACGATGCTGAACCGCACCACCGCCACCCTGATGGCCTTGCTGGCCGCCCTGCCCGCGCAGGCACAGGACTTCAAGGTTGCCACCACGTTCACAGTCATTGCCGACATGGCCCGCAACGTCGCGGGCGACGCGGCCGAGGTTGTGTCGATCACCAAGCCGGGTGCCGAGATCCACAACTACGAGCCCACGCCGCGCGACATAATCGGCGCGATGGACGCCGACCTGATCCTCTGGAACGGCATGAACCTGGAGTTATGGTTCGAGAAGTTCCTCGCAAACCTGAAGGACGTGCCAGAGGTGACCGTCTCGGACGGGGTAGAGCCGATGTCGATTGCCGACGGCCCGTATTCGGGCAAGCCCAACCCACATGCCTGGATGTCGCCCAGCGACGCGAAGATCTATGTCGACAACATCGCCGCCGCCTTCGCCGAGCACGACCCCGGGAACGCCGAGACCTATCTGGCGAACGCCGAGGCCTACAAGGCCGAGATCGACGCCGTGGCCGAGCCGATCCGCGAAAGCCTGGCCGCGATCCCCGAGGAGAAGCGCTGGCTGGTGTCCTCGGAGGGCGCGTTCAGCTATCTCGCACGGGACTTCGGGCTTAAGGAACTCTACATCTGGCCCATCAACGCCGATCAGCAGGGCACGCCGCAACAGGTGCGCAAGGTGATCGACACGGTCCGGCAGGAAGGCATCCCGGTGGTGTTCTCGGAAAGTACGATCAGCCCCGACGCGGCGCAGCAGATCGCCCGCGAGACCGACGCCGAATACGGCGGTGTACTCTATGTCGACAGCCTTTCCGAAGCGGATGGGGCGGTGCCGACCTACCTGGACCTGCTGCGCGTGACCACGACCACAATTGCCGAGGGTCTGACCGAATGAACCGCCCCGCCCCCATCCCCGACGCGCCAGCCGACGGGCTGGTGGTGGAAAACGCGTCTGTCACCTATCGCAACGGGATGACCGCGCTGGAGGATGCCAGCCTGCACATTCCGCGTGGATCGATCACCGCGCTGGTAGGGGTGAACGGGGCAGGCAAGTCGACACTGTTCAAGGCGATCATGGGCTTCGTGCCTCTGGCCTCGGGCAGCGTGACGATCATGGGCGAACCGGCGGCGCAGGCGCTGCGATCCAGCGAAGTCGCCTATGTTCCGCAGGCCGAGGAGGTAGACTGGGATTTCCCGATCCTGGTCGAGGACGTGGTGATGATGGGCCGCTACGGCCGCATGGGCTGGCTGCGCCGCGCCAGGCCAGCCGACCGCGCCAAAGTCGACGAGGCGCTGGAGCGCGTCGGCATGACCGCTTTCCGCCACCGCCAGATTGGCGAGTTGTCGGGCGGGCAGAAGAAGCGCGTCTTCCTTGCGCGCGCACTGGCACAGGAAGGCCGGGTGATCCTGCTGGACGAGCCCTTCACCGGCGTCGACGTGAAAACCGAAACCGAGATCATCGCGCTTCTCAGGTCGCTGCGGGAAGAGGGCTGCGTGATGCTGGTCTCGACGCACAACCTCGGCTCGGTCCCCGAGTTCTGCGACCGCGCCGTTCTGATCAACCGCACGGTGCTATGCGAGGGCGAAACTGAAGAGGTCTTCACCCCCGAGAACCTGGAGCGCGCTTTCGGCGGCGTGTTGCGCCACTTCATTCTCGGCGGCGGCGACCTGCACAAGGACCGACAGGACCGGCGGCAGGTCACGGTGATCTCGGACGACGAACGACCCTTCGTGATTTACGGCGAGACCGAGGAATGAACACCCTGCTGGAGCCGTTTTCCTACGCGTACATGGCGAACGCGGTCTGGGTGAGCGCCATGGTCGGCGCGCTCTGCGCGTTCCTGTCCGCCTACCTGATGCTCAAGGGCTGGTCGCTGATCGGCGACGCGCTGAGCCATGCCATCGTGCCGGGCGTCGCCGGGGCCTACATGCTGGGTCTGCCCTTCGCGTTTGGCGCATTCCTCTCGGGCGGCATGGCGGCGGGGGCGATGCTGTTCCTGAACAACCGCACACGCCTGAAAGAGGACGCGATCATCGGCCTGATCTTCACCAGCTTCTTCGGGCTGGGCCTGTTCATGGTCTCGCTCAACCCCGCGGCGGTGGACGTGCAGCGGATCATCCTCGGCAACGTGCTGGCGATCACGCAGGGCGACATCGTGCAGCTGGCGCTGATCGGAGGCATCAGCCTGACCGTGCTGGCGTTCAAGTGGCGCGACCTGATGGTGGTGTTTTTCGACGAGAACCACGCCCGCACGGTCGGACTCAGCCCGGTACGGCTGCGGCTGCTGTTCTTCACGTTGCTAAGCGCCTCGACGGTGGCGGCGCTTCAGACGGTCGGCGCGTTCCTGGTGATCTCGATGGTGGTGACGCCGGGAGCGACGGCCTACCTGCTGACCGACCGCTTTCCGCGCCTGATCCAGATCGCGGTGCTGATCGGGACCGTCACCGGGGCACTGGGGGCGTATCTCAGCTATTTTCTCGATGTTAACTCCGGCGGGCTGATCGTGTTGATGCAGGCGGCGGCCTTTGGCATGGCCTTCGTCTTCGCGCCCAAGCACGGGCGCCTGGCGGCGCGGCGCAAGATGCGCGAGGCTCTGCCATGATCGAGACGCTGAACCTGGCCCTGTCCCTGCCCTTCATGCAGCGGGCCTTCGTGATCACCACGCTGGTCTGCCTGCCGATGGCGCTGCTCTCGCCCTTCCTGGTGCTGCGGGGCTGGTCACTGATGGGCGATGCGGTGTCCCATGCAGTGCTGCCTGGCGTGGTGCTGGCCTATGTCGCGGGTATCCCGCTGCTGATCGGCGCCTTCTTTGCCGGTATGGCCTGTGCCCTTACCACCGGCTACGTGAGCGACAACAGCCGCGTGAAGGAGGACACGGTGATGGGCGTGGTCTTCTCGGCCATGTTCGCACTGGGCGTGGTGCTTTACGCCGCGATCGAGACCGACGTGCACCTCGACCACATCCTCTTCGGCAACATGCTGGGCGTGACCCGTGGCGACATCTTTGTGTCTGGCGGGATCGGACTGGCGATCTGCGGTACGATCCTGGCGCTGCGCCGCGATCTGGTGCTGCATGTCTTCGACCCCGCCCACGGCCGCGCGTTGGGCCTGAGAATGGGGCTTCTGCACTATCTGATGCTTGCGATGATCTCGCTGGCGGTGGTCGGCGCGCTGAGCGCGGTCGGCCTGATCCTGGCGATCGCCTTGCTGATTTCACCCGCTGCGATAGCACTTCTGTGGTCTCGTCGCTTCGGGGTTGTCATGTTGTTGTCGGCCGTGATTTCCGTTGTTTCAGGGTGGCTTGGCGTATTCCTGAGCCTCGTCTTCGACAGTGCTCCGGCCCCGACCATAGTGATGGTACTCACGATTCTGTTTATCGCGTCATTCATTACGTCGTCAGTTAGGAACACGTGAATGTAAAGGTGCCTTATTCTGACCACATTCCCAACGCATTGTTATTGCAGAATTTTCGATACAACAGGTAGCAATCAAATTCGGACGACGACGTTAACTTCTGAGTAAGGTTGCTGTAATATTAGAGGCGAGTGCAGTGTTCGGACCAAGTTGGTCCGCGTGAATAAAAGGTAAGCGTAATGTTCGGTGGTGGGTTAGCAAATATCTCTCGCGAATCGCTGGGTGCCTTTCGCGATGATGAAAACGGGGCAAGCACGATCGAATGGATGATTTCGGTCGGCGTCGTTGTCATGATGGCCATTCCGGTCATGATGATTGTCAGCGGAAGCTCTGAAAGGGCCAGCAATGATATTGTAGTCCAGATCGAGGACACCGATAGCTTCGGCGGCGGTGGCTACGACGGGGCAGAAGGCAGCCGCAGCGCGACCGTGTCCGCGGATGCAGAGAACTACGTGCCCGGCGCCAACATGGGCGTGGGCTTTCCGCTGGCGGGCGAAGAAGGCTCCTCGGAAGAAGCCGAGGAACTGCTGGTCGCGGGTCAAACTGGAAATCAGGCAGGGTTGCCGCGCTTCTATGCCAATGCTGGCGGCGTGGGCCGTGGCGGCAGCGGCGCCGGTGTCGCGGGGACCGGCGGCGGCGTGGCTCCGACCCTGGGGTCGGCGGCAGGCGTGACCGTTTCGGGCAGCGGCGACACCCGCCCGATCGGTCCGGCCACGCCGGAACGCGCGCGGCACGAATTCGCGTTTCTCCAGGAAAACTGTGTCGACCCGACCGTTGTCGCCTCTGTCGAGGCTCGGCAGGACTACCTGCGCGACCACACGGACGTAGTGGCCTCCGGCCGCTGACGCTGCGCCGCCCGGGGAGGCGGCACCCATACACTGCTCTCTCGTTGCGAAGGGGTCCGGTTTCGGGCCCCTTTCCTTTTTTTGCGCACGGCACCACTGCTCGGATAGGTCACCTTCCGAAATGGAGGTGCGCCTCACCCTCGAGGCGCACCAGCTCCTGCGAAGTGTCACGTATCTGTTGCTCCGAGCGGATACTTACCCGAACGTTAACGAATCCAATCAACGGGCGATTCCGCCCGACTTCCCTTCATGGAGTATCGCATGCCCATCGCCGGTAGCCTGCTGACATCGAGCCTGTCGTCTTCGTCCGACCTGAACCTGACAAGCCTCGAGACCGACGCCCCGGCGTTCACCAGCCCCGGCGACGGGTTCGGCGTCTTCCAGCGCGGCGACAGCATTCCGTTCTCGCTGGCGGATGACAGCCTGAGCATCTTTGCCAGCGACACCCTCGGTATTGTGGGCGAGGACGACACCGATCCGTTCTTCGGCGTCACCGATACCGAGAATGGCGACAACAGCGGTCCAGTCTCGGCGACCTGGACCTTCGGCATCGGCAGTCAGAATGACTTGAGCCTGTCGATCGACATGGCCGCGATGGGCGATTTCGAGACCTCGGACCATTTCATCTGGGAAGTCAGCATCGACGGCGGAGACTGGGTGACGGTCTTCACCTCATCCGTCGACGAGGATGGCGCCCGCGATTACACGATGGACGGCGGCGCCATCGTCTCGCTGAACGATCCGATGAGCGTCAACGGCACACCGCTCACCAACGACTTCCAGACAGTGAGCGCAGCGCTTTCGGGCACAGGCTCGGAGCTGCGCGTGCGCCTGACGGCGCAAACCGACGGCGGCAGCGAGGGTATGGCCTTTCGTAATATCGCCGTGGAGGGCGGACTGTCGCGTAGCGTCATTGCCGCCGCTCTGGGGGCCGAGGATCTGAACCTGGCGGCGTTCTCCACAGACGCGCCGGAGTTCGGTTCGGCCGGCGACGGGTTCGCGATCTTTCAGCGCGGCGTATCGCCCTCGATCCCGTTCGCGGTTCTGGATGACTCGCTGGCGATCTTCACGCCCGACAGCCTTGGGGTGATCAAGGACGGCAACACCGACCCGTTCTTCGGCGTCACCGACACCGAAAATGCCGACAACGCCGGTCCGGTCAGCGCCGAGTGGTCCTTTGCCGTGAACAGCGCGACCAACCTGGAACTGTCCATCGACATGGGTGCCATGGGTGATTTCGAGGCCGACGACTGGTTCACTTGGGAATACCGGCTGGACGGCGGTGGCTGGCAGTCGGCCTTCGCCTCGGCTGTGGACGAGACCGGCAGCCAGACCTACACGCTGGAAGGCGGCGCGAGCTTCACGCTCGACGATCCGATCACCGTGAATGGCACGGTGCTGACCGACGACCTCCAGACCTTTACTGCCGCGCTGACCGGCACCGGGACGCAACTGGATGTACGCCTGACCGCGCAGACCGACGGCAGCTCGGAGGCGATGGCCTTCCAGAATATCGAGATCACCGGCTCCGCGCCCCGCGTCACCGTCGCGAGCGACCTAAGTGCAGCAGCGCCGTTGAACCGTGTCAGCTTCGTGAACGATGCCCCGGCATTCTCGAGCGCAGGCGACGGTTTCGGTGTCTTCCAACGCGCCGTCTCGCCCTCGATCCCGTTCGCGCTGCTGGACGATACGGTTTCGGTATTCCCGCCGGACACGCTGGGCATCATCGGCGAGGACAACCTCGATCCATTCTTCGGCGTCACCGACACGGTCAATGGCGACACCGCCGGCCCGGTTACGGCGACCTGGGTGTTCGACGTGATGGGTGTGGACGCGCTCGAACTGTCGATCGACATGGGGGCAATGGGCGATTTCGAAAGCGCCGACCAGTACCTCTGGGAATACGCGATCGACGGCGGGCCGTTCCAGACCGCGTTCGATCTGGTCGCGGACGAAGACAGCAGCCTGACCTACACGCTCGACAGTGGGACGCTGGTGACACTGGATGATCCGCTGACCGTGGCCGGGATCGTGCTGACCAACGAAATGCAGACGGTTACGACAGCTCTCGCCGGATCGGGTAATCAGCTGACCCTACGGCTTACCGCCGACACCGACGGCAGTGAGGCGGTCGCCTTCCAGAACCTGAACATCACCGGCATCACCGACGCGCCCGTCGGCCCCGCCGTGCTGGTCGGCCAATCCGGCGGCAGCACCGAGGTTTCCGAGGACGGCGCGACCGACAGCTACACGCTGGCGCTGAACCAGGCGCCGGAAAGCGGTGCGGTGACCGTCCAAGTGACGAGCTCAGACGGGCAGCTGGAGTTCTCCACAGACGGAGTCAGTTTCTCGGACACGCTGAACGTGGACCTCGGCGACACTGCACCGTTGGAAGTCTTCGTCCGCGCGATGGATGACGCCGTGTTCGAAGGTTCGCTGCACCAGGGCACGATCACGCACAGCATCGCCGAGAGCGGCGATCCAGCCTTCAACGACACCGACACCCCGATCCAGGATGTCTCGGTCGAGATCGCCGAGAACGACTTCATCCTGACCGCGATCCCGGCGATCCAGGGCGGCGGCCAGCGCTCGGCGCTGGAGGGCAGCCCGGTATTGACCACCGGTATCGTCACCGCGCTCGAGAGCAACGGCTTCTTCATCCAGGACCTGTCGGGGGACGGCGACGCGGCCACCTCGGACGGGCTGTTCGTCTTTACCGGCTCGGCACCGCTCAACACAGACGGCGAGGCGCTGGAACTGGGCGACGAGGTCAAGGTCGAAGGCACCGTGACCGAGTTCCGCCCGGGCTTCGGTACGCTGACCCTGACCGAACTGACCGACATCTTCGCCATCGAGGAGCTGTCGACCGGCAACGGCCTGCCCGCCCCCGTGGTGATAGGCCAAGGCGGTTTCACTCCGCCGACCGAGAGCATCGAGGAGGGCATCGCCTTCTACGAGCAGTTTGAGGGCATGCTGGTCACGATCAGCGATGCGATGGCGATCGCGCCGACGGACGACGGCGACATCTACGTGGTGGCCGATCAGGGCGCGAATGCGACGGGCCTGTCGTCGCGCAACACGCTGACCATCTCCGAGGATCCCTCGCTACCGACGCCGGGCCAGTTCACGCAAGGCGACTTCAACCCTGAACGGATCAAGATCGATGTCGACGGCAACGTGCTGCCCGGTTTCGGCACGCCGCTAGTGGGTCCGGGCGACCTGCTGGGCAACGTGACCGGTGTGCTGCGCTACGACAACGAAGGCTTCTACGAGCTGGTCCCGACCAAGGCCTTCGCCGTCACCGAGACCCAGCTTTCGCGTGAGACAGGCGAACTGGAAGGCCGCGAGGAGCAGCTGACGATCTCCAGTTTCAACGTGCTGAACCTGGACCCGTCAGACGGTAGCCAGTTCGACGAGCTGGCCACACTGATCGCGAACAACATGCACGGGCCCGACGTGATCGGCCTGCAGGAGATCCAGGATAACTCGGGCGCCTCGGACGACGGAACCGTGTCGGCCGACGAGACGTTGCAGATGCTGGTCGACGCCATCGCCGCGGCGGGCGGGCCGGTCTACGAGTACATCGACAACACGTTCATAGGTGACAACACCAGCGGCGGCGCGCCGGGCGGCAACATCCGCACCGGGTTCCTCTACAACCCCGAGCGGGTCTCGCTGGTCGAGGGCTCGGTGACGACGGTCGCCGCAGAAATCTCGCATGACGATCCTGCGAACCCGTTCTACGGCTCGCGCCTGCCGATCGTGGCCGATTTCACCTTCGGCGACGAAGTGGTGACGGTGGTCAACAACCACTTCTCGTCCAAGGGCGGCAGCGAACCGCTGTTCGGCGAGAACCAGCCTCCACTCAATGGCAGCTGGGACGAGCGGGCGCGCCAGTCCGAAGCGGTCCGCGACTACGTCGCCGCACTGCTGGCCGCCGAGCCGGACGCAAACGTCGCCGTGGTGGGCGATCTGAACGAGTTCCAGTTCTTCCAGGCTGTCGAGAACCTGAAGGACGCCGGGCTGACCAGCACCTGGGACGGCCTCGACGAGGAAGAGCGGTACAGCTACCTCTTCCAGGGCAACACGCAGGCGCTGGACCACATCCTGGTCGCCGACGGGCTGGACGCGCGGACCGAGTTCGACGCGGTCCACGTCAACGCCGAGTTCGCCGACCAGGCCAGCGACCACGACCCGCTGGTGGCGCGTATCGACTTCGCCGACTACGATATGGTCCTCGACGGCACGCTCGGGGACGACGAACGCTTCGGCGGCAACGGCGACCAACTTCTGCGCGGCCGGGCGGGCGATGACACGCTCAACGGCGGCAACGGCGATGACCGGGTCGTCGGCGACGATGGCGACGACTTCCTGATCGGCGAGAACGGCGATGACCTGCTGGACGGCGGCGCGGGCAACGACCGGCTGGCGGGCCGAAAGGGCGACGACCGGATGTTCGGCGACTCTGGCGATGACGACCTGTTCGGCGACAACGGCGACGACCATCTCGACGGCGGCGTCGGCAACGACTGGTTGAAAGGCGGCAACGGCGACGACGTGCTGGTCGGCGGCGCGGGCGACGACCAGATGAACGGCGGCAACGGCGCGGACATGTTCGTTCTGCGCGGCGGCGAGGAAGGCGACGATCTGATCGTCGACTTCAAGCTGGGCGTAGACATGCTGGTGCTGGAGGACGGCGCCGCCATCCTGGCCCACAAAGAGGACGACCTGAACGGCGACGGCATGCTCGATACGCTGCTGACGCTGGATGCGGGCACCGTCACCCTGCGCGGCGTCACCGGCTTTGCCGAGATGACCGAGATCGCCTGACGATCCGGCCGCGCGCCCTCGGGCGCGTGGTCAGTCCTTCGCGATGAAGGGCGAGACGCTTTCGGCGCCGGGGCGCAGCCGCCCCTCGGCGTCGAAATCCGTATCTGCGTTGAAGCGCATCTCGGGCAGCGCGTCGAACCCTTCGAGCAGCGGCCTCTGGTCCCTCAGCACCTGCGTCAACCGCTCTTCCAGCGCCCGCTTCGCGTCTCCTTTATGGAAACCGTGGACCCCATGAACCAGCACCGGCTGCTTCACCCGGAAGCCGCAGTAACGCAGCGTCTGCGCCAGCGGCCAGAGCAGCAGGCGGGTATCGCCTTCGCGCCCGTCGGGGCCAGATTCAACCGCGCTCGCGCCCGTGGTCACGCAGAACAGCGCCACCTTGTCCCGGTAAGGCCCTTTGTCAAAGCGGCGTCGGCTGGTGTGCGCGCGGCCATGGACCAGCACCCGTTCGGTCCAGCCCTTGAGCATCGCGGGCGGCGCGAACCACCAGAGTGGAAAGTGGAAGATAATGCGGTCAGCAGCCTCGATGCGGGCAAGTTCGGCCTCGACCTCGGCGGGCAGGCGGCCCTCCGAGGCGGCGCGATCCTGTTCGGCCATCACGTCGAAGACGCCCGAGAGGCCCGGATAGTGCGCGGCCCGTTCCCGGGGATCGAAGCCCGCGGCATAGAGGTCCGATACCTCAACCCCCTGCCCCAGCGCGCGGCAGGCCCGCGCGCTCGCCTTGCCCCAGTCTGCGGTGAAGGACCGCGGTTCGGGATGGGCCAGGACGATCAGTGCTCGGGTCAGCGAATGCGGGCCTCGGTCTCGGCGTCGAAGACCATGACGCGCGAGGGGTCTAGATTGAGACCGACCCGGCCGCCGGTGGCGGTCGGCTGATCCTCCTGCGCTTCGACGATCAGACGCTCGCCGGTGGGCGCGTCGATGTAGACGTAGGACACGCCGCCCAGCGCCTCGGTGATGTCGACGCCGTGGCTGTCGCCCGAGGGATCGACGATCAGGTGCTGCGGGCGCACGCCGACGATGACCTTGGTGCCGTCGCCCGGAAGCTGGGCGGCGCTGGGCAGCAGCGCGTCACCAAGGCCGGGCACGCGAAGCTGACCACCCTCGACGGTGGCGTTCAGGAAGTTCATCGACGGCGAGCCGATGAAGCCCGCAACGAACCGGTTGTCCGGATCCTTGTAGAGATCGAGCGGCGCGCCCACCTGCTCGATCCGGCCGGCGCGCAGCACGACGATCTTATCGGCCAGGGTCATCGCCTCGACCTGGTCGTGGGTGACGTAGATCATCGTCGCGCCGATTTCCTTGTGCAGGCGCGCGATCTCGACCCGCATCTCGACCCGCAACTCGGCATCGAGGTTCGACAGCGGCTCGTCAAAGAGGAACACCTCGGGGCCGCGGACGATGGCGCGACCGATGGCGACGCGCTGGCGCTGACCGCCGGAGAGAGCCTTGGGCTTCCGCTTGAGGTACTCGTCCAGCTTGAGGATCTTGCTGGCCTCGCCGACCTTCCGCTTGATCTCGGCCTTCGGGTGGCCGTTCATCTTCAGGCCGAACCCCATGTTTTCTTCGACGGTCATGTGCGGATAGAGCGCGTAGGTCTGGAACACCATCGCGACTCCCCGCTCGGCCGGGTCGGCATGGGTCACATCGCGTGCGCCGATGCTGATGCGACCGTCGGTGGTTTCCTCGAGCCCTGCCACCATGCGCAGCAGGGTGGACTTGCCGCAGCCCGAGGGACCAACGAAGACGCAGAACTCGCCATCCTTGATGTCCAGGTCCACCCCATGGATTACCTGGGTGTCGCCGTATTTCTTGATGACCTTGTCCAGGGTCACTCCGGTCATTGCGTCGTCTCCGTCAGGTCCCGGACACGGCCGGGAGTGGGTTTCGGGGTCTGGTCCGGAAAGTGCCAGCTTTCGGCATCGGCGGCGATCCGGGCCGCGGTGGTCTTCAGGCGGGGCGCAAGAGGCTCGAGATCCTCGAGACCGCGCCGTCGGGTGGTCGACGTCACTGACAGACCGCCCAGCAGTCGCCCCTCGGGGGTCAGCACGGGCACGGCAATGCAGATGATCCCCGGCTCGTGCTCCTCGCGATCAAAGGCATGACCGGTCTTGCGAATTTCTTCGAGGTCGTGGCGCAGCGCCCGCTCGGAGGTCAGCGTCGTGGGGGTGAACCGGTGGAAGGACTGCTGCGAGAGCACCCAGTCCAGCAGGTCCAGCGGCAGGAAGGCCAGCATCGCCTTGCCGATCCCGGTACAATAGGCCGGGCCGACCTTGCCCGTCTGGCTGATCATCTCGACCGGGACGGCCGAGCTTCTCTTGTCGACGTAGAGAACCTGCGCGTGATCGAGCTGCGCGACATGCACCGTCTCGCCGATCTCGGCGGCTAGCGCGTCGACATGGGGGCGAGCGATGGGGGCGAGCGTCGAGTGGGTCCAGGCATTGTGCGCCAGGCGCACCAGCCGGATCCCCGGCGCATAGGTGCCGCGCTCCGCGTCGAAGGACAGCATCCGCTGATGCACCAATGTCTGAAGCAGCCGGTAGAGCGTCGCCTTGGGGAACGGGCTGTCCTCGAGCAGTTCGGAAAACCGCACGGGACGACCGTAGGCGGCCACCCTGTCCAGTACCTCCAATGCCTTTCCGACCGTGCCGTCGCCCGTCGCCATATCCGCCCTTCTTGCCCGCGCCAGTGGTTTGATGTGATCGGCGCGCTGTTGACAAACATAGGCGAGTCGCGGTTATGATTTCAATATCTAAAACCGAGTTCCGAATAATGGAACTTGAAAGGGAGAGAGAACCAAGATGCGACATCAACTGACCATGGCCCTTGCCGGGGCCGCCTTTGCGCTGAGCGCCACCACCGCGCTGTCCCAAGGGTTGAGCGGGGATCTGAAGATCTTCCTCGACACGTCGAACCCGGCACCGCGCGCCACCATGGAAGACATGATCTCGCGCTTCCAGGAACAGCACCCCGATCTGAACATCGAGACCACGATCATCGATCGCGAGGCCTACAAGACCCAGATTCGCAACTTCCTGACCGCGAACGCGCCGGATGTCGCAACCTGGTACGCGGCGAACCGCATGAAGCCCTATGTCGAGGCGGGCCTGTTCGAGGACGTCTCGGACCTGTGGGCCGAGCCCGAGATCGCCGAAAACCTGGCCTCGACCAAAGGCGCGATGACGATCGATGGCAAGCAGTGGGGCGTGCCCTATACCTACTATCAGTGGGGCGTCTACTACCGCGAGGACATCTACAACGACCTGGGTCTGGAAGAACCGGCGAACTGGGAAGAGTTCAAAGCGAACTGCCAGGCGATCATCGACTCGGGCAAGAAGTGCTTCACCATCGGCACCAAGTTCCTGTGGACCGCCGGCGGCTGGTTCGACTACCTGAACCTGCGCACCCACGGGTATGATTTCCACATGGCGCTGGCCAATGGCGAGGTCGAGTGGACCGACGAGCGCGTGAAGGAAACCTTCGCGAACTGGCGCGAGCTGATCGACATGGGCGCGTTCATCGACAATCACACCGCCTACTCCTGGCAGGAGGCCCTGCCCTTCATGGTCAACGGCGAGGCCGCTGGCTACCTGATGGGCAACTTCGCCGTCGCGCCGCTGCGCGAAGCTGGCCTTACCGACGACCAGATCGACTTCTACCAGTTCCCGGCGATCAACCCGGATGTCGCGCTGGCCGAGGATGCGCCGACCGACACGTTCCACATCCCGGCGAACGCGTCGAACAAGGAGGCCGCGCGCGAGTTCCTGCGCTTCGTGGTCTCGGCCGATAACCAGACGCTGATCAACAACGGCGAGAACCTGGGCCAGCTGCCGGTCAACGCGCAGTCCTCGGTGGATGACGACGAGTTCCTGAACCAGGGCTTCGAGATGCTGTCCTCGAACAGCCCGGGCGGCGTGGCGCAATTCTTCGATCGCGACTACCCGGCAGAGATGGCCAAGGTGGCGATGGAAGGCTTCCAGGAGTTCATGGTCAAACCGGACAACCTGGACCGGATCCTCGACCGGCTCGAGCGGACCCGCGCCCGCATCTACAAGTGATCTGAACCTCAGACCGGGGGCGGCGAGACCGTCCCCGGCGCTTTCTCGACGCAGGCGGCGCCCGGCTTATCGGCCCGGCGCCCTGCCGCCGTCCAAGACGGAGCCGACAGCCCATGACCCAGGCCGTACTTCCGACCACCCACGCCGCGCCCCCTCCGGGCGGGCGCAGCTGGTGGCGCCGCAACCAGATAAAGCTTGCGCCGTGGATCTTCCTGGCGCCGGGGATGATATTCTTCCTGTTCTACGTGATCCTCCCGATCTTCCAGTCCTTCCAGATCTCGTTCTACGAATGGGACGGTCTGGGCGAGAAAGAGTTCGTCGGGCTCTACAACTACGAAGAGCTCTATTACGACGACGCGTTCTACACCTCGCTGAAGAACAACGTGATCTGGCTGGTCCTCTATATGCTGGCGATCCCGGCCGGCCTGTTCATCGCGCTGTTCCTGAACCAGACTGTGACGGGCATCCGGCTCTACAAGTCCCTGTTCTTCTTTCCATTCGTGATTTCTCAGGTCGTCGTAGGCCTGGTCTTCAGCTGGTTCTACGATCCGACCTTCGGGCTGATGAACACGATCCTCGGCTGGTTCGGTAGCGGACCGGTCAACGTGCTGGGCGACGAACGCTACGTGACCTACGGCATCATCGCCGCCGGGCTGTGGCCGCAGACCGCCTATTGCATGATCCTGTACCTGACCGGCCTCAATGCCGTGGACCCCGAACAGATCGAGGCCGGGCGGCTGGACGGCGCCAAAGGCGGCAAGATGCTGTGGTATGTCGTGCTGCCGCAATTGAAACCGGCGACGTTCATCGCCTTCGTCGTCACGATCATCGGCGCGCTGCGTTCGTTCGACCTGATCTCGATCATGACCAACGGCGGCCCGTTCGGAGAAAGCCGCGTGCTGGCTTTCTACATGTTCGAGGTGGCGCTATCGGAATACGGGTTCCGCATGGGATATGGCGCGGCCATCGCCGTGGTGCTGTTCCTGATCATGATGGTCTACATCACGTTCTTCCTGACCAAGATGTACCGCGACGAGAAGGGCCGGTGATGACCGAGCACCCCGAACGCGCAACCATCAACGCGATCTGCGGCGGCTTCCCGGGCGCCGAGGTCTCCGACCCATGGGGCGGCGGCCACGATGCCTGGAAGGTCGGCGACAAGATGTTCGCGTGCATTGGCGCGGTCACGCCCGGCGTCTCGGTCAAGTGCCCCGACGTCGAGACCGCCGAGATGTTGATCGAGGCGGGCGCCGCGAGGAAGGCGCCCTACTTTCACCGCAGCTGGGTTCTTCTGGGCTTCGAGACGCCCGAGGACGAGCTTCGTCACCGGCTGACGGTTTCCTATGACATGATCCGGGCATCGCTGCCCAAGAAGGTGCAGGCCACCCTGCCCCAGCGGGAGGACAACTGATGTTCCCGACACCTATCGAAAAGACCTCGCGCAGCTGGCAGCTGACCTACCAGACGCTGCTGCCCTTCGCGCTGATCCTGTGGCTGCTGCCGCTGATCGCGGTGATGGTGTTCTCGATCCGCCCAGACGCGGATTTCGTGAACGCGAATTACTGGGGCTGGCCCTCGTCCTTCAACCTTGTCGAGAACTACGGGCTGGTCTTCGGCAGTTCGGACATGCCGCGCTACTTGTGGAACTCGGTGCTGATCACGGTTCCGACGGTTATCGGCGCGGTCGCGCTCAGCTCGATGACCGGTTTCGCGCTGGGGGTCTACGGGTTCAAGGGCAACCTCTGGATCTTCTTCATGTTCGTGGCGGGCAACTTCGTGCCCTTTCAGATCCTGATGGTGCCGGTGCGCGACCTGACGCTGGACATGGGGCTCTATGACACGAAAACCGGCCTGGTACTGTTCCACATCGCCTTCCAGACCGGGTTCTGCACCCTGTTCATGCGGAATTTCATCCGGCAGCTGCCGAAGGAGCTGATCGAGGCCGCCCGCGTCGAGGGCGTCAGCGAGTTCCGCATCTTCTGGTATGTCGTCCTGCCGCTGATGAAACCGGCGCTGGCGGCGCTGGCGGTGCTGATCTTCACGTTCATCTGGAACGACTATTTCTGGGCGATCGTGCTGACACAGGGTCCCGACAGCCAGCCGGTCACGGCGGGCATCACCAGCTTCAACGCGCAATACCGCGCGGCCTATCACCTGATGAGCGCCGGCTCTGTCGTGGCGGCCCTGCCGCCTGTGGCGATGTTCTTCCTGATGCAGAAGCACTTCATTGCCGGCCTGACCCTTGGAGCCGTCAAATGATCCGATGCTGGCGCCTTGATACGCCCGCTCAAACCATGGTGCTGGCCAGTTTCGACGACCGCCTGCCAGAGGTCGTCTACTGGTCCGCGCCGCTGCCCGGCGACGAGAACCTGCAAGGTCTTGCTGCCGCAAGCCGCATCGCACCGGCGGGCGGGATGCTGGACGAGGTCGCAGAGGTCTCGCTGACACCTGAGCGCAGCCGCCTGTTCCAGGGGCAGCCGGGGCTGGTAGCGTTCGACGCCTCAGGCACACCTGTCCGCACCGCGTTCCGCTTTGCCTCCGAGCAGGATGGCCACGCGCTGGTGCTGGTTTTCCGGGACGAGGGCAACGGTCTCGACTGGCAACTGGTGGCGACGCCCTACGCTGACAGCGGCGTCATCGCCCTGTCGCTGAAGGTCTCCGGCGCGGACCTGCGCCCGGTCTCGCTAGCGGCCCCGGTGCTGCCCGGCCCGCAGGCCTCGGACGAGATCGTCACCTTCACCGGCCGCTGGACCGGCGAGTTCCAGATGAACCGCGTGCCTTGGGCACAGGGCGCACACAGCGCCACCGCACCCGGCGGGCGCACCAGCCACGAGCGGTTCCCCGGCATCCTGATCCCCGCACGCGGCGCGACCGAGACCGGCGGCGAGGCGTGGGGCCTGACCCTGGCCCATTCCGGCGGCCACACGCTTGCGGCCGAGGAACTGCCCGATGGTCGCCGCCAGATCCGCTTCGGTGTCGATCTTAGCGATGCGGACGGGGACGAATTCCCGGAACTGACGTTGATCGCCGCCCGCTCGGGCGCGGGCATGAACGGCGTCTCGCAGGGCTTTCACGAGCATATCCGCCAGCATGTCGTCCGCTTCCCGGACCCGGCCAAGGCGCGCCCGGTGCATTACAACTGCTGGGAAGCGGTCTATTTCGACCACAAGCTCGAACAGCTGAAGGCGCTGGCGACCAAGGCCGCCAGTCTGGGTGTCGAGCGCTTCGTGCTGGACGACGGCTGGTTCGGTGTGCGCGACGACGATACCTCCGGCTTGGGCGACTGGACCATCGACCGGCGCAAATGGCCCGACGGTCTGACACCGTTGATCGACCATGTGAAGGCCGAGGGCATGGAGTTCGGCCTGTGGGTCGAGCCCGAGATGATCAACGAGGACAGCGACCTCTACCGCGCCCACCCGCACTGGGTGCTTGGTCCGGCGGAACAGGTCCGCGGCCGCAACCAGCTTGTGCTGGATTTCCGCAAGCCCGGCCCGGCGGAATACATCCGCGACGCGATCGGCAAGATCCTGTCCGAGTACGACATCGGCTACCTGAAATGGGACCACAACCGGCAGCTTCCGGTCTCGGACCCGGCGCAGGCGGCAGCGGTGGCGCAACTGTTCGCGGACATCCGCGCCGACCACCCGAACGTCGAGATCGAAAGCTGCTCCTCGGGCGGCGGGCGTGTGGATTTCGAGATCCTGAGCCTGACGCATCGCTTCTGGGCGTCGGACAGCAATGACGCGCTGGAGCGGGTCAAGATCCAGCGCGGCGCGTCCTGCTTCTTCCCGCCCGAGATCACAGGTTCCCATGTCGGGCCGCGCGTCTGCCACACCTCGGGCCGCGTCCTGCCGATGGAGTTCCGCGCCGCCGTTGCGGGAACCCGCGCGATGGGCGTCGAGATGGACCTGGCCGAACTGTCCGCCGAGGAAACCGAGGTGCTGACCGCCGCCATCGCCCGCTTCAAGGCACGGCGCGGGCTGCTGCACTCGGGCCGACTGCACCGGCTGGAGAGCGCGGACCCGGATGTCGTGGCCGAGATGCATCTCGCGAAGGACGGCAGCGAGTTCGCCCTGTTCGCCGCGCAGATGGACGCCAGCCGCCAGATCTTTGCCCGTCCGCTGCGGCTGTCGGGGCTGGATCCTGCGGCGCGTTATCGGGTGCAGCTGGAGAACCCCTCCGAGGTCACCCCCACGCTGAACCGGCTGAACCTCTCGCCGCTCGCAAAGGGCGAGCCGGTGGAACTGTCGGGCACTGCTTTGATGCACGCCGGACTGCAGTTGCCGAACGCCTTTCCGAACACGATGTGGACCGTCAACGGGGTCAGGCTCTAGCGTCACGCCGCCTTACAACCTTACGAACAAAAAGGAATTTCATATGACCGCCGACTGGATCGCCGTCGATTGGGGCACCTCGAACCTGCGTGCCTGGGCGATGATGGGCGACCGGCCCGTGAAGACTGGCGGCTCGGACAAGGGCATGGGCGCACTGGCGCCCGAGCAATTCGAAGGCGCCCTGCTGGACGTGGTGTCGGACTGGCTGGACGGCCCCACCCCGGTAATTGCCTGCGGCATGGTCGGCGCCCGGCAGGGCTGGATCGAGGCACCCTATCGCCAGGTCCCTTGCACGCCGGTCGATGGCGCCATGGTCAAGGCCCCAGCCACCGATCCGCGCCTTGACGTCCGCATCATCGCGGGCCTGTGCCAGGACCGCCCCGCCGACGTGATGCGCGGCGAGGAGACACAGATCGCCGGGTTCCTGCACCGGACCCCGGATTTCGACGGCGTGCTCTGCTTGCCCGGCACGCATACCAAGTGGGTGCAGATCAGCGCCGGAGAGGTCGTCAGCTTCCGCACCTTCATGACCGGCGAGATGTTCTCGCTGATGGCCAAGCAGTCGGTTCTGCGTCATACGACCGCCGCCGACGGCTGGGATGACGAGACTTTCGCCGAGGCGGTGGATGAGGCTATCGCCAAGCCCGAGATGATCGCCGGGCGTCTGTTCGGCCTTCGCGCCGAAGCGCTGTTGCACGACCTGACGCCCGAGCGCACCCGCGCGCGCCTGTCCGGGCTGCTGATCGGCGCGGAACTTGCTGCGACACGGCCCTACTGGCTGGGCCAGCAGGTCGCACTGATCGGCGCGCCCGGTTTTTCCAAGGCCTATGCCGACGCCCTGCGCCCGCAAGGTATCGAGGCCGCCATGCCCGACACCGACGATATCACGCTGGCCGGCCTGACCGCCGCCCGCGCCCTGATCTGAAGGAGAATTTCCATGAGCCGTCCCCTGATCGCCATCCTCCGCGGCATCACCCCGGCCGAGGCCGAACCTGTCGCCGCCGCGCTGATAGACGCTGGCATCGACCGGATCGAGGTGCCGCTGAATTCTCCGCAACCGTTCGACAGCATCCGCATCATGGCCGAGAAGTTCGGCGACCGCGCGCTGATCGGCGCAGGCACCGTCCTGTCGCCCGAGGATGTCGCAAAGGTGGCGCTGGCAGGCGGCAAGCTGATCGTCTCGCCCAATGCGGACGCCGAGGTGATCGCCGCTACCCGCGCGCAGGGCATGCAGAGCTTTCCCGGCGTGCTGACCCCGACCGAATGCTTCGCCGCGCTGCACGCGGGCGCGCATGGGCTGAAGATCTTTCCCGCCACGCTGCTGGGTATCGAGGGGCTGAAGGCGATCCGCGCCGTGATGCCCGTGGGCACGCCGATCTACATGGTCGGCGGCGTCGGCCCGGACAGCTTTGCCGACTGGATGGCTGCCAGCGCCGACGGCTTCGGACTGGGCAGCGCGCTCTACAAACCCGGCAAGACCGCCGACGAGGTCGGCGCGACTGCCCGCGAGATGGTCGCCGCCTACGATGCCGCGCTCTGAGGGACCTACATGAAACGTCACCTCGGCGTCTGCTACTACCCTGAACACTGGCCCGAGGATATCTGGGCCGAGGACGCCCGCCGCATGGTCGAGACCGGCATCGCCTGGGTCCGCATCGGCGAGTTCGCCTGGTCCCGGATGGAGCCGGAGCCGGGGCGGCTCGACTGGGACTGGCTGGACCGCGCGATAGACACCCTACAAGGCGCGGGCCTCGGGATCGTGCTCGGCACCCCGACCGCCACGCCGCCGCGCTGGATGCTGGACAAGCACCCGGACATGCTGGCCGTCGACGCCGAGGGACGCCCGCGCGGCTTTGGCTCGCGCCGGCACTACTGCTTCAGCCACCAAGGCTACCTGGAGGAAAGCCGCCGCATCGTCACGCTGATGGCCGAGCGCTACGGCCGGCACCCGGGGCTGGTCGCCTGGCAGACGGACAACGAATACGGCTGCCATGACACGATCCTCAGCTATTCGGATGCAGCACGGCGCGCCTTCCGCGACTGGCTGGCGCAGCGCTACCAGTCGGTGGACAGGCTGAACCGCGACTGGGGCAACATCTTCTGGTCGATGGAGTATTCCAGCTTCGACCAGATCGACTTGCCCAACCTCACCGTGACCGAGCCGAACCCAGCGCATGTCATGGCCTTCCGCCGGTTCTCGTCCGACATGGTGGTGCGCTACAACAAGGTGCAGGCTGACGTGCTCAGACAGCACTCGGACGCGCCGCTGGTGCACAACTACATGGGCCGGATCACCGAGTTCGACCATTGGGACGTGGGTTCGGACCTGGATATCGCCAGTTGGGACAGCTACCCGATCGGCTTTCTGTCGGACCGGCTCGAGGCGACGCCCGAGCACAAGGCCGCCTATCTGCGGCAGGGCGATCCGGACATGCAGGCCTTCCACCACGACCTCTATCGCGGGGTGGGCCGTGGCCGCTGGTGGATCATGGAACAGCAGCCCGGCCCGGTGAACTGGGCGCCTTGGAACCCCGCCCCGTTGCCGGGCATGGCGCGGCTGTGGGCGTGGGAAGGGTTTGCTCACGGCGCCGAGGCGGTCAGCTATTTTCGCTGGCGGCAGGCGCCGATGGCGCAGGAGCAGATGCACGCAGGGCTTCTCCGCCCCGACAGCGCCCCTGCCCCCGCACTGGCCGAGGCAGCGCAGGTGGCCGAGGAACTCGCCGCCATGCCCGAGGTCGATCCCGGGCGCGCGCCGGTGGCACTGGTCTTTGACTACCAGTCGGCCTGGGCATGGGACACCCAGCCCCAAGGTGCGGATTTCGACTACTTCCGACTGGCGCTTGCCTTCTACCGCGGGCTGCGCAAGGCAGGGCTGTCGGTGGACATCATTCCGCCGGATACCGCCGACCTCTCGCGCTGGAAGCTGGTATTTGTGCCGGGGCTGATGACCCTGTCCGAGGCTCTGCGCGACGCCATAGCCGCAGCGCAGACGACCGTCGTCGCCGGGCCGCGCACGAACTCCAAGACCCGGGAGTTCTCGATTCCCGTTCCGCTTCCGCCTGCCCTGCCGGGGCTGGACGTGGTCGTGGACCGGGTCGAGAGCCTGCCTCCGGGCTCGCAGGTCCCGCTAGCGGGCGGCGGCGCGTTCGCCCACTGGTTCGAACATCTCGACGGGCCCGCCTCGGTGGTGCAGGCCACAGCCGACGGACGTCCGGCGATGGTCGCGGCAGGCAAACTACGCTACCTCGCCGGCTGGCCGGACGAGGCTGCTCTGGGGCAGATGGTCCGTGCGCTCTGCGAGCAGATTGGCGTACCCACCGAGGACGTCCCCGAGGGCCTGCGACTGCGCGACACCACCACGCACCGCTTCGCTTTCAACTATGCCGCAAACCCGGTGACATGGCAGGGACGCGAGATCGCCCCGGCCGGCGTGGAGTGGTGGCCGCTCTGATCGGCCTGCGGCAGTCAGCCCGGGTTTCCCACCGCCCCCCGGTTCCGCTATAGGGCCGGGGTGGCCGTGGAGGAGCAATGAACGACCGCCTGCTGACCTTTCTAGCCTGGCTTGCCGCCGGTCTCTGCCTGCTGCCCGTGGTGGCGGTGGCGATCGCCGCGGCGACGGGCACCCTGGACGCCTGGCGGTCGCTGGCGGACACGGTGCTGCCGCGCTTCACGCTGACGACATTGGCGCTGGTCGCGATGGTCAGCGCGGGCACCTGCGTGATCGGCACCGGCACCGCCTGGCTGGTCACGACCTGCCGCTTCCCCGGCGCGCGTGTGCTCGAGGTGCTGCTGGCCCTGCCGCTGGCCTTCCCGGCCTACGTGCTGGCCTATGCCTACACCAACCTGCTGGACCATCCCGGCGCGGTGCAGACCTGGCTGCGCGCGGTGACCGGCTGGGGTCCGCGCGACTACTGGTTCCCCGAGATCCGCTCGCTGGGCGGGGCCGCGCTGATGCTTACGCTGGTGCTTTATCCTTACGTCTACCTGCTGGCCCGCGCCGCCTTCCTGCAACAAAGCTTCGGCGGCTACCTGGCCGCGCGCGTACTGGGCCACGGTCCTTGGAGTGCGTTCTTCCGCGTCAGCCTTCCGATGGCACGCCCCGCCATTGCGGGCGGCGTGTTGCTGACGGTGATGGAGACAATCGCCGATTTCGGCACCGTGGCCTATTTCAGCGTGCAGACCTTCGCGACCGGCATCTACCAGGCCTGGTTCGCCTTCGGGGATCGCACAGCCGCCGCTCAACTCGCGCTTTGCCTGCTGGGCGCTGCGCTGTTCCTGGCGACGCTGGAGCGGGTCCAGCGCGGTGCGGCCAAGCGTTACCCGCCGCGCGCGGGCGCGCTGATGACCCCGCAGGACCTCCGCGGCGCCGCAGCATGGGGCGCGACGTTGGCCTGCGCGCTGCCCGTGATCTTCGGCTTCGTCCTGCCGCTGGTGATCCTGGCCGAGATGGCGATCGGCGCGAACCAGTCCCTGTTCTCCGAGCGCTACATGGGCTTCATCCGCAACTCGCTGCTGGTCGCCTCGGTCGCGGCCGTGGTGACGATGGGGGCCGCAGTGCTGATCGGCACCCGCGCACGGCTGCGGCGCACAAGGCTGAACCGGGCGATGACGCTGATTGCGGGGCTCGGCTACGCGGTACCCGGCGGCGTGATCGCGGTCGGCCTGATGGTGCCTTTTGCCGCGTTCGACAACACGCTGGACGCATGGATGCGCGAGACTTTCAATGTCTCGACCGGCCTTCTGCTGACCGGCTCGATCTGGGTCATGGTTCTGGCCTTCATGGTGCGGTTCATGGCCGCCGCGCTGTCGGCCTTCGACACCGGGATCACAACCGTCAATCCGAATATCGATGCGGTCGCCCGCACGCTGGGTCTGACCCCCGGCGGGCTGGTGCGCCGCGTCCACCTGCCGCTGATGAAAACCTCGCTCGTCACCGGCCTGCTGATCGTCTTCGTCGACGTGATGAAGGAACTGCCCGCGACGCTGATCCTGCGGCCCTTCAACTTCGACACGCTGGCGGTGCAGGCTTACCGTCTCGCCGCCGACGAGCGCCTGCAGGAAGCCGCCCTGCCCTCGCTAGTCATCGTCGCCTTTGGCCTGGTGCCGGTTGTGATCCTCTGCCGCACGCTGGCCCGACACGCTGTCGGCCGCAGCTCCGCCGCGATGGCGGCAAGCACCTCGGTATGAGCATGAGGGCGGCGCGGATCGGGGTAAACCTGGCCGTCGCCGTCTTCCTGACCGTGCTGACCCAGTTGGGAGGGGTCGCCTGGCTGGCTGCGAGACTGTTCCCGCGTCCCCTTCTCGCATTCATTGCGCTTTATGCCGGACTGTCGGTTGCCGCACTGTTCGTTGCACCGATGCTGGGCCGGGTCGCTATAACCTGCTGGGCCAGTGGGCCGCTACAGGTACAATCCTGGTTCTACTGCGCGCTGAACCGAACCTACGTAACGCCTGAGTTGCACGTGGTTCTGCTTGATCTGGCCGAAGACACCGAAGCGACCTTTCCGGGCACAGAGACGTTGATGCTGGACGGCGGCTTCCCCTTCGGCAACGGCTTCCCGTTACTGCCGCATCTGTCGCATGACGACGGGCGCAAGGCGGACATCGCGTTCTACTACCGCGATGACAAGGGCTATGTCGCCGGGGCAACGCCCTCGCCCATCGGCTATTTCGCCTTCGAGGACGGCCCGACCGACTGCCCCGACGCGTGGCCGACGATGCGCTGGGACCTGGAACCAGCGCAGCCGCTCTGGCGTGACCTGGATCTTGAGCCTGAGCGCACAGCGTTTGCCCTGCGATGGCTGACGCAGGACCCGCGCGTCGACAAGGTCTTTGTCGAACCTCACCTGAAAACCTCGCTTGGGGTGGACGGGGATAAACTTCGCTTTCAGGGTTGCCGGGCGGCGCGGCATGACGACCATATCCACCTGCAACTCTGACGCCGGAAGGATCACCTGGTGAAACCGACCCACCCCCAGCACCCCGCCCCCGAGGATGCGGAGGCGCGCCGCGCCGTGCAGCCTGTGATCTGCTACCCGGTGGACACGCTGCCCGCGCCGGACCTGGGTGCGATGAACGCGCTCCGGGCCGAGGCGATGCCTGCCGATGTTCACGTCATCCCGCCGCGCGCCGCCGCCTGCGTTCCGGTGCCGAAGGGCAGCTTCTTCCGAATCGTCTCGATCGAGGGGCCGCAGGTGGGCGATCTGAACCTGTGGAACGCGCACGATCTGACCGAACGGTTCTATTCGGGCAAGACGCGGGCGCTGCACGGGACACACCTCTCGACAGGCGACCGGATGTGGTCGAGCTTCCCCGCGATGCGGCCGATGGCGACGATCACCGGGGACACGCTCGATTGGTACGGGTTCGACGCGTTCGGCGGCTCGGTCCATGACGTTATCGGCACGCGCTGCGATCCCTACACCAATCGGCTGCTGAAGGGCGGCGACTACCACCATTGCTGCCACTCGAACCTGACCCGCGCGCTGGCGCAGTACACCAGGCGGCCCACGGCCGAGGTCGAGCCGCTGGTACATGACGTTCTCAACGTCTTCATGTGCACCGGCTTCACCGCCGACACGCACCAGTATTTCATGAAGGCGAGCCCGGTGCGTCCAGGCGATTACCTGGAGTTCTTCGCCGAGATCGACTTGCTGGTGGGCCTCTCCGCCTGCCCCGGCGGCGACTGCGGGGCCGAGCACTCCTCGGACACGGCCGCGTGCCATCCCCTGCAGATCGAGGTGTTCACTCCGCCCGCCGAACGGCTGGAGGGCTACCCTTTCCCCGCACCCAACGCCTACGACCGCAGCCACGGGCTTTGACCCCGGCGCGGTCTCGACCGTCAACGGAACCCGTGATGCCCGCACCGCAGATCACCTTTGCCCGCCTGCCCGAGATCGCGCCCGAGAGAATCCTCGCGCACATGACCGATCCGCGCGTCGCTGAGCACATGCCTCTGCTGACGGGCACGTGGGATCTCGACACCGTAGTACAGTTCGTCGCCGCGAAAGAGGCCTGCTGGAGCCGCGACGGTCTGGGCCACTGGGCCATTCTTGCCGCAGGCGACTACGCCGGCTGGGGCGGCTTCCAGAAAGAGGGCGACGAATGGGACTTCGGTCTGGTCCTGCGCCCGGACCGCTTTGGGCTGGGTCTGAGGATCACGGCGCAGGCGCTTGAGTTTGCACGTCAGGATCCCCGGATCCCGTTCGTCACCTTCCTGCTGCCACCCTCGCGCAGCCGCTTGGGCGCATTTGCACGGATGGGCGCCCGCATCGTGGGCGAGGTCGATCACGCCGGCGCGCGCTTCATGAAGTACCGGCTGGATACCTGAGCACGTCGCCTTGAACGCATGCGGGCGCCCCCGAAGGCGCGCCCGCAAACGTCGACCGGGGAGGTCCCTCAACCCCGGCCGAAACTTCTACCCTGCCTTACGGCCAGCCGATCTCGTTGAAGATCTGCTGCGCTTTGGGCTGGTTCTCGCCCAGCGCCGAGAGGTTCAGATCGTCCTGCCGGAACAGGCCCAGCCGTGCCGGGACTTCGGCCAGCGCGATACCCGGAACGGCCGCGTATTCGTTGTTCTGGTTCGCGAAGAACGCCTGCGCCTCGTCGGTCGCCAGGTACTCCAGGAACTTCACTGCGTTGTCTTTGTTCGGGGCATGGGCGGTCACGCCTGCGGCAGCGACGTTCACGTGCGCGCCGGTGGTCGACTGGTTCGGGAATACCCAACCAATGCGCTCAATATCGTCCGAAACGCCATCCACACCGCCCGCCAGAGCGCGCAGGAAGTAGTAGGTGTTGGCAACAACGATGTCGCACTCGCCGGAGACGATGCCCCGCAGCTGGTCGGTATCGCCGCCCTGCGGATCGCGAGCGAAGTTCTCGACCACGCCGGCAGCCCAGGTTTTCGCGACCTCCTCGCCCTCGTGCTCTATGATCGCGCCCAAGAGCGACTGGTTGTAGATGTTCGACGAGGACCGGATGCAGACCTGGCCTTCGTACTGGTCATCCGCCAGGTCGGCATAGGTCTGCGGCGGGTTCGCCACGTCTTCGCGGTCATAGAAGATGATTCGCGCGCGCTGCGAGAAGCCGAACCAGTGGTTCTCGGGGTGCTGGAGATAGGCCGGGATGCGGTTCTCCAGGTATTCCGACTCGACCGGCTGCAACAGCCCAGCCTCGTCGGCGCGCCAGATCCGCCCCGCGTCCACGGTCAGGAACACATCGGCCGGCGAGTTCTTCCCCTCGGCCTGAAGGCGGGCGATCAGTTCGTCCGCGTCAGCCTCGATCCGGTTGACCGTGATCCCGGTCTGCTCTTCGAAGGACGCGTAGAGCTGGTCGTCGGCGTCGTAGTGGCGCGACGAATAGATGTTCAGCTCACCCTCGGCGGCAGCTTGCGTCGCGGTCAGGATCGTCGAAGCCGCCAGCAGGGCGGCAATACCGGTACGGGTCACGAGTGACTCCCTTGGTTTGCGTTTCCGTTGGCGCAGGGATGCGTGATCTGACTAAATTCGTCAAGATTAAATCCCGACCAAATCCGAAGGTTTTTGTAGGAGCCCCCCGTGCCCCTTGCCCATCGGCCCCCTTCTCGTTATTCAGCGCGGGACCGTGCCGGTCTAGCTCAGCTGGTAGAGCGTCTGATTTGTAATCAGGGGGTCGGGGGTTCGAGTCCCTCGACCGGCACCATAGAAATCAAAGACTTAGGACGAAGATGGGGCCAAATTGGCCTCCTTCTTTTTGCTGTGCAAGCTATTGGTAAGCGCGTACCGCACGAGTCACCTCCCCTACCTTCTGAATCGCGTATATATTAAGGTCTAGGGCTTAGCCGTATTTAGAAGGTCTCAGTCGCGATCGCTGGGAACCAGATGGCCGAGCACAAGTTAAACGAATTTGCTTACAACGCACCCGAGCAGGAACGCTTGAAGAGGATCAAGGCCAAGCCATTGGGTCAGGCAATCCACGAAGGCCTTCCCAAAGTACGCGCCCACGACCAGCTTAAGCAGGTCGAACATAGGCTTCCGATTTCGGAGATTGCCTTACGGAATAAAAAAGCTCTTTCGAATGCTGGAGCCTCATATGTGGACACGGAGTCCCACAGCCGACACTAAACCCCAATAAGTATCGGCCTGCCACTGTATTCTCAGGTAAGCCACATCAACTTGGGGGCACGTCGCCGAATATACCCATATGTACGATCGCAACTGGCGTTGGCAATCAGCATACGCATGTCACAGACCAGCAGACAGAAGCGGAAATGGTCCTTCGCAAAGTCCGTGAAGGGATGGTCCCGCCCTACGGCTGCGGTCATGGCTTGCAAGTCTAAGAGGATGCCGACTTCTACACCTGCGGCCACTAGCTTGCACTTCTGCGATAACAGGGCGTCCGCCCTATCGCTCATCGCCTCTAGTTCGTCGTCATTTACCGCGATGGGACGTTGCTGATTTCCTCCGATACCAGTTGCACCATCTGCCATGAAGTTTCGCTCCACTCACCGCGTCGATATTCGCCCGCCGCTTGGCGGATCAGGAAGAGTTCACGTTCCATCACGCCCCGCGACCTCTGGGTATGCAATTGATTGGACAGGCACCATTTCAGCAACTCGGCCACGACTTCCCGGCATTCGGTTTCAGTCTCTGGCTCTTGCAGCGTGATTAAGTCAGCCTCCGCAGATTGTCTGGGCGTCCATCGGTTCAGCCAGAACTTTGGAAACCGCCTGTAGAACGTCGCCACCTTTGACTTCGCGGAGCGAATACCAAGACCCGGCCACGTCTAGGCAATACTGCGGTTCTAGGGTCAGGGACGTGATCACCTAAACGTGTTGTTTACCGAGGTATGGCCCGCCTTCTGGGAAGACGCGAAAACGGTCTTCTTCCGGAATGTCCACTGGGGCTGAGAACGGCGGTGAGAAAGTCGGCCACGGTGGCGGCGGGATGAGCCTGCTGCGGGCGGCGAAAAGTTGTCCACCCTTGCCCTTCGTTTTTTGACGGAGGGAGGGCGGGAGGATCTTCACCGTGGATTTGTATCGCAAGGTTCGTCTGGCCTGTGCCGAAGCCATGAGCCAGCGAGAAGCGGCCCGGCATTTCGGGATATCTCGTGACAGCGTTCGCAAGATCTTGGCGTTTTCGATCCCACCCGGGTATCGGCAGTCGTCACCGATCCAGCCTCCGAAGTTGGATGGATTCACCGATATCATAGACCAGTGGCTGTCGGCTACACGAACTGGATTCGGTGCTTTGCCAATCTGGTATGATATTGCAGCGGCCGTTATTATTGCGGCCCATTCGCGACATTGATCTTCGTTCGCCATACACGCCATCAAAAGGCATGAGACATCCGATCGCGACTACGCTAGGCAGATGACATGCAACGACAATCATCCCGCTCTTGGGTGCCTTGTGTCCCGATAGGTCCCTCTCACTGCTCCCCAATCCATTTCGTATGAACGAATGCGTCTGGGCAACGGCATAAGATCCATACTTGTAAACGGAACACTGCTTGCCAGTTCCAATTGGGTCGAAATGCTGTGCAGATTTGCCTATGTCTTTGTCATTACGCGGTTTTTGGGGCCCGATGGATACGGCATCTGGACATACGCAACGACCGTGTCGGTATTTGCCCTTAGCGTTTTCTCCTTCGGTCTGGAAAGCGTGGTGCACTACGCATACGGATCTGGCCAAGCCGCTGGCGACAAGCTCACCCGCGGAGCACTTGCATTTCGAATTGCTACTTTGCTCGTCGGCGTTCCGGCGGTGATCGTTTGGAGTCTCCTGACCGTCGCGGATCAAGAGTCCCGCGTCGCTTTGTTGTTTATCACACCGGCAATCCTGGGCAGGGGGCTCGCTCAGCTTGTTAGGAGTGTCTACCTGGCGCGGGAAGATGTCAGGCGCAACATGCCGTACGTGATGGCGTTCCGCGTATTCGAACTCGCATCCGGAACCGTGCTGGTCCTGCTCGGCTTCGACGTGATTACGCTCTTGCTGCTCTACACCGCAACTTGGTGCGCTGAGGCATTCGTCGCGCTCAGGCGGCTGGCCAAGCACTACGGGCTAGCCCCGTACATTCCCGACCGCGCGATTGCCCTGGAGGTTTTCAGACGGAGCCTGCCCATGGCCGGTCTGGTGGCCAGTAACATCTATATAGTCAGCGGACCCATTCTTCACTTCAAGGCGCAATCAGAAGACTTCTCCCAACTCGGGCAACTCGGCTTGGCAATACAGATGGCCACTCTCGTCTCAATGAGCGTCGAGGCATTCCTAGCAGCAGCCGTACCGACACTGATTAAGTCGGACGCGCAAGGCGACAGTCGCGTGGCAATTTACGGACCTTTCGTTGCGCTTTTATCCCTGGGATTGTTCACGACGCTGGCCGGCGTGTTGGCGTATGCCGGCCCGACGCTTATTCAGTTCGTTTTCGGTCCCAGTTTCTCGGCCGCCGGCCATCTTCTCGGAGCTGCAGTGTTTGTCGCTGGCCTCGCCATACTTCCCATGGGTTATCTGCAGTTGCTTGTTGTCCGGGGCCAATACTGGAGCTGCGTCCTCGCAAACGCGGTCGGATGCATCACCATGATCCTGGGCTTCGCCCTCTTGGGGTCCGGCGTACCGGCCACGGCCGCGCTATTGATAGCGGGGCTCGCCTGGACCGCACGTGCTGCAGTTATATTCCTGATCGCGTTCCTTCTTGGTGACAACGGAAAGGCCGTAGGCAATGTCTGAAAGCCATCCTCAACGTTCGAACGACGCGCGGCTCACACTGCTGGTGCAGTTCGATCCGGACGGCGGGTTTCCGCCGCATGTCAGGCTCCATCTCGAAGCGCTCAGACCCCTGTCGAGGAAACTGGTTCTGATCTCCAACTCGCCGATGAATGCCGCGGCGCTCGAGCAGGCCGAAACCCTTTGCGACCGGGTTCTCCTGCGCGACAACATCGGCTGGGACTTTGCCGGCTGGCGCGATGCGTTATCGCACTACAACATGAACGACTGGGACGAGGTTCTCCTGACCAATTCCAGCGTTGTGGGGCCGCTCTATCCGCTGGAACCGATTTTCGACGAGATGGGCGGCCGCCCCTGCGATTTCTGGGGAATGGTGGCCTCGCGGCGGCACGCCACGCATATTCAGAGCTATTTCATCGCGTTCAAGTCCCGCGTGATCAGATCCAGCGCCTGGGACGATTTCTGGGCGAGCGTCGAAGATATTTCCGACAAAGACGAAGTCATTCGCAGGTATGAAACGCACCTGACGCGGCATTTTTCGAAACAACACTTCGCCTTCGAGACGTACATCCCCTTTGCGAGATTTCCCAGCTCAATTCGGATTTTACGCCTGCGTGCCTTAGGGGACCGCCGAGTGCCGTTCAGCATCAACTATTTCAACCGTTCTGTGCATGATTACGAACGGCTGATTGAAATGGGAATGCCGTATCTGAAAGCATCATTACTATGGGGCAAAGATACAGTCAGGTTCTCGGGGTTGCAAAAAGTCACCGAATTGACGCAGGGCTACTTCGATTTCTCGAAACTCGATAAGTGACAGGCATGCCCCTTGCATTGGAAAAGGCTGGGGAACGCCGTGTTTTGCAATCAACGCGATTGCCCGTCGTATCTAGGCACCGTCATCATTCTGTGCCGCCTCCAAATCACGGCACTAAAAAATTTCAGCCGCCAAACTTCGGCCCACGGACATGACCGACAGCGGTTCGGCCGCCTCGGCATGAAACGGCAATGGCTTCCCGGCAACATCGGACACCAGACCGCTAATGGCGGCCACCAATGCTTCGGGCGACGCGGGCGTGACGGTCCGCACCGCTTCCGGCTGCGCGCCCAGAAGCGTTTCGAGATCCGTTGAGTCGCGCGTCACCAGAGGCATGCCGGATGAAAGGATCTGGTAGACCTTGTTAGGTATGACCCGGCCCGCCTTCGCCGTGTCGCCGAAAATGCCCAGGCAGACGTCCGCGTCGTGGATGTGCCCGACCAGCTCGGAATAGTCGACCCAAGGCAACCAGGTTACGTTGGTCAGGGACAAGTGGTCAATCAGCGCCCGGACACGCGCCTCGGTCTGGCCGCGTCCGATCAGGGTGAAATGCATCCCGGCGGCCGAGGGCAGGGCCGCGGCCCGGATGATCGTCTCGATGCCGTGCAGGGGAATGAACTGGCCATAAAACAGGACCCGGACCGGGTCGTGCGGCGTGTAAACACGGGGCGCCACGGGCGGAAACCTGTCGGTTTCTACCCCAACAGGGAACCACCCCACCCGCTCCGGGGCGAGATCGAATTCGTCAACCAGATAGCGCGCGTGGCTTGGCGTATCCATCAGCACGCGAGTGGCGCACTTCATGGCGCGGCGCTCACCCCACCGGATGACGCGGGCAGCCAGGCTTTCGCGGGACACCAGCTCGCGATCCTCGACAATCGTGTCGTAGGCCGAAATGAACACGTCCCAGACAACCGGAACGCGCCGCAGCCGCGCAAAGGGCCAGAGAACCATCACGTCGAGATGCCCCGGGTAGCAGACCAGAACGGCGTCGGGCCTTTCGCTTCTCAGAAAACGCCACACGAGGCGCGGATAGGACAGCAGTATCCGACCGACCAGACGCAGCCTGGCCCCCGGCCCGGAGAGCGCGGTTTTGTCCTCGATGCCCTCCCAGACGGAAGCAACTATGCGCTCGACCGACACACCCGCGGCGCGCAACCCCGCTTCGGCAATCCGGACCCTCGGTTTTCCGAAATCCGCGTGGCCCCAGATCAGAACACTTTTCAAAAGCTCTCAAATCCCCCTAGAGCACGCGACCATTTCTTGCGGAATAAGAAGTTCAGCCTTCTGCCCCAAAGACCCGCTGGGTCATCTCGGCAAACTGGCGAACGCTTTCGACACCTTTTTCTTCCTCTTCTCTCAGAAGGCCTTCGACTAGGTGCATCGTCGATTTGGCGTGCGCGATGTCGTCAATCCCGTAGGCGACACCGAATTTCGCGAGGGGTAATGCTTTAATCCATTCCTCACGTGATGAATATTGACCGGGAACCACGACGCTCACGCAGCCGCACAGGGCCGCATAAACCGAATAGAATGTTGCCTCGTCATACGAGTAGAAAACCTCGGACTCGTTGAAGATGCGAGCGACTTCTCGGTGGTTCAGGCCGTCGATCTTCTTCCCTCCCGACGTCTCCGGAAGCCTTGGTTTGTCCCCACCTTTTCGGACGATGTAGCAGGCGCCGGAGCGCGTCGGTGCATTTTCGTTCCTATAGACCGGGTCTCGGGTCCAGACAAACAACGGCTGCGCGCCACCAGTCAGTTCCAAGCGGTCGAACATCGGATTAGCGCAAAAGAACATCTCGTCTTTTGCAAAGGTCTCAGCGGCTCTTGCAGTAGGCTGAAAAAGAAGCCACCTCACGACATTTCTAGATCTTAGCGGATTCCCCTCTATAGATTCCGGATATATCACGATTGGATCAAAATCAAATATTCGTGGGGCTGCAATCGGAGTGTTCCAAGTGTGATTTGTCTTGTCCCTGCCGCGCAACCATAATCCAGGTGCTATCGCTGCATCTCGAACTTTCTGAAGTAGCGGCTTTCTAGAGAGACGATCCCAATGCCACAAATAGGCCCTGTAACCCAATTGGTTCAACGTATGCACAAGAAGATGCAGAACGATGCTTCCGCCACTCTCAGGATCGTACCTGGGCGCATAGACGACGTACTCCTTGTTATTTTCAGTTTGCATTTTGGAATTCGTGAGGCTGCGGTTCGAAAGGTATCATTGCTCGGTCAAAGTAAATTTTCCATAGTGGCGCATTTTCTGGAGCGGTCAGCGAAGCGCCGAACCGGCGTACCCGCATAGATCGACCATTCGTCCAGATCTCCTTTGACCAGCGATGCGGCTCCGATGCAGGCGCCGTCGCCGATGGTCACACCGGGCAGGATGATCGTGCCTGCTCCGACGATGACATGCCGTCCCAGTGTCACGTCCGCCGTTGTCACATCCTTAAGATGCGCCGGAACGGTCGGATTGGTCAGGCTTTCGCCCGAGTAGTCATCGGTAGACGAGAATACGAGGCAGCGAGGCGACAGCCCGCTGAAGTCGCCGATCGAGACACACCCTGAACCGGAAAGCGCACATCCCGAACCGATGTGGACATGACTGCCGATCTTTAGCCCGGCGCAGGTGATCACTGCAAAGGGATCGATGCGCACATTCCGCCCCATCTCGATCCGCGCGAAATCGACGATCACGGCGGTCCGGTGGATCAGGATGTTCCGGATCTCGGCGTCTTCTACGCCGAAATCCGCAAGTTCCTGACCGGAAAGGAAATCAGCGTTCAAACCACATGACATCGCTTCGACCCTGTTGCGTGTGTTGCCTTCAGACTCGTCAGGGTCGCAGAATACAGATCATGCCGTCGCTCTTGCGTCATGAAAGATCGGACCGGCAGCACGATGGCACGTTGCGACAAAGCCTGAGCGTTCGGGCAATCTGATACGGATTCCATACCGCGGCACGCGCCAAGGCTGGGAAAGTAGTAGCGCCGCAGGTCCACCCCACGGGCGAGCATCTGCGACTGGAATTCGGTGACCATGCGTTCGGACGACAGGATGATGGGAAATACCTGCCAGGGGGACAGAGACGGATCGCGGCAGAAAACGATGTCCGGCAATTCCGCGAACGTGTCGATCCATTCGCGCGCCATCGTTTGTCGTGCCCGAACCCGCTGCGGCATCGTCCGTGCCACGGCAAGCCCGATGGCCGCACCGACCTCGGACAATTTTCCGTTGATGCCCCAGAACGGTTTCGCGGACGTGCCATCGGCCGTGTGTGACGCCAGACCAAAGTTCATCGCCGAACGCAGCGCAGTTTCCATCCGAGCAGCGGCGAATACCGCGCCGCCCTCGCCAATACCAAACGGTTTCGTGGCGTGAAGCGAAAACACCTCGGCGACATGCTCGGCGACGACCGGAGTTTTTGCGGACGCTCGGTCAATTCCAAGGCCTGCGGCGTTGTCTATGATCAGATAGGCACCAGCCGCTGCGCAGACTTCGGCGTGTTCCGAGAAGTTGCACCTAATGCCGTAGGGCGCCACCAGCAAGGCGGCGCGGGCTTGCGTCACACGAAGCGCATCCGCCAGTCTTTCCGGCGATACGAGCCCGGTATCCGCCTCGACGTCGACAATAACGGGTTCGCAACCAGCCGCGAGGATCGCACAGGCACTGGCCTGAAACGTGAAGGCTGGACAGAGGACCTTTCCGCGAAGGCGTCTCGCAACGAGGCAAGCGGTGAGACCAGCGGTCGCGCTTGAGGCGGACACGACGACTTCTCCGGGCTGGCCATATTCCTGAAAGAGCGTCGTTTCGAACTCGCGGCAAATCGGCCCGAAATTCGAATGCCAGTTTCCATCTTTGTGGGCATCTAGAAACGGTGTCCATTCCTCGTGGCCCGGCAACTCGGGCCAGACACACCGCAGGGGCAACCCATCCTCTTCCAGAGGGTGGCTTGTGTCGTTGGCACCATTTTCAAACTGCTCGGCCATCGTGGTCAAATCCTTCTCGGACTACACACCGAAATCAAGGGCTAGTCTCTTTGTCATTTGCAGTCCCATCCAACATCTGCCGCGCCCGCTTCTTCTGCAGCAGCCACCAAGTGCCAGTGCGCTGCCCCCATCGGGTGGTCCGGTTTGATTGTTAGTGCATCGTGGGCTGGACTTCACCCCGTCTCTGGTCCGGGCCTCATGCGACCTTTCGGGCTGGTTTTAGTTGGGCCGCAAAGGCGCTCGGCGTCAAGTTCCCGAGCGCGGAATGGGTGTCAACGGCGGAGCAAAATCCGGCCACGGGGCGGAGCAAAAGTCAGCCAGTCTGTGTCTAGCCCCTGTCTCCGGGCCACTGATCAGGGGTTTCTCCAATAAGGTATCCGAGACCGGCGGACGCATATCGAGCGCTTGATGGGGTCGGGTTTGGTTATACTGCCTGAGCCAGTGATCGATGGCGATCTGTGCCTGCTTCGTTGTCGTGAACCGCTCCGCATTGAGAACTTCCCGGCGCAGTGTGCCATTGAACCGCTCGTTGTATCCGTTCTCCCAGGGCGACCCCGGGTAGATGGGTATCGGCAAGATGCCAACGCGTCGAGGCCAGTCCTCCATTGCTTCGGCGGCGAATTCAGGTCCGTTATCTGACCGGATGCACTCTGGGGTGCCGCGCCTCAGGATGAGTGGAAAGAGCGCTTCGAGAACGTCCTCGGCTCCTATCATGGTGCGTGCTGTCACCGCCAGTGCCTGTCGCGTGAACTCGTCCAGCACCGTGAGCATCTTGTTGCGACGGCCATTGCTGAGCTTGTCGTGCATGACGTCGATGGCCCAGACATGGTTCGGATGTGTGGGCCTAAGGCGGACGATCGAGCTGTCCTTGTGATAGAGTCGCTTGCGCTAGCGCATCGTCGTCTCTCTCCGCCGGGCGGTATCGCAGGGATCTCCGCGCCAGGCCGATCACCCGGCATGTCCGTCGCTCGGACGTCGCGAGCTACTGGCGTGTGTGAATGACGGCCTGACGAAGCTCCTCTGTGGTCAGGCCCGGGGCTTTAGGTGGTTGAGGCTGTCCTTAAGAGTGAGCTTGCCGAGTTCGAGGTCCGCCACGATCTTCTTCAGCCGGGCGTTCTCCTTCTCCAGGCTCGTCAGCTCTGACAACTGCGCGCGTCCCATCCCGCCGAAACGTTTCCGCGAACTGTGGTACGTCGCATCGCTGATCCCGTAACTGCAGCAGGCCGAGGCCACATCGCCCCCAGCAGACAGCTTCAATTCGATCTCACGCAGTAGTTTCCGTACGTCTTCGTCTGAGTGACGCTTCCTGGCCATGCCCAATCCCCCTCTCGCTGCCAATGTAACGGCCCAGTTTTAAGGGGGGAAGGACAGCATGGCGGCAAATACCTGGCGCGGACGGCCACGCACGAACAACTGGAGCGCGTGGAGACCAATGCCGCGTTGCGCATCGTGATCGAGTGGCCCTCGCGCGATGCCGCTGTCGCGTTCATGAACGATCCTGACTACGTTCCTCACCTGAAGGCCCACGCTGCCGGGTCCGAGAGCTTCCATTTCCTGATCGAGGGGAAGGACGACCTCGCCTGACGCAGCTGAGGGCGAACGCGCGGACGAAAATTGAAATGAACCATGATGGCGAAGACCATCCTCATCACAGGCGCGACGGACGGCATCGGTCTGGAACCCGCCAAGCTGCTGGCCGCGGACAGCCACCACCTGTTGTTGCACGGGCGCAACCCGGACAAGCTGGCGAGCGCTGAACGGGCGGTAGCCGCGCGCAGTGCGGCAGCGGTCGAGACCTTTGCCGCCGATCTGTCCCGACTGGAGGACGTCCGCGCCCTGGCGAAAGCCGTTCGGGCGAATCACGCGAACTTGGATGTCCTGATCAACAATGCAGGCGTCTATCGCATCCCCCAGCCCATTGCCGAGAACGGCCAGGACCTGCGCTTTGTGGTCAACACGGTCGCCCCTTACCTTCTGACGCACCTGCTGCTGCCGCTGCTGGGCGACGGAAGCCGGGTGGTGAACCTGTCCTCTGCGGCGCAGGGCACCGTGGATCTCGCGGCGCTGGCCGGGCGCAGGCGCGTCTCGGACATGGAAGCCTATGCCCAGAGCAAGCTGGCGCTGACCATGTGGTCGCAGCAGATGGGCGCCGGCAAGGGGCCGGTCATGATCGCGGTCAATCCCGGCTCTTTGCTGGCGACCAAGATGGTGAAGTAAGGCTTCGGCGTCGCGGGCTCGGATATCGGGATCGGCGCGGACGTGGTGGTCCGCGCGGCAACCTCCGAGGCCTTCGCCAAGGCCTCGGGCTGCTATTTCGACAATGACGCGCAGCGCTTCGCCGACCCGCACCCCGACGCGCTGAACCCGGCCAAGGTCACGGCCGTCGTCGGCGTGATCGAGGAACTGGCGGGTCTCTGACCTCAGCCCGCCGCGGCGATGCGTTCGATCGCGCCTCGGTCCACCGGTGCCGCGAACGCCGCCGCGTTGCGGTCAAGCGAGCGCGATTTGCCGGTGCCGATCAGGATCGAGGCGACCTGCGCGAACCCCTTGCCGAACTGCAGCGCGGCGGTGGCGAGCGGGATCCCCTCGGCTTCGGCCTGCGCCTGCATCCGGCGCACCCGGTCGAGTATCTCGTCCGAGGCGGGCGCGTAATCGTAGGTCGCCCCGTCGACCGCGCCCGTCGCGAGAATCCCCGAGTTGAACACACCGCCCAGGACTAGGCTGGTGCCCGCTTCGGCGCAGAGCGGCAGGAATTCGGTTTCAGACGCGCGGTCCAGAAGCGAGAGCCGCCCGGCCAGCAGGATCACATCGAGAGAGGCATGTTTCATCACCTCGACGCAGACGGCGGTTTCGTTGATGCCCAGCCCGAAGGCGCGGATGCGGCCCTGCTGCTTCAGCTTTTGCAGACGCTCCAGCCCACTGCCCAGAAGCGCTTCCATGTGCGGAGCGTTTCCCTCGGGCCCATGCGTGTACTCACCGATGTCGTGGACGTAGACGATATCAACCGTCGAGATGCCCAGCCGCTCGCAACTCTGCTCGAATGCGGCTTCGATCCCGTCGCCGGAGTAGTCGTAGCGCACGTCGTTGGGCAGCGGGTCGACGAACCCGTCAGCCTCGGCCAGTTGCGCGCCCGGTGACAGCAGCCGCCCGACCTTGGTCGAGACCACGAAGTCGCTGCGGTTTCGCCCCTTGAGAAAGGCTCCCAACCGCGCTTCGGACAAGCCGCGACCATAATGCGGGGCGGTGTCGAAATATCGGATGCCGTGTTGCCAGGCGCGCTCCAGCACAGCCTGGGCGTCAGTGTCTTCAACACGGGTGTAGAGGTTTCCGAGGCTCGCGCAGCCAAAAGACAATTCCGTCACGCGCAGATCGGTCCGGCCAACGGGTCTGGTCTCCATCTCAGAAGCCCGTCGCGCCGCCACCGTCGACCAGCAGCACCTGGCCGTTGACATAGTTCGCCGCCGGTGAAGCCAGGAAGGCGCAGGCCCAGCCGATGTCCTCGGGCTGGCCAAGGCGGTTCATCGGGATCCGCCCAAGGATCTTCTGCTGGCGCGGAATGTCGCCCTTGGTGGCCTTGCGGTAGAGGTCGGTGTCGATCCAGCCGGGGGCCACGCCATTGATGCGGATGCCGCGCGCGGCGAACTCGGCCGCGAGCCCGCGGATCACACCATTGATGGCGGTCTTCGAGATCGTGTAGCCCGAGACCATCGGCTGGCCGATATAGGCCGTCATTGACGAGATGAACTGTACCGAGCCCTCACGCTCTTCGGCCAGCAGGCGGCGGATGACCTGGCGGCTGAGTTCCAGAGCGCCGCGCACGTGGACGTCGAAGACCTGGTCGAACTCGCCGATGGACTGGTCCTCGAACGGCTTCTTCAGCGTGTTGCCCGCATTGTTCACCAGCAGGTCGATGGGGCCGACACGCTCGGCCAGCGCTTCTTCGAAGCGAGGGATCGACGAGAGGTCGGTAATGTCCAGCTCGGCGGTCTTGCAGCCTTTGCCGATCTCGGCCGAGGCCTCGTCCAGCACGTCCTTGCGACGGCCAGCGATGACGACGTTGGCCCCGCTTTGGGCAAGGCAGGTCGCGATCGCCTTGCCGATCCCCGAGCCGCCGCCCGTTACCAGCGCCGTGCGGCCGTTCAGGCCGTAGATGTCGTCCAGCTTGCTCATGCCCCTGCCTCGTCGAATTCGATCATGACCTTGAAGGTCGCGTCGCGGTTTGCGGTCCAGTAGTCGAAGGCACCCTCGGCCTCGCCCCAGGCGAAGGTCTTCGAGATCAGTCTTTCAGCCACATCCGGATGCGCGGTCAGATAGGCGATCACCGCTTCGAAATCGGTGCGCGTCGCATTACGCGAGCCGAAGATGTCCAGCTCCTTCAGGTTGAACTTCGAGGTGTCATAGCTGACCTCGGCCTTGGCGTATCCGATATAGACCACCCGCCCCGAGAAGGCGGCGAGGTCGATGGACTGGCGGAAGGTCTCGGGGCGGCCCACGGCCTCGATCACCACGTCCGCGCCATCGCTGTCCGTCAGGCGTTCGATGGCGGCGGGCAGGTCTTCACTCATCGGGTTGATGACCTCCGAGACGCCGAGCGCCAGCAGCAGCTCGCGCTTGGTTTCCGAGACCTCGCTGACGATAACCGTCGCGCCGCGCGCCAGGGCACCGAGGATCGCGCCGACGCCGATCATGCCTCCGCCCAGGACCAGCACCCGTTCCTTGGCAGCGACGCTGCCGCGCGCCACTGCGTGGAAGCCGACCGAGAGCGGCTCGACCAGCGCCAGCTGCGCTGCGGGCAGCGCCTCGTTCACGATCAGCCGGTCGGCGGGTAGCACGATTTGGTCGCGCAGGCCGCCGTCCTGCTGGACGCCCAGCGTACGATTGTACCGGCAGGCATTGACCCGGCCCGCCCGGCAAGACGTGCAGGTGCCGCAGGTCGTGTAGGGAATGACGATCACCGGTTTGCCGACCGTCAGCGAAGGCGCTACGCCTTCGCCTGTCGCGGCGATCACGCCACCAATCTCGTGGCCCGGGATCCGGGGCAGCTCGACCAGCGGGTTAAGGCCGGAGAACGTGTTCAGGTCCGTTCCGCAGAGCCCTACATGGTGGACGTCGACCAGCACCTCGCCCGGCCCGGGAGATTGCTCCTCGATCTGGCGGAACTCGGCGTGGCCGACCCGGTCTATCACGAGCGTTTTCATGGTGCTGGCTTTCTATTTAGGTGGCCGGGCGAACCTGTCGCCCGGCCGTTTCGGTTTACTTGAACTCGGCGACGTTGTCGGCGGTGATCAGGATGCCGTCGATCGGCACCACCTCCGGCGCGTCCTCGCCGTTGATGATGTTGACCAGGTTCTGCACGGCCTCGGCACCCATGCGGGTGTTGTCCTGCTTGATGGTCGCGTCCTGCTCGCCCTCTTCGATCGCGACGAGGTTCGCCGGGTTGCCGTCGAAGCCGACGATCACCAGCTCGTCCAGCTTGCCGAGTGCCTTGGCGGCGGACACGGCGGCCAGCGCGCCCGGATCCCAAGCCGAGAAGATCGCCGTGATGTCCGGGTTCGACTGCAGGAAGTTGGTCGTTGTCTCGAAGGCGCAGGCATCCTGCCAGTCGCAGATCTGGAAGATGACCTCGTGGCCCGCGGCCTCGGCGGCGGTCTTCACGCCATCCCGCCGCGCGTTGCCGGTCTGGTGCCCCGCCGAGCCGCCCAGGATCAGTACCGAGCCGCCGTCGATCTGGCCGACGATGTACTCGCCCGCGATCCCCGCAGCGGCAAGGTTGTCGGTCTGCACGAGGCTGGAGATATGCGAGTGGTCGATGCCGGTGTCGACGGCGACCACGGGGATACCCTTCTCGGCCGCCTGGTCGAGCGAGGCGTCGAAGGCGCGGTTGTCGACCGAGCCGATGATGATCCCGTCCACGCCCATGTCGATGGCGCGGTCCACGGCATCCTTCTGCGCCGCGCTGTCGGGCGACGAGGCGGTCATGTCGATGAACTCGACACCCAGCTCGCCCGCCTTGGCGGCGGCGGCCTCGGCCACACCGATCCAGAACGTGTTGTCGGTCGAGAAGCCGGTGTACGCGATACGCATGTCCTGCGCCTGCGCCAGTCCGCCCATCGCCGTTGCCATGCCCGCGGCGGCAAGCGTCAGCTTGATCCCCTTGAATGCCATTGTTGCAGTCCTCCCTAGATGATCCGCCCTTTACCCGGCGGGGTTGTGAATTCCGTTTCTCAGCGCGTTCGCCGCCGCCAGACGTCCCAGTAGACGGCGGCGATGATGATGATCCCGATGGCGATGCGCTGGTACGAGGTGCCGACGCCCATGTAGGACAGGCCCACGGTAATGGTCTGCATGATCATCATGCCGATCAGCGTCTTGCCGACGCCGCCGCGGCCGCCGAACAGGCTGGTCCCGCCGATGACCACCGCCGCGATGGCGAAAAGCTCGTAGCTCTGCCCACGCGAGGGCATGGCGAAGTTCAGCTTGGCGACCTCGACCATCGCCGCGAGCCCGGCCAGCAGGCCGCCGAGCATGTAGTAGTAGATCCGGCTCTTCGCGACCGGCACCCCCGAGAGGCGCGCGACCTCTTCATTGCCGCCGATGGCGAAGGCGCGGCTGCCGAGGCGGGTCTTGGTCAGGAACAGGCCGGTCAGCAGCGCGACGCCGAACATGATCAGCATCGGCACCAGGTAGCCAGAGCCGAGGAACTGGAACGCGTCGGGAAAGCGCGACAGGTCACGTCCGCTGGCCAGGATCTCGGCCACACCCTTGTAGGCGGTGAGCCCGCCAAGCGTCACGATGAAGGCCGGCACCCCGGTCAGCACCTGTATCGTGCCGTTGAGCGCGCCCAAGCCCGCCCCGATGCCGAGGCCGAGGATCACGCAAAGCCAGACCGGCAGCTCGTACTCGGCCAGGAAGATCCCGACCGCCACACCGACCACCGCGAAGATCGAACCGACCGACAGATCCAGCCCGCCCGAGATCAGGACGATCGTCGTTCCGCAGGCCAGAATCGCCAGGATTGAGGCCTGACCGAAGATCGACAGCACCGTATCGAAGCTGCGGAACGGCGGCGAGAGGATGAAGAACACGAGGTAGATCACCACCAGCGCGGCGATGACCTGCCAGATCTGCATCAGCTCGTGCTTGAGCACCGCCCAGTTGCCGGTGCTGCCGCCCGGTGTCGACACCGCGCTGCTGCTGTCCTGCGCGCTCATGCCTGCGCTCCCCTGGCGTCCGCCTCGGTCGCACCGGTGATCAGCCCGACCAGTGTGTCACCGTCGACATCGGCCACGTCGCGGACGGCAGCCAGACGGCCGAGCCGCAGCACCATCACGCGGTCGCAGTAGTTCAGGACGTGCTGCATGTTGTGGGTAATCATGATGACCGACAGCCCGTGGTCCTTCAGCGAGCGGACCAGGTCCATCGCCATCTTGCTTTCACGCACGCCCAGCGCTGCGGTCGGCTCGTCTAGGATCGCGATGCGCTTGCCGAACATCACCGTCTTGGATAGCGCCACCGCCTGCCGCTGCCCGCCCGAGAACGCCTGTGCGTCGCGGTAGATGTCGGCGATACGGATATCGAGCTTGCCGAACAACGCGCGGATCTCGGCATCCATCTTGCGGAAGTCCAAGACGCCGAAGAACCGGCCCAGCCAGTCGTCGCGCAGGATCTCGCGCCCCAGAAACACGTTCTTCGTGATGGATATCTCGTTCACCAGCGCCAGGTCCTGGTAGACCGTTTCGATCCCCGCCCCCTTGGCGGCGCTGGGGCTGTCGATATGAGCTTCCTGTCCGTCGATGCGGATATCGCCCGATGTCTTGGGGATCGCACCGGTCAGCGCCTTGATCAGCGTCGATTTGCCCGCGCCGTTGTCGCCGACGATGGCCAGAACCTCGCCCTCGTAGAGCGTCAGGTCCACGTCATCCAGCGCGACGATGCCGCCGTAGTGCTTCGAGACGCCGCGCGCCTCCATGATCGGCCTTCGGCCCTGAGCTTCCGCCATGCGTGTCGACTTCCCCCCTTGCGCCCTCTTGCGGGGCGGTTCGTGCGAGCGCGCGTTCTCCCGCGATCTAGATTATTATGCTTATTGTACCAATCCACGCGACGTCAACGGTATTTTCTGCATACACCCGCAAGAAGCCTCTACCAATTGGCTACCGCCCCGTCCGGGCGGCGCAGCCGGGGCGCGCCGACGCGCTCGACCGGCAGCGGCTCGGCCAGCTTGCTCTCATCCACCTCGACGCCAAGCCCCGGCAGGTCGGGCACCGGGTAGGCCGCACCGTCCAGCCGGCATTGCACCGGGAAGACCTCGGGGGCATCGAAGCCGCAGGCTTCGACCGGCGTGTCCCGGCATTCGAGATAGGCGAAATTGGCAATCGCCGCGCCCATGTGGACGGACGCCGCCGTGCAGATCGGCCCCAGCGGGTTGTGCGGCATCATGTCGACGTAATGCGCCTCGCACCAACCCGCGATCTTCATAGCCTCAGTCAGCCCGCCGACGATGCACAGGTCGATCCGCATGAACTGCGCCAGATCACCCTCGACGTAGGGCAACGCCTGCCACTTGGAGCTGAACTCCTCGCCGATCGCGAAGGGCATGGGGGTCATGCGGCGCAGGGCGCGGTAGGCGTCCGCGGTCTGGTCGCGGATCGGCTCTTCCAGGAAGTCCAGCGTCGCGGGCGGCATCATCTGGCAGAACATCGCCGCCTCGGCCACCGACAGGCGGTGGTGATAGTCCAGCCCGATCATCGGCCCCGGCCCCAGTTCCTCGCGGGCACGGGTCATCCACTTCGCCGTCTCGGCTATCGACGCGCGGGCGTCGTAGATGTCCTTGGTGTAGTGCTGCGCAGGCGACAGGCGGAAGCAGTTCCAGCCCAGCGAGACCAGCTTCTTCGCCTCGTCGATCATCGCCTCGTCCGGCTCGCGCGCGGTGGAGGCGAAGCAGGGCACCCGGTCGCGCTGGCGTCCGCCCAGAAGATCGCAGACCGGCACGCCGAGGCACTTGCCCTTGATGTCGTGCAGCGCGATGTCGATAGCCGAGAGCGCCGCACCGATGACCGTCCCGCCCTCCATGTACTGGCTGCGGTAGAGCTGTTGCCAGATCCGGGCGATGCGGAACGGGTCCTGGCCCAACAGGATCGGCGTGAAATGCTCCAACATCCCCAGCACCGCACGTTCGCGGCCTGTGAAGCCGCTTTCGCCCCAACCATAGGTGCCGTCTTCCAGAGTGATCTTCAGCAGAAGCTGGTTGCGCTGCCCGATCCGCGTATGGATCGGGCGCACTTCGGCGATGCGGTGGCTCATGCCGGGACCGCATCCGAGAAGCTGCCACGCAGGCGGGCGCCATCCGGCTCGAACGCCAGAAGGTGCTGGGCGGCGGCGGTCAGGGGCACATGCTCGCCGGGATGCGGCGGACGCGGATCGCGCGTCTCGGCAATGACGCTCTCGCCGCTGGGAAGCGTGCCGTAAATGTAGCGCGTGCCGCCAAGGTTCTCGACGACGTCAACGCGGGCGGTGACGTCGAGCGCGCCGCCGGAGCCGGGCTGCAGATGCTCGGGCCGGACGCCGACCTTGAGCGGACCCTGCCAGTCGTGCCCCTCGGGGCGCAGTCCCAACTCCGCCCCGACCTTCAGCGAGGCGCCCTGCCCGGCCAACTGTCCTTCGAGGAAGTTCATCCGCGGGCTGCCGATGAACCCGGCGACGAATTCGTTCGCCGGATCCTCGTAAAGCTCCATCGGGCTGCCCTGCTGCTCAATCTTGCCTGCCCGCAGCACGACGATCTTGTCGGCCAGCGTCAGCGCCTCGGTCTGGTCGTGGGTCACGTAGATCATCGTCGCGCCGATTTCCTGATGCAGCTTCGCCAGTTCGACCCGCATCGCGACGCGCAGCTCGGCATCGAGGTTCGACAGCGGCTCGTCGAACAGGAACAGCTTTGGCTCACGCACGATGGCCCGGCCGATGGCGACGCGCTGGCGCTGTCCGCCCGAAAGCTGCGCGGGCTTGCGCTTGAGCAACGGCTCGATTTGCAGCGTCTGCGCGGCCTTCTGCACCTGCTGGGCGATCTGGGCGCGCGGCACGCCCAACATCCGCAAGCCGAAGCCGATGTTCTTCTCGACCGTCATGTGCGGGTAGAGCGCATAGTTCTGGAACACCATCGTCACGCCGCGTTCGACCGGGGTGGCGTCGTTCATCCGCTTGCCGTCGATGCGCAACTCGCCGTCGGTGATCTCCTCCAGACCCGCGATCATCCGCAGAAGCGTGGACTTGCCGCAACCCGAGGGTCCGACGAAGACGGTGAACGAACCCTCCTCGACCTCCAGATCCAGCGAAGGCACGACCTCCACCGGGCCGTAGCACTTGTTGATGGCGTCCAGTTCAAGCACCGGCATCGGCGGGTCCTCCTTCCCTCTGTTCTCTTGGTGCGACGACCGAGTCGCGCACGATCAGCTTGCAAGGCAGCACGTCACGGTGGGCGTCCTCCTCGCTCGGGCGTTTGCGCCCGGTGCGTTCCGCGACACGCGCAGTCAGCGCATCGGCGATGGCCTCGACCGGCTGCGCGACGACGGTGATCGCCGGGGTCATCAGGCGGAACAGTTCGACATCGTCGAAACTGACCAGCGAGACATCCTGCGGGATCGAAAGCCCCCGCTCGCGCAGCACGTTCATCGCGCCGATGCTCATCCGGTAGCTCGACCCGAAGACCGCCGTCGGCGGCGGGCCTTCATCCAGCATCCGCTTCATCGCCTCAGCCCCGGTGACGCGTTTCCATCCGCCGTCCTGCATCAGGTGCTCGGCGATCGGCAGACCTGCCGCTTCCATCGCGCGGCGCCAGCCTTCGAGTCGCGAGATCGCAGTCTGGTTCAGCAAAGGGCCAGTGATGATGCCGATCCGGCGATGCCCGGCCTCGATCAGATGACGCGTCGCGGCCTCGGCGGCGCCGGCATTGTCGACCTCGACCCCGTCCAGCGCCACACGCGGCTGCGGGTTGTCATAGGTGATGACCGGCGTGCCCAGCCCGACAAGGTCGCGGATCGCCTGCACATGATCCGGCGAGCCGCCCATGACCAGCGCATCCACCCGGTAGTTGCGAAAAAAATCCAGCGCGGCCGAGACGGACTCGGGCGAGTTGTCGTGGCAGTGCGTCAGGCTCATCAGCCCCTTTGCGCGCAGGTCCGCGACCAGCCGCTCGACCAACGCGCTATGAAAACCGTCGAGGTTCGGGACAAGTATCCCGATCACCCCGGTCCGCGCCGCCTTCATCGCCGAGGCCAGCGCATTGCGCCGGTAGTCGAGCTTGTCGATGGCCGCCGCGATCCGCTCGCGGTTGTCCTCCTTCACCGGCAGGTCGTTCAGGAAGCGCGAGACCGTGCCGATCGAGACCCCGGCGGCCTCGGCCACTTCGGTGATCGTCACGGTACGCTGGCGGGTGGTGCTCATGTGGCGTCCTCGAAAGCGACGGCGCGATGGATGTGAAGGCCGTCCAGCCGCACCGTAGCGCGCCCGTCCGCCCAATCCCAATCCAGCGGGGCGCCGTCCGGCACCGAGACCACGCGTGCCGGTTTCGACTCCAGCGCCACCGAAGCGGTCAGCGGACCGAGGCGCGGGATGTCCTCGATCATCTCGATATGGCGCTGCCCGTGCTGCAGGTCGTCTACCGCGACGCCGCGCACCTGCGGCCCGCCGTAGAGCATGTGCAGGATGGTCCGCCCCTCCTGCCGGGTCACGGTCGCCCGCCCGCCCGAGGGCAGGTCCGTCACCAGCCGGCGGCGCGGCAGCAGCCGGTCGATCAGCCCCGCGACCGCGTATTTGTAAAGCGGCTGGCCGATGCGCTTGTAGGTCGAGAAGATCGGCCAGGCGATATAGCCGGTGTTCCCGGTCACGACGATCCCCGGCCCGAGCGGCTCGGCGGCGGGATCGTCGGGGAAATGCTGGTGCGAGCAGAACGCCCGCCAGCTGCGGTTGGCATAGGGACGCATGACCTGCCCCAGCGCCTGCCCGCCCTTCAGCGCGACCTGCCGTGCGGGAGCATAGACGACAAGCGCAGTCTCGGGCAGGCGCGGGTCCAGCCCCTCGGCACGCAGGTAGGTCGGATCGAAAACGGTCTCGCCGCCCCGGTCCTCGATCCCAAGCGGCAGAGAGAACTCCCCCGCCGGACCCAGTCCCGACCGCCCCGAGGCGATCAGGCGGCCGCCGTTGTCCAGGTAGGATTTCAGCCGCGCCGCCAGCATGTCGTCGACGGGGATATCGTCGGGCAGGATCAGCAGCGGATAGGCGTCGAAATCGCTGCCGCGGTCGAGTATGTCGAACGGGATCTGCATCTCGAGCAGCATCTGCGCCGCGCCGTCATCGGATTGGGCGTTGCGCCGACCGCCCGGCGGGGCGAAGTGCTCGACCGCGAGGATGCCCACATCCGACAACTGCCGCGCGCCCTTCAGCCAAGGCTCCAGCGCCTTCACGCGGGCATAAGCGGGGGCGATCCGGGCGTAGGTATCCGGGTTCACCGCGCCCGAGGGGTGCAACTGGTCCCCGACAAGGCATTTCGTGCCCAGCGCCGCCATCTGCGCGCATTCGTAGTCCAGCGACTCCGCTGACTTGAAGCCTCCGAACTCGCCCCAGAGCGTATGGAATTTGCCCGTCTGGCCCAGCGTGTCGAACCCGGCGGGCACAGCGTAGCGGGCACTCGACGGGAAATGGTCCCAGCCCCAGCCGCCGGTCGGCAGGCTCTCGATCTCGAGGTGCGAATACGTCCGGTACTGGTCCCGGTCGCGCTTGTTGATATGCCCGGCATTGTAGAAGATCCGCAGCTCGGGGAACTCCGCCCAGAGCGCCTCGGAGACCTGCGCGCGGAACGCATCGACCGTGCGCTGATCATTCTCCGCCCGGTCCTCGGGCTTCTCGGGGTCCAGCCCGGCCTCGAGCATATTGGCCGTGCAGGTCGGGCAGACGCAGTCGAAGGCGTTGACGATATCGAAGAACAGGCCCGGCGGGCTATACTTCCGCGCCACCTCCTGCCCGGTCGCCAGCACGTAGTCGCGCAGGCCCTCGTTCGACAGGCACAGCGTATGCCATGTCGGCGTCAGCTGGCGCGAGGCCGAGGTGTCCGCGCTTGGATGCTGCGAGCGGTTGGTCGCACTCATCAAACGCCATTCGGGCCGGGTGCGGGCGATGTGCTCGTCCCATTGCACGGTGATGTAGACCGGCGTTTCTATATCGCGCGCCCGGCACGCTTCGATCATCTCGCCCAGAAGGTCGGGCCGCGCGAGGCCCGGATGCGCCGGGCCCACCTCGCTGGGATAGTAGGCCCAGCCGTGGTGACATCGGGCGAACAGCGTCACACTGTCCACGTTCGCCTTCGCCAGCGTGTCGGCGAAACGGTCGGGGTCGAAATCCGCGCCCACACCGCCGATTGCTTCGGAGGTGTGAAAGTCCAGGTGGATCTGGCGATAGCGCAGCGGGGGAAAGGCCTTGGTCATTCCTTGCTTCCGGTCTTGGTGGCCGCTCCGGCGGTGAAATAGCGCTGGAACACCACGAATATGACGAGCGGCACGATCGTCGTGATGATCGCCGCCACGGCGACCTGGTCGAGATTGCCGTCGTAGACACCCTGCACGCGGGCGAGCAGGGCGGTCAGCGGCAGCTCCTCGCGCAGGAACACGACCGGCAGCAGCAGGCCGTTCCACGTCCACATGAACTGCAGGATCGCGACGGCAGCGATCGGGGTCAGCATGTTCGGCAGCACGATGTGGAAGAACCGCGCGACCGGGCCGCAGGCGTCGATCTGCGCCGCCTCGATCAGGTCCTTCGGGAAATCCTCGAGGTAGTTCTTCACCAGGAACACCGCCCAGGCGAAGCTGAGCCCGGCGAAGGGGATGATGACCGACCAGATGTTGTCGATCATGCCCAGGTCGCGCCACAGCATGAACAGCGGGATCACCACCACCTGGTTCGGCAGCACGAACGCGTTGACGATGATCAGCAGCAGCACCCGGCGCAGCGGGAAGCTGAGATACTGGAACGCATAGGCCGCAGCCGGGGCCATGATCATCGGGATCAAGGTCGAGATCACCGCGATCTTCGCCGACACCCAGGTCGCATAGGCCAGCGGAAACCGCTCCCACACGTGCTTCCAGGCGTCGAGCGTGAAGGTGATCTTCTCGGTCGACCACCAGCCGAGCGTCGTCTCGGACAGCGGGCGGATCGACATGGTGACAAGGCCGATCAGCGGCACGATCCAGATCAGCGCGACCAGCGCGACGACGGGAAGGATCCAGCGGGGGGTCTTGCCGATCATCTGCTCGCCCTCGTGCGCTGCGCGATGAGCGGGGTCGAGACCACCAGCACCGCCAGCAGCAGGATCACCGTGCTGGCCGCACCATAGCCCATCTTGAAGTTCAGCATCGACTCGCGGAACATGAAGAAGCCCACGGTCTCGGTCTGCCGGACAGGGCCACCGCCGGTCAGCATGTAGATCAGGTCGAACGCCTTGAGGCTCTGCAGCAGGTTGATGAAGATCGCCACGCGCACGCCGGGCAGCGACAGCGGCATCACGATGTGGCGCATCGTCGACATCGGCTTAGCGCCATCGATATAGGCCGCTTCGAAAAGGTTGCGCGGAATCGACTGGATCGAGGCGAAACAGGTCATCAGCGGCAGCCCGACCTGGGTCCAGACATAGGCCACGATCAGGGCGCCCAACGCCGTCGAAGGATTGCCGAGCCAGGCCTCCTGCAAGTTTTCCAGCCCGACCGCGCCAAGGATGCTGTTCAGAAGACCGTAGTCGGGGCGGTAGATGCCGACCCAGATGAAGCCGACCACAGCCTCGCTGACACCGTAGGCCGCGAAGATCATGACGCGGAAGATCAGCGTCTCGCGCGGCTTCATCGCGCAGGCCATGGCCAGCGCCCAGCCGATGGCCACTGAAAACACGGTCGCCGAGACCGACCAGACGAAGGTCACGCGCAGCGCCCGCAGGAAGTTCTCGTCGTTGAAAAGCTTGATGTAGTTGCCGAACCCGACCGGCTTGGGCGGGGCCAGGCCCTTGATCTCGAAAAAGCTCAGCCGGATCGTCTCGATCACGGGATAGACCACCGACACGCCGAAGAAGATCAGCAGCGGCGCCAGAAGGATCAGGGCCGCGCGGCGCTGGGACAGCTGGCGCGGCGGGCGCAGGGCGCCGGCGGACGGGCCTTTCAGCCCGTCCACGGAAGTTGCGGTGATCTCGGTCATTTTCAGTAGGACGCGTTCGCGACTTCTTCCAGCCGCTCGACGGCGGCGGCAATGGTCTCGTCGCTGGGATCCTGAAGGAACTTCTGGATCTGGATGCGATACTCGCTGACAAGATCGCCAGGCAGCAGGTCGCCAAGAACGAACTGCACCTGCGTCGCGCTGTTCACCTCGTTGACCGAGCGCTGGATCACCGGATCGTAGATCGACGGATCGACCGCGCTCGACGGCGAGGCGAGCCCATACTCGGCCATGATCGCGGCCGCGTCGGCGGTCAGCATGTAGCCCATGAAGGCATTCGCGCCCTCGAGGTTCTTGACCGAGCTGAGGATGTTGAACTCCTTGGCGTCGACCATCGACTGGTCGTCAAAGCCCATCCCGAAATCCGGGAACTGGAGCAGGTGGAAATCCTCGCCCGCGTTCAGCTCGTAATCCTGCTTGGCGCGCGTGTTTACCCACATGCCCAGCAGCAGATAGCCCGCATCGCCGGTCTTGAGCACGGCGTCGGCGGCCGCCTGCCAATCCGTCGCCAGCATGGTGTTGGCGTCACGGCAGCAGTTGGCGTTCATCATCTCGCCCAGCCGGCCGAACGCGGCGACCACTTCGTCGCTGGTCCACGGCACCTCGTGTGCGGCCAGCTTCGAGACGAAATCCGCTCCGGCAAGGCGCAGCAGGATCGACTCGAACCACTCGGCGTGCGCCCAGATGTTCGCGGGGATCGCCAGCGGGGTCACGCCCTCGGCGTTCAGGCTGTCGAACCCGGCGATGAAGTCCTCCCAGGTCTCGGGCGGCGTCAGGCCGGCCTTTTCCAGCGTGTCAGGCCGGAACCACAGGCCCGAACGGTCGCCGAACGTGTAGGTCACGCCGTAGTTCACGCCGTCGATGCTGGAGAGGTCCTTCCACCCGTCCGAAAGATACTCGGACCAGCCGTTGGCCTCCCATGCTTCATCCACCGGCTGAATCAGACCGGCATCCAGAAGCTCCTGCCGGAAGGCTGGCCAAGTGTTGATCAGAATGTCCGCCTGCTCACCGCCCAGAAGCACCGTGCGGATACCGCCGCGGGTATCGCCCGAGGTGGCGGGAATGATGTTGCGGAAGGTGATGCCGGGGTTTTTCTCGGCGAAGTCCGCCTGCAGCGCCTCCATCATCTCGCCCTGCGAGCCGGACAGCCAGTTGATCATCACCAGCTCACCCGAAACATCGGCTTGCGCGGTGCCGAAGGCCAGCGGCGTCAGCATCGTGCCGGCGGCGAGCGCCCCCAGCAGCCTGCGCCGTCCGGCGCGGAAGGTCGCGGTGTGTTCGGTCATCATTTCCTCCGTGGCGGTGTTGGTTCGTTGTTGTTCGCTTGCCGACGGCGACGTTCCGCCCGTACTGCCGTCGGTTTTCGTAAAAACGTTATGACAGGTGCCCGAGTCGGGTAAAGCGTTTTTTATGGTTTTAGGACATTCGATGCTCTGGAGGTTTTTTAGAAATTATTCCAGCGCGTTACGCCGCACCCCGGACATGCTCCGGGATATCCCCGATCGTAGCCATCTGCTGTTCGAGCGCTGCGACCATCTCGTCCCTTACCTCCGCCGCCGCCGGATCGTCCCAAAGATTACGCAGCTCGGAGGGATCCGATTCGAGGTCGAACAGCTCCCATTCCGGCGGATCGCTACGGGCACCGCTGCCGGGATGGCCGAGCCCGTCATTGTACCAGTAGATGATCTTGTGCCGCCGGGTCCGCAGCCCGTAATGCGCGAAGGCCTGGTGGCTGTTGTCCCGGTGCATCCAGTAGCGGTGATAAACCTGCTCCGGCCAGTCCTCGGGGGCCGCACCCTCTAGACAGCCCCGGAAACTGCGCCCCTGCATATAGCTGGGCACCGGCGCTCCGGCATAGTCCAGAAGCGTCGGCGCGAAATCGACGTTGCAGATCATGTCATCTACGACGCCGCCCGCCTCCAGCCCCGCCGGGTAGCGCATCAGGAAGGGCATCCGCAGCGATTCCTCGTACAAGTAGCGCTTGTCGAACCAGCCGTGCTCGCCCAGGAAGAACCCCTGATCCGAGGTGTAGATGACGATCGTGTTCTCGGCCTGCCCGGTCGCCTCCAGATGGTCAAAGAGCCGACCCACGCTCTCGTCGATCGAAGCGACGCATTGCAGGTAGCGGCGGATGTAGCGCAGGTACTTGAAGCGCGAGAGTTGCTCCTGCGTCTCGAAGGTGAAGACCTCGCCGGTGTTCACGTCCACAAGCCGCAGATCGCGCGGGTCCTCCGGGTGCGGCACCTTGCGGCCCGGACGATGCTCGACGTGCAAAGGCCCGACCTCGGCTCCGCCTTCGGGCTGCGCCAGCCCCAGATCCTCGTACTCGAAATCCGTCCGTACGCGCATTCGCGCCTCATGCGCCGCACGCGAGCGGGTTGCATAGTCGTCGTCGAAAGTCTCGGGCACCGGCAGGTCGATGTCGGCGTAGAGGTCCCGGTACTTCGGATGCGGCGCGAAATTCCGATGCGGCGCCTTGTGATGGCACATCAGGAAGAAGGGCTGGTCATCCCCCTGCCCCAGCCAGTCGAGGCATTTGTCGGTGATGATGTCGGTGACATATCCCGGCTCCCGGGCCGCCCCCTCGGGGCCGATGAAAAGCGGATCGAAATAGTCTCCCTGGCCGGGCAGCACCGACCAGTGATCGAACCCGGTGGGCTGATGCTCCGCACCCTCGCCGAGGTGCCACTTGCCCACCATCGCCGTGCGATAGCCGGCCTGCTGGAGGTGTTTGGCAAGATGCGGGCGGCGGTTGTCGAACGGCGTGGTCAGCGTGGTCACGCCGTTCACATGATTATACTGCCCGGTCAGGATCGCCGCCCGGCTGGGCGTGCAGATCGAATTGGTAACGAAGCAATTATCGAGCCGGACGCCGCCTTGCGCGATCCGGTCGATATTGGGCGTCCGGTTCAGCCGCGAGCCATAGGCGCCGATGGCCTGCGCCGCATGATCGTCGGACATGATGTAAAGGATATTCGGGCGGCGCATGGGAACCTCGCATAATGTGCTTTTTGCTTAAAGAACATTATGGAGCCATTCCCGCAACCCCCTTCCCCCACCCAATTTCAGGCCGGGCCGTCCCTCCGCGCGGCAGCTTCCATCTCAAGCGTCGACAGACCGATCCCGTAGCTCCGCAACCTCTTGGCGACGTCCCGCGGATTGAGGTCGAGGTAACGCAACTGCGCCTGCGGCACGGTCCAGACGAACCCGGTCTTTGTATTGGGCGTGAGCGGTTGAAACACGACCGACAGCCCTGCCTCCAGCACCTCGATCTCGTAGCCGAGAAACCGCTGGCCGTCCTCGCTGCCGACCAGAACGACCTTCCAGTTGTCCTCTTGCGCGCTGTTGTGCACCGCGTCGGTGATCGAGCGTTTGGTGGTCTGGTAGACGGGAAACGCCTCGATCAGCCTGGTCTCGAGACGTGCCATCCGCCCGGAAACGACGGCGCTGCGCGCCGCAAGTCCGGCAAGGAAGCACACGAAGGCGATCAACAGCGCCGCAACGATATTCGCCATGGCGACGCCTGCGAAACTGTCGACCGGCATCACCCGGCTGACGGGCTTGGCAACCTTCAGCGCGATCTGGAACGCATGCCCCAGGACCATGGCGAGGAATATCATCGGTATCAGGAAGATGACCCCGCCGATCACCGTCGTCTTCACGCTGTTCATGCCTGGCCCTTCCGTGCCGTCCGCCGCCCCGGCATCCTAGCGGCAAACACCGCCGACGCCAGCGCGCGGAAACGCAAGCTGGCACATGAGGTTGCGCCCGGCTATTGCTGCGGCATGAGCACCGACCGCCCCCTGATCGTCGCCGTCACCCTGGGAACCCGCGGCGACGTCGCGCCGTTCTGCGCAGCGGGGATGCACCTTGTCGCCCACGGCTACCGCTTCCGCCTGGTCGCGCCCACGACCGGCCAACGCCTGGCCGAGCGGTGCGGGCTGGAGTTCGTCGCACTCAACGCAGACGACGCGGGCGACGCGCTACAAGACGACTCGGTTGCCAGGCTGGCCGGCGCGGGCGTACTGGGCACTCTGCGCAACATCCCCCGGATGCGCGGTATGGCGCAGCGCCACGTCGGGCGGCTGATGGCGCGCACGGCTGAGGCCGCATCAGACGCGGATCTCGTGCTCTGGCACTGGTTCCTGCCCTTCGCCGCCTGGGTGGCCCAGGCGCGCGGCAAGCCCGCGCTCATGGTCGCGCCGCAGCCCGTCGGCGCAACCCCGGCACACGCATTGCCGGTCGTGCCCGCCGCCAGCCTCGGCGGTCCGCTCAACCGGGTCAGCCACCACTTGCCCCGCCTGCCCTCGCTGCTGCTGCGCGGCGCGTTCAACGACTTTCGCAAGGGGCTGGGCCTGCCGCCGCTAAGCCGGTTCTCGCATCCGTTCCCCCCGGGCACGCCTGCCTTCCTCGCCTGCAGCCCGGCGCTTCTGCCGCCGGGCCTGACCCTGCCCGAGGGTACCGAGGTGGGCGGCGCGTTCCCCCTGCACCTCGGCCAGGGCTGGACACCCGGAGACGATCTGCAACGCTTCCTCGATGCCGGGCCGCCGCCGGTCTATCTGGGCTTCGGCTCGCTGCCCTATGTCCCGCGCCACGCCCGCAGCGCCTTGGCCGAAGGGCTGGCGCGTTGGGGCGGACGGGCGATCCTCTTCAAGGGCGGCGCGAAACTGAAGCTGCCCCAGAACGAAAGGCTATTCCTGACCGGCCCGCAACCGCACGAGAAACTGTTCCCGATGACCGCCGCTGTCGTTCACCACGGGGGCGCGGGCACGCTGCACACGGGCCTCGCGGCGGGGCGACCGACGTTCATCACGCCCATTGTGTTCGACAACCATTTCTGGGCCGACCGCGCGCGGAAACTGGGAACCGGCCCAGCGCCCGTGCCGATGAAACGCCTGACACCGAAGCTGCTTGCCGAACGGCTCGACGAGTTGACCGGAACCCCCGCTTACGCCGAGGCCGCCGGACGCGTGGCCGGGCAGATGGCGCAGGATGACGGGCCCGCGCGCCTGCGGGCCCGGATCGCGCGCGCGCTGGGTCTCAGCCCAACGCCGCCTTCAGCGCCTGCGCGGTGACGCCGGCAATCTTCTCGGCCTCTTCGCGGCTCAGGCTCAGCGGCGGCGCATAGCCGATGATGTCGCCCTGCGGCATGGCGCGGGCGATCACCCCGCGCTCGCGCATGGCGGCAACGACAGCGCCGGTCGTCTTTCCGACCGGATCGAAGAATTTGCGCGCATCGCGATCCTGAACCAGTTCGACCGCGGCGAGCATACCCTCGCCCCGGATCTCGCCGACGTTCGGATGATCCCCGACCGCATCGGCCAGCGCCGCGCGCAGATGCGCACCGACGGTCCCGGCATTCTCGACCAGTCCCAACTCGTCGACCAGCTTCAGGTTCGCGACCCCGGCTGCAGCCCCGATGGGATGCGCCGAATAGGTCCAGCCATGCCCGATCGGCCCCATCTCGTCGGTGCCCTTCTCGAATACCCGGAAGACCTTCTCGGACACGATGGACCCCGAAAGCGGCGCATAGGCCGAGGTCAGTCCCTTGGCGATGGTGATGATGTCAGGCTTCATCCCGTAGTGGTCCGAACCGAACATCGTGCCGAGCCGCCCGAACCCGGTGACCACCTCGTCGGCAATCAGCCAGATATCGTGCTTCTCCAGCACCGGCTGGATCGCTTCCCAATAGCCTTTGGGCGGGGGAACGATGCCGCCCGTGCCCAGCATCGGTTCGGCGATGAAGGCTGCGATGGTGTCCGCGCCCTCTCGCTCGATCAGCGCTTCGAGGTCGGCGGCGCATTGGGCCGAGAACTGCTCTTCGCTCTGGCCCAGGTCCTCGCGGCGGTAGTAGTAGGGCGCGGTCGTGTGCACGACCTGGCTCAGCGGCAGATCGAAGGCGCGATGGAACGGGTCCAGCCCGGTCAGCGAGCCGCTCATCAGGCCCGAGCCGTGATAGCCCCGCCAGCGGCTGATGATCTTCTTCTTCTCGGGCCGACCGAGAATGTTGTTGCAGTACCAGACTAGCTTGATGTTGGTTTCGTTCGCGTCCGAGCCGCCAAGGCCGAAATAGACCTTGCTCATATGCGCCGGCGCCCGCTCCAGAACCATGTGCGCCAGCGTCACCGAAGCCTCGGTGCCGTGCCCGACGTAAGAATGATAGTAGGCCAACTCATGCGCCTGCTTGGCAATCGCCTCGGCGATCTGCGTGCGCCCATAGCCGACGTTGACGCAGTAGAGCCCGGCAAACGCGTCCAGCAGCTTGGTGCCGTTGCGATCCTCAATGTAGGACCCGCTGGCCCCCGTGATGATCGCGTTCGGGCTCTCGCCACGCGCGTGCTGACCCCAATGGGTCGAGGGATGCAGGAAACTCTCGCGGTCCCATGCGTCGAGCTGGTCGTTTCGCAACATGTCGGCTCTCCACTGTCGTTTCCGAAGTGATAGCCGGTTGGGATCGGGGGTTAAACCTTTGTGACGGGACAGCCCCGGATCAATCTCAGGAGCAGTCCCAGGTCTCGAAGTTCACGGTAACTCCGCCCGGATCATTCATCGCCTCGGAGGGATAGATCACGAACGTGTTCTTCGCCGAAAGCACGCCTTTCTCGTCACGGAACACCTCCAGGATCGTGGAGTACTGGATCAGTTCCGGATCGCCGCTCACCGAATAGCAGGTGTTCCCGGAACAGGTCATCACGTTCTGCTTTTCCAGATCAGTGCCCGTAGCGGAAACCGAGACCGCCAGCCCGCCTTTGCGCGCATAGTGAACCGGCACCGAATAGTTCGTGGCGACGCAGCGAAAGTCGGCCATGTAGGGCTCGGCCACGGCACCTGTCGCGCACACGTAAAGGATTGCTGCCCCGAGGGAGCTAACACCTATGGTTCGTCGCATTGTTCCAGACATGTCTCGCCCCCAATTGCGCGCCCTGAACGAGCGGATCAGAGAGGTAAAACAAGACCTTCATGGCGGACGAACGACGCGATCACGGCAAGAAGGCGGCTATCGGCCGGCGCCCCAACAGGTTTTGGTCGAAGCTCACGTGGCTCAGCCAATTCAGACGCGGCAAGAACCCTCCGAGCTAAATCAACTCGTCACGCTGGTCGTTTTCGATCAGCTGGCACTGACCGAGCGAAGGTTGCCTCAGCGTTCGCGGCGCATCCATTGATAGCCGAAAGGCAACGCCTCGCAGAGGCTTGGGGGCCCCAGCGGCCATGGTGGCTTCGATCACCTGCTCCTCAGTGGCGTCGGCCTCGCGATAGCAATACTTTCCATGACCTTGCCGGTGAAGAGGTGCGCCTTTCGCAGGACTATGAAAATCTGCTCGTACAGGCTGTCCTGCGTCGCGACGCCCGCAGCGGCGACCGACCAACACTAGGCCGTCCTGCATGTCGTAGGACCGGTGCACAGCGCCATTGCCCCCGACTCGCCGGCGCCAACAAGCGTTCCTGCGCACAAAGGCCCTGTCCGCGTCCGTCCGTTCGCCGACACGGCACCCCGGGACTCTGCCTCGGGGCACAGCCCGGTAGCCTTGCGACGGCTTACTTGGTGAGCGGCGTCGCCCCCGTCTCGACCCGCGTGATCTTGCCGTCCTTCAGCATGCAGGCCATCAGCACCGCCTCGCGGGTGCCGTCGGGATAATCGTTGATCGAGTGCACGACGAGGATGTCGTCGTTTTCATAGAGGCAGCGCCGCTCGCCCAAGGTCATGTCGGGCGACGCGAACATCTTCCGGATCAGCGCCTCGAAACTGGCCTTGTCCATCTTCTGGCCCGACTGGTGCCGGACGAAAACGGCGTCGTCGGCGTAAAGCCCGATATAGCCGTCCACGTCCGAGTTCTCTATGGCCGTATGCATTTTCTCGAAAACAGACACTCTTTACCCCTCCCCCGATGGTTTTCCATCGGCCAGAGCATCTCGCGAATTACCTTTCCGAGCAAGCTTTTTGACCGAGGCGCGCGGACGCTCAACTCGACGAGCGCGCCTGCGCCTCGGCCTTCACCGCGTCGTCGGGGATGTCGTCGAAGCTTGCGTAGTTCAACCGGTAGAGCCGCGAGTACAGCCCGCCGCTTTCCATCAGTTCGTCATGCTTGCCGCTTTCGATCAGCTGCCCCTTCTGCAGCACGATGATCCGGTCCGCGCCGCGGATCGTCGCCAGCCGGTGCGCGATCACAAGGCCAGTGCGGCCCTTCAGCAATGTCACCAGCGCCTTCTGGATCTGCGCCTCGGTATAGCTGTCGATGTTCGCCGTCGCTTCGTCCAGCACCAGGATCTTGGCGTCTGCCACCAGCGCGCGCGCAAAGCTGATCAGCTGCCGCTGGCCCAGTGAAAGGTTGCCGCCACGCTCGCCCAGCATGGACTGGTAGCCGTCCGGTAGCGCCTCGATGAAGCCGTGGGCGCCGACGGCCTTGGCGGCCTCGATCACCTGCTCCTCGGTCGCGTCGGTCTTGCGATAGCGGATGTTCTCCATGACCGTGCCGGTGAAGAGGAACGGCTCCTGCAGCACCATGGCGATCTGCGCGCCCAAGCTGTCCTGCGTCACGTCGCGCACGTCGTGCCCGCCGACCAGCACCTGCCCGCCCTGCACGTCGTAGAACCGGTGCACCAGCGCCATGGCGCTCGACTTGCCCGAGCCGGTCGGCCCGACCAGAGCCACGGTCTCGCCCGGCGCGACCCGGAAGCTGACATCCTGCAGTACCGGGTGCTTCGGATCGTAGCCGAAGGTCACGTCGCGGAACTCGACCGAGCCGTCCATGTCCGGGCCAAGTTCCACCGCGCCGGGCTTGTCGGTGACGTCCAGTTCCACGTCCAGCACCTCGGTCAGTCGCTGCCCGGATGCCATCGCGCGCTGCATCACCGAGTACTGCATGGTCAGCGAACGGATCGGGTCGAAGAAGCGCTGGATGTAGAAGATGAAGGCAACCATGACGCCCACCTCGAGCGTCTGGTTCAGCACCATCGCGCCACCAACGACAACCAGCAGCGCCATCGCGATACCAGTCAGGCTGTCGACGATGGGCACCATGATCTGCGCCATACGGCTGGCGTGCAGATGCGTCTTGAGGTTCTTGCGCGCCAGTTCGTTGAACAGGGTGAAGTTCACGCCCTGCCGGTCCATGCCCTGCACCGCGCGCACGCCGTGGATCGCCTCGGCCAGCGCACCGTTGGCCAACGAGTTCGTCTCGTGCGCGGCCATGAACGCCCTGCGGGCGCGCGGCAGCCAGACGATGCGCACCAGGAACAGCACCGGAAGCACGGCGAGCACCAACGCGGCCAGTTGCGCATCCATCCAGAGCATCACGACGACGATGCCCACCAGCAGGACGATATCGCCCACCGACAGAACGCAGGTCTCGAGGAATTCCTGCATCGAGTTCACGTCGCCCTGAAGCCGCGACATCAGCCGTCCGACCTCGGTCTTGTCCATGAACGACAACGAGATCCGTTGAAGGTGCTGGAACATCGCTCGGCGGATGTCGAACAGCACGTTCTCGGCCACCTGCCCGACAGTATTCTCCTGCAGGTAACTTGCGCCCGCGTTGATGACCACGGCGACCGCGAAGATTACGGCGTACCAGCCCAGCGACCCGCCCTCGGCCATGCCGTCATCAATGGCGTAGCGAATGATCAGCGGGATCAGCAACTGCATCGCGGTGAAGGCGAGCACGGCAGCCACGGCCAGCATGACACGGCTGCGGTAGGGTTGTACGAACGCCCAGATGCGGCCCACGACCTTGCCGTCGAAGACCCGGCCGAACATCTTTTCCTCGACCCGGTGAGAGCCGACCACCGCACGGAACGGCCGCCGCCCGTCGTCGCGCACATCGTTGACGTTGACTTCCAGTTCGCCCGTCGCGCTCATTCCGCGGCCCCCTCGATATCGTCCAGCGCATCCTCGTCGGGGCGCACCTGCAGGTCGTGCAGGGCGGCATAACGGCCGCCCAGCGCCAGAAGCTCCTCGTGTGTGCCGCGCTCGACGATGCGGCCGCCGTCGAGGAACAGGATCTCGTCGGCGTGCATGACCGAGCTTAGCCGGTGCGCGATCACGATGGTCGCGCGGTCCTTGGCGTAGTCCTTCATCGCCGAGCGGATCCGCTGCTCGGTCGCCGCGTCGATGGCGGCAGTCGAGTCGTCAAAGATCATCACCGCCGGCTCCTGCATCACCGTGCGCGCGATAGACAGGCGCTGCCGCTGGCCACCAGACAGCGAGACGCCCCGCTCGCCCACCACCGTGCCATAGCCACCCGGCAACCCGAGGATGTAGTCGTGCAGCTGCGCCGAGGCCGCCGCCCCCTGCACTCGCCGGTCGTCGGCCCAAGGGTCGGAGTAGGCGATGTTGTTCTCGATCGTCGTGGTGAACAGGAAGCTGTCCTGCTGCACAAGCGCCACCGCCTGCCGCAGGTCATGCAGCGGCACCTTGCGCACGTCCTGCCCGTCGATCGTCACGTGCCCTTCGGTCGCGTCGTAGAACCGCGGGATCAGGTGCACCAACGTCGATTTCCCACTGCCCGGCGCCCCCACGATACCCAGTGTCTGGCCCTTGCGGACCTCGAAATCGATCCCCTCCAGCACCGGCTTGCCGGGGGTGTCGGGATAGGAAAAGCCCACGTTCTCGAAGCGCAGCGTGCCGTCGGTGATCTCCAGCGGTTTCGCATCCGGCGCATCGGCGATCTCGACCGGCATGTCGAGGAAAGCGAACAGCCGTGCGCCGCAGGTCGAGGCGCGAGCGAACGCGTTGACCATCAGGCCGAGCTGGCGCACCGGCATCTGCAGGATCGTCATGAACGCCAGGAACGAGGCCAGCTCGCCCACGGTCAGCGTCCCGGCGCTGACCTTGTTGCCGCCGACCCACAGCACCAGCCCCATCGCCGCAAAGAACGAGAAGGTCATCATCGACGTGTTGCGCACCCGAAGGCCGACACGTTCATGCGCCAGACCCAGCGCGGATTTCGAGGCGCGGTCGAACTTGAACATCTCGTAGCGGTGCCCGGCGAAAGCGCGCACCACGCGGATGCCGCCAAGGTTCTCCTCCATCACGCGGGTCAGGACAGACAACCGATCCTGCAACTCAAGCCATGTCGCGCGCAGCTTCAGCCGCGAGACCGCCGAGCGCCAGCCGACGAAGGGCACGAAACTGAGCGCCACCAGCCCCAGCACCACGTCCATCGACAGCAGCAGGTAGGCCCCGACGCCGATCAGGATGCCCAGAAGCACGACACGGATGAACGCGGTCGAGAAGTACATCCGCACGCCCTCCAGATCGAGCATGCCGATGGTGATCAGCTCGCCCGAGTGCATCCGGTCGTGGAAGGAGAAACTCTGCCGCTGGATCTTTTCATAACAGGCCAGCCGCAGCTCATAGCCGACATGGTGGCCGACGCTTTCGCCGAAATAGTTCTGGACCATCGTGAACAGCCCGCGCGCCACACTGACACCCAGCAGCAGCAGCGCAGTCGCCATCAGCGCCTCATCCGCCGCATTGCCGGTGGTGGCGACGATCGCCTGCGTCTGGTCCACCGCACGGCCCAGAAGTTGCGGGATCAGCAGTTGCAACGTCGCGGCGACCACGGTCGCCAGGATCGCGGCACCGGCCTGCCAGGGATGGCGGAAGCACAGCCGGGTGATACGCACCAGCGCCCCCAGACCCTGCCCCCAGTCGGCGGCCTTCACATGGCGCAGAGCATCGATCTGCTTCGGTTGCGGGGCGGAGATCGTGGCGGTCACGGACGCATTCCTCTTCGGTCTGACCTCGAGCCTGCTTGGGGTTCGGGGCGTTCTTGCGGGCGGAAATTGCCCGGGCCGCCGACAGCGAAACGCGGCGGATGGCGATGACGGGGCGCTGGTCGAGACTTCCGCATCAGCGGAAGCCGGTCACCGGGCAGGTCCAGAAAAGCGGTCCCCGGCGTGAAAACCAGGCGGGGAGATGGAAGACGGGCCGGAACGAGGCGCCTCGGGGCGGACGGTACAGTATCCTTTCCCGGGAATCCATAGACCGCGGTGACGAAGGGTCAACCGTGGCCGCTCTCCGCCAGAATGTCCGCCTTGCGCGCGCCGCGCTCGCCCATCGGCATACCGCGTCCCGCGGTCGTGTCGTGACGGGTCTGCGCCTCGGCCTCGGCGTTGAGCTCGGCCCCCAGCAGCAGGACATAGGCCGAGATCCATAGCCACATCAGCAGGATCACAACGCCGGCCAGCGCGCCGAAGCTCTCGTTGTACGTGGCAAAGTTCTCGGCATAGATCGAGAAGCCGACCGAAGCCGCCAGCCACAGTGCAGACGCCAGCAGCGCCCCCGGCATCAGCCAGGTCCACTGTGCCGGCGCCCGGCTGGGGCCGTAGCGGTAGAGCACCGCAATCCCGCACGTCGCGACCAGCGCCAGCACAAGCCAGCGTGCGGCCGCGACCAGTAACTCGGTGACCGCGCCCAATTCCACCAGCGCCAGCAGCGCCGGGACCAACGGCCCCGCCGCGATCCCGGCGGCAGCGCCCAGCACCATCACCAGGGTCAGCACAAGCACCGTGAGCGTGCGACGCAGGAAGCCGCGCGTCTCTTCCTCCTCGTAGGCGACGTTCAGCCCCTGCATGAACGCGCTCACCCCCTTCGAGGCCGAGTAGACCGCCAGCAGGATACCCGCGAGCGCCGCAAGCCCCAGCGCGGTTTCTCCGGTGGCGGCCAACTCGTTGACCTGCGAGGTCACGATTTCGGCGGCAGCGTCGGGCATCATCGCGACCGCGTCGTCAATGCGCTCGGCGACAGCCTCGGGCTCGACGATCAGACCGGCGACAGCGACCAGCGCGGCAATGGCGGGAAACAGGGCCAGCAGCCCGTAGAACGCGATCCCGGCGGCCACCAGTCCGACCCGGTCGCGCGAGATCTCGTCCTTCACGCGCAGCAGCACGGCTTTCCAGCCGGCGCGCGGGATCGCGAACGGAGAGGTGGCGAATTCTCCGGGATGGGACATGAGGGCTCCTCGAGCGCGAAACGGCGCGCCCCGGTTGGGGGCGCGCCGCCTATGGTTGCGGTCAGTGGCGGATGTCGCCGAGGTTCTGATTGTCGGCCTCGTCCTTAGCGGCCTCGCCGACGCGGTTCGCAGCCTCCTCGGCCTTCTCGCGCACGGCCTCGGCGCTATGCTTGAGGTCGGTGGCGGCGTCATCCGCGACATTGCGCACTTCCTCGCCGGCAGCTTCGGCGACGCGTTCAAGCTTCGCACGCTCCTCGCGATAGATCGCCTCCGCCTCGCGGTAGAGCGCGTCGCTGTGCTCGCCCATCCAACGGTCCTCGGTGCGGCTGCGCGGCAGGGCACCGCCGAGCGCCGCGCCAGCGGCGACCGCAAGTGCACCGGCGACGAGCGGCTGCTCGCGGAAGAAGTCCCCGGCGGCGGCTTGCCCGCCTCGTGCTGCACGGCTGGCGCGGTCCCGGGCCTCGATTGCGCGGGCACGGGCGCGGATCACACGCTCACGCGCTTCTTCCGACAAGTCCTCGGTACCGCGCGACAGGCGCTCGCGCAGTCGGGCGACACGGGCCTGGAACCCTGCCTGGGTATCTGCCGCACCGCGACGAAGGCGCTCGCCCGCCGCACCGATGCGACCACGGGCGTCGGCGTAGGCACCGGACACCGTGTCACCAGCCTGACCGGCGGCATCGTTGACCGCCGCGCGGGCGCGTCCCAGACGTCCCTCGTCCTCGTCGGCCCAAGGGTCGCTGTAGTGGTCGTGTTCCCGTGCCCAGGACGGGAAATCCCTGCCCGCCGGATACAAAGCGGCCTCGTCTTCGCGTAGCACGTCCTCGTCCATCAGGAACGGATCGGCGCTGCGGCCGAAGCGCACGCTGTCACGATAGGCCGAACGATCCGCGCTTTTGCCGCCGCGACCGCCAAATGCCAGCCACGCAAGGCCGATGCCAGTCAACGCCAGGCCCACCGGGTTGTCGCGCGCCGCACGAGCAGCAGCGCGGCCATAGTCCGAGCCGTAGTCCCGCAGCCCATCGCCCAGCTCGCGCAACACGCGTTCGGGCTGGAACCGATCCTGCAGGGCCTCGGCGGTCGAGCGGAAGCGGGCGCGCTCAAGTTCGATGTCGCGCTCGATCTCGGAGGCGGTTCGGGTGTCATTCGGCATTGTAGATCTCCTTCACCGTATTCGCGTCGCGGCGCACGTTCCGTACGGTACGCTTGGGCGCGAGGTTGGAAAATTTCAGATTGCTGCGGCCCCGCAGGACCAGGATCAGCGCGACTAGCGCCAGCACGCCGCCGACGATCAGCGCCGACCAGCCGGCGCCAAGCTCGGTGGCTTCGGCCAGCCCGGCAACGGCGGCTCCAGCGAGAACGTCGAGCGCCGTCAGGCCGATCACGGCGGCGACGATCAGCATGACCGCCGAGCCGGTGGCGCGGTTCACGCTCTCGGATATCTCGGCGCGGGCCAGGTTGACCTCGTTGCGGACCATGCCGTGGACATGGCCGAGCAGATCGCTGAGCAGTCCGGCTGTCGAGGCGGATCCCCTTGCGTCGCCGGACATCACGAGGTCTCCAGGTCTTTCGGGTCCGACGGCCAGGCGCCGGCCGGCGCGGCGCTGCGCGGGGGCATGTTGAGCTCGGCTGCCTCGTGCGGCTCGGGGCGATAATGATCACCGTGAGAGTGACCACTATCGGCCTGCACACCATGGGCGTCGTCCTGCCCCGCCTTGGCGAAGCGCGCGGCGGCAAAGCCCAGCAACGCAGCGCCGCCGAGGAAAGCCAGCGGGTTGCGGCGGGCATAGCCCGAAGCCTCGCTCACCAGGTCACGCAGGTCCTTGTCACGGATGCCGTCCGACATTTCGGCAAGGACCTCGGCAACCTGGCCGAAGCTGCGCTCCTGCGGCGAGCCCGCGCGCAATTCTGCCGAGGCGCGGCGCAACGCCGTCGCGACCGAGGACACCTCGTCGGCGGCGCGGTTCTTCGCGGTCTCGGCCCCGGCGGCGGCGCCGGTAACGGCGGCGTCACGGGCCTGCGCCAGACGGCTGGCGGCTTCGTCCCGCAGACCATGCGCCGCATCGCGGGCATTGTCGGCGGCGTTTTTCATGTCCATTTCCGTCGGTGTGGCAGTCATGGCTGATCTCCCTTCCGGTGCAAAAAGTATTCGTCGTCCCGGCGCGGTGGCGTGCGGACAATCCGAAGGCATCGCCGAAAATCAGCGACCCGCCTTTTCGATCTGTCGCCAACCTTGGGCGGCGCGGTTACTGGAAGAAGGCCGGGGCGGGCATAAAAGTTCCGCCGTTTGAAGAAGATCGCGGGACGCTCCGCGCATGGGAACCAAACGCCGTCTTCGCGCGTTCAGGGGCGATACGCACCGCACGATTGACCGTACCATAGGCCCGCTCAGGACACCGGCATGACCGTTCGCGACTGTCCCCGCCCGCTTCCCGATCCGAGCGCGACGCTGGCGTGCGACTGCGGTTGGAGGCATCTGCTGCTGGGCCTGACCGGCAAAGCAAGGTTCTTCATCGTCAACCTCCTGCCCCTGCCCGCACTGCGGGAATGGAGTACTGCCGGAACTTGGCTATTCATGCCGGCGCAAGTCCGACGCTGGGCGGCTCGCTGGGGCAGCGACCGTCGAATGTCGTCGACCCGAACCAACCCTGACAGGAAAAGGAGCCCCTTATGGAAGCCAGGTCGAAAGCACAGCAGAAAGCCGCAGGCGCGGCGCTCTCCGCCAAGCGCGGCGAGACCGAGGTCTCGGACCTGCAGGGCGCCTCGAAGGACATGTACGAACACATGACCAAAGGCGAGCTCGAGGAAATGGCTGGCACCAGTCGCGAGGGAAAACCCGAGCACACCGGCGGCTGATCCGGTAAAGGCCCGGCTTGATGTGCACCACGCTTTGCCGCAAAGCTGCGGCAGAACCGATCCGGAGCCTTTTCCCATGACTGATTACGTGATCGCCGCGCCGCAGCGGCCCGTGCTGCCCGTCTCGGGCACGCCGCTGACCTTCCCGGTGCGCCGGGTCTACTGCATCGGGCGCAATTACGCCGCCCACGCTGTCGAGATGGGCCACGACCCGGACCGCGAGCCGCCGTTCTTCTTCCTCAAGCCCGCCGACGCCTTGGACAGTTCGGGCAGCTTTCCCTACCCGCCCGCAACCTCGGACGTGCACCACGAGATCGAGCTGGCCGTTGCGCTCGGCTCAGGCGGTGTGGACATCGCGCCCGAGGATGCGCTGTCCCACGTCTACGGCTATGCGGTGGCGCTCGACATGACGCGGCGCGATCTTCAGGCGCAGGCCAAGAAGGGCGCCCGCCCGTGGGAGGTCGCGAAAGCCTTCGACCGCTCGGCCCCCATCGGCCCCCTGCACCCGGCCAGCGAGATTGGCCACCCGGACCAGGGCCGCGTCGCGCTGACCGTCAACGGAGAGCTGCGGCAGGAGGGCGATCTGAACCAGATGATCTGGAAGATCCCCGAGATGATCGCCGAGCTGTCGCGTTATTTCACCTTGCACGCGGGCGACGTGATCCTGACCGGTACCCCGTCGGGCGTCGCGGCGGTCCAGCGCGGCGACCGGCTCGAGGCGAACATCGAGGGCGTCGGCAGCCTGTCGGTCAGCGTCACCTGAACATCAGCCCTCCAGCGGCCACACCAGCGGGATGGTCAGCACCGTGACCAGCCCGACGATCAGGTTCATCGGCACGCCAACCCGCAGGAAGTCCGCGAAGCGGTAGCCGCCCGCGTTGTAGACCAGCGTATTGGTCTGGTAGCCGATGGGCGTCGCGAAACTGGCCGAGGCGCCGAACATCACCGCCACGACGAAGGGCCTCGGGTCGAGCCCGAGGCTTGCCGCCAGCCCGGCCGCGATCGGCGCCATCAACACCGCGACAGCATTGTTGGTCACCAACTCGGTCAGGACCGAGGTCAGCGCATAGACCAGCGCGAGGGCGAGCAGCGGATGCATCCCGGCCATAGCAGGCGAGATCGCATCGACCATCAGGCGAAGCGCGCCCGAGTTGTCGATCGCCGCACCCAGGATCAGCATCGAGATCACCAGCAGCAGTAGCCGCCCGTCCATCGCCTCCAGCCCCTCTTCGGCGTCGAGGCAGCCTGACAGGAACACCACCGCCACGCCAATCAGGGCCAGCGGCAGGATTGGTGCGACGCCGAACGCGGCCAGAAGCACGACCGCCGCAAGCACGCCGATGGCAACCGGGGCGCGGCTTCGCCGGAACGCGCGGGTGCGGGCGGAATGCAGTACGGTCAGGCGCATGTCCTCGACCAGTCGTCCGATATCCGCAGCCGACCCGTCGAGCAGCAGGATGTCACCCGCCGCCAGCCGCGTGTCCTCGAGCCGCCCGGTGCGTTCGCTGTCTCGGTGCATTCCGATCGGGTAGACGCCGTAGCGCCGCCGCCACCGCAGCGCCGACAGACGCTGACCCGCCGCCGCGCTGCCGGGCCCGACCAGCACCTCGACCAGCGCGCTGCGCCGGGCGCGGGCGGTCTCGGTGCCCGGCACCTGCGCGGCACGGCCGCCACCGTCGCGAAAGCCCATCAGTTCGGCATCGGCGAGGCGCAGGACGACGACGTCTCCCGTCTCGAGCATGACGCCCGGCAGGTCCCGCCGCAGCGACCTGTCGCCCCGGATCACGTCGATGACACGCCCACCGCCACGACGGAACTCGGGCACATCGCCGACCACACGCCCGATCAGCGGCGAGGCGGCGGGGACGAACAGTTCGGCCAGCCAGGCGCGCTCGCCGGGGCCCGAGACCGCGGCAGGGTCGCGCTCGGGGAGCAGGTGCCGCCCGAAAACCGCGAGGAACGCGCCGCCGGCCAGCGCGGCGGCAAGGCCCACGGGGGCAATCTCGAAAAGGCCGAACGGGGCCAGCCCCAACTCGCGCGCGACACCGTCGACCAGCAGGTTGGTCGAAGTCCCGACCATGGTTAGCGTGCCGCCCAGGATGACCAGGTATGACAAGGGGATCAGCAGCCGCGAGGCTGCCGTCCCGAGCTGCCGGGCCAGCCCTATGGCGACCGGGATCAGGACCATGACGACTGGCGTGTTGTTCATCACCGCCGAAGCCGCCGCTGCCGCAGCGAAGAAGGCCAGGAGCGCGAACAGCGGGCGGCGCGAGGCCAGCCCCTGCATCCGCGTAACCGCCGCATCCAGCGCCCCGGTCCGGACCAGCGCGGCGCTCAGCAGGAACATCGCACCGATGGTGGCGGGTGCCGGGTTCGCGATGGCCGCAAGCACGTCCTCGGTACTCACAAGGCCCAGCGCGAGCGCCGCCGTCGCTCCGCAGAACGCTGTCACCTCGGCCGGGCGCAATTCCAGCACAAGGGCGGCGAACACCGTCAGCATCAGCGCAATTGCCGCCCAGGGCGCGGCCGCGCCCAGGTCGATCAGGTCCATCCTAGAGCGCGCCCACGGCAAGCCAGCCGGAATAGCCGACATAGCCCAGCAGGAACACCGCACCCTCGCGCCGCGAGACCCGCGCGCCGGTCAGCGCGAAAAGGATCAGCGCAGCGGTCACCAGCAGCATCACCCAGCCGTCGAAGGCGGCGATGGCTGGCGGGATCTCGAGCGGGAGGACAAGCGCCGTCGCGCCGAGGATCCCGAAGATGTTGTAGATGTTGGAGCCGACAACGTTGCCGAAGGCGATCCCCGCCTGGCCGCGCAGCGCCGCCATCACCGAAGTGACAAGCTCCGGCAGCGAGGTGCCCACGGCTACGATGGTCAGGCCGATCACCGTCTCGCTGACGCCCATGCGTGCGGCAAGGCTCACCGCTCCGTCGACCAGCCAGCCCGCGCCAAGGATCACCAGCACGATCCCGGCGACCGCCAGAAGCACAGCGAACAGCATCCCCGCCGATCGCTCGGGCGTTTCGAACGCCTCGGTCTCGGGCGTCGCGGTGCCGCGCTCGGAAAGGTAGGCCCAGACAATGTAGCCGACCAGCATCGCGATGAAGGCCAAACCGACGACCCGCCCGGCCGAACCGGACAACAGCACGCCCACGCAGATCACCGTCGCCGCCGCCAACACCAGCCCGTCGCGCTTCAGACTGGCCCTGGTCGTCGCAATCGGACGGATCAGCGCGGCCAGCCCGAGGATCAGCAGGATGTTGCAGATGTTGGAGCCCACGACATTGCCAACCGCGATACCGGGGGAACCGGCGAAGGCGGCGCGAATGCTGGTCACCAGCTCGGGTGTCGAGGTGCCGAAGCCGACCAGCGTCAAGCCGATCACCAGAGGCGAGACCCCCAGCGCCGAGGCCGTCCGCACGGCGCCCCGCACCAGAAGTTCGCCGCCGATCAGAAGCAGAACAAAACCGGCGAGAATGGAAAGAAGCATCTGCGTTTCCTCAAAGCACGGGTTCGACCGGGTCGGGGAGCTCCTGCCCCGGCAGCGGCCCCGGCAAATGCAGCAGCAGCGGCGCCGCGACGAAGATGCTCGAGAACGTGCCCAGCAGCACGCCGAAAGTGACCGCGGCAGCGAAACCGAACAGCACCGGGCCACCGAAGATCAGCAGCGACAGCGCCGCGACAATCGTCGTGCCCGAGGTCATCAGCGTCCGGCGCAACGTGTCGGTCACCGCGGTGTCGATCACCAGCTCCAACGGCATCGTCCGGTGCCGCCGGATCACCTCGCGCATCCGGTCGAAGACGACGACCGTGTCGTTGATCGAATAGCCAGCGATCATCAGCAAGGCCGCGATGCTGGTCAGATCGAACGGCAGGCCGGTGATGGCGAAGAAGCAGACCATCATCGCGACGTCGTGCAGCGTGGTCAGGAAGGCCGACAGACCGAAGCGCGCCTCGAACCGTAGCCAGACGTAGACGCCGATGGCGGCGACCGCCGAGAAGCTCGCCAGAAGCCCCGAGCGCAGCAGGTCACCCGAGACCTTCGGCCCGACCGAGGCCTCGCTGAGGATAGTGGCGCCAGGTCCGATCGCACGGCGCACGCTTTCGGTGGCGGAGGCGCCCTCCTCTGCAAGCCGGATGAATACCTCGCGCCCGCCTTCGCTCAACTGGATCACCGCATCGGGAAGACCGGCGGCGCCCAGCGCGGCGCGCAGTTCGGCCAGGTCCCAAGGCACCGCGCCGCGCGTTTCGATCAGCGTGCCGCCCGTGAAATCGAGGCCGAGGTTCAAACCCCGCAGCGCAAGCATCCCGATGCCCAGCGCCAGCATCGCGAGGCTCACGCTGAAACCAAAGACCCGCCAGCGGGAAAAGGGATAGGGGCTGGCCGGGCTGAGCGGCCCCTCGATCTGGCTGTGCATCATATCGGGGTATGAACGCGGGACACGCCCACGGCCTCCGGGGCGGACCCGCGCCATCGCGTATCGAAAGACGCCCCGTCGGCGGACGTGGGGAGGGTACGAGAGCCGTTCAAGCCCGCGAACCCTCCGCGATGAAAAGATTTTTCGAGGTCTGCGCGCGCCTCAGAGATGCCGCAGGCGATGCTTTTCCAGCAGTTCCGTCAGCACCCGCCCGGCCTCCGTCCGGTGCGCCCTGTGGATGCGGCGCGCGGCCTCAGCATCGCCCTTGCGGATCGCCTCGAGCACGCCGCGGTGATCCGCGTTCGACTTCACCGGCAAGGGGCGCATGTAGAGCGTCGTGGCCCGCGCCCGTCTCACCTGGTCGGCCATCATTGCGACGATGGCGCGCACGCGGGAATTGCCGCCCAGGCGGACCAGTTCGACGTGGAAGCGGTCGTCGGCCTCGGCCCAGGCTTCGCGGTCCTCGGCCTCCAGCGCCTGCTCCATCGCCTCGATCGCGGCGCTGAGTTCGGCCAGTCCGGCATCGTCCGGCTTCGACTGCGCAGCCCGTTCGGCAGCCAGGCTTTCAAGCTCGGTCAGCACCTCGTAGATCTCGCGCATGTCGTCCGGCGACAGCGGCAGGATCCGGACACCCTTGCGTGGGCGGACCTCGAGCAGCCCCTGCCCCTCGAGCATAAGGGTCGCCTCGCGGACCGGGGTGCGGGACATCCCCAACCGTTCGGCCAGTTCGCTTTCCAGGTGGTTCGACCCTGCGGCAAGCTCGCCGCGAAAGATCATCTCGCGCAGTTCCTCGGCGGCGCGCGCCGTGTTCGAAAGCGGCCGGCTGACGTCCTTGTTCACTATTCCCGTTTTCCCACCCAAGGTTGTCGTTGCACCCACAAGACCCCGGATATCACTTGAACGCAAGGCGAAGCGGCACCCGCAAGGGTGCCGCGAACGTCAACGGAAGAGTTGCACCATGCTCATCGAAACCGCCGGAACGTACGTGACCAGCAGCAATGCCGAGATCGCAGCGAGGTAAAGCGGCGCCATCGCCCGCGCGATGGAAATCACCCCGACCCCCGAGATTCGCGAGGCCACATACAGCGTTGCCCCCACCGGCGGCGTGAACAGGCCCACCGCCACATTGCAGGTCATGATGACGCCCAGGTGCACCGGGTCCACGCCGAAGGCCTGCGCGGTCGGCAGGAACAGCGGCGCGGTCAGCAGGATCGCCGGCACCGGATCCAGCACCAGCCCCAGCACAAGCAGGACCACGTTGACCAGCAGCAGGAACATCCACGGCCCCGAGCTGACCTCCTGCACGAAGGCGACCAGGATCTGCGGCATCTGCTCCAGCGTGATCAGCCAGCCCAGCACGGTCGTCGCCCCGATCACCACCATCACCACGGCCGAAGTGACGAAGGCGTCGACCATCAGTTTCGGCAGGTCGCGGATGCGGAAATCGCGGTAGACGAACATGGTCACGGCCAGACCGTAGACAACGGCCAAGGCGGCGGCCTCGGTCGGGGTCACCCAGCCGGTGAAGATACCGCCCAGGATCAGGACCGGCATGAACAGCGCCGGCGCCGTACCGATGAACGACCGGGTCAACTCTTTCGCGCTGGTCGTGCGGCCGCCGGGGTCGCAGCCGGTGGACTTGCCGACCCAATAGCAGACGCCCATGAAGAACAGGCCGAACAGGATGCCCGGTACCATGCCCGCAAGGAACAGCTCGGCCACCGAGACATTGCCGACAAAGCCGTAGATCAGCATCGGGATCGACGGCGGGATGATGATCCCGATCGTCCCCGCCGCCGCCACCAGCCCGGCCGAGAAGGCAGTCGAGTACCCTTCACGGCTCATGTTCTTGATCATCACCGAACCGATGGCCGCGCTGTCCGCGATGGCCGAGCCTGAGATGCCGCCGAAGATCATCGACGCGCCCACCACGACCATGCCGAGGCCGCCCGCCATGAAGCCGAAAGCGGCACGGGCGAACTCGATGATCCGAAGGCCGACCCCGCCACGCGACATCAATTCACCCGCAACGATGAACAGCGGAATGGCGAGGAAGTGGTTCGGCTCAACCCCTCCGATGAAGTTCAGATAGAGCGCCTGCAGCGGATAGCCGAGATCGAATACCAGGATCGGCAGCACCGCAGTGATCAGGATCGCCCAGACCAGCGGCACTCCCAGAAAGACAGTGCCAAGGAACACCGCCACGACGAACAGCAGGATCATGTCAGCTCCTCGCCGCCGTCCACTTGCGCCGCGTGCAGGGCGTGCGGGTGGCGGAGGTCATGAAACGAGTTGAAAATGTGAAAGACCAGCGACAGCGCCATGCCCACGGGCATCGAGGCATAGAGCAGCCCCACCGGCCAGTAGAGCACGGTCGTCTCCTGGTCCCAGGTGCGCGCGGCGATGGCCCAGCCGTACCAGATCAGGCTCAGCAGCATCGCGGCGATGGCCAGATCGATCAGCACGGCAAGCACGCGCTGGCCCGCGTGCGGGATCAAGTTCTCGACGATCTCGGTGACGCGCATGTGCGCACCGCGCGCCATCGCCGCCGCGCAGCCGAGGAACGTGGTCCAGAGCAGCAGGAAGGCGGTGACCTCCAGCGACCAGGCCAGGTCGAACCCCGCCGCGCCGCGCAGGGCCGCGTTGACGAAGACCAGCGTGACGATCGACAGCCCGCCCAGCACGAGGCACAGGTCGATCAGTGCACTCAGCCAGCGCAGGGCGGCCGGATAGAATTGCCTGTAATCCAAGATTACGCCTCCAAACGGTCACCGCCGGGAGGGAGGCCCGGCGGTGACGTCATGCCGAATGTCAGTTCGACGTCGGCATCGCTTCGCGGATCGACTTGGCGTCGGCCAGGATCTTGTCCACGGCCTCGGCGCCATAGACCTCGCGCGCCTTGTCGTAGACCGGGGCGACAGCCTCGCGGAACGGGCCGATCTCGGGGACCGATACGGTCGCCCCTTCGGCTTTCATCTCTTCCAGCTGGCTGTCGACCGAGCTTTTCACCAGGTCTCGGCTGAAGGCGGCAGCCTCCTGCGCGGCGCGGGTGACGGCCTCCTTGTCGGCGTCCGAGAACTTCTCCCAGGTCGCCTCGGCAATCGTCAGCGGCAGCGGGCTGTAGACGTGCCGTGTCAGCGTGATGTTTGGCGCGACCTCGTAGAAGCGCAGCGACTTGATCGTGTCGACCGGGTTTTCCTGCCCGCTCACGGTGCCCTGCTGGATCGCGAGGTATACTTCGGTGATCGGCATCACGACGGTCTGGAAGCCAATCTCCTCCATCGTCCAGCGGATCATGTCGTTCGGGAACACCCGCATCTTCATGCTTTCCGCATCTGTCGGGCTGGTCAGCGGCTCCTTGGTGGTGAAGCTGCGGAAGCCCGCCTCCCAGGTCGCCAGCACGCGGAAGCCCTTCTCGGGCAGCTTGTCGAACTCGCCCTGCAGCCATTCGGAGTTGTCATAAAGCTCCCAACCCTGCTCGTAGCTGTCGACGAGGAACGGCATTGCGGTCAGGTTCAGGCTCGGCAGGTGAGTGGCATAGCTGCCGGTCGCCGAGACAGTGAAGTCGATGCCACCCAGCTGCAGCTGTTCGATCGCCTTGGGATCGTTCGCCAGCTGCCCTGCGGGGAAGATCCGCACTTCGTAACGGCCTTCGGTGTACTCGGCCACCTTCTCTGCGAAGACTTCCGCCGCGGCCTGCCGCGAGCCGCCGGGGTTGTCGGTATGGCTGAAGCGCAGCACATCCTGCGCCGCCGCGCTTGTACCCAGCGCCGCCAGCATCGCGGCCGCCGCCGCAGCACGCATGAGCGTTCTTCTGTAAGTCATGGTACTCTCCTCCCGATGCGGATTGCCTCCGCACAAATGAATTTAGTGTTGCATTTGTTTGCGTATACGTTAAGGGATAACCTGTCAACGGCACAAACGGGATGCAGCATGGTCAAGACGTTCAACATCGCGGTATTCGAGGGCGACGGAATCGGCCCCGAGATCATGGAACCGACGGTGGGCATCCTGCAGGCGATATCGCAACGCAGTGACGCTTACGCGCTTGATTTCGCAACACTTCCCGCAGGTGCCGCGCATTACGCAAAGACCGGCGAGTCGTTGCCCGAGGATGCGCTGCGCAAGGCGCGCGCGGCGGATGCGATCCTGCTGTCGGCGATGGGCCTGCCCAGCGTGCGCTACCCTGATGGGACAGAAATCTCGCCCCAGATCGAGCTGCGCTTCGCCCTCGACCTCTACGCCGGACTGCGACCGGTACGCGTCGCGCCGGGCCAGGACAGCCCGCTCAAGATCCCCGAGGGGCGTGAGATCGACTTCATGCTGATCCGCGAAAGCACCGAGGGCCTGTTCTGGTCGATGAACAAGGGCGAGGTGACGGACGAGGACGCGCGCGAGACGCTGCGCATCACCCGGAAAACCTCGGAGAAGCTGTTCCGCTTCGCCTTCAAGCACGCCCGCCAGCGCCGAGACGCGGGCCGGGGCAAGGGCCGCGTGACCTGCGTGGACAAGGCCAACGTCTTCCGCGCCTTCGCCTATTTCCGCAAGATCTTCGACGAGCAGGCGGCGAAATACCCCGATCTGACCGCCGATCACGCCTATGTCGACGCGATGGCCCTGTGGATGGTGCAGAAGCCGTGGGAGTTCGACGTCATGGTGACCGAGAACATGTTCGGCGATATCCTGTCGGACCTCGGCGCGGGGCTGATGGGCGGGCTGGGCCTGGCCCCCTCGGCGGACGTGGGCGACGAGCACGCGGTGTTCCAGCCCTGCCACGGCTCGGCCCCGGATATCGCAGGCCAGGGCGTCGCCAACCCGCAGGCGATGATCCTGTCAGCGGCGATGATGCTGGACTGGCTGGGCGTCAGCCACGGGATCGAGGCCATGCGCCGCGACGGCACCCGCCTGCGCGAGGCGGTCGAGCGCGCGGTCGAGACCGGCGCCGCCCCGACCCGCGACCTCGGCGGCACTGCCAGCACGAAAGAAGCCGCCGAAGCCGCGCTGAACATGCTGGCGGCTTGACGACAGTCCCGACCGCGCCGCCCAATCGGAACGGCGCGGTTGATCCAACCAGCGTCTGCATGCACCCTGCCCCGACATTTCATGCTCGGGATTTCAATATGACCAGACACTCCACTTACCTGATCGCTCTTGCCTGCACGGCACTTCCCGCCCTTGCGACCGCGCAGGAGATCGAAAGCGGTTCATTCGCGATCTGCGCCGCGCGCGAAACGCCCGAAATCTGCCGCTGCGCCGACGAAGCGCTTGCAGCGGACGTCGACGCCGGGGATCTCGAGATCTACAGCGCGATCGGCATGGAATTCGTCGGCCGCTATGCCTCCGGTACGCCCTGGGCCGACGCCTGGGACGCCGCCGCCGACAAGGTCGGCGAGGCGCGCGGCGTGTCGAGCGGTCTGACCTCCCGCATGAACACCGTCGGGCGCGCCCACCGCGACGCCATCAAGTCCTGCGGCGGCTGACACACGGCGCCTAGCCGGCCTCACGGGGGAGCGACAGGCGCACCATGAACCCGTGCCGGACGCGGTGAAAAGTCAGCGTGCCGCCATGCGCCTCGGCGACCGAGGCGACCACGGCCAGGCCAAGACCCGAGCCCCCGGCGCGGCGGTCGCGGGATTTCTCCAGCCGCACGAAGGGCTGCTTGACCCGCTCCCAGTCCTGCACGGCGATACCGGGGCCGCGGTCGATGACTTCGACCCGCACCGCCTTGTGGCTTTCGGTCAGGAACACATCGGCACTGCCACCGTACTTGATCGCGTTCTGGATCAGGTTGACCACCGCGCGGCGCAACGCGACCGGGCGACCATGCAGGCTGACGCGGCGGACGGGCCCGGGCTCGACCGTCGCGCCCGCCGTAAGGCTTTCCACGTCGCGCACCGCGCGCGGCGGCGGCGGGTGCCAGGTCACCGGCTGGCCCATGTCCTGCAACTCGTCGCAGACCGTCTCGACCATCGAGGTCATGTCGACCATCACCGCCGGCTCGCGCGCATCCTCGCCGCGCAGCAGGCGCAGGGTCTCGGTCAGCATCGTGTCGATCTCGTCGAGATCGCCCAGCATCGAGTCGCGCTCGGGTGCCGAAAGGAACTCGGCCTTCAACCGCAGCCGCGTGAAGGGCGTGTGCAAGTCATGCGACATGGCGGCGACCAGTTGCAGCTGCTGCCGGTCGCGCTCGTCGACCTCGGCACGGACCTCCTCGATCCGGCGGGCGATGCGCCGCGCCTCGTCGCCGGGCGGCAACGGGCCGTCCACCGGACCGGCCAGCGCCTCGACCGGTCGGGCAAGCCAGAGCGACGCCCCAGCAAGCAGCGCCGCCAGCGCCAGCGCCCCGGCCCCGAGGCCCACCGCCAACGCGCGCGGATCGGGCCGCGCCCGCCAGAGCGACGGCGCGACAAAAACCCGGCCATCGACCTCCAGCGAGGCATCGCGGCGGATCAGCGCCAGCGCCAATGAGATCTCCGAGAAGTATTCCTGAGGCCGTGACAGCGCGTGCAGCGCTTGCAACACCGGCTCGGGCAGCGCCGCGCCGTGCACGATGACCTGCGCGGGCCAGTCGCCGCCCTCGCGGGCCAACGGCAGGGGAATGTCCTGCGTGCCATCATGCAGCGCAGGCGGAGCCTCGCGGATCACCCGCGTCGCCGCCCCCGGCTCGGCCAACAGGCGCGCCAGTTCCGCACCGGCGACCGCTGCCAGCAGCCGCGCCTCGCGGCGTTCGCCATAGGCCCAGGCCCCGGCTCCCGCCGCAAGCGCCCCGCAGAGCGCCGCCAGCGCGGCCAGCAGCATCAGGCGATGGCGCAGCCTCACCGGGTGCCGGACTCGGCGATCGGCTGCACCTCGGCGCAGAACTGGTAGCCAACGTTGCGGATCGTCTTGATCAGCGCCGGGTGGTTCGGATCGGCCTCGACCTTGCGGCGCAGCCGGCTGACCTGCACGTCGACCGAGCGGTCGAAGGCGCCCGGCTCACGGCCCTGCACCATGTCGCAAAGCTGTTCCCGCCTGAGCGGGGTCATCGGGTTTCGGATGAACGCCTGCAGCATCGAGAACTCGCCTGAAGACAGGGTCACGAGGCTGCCGTCGGGGGCGCGCAGCTCGCGCCGCTCCAGATCCAGCGCCCAGCCGTCGAAACCGACGCGCGTGCCCGAGACCTCGCCGCCCTGCGCCCGGTCGGCGGCGCGGCGCAGCACCGCGCGGATCCGGGCGACCAACTCGCGCGGGTTGAACGGCTTGGTCATGTAGTCGTCGGCGCCCAGTTCCAGCCCCATGATCCGGTCGGCGTCGTCGCGCACCGCCGTCACCATGATGATCGGCACCCGCGAGGTGCGGCGGATCATGCGGCAGGTCTCGAACCCGTCCATGCCGGGCAGCATGATGTCCAGAACCACAAGGTCGATGTTCCATTCCTGAAGCGCCCTGAGCGCCTCGTCTCCGCTGCCGGCGACGCTCACCCGAAGGTCGTACTGACCGAGGAAACGCTTGGTCAGGCGCTGGATCTCCAGCTCATCGTCCACGATCAGGATATGGCAAGTCCCTGTCATCGGTCGCTTTTCTCCCCAACTCGCCTGTATCCGGCGATTTTGGTGTAACAATACATTTCCAGACAGCGCCGTGCAGCAATTTGTTACAAAGCCGGCACCATGCGCCTGCGAAAGCCGCGTTAGCGTACGCCCAGAAGCGGGGCAAACCCCGCCGCAAGCCCCTTTCCCGAGGGGCGGGAGAACCAGACCAGGCCCGCGCAAGCCGGGCACCACATGCGGAGGAAACGGATGAACATTCTCAAGATCACTGCAGCCGTCGCGGCGCTGTCGATTTCCGGCGGCGCCCTGGCGCAGGACATGCCCAAGCTGGAGCAGAAAGAGCGCTACAAGGTCGGCTTCAGCCAGATGGAATCGAACAACCCCTGGCGCATCGCCGAGACCAAGTCGTTCCACGACACCGCCGAAAGCTGCGGCTGGGACCTGATCGCGACCGACGCCGCCGGGTCGGCCGCCAAGCAGGTCGCCGACGTGGACTCGATGATCGCGCAGGGCATCGACGTGCTGTTCCTGCCCCCGCGCGAGGAAAAGCCGCTGATCCCCGCCGTGATGAAGGCCAAGGCCGCCGGCATCCCGACCTTCCTCGTCGACCGCTCGGTCGATCCGGCGGTGGCGCAGGCGGGCACGCACTACATCGCCTTCCTCGGCTCGGACTTCATCGAGCAGGGCAACCGCGCCGCCGAGTGGCTGATCGAGAACTTCGAGGGCGACAAGGGCGTGATCGTCGAGCTTGAGGGCACCACCGGCTCCTCGCCCGCGAACGACCGCAAGAAGGGCTTCGACGACCGCATCCTGCAGGATGACCGGTTCGAGATCGTCGCCAGCCAGTCCGGCGACTTTGCCCGCGACCTGGGCCGTCAGGTCATGGAGACGCTGCTTCAGGCGCACCCGGACGTGAACGTGGTCTATGCCCACAACGACGAGATGGCGATCGGCGCGATCCAGGCGCTGGAGCTTGCCGGCCGCAAGCCCGGCGAGGACGTAACAATCGTCTCGATCGACGGCACCCGCGACGCGCTGCAGGCGATCATCGACGGCAAGATGGGCGTCACGGTCGAAAGCTCGCCCTTCTTCGGCCCGCTCGCCTGTGACGTGATGAAGCGCTACGCCGCCGGCGAGGAGATCGAGCCCTGGGTGAAGGTCGAGGACCGGATCTTCACGGCCGAAAACGCCGCCGACCACATCGACGAAGCCTACTGAGGCACGGCCGGGCGCGCGGCCTCTCGCGCGCCCGCCACCAGGACCCAGATGCGGCCCCTACTCGACATTCAGAACGTCACCAAGGCGTTCGCCGGCGTGACCGCGCTTGCCGACGCGAACCTTTCCGTCGCCGAGGGCGAGGTCCACGCGCTGATCGGCCAGAACGGCGCGGGCAAATCCACGCTCATCAAGATCCTGACCGGCGTCTACCGCCGCGACGGCGGGCAGATCACCTTCCGCGGTCAGCCCTCGACCATCTCCGGCACGCGTGAGGCGCAGGAGAACGGCATCTCGACCATCTACCAGGAACTGAACCTGGTCCCGCAGCGCAGCGTCACCGAAAACGTCGTCATGGGCTACGAGCCGCGCCGCTGGGGCGGGCTCGTCCACTGGCCCGAGGCGAACCGGCGCACCCGCGAGATCCTCGCCCGCTTCGGCATAGACATCGACGTGACCGCCCAATTGGGCAGCTATTCCACCGCCATCCAGCAGCTTGTCGCCATCGCCCGCGCGGTCTCGCTGGATGCGAAACTGGTCATCATGGACGAGCCGACTTCCTCGCTCGACGAACGCGAGACCGAGGTGCTGTTTTCGGTGATCCACGACCTCAAGACCTCGGGCGTTTCGGTCCTTTACGTCTCGCATTTCCTGGACGAGCTGTTCCGCGTCTGCGACCGCGTCACGGTCATGCGCGATGGACGCGACGTGGCCTGCCGCGACCTCGGCACCACCAGCAAGATCGAGCTGATCGCCGACATGCTGGGCCGCAAGATCGAGGACGTCCGCGCCTCGGGTCTGACCGACCTCGGCGGCCAGGCGCTGGAACTGGGCGAGACGCTGATCGAGGCCAAGGGCATCGCCTCGGGTCCGCGCCTGCGCCGCGTCGACCTCGACGTGCGCCGGGGAGAGATCGTCGCGCTTGGCGGGCTGCTCGGCTCGGGCCGGACCGAGGCCGCACGCGCGCTCTTCGGGATCGACCCGCTGACCGCCGGAGAGGTGCGCGTGAAGGGCACCGACCAGCCCCCCGCCGCCCCCGCCAAGGCCATCGCCGCGCACATGGGCTTCCTGACCGAGGACCGGAAGGCCGAGGGCATCATCCCGGACATGTCCGTGCGCGAGAACCTGACGCTCGCGCTGCTGCCCAAACTGACCAACGGCGTCACCATAGACCGCGCGCAGGAACGCGAGATCGTCGCCCGCTTCATCGAGACGCTCGGCATCAAGACCGCCGACATGGAGCAGCCAATCAAGGAACTGTCGGGCGGCAACCAGCAGAAGGTGCTGTTCGCCCGCTGGCTGGCGACCGAGCCGGACCTGCTGATCCTCGATGAACCCACGCGCGGCGTGGACGTGGGCGCGAAACTGGAGATCCAGGCGATCATCCGCGAATTCGTCGAACAGGGCCGCGGCGTGCTGCTGATCTCGTCCGAGTTCGAGGAACTGATCGAGGGCGCCGACCGCATCGTGGTCCTGCAAGAGGGCCGCTCGGTCGCCGTGCTCGAGAACCCCGGCCTGACCGAGAACGAGCTGGTCCACGCCATCGCCCACCACTACGACCCCGAAACGGATCCCGCAGAGGAGCCCGCGCAATGAGCATCGAAGCCGCCCCCGGCCCCGCCGCGCGCCGAAGCCCCGTGTTCTCGGGCCCATGGCTGCGCAACAACGCCGGGCTGATCGCGCTGGCCGTGCTGCTGGTCTTCAACATCGCGGTAACGCCCAACTTCCTGGAACTGCAGACGCTGTTCGTGAACATCAGCCAGGTCGCGACCATCGCCATCGTCGCCATCGGCATGACGGTCGTGATCGCTACCGGCGGGATCGACCTCAGCGTCGGCGCGGTCATGGCGCTGGCCGGCGCGCTCGCCCCGCTGATCTTCGGGTCCAGCTTCGGCCTCGCCTACCCGGTGCTGGGCGTCGCCGCCGCAATCCTGATCCCGCTGCTGGTCGCCGCAGCGTGCGGCGCGATGAACGGCGCGCTGGTCAGCTATGTCGGCGTGCAGCCGATCATCGCGACGTTGATCCTGTTCATCTCGGGGCGGGGCGTCGCGCAAGTGCTGACCAACGGCAACCTGCAGACCTTTTCCAACCCGATGTTCGACTACCTCGGAACCGGGCGGATCCTCGGCCTGCCCTTTCAGGGCTGGCTGACGCTGGTCATCGCCATCGCCGTGTTCTGGGCCGTGAACCGCACGCTCTTCGGACGCTACCTGCTGGCCATCGGCGGCAACGAGAAGGCGGCGAAACTGTCCGGCTCCCCGGTGCGCCGCGTCAAGATCGGCGCCTACATGCTCTGCGCCACCCTCGCCGGGCTGGCGGGGCTGATCGTGGTCGCGATCAACTCGGCCTCGGACGCGGGGCGCAACGGCAACCTGATGGAGCTTGACGCCATCGCCGCCGCCGTCGTCGGAGGCGCGGTGCTTCAGGGCGGCCGCGCGCCGATCTTCGGTGCGGTGCTGGGCGCGGTCATCATCCAGCTGGTGAAATACACCCTGCTCGCCAACGGGGTCGAGGACGAGGTCGCGCTGATCGCCAAGGCCGCGATCATCGTCGCCGCCGTCGCCATCCAGCAGGCCGGAAGGGACTGACATGGACGCTTACGCCATCGACCTGCGCCGCCATATAGGCCGCAACCCGCAATCCATCGGCATCTGGATCGCGCTGGCCCTGCTGATCGCCTTCGGCCTGTTCCGCTACGAGAACTTCGGCGGCAGCTACAACATCGTCTCGTTCCTGAACTACAACTCGATGTTCGTGCTGATCGCCATCGGCATGTGCTTCGTCATCATGACCGGCGGCATCGACCTTTCGGTCGGATCGGTCGCGGCCTTCACCTCGGTCGTCGCGGCCTACATGTCGCCCTACGGCATCCAGATCGCCCTGCCCGCAGGCGTGGCGGCCGGTGTCGCCATCGGCGCGGTGAACGCCTTCATCATCATCGTGCTCAGGGTGCCACCCTTTATCGCGACACTCGCGGCGATGCTGGGCGCCAAAGGCGGTGCGCTGGTGCTGTCCGGGGCGCAGACGATCTCGGTCGACTGGACGTCGAACTTCACCAAGATGGGCATGGGCAGCGCCTTTGGCCTGCTGCCGTGGACGATCCTGATCGTCATCGCAGTCACCCTCGCCGCCTGGATCCTGCTGGAGCAGACCTCGCTCGGCCGCACGATCCTGGCCATCGGCGGCTCCGAGGAAGCCTCGGACCTGATGGGCCTGCGCGTGAACCGCGCCAAGGCCTTCGTCTACATGTTCTCTGGCGGCTGCGCCGGGCTTGCGGGCGTGTTCCTCGCCTCGGGCTATGGCGCGGGTCAACCGCTCGAAGGCATCGGCTGGGAGCTCTCGGCCATCGCCTCGGTGGTCGTCGGCGGCACGCTGCTAACGGGCGGCATGGGCTCGGTCCCCGCCACGGTGGCGGGGGCGCTGGTGCTGGGTCTCGTCTTCAATCTGCTCAATTTCGAAAACGGACGCGGCACGATCAGCCTCTCGGCCTATTGGCAGATGGTGATCCGGGGCGCCTTCCTGTTCGTGGTGATCCTGATCCAGAGCCGCGTGAGCGGCACCCGGCGGCGGACATGAGCTTCACCGGCAAGACAGTTATCATCACCGGCGCCGGCAAGGGAATTGGGCTGGAGACCGCCCGCCACCTCGCCGCGCAAGGCGCGCAGATCGTCGCCATCGCCCGCACGCAAGCCGACCTCGATGCGCTGGCGGCCGAAACCGGTGCGCGCACCATCGCCGCCGACCTCGGCGATCCCGCGCAGGCCCGCCGGGCCGCGAAGGACGCTCTGCCCGCCGACCTGCTGGTCAACTGCGCGGGCATGAACATCCTCGAGCCCTTCCTCGAGATGACCGACGAGGCGTTCGACCGGGTCTACGCCGTCAACACCCGCGCCGCCTATATCGTCGCGCAGGAATACGCCCGCGCCCGCATCGCGGCGGGCGGCGGCGGGGCGATCGTCAACGTCTCGTCCATGTCGGCGCTGGTGGGATTCGCGGACCACGCCGCCTATTGCGCGTCGAAAGCCGGGCTCGACGGTCTATCACGGGTCATGGCCAACGAGCTTGGCCCCCACGGCATCCGCGTCAACTGCATCAACCCCACGGTCACCTGGACCGACCTCGCCGCCGAAGCGTGGAGCGACCCGGCCAAGTCCGAGCCGATGCTCGCCCGCATCCCCCTCGGCCGCTTCGCCGAGACCGGCGACATCGCCTCGATCATCGCCTTCCTGCTGTCGGACGCATCGGCCTTCCTGAACGGCACCTCGATCCCGGTCGATGGAGGCCTTCTCACCCGCTAGGCAGGCGCGGGCGTGAACGGGATATCGGCACTGCCCTGGATCCCCTCGCGCCCGCCATTGGCCGCAATCACCTGCGCCTGGTCGGCGAATGCACGGGCGTTGACCTCTTCGGGATCGCAGATCGCGCGCAACTCCGCCTCCATAGCGGCGCGCACCCGTTCGAACCCGGGATCGGCCCCCAGGTCGGCGCGCTCGCCCGGATCCGCCTCCAGATCGAACAGCTGAGCCCGCTGCCCGACATAGTACACCAGCTTCCACTTCCCCTTGCGCAGCATGAACACACCAGTATCCGCGCCGGCCGCGTGATACTCGGCGAATACCGCCCGGTCCGGGTCCGCGCCCCGAGCCAACTCGATCAGCGACCGCCCGACCCAGGCCCCGTCCCCGGCGCAACCAGTCCCCTGCGCCGCCGTCGGCGCCACGTCCACCAGCGACACGGGCGTGTCAACGACTGCACCCTCGGGCACATCCGCTCCGGTCAGGATCATCGGCACGCCGCAGGAATCGTCGTACATCACCGACTTGCCCCACATCCCCCGGCTGCCAAGGTTATCGCCGTGATCCGAGCTATAAAGCACCCGCGTGCCGCCCGCCTGCCCGGTCTCCTCCAGCACGCGCAGCAGATCGCCGATCAACTGGTCGATCCGCGTCACCATGCCGAAATAGGCCCGCAGTGCGACGGCCCGCCGCTCGTCGTCGAAATACCGGTCGTAGTCCATGAAGCCACGCATCCGGTTCAGCGTCGGATGGTCCGCGGGCGGCGCATCCAGCCCGGCGCGCAATTCCGCCAGCGGGACGCCCTCGTAAAGGTCGTAGCAAGCCTCCGGCGCGATCAGCGGGAAATGCGGCATCACGAAATGCACGCAGAGCACAAAAGGCCGCGCATCGCCCGAGGCCGCGCGGGCCCGCAGCCACTCCGCCGCACGCGCCGCGATCCGCGTGTCATACTCCGAGTAGCTGCTGCTCCCGCGCCCCGCCATTCGCGCCATGTCGGCATTTCCGGCCTTGGGCGGCAGCTCTTCGCGGAACAGCGCCTTCAGATCGCCCTTGCCGTCAACGACATGCAGCGCCAGCAACTCGTCCGAGAACCCGTAGTCGTCGCCGCCCCGGTAATGCAGCTTGCCCACCAGCCCGACGTCGACGCCCTGCCGGCCCAGCGCCGCATGCCAGCTTTCCGGCGTGCCGGTATAGGGGGTCGCATTGTCCCAGCAGCGGACCTCGTGAACATAGCGCCCGGTCGCCAGCGAGGCGCGCGAGGGCACGCAGATCGGGCTGTTGCAATAGGCGCTGGTGAACCGCGTACCGCGCGCCGCCAGCGCATCCAGGTTGGGCGTCCGAACAAGATGCCCGGCGCGGCCCAGCACCCGAGGGTGATGCTCGTCGGACAGGATGAACAACAGGTTCTGCGGGCGCGGCTCGGGCACGGACAATCCTCCTTCGATATGGCTCCAGCCTAGATCCAAGACCCATCCACCGTTACCGGCTTTGTCGCCGCATCACATGCCGAACCGGAATACCGGGCTTTTCGCCCGCCGCGTCCCCGCCTATGCTCGCGGCATGGAAACCCAGCACATCGCCCTCGTCCGCACCATCGCCGAGCATGGCAACATCTCGGGCGCCGCGCGCAGCCTCGGGCTGACGCAGCCGGCGCTGACCAAGATCGTCTCCCGCGTCGAGGACCTGATGGGCGCCAAGCTCTTCGACCGCAACCCGCGCGGCGTCACGCTGACCCCGTTCGGAGAGCTGTTCCTCGCCAGAATGGAGCGCGTCGAGGACGAGATGCAGGCCCTCTCAGCCGAGATCCGGTCGCGCAAGCAGGGCCTGACCGGCACCGTCTCGGTCGGCGTCGGGCAGTTCTGGCTGGGGCGCATCCTGCCGAACGTGATCCTGCGCCTGACCGCCAGCGCGCCGGGTGTGCAGGTCCGCATTCGCACCGGCCCGCGCGAGGAATTGATCCAGCACCTGCGCGACGGCGACACCGATCTGATGCTGGGGCGGATCACCGACGATTTGCCCGACGGGCTGGTCGGCGAGTCGGTCGCCCGCGTCGGCATGTACCTGATTGCCAGAAAGGATCACCCGTTGACCCGGCTTGGCCGCGATCCCAGCCGCGCGGAACTGCACGACTACGGTTGGATCCTGCCGCCCAGCCCGGACCCGACGGTGCGCTACGCCTTCACCGATTTCGACCTCGAACCGCCCGAGCCGCGCGTCGAGGCGCTCTCGCGCCACCTGGTGTTCGATCTGCTGCGTGGCTCGGACATGGTCTCGATCATGCCGGACCTCGCGCTTGACGCCCTGCCCGAGGGGCTGGTGCGCCTCAACGCCGACTGGCTCGGCTGGTCGCGCAAGGCCGGGGTGATCCGCCACGCGGGCCGCACCATGCTGCCCTGCACCGAACAGTTTCTCGCCGAACTGCGCGCCGAGACGTCCGCCCGGCGGTGATCCCGCTTTCTCTATCCTCCAAAATACTCCCGCCGGAGGCCCCCGATGGCCCGGCCGCGCCGCGCCCGCCGGATCAGTCGACAGCCTCCAGCCGCGCCGCCCGTACCGCCTCGGCGATCAGGCCAAGGTGCCGGTCCCAGCTGCCGCAACAGCCGCCCCAGATGTCGACCTGCGGATAGCGCCGGGCGAGATCCCCCATCATCGCGGCCAGCTCCTCGGGGTCGCCCTCCTCGATATGGCCCAGCTTGCACAGCGCCACCTTCTCCATCTTCGCCGCGTTCGGCCGCAGAGAGCGAAGCCGCCGGCTCCAGTCTCCCGGCTCCAGCGCCGGTTCGAACTCCAGCGGGTGCGAGCAGTTGATCCCGTAGGACTCCGGCGCCGCCTCTCCGGCCCGAGCGTCGGTTTCCTCGATCGCCTCGCGCAGCGACGGCCCCGAGCGCAGGCGCGAGTCCCCGGTCAGCGTGAACGACAGGTTCACCGGAAGCCCGGCCGAGGCCGCGGCGCGGCTCAGGCCCACCGCTTCGGGGATGTTGTTGAAGGTCGCGGCCCAGACCAGGTCGACGCCACAGGCGCGCAGGGTCTCCAACTGGGTCGCGTGGTATTCCTCGGCGCTTTCCTCGGTGATGTCACGGTTCAGCGCATAGGCATCGCCGCGTGGCCCGACGCTGCCGCAGATCGCGATCCGCGGCAGATGCCCCTCGTAGGGCCGCGCCACCTCGCGCAGGAAGTCGATGCAGCGAACCTGCATGTCGGCGAGCGCTTCGTCGGAATAGCCCAGCTTCCTGCCCCAATCCGGGCTGGCGCGATAGTCCAGCCCCGCCATCAGCGCAGCGAATCCGTGCTCCGCCGCCTGGTCGAGATAGCGGCGGTACATGCCCCGCAGGTCCTCCATCGCCTGTGCGACGTCGACCAGCTCGAACATGGCGAACTCCCGCAAGGGGTGGCCGTGGCGGTACATCATCTCGGTCTCGGTCCCGCCCTCGGCGAGATAGAGAAGGCCGGGCTCCTGCGGGTGGAAACGGGCGGCTTCGGGCATGGCGCAAACTCCTTTCCCAGAAAGCCACCCTAACAGATTCCGGCCCCAAATGCGCCGTTCATGAAGTTTTAAGGAACTAACACGCTTTAAAATCAAAGGCTTAAGGGGGTTTTCACGATGAAATCGCCAGTTTTCACGATGAAACCGTCGCCCCGAAAACGAAAAGGCCGGGCGCTAGGCCCGGCCTTTCCGATGCTTTCGGCTGGCGTAAATCAGGCCGCCTTGGCCAGGTTCCGAAGCACATAGTGCAACACGCCGCCGTTCTCGATGTACTCGATCTCGACCGCGGTATCGATCCGGCACTTGAGGGTGATCTCCTTCTTAGTGCCGTCCGCATAGGTGATCGTGCAGGGCACTTCCGACAGCGGCTTGACGGTATCGAGCCCCTTGATGTCGAAGGTCTCCGCGCCGGTCAGGTTCAGCGTCTTGCGGGTGTCGCCGCCGGTGAACTCGAACGGGATCACACCCATGCCCACCAGGTTCGAGCGGTGGATACGCTCGAAGCTCTCGGCGATCACGGCCTTGACGCCCAGCAGCGCGGTGCCCTTCGCCGCCCAGTCGCGGGACGACCCGGCGCCGTACTGCTCGCCGCCGATCACGACCAGCGGGGTGCCCTGTTTCTGGTACTCCATCGCCGCATCGAAGATCGCCGCCTGCTCGCCCGACGGAGCCTTGGTGTAGCCGCCCTCGACGCCATCCAGCATCTCGTTCTTGATGCGGATGTTGGCGAAGGTGCCGCGCATCATGATCTCGTGGTTGCCGCGACGCGAGCCGTAGGAGTTGAAGTCGCGCACCGGCACTTGGCGCTCGGTCAGGTACTTGCCGGCGGGCGTGGTGTCCTTGAACGACCCGGCGGGCGAGATGTGGTCCGTCGTGATCATGTCACCCAGAAGGGCCAGCATCCGCGCCCCCTCGATGTTCTCGATGGACTTGGTCTCCATCGTGATGCCCTGGAAGTACGGCGGGTTCTGCACATAGGTCGAGGCAGCCGGCCAGTCGTAGGTCTTCTGGTCGGTGGTCTCGACGCCCTGCCACTTCTCGTCGCCCTTGAAGACGTCGGCGTACTTGGACTGGAAGGCCTCGCGCGTCACGGTCTTCTCGACCAGTTCCGCGATTTCAGCCTGCGACGGCCAGATGTCCTTGAGGTAGACGTCGTTTCCGTTCTTGTCCTTGCCCAGCGACGCGGTGGTGATATCGACGTTCATGTCGCCCACCAGCGAGTAGGCAACGACAAGCGGCGGCGAGGCCAGGTAGTTGGCGCGCACGTCGGGGCTGATCCGGCCCTCGAAGTTGCGGTTGCCCGACAGCACCGAGACGCCGATCAGGTCGTTGTCGTTGATGCACTTCGATATCTCGGGCGCCAGCGGGCCCGAGTTGCCGATGCAGGTGGTGCAGCCATAGCCGACCAGGTTGAAGCCGATGGCGTCCAGATCGTCCTGAAGACCGGCGGCCTCGAGGTAGGCGGACACGACCTGCGAGCCTGGCGCCAGCGAGGTCTTCACCCAGGGCTTGCGGGTCAGGCCAAGCTCGTGCGCCTTGCGGGCGACGAGGCCGGCGCCGATCATCACATAGGGGTTCGAGGTGTTGGTGCACGAGGTGATCGAGGCGATCACGATCGAGCCGTCGTGCATCTGGTAGCCGTGCTCCTCGGTCGCGACGAAACCACGTTTGTGGTGGCCCTCGTCACCGGGGATGTCGACCGGCTCGGGCTGGCCGCCCTCGCCTTCCCAGCGGACCTCGGCGCTTTCGGAGGCGTCCTTGCCCGCGCGCTGGCCCTTCACGTACTCGCCGAACGCCTTGGCGGCATTGTCGAGCGCGATGTAGTCCTGCGGGCGCTTCGGACCCGAGATCGCGGGCACGATGGTGCCCATGTCGAGGTGCAGCGTGTCGGTGTAGACCGGGGCATAATCCGCGCCGCGCCAAAAGCCGTTCTCCTTGGCATAGGCCTCAACCAGCGCCACGCGGTCCTCGTCGCGGCCGGTGTTGCGCAGGTAGCGCAGCGTCTCGTCGTCGATCGGGAAGAAGCCACAGGTCGCGCCATATTCGGGGGCCATGTTGGCAATGGTGGCACGATCCGCCAACGGCAGGTGATCGAGGCCGGCGCCGTAGAATTCGACGAACTTGCCGACAACGCCCTTCTCGCGCAGCATCTCGACGACCTTCAGCACCAGGTCGGTGCCGGTGGTGCCCTCGACCATCGCGCCGGTCAGCTCGAAACCGACGACCTCGGGGATAAGCATCGAGATCGGCTGGCCCAGCATGGCGGCCTCAGCCTCGATACCGCCCACGCCCCAGCCCAGAACGGCTGCGCCGTTGACCATGGTGGTGTGCGAGTCGGTGCCGACCAGCGTATCGGGATAGGCGACTTCAACGCCGTTCTGGTCCGCATCGGTCCAGACGGTCTGCGCGAGGTATTCCAAGTTCACCTGGTGGCAGATGCCGGTCCCCGGCGGCACGACGCGGAAGTTGTTGAACGCCTTCTGCCCCCACTTGAGGAAGGTGTAGCGCTCCATGTTCCGCTCGTACTCGCGGTCCACGTTCATCTGGAAGGCGCGCGGGTTGCCGAACTCGTCGATCATCACCGAGTGGTCGATGACCAGGTCGACCGGGTTCAGCGGGTTGATTTTCTCGGGATCGCCGCCCAGGGCCACGATGCCGTCGCGCATCGCGGCAAGGTCGACCACAGCGGGAACGCCGGTGAAGTCCTGCATCAGCACGCGGGCCGGACGATAGGCGATCTCGCGCGGGTTTTTGCCGCCCTTTTCGGCCCACTCCGAGAATGCCTTGATGTCGTCCGTCGAGACGGTCTTGCCGTCCTCGAAGCGCAGCATGTTCTCCAGTACCACCTTGAGTGCGGCGGGCAGGCGGCTGAAGTCGCCCAGGCCGGCCTTCTCGGCGGCTTCAATCGAGTAATAGGCGATTTCCTTGCCGCCGACGCTGAGCGTGCGGCGGGTGTTGGCGCTGTCGGTCCCGACGGTAATCGGCATTGGACACCCCTCTCTGGCTGGATGGCTGGTGTAAGGCTGGCTCGGCGCCTCTCTATCCCCTTTCACGGGGGCCTAGCAAGGCGGGCGAAACAATTTGTGTACGATTGCATACAGAAAATCGCACTTGCCGTCCAGCCCTTGCCAAGCGCCGCGTTCCGGGTATGGCTGGCGCAATGACCCTGACGGCCGAAGATCTGACCTGCCGCCGTGGTGCGGACCGCCTGTTCGCGCCCGTCTCTTTCGTGCTCGAGGATGGCGGGGCGCTGCTGCTCCAGGGCCCAAACGGTGCGGGCAAGACGACGCTGCTGCGGGCCATCGCGGGATTGGGCGCGCGGCCCGAGGGGCGAATCGCGATCGACGGCGCCGCGCCGTGGGAACAGGACGGCGCCGTCGCGCTCACCGGCCATCTCGACGCGATCAAACCTGGCCTGACCGTTGCCGAGAACCTTGGCTTCTGGGCTGCGCTACACGGCCGCCCCGAGGCGGTCGGCGCTGCGCTGGAGACCTTCGGGCTCGGCAGTTTCCGCGACCGGCTGGCGGGGCGGCTATCGGCCGGGCAGAAGCGGCGACTGGGTCTGGCGCGGCTTGCGGTGGACGGCGCGCGGCTGTGGCTGCTGGACGAGCCGACGGTCTCGCTGGATGCCGAGAACACCGAGGCGCTGGGGCGCGTGATCTCCGATCATCAGGCGCGGGGCGGCATGGCGCTGATCGCGACCCACCTGCCGGTCCCGGTCGAAGCGGCGACGCTTCGGCTGGAGCCGCTCGCCCCAATGATGGAGCCAGGCCACGAGGCCGACCCCTTTCTGGCGGAGCTTGAGACATGAGCGCGCTGCTGAGCCGCGAACTCGTGCTTGCCCTGCGCGCCGGAGGCGGCGCGGCGCAGGGGCTGGTCTTCTTCCTGATCGTGATACTGCTGGTCCCGTTCGGCGTCGGGCCGGAGCCCGGCGCGCTGTCCACCGTCGCCCCCGGCACGCTCTGGATCGCGGCGCTGCTGTCGTGCCTGGTGACGCTGGATCGCCTGTTCCAGACCGATTTCGAGGACGGCAGCCTGGATGCGCTGGCGCTCTCGCCGCTGCCGCTGGAAGCCGTGGCCGGGGTCAAGGCGGCAGCGCACTGGCTGACGACCGGCCTCCCGCTGACGGTGATCGCACCTCTGCTCGCGCTGACCCTGCAACTGCCGGGGCCCGCATATCCGTGGCTTATCGCTGCACTTGCCGTGGGCACCCCGGCGCTGAGCTTCCTCGGCGGGATCGGCGCGGCGCTAACCCTGGGCCTGAGGCGCGGCGGGCTGCTGACCGGCGTGCTGACGCTGCCGCTCTATATCCCGACGCTGATCTTCGGCGCGCGCACGGTCGTCGCAGCCGCCGAAGGTCAGGACCCGATCCCCGCGCTGGCGCTGACAGCGGCGCTCACCCTGGGCATTCTCGCCCTCGCTCCCTTCGCCACCGCCCGTATCCTGCGCATCCAGATCCGCTGACCCTGCCTTGACGGGGATCAAGGCGCGCAGGCCATGTCGCGCCCAGACTTTCCTTGCGGTCCACCGCACGGGCCGCCGTTGTGGGAGGGACTACTCGTGAAAAGAACTGCACTTCTGGGCATCGCCATGGTGGCGATCGCCGGGGCCGCCTCGGCCGAGCAACTGGGCGAGCGGGAGTACATGAACTCCTGCGTGGCCTGCCACGGCGCCGGAGGCAAGGGCGGTGGAGAGATCTCCGAACTGCTTACGGTCGACATCCCGGACCTGACCACGATTGCCGCGCGCAACGACGGCGAGTTTCCGATGCTCGAGGTGATCCAGATCATCGATGGCCGCACCGGTGTGCGCGGTCACGGCGGACCGATGCCGCTCTGGGGCGACCGCTATGCCGTCGAGATCGGCGAGAGTGCGGGCCCGTATGGCGCCGAACTCGCGATCCGCGGCCGTGTGCTGTCGCTCGCCTACTACCTGGAGTCCATTCAGGAATGAGCCGGGCGCGCCCGGCTTCCGGGCCGGGCGCGCAAATCGCCGCAAGGTGAGCCATGCCGCATTGCGCGCGGCGAACGCTCGGACTACCTCTTGGCCATGTCGTTGTGGAGATACGCCAATCCCGTCGAGTTCATGCGCCTGTCCGGGCGGGCGATGCCCGTGCTCTGGGCGCTGACGGCGGCGTGCCTGGGCATCGGGCTGGTCTGGGGCTTCTTCTTCACCCCCGACGATTTCCGCCAGGGCTCCACGGTCAAGATCATCTACCTGCATGTTCCGGCGGCACTGATGGCGATCAACGCCTGGATCATGATGCTCGTCGCCTCGCTGATCTGGGCGATCCGGCGGCACCACGTTTCGGCGCTTGCGGCGCGGGCGGCGGCCCCGGTCGGTGCGACGTTCACGCTCGTCGCGCTGGTGACCGGCGCGCTTTGGGGCCAGCCGATGTGGGGCACCTGGTGGGCCTGGGACCCGCGGCTGACCAGCTTCCTGATCCTCTTCGTCTTCTACCTCGGCTATATGGCCTTGTGGGAGGCCGTCGAGGACCCGGAAAAGGCCGCTGACCTGACCGCCGCGCTGGCCATGGTCGGATCGGTCTTCGCGCTGCTCTCGCGTTACGCGGTCCTGTTCTGGAACCAGGGCCTGCACCAGGGCGCGTCACTGTCGCTCGACAAGGAAGAGAACGTCGCAGACGTGTTCTACCTGCCGCTTCTGGTGTCGATGGCGGGCTTCGTTCTTTTGTTCGTGACGCTGGTGCTGCTGCGTACAAGGACCGAGATCCGCTTGCGCCGCCTGCGTGCGCTGGAGCTGCGCGCCGGCCGCGTCGCGGAAGGAGCCGCCTGATGCCGGATCTCGGAGATTATGCCGGCGCCGTTCTGGGCGCCTATGCCGCCTCGGGCGTGCTGATCGGCGGGCTGGTGGTGCTGAGCGTGCTGCGCGCACGCCGGGTCCGCGCCGCCCTGCGCCGTGCCGAGGCGAAGGAAGGACGAACCCATGTCTGAACAGCAGACCGAACCGACCCGCCGCGGCTTCAACTGGCTGCTGCTGATCCCGCCCCTGGCCTTCCTGGCCTTCGCCGGCGTGCTGCTGCTGGGCCTCGGACGCGAAGCCCCGGACGAGCTGCCCTCCGCGCTTGCCGGGCGGCAGGCGCCCGCGCTTGATCTGCCGCCGCTCGAAGGCCTCGACAGCCCCGCACCGGGGCCCGAGGCGCTGACCGCCGACGGCATCAAGCTGGTGAACTTCTGGGCCAGCTGGTGCGGTCCCTGCCGCGCCGAGCATCCCACGCTCGAAGCGATGGCGGACGTGGGCGTTCCGATCATCGGCGTGAACTACAAGGATCAGCCCGGCGACGCGCGCGGCTTCCTGCGGGAACTCGGGAACCCCTACGCGTCGGTCGGTGTCGACGATACCGGCCGCACCGGCATCGACTGGGGCCTCTACGGCGTCCCCGAAACCTTCGTGATCGACTCGGAAGGAAAGGTGCTGTTGCGCCACCCCGGCCCGATCACCCGCGACATCTACGAAAAGCGCTTCGCCCCGCTGCTGAACGTCGCGCTCGACTGACCCGAAGGCGGCACGCCCCGCCTTCCACTTTCCTCAAATATCCCCGCCGGAGGCACGCGGCGCGTCAGCGCCGCGCCCGCTTCAGTCTTCCTCGGGCATATGCCGGCGCAGCAGCGGGTACTGCGTCGCCAGGAACCCCACGGTCAGGATGAACTGCCCAAAGGTGTCGAGCCAGATCCAAGCCTCCTCGCCCAGCACGCGCCAGACGAACTCGTTGAAGACCGACATGAACACGAAGAAGAGCACCCAGTTGCGGGTGAAGGCGATCCAGCCCTCGTCGCTGAGCGGCATGACCGGGCCCATCAGGTACTGCAGATAGGACCGTCCCTGCCCCCACAGCCCAACGCCGAGGATCAGCGCGAACAGGCCATAGACCACCGTCGGCCGCATCTTGGTGAACGTGTCGTCGTTCAGCCAGACGGTCAGTCCCCCGAACAGCACCACGACGATCGCGGTAAAGACCGACATCCGCGGCAGGCTCCGGGTCAGCGCCCAGCTGACCCCAAGGCTCGCCAGCATCAGCGGCACGAAAACCGCGGTCGCAGCGACGACGGCGCCGTAGGTCTGCCCGCCGAACTCCACAGGGCGGTCCTGGAAATACTGGTAGGCCAGGAAATAGACCGCGACCGGCCCCAGCTCGAGCGCCATCTTCATCAGCGGGTTCAGTTCCTTGACCGCCATGCGTCCTCCGTCTTCTCAGCTTCCGCCGAATTCCACCACCACTGCGCCCAGCGCGATCAGCGCCATCAGCAGCGCGCGCACCGGGCCGACCGTCTCTTTCAGGAACAGCCAGCCGATCAGCGCGGCGAACACCGCCGAGGTCTCGCGCAGTACCGCGGCTTCGCCCACCTTGTCGAGACGCGTCGCCAGCATCACCGAGCCGAAGCTGACATAGGCGATCAGCGCGCCCAGAAAACCCCGCGCCAGCAGCGGCCCCGGCGAGGGCCGGTCGGCCATCCGCCGCCAGCGGCGCATCGCCAGGAACGGGAAGGCCAGCCCGTCCACAACGAAGAACCACGCCAGAAAGGTGAAGGGATTCGCCGTCGAGCGTATCCCCCAGGCGTCATAGACCGTGTAGGCCGCGACGATGATTCCGGTCCCGAACGCCAGCGCCAGCGCCGCCCGCAGGGCCGGCAGGTCGACCTGCGCCCGCGAAAGGTTCCAGGCCGCCAGCCCGAAGATTCCGCCCGAAAGCAGCAGCACCCCGCCCCATTGCGTCAGTGTGAACGCCTCGCCGAAGACAACCCAGGCGCCCAGCACGGTTATCAGCGGCCCGGTGCCGCGCACGACCGGGTAGACCACGGTGTAGGCCGCCCGCTCGTAGGCCATCGCCAGCACGTATTTGTAGGCGGTGTGGATCACGAAAGCCCCGGCCAGGATGCCCCAGACCGCCGGCTCCGGGCGCGGCACCACGAACAGCGCCACCGGCAGCGCGCCCAGCGCGTAGAACCCGTCGATCGCGCCCCGCGTGACCCAGGGATCGAAGCGCCATTTCTGCAGCGCGCCGAAAATCGCGTGCGAGAACGCCGACAGCAGCGCCAGGGCCATCGCCAGCGTCGCGCCGTCCGGTGTGCCCTCCAGACCCTGGATCAGCTCGGCCATTGTCCGCCGCTCCCTTGAAGCGCGCCCGCGCCGATCCATACTGATCCGGCATGTTGAGCCAGGATTTCTTCATGCCTTACAGCGGCCTGCCCCTCGAGGTGGTGGTGCTGCGCATGTTCGCCGCGATGATTCTCGGCGGCGTCATCGGATTCGAGCGCGAAGCCCGGGACCGTCCCGCCGGGCTTCGGACACATATCTCGATCAGCCTCGCGGCCTGTCTGTTCACGCTGATCGCCTTCGAAATGCTTGCGATGCCCGAGCCAGTCGACGGCGACGGCCGCCTGAGGATCGACCCGCTGCGCCTGATCGAGGCCGTGACCTCGGGCGTCGCCTTCCTTGCGGCGGGGTCGATCATCACGTCTGGGGGAAAGGTCAAGGGGCTGACCACAGGGGCCAGCATGTGGCTCGCGGGTGCGATCGGGCTGGCGTGCGGCTCGGGCAACCTCGTCCTCGGCGCCATCGCCGCGGTCCTGGTGCTTATCGTGCTGGCCGCGCTGCGCTGGATGAAACACCAGTTCGGCTGGGATTAGCCGGCGGCCCCGGGCTGCGCATCCTGCCCGGTCAGCGCGGCGGCAAATTCGGCCGGATCGAAGGGCTGCAGATCGTCGATCTGCTCGCCCACGCCGATGGCATGGATCGGTAGCCGGAACCGGTCGGCGAGCGCCACCAGAACCCCGCCCTTGGCGGTGCCGTCGAGCTTGGTCATCACCAGCCCCGTCACATCGGCCACCTCACGGAAGATCCGCACCTGCTCCAGCGCGTTCTGCCCGGTGGTCGCGTCCAGCACCAGCAGCGTGTTGTGCGGCGCCTCCGGGTCGCGCTTGCGCAGAACCCGGACGATCTTGGCCAGTTCCTCCATCAGGTCCTTGCGGTTCTGCAGGCGCCCGGCGGTGTCGATCATCAGCAGGTCCGCGCCCTCGGCCTCGGCTCGGGCCAGCGCGTCGAACGCGAGGCTTGCCGGGTCCGATCCCTCGGGCGCGGTCATCACCGGCACCCCCGCGCGCTCGCCCCAGACCTGAAGCTGCTCGACGGCGGCGGCGCGAAACGTGTCACCCGCGGCGATCACCACCTTCTTGCCCGCGTCGCGAAACTGGCTCGCCAGCTTGCCGATGGTCGTCGTCTTGCCCGAGCCGTTCACGCCCACGACCAGCACGACCTGCGGCTTCTTCGGGAACAGCGGCATGGGCCGGGCGACCGGTTCGAGGATCGCGGCGATCTCGTCGCCCAGCAGCCGCTTGATCTCGGACGCGCCCAGCTTCCGCCCGAACCGCCCTTCGGCCATGTTCGACGAGACCTTCAGCGCGGTTTCGACCCCCATGTCTGCGCTGATCAGCAGCTCCTCGAGGCTTTCGAGCATGGCGTCGTCCAGCACCCGTTGCGGCTCGGCAGGCGCGCGCCCGGTCAGCCGCCCCAGCAACCCCGAACGCGGCGCGGCAGCCGGACCGGCAGGCGCAGGCACATCGACGGCAGGCGCTTCGGGCTCCGTCTCAGGCGCGGCCAGTGCCTCCTCGACCAGCGCATCGATACCCTCCTCGAGCTTCGTCGAGGATTTGAACAGCCGGTCCTTGAGCTTGCTGAAAAACGCCATCGCACGCGCCCCTTATCCAATCCCGAACCACCTAATACGCCGGCGTGCAAGATGGAAGCCCGGAGGCCCCGAGACCTCCGACCATTCGCGTGTCAGGCCGCAGCCGCTCCAGCAAAAGACTTGCGCCGCGCAGCGGCGCTCCGCCGGATCCCTCAGACTTCGTCCGGGAAATGCGCGAGCACCAGCCGGATCGGGTTCGGCGCCGCCTGCCCCAAGCCGCAGATCGAGGCGTCGGCCATCGCATGGCACAGGTCTTCCAGCAATTCGCTATCCCACACGTCCGCCTGCATCAGCTTCACCGCCTTCTCGCAGCCGACCCGGCACGGTGTGCACTGGCCGCAGCTTTCGTCCTCGAAGAAGCGCAGCATGTTCAGGGCCGCTGCCTTGGCGCTGTCCTGGTCCGACAGCACCACGACGGCGGCCGAGCCGATGAACGTCCCATGCGGCTGCAGCATGTCGAAATCCAACGGCACGTCGTCGAAGCTCGCCGGCAGGAGACCCGAGGACGGGCCGCCCGGCTGAAACGCCTTGAAGACATGGCCCTCGGCCATGCCGCCCGCCGCTTCGATGACATCCGTGATCGTCGACCCCGCCGGCAGCGTGTAGACACCCGGCTTCGCCACCCGCCCCGAGACCGAGAAACTGCGCAGCCCCTTCCGACCGTTCTTCTCGACCGAGGACAGCACCCCGGGCCCTTCCCTCAGAACGCGCGTGACCCAGTGGAGCGTCTCGACATTGTGGACAAGCGTCGGTCGGTCGAAGAGCCCGACCTGCGCGACGTAGGGCGGTCGATGGCGCGGCAGGCCGCGCTTGCCCTCGATCGACTCGATCATCGCGCTTTCCTCGCCGCAGATATAGGCGCCCGCGCCGCGGCGCAGGTCAATGTAGCCGGGCTGGGCGAGGCCCGCAGCCTCAAGCGCGGCAATCTCGCGGCGCAGGATTTCCATTACGCCGGGATATTCGTCGCGCATGTAGATGTAGCAACGCTCTGCAGCGACGGCCCAGGCGGCGACGAGCATGCCTTCCAGCATCAGATGCGGCTGTCGCTCCAGGTTGTACCGATCCTTGAACGTGCCCGGTTCGCCTTCGTCGCCGTTCACGGCGAGGTACCGCGGCCCCTCGGCGGCGCGCACGAAGCTCCACTTCTTTCCCGATGGGAACCCTGCACCGCCAAGCCCGCGCAGGCCCGAGGCGAGAACCTTGTCCTGCACCGCCTCTGGATCGCCGCCGCCGCGCAACTCGATCAGCACGTCGTAGCCACCGCCGGCACGATAGGCGTCGAGCCGCTCGTACTCGGGCACCTGCGCGTGCGTGCGCCCCTCGGCCACCGCCTCCAACACCGACTCGGGGGTCGCGTGGTCAACGAAGTGATGCCCGACCTCGGCCACTGGGGCGGTGTCGCAATGGCCCATGCAGGGCGCGCGGACCACGCGCACCTGCGCCGGATCCACGCCCGTCTCCAGCGCCGACTTCAGCGCCTGCGCCCCGGCGAGTTCACAAGATAGCGAATCGCAAACCCGGATTGTCAGCGCGGGCGGCGGGGTCTCGCCTTCCTTCACCACGTCGAAATGGGCGTAGAACGTCGCGACCTCGTAGACCTCGGCCTGCGCGAGGCGCATCTCGTCGGCCAGCGCGGCGAGGTGCGTCGCCGACAGGTGGCCGTGCGCGTCCTGGATCAGGTGCAGATGCTCGATCAGCAGGTCGCGCCGGCGCGGACGATCGCCCAGCAGGCGGCGGACCTCGGCCAGCGCCTCGTCCTGCAGCTGACGGCCCTTCGGCGTGGGGCGGCCCTTGCCACGCCCCTGTTTCCAGACGCCCTGCTTTTCGTCGAGTGGTGCCATCGTCGCCGTCTTTCCGCTTTTGTCTGGGGCACACTAGGCCGCGCGGCGCCCGGGTTCCTAGCCCCAAAGCGACGCCCCATTGCCCGCTTCGGACCTGCGCCGTGAACCGCCCGCCCCGATCCGCGCCCGCCTGTCACGATCGGAAACCGCCACGTGGCTTGACCTGCGGCGCACAAGAGCGGACATATGAACGACATCGAAGGGGGACCGATGCGCTTCATCCTGCCATTCATCCTGCTGCTGGCCCTGCCGGGCCTCGCGCCCGCCAAGCCCTTGGCGCAGATCCTGCCGGCCGAGACCACGCCCGATGCCGACATCGGCGACGGCGGTCTTCTGGACGAGGTGCCCGGCGACGATGCCATCGGCATGCAGGACATTCCCTTCGAGGACTGGCGCGAGATGGTGCGCGGGCGCACCGTGACATACAGCATCGGCGGCGATGTCTGGGCGCGCGAGACCTATGACACCGGCAGCGACACGGTCTGGATCCGGCTGGCTGACGGCACCTGTATGGACGGCGTCTGGACCTGGAACGACGGCGTCTACTGCTACGCCTGGTCGAGCGGCGAGTTCAGCTGCTTCCGCCACGTCCGCTCGCAAGGCTCGATCCTGGTGATCCCGGTGCTCGAGGACGGCACCGGGCTCGGCACGATCCAGACGGTGACGCAGATCTCGGACGTCCCGGCCTCCTGCGGGCCGGAACTGACCAGCTGATGCGCGCGGTCCTGACAGCGCTGGTTCTGGCCATCGCCTCGCCTGTGTTGGCCGAGGACCTGCTGAGCGCCGAGAGTTTCGAGGACATGAGCGAGGGCCTGACCCTGCGCTTCAGCCAGGGCGGCGCGGTCTACGGCGCCGAGCAGTATCTCGAGGACCGGCAGGTCATCTGGCAATATTCGGACGGCAGCTGCGTGAACGGCTTCTGGTATCCGCAGGGCGACACGCTGTGCTTCGTCTATGACGACGCCCCCGGGCCGCAATGCTGGCTGTTCAGCCGGCGGGGCAACAATTTCTTCGCACGTGTGGCCGGAGCCTCGGCGGGCGATCCCTCGGAGCTGCGGCTTGCCAGCAAGACCCCTGCCCCGTTGGCCTGCGATGGCCCCGATATCGGGGTGTGAACCGCGCCCGCCACTTCCAAGATCGAACAACCAGCCTTTTTCCCCTCCTTCAGACTTTCCAGGAACCGAACGATGACGATCGACTGCGTGGCCAAAGGCCCCTTCGCCCTGTCCGAAAGCCCCGTGTGGGACGGGGACACAGGCACCCTCTACTGGTGCGATATTCCGGCAAACAAGGTCCACGCGCTCGAGACCGTGACCGGCGCACTGCACGAGTGGACCTTCGACGGCCCTACCGGCAGCATGGGGCTGACGCGCAGCGGCAAGCTGATCGTCGCCGCCGGGCTGGAGGTGATGATCTTCGACCGCGCCACTGGCGCGCGCACAGTGATCGCCACGCTGGATGCGGCCCCCGGCAGCCGCGCGAATGACGGCAAGGTCGGTCCCGACGGCGCGTTCTGGGTCGGAACCATGCAGGAGAATGCCGACTTCGACCGTCCGATGGGCGCGCTGTTCCGCGTCGGCGCGGACGGCAGTGTCGAGAAACGGATCGAGGGTCTGCGAACCACCAACGGCCTCGCCTGGTCAGCGGACGGCATGACCATGTACCACGCCGACAGCAAGAGCCAGTGGATCGAGCGCTGGGACTTCGATCCTGCCTCGGGCAGCATGAAGAACCGCACCCGCATCGCCGAGCCGACCGAACAGCAGGGCCGCCCGGACGGCGGGGCCTGCGATATCGACGGCAACTACTGGTCGGCGGGCGTCTCGGCGGGCGTCCTGAACCGCTGGTCGCCGCAGGGCGAGTTGCTGGAGCAACTGCCTGTCCCGGTGCCCCGCCCGACCATGGTCTGTTTCGGCGGCGAGGATCTGAAGACGATCTACTTCACCTCGATCCGGGTGAACCTCAGCGACGAGGTCCTGGCCGCCGCGCCGGACTCGGGCGGTGTCTTCGCCATGCCCTCTCCTGTGGCGGGCGCGCCGGTCAGCCGGTTCGACGACTAGATACCGTAGAACCGGGCCGCGGTGCCGCCGAAAACGGCGGCCCGCGCCTCCGCGTCCAGATCGGCTGTCAGCGTCTCTGCCGCCTCGCGCCAGTCCGAGTAGCTGCCCGCGTTCAGGCACACCGGCCAATCGCTGCCCCACATCACCCGCTCGGGACCGAAGAGCCTAAGCACTTCGGCGACGTAGGGACGCAGGTCTTCGACAGTCCAGGCCTCGTTCGCTTCGGTCACGATGCCGGAGAGCTTCACGTAGGCCCCGGCATGCGCCAACCGGGCCATGCCCTCGGACCACGTGGAGAGGTTGGCCTCGGAGTGATCACGGATCTGCGGCTTCATGCAGTGGTCGACCACCACCTTCAGCTTCGGATGCCGCGCCATGATCGTCGCGAAATTGGCCAGATGACGCGGGAAGCCCAGTGCATCGAAGGTCAGGCCCAGGTCGGCGAGCGCGTCATAGGCCCAGGCGATATCGTCGCGCAGCATCCAGTCGGTATCGGGGATGTCCTGGATCATCGGACGCACGCCAAGGAACTTCGGATGCGAGGCTAGCCGCTCCAGGTAAACCCGGTGCGAGGGATCCTCGAAATCGATCCAGCCGACCACCCCGGCGACCGACGGCGTCGCGTCGGCCAGCCCTAGCATGTAATTGGTCTCTTCGACCGTGGCGGCGGCCTGCACGATCACGCTGCGGTCGATCCCGTGCCTTGCAAGCAGCGGCGCGAGGTCGGCGGGCCCATAGGGTCGGTCGAGGATCGGATGGCCTTTGGGCATCCAGTCGTGATCGCCGCGGGCGGGGTGCCAGAAGTGCTGGTGGGCGTCGATCTGCATGAGGATTACTCCGTCGGGGCGTCATCGCGCATCAAGCCCTCGGCCTTGAGCGCTGACCAGAGTTCGCGGGGCACGGAAGCACCGGCGATCTCGAGGTTCTGCTGCATCTGCGCGACGCTCTGCCCGCCGGGGATCACCGACAGCACGCACGGATGGCTCAGCGGGAAATGATAGGCGGCACGGATAAGCGGCGTATCGTGCGCCTCGCAGACTTTCTGGATGCGGGCGACGCGGTCTAGGATTTCGGGCGGCGCGGCGGTGTAGTCGTAGTACGCCCCCTCGACCGGACCGGTCGCCAGGATGCCGGAATTGTAGGGGCCGCCGATCACGATGCCGATGCCGCGTGCATCGCAGAGCGGCAGGAAGCTCTCGAGCGCCTCCTGCTCCAGCAGCGTGTAGCGGCCGGCCAGCAGGAACAAGTCGAAATCGCCGCGCTCGGCCATCTGCTGGCAGACCGGCCATTCGTTGACGCCAGCACCGAAGGCCTTGATCACCCCCTCGTCGCGCAACGTGCGCAAAGCGTGGTAGCCGCCCGCCATCAGCTGGTCGATCTTGGCGTTCACCTCGGCCTGCGAGCCTTGGTTTCGCACATCAAGATCGTGGACATAGAGGATGTCGATCCGCTCCACGCCCAGCCGCTCCAGGCTCAGTTCGAACGAGCGCATCACCCCGTCATAGGTGAAGTCGTAGATCTCCTGGCGGGAGGGCACGTCAAAGAACTTGCCGTTCCCGTCGCGCTGGTCCGGTGGGCAGGCCCGCAGCAAACGCCCGACCTTGGTCGACAGAACATATTCATCCCGCGGCTTGTCCCGCAGGAACCGGTTGAGCCGCGTTTCGGCCAGACCGAAACCGTAGAGCGGCGCGGTGTCGTAATACCGCACACCGCCGTTCCAGGCGGCCTCAAGGATGGCATCCGACTCGGTGTCGCTGATAGCCTTGTAGAGATTGCCCAAGGGCGCAGTCCCGAACCCAAGTTCCGTCAGCTTCACCCCGCCATTTCCGATGCGGTCCCAGTCCCGTGACGCGAATGTCATGAATCCCCCCTATGATTTTGGGGCGGAGTGTAAGGGCGTGGCCGGGAAAGGAAAGCCCCGGCCGGCGTGCATGGACCTCGACAACGCAAGAGGCCCGTACGCGCCGACCGGGCAGGTGCGTGAAACGGACCCGAAGGCCCGTTTCACTCCGCCCTTGCTGTCCCGTCCGCCTTGGGGGGTACGTCGGGAAGCCTGGACGTTTCGCCCGGATAAATGGCTGCATCCAACCGGGGCTTGCCCTGAAAATAGTCGAAGTCGCTGCGAAGGAAATCGGGCAATGGGATGATGCACCTATCCTTTCGGATAGGCCGCTGGCCGTTCGGGTAGAGCGGTTATCCGCACTGGTTGCGCGGAACGAGGCCGCCCCCTACTGTCGCCTCCGAAAAAGGGGAGGAAAACGAATGCTCAAGGGTTTGGACCCGCTTCTGAATGCCGAGGTTCTTCATGCGCTCTGCGCGATGGGGCACGGCGACGACCTGATCCTGTGCGACACGAACTTTCCGGCGGAATCGGTTGCGCGCGACAGCATGTGGGGTGAGTTGTTGCGTATCGACATGCCGGCGCCGCGCGTCGCGCGGGCCGTGCTATCGGTCTACCCGCTTGACAGTTTCGTCGATGACGCCGCCGCCACAATGCAGGTGGGCGACGACCCGAACGCCAACCCGCCGGTCCACCAGGAAGTGCAGGCCGTGATCGACGCCGCCGAGGGCAAGTCCTGGCCTCTGCTGCCGATCGAACGGTTCGCCTTCTACGACCGCTCCCGCGCCGCTTTCGCGGTGATCCAGACGCAGGAAACGCGGTTCTACGGCAATTTCGCCCTGCGCAAGGGCGTCATCCCACCGGCGGACTGAGATGGGCCACATTATCGTTCTCGGTGTCTTCGTGGCAGACACTGCTTATCGTGCGGATCGGCAGCCGCGCATGGGCGAGACGATCCTCGGCAAGGGCTTCGCGCTGGGTCCGGGCGGCAAGGGCTCGAACCAGGCGATAGCGGCAGCCCGGCTGGGCGCAGACGTGCGCCTGGTCACCCGGCTCGGCCGTGACAACTTTGCCGAGATCGCGCGCCGGACCTGGGCCGACGCCGGGGTAACGCCGCTGGTGACCGAGGACCCGGACAGTTTCACGGGCGCCGCCTTTATCTTTGTCGAGGAGGGCACCGGCGACAATGCGATCATCGTCACGCCCGGCGCGGCGGGGCGGATCGCGCCTTCGGATCTCGACGCTGTACGCGACCAGATTGAGAGCGCCGCGGTCTTCATGACCCAGCTGGAACAGCCTTTGGACGCGGCGATGCACGGGCTTTCCCTGGCGCGGGAGGCCGGTGTGACGACGATCCTGAACCCCGCCCCTGCCGCGGACCTGCCCGAGGGCATGCTGCCGCTTTGCAGCTACCTGACTCCGAACGAGACCGAAGCGGAGGCGTTGAGCGGCTTGCCCGTAGCCTCGCTTGAAGACGCCCGCCGCGCGGCGGACGCGCTGCTTGCCAAGGGCGTCGGCGCAGTGGTGATGACCCTGGGCGAACGCGGCGCGCTCTACCATGACGCCACGACCAGCGAGGTGATCCCTGCCCGCGCCGCCGGACCGGTGGTCGAGACGACTGGCGCGGGAGACGCGTTCAACGGCGCATTCGCCACCGGACTGGCCGCCGGTCTTGCGCCGCTCGATGCGGTCCGACAGGGCTGCGCGGCGGCAGGTATCTCGGTCACGCGCCCCGGCGCCGGGGCCTCGATGCCCAGCCGCGAAGAGGTCGACGCCGCGCTGGCCTAGGCCTTGCCCGTTTTTTTCTTCTGGCGGGCGACGACCGTTTCCCGCCAGAACGTGTAGAGGCCCGACACCACGATGATGGTCGCGCCCACCCAGGTCCACAGATCCGGGAAGTCTCCGAACACGAAATAGCCGTAGCTCGTCACCCAGATGATGAGCGAGTACTGCAACGGCGCCACGATCACCGCATTCGCAAGTTGCAGCGCCTTGATCACGCAGATCTCGCCCAGCGCCGCGAGCAGCGCGATCCCGCAGAGCAGCGCAACCTCCTGCCCTGTCGTCGGCCATTGCCAGACAAACGCCAGTGGAACGGTCAGAACGGCACTCGCGGTGAGCGCGGTATAGGCGATCGTCGTCTCGATCGAATCCCCATTGGCGAGGACGCGCGACAATACCTGGCGCAGCGCGAAGAACAACGCCGAGATCAGCACCAGAAGGACCGCCGGGTGCATCACGCCCATTCCCGGGCGGATAATGACGAGCGTCCCCAGAAAGCCGATGGTCACTGCAGTCCAGCGCCGAGGTCCTACCGGCTCTCCCAGCAGGATCGCCCCCAAAACCGTGACAATGAAAGGGGCGACGAAGGCCACGGCGGCCGCGTCTGCCAACGGGACGAACCCAAGCGCGAGGGTAAAGATCGTTGCCGACCCCGCGGCCAATACCCCGCGCGCCATCTGCAAACCGGGACTGCGGCTGCGCAACAGTTTGGGTCCGCGCAATGCCAGCAGGCAGAGAACGCCGATCAGCAGACCGGATTGCCGGACCCAGACAATCTGCACCGGGTGCAGGCTGTCGGTCAGCAGTTTCGCGATCGTGTCGACCGCGGCGAAGAGGAACATGCCAAGCGCCATGACCGCGATGCCCTTGCCGCTTTCCGAGCGGCTTGGACCTCGCGCCGGAACGGTCGGCGTGATGGAACGGTCGGGAATGGAATGACTCCGAGAAATATCCGCCCTTTGACGCCGTTGCGCGGGGGAATGTCAACTGCCGTGACTCTTGCGGTTCGGACCCGGGCGCGGTTAGCTCGGCCTCATGAAATTCTTCGACCTCCAGAACCCGATCTTCATCCCGCTCTGGCGGCGGATCCTCGTCGTCGCCCTGGCCGGAGGCTGGGCGGTCGTCGAGTTCCTATCCGGAAACCCGCTCTGGGGCGCACTGTTCGCGGCCGCAGCCGCCTGGTGCGCGTGGAGCTTCTTCGTGATCTTCGACCCGCCCAGCGATGAGGACGCCTCGGCCGATTAGCGGCGGCGGATCAGGAATCCAGTCGCAGCTGCTGCATCTCCTTGCCGATAGCGTCGCACATGAGCTTCTTGGCCGGGTCCAGAGCGGTCGCCGAGGATACCATCACGCCGATACGGCTGTTGTTCAGCATTTCCTGCACGAGCGGTACGAAGCGCAGTTCCCCGGCCTCGACCTCGTCGTAGAACCCGATTTTCGTGTAGAGCCCGATCCCCTGATTCGCGAGGATCATCTCCTTCGCGAGGAACAACGTGTTGGTGAAGATGTGCACCGAAAGATCCGCCGCCAACGAAGACATCGCCTGGTCGATGATCGAATTCCGCCCCCGCGCGTCGATAGTCCGCACAAGCTTGTAGCCGGCGATGTCCTCGATGGTGAGGCCCTTCCGCCCGGCCAGCGGGTGATCGGGCGGCATGATCACACCGAAGGGCGCGGATTTTTCTGACAGCACACGCACGTCCGGGTGCCCGTCGAAAGTAAAGGCCACGCCGATATCGGCATCGCCCTTTGCGACGGCCTCGACGACGTCCTCCGGCTGCGCGGCGGTAACTGACAACGAGATATCGGGAAAAGTCTCGCTGAATTCGTTCATCGCGCGCGGCAGGCGCCCGACGGCGATCGAATCGATGGTGTAGATGTCGATATGCCCGGTCCGCAGATCGCGCACGTCGTCGATCATCACCATCGCACGTTCGTAGTCGTGCAGCGTCTTGCGGCAGTGCTCCAGCAGGATCTCGCCCACGGCGGTCAACTCCACCCCTTCCGGCGTGCGGTCGAACAGCGACACCCCCAGCTTGTCCTCGATGCTCAGAAGCTTGCGGTTAACCGAGGTGGACGAGACGTTCAGTACCATCGCCGCCTTGCGGATCGATTTCTGCCGGGCAACCTCGTTGAAATACTTCAGAAAGATGGAGTGGATCATCCGGTACGCCCGTGCAGGGTGATGCAGAAAATGCCTCACCGTTGGCAGAACTTTGCTCTACCTGCATCGCCAACCCCGTGCCTACAGTCAAGTGATAAGCCTGAAAAACAGGCGCAGAACGACAACAACCGCCCCAACAGGAGTGACTGACCATGACCCTTCCCCGGACTCCCGGTTTCTCCCGCCGAAAACTGCTCAAGGGCTTCGGCGCTGCCGGTGCCGCCGCCTTCACCGGTAACATGATCGGCTTCGACCGCGCCTTCGCGGCCGGCGAGACCAAGGTCACGCTGCAGCTTGGCTGGCTGGCCAGCAACGGCATCCTGGGCGAGGTCGCCGCCGACGCGCAGGGCTTCTTCGCCGAGGAGGGTCTTGTACTGGACATCGTGCCCGGAGGGCCGAACGTCGACGGCGTCGCCTCGGTCGCCTCGGGCCGCGCGAACCTCGGCTCGATCTCGTCCAGCCCGTCGCTGATGCTGGCCCGCTCGCAGGGGCTGCCGGTCAAGTGCATCGCCGCAGGCTACCAGCAGCACCCGTTCACCTATTTCTCGCTGGAGCGGAACCCGGTGCGCGAGCCGAAGGACATGATCGGCAAGAAGGTTGCGACCAACGGCACCGCGCGGATCCTGCTGCAGGCGCTGCTGGCCAAGAACGGCATCTCGGAAGACGACGTCGAGGTGATCGTCATGGGCTCGGATATGGCACCGCTGATGACCGGCCAGGTGGACGTGGTCACCGGCTGGAAGACCAATACCAGCGCGCTGGAGGTCCTGGGCGAAGAGCGGGTCGACATGACCCTGTGGGACGCGGGCATCAAGCTTTACGCGAACCCCTACTACGTCACCGACAGGACCCTCGAAGAAAGCCCCGAACAGGTAGCCGGTATGCTGCGCGCCGTGGCCCGCGGCTGGGCCTGGGTCTACGAAAACCGTGAGGCGGGCGTCGATCTGCTGGTCGAGCGCTATCCGAACCTCGATCGCGAGAACGAGCTGAAGACCGTCGACATGGTCATGGACTACTCGTTCAACGGCAATACCGCCGCCAACGGCTGGGGCGTGATGACCCGCGATAACTGGGAGGCGCAGATCAGCGCCTATGACGATCTGGGCCAGTTCGAGAAGGACGCACCCGCCGTCGACGACGTGATGACCCTGTCGGTGCTGGACCAGACCGCCGACACCCGCGCCAAGCTGGGTTGAGCGATATGCTGGACGGTACCAACATGGACACCGCCGCCATCCTGAAGCGGGCTTCTGTCCGCTTCGGCAACTTCACCGCGCTGCAGGACCTGAGCCTGGAGATCGAGAACGGCGCGTTCTACACGATCCTCGGCCCCTCGGGTTGCGGCAAGTCCACGCTGCTGCGGCTTGTCTCGGATCTGATCCCGGCGACGAGCGGCGAGGTTTCGGTGCTGGGCAAATCGACGGAAGAGGCGCGGTTGGCACGCGAGTTCGCCTTCGTCTTCCAGGACGCGACCTTGCTGCCTTGGCGCAGCGCGCTGAAGAATGTCGAACTGCCGCTGGAGATCGGACGCAAGCGCGGGATCGAACTGCCGATCGGCAACCGCACCCCGACCGAACTTCTGGAACTCGTTGGCCTCAAAGGCCGCGAGGACGCCCTGCCCCACGAACTTTCGGGCGGGATGCGCCAGCGCGTCGCCATCGCCCGCGCGTTGGTCTGCCAGCCCAAGCTGCTGCTGATGGACGAGCCCTTTGGCGCGCTGGACGAAATGACCCGCGACAGGCTGAACCTGCAATTGCTGGACATCTGGCGCGAGACCGGAACGACGATCCTCTTCGTCACGCACTCGATCTCCGAGGCGGTGTTTCTTGGCCAGAAGGTCGTGATGCTCCAGGCGCACCCCGGACGCCTGCGCGAGGTGGTGGACATCGACCTGCCCGACCCGCGCACGATCAAGATGCGCGATACGCCGAAATTCAACGAGTACTGCGGCTACCTGCGCGATCTGCTGGAGACCTGCTGATGGCTGTCATCGAGAACATCGAAATCGAAGACCACGAAGCGCTGGAACTGGCCGAGGCGCGCAAGCGCAAGCTGATGGCCGTGGCGATACCAGTTGGCACCGCCGCCGGGCTGATCGCGCTGTGGCAAATCGGAGTGAAGGCGTTCGGCGTGCCGACCTATATCGCGCCCGCGCCTTCGGACGTGGCAGCAACCTTCGTCGACAAGTTCCCCCTGCTGATGGAGAATTTCTGGCCCACCCTGTTCGAAAGCGTCGCGGGCTTCGTCGTCGGCAACCTTGCCGCGATCCTGATCGCTGTGGCCTTCGTCCATTCCCGCCACGTGGAACGTGCCTTCTTCCCGATCGCGGTCTTCATCAACACAATCCCGATCCTGGCGATCGCGCCAATTCTGGTGCTGATCTTCGGGCCGGGCATCACGGCAAAAGTGGTGATCGCGGCGCTGATCTGCTTCTTTCCGACGCTGGTGAACATGGTGCGCGGCCTGCAATCAGTCACACCGCAAACGCTGGAACTGGCGCGGATCCTATCCGCCTCGAAGTCCGAGGTGTTCTGGAAGATGCGCCTGCCCTCCTCGCTGCCGTTTCTCTTCTCGGCGCTGAAGATCTCGGCCACGACCTCGGTCATCGGCGCGATTGTGGGCGAGTGGGTTGGCGCGGACCTCGGGCTTGGGGCGCTGATCATCGATGCGACCTTCAACTTCAACTCGCCGCTGCTCTACGCGACCGTATTCATGTCCTCGGGGCTCTCGGTGATCATGTTCGCAACCGTCGTCGCCGTCGAACGCGCTGTCATTCGCTGGTAGCCTAAGCCACTGGCCCAACGAAACAATTCGCGCCCCGATCTGCAAAGACATCGCGGCGCAACAGAGGGAGTTTGTCCGAAATGACCGACCGTATCAAAGACCACGTCACCTGCCGATCCGAACAGATCCCCGTCGTCGCAGACACCGATGTCGTCGTCGTGGGCGCCGGGCCCGCGGGTGTTACCGCTGCCGTCTCGGCCGCGCGCAACGGCGCCTCTGTCACTCTACTGGAGCGGTACCACCACTTGGGCGGCATGGCCTCGGGCGGCATGGTGCTGGTGCTCGACGACATGGTGAATGAGGGCAACGAGATCGTCACCACCGGCATCGTCAACGAATTCGTCGACCGGATGGAACGCCAGGGCGGCGCCGTCTACCCGCCCAGCGAGGATTGCCTGACCAACTGGGAGATGTGGCAAAAGTGGTCCCGCTGGGGCTGCATCGATTTCCACAAGACCGGCATGCCGCAGCCGATCATCCACGCCGTCGCCTTCGACCCCGATGCGTGGAAGCGCACCAGCCTGGATCTGGTCCGCGAGGCGGGCGTGAACCTGCGCACCCATTCGTGGTTCTCGGAAGCGATGTTCGAGGATGGCCGCGTCACCGGTATCATCTGCCAGACCAAACTGGGTCGGCAGGCGATCCGCGCGAAAATGGTGATCGACGCGACCGGGGATCTGGACGTTGGCCAATCTGCCGGCGCGTCGTACATCGACGGCCAGTTCATCGTGACGACCGTGTTCCGCCTGTGCGACGTGGACACCGACAAGGCCGAGGCCTTCGAGTACGCCAACCCCGAGGAATACAAGAAGCTCGACCGGCAGGCCCGGCGCATCATCGGCGGCGCTTGGGGCATGTGGTGGCTCAAGACGCCCCTGCCCGGCATCGTCTGGTGCAACTGCCCGCACATGCCCGGCTATGACGGCCTGTCGCCCGAACACATGGTCCAGGCCGAGTACGAGGGCCGCGAGCGAATGATGGGCCTTCTGGCCTTCGCCCGCGAGAACCTGCCGGGCTTCGAGAATGCCAAGATGCTGGGCGCGGCGGAACAGATGGGCATCCGCCAGACCCGCCTGCTTCAGGGCGAATACGTTGTGACAAAGGACGACGTGAAGTCCCGCCGCCACTTTGCCGACAGCGTTTGCCGGGGTCGCGACTACTACACACCTTACCGGGCACTGCTGCCCAAGGGGATCGACAACCTGATCGTCGCGGGCCGGCATTACTCGGTCGAAAGCGAGGCACAGAAGCAGTCGCGCGAGATCCCGCCATGCATGTCCCAAGGCGAGGCCGCCGGCGTCGCCGTCACCCAGGCGCTGAACGCGAACTGCGCACTGCGCGACGTGGACGCCAAGCTGATCCAGAAGCAGATGCGCGCCCAGGGCGCCGACCCGGGCGATGTGCCCTCAGCCAATGCGCTAGTCGAAGAACCTGTCGAGGCCTGATCAATGAGCACCCCAACTCTCCCTCTCGATGGCGTGCGCGTCTTGGACTTCACCCAGGTGATGATGGGCCCGTGCGCGACGCAGATGCTGGCCGATTTCGGCGCGGACGTGATCAAGATCGAACGCCCCGGCGCGGGCGACCTGTCGCGCAACTTCTTCGGCGAGCCCAGCGAAGAGGCGATGAACAACGCCGTGTTCTCGTCGCTCAACCGCAACAAGCGCTCGGTCGAGATCGACACCAAGTCTCCCGAGGGACGGCAGATGGTGCTGGACCTGGTCGCCCATTGTGACGTGGTCGTGGACAACTTCCGCGCCGGGGTGATGAAGCGGCTCGGCTTCGATTACGATAGCCTCAGCAAGATCAACCCACGGATCATCTGCGCCTCGGGCACCGGCTTCGGCGAGGTCGGCCCCTATGCTCACAAGGGCGGGCAGGACGTGCTGGCCCAGGCAATGACCGGGGTGATGGAGAAGACCCAGGACCCAGCGATCCCGAAGTCGATCTATCCCACCACGCTGTGCGACTACACCGCCGGCATGCATCTTGTGCAGGGCATCCTGGCCGCGCTGCTGGGGCGCGAGAAGACCGGCAAGGGTCAGAAGGTCGGCGTGTCGCTCTATGACTCGATGCTGGCGATGCAGATGCAGGAGGCCGCCCAGTGGTCCAAGCACCGCGAGGTGTTGAACTGGGCTGCCATGCCGCTGACCGGCGTGTTTGACACCACCGACGGCGCTCTGGTCTTGGTCGGCGCGTTCAAGGCCAACCCGCTGCGCGACATCTGCACGGCGCTTGAGATCGCCGATCTGTCACCGGACTATCCCAGCCTCGCGGCGCAACGCGCAAACAAGCCCTTCCTGCAAGGCGTCTTTGCTGAGAACTTTGCGAAGAACACCACCGCCTACTGGATCGAACGACTCGAGGCGCAGGATCTGCTCTGCGCGCCGGTCCGCTCGCTGGGCGAGGCGCTGGACGACCCGCAGACGGTGGCCAATGACATGCTGCTGGATATCGAGCATCCGATCCTGGGGGATCTGACGCTGGTCGCCTCGCCAGTGCATCTGTCCGATGCGCCGGTGATCGTGCGCCATACCCCGCCGAAACTGGGCGAGCACACCGACGAGGTGATCCGCGAATTCGGCCTGCGCGTCACCGCGCGACAGGAGGCGGTATGACCGTCCATTTCGAAGTCGCGGACCATGTGGCCCGCGTCACCATCGACCGCCCGGAGCGCATGAACGCCGTTGACGCCGCCACCGACGCCTCGCTGGAGCGCATCTGGGCCGAGATCGAACGCCGCGCCGATATTCGCTGCGTGGTGCTGACCGGCGCGGGTGACCGCGCGTTCTGCGCCGGGGCGGACCTGAAGTCGGACGAGGGCGAGACCGGGCTCGAGTACTGGGCGGCCGCCAACCCCAACGGCTTCGGCGGCATCTCGCTGCGGACCTCGCTGAAAGTGCCGGTGATCGGACGCGTGAACGGCGTGGCGCTCGGCGGCGGGTTCGAGATGGTGCTAGGTTGCGACATTGTCATCGCCTCGGAAACTGCCCGCTTCGGCCTGCCGGAAGCCCGCGTCGGACGCCTGCCGCTCGACGGTGGCATGGTGCAACTCAGCCGGCTGATCCCCCGTAACATCGCGGCGGGCGTTATGATGGCCGGTCGGATGCTCTCGGCGCAGCAGGCGCTCGACTATGGGCTGGCGAATGCCGTGGTGCCCGCGGATAAGTTGGATGCCGAGGTCGATGCCTGGATCGCCGACGTGGTGCGATGCGCACCGCTGTCGCTCTGGGCGATCAAGCATACGATCCGGCAGACCGCCCACCTGACACCCCAGGAGGCCCGCGCGCTCCAGACCCCCGCCCTGATGGCGGCCCTCCTCTCCGAGGACGGGAAGGAGGGCGTGCGCGCCTTCCGTGAGAAGCGCGCCCCGGTCTGGCAGGGGAAGTGAACCATGGCCCTCGTGATCCAGAGCCAGTGCATCGACGTGAAGGATGGGATCTGCACAACGTCCTGCCCGGTCGATTGCATCTACGAGGGCGAGCGGATGTTCTACATCCACCCGACGGAATGCATCGAATGCGGCATGTGCGAAAGCATCTGCCCGGTTGACGCGATCCGCTATGACGACGAACTTGACCCGGCCGAAGCTGTCTTTGCCCGGATCAACGCCGAGGTGTTCCATGACGCCTCGGGGCAGATGACCGAACCTGGTGGCTGGCGCAAGGGCGACGCGCCGGTGCCCGACCATCCGGACCTCGCCGGCCTCGCAAGGCGCGAGCCAGAACCGCAAGACTGAAGGAGACCCCGATGAACGGAGTGATCGCCGCCGTACCCACCCCGGTGAACGCCACTGGTCAGCCGGTCGAAGCCCCGTTTCTGGAGCATTGCCGCTGGGCGCTCGCAAACGGCTGCGACGGGCTGAACATCCTCGGCTCGACCGGCGAGGCCAATTCCTTTGACGGGCAGACCCGCCGACAGGTGATGGGATGGGCGATCCGCGCGTTGGGGCCAGAGCGGTTGATGGTCGGCACCGGCACGCCGTCTCTGGCGGAGTCGATCGCGCTGACCCAGACCGCCGACGACGTCGGCTACCGTGTCGCGCTGGTGCTGCCGCCCTACTACTATGCGCCCGTGTCGGACGCCGGTCTGGTCCGCTGGTACATGTCCCTGGACGATGCGCTCTCTGGGCGCGACATCCAGATCTACTTCTACAACTATCCGCAGATGACCGGTCTCGTGATCCCGGTCGAGGTAATCGCCGAGCTGCACCGTCTGGCCCCCGACCGGTTCAGAGGCATCAAGGACTCGTCGGGCGACCTGGACTATTGCCGAAAGATCATCTCGGACGTGCCCGGCTTCGCGGTTTTCCCCAGTTCGGAAACCAGCCTGTCAGTGGCCGCCGAAGCGGGCTTCGCGGGCTGCATCTCGGCCACGGCAAACCTCTCCGCTGCGCTTTGCGCGCGTGTCTGGGCGGGGGACACATCGCCCGAGCTTGCCGACCGGATCGCCGCGCTTCGCTCGGGCGTCGCGGCCCAACCGCTGATCCCGGCGATCAAATATCTCGTAGCTCAACGGACCGGCGATCCGGGCTGGGAGGCCACGTTGCCGCCTTTCACCGACCTGACCGAGGCGCAGAAGACCGCTCTTGATGCGCTTTCTCCAGCCGAGGTCGTCTGACATGGCCGCGGAAAAGTGGGCCAATCGGTTCCTCGGCCTGGCCGACCACATAGCCGCTTGGTCCGAAGATAGGGATTTCCATGTCGGTGCCGTCATCGTCGGCAGCGCGAATGAGGTCCGGGCATCCGGTTACAATGGATTGCCGCGGGGAGTATCTGACGCGGACGACGCCCGCTTCGACCGCGCTAGCGGCGAAAAATTCCACTGGTTTGAACATGCCGAGCGGAACGCGATCTACAATGCCGCGCGGGTCGGCACCCCGGTTGAAGGCTGCACGATCTACGTGAATCGCTTCCCCTGCGCCGACTGCGCCCGCGCGATCATCCAGAGCGGTATCACCGCCGTCGTCTGCCCGCCACGCCCGACCTTCGACGGGGCCCTTGATCACAGCTTCGAAGTCTCCGAGCAGATGCTGACCGAAGCCGGTGTTGCCCTGACCACCGTCGGCGAAGGCGATTAGGCAACTGCTCCCGAGGTTCCGGTTCGCGCCCAGACGGTAGCGAGCTGGCGTGACGTAGGTTCTCAAGGCCTCAACTCCCGCTTTGTGGCGCCGACAAACGACCGGCGTCGGCGAACGGGAGACCCGGAGCGTTTGGCTGCTACCGCAAGCTTGTCAGAGGGTGCCGGAGCTTCCCAACCTACAGCCGGGGACTGGAGGCCGTAAGACGGAACGATCCCTGCAAACGAGATGATCCATGACTGCGTGACCTTGCTGGTCCTTATCCCCCGGGCTCGGAACAGATGACGGAAAAGTGGATCGCAGTGGCGGTCCGGGGACTCGGATATCTGCGGCGCAGGGTCCATGTTGGGAGCAATGGAACCGGAAGGACGATTTCGATGCACCATTTGGCACGCCGCGATTTCCTGTTGTCATCCGCCGCGCTCTTTGCGGCCCCAGCATTTGCGCAAGGATCGGGCTGGGATGCAGTCATCGACCAGGCGCGAGCGCTGGAGCAGTGCAACGCAATCGCTATCCGGATCGGCGGCACCGAGGTGGTGTCCGAGGTGTTCCGCGGCCCGTCGATCGGCCAGGCGGTTCCAGTGAAGTCGGTCTCAAAGACCATCGTCGCCGCCCTTACCGGAACCGCCCTCGACCGGGGCGAAATCCCATCGCGGACCTCGACCCTATCCGAGCTTGCGCCGCAACTCGTTCCGCCCGGTGCAGAGCCGGGCGTCGGGGCGCTGACGGTCGAGCAACTGCTCACCATGCGGATGGGCTTGGAGCGAACGTCGGGCGCGAACTACGGCAACTGGGTCAGCAGCCCGAACTGGGTCGCGGACGCCCTGTCCCGTCCCTTCGTGGCCGAACCTGGCGGCCGGATGCTCTATTCGACCGGAGCGTTCCACATCCTCGGCGCGGTGCTCACGGAAGTCACGGGGCAGAGCCTCCTCGCCCTTGCCCGCGACAGACTCGGCGAGCCGCTGGACGTAGAGATCCCCGCCTGGACCCGCGACCCGCAAGGTCGGTATCTCGGAGGAAACGAGATGTCGCTGAGCCTGCCCGCCATGCTGCGCTTCGGCGAGATGTACCGGCTGGGCGGCACCTGGCAGGGGCGACAGATCCTGAGCGCAGCCTGGGTCAAGCAATCCTTCGTGCCGCGGACGCGCTCTCCATATTCGGGCCTCGGCTATGGATACGGCTGGTTCATAGGCAAGGCGGGCGGCGACGACTATGCTCTCGCCCGCGGCTATGGCGGGCAGCTGATCTGCGTGGTCCCGAGCCTCAAGCTGACGATGGCGCTGACCTCAGACCCGAAACTTCCCGCCCGCAGCGACGGCCATTTCGGGGATCTGATGCGGCTCTTCGAACAGGCCGTAATTCCGGCTGCACGGCGAGAGTTGGGCTGACCGCAACCCCGGGCCGTGTGGGCGTCCTTACATCCTGTTCACGTGCTGCCAGACGGCGCTCATCACGACCGAACCTTCGCCGACCGACGAGGCGACGCGCTTCACTGATCCCGCGCGGACGTCCCCCACGGCGAATATGCCCGGGGTCGAAGTCTCGAACTGGGACCGTCCGCCATTTTCGGTGCCGGTCAGGACAAACCCGCGGGCATCGAGGGCGACATGCTCACCCAGCCAGCCAGTATTGGGCGCCGCGCCGACCATGATGAATACCGCCCGGCTGTCTACTTGCCGCGTTTTGCCGGCAGGCTTGTCGCGCAGAACCACGCTGCGAAGCCGGCTGTCCCCCTCGAGCGCCTCTATTTCCGTGTTGAAGTGGATCGAGATGCGCGGATCGGCATCAAGCCTTGAGGATAGGTAGCGCGACATCGACTCGGCAAGGCTGTCCGAGCGGACGAGCAGGTGGACGTGGTGCGCCACGCGGCTGAGATACATCGCTGCCTGGCCTGCCGAGTTCCCGCCGCCCACCACTATGACCTCGGTCTCGCGGCAGAACCGCGCCTCCATCTCGGTGGCTGCGTAATAGATCCCGGCGCCCTCGAAATCCTCGATCCGATCCAGCGGGAGCTTGCGATACTGCACGCCGGTCGCCACGATGACGGCCTTGGCACAGACCTCACGCCCATCCGACAGCTTGGCGCAGAACAGGCCATCGCGACGGTCGAGCGCCTCGACCCGCACCGGCATCGCGAAGCGCGTGCCGAACTTCATCGCCTGGACCTCTCCGCGCCAGACAAGGTCACCGCCGGAGATCCCGGTCGGAAAGCCCATGTAGTTCTCGATCCGGCTCGAGGTCCCGGCCTGCCCGCCGATGGCGATATCCTCGACGACCACGGCCGAAAGCCCCTCGGCCCCGGCGTAGACACCCGCCGCCACCCCCGCCGGCCCACCGCCGACGATCAGGACGTCGATGACCTCGTCATCGGTCAGCACCAGTTCCAGACCCAGTGCGCGAGCAAGCTTTTGCGGGGTCGGCTCCGGGATCACGTCGCCGCCAAAGACCACGCCTGGGGATCCTTCCGGCAGGTTGCAGGCGGCCCTGTCTCTAGCTGCTTCGGCGCTCTCGAGGTCGATCAACTGCGCGGCGATCCTGTTGCGGGACGCGAACTGCGCGATCTTCTGTATCCCCGGGTCCACGTCGGCGCCGACAAGCTTGAGCACCGTCTGGCCGTGCTCGACATTGCCCCGGCGGCGCGCGGCGAAGACGGTGAGAATGATGTCGCTCATTTCGGGGATCCGCGACATCAGCGCGACCAGCGCGGTATTGGGGACCGCGATGACCCTGGTCTCCGAGCAGGCCCGCATCTGGAGCATCGACGCGGCGCCCGAGAGCATGCCGATCTCTCCGGTGAACTGGGAAGGCCCCATCGTCGCGGCGATCATGCGCTCGCCCGTTGTCGGGTGCACCACCTCGATTTCGCCGCTCTCGATATAGAGGAACTCGGTCATCGGCTCACCGGGCCGGATGACGATTTCTCCGGCCGGAATGGTCCGTGTCGTGCCCACCTTGCGCAAGGCATCGACGTGATCTTGACTGAGGGGCGTGCGCTGCATCTGCGCCAGATCCGCGGCAAATCTTTCCATGAGGGCGCTTCTCCCCAAGCTTCAGAAACCGTTATTCATGCCCGAAGCCCGCTGGCCGGAGATGTTGGCAAGTCCGGAGTTTAGGCAGGGGCGATCGGTGGCGGCAAGCTACGTTTCGGGAGTTCGTGGCTCTTTCCGCCGACCGCGTCGGTCAGCATCGTTCGCGCTCCGAGCCCGAGCCCGGCGATCCGTTTGCTAGGCGCAATTATTCCGCAAGGAACGAGTATGGCGGAGTCGCTGTCCGCCTCAACTATCCGGGCGTTGGCGCGGCGCATGCCACGTGGTCTCAGGCAGGCTCGCATCAGGCGTCAGGTCATGCGCGCTGCTGCCGTCTAGCATGTTGAGCGACTAGCTGCGCCCGACTGGAATGCCCCCCACTGAAGTGGTCCGCCAACTGGGGTAGCTTTGCTCCCGCAGGATGGAGGAGCAGGATATGGCTGGGAAGCGAGAGAACCCCGAAGACATCGTGATGAAGTTGCGGCAGGTTGAAGTGCTGCAAGGGCAAGGCGTGAGCTTAGCGGAGGCGGTGCGGCAGATCGGGGTGCCGCAGCTGACATACTAACGTTGGCGCCGACAGTATCGCGGGATGAGCCGGGATCGGCTGAAACGGTTCAAGCAGCTGGAGAAGGAGATGGCCCGGCTGAGACGTTCTGTCTCCGATCTGACGTTGGACAGACTGATCCTGGCCGAGGCCGCAAAGGCGAACTACTAAGCCCTTCGCGCCATCGGACGTGCATCGATCACGTGCGGCAGACGCTTGGCGTTTCGCAGCGCGGCTCTTGTCGCACGCTCGGTCAGCACCGCTCGACACAGCGCGAGATTCCGCCAGGCCGGCCAGATGATAAACTCCTGACGGCGGATATTATCGAACTTGCTACGCTGTACGGGCGCTACGGCTACAGGCTACGGGCGCTACGGCTACAGGCCGGTGACCACACTGCTGAACCAGGAGGGGTGGCACGTGAACTACAAGCGAATTGAGCGTATCTGGAGGCGCGAAGGGCTGAAGGCCCGATCGAAGCAAAAGACATACTGACGCTCAAATAGGACGACTCAGTGGAGACGGACCATGTGAACAGATTATTTTAGACTATTGGTCCGTCAATCACGCGGAAGGTGTCTTTGCCGGTGATCTTCAAGTCAGTTCTGACGCGGGAAGAGCCTTTGAGGAGGCAGGGTTGAAGAGGTTTCCCCGGCTAAATTCTTGACGCCTATCCGCACCGGCCGAATGCAGAACTGACGTCGTTCACCATTGGGTTGGCAAAGCCCTTTGCTAACCTCCGGCCCGAGATCGAAGTTCAAGCTTTTTGCGGTTCGGCAGCTCGCCTGGCGAAAAACAGTTGCCTAATATCGTCGGTAGCCATCTTCGGGCCAGTACACCGCCGACTATAAAAATATGTCGACCAGTTTGACCCGCTCGACGGCAGCAAGCACCGGCAAAGGCTGGAAAGCATGCGAACTGCCGCGCCACCACCAAATCGGCGCAAACAAGAATTTGACCATATGGTTCAATGTGCGCATGCTTGTAGCAGCCATCCGCTACAACAGTGAGGATCCACCAATGATCAGAGCAACCCTTCTGACGAGCACGATGCTGGTCGGCCTGAGCGCCGCCGCGCAGGCAGACACGCTTCGCCTGCTGACCTGGGGCGGCTATGCCCCCGACGATGTGGTCGAGATGTTCGAGGAACAGACCGGCCACACGGTCGAAGTCACCAAGTCCAACAACGAGGAAATGATCGCCAAGCTCCGCGCGACCGGCGGCGGCGGCTTCGACCTGGCGCAGCCCAGTCAGGACCGCATCATGGGCCCGCAGATGGAGTTCGGCATCTACAAGCCGATCGACGTGTCGAAGCTGGATCAGGACCTGTTCATCCCGTCGATGCTTGAAGCAACGATGGCGAACACCACCGTGAACGGCGATGTCTATGGCGTCCCGCACGTCTGGGGCACCTCGGGCCTGGTCCTGAACACCGCCGAGGCCGGCGACGTGGTCAAGGACTACACCGACCTCTGCGCCCCCGAGGTTGCGGGCAAGGTGTCCTACCGCCTGAAGCGCCCCACCCTGATCGGCTTTGCCTTCGCAATGGGTGAAGACCCGTTCGCCGCCTATGGCGACGAGGCGAAGTACACCGAGATCATGGAGAAGGTCGGCGCCAAGCTGATCGAGTGCAAGACCAACGTCAAAGCCTACTGGAGCGGCGGCGACGAGTTGATGAACCTGGTACGCTCGGGCGAGGTCACCGCCTCGATGGCCTGGGACACCGGTGGCTGGAAACTGAACGAGGATAACGCGGACATCACCTTCGTCGCGCCTGCCTCGGGTGCGCTGGGCTGGATCGACACGTTCGTGCTGCCCGCGAAAGGCCAGGCCGACGACGTGGCCTACGAGTGGATCAACTTCGTCATGCAGCCCGAGATCGCGGCCAAGATCACCGCAGCGGCTGGCAACTTCACCGCCTCGGCCGGGGCGGACGAGTTCGCCGAGGACGCGCTGAAGGCGAAGTACCAGGCCAGCTTCCCGCAGGAAGCCATCGACAACATCAAGTGGTATCCGCCGGTGCCCGCCGGTCTGGAAGCCATCGAAGGCGACGTCCTGGACCGCGTTCAGGCCGCAAACTGATCCAATGACACGCGCGGCACCCGGCAATCCGGGTGCCGCCACATATACGGACCCCGCATGACCCCTGATCTCGAATGCGCCGATCTCGTCAAGAGGTTTGGCGACACGACCGCCGTAGACAATGTCTCGTTCTCGGTGCCGCCGGGCAGTTTCTTCTCGATCCTTGGCCCGTCGGGATGCGGCAAGACGACGATCATGCGGATGATCGCGGGGTTTCTGGACCCGACTTCCGGCGATATCCGGATCAAGGGCGGGTCGGTCCTGAACACCGCGCCAAACAAGCGCCCGGTGAACATGGTCTTTCAGCACCTCGCGCTGTTCCCGATGATGACCATCGCCGAGAATATCGGCTACGGCCTACGCCGGCAGAAGCGGCCCAAGGACGAGATTGCCCTGAAGGTGGACGAGGCGCTCGAGCGTATCGGCCTGCCGGGGATCGGCGGGCGGAAGGTCGACGAGTTATCCGGCGGTCAGAAGCAGCGAGTCGCCATCGCCCGCTGCATGGTTCTGGAGCCGGATGTCCTGCTGCTGGACGAACCGCTGGGCGCGCTGGATCTCAAGCTGCGCGAACACATGAAGGTCGAACTGAAAGCGCTTCAGGCGGCCTTTGACACGACCTTTGTCTATATCACCCACGACCAGTCGGAAGCGCTGGTCATGTCCGACCAGATCGCCGTGATGAATGCCGGCCGGTTCGAGCAGGTCGGCACCGGGCAGGACCTGTACTACCGGCCCGACACGCCCTTCGTGGCGGGGTTCATCGGCGACGCAAACCGCTGGTCGGGCCGGATCGAACGCACCGAGGGCGACGTCCTGCAGTTGCGCACCGAGACCGGGCTGTCCATCCGCGCGACGGCCAAGACCGCGCTGGCCACGGGCGACGCGGCCGAGATCTTCGTCCGCCCCGAGGCGATCCGGCTTGCGGGCAGCGCCGAAGCCCTGCCCGGCTTCGACAACCATCTGCAAGGCACGGTGATCGACATCCTGTTCAACGGCGCGGCCTCGCGCGTGCTGGTGCAGGACGAGGTGGGCGAGACCGTCGAGGTGACGCTGCCCCAATCGGGCGAGTTCGCCGCGCTGAGAAAGGGTGACCTCGTGCACATCGGGTGGGGCGCCGCACAGGCGAGCTGTTTCCGGGGGGCTGCCTGATGCGCGCCGAGGCCCGGATCGGCTTCATCCTGCTGCTGGCCCCGCTGGTTCTGTGGCTCGGGCTGCTGATCCTCATCCCGCATCTCGACATGCTTGTGATCTCGCTGCGCGAGCGCATCAGCTTCGGCGTCTACGAGACCAGTCTGACCCAGTACGAAAAGGCACTGACCGAGCCGCTGTACCTGAGCAGCTTCTTCCGCACGGCGGTGATGTCGGTGCTCGCGACCGCCATCACGCTGCTGATCGCCTTTCCCGTGTCCTACTACATCGCGAAAATGGCGCGGGGACGGCTGCAGCAGGTGCTGTTCATGCTGTGCCTGATCCCGTTCTACGTCTCGGAACTGGTGCGCACGTTCGGCTGGATGATCCTGTTGCGGGAGACCGGGCTGATCTCGAACCTGCTGCAATGGGCGGGGCTGGCCGATCAGCCGGTCGAGATGCTCTACAACGACGCCGCGATGATGGTGGGCCTCGTCTACACGTCGATGCTGTTCATGGTGGTTCCGCTGGTGACCACGCTCGAGAGCCTTGACGACAGCGTGGTCGAGGCGGGGTACGATCTTGGCGGAAACGGCTTGTCGATCCTGCGCGAGATCATCATTCCCCACGCCATGCCGGGGATCGTCTCGGGCTCGATCGTGGTCTTCATGCTGTCGCTGGGCAACTACCTGACGCCGACGATGCTGGGCGGCAAGGATAGCCTCTGGTTTACCGAGATGATCTACAACCAGTTCATCGTGCGCTCGAACTGGGAACTTGGCGCCGCCTTCGGCTTCATGCTGCTGGTGCTGTCGTCCGTGATCGTCTGGGGCATGCTGCGCCTGACCGGGCGGACGCTGCAGGAAACGATGGGATAAGCCATGATCCCCACCATACCCCAATCCCGCGGCTTTCGCCTGATCTACGGCGGCTACGTGCTGCTGTTCTTCTTCTACCTCGTGCTGCCGCTTTCGGTGGTCGCGGTCTTCGCCTTCAACGACAGCCAGTTTCCCTCGCTGCCGTGGGAGGGGTTCACCTGGAACTGGTTCTTCGGCGACGAGCGCCCGCAGATCGGCGTGTTCCATGAGCGCGGCATCCTCCGCGCGGTCGGCACCTCGGCCTTTGTCGCGGTGAGCGTGTCGTTCCTGTCGGTCTTCGTCGGCACGACGAATGCCTTCCTGTTCAACCGCTACGATTTCCGGGGCAAGGGACTGCTGTACGTCCTGATGCTGTTGCCACTGGTGATCCCGGGCATCGTTCTCGGCATCTCGATCCTGGTATTCTCGTCGAGGCTCGCCAATGGCCTGTGGGAGGCGGCGCAGATCGACCTGCAGGCGCTTCGCCCGGGCCTGCTGCTGGTGGTGCTCGGCCAGTTCAGCTTCATCACCACGATTGCCACGCTGGTCATCTCGGCCCGCTTGCAGAAGTTCGACCGCACGCTCGAGGAAGCGGCGCTGAACCTCGGCGCAAGCCGGCTGGTCGCGGTGCGGACGATCACCCTGCCCTTCCTTGCCCCCGCGATGGTCGGGGCGGTGGTGGTGGCGTTCCTGATGAGCTTCGAGAACTTCAATACGACACTGATGCTGGTCGGATCGGACGCGCCGCTGACCATTGCGATGTTCGACCGCCTGAAGGAAGGCTCGACGCCGCTTCTGAACGCCGTATCGCTATTGCTGATGCTGGGCTCGTCCTTGCTTGCGCTGGTCGTGATCCTGTTCCAGCGCCGGAGTTGAACGCGGGCCGACCATTCATCAGGTTGACGCGACATCCCCGCTCAGGCGGTCCAGAAGCCGCGCCAACTCGCCGGCCGTCACCCCGTCCGGCGGGGCCGTCGGCGGGCGCACGGTCGTCGTCTGGAAAACCCCTGCGCTTTCCAGCAGCGCCTTGTGGACGTGGTAGAACATGTCGCCGGACTGGAACCCGAGGCGGCTGACCGGCAGGACGCGGGTTTCAAGGATGCGCTCGGCGCCGGCTTCGTCCCCTGCGGTGAGGCAGGACCACGCCGCCACGAACTCTCGCGCCTGGCTTGCGAAGGGCATCGTGCCTCGTGCCCCTCGGCGGAATTCCTCGACCAGCGTGCCGCCGCCCGCACCGCCCAGCACCGCAAGCCTGCCGTCGAGCGCCTGGACCATGCGGGTAACCTGCCCGACGGTCGGCTGGGTCTCGACCTTGATCGTGTCGACCAGCGGAACCTCGTCGGCGATGCGAAGCGCAAGCGGCGCGGGGATCGGTGATTGCGGCACGTCCTGAAGGATGATCGGAAGGCCCGTGGCGTCGGCGATCCGTTTCAGGTGCAGCACCACGGCATCCGGGCCGGTAGGGAAGAAATCGGGCGGCCAGATCATCAGCCGCGTGGCGCCCGCCTCGGCCGCCTCTTCGGCCAGTTCGACCGCTACGTCCGTGCCGGGGGCGGAGGTGTTCATCACCACCGGCACCCGGCCGGCGACCTGAGCGGAGACCGCGCGCAGCATGTCCCGGCGCTCATTCTGGGTCAGTTTGAAGATCTCGCTGCCGATCGCGATGCCGATGCCATGCACACCGGCGTCCAGCGTCGCCGCGACCTCGCATTCGAGGCTGGTGTAGTCGATCTTCCCCGCCGCGTCGAAGGGCGTCAGCAGGATCGGCACGATGCCTTCGATACCGGTCATGGGCAGGGCTCCTTCGGATCGGACAAGGCGAATACCTCGGTCAGTTCGGTTTGCAGCGGACGGCCTTCGGGGCCGGTGAGCATCAGCGGGGCCATCCTGGCCCACCATTCGCGCATCAGCTCGGTTACAGGCGCTCCCGCTTCGGGATGCGGCGTCGCGCGTTCCTGAAAGGCAAAGACCGTGAGGCCCGCGCGGTAGAGGAAATAACGCCGGATGCCGTTCTGCTTCATCTGGTCGAGTAGCGCCGGCCAGATCTCGGCGTGCGCGCGGTCATAGGCGGCCTCGGCCCCTTCGCGCAGCTGCATGCTCCATGCACGGCGGTAGAGGCTCATGCGGCGATCCTGTTGTCGTCGATATAGTCCCAGATGATCTCGTAGCCGAGACCGGGTGCGGTCGGTAGGGCGACATAGCCCTCCGCATCCATGGGATCGCAATTGCGCTTCAGGTACGGGTGCGGCGCGTCGTAGTCGACGCCCGGGGCGAGTAGCCCTTTCTCGTACCATTCGCTGGTGTCCTCGGAGGTCGCGCCCATGACCTGAAGATTTGCCCAGCCCGCCATGTGGATCTCGCAGCGCTGGCCGTAGGCCTCGCAGACCACGGCGGTCTTGCGGCAGCCGGTGACGCCGCCGCGGCGGATGTCCATCCGGCTCATGTCGGATGCACCCTGCAGGATCCATTCGGCACGGGTAAAGACACCGCCGGCGGCGATCTCGGGTGCCAGGATCGGGATCGACAGCTCGCGGCAGAGGCGGCGGTAGCTCTCGACACGGTACTCGGGCATCGGGTGCTCGAACCAGTAGAAATCCAGCTTCTCCAGTTCGCGCCCGACGCGGATGGTTTCCTCAATCGTGTGATAGGTACCCCAGACATCGTACATCAGCACCATGTCCGGGCCGACGGCCTCGCGCACCAGGTGGCAGGTCTCGATATCGGCGCGGATGTTCGAGGGCCGGCCATGCGTCGGCTGTCCGGTATCGGGATTCCAGAAATAGTGCGGATGGATCTTGTAGGCCTTGTACCCCTCGGCCTTGCAGGCGAGCGCATGCTCGGCATAGACCTCGGGCTTGCCGATGTTGGGATAGGTCGAGGCATAGGCGGGCACCTTGTCGCGCGCCGCCCCCATCAGCTTGTAGACCGGCATGTCGGCCAGCCGCCCGGCCAGATCCCACAGCGCACAGTCGATGACGCTCTGGATCACTTCGGGCAGGTTGGCGACCCACATCCATTTCCAGATCTTCTCGCGGTCGAGCGGATCGACCCCGATCAGCATGTCGCGCACGCGGCCTTCGATCATCCGCTGTTCATCGGGAAACATGCCGTCCTGGTCGCCATGCTTGCCGCCGCCGAGAAAGTAGCCGCTGACGCCCTCGTCGGTGTCGATGCAGGTGATCGTCTCAATGACCTCGGCCTTGGGCAGCAACCCGGCACGGCGAATGTCCCAACGATCGGCGTGGGTGCGAAAGCGGATGACCCGTACGTCGGTGATCTTCATTGCGGGCGCCCGTCGCGAATGGCCGCGCCGGTTTCGGCGTCGAAGACATGCAGCCGCCCGGGCGTCACGGCCAAGTGCACCGTCTCGCCGACGGCCAGCCCGAGCCGCTCGCGCGTGGTCAGGGTCAACTGCCCGGCGGCGGTCCTGAGCAGGATCTGCGTCTCGCTTCCGGTCGGCTCGATCACCGCCACTTCGGCTGGCAGACCGGTGTCTGCGAAGTTCAGATCCTCGGGGCGGATGCCTGCGGTGATGCTACGCCCGTCTTGCGCGGATACCGGCGCATCGCCAAGCACCACCCCGGCTTCGGTCTCGACCTTGCCGCCCGCGATCCGGCCGGGCAGAAAGTTCATCGAAGGCGAGCCGATGAACCCGGCGACGAAGATGTTCGCGGGACGGTCGAACAATTCCAAAGGGGCACCGATCTGCTCGATGTGGCCGCCATTCATGACCACGATCTTGTCGGCCATCGTCATCGCCTCGATCTGGTCGTGGGTGACATAGATCATCGTGGTCTTCAGGCGCTGGTGCAGTTCCTTGATCTCGGCCCGCATCTGCACCCTAAGCTTGGCGTCGAGGTTCGACAGCGGTTCGTCGAACAGAAATAATTCCGGGTCTCGGACAATGGCGCGGCCCATGGCGACACGCTGGCGCTGACCACCCGACAGCTGACGCGGATACCGGTCCAGCAGCGGCTTCAGGTCGAGGATCTCGGCGGCGGCGTTCACCTTGCTGTCGATCTCGGGCTTGGGCTGCTTGGCCAGCCGCAGCGAGAAGCCCATGTTCTTCGCGACCGTCATGTGCGGGTAGAGGGCATAGCTCTGGAAGACCATCGCGATGTCGCGCTGCTTCGGCGGCAGGTGGTTGATGACCGATCCGGCAAGCGAGATCTCGCCGCCGCTGATCGTCTCCAGCCCCGCGATCGAGCGCAGGAGCGTGGACTTCCCGCAGCCCGAGGGGCCGACCAGCACGGTGAACTCGCCGTCCGACACGTCGAGATCGACACCGTGCAGGACCTCGACCGAGCCATAGGCCTTGCGGATATTTCTCAGGTTGACCGAGCCCATGTTGGTTACCTCACCTTTTCGAGTTTGGTCTGGCGCTCGCCGTCGAAGAGCTGCGCGACATTCTGTTGGGGCCTGTTGCCCGCCGGATCGCCCTGCACCGTGACGAGGCCGTCCGAGATCGCGGCGCGGGGGCCAAGCAGTTCGTAAAGTGGCGAGCTGTCGCCACGGTCCACGAACTCGACCAGCGGATCGCTTTGGCGGCTGGCGGCGATGGCCAGCGCCCAGGGCTGTTCGCAACTGTTGTGCAGGATGACCGGCACCTTCGCGCGTTCGGCGAGGTCGAGGATCGCCAGCGTCTCGGTAATCCCCCCGGCCCAGGCCACATCGGGTTGCAGAACGTCGACAAGCCCTTCGTCCAGCAGCTGCTTGCAGTCCCAGCGGCTGAAGCAGAAATTGCCGAGGGCGAAGGTGACGTCCCTGCCCCGCTCGCCCCGGATGCGACGCAGGCCGTCCAGATCATGCGGCGGTAGCGGGTCTTCCAGCCAGTGCAGGTTCAGATGCGCGGCTGCATCGAGAAACCGCAGGGCGTACTCGGCATCCCAAGCCATGAAGGCGTCGATCATGATCGGCGTATCCGGCCCCGCAGCTTCGCGGAACCGCTCGAGCAGGTCGATGTTCGCCGCCAACCCCTCGGCCCCGGCTTCTGGCCCGAAGGGAGCGGCAGCTTTCAGCCCTTGGAAGCCCGCACCGGCAAGCCGCTCCGGCTCGGGCGTGGTGGCATAGACGCGCAGCGCATCGGCTTTAGCGCCGCCCAGCAGCTCGACCAGAGCAACGCCCTCCAGCTTCGCGGCCAGATCCCAAAGCGCGATATCCACCGCCGCGACGGCCATCATCGCGAAACCGGACCGGTCGTTGGGCAGCAGCGAAAGCACCATCTGCTCCGCAAGCTCGGCGCGGTCGGAGACTTGCTCGCCAACCAGAAGCCGGGACAGATGCTCGGCCACGATCAGGGCGACCACCTCGCCGCCATTGGTGCAGCCCCAGCCGACACTGCCGTCCTCGGCCTCGACCCGGACAAACGCCTTGCGGGTCGGCCACATCCAGCTGGCGCGCTTCTCGGCGAACCGGGGAAAGCGGGACATGGGCGAGGCCACGCGCGAGGTCTGCAGCTTCTGCGACTGGAAACTGCAGTCCACGGCCCGTGCGTCTACGCTGACGATCCTCATCCCTTCACCGCCCCTTGCAGCAGGCCGCGGGTGAAGTAGCGCTGACCGAAGAAGAAGATCAGCATGATCGGCATCGCGACGATGGTGGCAGCGGCGCCGACGTACTGGAACTCCAGCGTGAAGAGCTCGACAAAGCTGGCAAGGCCGATGGTGACGGTCTTGTTCTCGTTCGACTCCAGCAGGATCGAAGCGAAGGCAAACTCGGACCACGCGCCGACGAAATGCCACATCGCGGCGGTGATCAGTGCCGGGGTCGCCAGCGGCAGAACGATCATGACCATGCTCTGCAACCGGCTGGCGCCGTCCATCATGGCGCTTTCTTCCAGCTCGCGCGGGATCTCGCGCAGGCTGGAGGCGATGATCCAGGTCGCGAACGGCAGGCCGAAGGCGCTGTAAAGCAGCACCAGACCGAACAGGCTGTCCTGCAGGCCGATCATGCTCATCAGCCGATAGGTCGGCAGCAGCAGTGCGGCCCCCTGGAACATGCGGCTGACCAGCAACCCGCCCAGGATCAGATCGCGCCCCGGAAACTGCAGCCGCGCGAATGCATACCCGGCGAGCGTGCCGAAAGTGACGACGATGACGGTCGAGGTCACCGCAATGAAGAAGCTGTTCCCGATCAGTCGGGGCCAGTCCAGCAACTGCCCTTTCTGATGCGTCGGAGAGAACAGCGCCTCGTATGCCTCCAGAGTCGGCGTCTGCGGCCAGAACGAGATCGGCAGCTGCGCCAGTTCTGCCTGGGTCTTGAACGATGCCAGGAATAGCCAGAACACCGGGAACAGGATGTAGATCGCGATCAGCAGGCCGACGAGGCTGAGCAGCGTCCAGTACAGGGTGCGGGGTTGCTCGTTCATTTCGAACCCTCCGATGCCCAGGAGCGGCGATTGACGTAGAGATAGAGGGCGACGATGGCGACCAGCATCACGAGGTTGATCACCGACATGGCCGAGGCCACGCCCCAATTGAAGAACTCGAAGCTCTGCTGGTAGATGTACGTCGCCATGATCTGGCTGGCGTTGGCCGGCCCGCCGCCGGTCATGATCCAGGGCAGCGCGAATTCGGCGGTGATCCAGATCATCGAGATCACGGTCACGGCGGTCAGCGAGAAGGCGATGTTCGGCAGCACCACGAAGCGGAAGCGTTCCAGCGCCGTCGCGCCGTCCATCCGCGCGGCCTCGAGCTGATCGTCGGGAACCGACCGGATCGCAGCGCAGAGGATCAGGGCCACAAGCGGCATCTTGCGCCAGATCAGCACCACGACCAGGACCCACATCACCAGGTCCGGATCGCCGAGGAATGAAACGGTCTGCTCGGTCAGGCCGGTAGACTCGAGCGTCTGGCCAATGATCCCGACCTGCCCGTGCAGCATCCACTTCCAGGCCATCGCGGTCACGACGTCGGGCAGCACCCAGGGCAGCAGGATCAGCGCGCGTAGCCCGGTGGTCAGGCGGGACTCGACCGCGAGGAACGTGCCAACGGCCAGTCCCACGCTGACGCACAGGACGGTACCGCCAAGGATCCAGATCGCTGTGTTTCGCACGACAGTGCCGAACACAGGGTCCGCAAGGAGCGCCCGGAAATTCCCGAGCGTTCCGAAGCCGCGCTCCTGCCCCATGACGACTTGGGTCAGGCTCAGGGTCGCGACGTTGTAGGTGGGCCCGATGACGAACGCCAGAACGGCGGCCACCACGGGCAGGATAAGGAAATACGCCAGCAGGCGATCGCTTTGCATTGTCTTCGGGCCCATCCGGTTCGTGAGGTCAGCCGCGGATCAGGTCGATCTGGCTCTGTGCGGCGGCATTGGCGTCATCCAGCGCCTGCTGCGCCGTCTTCTGCCCAAGAACAGCCTCCTGGATTGCGGTGCCAAGCGCCGATTCGATGGCCGAGACGCCGATGAACCGCGGCATCGAGGCCGCGCCCTCGAACAGCGTGCCTGCGTCATAGGCCGAGACCCAATTCGGCCAGACCTCGGCCAGTTCCTCGTTGTCCCAGGCCGCCTTGCCGGCGGGAATGCGCGCGACTTCGGGCCGTCCGCCCCAAATCTCGAGCTGCTCGTCCTGCGACCAGAAATCGATGTACTCGACCCCCGCTTCGGGGTTTTGCGCGCGCGACGAGACCATCAGGATCGCCGTCGGATCCATGATCGCGTTGACGGGTGCAAAGCTGCCGCTGGGGCTGTCGGGACGCGGGAACGGGACGCCGGTCCAGCGAACGTCCTCCGAAACGCCCCAGGGCGTGTTCAGCCAGGACAGCCCGATCCACATCGCCGAGCGCCCCTGCCCGAAGAGCTGCGCTGTATCGCGGAAGAAGGTCTCGGTCAGCGAGGTCGCGGCGGGGGTCGAGCCGTCCGCGATCAGGTCGACGTAAAGCTGCAGTGCGTCCACGACACCCGGATCGTTGAGCGTGACCTTCTCGGTCTCCTCGTCGAAGATCCGGCCGCCATTGGCGTAGGCCAGCCCCTCGAAGATGTTGATGTCGACCGGCGCCGTCGTGGCCGGGAACGCGATGCCCGGACGGTCCGGCTTGGTCATCGCCTTGGCGTATTCGCGCAGTTCGGACCAGGTTTCCGGCGGGCGGTCGAACCCGGCCTCTTCCAGCGCGTCCAGGTTCACCGCCAGGAAGCTCGCCATGTCCACATAGGTCGGCAGACCGTAGAGCTTGCCGTCGTGCATTCCCGAGTTCAGCACTTCCGGCACCAGACGATCCTTCCAGCCTGCCATGCGGTCGCCTGCGATATCGTCCAGCGGCTGCACCATGCCGAACCCGACGAATTCGGGAATGTCCTGCCCGAAGGCGACGATCACATCCGCCAGCCGGTTGGTCTGGAACCCGGCAAGGATCTTCTGGCGGCGGATCTGCCCGTTGAAATAGGAATAGTTGAGGTCGATGTCGGCATTCGCGCCTGCGAACGCCTCGTTGCGGAGCGCCCAGTGCTCGACCTCTTGGGGCGTGCCGCCGAACTTCCAGACGGACAGATCGCCGGATGCGGCGCGGGCGGCTCCCGCTGGCAGCAGCGCACTGGCGCCCACGGCTGCGGTGGTGCCGAGGAACTGTCGGCGATTGAGCGGTCTGATCATCATTCTTCCTCCCTGAAAGCCCGACCGGGCGACGCTTCGCTGCGTGCGAATATTGCATGACATTCGTATGTCATTGCTTGTTGACGGACGCTAATCGCAATGATACTCGAATGTCAATGACGTTTTATCGGCGTACGACCCCGGAAGGAAACCGGTTCAAATCCCGCCGCGCCGCGGTACTCTCGTGCGCAATCGACGACAAATACGGACAAAGACATGCCTCCGACGGAGACCGGCCAGCGCAAGAAAGTCACCCTGAAGGACGTCGCCAAGGCGTCCGGCGTGTCGCTGATCACCGTGTCGCGTGCACTGCGCCAGCCCGAGACGGTCCAGCAGGAAACCCGCGACAAGATCCAGAAGACGATCGAGGAGATCGGCTATATCCCCAACCTGACGGCCCGGTCCCTGCTGTCGCAGCGCTCGGACATGATCGGGGTCGTGGTGCCGATCCTCGCCAGCTCGCTGTTCGCGGATTTCGCCCAAGGCCTGACCGGCGTGCTGGAAGGCAAGGGATTGCAGATGCTGCTGGCCGTCAGCGCCTGGTCCCCGCAAAAAGAGGAAGAGGCCGTGCGCACCTTCATCGCCCGGCAGGCCGACGCGATCATCGTCACCGGGTTCTCGCACACCGACGGAACGCGCAAACTGCTGAACAGTTTCCACGGGCCGGTGGTCGAGACCTGGAACGTGCGCGACCAGATCATCGACACTGCCGTGGGTTTCGACAACTTCGAGGCGGCGGCCGAGATGACACGCTACCTGATCGGCAAGGGCTACAAGGACATCGTCCTTGCCGGGGGCGCGACGTCAAGCAACGACCAGGCCATCGACCGGACCCGCGGCTTCATCGCCGCGATGAACGCGGCCGGGCGTGAGGTGCGCGACGACACCATCGTCGAGTTCGACCACCCCGCCTCGATCGATAGCGGCGGGCCGCTGATACGCGAAATGATGAACCGCGCGCGCAAACCGGATGCGGTCTTCTTCCTGGCGGAATTGCCGGCCCATGGCGCGATGCTCTGGTCCCTGTCCAATGGCCTCAAGGTGCCGCAGGACGTCGCCATCGCGGGCTTCGGGGACCTCAGCCTCTCGGCGCTTCTGCCTGTTCCGATGACCACCGTTCAGATCAAGGGCCGCGAGATCGGCGAGACTGCCGCGAACCTCGTGCTGCAGCGGCTCGGCGGCGAGTCGGCGGGCAAGCCGGTGCAGGACATCGGGTATCACCTGAAAATACGGGAAAGCACATGATTAACCAAAGCCAACGGTGCCGCGCATGGCAGTGAAAGCCGCTATCATCGGTGCGGGCCATTTCGCCTATCGCATGCACATTCCGGTGCTCGCCGCGCGCGACGACGTCGTTCTCGACAGCGTCTGCCGGTTGGGCGCAACCGAACTGGAACTCATCCGGTCCGAGTTCGGCTTCGCCTTCGCCACCGAGGACTGGCGCGAGGTACTGGACCGGGACATCGACATCGCCGTCATCTCCTCCCCGCACAACCTACACTTCGAGCAGGCCAAGGCGTTTCTTGAGAAAGGCTGCCATGTGCTGGTCGAGAAACCCATGTGTCTTGATCCCGCCGAGGCGTGGGAGCTTGTCGCCACCGCCCGGCGAGCCGGTCGCGAGCTTCTGGTTGCCTATGGCTGGCACTACAAACCCGGCCTCGATCGGATGCGCGAGATGGTCGCCCGGATCGGCCGGATCGAGCATGTCGTCTGCCACATGGCCTCGTTCACACGGCAGATCTTTTCCGGCGGCGGCCTTGCGAACTGGCGCCATATCGCCATCCAGCCCGACCGCAGCACTTGGGAATCTCCTGACGCGGGTGGCGGCTACGCCTACGGGCAACTCTCGCACGCGCTCGGCCTGCTGTACTGGCTGACCGATCTGCGGGCGGACAGCGTGAGGGCGATGCTATTCGACTCGCCCGCTGGCATCGACCTGCACGACGCCGCGGCCGTTCGGTTCCAAGGCGGCGCGACCGGCGTCCTGTCGGGCAGTTGCGGCGTACCGCAAGGCCACGGGTTCGAGGTCGAACTGCGGATCTACGGCACCGAAGGCTCCGTCCTGCTGGACATCGAGACCGAACGGCTTGTGCTCAAACTGCCCGACGGCCGGTCCGAGACCGCCGAGGTCGCGCCGGGCGCCTGGACCTACAGCTGCGAAGGCGCAGCCGACCGGCTCGCGGACCTCGCGCAAGGCCGGGGCACGAACGAAAGCCCCGGCGAAGTCGGCGCTCGCGCGGTCGAGACACTGCACGCCATCGTCGCCTCCGGACAAGCCGGCGGCGCGGAACAGAAGATTGCCAGAAACGAAGGAATGACAGTCGCATCATGACGCAATTCGAGGGAATGACCGCAATCGTAACCGGCGGCGCGCAAGGGATCGGCCAGGCGGTCGCACGCAAACTGACCGATGGCGGCGCACGCGCCGCGATCTGGGACCGGGATGGGGCGCTGGCCGCCGAGGCCGCCGAAGCGTTGGAGGGCGCGACGGCCCATGAAGTCGATATCGCGGATTGGGGCAGCGTCCAGTCCGCTATGAACGCGACGCTCGAAGCGCATGGCCGCGTCGATATTCTGGTGAACTCAGCGGGCATCGCAGGGTCGAACGCCCCGCTTGCGGACTACCCTGTCGAGGAGTTCCATCTGATCACCCAGATCAACCTGATCGGCACCTTCCACGTCAACAAGGCGGTCGTCCCGACCATGCTGGCACAGAACTACGGACGCATCGTCAACATCGCCTCGGTCGCCGGGAAAGAGGGCAACCCCAACGCCTCGGCCTATTCGGCCTCGAAGGCCGGGGTTATCGGTCTGACGAAATCGCTGGGCAAGGAACTGGCCGACAAGGACATCGCGGTGAACTGCGTCACACCCGCCGCCGCCCGGACCCGGATCTTCGACCAGATGAAGCAGGAGCATATCGACTACATGCTGTCCAAGATCCCGCGCGGACGGTTCCTTGAACTGGACGAGGCGGCAGCAATGATCGCCTGGCTCTGCTCGCGCGAAAACAGCTTCACGACCGGTTCGGTGTTCGATCTGTCGGGCGGCCGCGCGACCTATTGAGCATGGCCGATATGGACAGCGCGCAAAATGGCATCGCTCGGTTGAGGGACCTTCTGGGCGATATCCCCCTGATCGACGGCCACCACCATTTCTGGGAACTGGACCGGTTTCCCTATCGCTGGCTGTCGCCCGAAGCCCCGCCCGCGCGCTTCGGGGACAAGGCACTGATCCGACGAGACTACGGGCCGCGCGAGCATCAGGCCGAGTTCGCGGGCCTGCCCCTCTCCGGCAGCGTGCATGTCCAGGCGAACTGCGGCGCCGCCGATCCGGTCGAGGAAACCCGCTGGGTCCAGTCTCTTGCGGACGAAAGCGGTCATCCTATCGTGATCGTGGCCGAAGCGGATCTTTCTGCCCCTGGGGCGCAAGGCCTGATCGAGCGCCATCTCGCCTTCCCCGCCCTGCGCGGAATACGCACCCCGGTCGCGTGGGACACGGCCGGTCGCTGGCGTGTCGCGCACAGCCCCGGCGTTATGTCGGATTCCCGCTTCCTCGAAACATCAGAGGTCCTGGCCTGTCACGACCTGTGCCTGGAGCTGGTCGTTGTGCCAGAACAACTGCACGAGGTCGCAGCACTCGCCCGCACACACCCGGACCTGAAGATCGTTCTCGACCACTTCGCCCACCTCGAGCCGAAGCTTCCCGGCAACGCCTCAACCTGGAGAGCCGGGATCGATGCCCTGGCGCCGCTCCCCAATGTGTTCCTCAAGGTCTCGGGTCTTTGGACCGTGGACCGCGCGTGGGCACCTGATATCCTGCACCCGTTCCTGCAGCATGCCCTGTCCCGCATCGGCCCCAGCCGTATGCTCTATGGCTCGAACCTGCCGGTCGAACGGGTCAACTGCCCGCTAGAACGCCAATGCGCGACGCTCTGCAAACTGTTTGCCGATGTGCCTGAAGCGGGATTACGCGCGATATTCTCCAGCACAGCGGATGCAATATATCGCGTATCGGAAGCCACGGCGTCTCGAAGAAGGTCGACGCTACCGCCCACGAGCATGTAGCAGACCTAAGCTGGTAGGAAGTGTCTGCTCGCGCCCGATCCGCTCATCCGTAGCGCTGCCAGAAACTTCGGTCAGTGCGCCTACATTTTTCAGCAGCGGATCCAAATGGGATCCTCACGCGCACTCGAGCTTCGACGGGCTCACCCTGCTGTTATATTACCGGACTTCAGAGTAGGACCAAACCCTGAACAAAGCTAACCTATAAACGCGGACTCAGAGGGGAGCAGGTCACAAGCTCAAGCGACTGGTCACCGAACTGACTGCGGGCAGATCCATGCTGCCGGTCGCCCTCAGATGAAATGCTGAGGTTAGACCGCGCCGTGAAATCGTTTGGAACTGTCACACTAATTTCGCGCAGTAGGAACGCTGGGCCTGCACTCGATGGTCTTTGAGCGGCCCCCTATTGGTTTCAGTCGCGAGGCGATTCAGACGTGGAGGCATCCGTCTGAGGGATCATGTGGAGGCGCACAGACGCTATGGCTTTCGGTGGTTGTACGCCCTTCTTCATAGGGAAGGCTGGAAGGCGAACCGCAAGCGGATCTACAGATCCACTGCGAAGAGGGCCGATCGGCCCGACGCGCAGTGTGATGCGGCGACACGCCTCTCGCTAGCGAGACGCCCATTCAACAGCCCGCACAAGCAACCGGTTCAATGAATCGAGGAGCTACTACCGCAGCCACTTTCCGCACTGGACCCTCAAATACCCAAGCCAAGCGCTTCACTTCCAAGCCTAACATCAATCGGTGAAACCGCATGAAAACCTGGATGAAATCAGCTCGAGTCCGGAATGTAATTATTGGGCAAAATAAAACATCCTGTTTATAGGGTAATTAAGAACGTAGCGTGTATTTTGTTTTTGCCCTCCCCAAACTCTGGGCGCTCAATGCTCTCCACAGCAAGTACCGAGTGAACAATCGTACAGGGGCTCATCAAATGGGCTACGGCGCGCGTAGTCCTTTCCAACCCACTCAGTCCAAACATGAGGGGTTCGACCGGCGCGGCGGCTCAGCCAAGCCGCAGTTCAGCAATCAGATTTACCCTCCTATTAGCACTTCACAACACTCGGCGGCGCCCGCGAGGCAATGAACACGTCGAACACATTATATCAGCTTAAGGTTGATAATGAGCCCGCATTTCCAATATGTGTTTTCTGTGAGTAAGTAATTTGTTAAGCTCAGAGCGGGCAGTCCAAGAAACTTCACCAATAGTACTCTGTGTAAACGGTAACAGTGCAGCTGCCGCTGCAATGTGGGGGTATCATGGCTGGTCGGCGCGTCTTGATTACCGGCGGAGCCGGTTTCATCGGTTCGCACATAACGTATAAGTTCTTAAATGCGGGACACGATGTAATCGTCTTGGACAATCTCGTTACAGGTTTTTCGGAGAACCTTGATTTTTCCGACATGCCAGGAGATTTGCGCTTCGTCGAAGGCGATGTCATCGACCCCTTTCAGGCGGAGATAGACCTCGTCATCAACCTGGCCTGTGCCGCCTCGCCTCCGCGATACCGCGCGGACCCGATACACACGTTGCGAACGTGCGTTCAGGGTACCCTGAACGCGGCTATGGTCGCGGACCAGAACAGGGCCCGGCTCGTACACTCATCGACCAGTGAAGTGTATGGTGACCCGGAGGTGCACCCCCAAACCGAAGATTACCGCGGCGCTGTCAATCCGATCGGTCCAAGGGCGTGCTACGACGAAGGGAAACGCGCCGCCGAGACGATCTTGTTCGACATGAAGCGCACGAGGCGAACGAACATTGGCGTCTGCCGGATCTTCAATACATTCGGCCCCAGAATGGATCCCTACGACGGTCGCGTGGTATCGAATTTCCTCCGCCAGGCACTGACGGGGAAGTCCCTCACAATTTATGGCTCGGGCGAGCAGACGCGGTCGTTCTGCTATGTCGACGACACTGTCGAAGGTATCTGGCAGCTCTGTCACGCGCCGGCGGATGTCAGTGGACCGATCAACCTCGGCAACCCGCATGAGATCACGGTGCTGGAACTGGCCGAGAGGATCCGTGAAATCGTGGGTTCAAAGATCAATCTGGTGTTTCGCCCCGCTCCACAGGACGATCCTCGGCGCCGCCGCCCCGATATCTCCGCAGCACAGAAGCAGCTTGGATGGGAACCGACTGTTTCTCTTGCAGAGGGGCTGACGCGAACGCTTGATTACTTCCAGCAGATCATATCAAGCGGCCGGATCGCCAGCTACCAGGTGGCGAACGAGAAGCGCGCCGCAGGCTCCACGCAGTTCATGGCATGAGTGGCTCAATTCTGGTGACTGGCGGCGCGGGCTTTGTCGGGAGCCACTGCGCCAAAACTCTGGCGAAGCAAGGCTTTCGCCCCGTTGTCTATGACGACCTGAGGCGCGGGAACGCATGGGCGGTCCGCTGGGGGCCGCACGTGGCTGCGCCACTGGAAGACAAGGACGCCTTGTTGACCGCGATGCGTACCCACAACGTCGTCGCGGTGATGCACTTCGCCGCCTACGCATACGTGGGCGAGTCGATGAGCGACCCTTCGGCCTATTTCCGGAACAACGTCGCGAACGCCATCAATGTACTCGACGCCATGCGTGAAGCCGAGGTCGATTCCCTCGTGATTTCGTCGACCTGTGCCACCTACGGAGAGCCCGACAGCATTCCCATTCACGAAGAGATGCCGCAGGCGCCGGTTAATCCATACGGGAGTTCAAAGGTAATGCTCGAGGAACTGGCCCGGTGGTACGGCGCGGCACACGGGCTTCGCACAGCGTCGCTGCGATATTTCAACGCGGCCGGATCAGATCCCGATGGTGAGATCGGCGAGGCGCACAACCCCGAGACGCACCTGATCCCGCTTGTCGTGGATGCCGCGCTTGGGCGCAGGCCGTCGGTTACGGTCAACGGCACCGACTACCCCACCCCGGATGGCACGGCGGTCCGTGACTATATCCATGTCTGCGACCTCGCGGATGCGCATGTCGCGGCGCTTCGCAGAATCACTGAGTCCGGTAGTGGTCTCACCCTCAACCTCGGTACCGGGAAGGGTACCTCGATCCGCGAGGTAATCGCGGCAGTCACCCGCGCGGTCGGGACGGCGCCCGTGGTCGAATATGGCCCGCGCCGTCAGGGCGACCCTCCGGCCCTCGTTGCCGACCCGAGCCGTGCCGAACAGGCTTTGGGGTGGAAGGCGGTCAGGTCGGAGATTGACCAGATCGTAAGCGACACCGCGGCGTGGAGACGCGCACGTGGCAGTCTGATCGACCACGTCGCCTAGAAGCACCGCAAGCAACAGCCTAGAGGGTAGAATACCGCCATGCAGCTTCAGGTTCCGTTCAAAGCGCCCCCCACCGCGAGCGCGACGGTTCGGCCCCGGGTCCGCGGCAAGTTTCTTTTCCTCGGCGATCGCAAGCTCTACATTCGCGGCGTAACCTATGGCACCTTTGCGTCATCTCCGGAAACGGGGGATTTCCCGCCCAGAGCGACTGTCGCCAGCGATTTTTCCGCCATCGCGCGCATGGGTGCGAACGCCGTGCGCGTCTACATCGTGCCGCCGATGTGGCTGCTTGATATTGCCAAAGATCATGGTCTGGTTGTCCTTGTCGGCCTTCCGTGGGAGCAACACGTCGCGTTCCTCGACGAACCGACCCGCGCCGAGGATATCGAACGTCGACTAGAAGCTGCCATCCGACCGATTGCGGGGCACCCTGCGATCCTTGCCTTTGCCGTGGGCAACGAGATACCCGCCAGTGTCGTCCGCTGGCACGGTCGCAACCGTGTGTCCGAGTTTCTCGCACGGCTGGCGTCGATGGTGCGCCGCATGGATCCCGGCGCATTGGTCACCTACGTCAACTTTCCCACGACCGAGTACCTGGATCTCAGCTTCTCGGACTTCGTATCTTTCAACGTGTATCTCGAGGATATGGAGCGCCTGTCGGCATATCTCGCCCGATTGCAGAACATCGCGGGCGAAAAGCCCCTCCTCATGGGAGAGATCGGGCTCGACAGCCATCGAAACGGCCTGGAGAAGCAGGCGAGTTCATTGGCCAGTCAGCTTCGCACAGTATTCGAGGCCGGTGTCGCCGGCGCCTTCGTGTTCGCCTGGACCGACGAATGGCACCGCTCAGGCCATGAGATCACCGACTGGGATTTCGGCCTGGTGGACAGAGACCGACACCCGAAGCCCGCGCTCGACGCAGTGTCTGCTGAATTCGCGCGGGTCCCGATTGCCCGGGAGCACTGGCCGAGAATCTCGGTCGTCGTCTGCTCGTACAACGGCGGACGAACAATAGCAGAGACTCTCGATCACCTGTCGCGCCTGGAGTATCCGGACTACGAGATAATCGTGGTCAACGATGGCTCCACCGATGGGACCGCGGCGATCGCGGATCGCGAGGGCGTCCATCTAATTTCCACCGAGAACCGCGGCCTTTCCGCTGCCAGAAATACCGGCTTTGAGAACGCGACCGGAGAGATTGTCGCGTATATCGATGACGATGCTTATCCGGATCCGCACTGGCTGCACTACCTTGCCCAAGGCTTCAAATCTCCAGACATTCATGCAGTTGGCGGTCCCAATCTCGCACCGCCGGAAGACCCTGATCTTGCCGAATGCGTCGCTAACGCGCCTGGTGGTCCGATCCACGTGCTTTCGAGTGACGACGTCGCAGAGCACATCCCAGGATGCAACATGTCCTTCAGACGAAACGCACTTGTCGCTATAGGGGGATTTGATCCGAGGTTCCGCGTAGCGGGCGATGACGTCGATGTTTGCTGGAGGATCGAGGAAGCCGGCGGTGTTATCGGATTCAGCCATTCCGCAATGGTCTGGCATCACCGTCGTCCCTCGATCGCGACCTACCTCAAACAGCAACGCGGATATGCACGGGCAGAAGCCCTTCTGGCCGAGAAATGGCCCAACCGCTATAACCGTGCCGGACACCTCACTTGGGTCGGTCAGCTCTATGGCCGCGGCAAACTGCAGTCACTCTTCAGCCCCCAGCATATCTATTTCGGCCGCTGGGGCACTGCTCCGTTCCAATCGATCTATGGCAGCAGGGAAACAACCGCTGGAGCTCTGCCGTTGATGCCTGAATGGGCCGCCCTTACCATAATCCTCCTCACACTCGGCGTCTTTGGCTTTGACTGGCCGGTGCTGTTCATTGCGCTGGCACTCGGTCTAGGTGCGTTGGCGCTCAGCGTGACGATGGCAATTCGCGGCGCGAAACTTGCCCAATTCGAAACATCCTATCCAGAGGTTCCACCTCGACGCCCTGATTGGCAGCTCCGCGCGATCGTGTTCGCGCTGCACCTGCTTCAGCCGCTCCATCGCCTCATAGGTCGGATTCGCTTTCGCCTTGGCCCGTGGGGGAGCGGACACGCGAGGCTGCGCCCCGTTGCACGATATCGACGAATGGAATGGTGGACCGAGGCTTGGACAGACTCCTCCAAAGTCGTCGAACGGCTGCGTGCAGCCATCGAAAACCAGCCTCACGTGAGCGGTGGCGATTTCGATGACTGGGACCTTGCCGTGGGCCCGACGATATTCGGCGAGATCCGATTGCTGGTCATGAACGAGGATCATGGTGGCGGCCAACAGCTCTACCGCCTCAAAAGCTGGCCAGTCGTGTTTCGCCCCGTGTGGCTGCTGCTTGCGCTCTTCGCAGGACTCTCCGTGGCTGCAGCCCTGTCAGGCGCATGGATAGCTGCCACGGCACTGGGCATGGCGCTTATGGTTCTTGCCATGATCGTGTGGAGCGCACTGTCCCAAGCAGATGCAATCTTGCTGGAAAATATCGCACCGGCGTTCCTGAATGAATAATGGTTACAGATAACGAAAAACAAAATAAGCTAATGAAGATGCTCCCGTCCCTCGGATTGAAAAGACGGAGAGTTCAGCGGGGAAATATAACAGACTTGGGCCGGCCTATTGCGAACCGATCCTGCTTCACCGACTGGACCTTTTTGAGGGTGCGCTTCGGGCTTTCGGCAGGCACGGCGGTGGGGCTACTCATTCCGGTCGCCACAGGCTTCGTGCCCGGCTCGGCGCTGGCGCAAGACGATCCGGAGCAACCGCGCCTCATTTACGGAATAGAGTACGAGGGCGATACATTCGATGGCCCGGAACAGGGTTCTGCAATTCTTGGTGTCGAGCACCCCTTTGTGCTTGGCGACCGGACTGGCCTCATAGGGGCCAGTATCTCCAGTGTGTTCGATCTTGACGCCAGAAGAGATGCAGTGGACCGCGCCAGATACGCGGAACTGAACTTCGAACTGGATCTTACTCAGCGCCTGTCCCTCGAGTTCCTGGGCAGCGGGTCGCGGTCGGATGATGACGATGACGGCGAGGGGCCTCTCTACGGCGCCGCAATCGACGTGATCACGGCGCTGGACGTCTATTCCGTCAAGAACACGCAGGTCGAGGCGATCTTCGAATATGCGCGGAGCTCGGAGGATTACGTCCGCGTAGAGGACCTGGTGGATGAGGTCATTCTTGACAGCCCGTTTCCCTTCCCCGGCACCGAAACCTTCGGCCTTGGGACGCGTATTCGGTCACCCGGGCTCGAAGTGATATTCGAGTTGAAACGCGAGGTCGGCTTCGCGGGACCCCGGGAGGATGAAACCCGCAACGGCTTCGAAATCACCGCGTCCACTTATGGCGGGCCAGATTATGATCCCGGGCGATACACTTACATTTCCATGACCTTCGAGAACGTGCATTTGCCGGATGGAAGCGCGCCAGATCGCTACTATTCCGTGACGTTGGGCACCGGACGGACATTAAGGGGGGTCTACCTCACAGCTGATGCGGAGTGGGAATACTATCAGGCTGTCGGGGGCGGATCCTTGGCCAGCGACTATCGGCTCCTGGAGATGGATCTGGCGGCAAGCTATGCGGCAGACCGGTGGTCCACGTACTGGTACACTTCGCTCGACAGAACCGTGAACTTCAATCCATCATCCATCGAGAACGAGATAGAGGCGGGTATTTCGCTTAATCTCGGCATCTCTCCAGGTATCGACCTTGTACTCGGTGGTGACTACTACCTGTACGAGGGCGACTTCGACGGAGGCGATTTCGATCTCGTTGAGCGTTCCCTCTACGGGGGATTTGAGTTGACCGAGGACCTCCTCGACCTGGACGGTATCGACGGACGGCTGCGCGCAACTTTCGGAAAGCGCTGGGACCGCGAAACGAGCACTTTCGCCGGAGGCGGGCGAACCTCGGATTCCGGGCCGTATGTCGGGATAGAATTCGTCCTGCAGCCGAAAGGCTGAGCGAACTGCACGCTCTCCCGCTGCCCCGAACCGAGGCCCCCATGTCCAGCGCCCTGTAGTTCGGTAGACTAGGCGTTCTCACCCACCTCGCCTTGGCCATCGGCGGAACCAGCCTCGTCCCTCAGCCTGAAAACGATGAGCTGCTCGGATTCCAAAACGCGCGGATAGGTACTGTCGAGATAGTCGGCAAATTCCTTGTAGTAGCCCATCCACCAGAAGCACGGCCAGGCAATCGCCAGGAAAGTGATCCCCGCCTCGCGCGATCGCTCAAGTTCGTAAATTGCAGCGTCGTCACTTTCTGGGGAAACGGAATGCCCATCCGGATCCTCCACGAACGATCGCATCCTGCGACCTTCTTTCATCTCACTTCCGAACGCGGAGTCATCCGCAAACAGATACTCGGCGTCTGGCGGGATCGTCGCATCGAGCTCTCGCAGGGTTTCGTCGATCTGACGGCGCCATGCCTTGAGGCGCATGTTTTCCATCAAGCGTCGCACCGGCGGCCCGACCGCCGGCATGTGACCCAACGAAATCATCATGTCTTTGGAGAGAAGACGGCGTTTCCGCCCAATCCAGCCTGCAAGTATTCTAAGACAGGCCAGCCGTTGCGAGGGGGCCAGGGGCGCTCTGAAGATTGCCGAAACCTGGCCAGCCAAAAGACTCCAGTGCGGTAGTCCCAAGGGGCGCACCGTCCGCGCATCCCAGAAGTTCACGGCCGAATAGGGGTCCCCTGCCAGTTTTGGACCCGCGCGCCCGCCGTGCTCCCGTTGCAGAAACAGTGGTTCTGGCACCTCCGCAAACGGGCCGTGCAGGCTCATCTCAGTCAGCAAAGCGACATCGGCATCGGGGTAAGAGGCGAAGCCCCGAGTGCGGCGCAGTACATCGGCACGCATGACGCCAAAGATGGGCAACGGCAGAGGATCCGTCGGCACAGCCAACCATCGCGCGTATCGCACCGAAAGGTCTGAAGAACAAATGTCGGGATGCGATGACCATTCCCGCAAGCGGTGTGCGTCAGCATCGATCGAGATCGCACGGGTGTAGGCAAGAACGGCATCCGGTTCGGCTTCAAGCAACGCGAGGCAACTGGAGAGAAAGCGGTGCTCATGCATGTCGTCATGCGCAGCCCACTTGAAGAAATGCCCGGACGACAGCTCGAAGACCCTGTTCCAGTTCCCCGCCGCACCCAGGTTCTCGGAATTGCGAGAGTATCGAACACGGGCGTCGCGCTCAGCGAATGCCCGGGAAATGGCCTCGGTTCGGTCGGTCGAGGCGTTGTCGCATATAATTAGCTCGAACTGCTGGAAGTCTTGGGACAGGAGGGACTCGATGGCTTGTGCGAGAAAATTCTCGCCATTGAAGACGGGCAAACCGATGCTCAGCAGAGGCGTCCCGGGGCTCTTCATCCCCCCAAATCGAAAACAATGAGTCGACTGTTGTTCGTCAGGCAGCGATAGCGCTCAAACAGATGGTCACGCAAACCGCGGTAGAAGTCGTACCACCAGAATGCCGGCCAGACGAAGATCATGAATCGCGCCCCGCCCTCTCGCATGCGTTCAAGCTCACGAATGGCAACTTCATCAGTGTCAGGCGGCCCCCAAAAGGAACCGTCCTTCTCTAGAAAGGGCAGAGCGCGCCGCCCCGCCAGGCTCAATGATCCGAATGCGCCGTCATCGACGATGATAGCTGGACCATCCAACGGGTCGAGCGCCCTGATTTCGGCCTCGGCAATCAGCCGCTTTTCTTCTTCAGCCAAGTTTAGATCAGGCAGCATCTGGGACATCATTTCGCTGCGGCGCAGGTTCAGGTGAACTAGTCTTTCGCATAGCCAGTCGCGAAACCGACGGTCATTGGCCTTGTTCGACTTCAAGAGATACGCACCTGCATCAAGACGCTCGCCCAACATTGCCAGAGGCCGCGTGTCCACTTCGGCACGCCGGTGATAGGCGCCCTCATGCCGGCGTATCTGGACCAGGTTTTCAGCCACGAATGTCAGATCGAACTTCGATGCGAGACGGAAGAACAGATTGAAATCGATCGAGGTCCTGGAATGAGGCGTATCGAAAACGCCGATTGCTTCAAGGGCCGATCGTCGCAACATCACACTGGACATGTGCACAACCAAATTCTCACCCGAAACGATGCTCTCGAGGTAGTCATCTCCTTGCAGCAGCCCAGGCGGGATCCGGTCACAATTCCTCTGGTTCGCGATGACGTCGCCGGCGATATCTATCTCACTCGCATCCGAAAAGGAGAACGCAGCCTCTGGCCGATCCACAAGCGCTCTTACCGACTTCGAAACAAAGCTCTCGTGAATGATGTCGTCGTCCTGCAAGATCATGACGAAGTCGGAGTCGTTAAGCGAGAGTGCCTTGTTCCAATTGCGAAACTGCCCAATGTTCTCGTTGTTGCGGATGTGGGTGACACGTTCACCAGGAAACGATCTAACGACGGCGTCTGTCGTGTCCGAAGATGCGTTGTCGATAATCGTGATCCGAAAGTTTGAATAATCCTGTGACAGCGCACTGTGCAAACTTAATCGAAGCAGGTCTGCCCGATTGAATGTCGGTATCGCGATATTTACCGAAGGATCATTCGGCACCGGATTATACTCCCCCGCCAACACCGACAACGCTCGATCACGCATCTATGAGAACGCTCTAAACGCTCTATAAAAGCCTACGGCAACGCCATTATTCCGTCCAGCATCCGATTGACTAAAAGCTTCGCTTGCCGAGCCGGAGACCGTCCGTGCGAAAAGCCTGCATCTATGTCAGGCGAGCGCGGCTTCCACGAGGCCCGGCAGTACTTTCGAATAGTCGAAGATCTCTCGGGCAATTTCCCGCGCTCTTCGCCGGTGCAAATCGTAATCGGCCAGAACGTCGGCGACGCATTCGACAGCGTCCCCGACCGCGTTGAATGTCAGAAACCCCTCCCCGGCCTCAACGCGCCCGCCGGCCCCGGTATCCTGGACAATCGCAGGTCTGCCGGTGGCGAGGTAGCACACGGTGCGATCCGAAATCCAACCGGAGCGGCTTTTGACATAAGCGTTCTTCGCCACGCTGAACTCGCCGGTTGATTCACGCAGGTACTCCGCATAGGCCGTCGCACTCAGAGTAACGTCTCGACCCCGAATGATCCGCCATCCGCTCTGGATGAAGCGATGCCGAACATCCTCGCCCATATTCTCTGTTGCCAACTCGAACGCTGCATCCGAGAGCTCTGGCAGGTCGATGATCTTCTCGAATTCCAAGTTCTTCTGTCCGAATACCTCGTCCCGGAAAACGATATCGCCATAGGCACTCCAATTGGCGACGGTAGTGAACCTCGGGTTGGAGAGGTCCAAGTCTTCTGCGCCCTCGGCATTGTCCCAGATATCAGTCACGACCGGAGGCAGAACAGGAACCCAACGCCTCTCGAGCGTAGGAACCAGGCAATCTTCACCGTTGATGTTCTGACCGTATGTGAACAAGGCGTCATATCGAGAAAGGTCGGTTTGTGCGAACCTGCCCAACTGTGTGAACAGTGGATCCATGTCGATCAGAGCGCGCCGCGGCGCGTGCTCGAACTCCTCCAGCCAGCATACGCCACCAACGTTGATGACCAGATCAGCTTGCGTGAACGTCGCCTTCAGCGTGGCGCTCAGATTGCCATGAACTTCATACGTCTTCCTATCAACAAAGGCGAAAGGTACCGTGTCGAGACAATAGGCCGACAACATGGTGCGAAAGGCTGCGATTCCGGCCGTCGGGTCGTCAGTATGGCATTGGCTGTTGGGATCGAAGCACGATGCGTCCCACCCGCTTTCCTCGATATAGGTGACCTCGTGGCCAAGTCGGGACAGTCCTGCAACGTAGCTCAGGAAGGCGTGCATATTCCCCGCCAGCGGGTGACGAATGATGTATCCGCACACTACGATCCTAGCCATAGTTCACCTTCGCCGTCCCGTGACCTGCGCCCATCTACGTACTTTGCCGTGTGGAGAGCACTTTACAGCAGGCGAAGTCGAAAACCGACTTCGGATCGGCAGCCCAAAATTTGCTACGGCACCTCCTGGTGAAATATCTCAAGGGTTTCGCGCCGCACCTCCCGGGCTCTCCGCAGGCGGCCCGTCGCGCTGGGCGAGTTCCGATATCCGGCCGTCTTTCAGTTGCAGAATCCGGTCTGCGACACGCAACGTCGCCGGCCGGTGCGCGATCAGCACCACGGTCCGGCCTTTGCAGTGCTCGGCCAGCGCATCGAACATGGCGGCCTCGGTCTCCACATCGAGAGCAGAGCTCGGTTCATCGAGGATGAGAACCGGCGCTTGCCGCAACATCGCTCTGGCAAATGATATCCGCTGTTTCTGTCCGCCGGACAGGGTCGCTCCCTGCTCGCCTATGACGGTTTCGTATCCATCCGGCAGATCGCTGATGAAATCATGAGCCTGTGCCATCCTCGCCGCCTGCTCGACCTGTTGTGGTGTCGCATCTGGTTTTGAAAGCCGGATATTGTCAGCGACAGAGATCGGAAGAAGGAAGCTGTCCTGCAACACAACCGAAAACGCCTCACGGAGCGATCGTAAAGCCACGTCCCGCAAGTCTGTGCCGTCGATCAGGATCCTGCCGCACGTGGGGTCCGCCAGCCGCATAAGAAGGGCAGCCAGGGTCGACTTGCCGGCGCCAGTCGGCCCGACAAGAGCGACGGTCTCGCCTGCGGCGATCTGGAAACTGGCCCCTTCAATGACAGGCGATCCATCGGAGTATGAGAAGTGGACATTGTCGAACCGGAATGAGTGGCCGGTGCCGGGCAGCGTCGCCGCAAGCGGCACTGCGTTCGGACGATCCTGCACGTCGACCTCTCTGTCGAGGATATCGACGACGCGACGGCCCTTGCCCACGGCGGTACCATATGCGGCAGCGACCGCAGCCAGTTCACCGACCGGCCCCATGACCGCCTGCAGATAGCTCAGCGCGATCAGTAGCGTTCCGACAGTGGCCTGCCCCTCCAGCACAAGAAGCCCGCCAACGACCAATCCGGCCGCAGTACCTAGCGCGTTGATCGCACCCAAGGCGAAATCAAAGGAAAGCTGAACGGATGTTGCACGAAGGACCGCCTTCACGGCCCGCTCGGTCTGCGAGCGGAACCGACGGTTCCCATCGTCTTCCCGGTTGAAAGCTTGCACGACCTGGATCGACGTGATCGACCGCTCTGCCTCGGCCATGACATCGCCGAAGCTTTCCTGCTGCTCGAACGAGCGGTCGCTGATCTGTTTTCTGAAGTAAAGGACGACGAACGGAACCGGTGCGGCCGTGCACAGCGCAACCAAGGCAAGAGTCGGAGACAGCGCCGACAAAACAACCAGCATCGCGATCAGAGTACCCAGCGACGTCAACGCAGGCAGAAAGACAAGGCTGATCAGATCTGCCGCAAAACGGCTGTCTTCGGTCAGCCGCTGCGTCAGATCACCCACACGCTCCTTCGCAAAAAACATGACACTTATGTTCTGAAGATGCCTTAACAGCTCCGCCGCCATGTCCATGCGCAAAAGCCCCTCGACCCGCGCCATCACGTAGTTTCGCGCAAACTGGCTTAACTGTCTCAAGCTGTGCAGAACAACGAAGGCGATGCAAAGAAACCCGAGAGCCAGCGCGACATGCCCGGGGCCGACGATTGGGGCGATAACCGACAGCGCACCGGGAAGCGGCTCATTTCCCAACACATTGTCCACTACGAGTTTCAGCGGCCAAGGCACCGCGAGTGCTATGAGGATCTGAACCCCCACGATCGCGACGGTAAGCACCAACGGGGTTCGGTGGCGGAGGGCGGCGCGGAGCGTGAGGCCCAGCACCGTCACCGCGGCGGCCTCGAAACCGGATCGCGTAGTTGATACCCGGCGAACTGGGCAAAGCGCCCTTTCCGGCTCAAGAGCTCCGCGTGCGTCCCAAGTTCCACAAGACGTCCACCTTCCAGAAAACCAACGCGGTCAGCAGTTTCGATCGTCGACAAACGATGGGCGATGACCAGTGTCGTCCGCCCCTCTCGCAGGCGCGACAAGGCGCCGAGGATCATCTCCTCGGTTTCGGGGTCGATGGCCGATGTCGGCTCGTCCAGGATCAGGATAGGTGCATCTCGGGTAATGGCGCGAGCGAGCGAAATGCGCTGACGCTGACCCCCGGACAACTGCGCGCCCCGCTCGCCGAGAACGGTTTCATAGCCGTCAGGCAAGCGTCGGATGAACTCATCGGCATTGGCGGACTTCGCCGCGGCGACGACATCCTCGAATGATGCATCCGGCCGTCCGAAGGCGATGTTTTCTGCGATCGACAGGGGCAGCAGGAACGGCTCCTGCAAGACAATCGAAACTTGAGCACGAAGGCTACTCAACGAGACTTCCGCAGCAGGCTGACCGTCGATCCGAACCTCGCCGGCCTGCGGGTCGAAGAACCTCGGGATGAGGCCGGCAAGTGTCGACTTTCCTGCACCCGTAGGCCCCGCGAGAGCCAAGGTTTCTCCCACACCAATCGTAAGATCGATATCGCGAAGCGCGGGCCGATCCGCGTCGTAAGCGAAGGAAACCTTGTCGAACTCGACCTTGGCGCCGTGTCGGTTGCGCAATACGAGCGCCGGCGCACCGCGCTTCTCTCGGACCCTCGGCTCCATGTCTATTACTTCGATCGCCCGATCCAGGCTCGCCTCGATGGCGCGAACTTGACCGTAATTCCCCAGTAGGGACCGAACGGCTATCGTGAGGCTGTTCAGGTAGGCCATCAGCACCAACAGGCTGCCAATCGTGAGATCTCCGTTCGAGACCTGGATTGCGCCGAAAAAGAGAATGAGCGCCGATCCTGACGACAGCGCTACAGCGTTTATCAGCGCGTAGCCATCGACTGCCATAACCATACGCTGCCCCGCGCCGACGACAGAGTTGCCTAGTTCAGCGAGCGTTCGAGCATTTCGGTCCGCAAGTCCAAACACCTGAACTAGCGGGATACTGACTATTGTTTGTTGAGCGAAACTTGTGATTGCTGCATCCGCCCCGCGCGTGCCATGGGCCCGACTGCGTATCGGGCGTCCGAAATGAAAGATTGACCAGACAACAGCAGGTGCTGTGAGGAACATCAGAGCTGTGAGGCTCGGGCTGATAGCCGTTGCGGCAGCGGCGACCCCGACTAGGGTCAAGATTTGCTGACCAGGTGTCACAAGCAGCTTTGCGGAAAGACTATAAACGCACCAGCTGTCTCCAGTGATACGACTGAGAAGATCGCCAGTGTTTCGCTTTGCGTGATCAACCAACGACAAACGTTGGACCTGAGAGAACATGTCCCCTGCAAGCGCATAAAGCATTCGATGCCCGGCGGCCGCCCATAACCATTGCAGCGCATTACCTGCAAGTGTGACCGAAACCATGATGAGCACTGTTGCGATGCCGCAGAGCAAGACAATGCTGCGGCTGGATATATCACCGATTCCGAGCCGCTCCAAAACACTCCCGGGCCTGGCATCGGCCAATGCGACATCCACCAACAACTTCAGCGGCCACGGCGCCAACACTGTAAGAGCACTCGCCGCTACCGAGACCATTAGGATAATGAGCAAGGATCGGCGCTCAACCCAAACGTATGGAAAAATACGGATTATCTTATGAAAAAGGCCCACCTCCAAACCGAACCCAACCAAAATCACACGCCAATAATAATATTAATTGATCCTAAATCATTGAAAAACTCCAACCTTAAATAAAACGGTTCTGGCGAACATTTGTAAATCGACGACACCTACACGCCTCCACTTGAAAACTGGCGCGAACCAGCCAGATACTGGCCAAGGCGACGACCCAGCGCCATTATTGTAAGTGTAGGGTTTATGTAACTTCCAGTCGTGAAGACCGATGAGCCAGCCACGTATAGGTTTGACAGCTGGTGATGACGGCAATTTGCGTCAACAACACCGCGTGAAGGATCGTGATGCATCCGCGTAGTGCCCATATGATGATGCGAGCCTGCGAGCGGCACCGCCGAACCTGACCAGTGCATCGCAAGGAACTCTTTCTCGGGATTCTCGGTGAAGCCAGGAAGGTAGACCTTGCCCTGACCGGTCTTCTTCATCGCATCGCGAAAAAGTTGAATACCCCCAAGGACCGCTTGAAGGTCAGTCGCCTCCAGCCGCCAATCGATCTTCGCGCACCGTCGTCCCAGCTTATCAGTTTCATTACCGAGCGTGACCGCACTCGACGGGTTGGGCATTTGCTCTGACATAAATGAAATGGCAGTTAAGGCCGAGCGGCTTTCGTTAGGTTTCGCCGGAGAACCATCACCACTGAGCGCGCACGCGATATTTGACAGCTCATCCGGAAGCCATTCGGGTTCAGTTGGCCACAGATTAAAGCCGATCCCCGGCAAGCCTTTCGCTTGCGCCGTAGCCGCTTCCAACTCGAACATCCAGCGTACCATCTGGCCGGCCCTGTCGGCTTCGAGTGCCAAGCAGCGCTGCATTCCTGGCGCATACGGCACTTGAGGAACCAGCAGACCACAGATGCCCTGGGGATGGTCCATGAAGCGCTCTCCGGGAATGCATTTGTGCAACTTCCCCGGCAATGAGTGTTCGAGTTCAAGGAGTAGGCGGGCGTTCTCGATACCACCTGTCGCGAGTACAACGTCACCGACAGCCAAAGAAAAATGGCCCAAAGCTTTACTGTGACAAAGCACCCTGGCGACACGATCGCCGGCATCACTCAATCTAAGACCACACACGACGGTATCTACGGCAATCCGCAAGCCGGGATCGGCGCTCAAGCGCCCCAGCACACGCTCCATGTATGCATCCTTGTGAAGGTACAAGAAATGCACCGGTGTAAAGCCTGGTAGTGGTAAAATGGACCAATCTTCGTGAGGGGGCGCGATCGCTTCGAGCATGTCTGCCCCCTGCCCCGCAAGCGCATACCCGTGGTCTGCGAGGCCGACCGAAGACAGTATTTGATGGGTAGCCGGGGCGATGTCAGCAAAGCTTATTGGCCAGTCATTGTCGCCAGACCCGTCTCCGGAGCAGAAATCCCAAGGGTTCAAAGGGCGCAACTGAACATGCCCGCGGGCCCATGCGCCAAATCCTTCGGCCCAAAGCCACGCCGACCCGCCCAGTCGGATTGCGCGCATTTCCGATACGTCTCCGTAAGGGAGCCCGCTTGGTGATACCTCCACACACGGGTCGGATCGGCGAGGACCGTCCGAGCCAGCTTCGATCATGAGCACGTCAAGCCCAGCTTCGCGGCAAGCTGCTGCAACGGCGAGGCCCGCAGGGCCTGAGCCCACGACACAAATTGCGGCAGACGGGTTTTCGTCCCCGAGCGGATCAGACGGTGCCAAGATCATGTTTACACAATAATAAAACAGCTGCCGTTTGTCAGGCGAATTAAAGTAGAGCAGCTTCGGGACGGAATAGACTTCGCGCTCCACGCGAAACCAGCAAATACGGTTACCGCACTAGCCGCTTCATTCGATTACTCATCAAAAACAGCGCACGCTATGGGTTTGCTCGAATCCTCCGGACACGTAGAGTTATCGGGGCGAGAAGTTGAGGATGGAGACCTATGGCGCGTGTGATGATCTCCGTCACCAATGTGGCGACGTACCCGACGGGAGGGGGGCACTGGTGGGTCTACGCCAATTGGGCGCTCGGCCTGCGCCGCGCCGGCTGTGACGTTTATTGGCTCGAGCACGTGCCTGCATTGGCGGATATCACGCCCGAAACGATGAAAGTGCACGAGACCCGCCTTGCACGGATCGGACTGGAGGGCCGGGCACTCCTGGTGCAACATGATCCGGACGTAGACCGGTTGCGATCAATTCCGGTAATGTCTGATGTCGCGCTCGACCAGTACCTTGGTCAGATCGATCTACTGCTGAATTTCAACTACATGCTCCCGGCAAGTATCCTCGCGCGATTTCGGAAAACCGCGTTGGTCGATATAGACCCTGGCCTCCTTCAGTTCTGGGTCGGCAACCGCCAGGTCGAACTCTCGCCGCATGACATCTATTTCTCAACCGGAGAAACCGTAGGACGGCCCGACGCCCGTTTCCCCGATTGCGGCGTTGAATGGAAGCGCACCCGGCCCGTCGTTGATACCGAAACCTGGCAACCGGCGCTTTCTCCTGATGCCCAAAGATACACAACCGTTTCTGGTTGGTACGGGCACCATTGGCTGACGGATGGCCAAGGGACCATGCTCGACAACAACAAGCGCGCGACGTTTATCGAGTACTCCATATTGGCACAGGAACTTCCGGTTACGCTGGAACTTGCCTTGGATGTAGAAGCCGGCGACCTCGACAAAGCTACGGCAACCTACGACTCGGACGACGCCCCCTCGTCCGCGGAGGCTTTACGCGATTACGGCTATGACCTTGATGATCTTAGGTTCATGCTCAAGCGCGGTTGGCGCATCAGGTTGGCCTCTGAGGTCTCGTCAACTCCAACGGATTACATGTCCTACATCGCCGGATCACGCGGCGAGTTCAGTTGCGCCAAACCGTCCTGCATGTACTTCGCCAATGCATGGGTCAGCGACCGGACACTCTGCTATCTTGCGAGTGCCAAGCCCGTTGTCGTTCAGGATACCGGGCCCAGCACGATCTTGCGCAACGGCGAGGGCATGCACCGCTTTTCCACGCACGAGTCGGCACGCGAAGCCTTCGAGATCGTCGAGAGCGACTATGCGCGACAATGCGAGGCGGCGAGGGCCTTGGCGGTGGAAGAATTCGACGCAAAGCGCATTGCGGAAACTGTCATGAACAGCGCGCTCTGATGCAACAGGAAAGCATCAGGACCACTCGACGGGTGCCGCTTCACCGGCAATCGAGCGAATCTCGAGGCCACCCATTATGAGCCGCCGCCTCGCCGTCCTCGGTCTGCACAAGATCGGCGAACCCTCGGATCCGGTCTGGGAAACCTGGAACTACGTACCGACGACCGAATTCACCAGGATGCTCGACGTCATCGAGAGGTCCGGGTGGGACGTCATTGACCTGGACCTGCTTCGCCGGTCGTTTGCGAACCCATCCCTCATTCCGGAACGCGCATTGCTCATCACCTTTGACGACGGCTACCTCTCTACGTTGACCGAGGCGCTACCTGCGCTGCGAGACAAGGGCTATCCTGCAGTCGTCTTTGTTCCGACGGCCTACGTGGGTGGGACCAACAGCTTTGACTTCAATGTCGAGCCGACCGAAGCAATGTGTGGATGGAGCGAATTGGCTGAACTGAATGCCAACGGCGTCGCGGTGCAGGGCCATACCGTAACGCATCCGCAGTTGTCCGAGATCGGGGATGCGGATCTCGCCTATGAGCTGAAAGCCTCACGCCAGGTACTTGAAGACCGATTGGGCACACCTGTCGACTCTCTCGCCTACCCTTATGGCAATGCCGACAACCCCAGTCTGACGGCCGATTTCCTGAGCGAAGTCGGCTACACAACCGCCTTTCTCTACGGTGGCGGCATCAACGACCTGCCTATCGCCGACCAATATCGCATCGCGCGTCTGCCTGTTGGGCGCGGTACGGATATCGAGGAATTGTTGCGGGAGGACTCGGACGTCGGAAGATAGGTCTTGGGGCTCCTCAGGTCAGGCCCATGGCGCTTGTCATGGCACCAACGACCTTCTCTGCCTCAAAATACTCTCTACCGATCTGCAACGCGGCATCGGAGTTCGCCGCATAATCCGCTTCGATCGCCTCAGTCGCCGCAACCGCATCTTCCATAGTTGTGAAGGGGTAGAGACCCAGTCCGGTGGGCAGGATGTTCCCGAACCCGGTATCCTGCGTAATCACAGGAGCCCCGGCAGCAAGGTAGCAGGCGCTCCGATCGCTGAACCAGCCGCTACGCAAAATGTGGTACTGGCTTTTGGCGACGGTAAATTCACAGCTCGAACCGGTGATGTAGTCCCGATAGGTATCCGCATCGTCCGAGATGCGAACCGCGTCCTCGAGGTGCCAGCCTGCCTCGGTCAGAGCGCCGATCTCTTCTGCTGTGATCTTCGCGTTCTTCCCCGATAGATTGGCGAGTGCCAGTTCGAACCGGCCAGATGCGCGCTTGGGCAGATCGATGAACCGACGAAACTCTGCACTCTTGCTCCATCGTTGTGGCCTGCCATCCCATTCCACATCCTTTTCGCCTTCCTGATCCCAGTTCGCGATTGTCGTGTAGCGCTTGGGTTGCACCGCTGCCGACGCTCTATCTCGCCCTGCCCACCAGTCGGTAACGACAGGTTGCCTTGTCGGAATATAGCTATAATCCTCTATCGGAACCGGACAATCCGAGGCACCGAAATTCTCACCGAATGTAAAATGGTGAGTGTGGTTGTCGATATTCTCAAGATATTCGGTAAAGCGCTCATCCTCAGCGGACGCTTTTCCCAACTTGTAGAGGTTATATTTCAGTTGGAACTCTACCGGGTCGGTTTCGATATGCGCGCGAAGCGGCACCTTTTTAAACTCGTCCTTGAGGACCGTAGACGCGGTGACGTTGAACACCGCAGCAGCCTGAGACAGCACCCGCGCGAACGTATCATCATCCATGCCATAAGGCTCTTCAGCGCTGACCGAACGGTAGAACCATTTTCCATCGAAGCCGTACCGTCGCATAATATCAGTGATGAAACTGACAGCATTATCTGGCGCCCAATAACCCGTGTCCTCGAAATAGACGACATCGAAACCCAATCGCCGCAAACCCTCCATATAGTGGAGATACTGCCAAGCGATGCCGCCGTAGGGATACCAGCCCATAATACCGGCTACTATGACCGTTTCTGATCTCGTCATCTACGCTGCAACTTCCCCCGTCTGATCTGTGACAGGATTAACAGCCAATTTGAGTAGTCTTTCCCACTCTGAACTCGGCGATACGTTCCTTTCGAGTCACAGAGGCACCATGGCGAAACTCAACTGGATGGTAAAGTTCCTAACGCCTAATATAAAAGCGCTGAAGGCTGTAGATTACAATGTGGGCTGATCCCGTTGTGTGGTCCAGGCTGAACGCTAATGCGTGGTTGGTCTCCAATCCATCAATATGACCGCCTCTGGTACGGGCGACCTGTAGGCAAGTGAGCTGTGAGATTTGGTGTTGTAGTGTTTCCGCCATCGCTCGATCAGGAACTGTGCCTCTCTCAGCGAGTAGAACACCTCGTCGCGCCACAACTCGTCCCGGTACCTGGCGTACAATGACACGCAATAGCCGTTCTCCTACTGAGAGCCAGGTTCGATATGAGCGCACTTGGCGCCGATCGTCGCGAACCTTCGGGGCAATGAACTCAGGGCCGTTGTCCGGCCGAATTAACCGGGGCGGGCCGCATTGGATCAAAAGGGCCGTCAGGGCGTCGAGGACGTCAGTTGAATTGAGCTTCCTCTCGATACGGATCATCAGCGCCTCCCGCGTGTACTCATCGACTACATTAAGGGCCCGATAAGCTCGGCTACCGCCGCTCCGGTCCTGAACGAAACCGTAGCTCCAGACGAGGTTCAGGCGTTCGTGCCGGAGCCGTACACAGGATCCACCGGTCCGCCAGAGCCGTCCATTCTTCTTCTGCTAGTGAGGCACCTTCAGCCCCTCGCGCCATAGTCCTCGGATCGATGGCGGACAAGTGCGCGCCGCGCCACCCGCTTGTGGTTCACATGCAAGCCGGACTGCCAAAGCTGGGCTGCAATCCGCCGGCAACCATGGCGTCCCTGTTGCCAAGCCGACTCGATAACGCCTGCTGTGAGCGCCTCCTCATCGGAGCGGTTCTGTGGAACCTTTCTCTGCATGAATCGGTGCTGTCCCAATGTAGAGCAGGCGCGGCGCTTCCGCACGCTAAGCGTCTGCCGCACATGCTCGACACAGCGACGACGGCGCGCCGGCTCAGTAGTTTGGTCCCCCACCCGCATTCCGGCGCGGATCGAACGATCATGATGGGGATCAGCGAGTGCGGCGACTAGCGCCTGCGATCCCTGCAGGGCCATGGCGCTCGTGCAGTCGTGCGAACTGTGGGCGGAAAACGGACCGGTTCAGCAGGTTGGTGAACAAACTTCGGGAACGTCGGGGGAGGGACCCCACCATTGTCGCCGGAGCCCACAGGACTGCGCCCATCATATGAGCGCTGCCGGCCAAAGGGCGCCTCAGCCAGCAGCCGGTCGCCGCCAGGCGCACGGCCCCTGAACCGGAGCAGCTGGTTTGTGGTCGACGTCTCATCAAAAAACACCAGCCAGTGCGGCGGGTCACGCATCCGGGGCTGGCGAAGATTGGTTCAGTCATCGCGCTTCTACTGCCCCCGGGTGCGGCCGCGTTCCGTCGCGATAACGGATTATCATAATGAGAACTCGAGGCGCATAGGGCATCGGGAAACAAAGTTGCTCCGTGGCGGCGCCGCGCTCCGCTGCCACCAGGGCGCCGGGTTCCGGCACTGTGGATGTCCGGTCGCGCCTCAACGTCGGCATTAAGTTAGCCCTGCAGTGGCACCAAGCGATCGCGCCTATCGGGCCGGATCGGGCACCCCCGGTCTCACGAAAGCTCTGGATCAGCATGACGACGCAGTTCAGCGAGACGTCGAACATTTGCCGCTGCGGCGTGGCAGCTCTTGGTTGCCGCGACGCAGGCCGCGATCCGGCGGCGGAAATCCAGTCATCGGGGCCAACCCGTGATCCACCTCCAAATATGGAGAACTACAAACCGCGCCCCACAGGAATCCCCGATTCCCATTTCGAGCTTGCCGCTCTAATGTGGCAGTGCACCGCCTGTCGAGCAAAGAGCGATGATCACAGTCACGAACTTCAGCAAGCACTACAAGGGTTTCGCAGCCGTCAAAGACCTCAGCTTCAGGGTCGCACCCGGCCAGATCCTTGGACTGGTCGGCCCGAATGGGGCGGGCAAGACGACGACGTTGCGCGCCCTTTGCGGTATTGTTCCACCGACGTCGGGGCACCTCTCCATCGCGAACCATGACATCGTCAAGGCGCCCATTTCGGCCAAACAGAGCCTTGGTTACATTCCCGACGATCCACGGCTGTTCGACACTTTGACGGTCTGGGAACATCTGGCCTTCACCGCCGCCGCCTACAAGGTCGAGAGCTTCGAGGAACGCGCTGAAGCGCTTCTTCAGTCATTCGACCTTTTGCACAAGCGCGACACGCTCGTTCACAACCTGTCACGTGGCATGCGTCAGAAAGTGGCGATCGCTTGCGCCTTCTTGCACGATCCGAAGGTCATCCTCTTCGATGAACCCCTGACCGGGCTCGATCCCCAGGGTATTCGCGGCATTCAGCAGGCGATACGCGAACGCGCGCGCGACGGTGCGGCAATCATCATAAGCTCACACCTCCTGAGCCTGTTCGAGACCTTGTGCACACATGTCATGGTGCTGAACCTTGGTGAGTGCCGTCGGTTTGGCACAATGAGCGATCTCCTTGCAGAATTTGGTCAATCCGACAGTAATTCGGCGCTTGAAGCTGCTTATTTCACGATCACACAAGATAAAAAGATGAGTGAAATCTGAGTCATGGACGTTGCTCTTCTTCGCCTTCTCGCCATGCGAATGCGCGGCGGCCTTCGCTTGCGCATGATGCAGATAATGAGCCTGCGCGGCGCGTTGTTCTTTCTTGCGCTGGGCGGGATCATCTGGCTGCTGATCGCGACAGGCGAGCCGGTTCCGAACGTGCGCCTGTTTGGCGGTGCAGGTCTCGATTCACAGGCCATGCGCGATCAAATAAGCACATTCATGCCGCTTGGACTGCTCGGGATGACGCTGCTTACGGTGGCGCTGACGACGGGTCCGTCGTTTCACTTTTCGCCGACGGAGATCAATTTCCTCTTTGTCGGACCGTTCAGCCGTCGCGATCTGATCCTGTACAAGTTCATCGCATATACTGCCGGTGCCGCGCTGAGCGCCGCACTCATCGCACCCTTTGCGCAAGCGCAAACGGGTTCAGCTCTTTCAGCCTTTACAGCCACGCTTCTGACGCTCCTGTTTGTTCAATTGAACAGCGCAGCCGCGGGCATGGCGTGGCAGGCGTTCGAAGGTAACCGGCTTGCGCGGATAAAATGGCCTGCGACTGCGACGGTGTTTGCAATTGCGGTCGCCGCCATGATCCACGCCTGGGCTGTCCCTGACCGCAACGTCTTCGACCTTCTGTCGGAGGTGCGCCACTCTTGGATCGGCACCGTCCTCCTGATGCCCTACATCGTTTTTACAGAACTGTTTCTGGCAAGAACCTACGTTTCTCATATGGCCTTTTGGGCCACCCTCGCGGTCCTAATCAATGTCGCGCTGTTGTGGACGGTCGTCATGCTGGACGGTCGCACGTCGGAGCGCTCTCTGGGCGAATACGCCCGAAAGAGCGACCGCTGGGAGCGGATAAAGCAGGGAGGGTCGTTCTGGGCTATCGATCGGACCGAGGTTCACTCGATCCGCACTGCGCCGATGCTCGGAGGCTTGGGGCCCATTGCCTGGCGCCAGGCCATCAAGGCCGACCGCAACTCATCGAAGGTAATCACCGTATTCCTTGGTGTGGCCGCCTGCGCGGGGCCCGTTTCTTCGGCGACCGGAATACCGATCACGGACGACCGTGCATTGATGATGGTATTCTTCTTCTTCGGGTTCATCCTTCCACGCACGTTGATATGCGATTTTCGCGGCGACTTGAGCCGGATGGAAACATATAAGACTTTGCCGATCGCGCCGTGGCGCATCTGTGCAGGCCAACTCGCGGTTCAGGTGCTGCTGTCCTTCGTCGTTGCGCTCACATTGATTGTCAGCCTCCTGCTCTTTGAACATCGTGTCACCGCTCCCGTCGCTCTGGCACTGGCGGTGTTTGCGCTTCCGCTGACGCTTCTGATCTACGCGGTCGAGAACACGATCTTCTTGCTGTTCCCGGCAAAACTCATACCGATGGGTCGGGCGGACTTCGAGTTTCTCGGTCGTTCATTACTCGAGTTCATAGCGAAGATGCTAATCGTTCTCTTTGCCTTGATGGTAGCGGGTGGTCTTGGGGCATTCGCGTTCATAACGCTCAAGACCACGTTGGTCTTGGCTGGCGTGGTCAGTTGGCTGGCGCTGATCCTAATTGGAGGCTTGGCAACGCTCGCAATGCAGTATGCTTTCAGGCGGTTCGTAGTCGCAGAGGCTTTTGACTGAGCTAGGTATGGCCTGCCCCATCGGTTTGTCCGGTTTCTGTCTTTGTGCATGTGGGCTCGGTTGCTACTATCAGGGTGGCTAGCGAAGCGGCTCCAGATAGGGGGCCAGCCACTGCACGACCTCTGGAGCCGGTGGGCGGCAACCCAGCGATGGGTGCAGGCGCTTAGTGTTGAAGTGATGCCGCGACCCCACGATTGTCCGTCGTCAGATGATTTGGAAGACGGTGGTCTTACGGTGAGCGGAGGGCCTGGCTCTTTCGTGATTTAGGGTACGCGGCTGTCTGGCGAAGAAGCAGGCGCCGTTTCTCGATTGTGTTCCGTTGAATCTCCTTTGGTTTTTTGAGGATGGTGTCTGCCCTGCCAAAGTAGGCATTCGCCGAGGTCAGTTTCCTGAGGCTGTCGTGGTATCAGCTGGTGGCTGTAGTGCCCGACGAAGTCGCCGATGGCCTCCTCGAGCGCGCCGGGCAGGAAATAGTTCTCGAGCAGCATGCGGTTCTTCGGGGTGTGATGCCAACGCTCGATCTTGCCCTGGGTCTGGGGATGGTTCGGGACGCCGCGGACGTGATCCATACCCTGCTGTTCAAGCCAAGCTGCCAGATAGCCAGAGATACAGTACGATCCGTTGCCGCTGAGCGGTCGCGGTCGATTGGCGACCGTCGCGCTGTCGTATCCTGAGGCCACCAAGGCATCCTCCAAGGTCGATGTGACATCTCCGGCGCGCATCGTCTGCAGAGCTGCAGGCGACAATGCAACAGCTGTAGTCGTTGAGGACCGTCGATACATAGAACCAGCCCCAGCCGATGACCTGCAGGTAGGTGAAGTCGGTCTGCCAGAGCTGGTTCGGCCGGGTCGTCTTTTCGTAGAACTCATCCGCAGCCTTGATGACCGCGGAGGCCGGGCTCGTGACGAGGTCACGTGCTTTCAGGAGCCCGTAAACGTGGCCTCGGAGACGAAGTAGCGCTTCGCATCCGTGAACCGGACCGCGAACCCACGTGGCGACAGCTCGGGTTGATCCAAGGCCAGATCCACGATCTGGCAGCGTACGGTGTCCGGGATACGGTTCCAGACTCGATCCCGCCGCGAAAAATGATCCTCGAGACCGGCTTCGCCCGGAGACATGTAGCGGTCGTGCCAACGATAGAAGATGGTCCGCGGAATGCCGAACGTCTCCAGTGTGCGCTTAACCGGCGGTGAGACTGCTCAACGATTCGAATGATCTTAAGCGTTTCAGAGGCTGGGTGCCTCATGCTTCGTCGTCCCCATCCCCGAGAATGTTTTTTTTAGCGATCGTTTCTCTAGCATCAGGTCGGCGACGGCTCCTTGAGCGCCGCCGTCCCCGAGCGTAACTCCTTCACCTCCGGCGCTGTGGCCTGACGTGTCGTATCGCCAGCGAGCTGCTTCTTGCCGGCGTCCAGGAACTTCTTCGACCATGTGTCGTAGAGGCTAGTGGCAATCCCCTAGCGACGGCAGAGTTCCGCGATGTTGACTTCGCCACACAAACCTTCCAGCACGATGCGGATCTGCTCCTGCGCGCTGAACTGGCGCCGTGTCTTGCGACGGATGTCCACGACGACCTTTTCGGCCGGCTGTTTCGGTGTTCCCGATACATGTCTCACCGTCACTCCTTAACGGTTCAGATGAGCCAGAAATCCTCCACTACGCAATCACGCCTATCTGTCCCATGGCCGCTGATTCCAGATAAGTATGTGTCAAAAGACGCATGCTTACACTAAGAGCCCAACATTAAAATGAAAAAATGGTAGCGGAGGAGGGACTTGAACCCCCGACACGCGGATTATGATTCCGCTGCTCTAACCGGCTGAGCTACTCCGCCACGGCGAGGGGGTGTTTAGGGAATCGCGGGGAGGGCGTCAAGCGGGAATAAGCCATGACCCGAGCTTCTGTTCGACGCCATCCGACGGGCAAGGCGCTCACGAGAATTCGCTTTCGCAAAGAGCCGATTGGACCTTGCACTATGAGTTGCAAGACCAAGGCCAGGCCGAGCGGCGCTCTTGCCGGAAAGGTGACGGCTGACGAGTGTACCCGCCGCGTCTAGCAAATCTCGATTTCGATACGAAAGCCACACTGCACGCGATGATGGATCCAAAGGCGCCCTGAACTAAACCCACATTGCTACCCGGGGCTGAAATTCGGCGCCGCGCCACGGACGGCTGCTCCGACTGCGAACCGGTCATTTTGCGAATTTTATCGGTCGGCCGGTGCGAGCCCAAGTTGACCAATGCTGCGGGCTGCACCGGCGGCAACTTAGCCGACTTGCCAGTCATCTGATCGAATCGCTCGGATGACTGCTTTCGACTGCTTCGAGACTACATCGCTCTTCTTAGCACGCGAAGAATCTCATCCTCGGGCGCAGCGTAGATCCCTTGGGACTTCTTGCTCTGGCCAATGAACAGCGTGAGACCCTCGATTGCCGCAGTGACGTGAAGAGCAAGCGCATCGCAGTCTGTTTGCGGCCAGTGAGGTTTGCTGGCTCCGATCAAACCCGAGATCACCTGACGCTCTGCCTCATGCAGACTGTCCATCAGTCTGGCTGCGGTGGCATCATGCAAGGAAAGCGCCCAAAGCTGCGGAAAGAAGGCGATCTCCGGTCGGCGCAGATCCTGAACGAGCAGTATCACGACCCTGTCGAGCGCATCCTGAGGCGTGGCCTCGTCCAGTTGCAGACATATCAGGATTTCGTTTGCGTAATCAGCAAGTCGGTCCCGCACCAGACTATCGAGGAGATCGTGTTTGGTCCTGTAGTGATAGGTCAGATTGCCCACCCGCATATCCAGACTGTTCGCCAGATTGCGCATGGTGAAATCTTCTGCTCGGGCATTGATGAAAAGTGACAACGCCCCGTCGAGTATCCGACGCTTGGTCCTGTCGCCGTTCGGAAGCCCTTCGACGCCTTTCGCAACCGGGCGCTGAGAAACCAGTTCTTGAAGCAGGTCCACCACCGAACCGGGTATGTAATGTACGATCTTCTTGTCCATTGCTACCAGATAGCTTTGCATCCGCCCCGAACGCAACGTTGACACAGACCTACCTGCTCAGCCAAGATTAGGACGGTTGTCCTACCAATGGGCCTGGCGATAACGCGAGGACTGTACGTCCTCCTCGAACCGTGAAACCGAGACGAGGGAAACCCGATGCGAAATCCGTTCAGTGCGCTCCTGCTCCCGTTAGCTGCCGTTGTCTTTTCCGGAACCTCGACGCTCGCAGAGACGGCCGAACGACCCAATGTTGTCATCATGATGGTCGACAATCTCGGTTGGGGCGAGTTGGGCGTCTACGGCGGTGGCGAACTGCGCGGAGCG
>NZ_JBTLNF010000008.1:0-323481 GCF_054457455.1 Halovulum sp. GXIMD14794 | reverse complement strand
CTTGCCGCGCTCTGGTCCTTTACCCGGCAAGTCGCCATCGCGCGCGGGGAAGCTGCCGAGGCGGTTCCCGGCTTCCTCGCCGCTGGGTTCACGAAAGCCAACGTGCTCGATGTGGTGACAATCATCGCAACGAAGGTCCTGTCGAACTACACGGCGGCGCTGGCCTCCGTCCCTGATGAGGACTTCATGTCCGACCCCGCCCTCGCTTGGACGCCTTCGATGGCGACTGCTGCCGAGTAACCCGTACGGCCGGGGTCTCTCGCCCCGACCGACACTGGAGAGACAACATGACCTTCAAAGACAAAACCGTCGTCGTGACCGGCGCCAGCCGGGGCATCGGAGAAGCGACCGCCCGCCATCTCGCGGCCCTCGGCGCGCATGTCGTGCTGGCGGCACGCGGCGCCAGCCGGATCAACACGATCGCGGAGGAGTTGAACGAAGACGGCCTGTCAGCCTGTGCCTGGCCGACGGATGTGGCCGACGCCGCGCAGGTGAAATCCTTGATCGACGCGACGGTGGACGAAACTGGGCGGATCGACCTGCTGGTGAACAACGCCGGCCTGATCGACCCGATCGCCAGGTTGGGCGAAAGCGATCCCGACGCATGGGGGCACATCGTCGATGTGAACCTCAAGGGAGTCTATCACGGGCTGCGTTTTGCCATTCCAGTGATGGTCGCGCAGGGCGGGGGAACTGTCGTGAACATCTCGTCCGGTGCGGCGACCTCGGCCCTGGAAGGCTGGAGCCACTATTGCTCCACCAAGGCGGCCGCCCTGTCCCTGACCCGAGTGGCCGACAGGGAGTATCGCAGCAAGGGTGTCCGCGTCATAGGCCTCAGCCCCGGAACAGTAGCAACGGGGATGCAGAAGCAGATCCGAACGTCAGGCATCAATCCCGTCAGTCAACTGGACTGGTCGGCGCATATCCCCGCGGATTGGGTGGCGCGGGCGATCGAATGGCTGACGACGGCGGCAGCAGATGCCTATCGCGGCACCGACTTCTCGCTGAAAACCGACGAGGGGCGACGTCTGGCCGGCCTTCCCTGTGGCTGAAATCACCGAGCAGACCTTGGGCAGCCCAGTGATATATGAAAGCCTCAGGGCCGTCCGCGACGGACGACCCAGCAGATCATATCTCGACCGACTCGGAGATCGAGAGCGCGTCCTCCAACTCGACGCCGAGGTAACGGACGGTGCTGTCCATCTTCGTATGACCTAGCAGCAATTGCACCGCACGAAGATTTCCGGTCTTGCGATAGATCTGGGCAACTTTGGTCCGTCGCATCGAGTGCGTGCCGTACGAGCTGGGTTCGAGGTCGATCGAGCTCACCCAGCCCCGGACCAGCCTGGCGTATTGCCGGGTCGAGATGTGCAGGCGTTCGTGAAATCGGCCGGGCCAGAGGTGTTCCGACCCGATCATCTGTGGGTCATCCATCCAGCGCGCGAGCGACTTCCGGGTGCCTTCGGTGATTTCGAAGCGGACAGGCCTTTGGGTTTTGCTCTGGATGATCGAAGCGCGTTCTTTGATTTGGCCCGCTGCATAGACGTCCGCGACCTTCAGTTTTACCAGGTCACAGCCTCGGAGCTTGCTGTCGATGGCGAGGTTGAAAAGAGCAAGATCTCGGTGGTTTTCAGAGATTTCGAGGCGCACGCGGATTGCCCAGACGTGCTTGGGCATGAGTGGGCGTTTCTGACCGATGACGCGTCCCTTGTTCCAGGCTCGACGGCAGGTGCGAATGGCAGGTAAGTTGGCGATGGACATGACGGCTCCTGCTGTCCGCCACGCCCTGCCACGACACCAACCTGGTGTTGGTGCGCCATCATACCACGCAGATCAGGTAGCAGGGCCAATGTCGGCTCGGAGCCCGGAGCGGGCATGATCGTCATCGAATAGACCTTCCCCCGTAATCCGGGCCATAGCTAGGAAACGGGGCGCTGGGCAAACAACAGGGCGGAGAACTCGCATCTTACCTTCCGGCGACGAGAACGAGCGATGATCCGGTTCCGGCGGATGCGAAGCTTGCAGAAATTCGCCGCCGTCCACGCCTCAGTCTCCAACTAATTTAACCAGGAACGCAGCCTTTCAAGTAGAGACAATTTCAAAGCCCAGCGAACCGCTGCTCTCGTCGAGTGGCGGGCACTTTGTGCCGGGTAAGTTCATGTCATTGGCGGAAAACTGAGACTAGTTAGAAATAGTTTGCCAGCACAACGGTAACTCGTTGTGACCGGCCGTTCGCCGGAACCCGGCATCAGCCCGCCACAATCTCACGCCAGTCTGCCAAGGCAGCAGCTCGGAAAACGTTCCCGGCGGGTGACTGATCGTAGTTCCGCTTCAGTCCGGACTTGCGCGCGCGCAAACTCTATGGGCTGCAGATGTGGGAACCTGACCAGATCACAAAGGGCGGACATGTGATGCTGGCGGATATCGACGATCCTGACCTGACCATGGACGAGATGTTCAGGACTTGGCCTGAGACAGCTTCTGTATTCGTAAAGCGGGGCATGCTGTGTGTCGGTTGCCCCATCGCCCCGTTCCACACTCTGATAGACGCGTGTCGGGAGTATCAGCTTGGAGAAGAGGTCATACGCGACGAGCTGAAAGCGCTCATCTCGTCCGCTATGGTGTGCCACCGGCACCGCTGAGCAGGACCAGCCGGTGGGGGTCGGTAACGACGATGTGCCTGCGTGTGCTGCTGACAATCCCCTGCTTCTCCCACGCCGAAAGGAGGCGGCTGACGGTGTGCAGCGTCGAACCGGTCATCTCGGCGATGGTGGCACGGGTGATCGGGAACACGATCTCGATCCCGCTATCGACCTTTCGGCCGGACTGGTTCACCAGTTGCAGCAGGACGGACGCAATGCGCTGTTCGACCGCCCGTGTCGCGAGTTCCTCGATTCGTGTGTGAAGCTCCTGCATGCGGTCGCCGATAGTACGCCATGTCTCGGTCGCGAACCCTTCGTACCTGCCCACAAAGGTCCCCCACAACCTGGTCGGCCAGCACAGGGTCAGGCATTCCTCGGCGGCGACGGCGGTCGCCGGATAGGCATCGAGATTGAAAGCCGGGGCGATACCGAACAACTGCCCTGGCGGGATATGCAGAGGAACGACCTGCTCGCCATCCTTGGTCGTTCGGATGACACGTATCGTGCCGTCGAGAAGTAGGAAGAAGCGCTCGGCCTCGGCGCCGGCGGTGAAGATGCTGGTTCCTTCATCCCAACGTTGCGGCGTCGCCTGGTCGAGGATCTCATGGATCTGGCCAACGGTAAGTCGCGCGAAGGGTGGCAGGCCGGTCAGAAGACTTGGGTCGAGTTTGAGCACGGTTTCACGCCGAGTTTGCGGGAGCACAAGGACTGCACCCTTTGGCTTAGTGCATCCAGCCCGAAGACGAAACCAGAGTAAATCTTCCTGTGCATAATGGGAGCTCGTGCCATGCCCCGTCCCAGCTATCAGGGACCTGCCGTCTTCAGCCTAGGTTTCCGCCCCTTCTTCTTGGTTGCTGTAGGATTCGGAGGCCTGATCGTTCCACTCTGGTGGCTTGTCTGGCGCGGAGACGTGATCATCGACGGCCCTTTCGCGCCCGTCGATTGGCATGTGCACGAGATGATCTTCGGCTATGGCGCTGCTGTCGTTGCCGGTTTCCTGTTCACGGCGGTACCGAACTGGACCGGAAGAATGCCGAAACAGGGCTGGCCTCTGGCGTTTCTCGCGCTGCTTTGGATCGCGGGGCGAGTCGTCGTTGCGGGGGTTCCATCACTGAATCCCGTTGCGGTCGCGGGAGTAGACTGCGCCTTCCTACTGGTGATAGCAGGCGTCTTTCTGACCGAGATCCTGGCAGGCCGAAACTGGCGAAACCTGAAGGTTCTGGCGCCCCTGTTTCTTCTTCTTTGCGCCAATGTCAGCTTTCATGCCGAGGCGCTGGCAACAGGGGCGGTGACCATCGGCAGTCGATTGGGGCTGGCCGCGATGGTTCTGTTGATCATGCTGATCGGGGGTCGCATCGTGCCGAGCTTCACCCGTAACTGGCTCGCCGAATGCAAGGTGACCCGGCTGCCGCTGCCCTTCGGTCGGTTCGATGCCATCGCTCTCGGCACGGGGGCGGTTGCGCTTGCAGGATGGTCTCTGATTGGTCCGTCCATGGCGGTCGCCGTCTTGCTGGCGCTTGCCGGCTTCCTGCACGTTCTACGCCTTGCGCGCTGGCGCGGAGGCGCGACGTGGCGAAACCCGCTGCTTCTGATGCTGCACGTCGCCTATGCTTTCGTTCCACTCGGGCTGCTTGCCGCCGCGGCGGGCTCAGCGGGCGTCATCCCGGATGCGGCAGGTCTTCACCTTCTTGGTATCGGAGCCATCGCAGGCATGACCCTTGCGGTGATGATGCGCGCGACGCTTGGACATACCGGGCGTGATCTGACCGCTGGGCCTGCGCTGACGGCAGCGTTCTTTCTGGTGATGGCGGCCGCGCTTACCCGGGTTCTGCTGGCTCACGGAGCGGTGGCCGGCATCGACGGTATAACTCTCGCGGCGCTTCTGTGGACGATCGGGTATGCAATTGCCTTGTGGCGCATGCTCCCCTGGCTCGTGGGCGAAAAGGTAGGGTTGAAGAAGCCGGCGCGGCGGGTCGTCAAGCCCTGATCGGAGCAGGACGCCGCCACGCCGGCAGGGGGATCGCTCAGCTACCGCCGCCAACCGAGGCCAGGTAGGCGGCCATGTCCTCAGCGCCCTTGCGATGCTTGAAGGTCATTGCGGACTTTGCTGCGGGGTCATCCAGAACCTCTTGCAGCCATGCGGTCGGATCCTGGATGTAGACTGCCAGGTTTTCCTCGTCCCAGACGATCCCGGACTCGCCGGCTGCAACGAGCGATGCGCCGTAGCTGAACCCTTCCAGAGACCCCGGTGCCCGACCGATCACGCCGTAGAGGTTCGGTCCGGTCTTGCCGCCCTTCTGGATGTCGGTTCCGTCTTCGGCGGTGATCGCATGGCAGGACCGGCAGCGCGTGAAATCCGATTCGCCTTTCGCCGCGTCGGCGGCATCGACGGCACCGCCCGTCAGCGCAACGGCGGCGGCAATGGTGAGCGTCAGTCTGGTTCGCATCCTAGTTCCCCTTGTTACTGCGTGTCAGCTTCGGTCTGGAGGTTTTCCAGGCGAGCTTCTTTGCCCTTCCGCAATGTCGCAATGACTTCACTCGCTCCTTCCGCAAGGCAAAGGCCGGTGGAAAGCGCGTCCGCCAGAGCGGCGCTTGGTGCACTGATCGAGATCTGGCGGATCCCCGGAGTGCGCGGGATACCGGAGCGCGGGTCGAGGATGTGTCCGACCGCGCCGATCTGGTCCAGCGTGGTACCCATGTACGCCGAGGTGGCGATTGCGCGGTTGCTCAGCGGACGCGAGATGCCAGACCCCGCGAACTCGACCGGCCAGCCTTTCTGATCCGGTGCGGAGCCCAGAGCGACGATTTCGCCGGTGTCGATCAGCACGTCGCGAATGCCCTCGGACTGCATCAGCCGGGCGATGCGATCGGCGATGTAGCCCTGTGCGATACCGTTCAACGTCAGGCGCTGCCCGGCTTCCAGCGCTATACGGGTGACGTCAAAACGGACGCGGGTGAAACCGATGGCGGATCTGGCGCGGGCAAGATCCTCTGGGTTCGGCTGCACTCCGCCGGCGCCGGCTTCGGCTAGCACTTGCCAGAGCGGCTGGACGGTGGGATCGAACATGCCACCGGTCATGCGGTGGACCTGCCATGCGGTGGTCAGGCATTCAAGCAACTCGAAAGGTGGTGCGATCAGATGCCCGTCGGCGTTCAACCGCTCGATGGCGGAGCCCGACCGGTAGAGACTGAAAATATCCTCGAGCCTGTCGATTTCAGCGAGCGCCCGGCCGGTGATCCGCTCGGCGTCCGGGTGATTTAGCACGATCTGAGCCCGCGCCCCGAGCGCGGTACCCTGCCACCGATAGGCCTGCGCAGCAGGTGCGGCCAATGCGGCGGCAGAGGCTATGGCAAGGAAACGACGTCTTGAGACGGCCATGTCAGTTTCTCCCGCTATCCGTTTTCAGAGCATTCAGACGCGCCGTGATTTCGTCGGTTTCTGAAGGCAACTCCGCCACCGGCGCCAGCACGTCTTCCGGGCCGATCTGATCGAACTGCCTCAGCTCGCCCCCGTGGCGCGCGGCAAAGGCGCGGGCGGCCTCGCGATCCGAGAAAGGCACGAACTCGGGCGCGCCCATTCCGCCAAATCGGTCCGAGCCGATCACGTAGACGGCGTTTTCGACCGGAATCCAGGCTCCGGGCCTGGCCCAGTCTGTTATCCCGGCCATGTCCTGCACGTATATTGCGCGCACAGCGTGGCTCTGTTCGGGCATGTGGAGGTACGCGACGGTGTCTTTCACCTGGCTGAAAAAGATCGGGGCAGGCATGCCGTCCAAGTGGATCTGCCCTTTCGGGCCGACGTGCTCCAGAAGCTCCATCTGACAGTAGTAGCCGACCGCGTCGGGTGTCAGCTCGACCGGATCGGGTCGGTTCGCGGCCTCTTCCTTGCACGAGGCCAGCGTGAACAGAGACAGGGCGAGCAACAGGCGTTTCATGGCTGGACCCTCCCGAATGCTGCGCGCGATAGCAGTGCTGCGGCGGCCGGCCAGAGCAACAGGGATGCGAGGGGTTTCCACGCGGGGATCGATGTGGCAGCCCCGCCCAGGCCCGAGGCTGTTCCGACCGCTTCGGACGCCGCGAGATTGAAGATCCGGAAGGCGTCTGCCGGGTTGGCGACCAGCAGCCACGGGAAGGCCTGCTGCGTGAAACTGCCGCCGTCATCGGCCACGATCGCGGCCAGCAGCCCCAGGTCGTAGAGTACAATCAGTACCAGCCAGAGCGCGATGGCCATGCCGGCCGCGGCCGAGGGTCGACGCGCCAGCGACGATATCGCGTGCCCGAGGGACAGGAAGGCCGCGCCCAGCAGCACCGAGGTCCAGATCAGCCTAAGGAGAGCCGGAAGCCCCTCCAGCGCCGCCGTCCCGCTGGTTTGTAATGCCACGAGTGCCGCCACTGCGTAGCCCAGCGTGACAGCAAGCGACACGATGGCAAGTTGCGCCGCCAATTTGCCCGCAAGCATTTCGCCTCGACCGAGGGGGTAGGTCAGATGCAGGGGAAGGGTGCCGCGCTCGACCTCTCCGGCGACGGCGTCAAAGGAGATCAGAAGGGCCAGCAGCGGCACCAGGTAGACCGATAGCGAGGTCAGGCTGGCAACGGTTACCGACAGTCGGTCGATGCCAAGCTCTCCGCTGGGCGCCGAGCCCGCAACTGAGAGAACCAGCGAGAACAGGGCCATCATCAGCGTGGCGATTAGAACCCAGCGGTTACGCAGCGCTATCAGGAACTCGATGCGGGAAGTGGAAAGGATACGTGTGAACATCAGGCGGCCCTCTGGCTGATGTGGGCGTAGACGTCGTCGAGGCTGGGCGGGAGCATGTCGAAATCGGCAAGCGTGTCACCCGACCCGGACAGTCGCGCCATAAGTGCCAGCTTTTCCGATTGTGGGCAGGTCAGCGTCAGCAGGTCCGCGGTACGCTGTGCCTCGGGGAAAGCAGCGGCGAGATCGGCTTCGCGGCCAAGGCGGGGGTGCAGGGTCACGGTGAGGGGCAGCGCGGCTTCGCTGCGCAGGGCCTCCAGCGTGCCTTCGGCGACCTTGCAGCCCTTCGAAAGGATCACGATCCGATCGGTCCTTGTCTCGACTTCCGACAGCGCGTGCGAGGACAGAAGGATCGCGGTTCCCGAAGCGGCAAGTTCGTCGAGGAGCCCGTAGAACTCCCGCCGGGACACCGGGTCGAGCCCGCTTGTCGGCTCGTCCAGCACCATCAGTCGGGGCCGTCCGATCAGCGCCTGGGCCAGTCCGACCCGTTGCCGCATGCCCTTGGAATAGGTCCCGATCCTGCGGTCGGCGGCCTCGGCCAGGCCGACCCTCTCCACCAGGGATCCGGCTTCGCGTGCGGACGCCCCGCGCAGGCGCAGGAAATGGCGGATTTGCTCGCGCGCGGTGAGTGCCGGGTGGAAGGCGACGTTCTCGGGCAGGTAGGCTGTCAGTGCGCGTGCGACCGGCGAGCCGGGGGCGTGGCCCGCAACCTCGATCCGGCCATCGCTGGCCGCGATCAGGCCCAGCACAAGTTTCATCAGCGTCGACTTGCCCGCCCCGTTGTGGCCGAGCAGGGCGACCCGTTCGCCCGCTGCAAGCGACAGGTCGACAGCATCGAGGGCGGTCGTGAGCCCGTAGCGCCTAGTCAGGTTGGAAAGGCTGAGAATCGTCATGCCGACCTCCTTTCGCCCAGAGCGGTTCCGCCCTTGCGAGGGCGAGAAAGGTTTCGGGGATCTCGCGGACCGGGGGCGCGGTGAGCGGGTGGCTGTCCACCACACCTCCCGGAAGCGTCGCGGGAAACTGTTCCTGGCTCCACCGGACCAGCTGCACCGCGGGGGCGCCCAAGAGCAGCTTGGCCGCCGGTTGCGACCAGAGGATGTGATCCATCAGATCGTTCGGCCGGTAGGCGCTGTCGGCTCGCGCATCGCCGTCCAGATCGAAGGCGGGGTGGTCGGACCAGAAATTGCCGCGCCCCTCGAAACTCCACTCGATGTCGCGGGTGCCGACGTATTTCACCTGTGTCCGGTTGCCGATGAACGCGTTGCCGGTGATCGTGTTGCCCTCGGACCCCGCGGTGAAATGGATGCCGATGTCGCAGCCGTCGAAGACGTTCTCGGCCAGCAGGTTGTGATGGCTGTTGTAGATGAAGCCGCATTTCTCGGCGCCGTGAACCACGAGGTTGCCGAAAACGTCCGAGGACTTGGTGTAGTTCAGCATCACGCCGTAATCGCGGTCTCCGATCGAGATATTTTCCCGCGCGGTGATCCTGTCGGAATACATCATCGCGAAGCCGAGGTGATTGCCGATCGAGACATTGCCCGCGACCTCGCTGTCGTTGGTGTACATGTAGTGGACCGCGAAGCGCAGGTCCCGCATCAGGTTGTCGCGATAGACGTTGCGCTTCGAGACGTTCGAGAAGATGCCGTCGCGGCCGTAGCGGATCTCGTTGCCTTCGACGACCGCACCAGGGGCGTTCCAAACGTAGACGCCGTTGCCCCTGTCGTTCATGCGTTGCAGCCGCAGACCGGTGATCCGGTTGCCCTTCACCAGCGCGTCGCGGGCGCCGTGGATATCAACACCGTAGAGATTACCGTCGATCACGTTGTCGAGCACCAGCGCGCCGCGCGCTTTCTGCGTCAGGGACACGCCGGAGTCGATCGCCTCGTGCGACCGGCCCGAGCCGGTCAACGTAAGCGTTGTGATCGTCACCCCCGGCGCATCGACTGTCACGACCGAGCCTCGCCCGCCCGCGTCGATCAGTGCGCCGGGTTCGCCGCGCAAGGTCAGCGGCAGGGTGACATGGACCGGGCCGGCATGCCGCCCCGGTGCCAGAACAAGCTCGTCCCCCTCCGTCGCAGCGGCAAGCGCATTGGCCAGCCGCCCGGGCTCTGCAGGCACATTGATCTGGTCGGCGATCGCGGGACCGCCGGCCAGGATCAACGCAAACGCCAGGAGGGAGAGAGACGGATTCATGCGCCGCTGGGCTCCACGAACATGCGTCCGCGCATTTCCATGTGGAGCGCGTGGCAGAACCACTGGCAATAGTACCAGTAGACGCCCGGTTTCGACGCCGTGAACGTGACCGACGAGGTGGCTTGAGGACCGACCTCCATCGCGACCCCGTGGTTGTTCATCGTGAAGCCATGGGTGAGGTCGTCGATATCGTCGAGGTTCGTGACGATCACCGTGACCTCGTCATCCTGTTTCACCGTGAAGTTCGACAAGGCGAATTCCGGCGCCTGGCTGGATATGTAGACCCGCACCTTGTTGCCGTCGCGGATCACCGTGTCCTGCCAGTCGTCCAGGTCGATGCCGTCCGCCTCGGCCTGGGCCCGGGTATCGGCCCACATCGGATCGTTCCGGTCCCAGACGCTTTTGGGATTGACCTTCGAGCGATGCACGATGATCGAGTCGTGCGGTTCGGCGAAGGTCGGCCCGTCATGCAGGAGCGTCAGTTCGTTGCCCTCGATGGAGAACAGCTGCTCGTTTTCCGGCTTCAGCGGCCCGACGTTCAGGAACCGGTCCTTGGAGAACTTGTTCATCGTCAGGTAGTACTTCGCGCTCGCGTCGAGGGTCTCGCCCTCGCAGGTCGAGTTGTGGCCCGGCTGGTAATGCACGTCCTGCTTGGTCAGGATCGGATCGACGTCCTCGCCGTTGTAGGCCTTGATCGCATTCTCGATGTTCCACATGACAACCTGGCTATCGAGGAACAGCGTCGTGAGCGCATTGCCCTGCCCATCGAAGCAGGTGTGGAGCGGACCGAGGCCCAGTTCCGGCTCGGCGACCACGACCGACCGCGGATCGACGCTGTCGTCCTCGAAGAGCGTGTCGAACCTGGTCACATCCAGCACGCTGACCGTGGGTGATAGCTTTCCCGCGACGCACAGGTGGACCTTGTCGGGCGCCATGTTGATACCGTGGGGGCTGTTCGGGATCGGAACGTACCGGGTGTACTTCTTGTTCTGGCCCTTGCGCCCGTCGATCACCTTGACGCCGTTGAGCTCGATGAAATCGCCGTCGGCGATACCCTTCTCGATCTCCGCGATGTTGAAGATCACGATGTGATCCATCTCGGCTTCCATCATCTCGGGGAGGGTCACGCCCATTTCCGAGTTGTAGGATGTCGAGAAGGCATATTTGCCTTCGTAGTCGCAATCGGTGTTGTCGAGGTTGCCCGAAACCATCACCTGCCAGGCGATGGTCATGTCATCGGCGTTGATCGCGGTGTAGAAGTTCACGTACTGGCTCGGATCGTCTAGAACCGAACCGTCGTTGACCATGGGCACCTCGTCCTCGCCGTTGGCGAAAACGTAATTGGTGCGCGGCCACTTCTGCGGACGCAGCCCATGGATCGCCTTGGCGTTCGGGATGTCGATGATCTTATCGGCGCGCATCACGTCACATCGCACGCGGGCGACGCGGGTGTTGGCCTTGTCGTTCATGAACAGGTAGCGGCCGTCGTACTTGCCCTCGGTGAAGGACATGTGGACGTGATGCAAATCGCCGTTGTCATGCACGATCTTGCCCTGCGCCGCGAGATAGTCCTTCGTTTCGGGCAGCATGTCCTGGGTCAGGATCTTGAGCGACTCGTTGGTTTGCCCCCAGCCGGTCGCCGAGCACCGGTTGAACACCGGAACACGCATCAACTCGCGCATCGAGGGCACGCCGAGGATCCGCATCTCCCCAGTCTGGCCCGAGGACCAGAAGCCGTAGTATTCGTCGAGTTCACCCGGCCCGGGGAGGTCCGCGTGTCCGCCGGCCTGCGCGTTGGCCTGCGTCGCGGCACCGGCGCCCAGCGCCGCTGCGCCCCCGACAAACCCCAGCTTGCCGCTGGTACCACCCATGATCGCCGCCCCCGAAGCCGTGGCCCCGAGAAAACCGCGTCTGCTGACGCCCCGTTTCACATTGTCCGACATGGCCTTCACCCTTTCGCACTTTGAAGGTTGGGATGGTTGCCGATGGCCTCCGAACCTCTCCGAGGCACATCGACTGCACCGACCGCCGCGCGCCTTTTCAGCTTGCGCATGACGACGGGACATTTCGTTTCCGACTGGTAGAGCACCTGGCAGTGCATGCAGTTCAGACACTCGTTGGGATTGATTTCACCAGTGGGGTGGATCGCTTGGACGAAGCACTCGTTGGCGCAGGTCTGACAGGGGTTGCCGCATTCCTTGTAGCGCTTGAGCCAATTGAACATTCGCAGTCGCGCTGGGATCGCCAGCGCCGCGCCCAGCGGGCAGAGGTAGCGGCAGTAGAAGCGCTCGACGAAGAGCCCGGCGACGAGCAGTGCCGCGGCATAGGCGACGAACGGCCAGGCGCGCATGAATTTAAGGACAATGGCCGTCTTGAAGGGCTCGACCTCGGCCAGGTGCTCGGCCTGTTCGATCGAGGCTAGCGACACGCCGAAGAGCCCGAGGAAGACCATGTATTTCACTGCCCAGAGGCGCTCATGCAGCCCCCAGGGCAAGGTGATCTGCGGCACGCCTAGCTTGCGCGCGATCTGGTTGGTGAGTTCCTGCAGCGCGCCGAATGGGCAGAGCCAGCCGCAATAGGCGCCCCGCCCCCAGAAGAGCAGCGCCGCCGCGACCGAGAACCAGAGGATGAACGTCAGCGGATCCAGCAGGAATGCCTGCCAGCTGAAGCCCGTGGTCAGCGCGCCGAACAGCGCCATCAGGTTGACGACCGACAGCTGTGCATTCGCGTACCAGCCGAGAAAAACCAGCGTCAGCGCGAGAAAGGACATGCGGAACCAGTAGGTGAACCGCCCGGATTGGGTGACGTAGCTCTGGAAGAAGAACGCGACGGTCAGCACGGCCAGCATCACGCCGAGCGCCGCGATCTCGACCGTCTTGCCATCCCAGATCCTGCGCCAGAGGTCGGACTGCGCGGCCTGTTCTGCCTCCGGCCTATCGATCACCGCCGGTGGCGGAGGCGGCGCGGTATCGCGCAGGTAGGACGCAGGCAGCTTGTAGCCCAGTTCGAAAGTGGTGAAGGCTTTCTCAATCGCCGCGACCTCGCGCTGGACCAGCAGTTGCAGCTGGAACGGGCGGGTCGGGTCGAACCCTTGGTCGGCAGGGATCTTGAAAATATCCTTCTCGGTGAACTCGGGCGCGTCGCTGGCAACGATCTGCCCCATCCGCCGGTGCCCCCGATCCCGGAAGCGCACCGTCACGTCGTCCTGGATCAGCACGATCCGGTCGAAGATCCCGCCTCGCACGTAGCCGGAGCCTTTGAACGAGTACAAACCGCGCCCGACCACCGCGATGGCATGGTCTCCGGGCTCCAGCCACTCCTGCAGGTTCCTGTTGTCTGCTCCGCCGAGGATCGCCTCACCGATCGCCGGGACGCTGACCAGCGCCATTTGCATGTCGATAAAAGTGGTTTCGGAGGCTTCGGTCAACGGGCGGAGGGCGGCGCGCGGGTCGCTGACGGCCTCGAACGCGGCGTTCACCTGCCCAACGTCGAGGGACAGCCGGCGGATGGTGCCGTCGCCCTCCATTTCCATCCAGCTGTCGGGGGCGGTTGCGGTTTCGTCGATCTCGGCCATCGGGCCGATCTCGATCTCGGCCGTCAACCCGCCGAGACCAAGCGCGCGGGCGACCTTGAGCCCTGCCCGGATGATGCCGTCGTCGATCACCATGACGGTGACAGTGGCGCCAGAGATGATGTTCAGGTCATGTGCCGAACCGCGCTCCGCGGCTTCCGCGACTAGATCGACACCGCGATACCCGGCGGCCATGTCACGAATCTTGCGGTCGGGAATCCCGATCAGAACGATGGGTTCCGAGTGTTTGACTAACTCCACACCAAGCACCCGCGCGTCGTCGTCGATGGCGACCATGGTATGGATGGGTTTGCCGGAATACCCGGTTGTGCCGACGAAGTCCGAAGTGACGAAGACGAACCCGATCTCCTCCCCGTCGCTCAGGACGGGCGCGACCGGTACGTCCTGCCGAATTGCTCCCCAGGCGTCGGCGCCCTCGACAAGATCGGCGGGCGCGATGTCGGTCAGGTAGCGGGAGAGGATCGAATTGGACGGCTGCGCTGCAGCAGGCGATGCGGCCACCAACAGGAGGCACGCGACGAGGCGCAGAACTATGTGAAATGAGAAACACATGGGTCAGGAAAACTCCGGAATTGGAGGGCCGCGCGCATCGGGCAGCCCCATTCGTGCCGGTCGTCGAAGTCCGGTCGGTTCGGGAGCTTCGTCGAGAAACGCGATTGCTGGGAGGCGCGGAAGATCTCTGGTCTTTGGGGCGACGCCGATTGGCACCATCATGCAATCCGCGCAATGGCCGCACGCGGCTGACTGGCGCTCGACAAGATTGCCATCGCGGTCGAGGATCACCGTGCGCGTGCCGGTTTCGCTGCAGATGACGATCTCGGTCTGACCGGTGCGAGCGATCTCGTGAACCGTCCCGAGGTATCCCCCAGCCGCCGCCGACAGGGTAAGCGCGGCGACGAGAAATCCGACAGCAAGTGTGGCGATACCTCGGGTCATGAAGGCTGAATACGCCCGCATCGGCTTGGGGAGTTTGTTCCCGAGCAACAACGGCGCCGGATTTTTTCGCACCCGATCAACTGGCTTGAGCCGCTCAGAAAGTAGGCGCGGTCATGTCAGAAGAACTTCGCTTGAGCCGAGCAAGGGCGGCATCGAGTGTCGGGGCATCACGAAACCCAGCCCGTTCAAGTGGTTCAAGACGAGCCCCGAGATTATCCGTCTGGCGATGATGCTCTATGTCCGGTTCCCTCTGTCGCTCCGAAATGTCGAGGATCTGCTGCACGAGCGCGGTATCGATGTCAGCCACGAGATGGTGCGATATTGGTGGCATCGCTTTGGACCGATGTTTGCGGCCGAGATCCGGAAGCGGAGGATCGAGGGTTTGAGGTCGAGCCGTTGGCGGTGGCGTCTCGACGAATTGTTCGTGAAGATCAATGGCGAGCGATACTACCTTTGGTGCGCCGTTGATCACGAAGGCGAAGTGCTGGAGAGCTTTGTCACCAAGACCCGCGACAAGAAAGCAGCGCTGAAATTCCTTAGAAAGGCATTGCGCAAGCATGGGCGTCCTGAGGTCATCGTGACCGACAGGCTTCGGTCCTGCGGCGCCGCGCTGAAGGAGATCGGTTCTGCCCATCGCCAGGAAGCGGCGCGCTGGGCACACAACAGGGCGGAGAACTCGCATTTGCCCTGCCGACGACCAAAACGAGCGATGCTCCGGCTCTGGCTAATGCGAAGCTTGCAGAAACTCACATGCGTCCACGCCTCAGTCTCCAACCATTTTTACTAGGAACGCAGCCTTAGTAGTCGGGGAAATTTCAAGGCCCAGCGAACCGCTGCTCTCGTCGAGTAGCGGGCGCTTTGTACCGGGTAAGTTCATGTCATTAGTGGAGAACTGAGATTAGTTAGAAATAGTCTTCCAGCACCGGGTGGCTTGTGTCGGAGGTTGAAAGAGGAGAGAACCTCCCGGGTGTATACCCGATGAATGACGAGACGACGGCACGCCACAAGGCTGGGAAAGACAAGTGAAGCTGATCCAGTCGTCGGTCTTAACACGACCAGCGACGGGTTGAACTGGTAGCAACACCCGGTCTTCTCGCTCGAACGGTAGCCACAGCTTCGAACGACCGCCTTGTCCGCACTGCCGACTTTGCCCCCTGAAAATGCTGCGCCATGCATGAATGGCTGGTCTAGGGAATCTGCATTGCGGCACCGGCGCTACTTCTGGATGGCAGCTATGGGCCGAAACGCCATTCGGACTCTTCGACGGGATTGGCTGCTATGTCCGCACTGCGGACCTCGGGCCGCTTCCAAAGCGCGCAAGTGCGGCGAACGTCGGGTTCGGCGGGCCGCGCTGCAGCATCCTGAGCAGGGATCGGAGGTCGGCTTTGGGCCGGCCGCGCCGGTTGACCGCGCAAGGAACTGCCGGCCTCCGGGGCCCGCTTTTGCGGATTGGCGGGGTGACAGCCTCCCGGTGAACTCTTTGAGTCCGGCTGCTCCGTCACCAAAGCGGTGTGGACAATCCGGATCGATTGAGACATGCCCGCCTTCGCTCTCGAGAAATGCGCTGCATCGTGACACTACCGCTTCCTCTACGCCCGACGCCCGTTCCGCGGGAAACAGTCCATTCGTTTCTTTCGCGCCTGGCGGCAATGAACCGCGTGGGAGCTGCGGATTTTTCCAGTGACATGGGCTTTTCGTTCAAGGGGATCCTCCACCTCGATGAAACCGCGCTCGGTCGCCTTGCCGAAGTTGGTGGTGTCGACGATGCGCAGGTCAAGGAAATGCTCTCATGGACTGGCCAACGTGCCGGGGATTTCCGCACCGTGTTTCGCGGTGAATCGTTCGTGTCCCGAGCGCTTCGCAACCCCGTCATGAAGGGCTGCCCGATCTGCCTTCGTGAAGATGCCGCGGATCATCACGGAGAGCCTCTTGAAGCGATGGTGATGCGGGGCCACTGGTTGATGCGGGAAGCCGCGACCTGCGTACGGCATCACCATCCTCTCGTGCTGCTGTGGGAAGCGCGCCATCCCGGGAAGCGCCTCGACGTCGGCGCCCGACTCTCAGAGCTCTTGTCGGACATCCTCGGCGGTGCACTGGATGCAACTGGTCGGGAGCCAACCCCATACGATCTGTGGCTTGATGCCCGCCTCGAGGACGGCAGCGACACCACTTGGCTAGCAGGCCAGTCCCTGGATGCCGCGACCACGGTCTGTCGGGCTTTTGGATCGGATCTCCTACGGCTGAACCAGGAGGAGGATCTGTCTCCGCGCGAAGAGCCCTGTGCGGCGCGAGCCTTGGGATTTGAAGTGGTACGCCATGGCGAGGACGCCATCCATCGCGCACTCGATCGATTGCTGGTGGCGGAGAGCAATGAGAAGGCCAAGCCGAGCGGGGCATTCGGCACGCTCTATGGCCTTCTGTCGGTAGACAAGCGCGACGACGAGCAGTTCGACGCATTCCGCGACATCCTGCGCGAGTTCATCCTCGATACCTGGCCGGTTGCTACCGGGCAGTTTGTTCTCGGAAGGGAGGTTCAAGAGCGCCGACTGCACTCGGTCGGGTCCGCGGCCCAGGAAGCCGGGATGACCCCTGAGCTGGTCGAGCAGATCCTGGTCCATTCCGGCGCACTCCCCGAAGACGATGACAGGCCGGCGCTCAGGCGAACATTTAACGCCAAGCTATACGCTGAGCTTCTGGAAGTACTGCCGAACTTGGTAGGCCCCCGCGAATTGCGCAAAGCCATGGGCGCTACGCGAACGCAACTGGATTCGCTCGTCGAGGATGGCGTTCTTGTACCACGGATCGACATGAAGACACTCAAGTCCCCTTGGCTCCTCACGGATGGTACAAATTTGGTTGCCGAACTTCAGGGATCCGCCGTGAAGCAAGAGGGGCCGGACAGTGCATGGGAAACGATCCAGAACGCACAGAAGCGCTCCGGCGTTCGTGTCGGGACCATCATCTCGGCCATTCGTAGCGGCGATCTGCGGGTGGCCAAGTGCGCCGCACCTGCCGGGTATGGCGGGCTCCTCGTCCCAAAGGCCGAGATCGATAAGATGGTGGTCTCCACCGCTGCCTTGCCCGGCGATGCCGCGATGTCGGCCGCGGTATTCGGTAGAAAGATCGGTATGAGGAACAACAACCGGTTCTCCCGGTTGGTCGAAGCGGGCCATACGCCAGGACGGTGGATGAGACATCCGAAAACCAACGTGAGGTCGCTCTACCTCTCGGAGACGGACATAGCCGCGTTCCACGCTAGGTTCTTCACGCTGCCGACGATGGCCGCGGAGTTTGGGGAGCATCGCCAGACCCTATTGGCCAAGCTCAGGGCCGCAGGCATCAAGCCCTATGCACCGGACGGAGAGGACTATGGTTTCCTTTATCTACGGAAAGACGTCGAGAGCGTCCTTCGCTGATCGCTCGGGCACAGCCGCCTTGAACGCATTCTATTAGCAAGTGCGAGCCAACTATAACGCGCTATGCGCCATTTAAGGCGGGCGCCGCGTCAATCTCGCGCTGAAATGCTGCTTGACAGGTCATGCGCACGCTTATGCTTTCTTTTGCGCACTCATCTGCTTTTTCTGACTGCCGATCAATATGGCGACCCCTCCAGGACTCGAACCCGGAACCTGCTGATTAGAAGTCAGCTGCTCTATCCTGTTGAGCTAAGGGGCCGTCGCGCAACGGGTGTCGCCCCAAACGCGGGGCCGGTCAAGAGGCCCGGGGTGATCCGGGGCGGCTTGTGCGGCTAGTGTGTCCAGCCGCTGCGGCGGTTGTGGGCGAAGTTGTCCCCGTAGCCACCGGGGCGGATGTTGGGCTTACGCTCTTTGGGATCGCGCAGACGGTACTCGATGCCGTACTTGTCGGCATAGGCCTTGGCCTGCTCCAGCGTCTCGAAGCGCAGCTTCACCTGGGTCTGCGTGTCGCCCGAGCCGACCCAGCCCATCAGCGGATCGCGGCGGCGCGCCTCGGACGGAGCGAATTCCAGGACCCAAAGCTTGGTGCCCGCGACACCCGACTGCATCGCGTTGCGCGCTGGCTTGTAGATTCGTGCCGGCATGCCGCCCTCCGTTTCTGCGTCCGGCCGTTCTCGGCCGCCCGCGAAATCGTATCGCCAATTCGGCGGCGCGTGGCAAGGGCAGAGATGCCGCCGGGCGGACGCTTGAGGGGGTGGGTGGGGGTGGTGTGGGTGGTCAGCGTCCGACCGGCGGCATTCAACTGCTGCTTGCACAATCACACTAAGATGCTCAAACCCTTCACGCAACCTTAAATTGATTAGTTCGTGATAATTTTTCGCGAAACTCAACCCGAGGTTTTAACGCGCTCTTAACCTTGAACTTGGCGCCGCAGCCCGCACATGATGCGGATCACCAAGGGGGCCGACATGAGCGTAGAGAACGCCGCACCGCTGGTGCAGCCGCACGACCGTCAGAAGCTGGATGGCGGCCGCCGCATCGTAATGCACAGCGAATTCAAGCCCGCGGGTGACCAGCCCACGGCGATCGCCGAGCTGTCTGAAGGCGTCAGCGCAGGCGAGCAGAACCAGGTGCTGCTGGGTGCGACCGGCACCGGCAAGACCTACACGATGGCCAAGGTCATCGAGGCGACGCAGCGTCCGGCGATCATCCTCGCCCCCAACAAGACGCTGGCTGCCCAGCTTTACGGAGAGTTCAAGGGCTTCTTCCCCGACAACGCGGTAGAATATTTCGTCAGCTACTACGACTACTACCAGCCAGAGGCCTATGTGCCGCGCTCGGACACCTATATCGAGAAGGAATCCCAGATCAACGAGCAGATCGACCGGATGCGCCACTCGGCCACCCGGGCGCTGCTTGAACGGGACGACGTCATCATCGTCGCCTCGGTTTCCTGCATCTACGGTATCGGTTCGGTCGAAACCTACGGCGCGATGACCCAGGACCTGATCGTCGGCAACGAGTACGACCAGCGCAAGGTCATGGCCGACCTGGTGGCGCAGCAGTACAAGCGCAACGACAACGCCTTCCAGCGCGGCAGCTTCCGGGTCCGGGGCGACAGCCTCGAGATCTGGCCCGCCCACCTCGAGGACCGCGCCTGGCGCCTGTCCTTCTTCGGCGAGGAACTGGAAAGCCTGGTCGAGTTCGATCCGCTGACCGGGCAGAAGACCGGCGCGATGGACAAGACCCGCGTCTATGCCAACTCGCACTACGTCACGCCGCGCCCGACGATGCAGCAGGCGATCAAGGGCATCAAGGCCGAGCTGAAACAGCGCCTCGACCAGCTGGTCGCCGAGGGCAAGCTACTGGAAGCCCAGCGGCTTGAGCAGCGCACCAACTTCGACCTCGAGATGCTCGAGGCGACCGGCGTCTGCAACGGGATCGAGAACTACTCGCGCTACCTGACCGGCCGTGCACCGGGCGAGCCACCCCCGACCCTGTTCGAATACATCCCCGACAACGCCATAGTCTTCGCCGACGAAAGCCACGTCTCGGTCCCGCAGATCGGCGCGATGTACAAGGGCGACTACCGACGCAAGTTCACCCTGGCAGAGCACGGCTTCCGCCTGCCCTCCTGCATGGACAACCGCCCCCTCAAGTTCGAGGAATGGGACGCCATGCGCCCGCAGTCCGTCTTCGTCTCGGCCACCCCCGCCGCGTGGGAGCTGGAGCAATCCGGCGGCGTCTTCACCGAACAGGTCATCCGCCCCACCGGCCTGCTGGATCCCCCGGTCGAGATCCGCCCCGTCGAGACCCAGGTCGACGATCTGCTGGACGAGATCCGGCAGGTCGCCAAGGGCGGCCACCGCGTCCTTTGCACCGTGCTGACCAAGCGCATGGCCGAGGACCTGACCGAATACCTGCACGAACAGGGCATCCGCGTCCGCTACATGCACTCGGACATCGACACGCTGGAACGGATCGAGATCCTGCGCGACCTGCGCCTTGGCGCCTTCGACGTACTGGTGGGCATCAACCTGCTGCGCGAGGGTCTCGACATCCCCGAATGCGGGCTGGTGGCGATCCTCGATGCCGACAAGGAGGGCTTCCTGCGCTCGGAAACCTCGCTGATCCAGACCATCGGCCGCGCCGCGCGCAACGCCGACGGCAAGGTCATCATGTACGCCGACCGGATCACCGGCAGCATGGAGCGCGCCATCGGCGAGACCGACCGCCGCCGCGCCAAGCAGCAGGCCTACAACGAGGAACACGGCATCACGCCCGCAACGGTCCGCAAAAACGTCGAGGACGTGCTGGCCGGGCTCTACCAGGGCGACACCGACATGGCCCGCGTGACGGCCAAGGTCGACAAGCCGCTGGTCGGCGCGAACTTGCAGGCGCATCTCGACGCGCTGCGCAAGGACATGGTCAAGGCCGCCGAGAACCTGGAGTTCGAGGAAGCCGCCCGCCTGCGCGACGAGATCAAGCGCCTGGAAGAGGTCGACCTCGCCGTCCACGACGACCCGCTGGCCCGCCAGTCGGCAGTCGAAGCGGCGGTGGAAACCTCCCGCAAGGCCGAGGGCCGCAGCACCGCCGGCCGCCCGGGCCAGCGCGGGGGGAACGTGGCGCGGCGGAAACGGAGCGGGTAGGTCATTCGTAGGCTAAATTAGGGAATTTTGGCGAATTCCCCTGAGGCCATAAAACTGCAAGCTCTCTAGCTTGGCCCGTCGCCGTCATCCTCACGTTTTACTTTGATCAGTTCAAAAATTCTCTCCTGTAAGCCCATCTGGAGACCTGCAGCAATTCCTCGAGCCGCTCCCATCACTATTACCCCGGAGGCGCTGAGACCCACTACCCAAAGGAACAACTTTGCTGCATCACCCGCCGTCCTGATCTCGGCAGAAAGCATCCCCATGCTAGACAATAGATCAAACAAGCTGATCCACTCCGGCGGAGAGGAATGCTTAACGACATTTACTTCCCTCAAATCGATTGAAGACCTACGAGATCGGCTTGACCCATTCACATCCGAAAAGTTGTCATAATCATTGTCGAATGAACGTAACAACCAGCCTGTAATGTCATCTACATCTATCCGCCGCGCCTCAGAAACGACGAAAGACCTGCCCTCAACTGAGGATCCCAGATAGAAATCGGAGCTGAAATCAACTCTTGAATAATCACCAGTGATTTCCGAGAAAACCTCCTCGAGTTTCGCTTGCGCCCTACCTTGATCCCCAAACTCATTGGTTTGAAACGGATACCACATTAGAGAATACCAAGCCTTCTGCGAAACGGCTTTATCTGAAGCGCCATCTCCAAAGAGAATATTTTCAGAAAAATTTGTCTGCACTATTTCCATTTATTTTGGGACTCCATTATTATGACGACTCTAAATATCCTCTAAGGACCCGCCGACAATATACCGGAACAGCAGCCGCCACCACGGGAGTTCGATGCTCCAGAAAACCGCTACAAGCCGGGCAATTACAGAGTAGTAAGGCTTTTCCCCCCAGTTCGCAGCGCCCCTTGAACGACTCACCCCCCGAGCGCATATTCCGCGGCAGCCGCGCTGCGAGGCTCCGCGCGGCCGCCGCAAGGGATGTCCCCCAGGGCAACACCCTCACCTGAAAGAACCGCACATGCGCGTCCTTCTTGCAGCGGCCCTTCTGGCCGTCGCGTCGCCTGCCCTTGCCGACTACACCTCCGGCACCGTCGCCGGGTTCGACAGCCGCACCAACACGCTGACGCTTACCGATCAGACCGTGTGGATGCTGCCGAAGACCACCGCCGTGCCCGAGGCGCTGACCTCCGGCGACCGCGTCATCATCAACTTCCGGTCCAATGCCGACAACGGCTGGGACAAGGTCTACGGGATCGAACGCGCCGCGAACTGACCGGACGGGCGGCGGGCCGGCCCCCGCCTTCCTTCGCTAGAGCCACCGACGCACCTGCCGCCGGTAGCCTGCATAGGTTTCGCCGAACCGCGCCGACAGGTACCGCTCCTCCGGCGCGATCATCCAGCGGTCGAGCACCAGTGCCGACACCAGCGCCGTGCCCAGCAGCCAGAGTGAATCCAGCGCCAGGCCCAGCCCCAGCGCGATCAGCACCGTGCCCAGGTAGTTCGGATTGCGCGAAACGCGGAACGCACCGCCGGTCAGCAGCTCGGTCGTCGGCACGCCCGGAAGATTGGGCTGCGCGCCGGCATCCAGCGTGCGCTTGGCCCAGCCGATCAGCCCGGCCCCCGCCAGCGCCAGCAGCACGCCCGCAACGATCAGCCAGACATTGGGAAACCCGGCGATCCGTGTCGGCCAAAGCCATTCCGCGATCCCGCCCAGCACGGCGAGCGGAAACAGCACCACGTCGCTGATCTTCCATGGATGTTGATGCGCAGCGTCCGCCATGAAACCTCCCGCGCCGCAGGATGCCCCCGCGCCCGTGGCATCGCAAGCTTGCCCAAGCCCGCCCTGCCCCTGCACACTTCGCCCATGCGCTGCGCGATCCTTCTGCTGACCCTGCTGCCCCTCGCCGCCCCCGCGGCCGAGCCGGTACCCGCGCCCTGGCACCCCGAGGGCAGCGCTCTCTGCCTTTCACCGGGTCAGACCCCGACCTCCGACGCTCAGCACCGACTTGCCGCCCTCCTTGACCGGATGGGCCCGATCTTCGACGGCTTCCCCTCACTGACCAAAGCCTGGAACAGCGCCAAGCCGCCGCTCTGCGTCGAGGATCGGGGCATCGCGGCCCGCGGCTACCTGGAAACCTCCTCGCCCCGGATCGTGCTCCGCGACGACCTGCCCCAGGGCACCCAGGCGGTGATCCTCGTCCACGAACTGCGCCACCTGGAGCAATGGACCCGCGGCATCTGCCTGCAAAACGGCCTGACGATGGAGGCGACCGCCCGCGCCGCTTTCGTGCTGGAGGCCGACGCCGCCGCCGTCACAGCCCTCGTCGCCTGGGCCGAGGCCGAGGCGGGCCGCGATGACCTCTGGCAGGCACTCCGAGGAATGCCGCTCTTTGCGGACATCGGCGCAACCTTCGCAGACCGCATGACCGCAGGCGCAAGTGTCGCCGAAGCCACTGCCGCCGCCTTCGATGCCTGGTACGCCGACGACACCCGGCGCGATGCCTATTACCGCGCGGTCTGCTCGGACTACCTGGACCGGCTGGACGCGTCCAAGCGCCTGGCCGGGACCGCAGAGCTACCCCAGGACTACCTCGACGGGGTCTGCCGGCTGCCGTCGGGCGGCGGATACTCCTGCGCCGAACCCGAGAAACTGCCTCGATGATACCGCCCTGACGGGCAGGCGGCACGCCGGGCTCTCCCCACGGGCGGCATCGCCGTGGCAGCTGCCACACCGGGTGGCACCACAGCTTTGACCGCCGGCTGTCACAGGCGCACGCTGTCTTTACTGCTTTTGGGGAGGCAGCCATGACCAGCCTGATCTTCGGCCTCGGATTCTCGCTTATCACGGCGCTTGTCGTGATCCTCGGCGATACGGCCATCAAGTACGCGGCGGACAGCGGCCATACGGCCTTGTCCCGACTGGTGCTGGTCGGAGTGGTCCTCTACGCCGTCTCTGCGCTGCTCTGGTTCGTGGCCATGCGCCACGTCACGCTGGCCCAGGCGGGCGTCGCCTATTCCATGTTCAGCCTGATCGCGCTGTGCCTGATCGGCGCGGTCCTGTTCGACGAGCCGATCCGCCTGCGCGAGGGCCTTGGGATCCTAACCGCCTGCGTCGCGATGATCCTGATGATCCGGGTGGCGTGATCGCCGAACCGCCGCGCACGCACCCAATTCGCGCCGCAATCGCACATCAGACCGCCGGGACAGACCAGAAATACGGACGTCCCAATGAATAGACCCCTCGCCGCGCTGGCCCTGATGTCGCTTTCCGCCTGCGCGCACAGTGCGAACGACATCCAGGCCGCCTATGTCTCGCCCGTGGAATACGCCAGCTTCTCGTGCCGGCAGCTCTATGACGAATCCGTCCGGGTGGCGACGCGGACGAACGAACTGGCGGGTGCACAGAACAAGCAGGCGCAGGACGATGCGGTGGCCACCACGTTCGCCGTGGTGCTGTTCCTGCCCGCCGCCTTCCTGATCAACGGGAACGACCAGACGGCAACCGAATTGTCCCAGCTCAAAGGCCGGCTGGCCGCCCTGAAGGAGGCCAACAGCCAGAAGGACTGCGGCATCGTTTTCGAGGCCCCGGCCGCCGGGAAAGCCTGACGAGAATGCCGCGGCGGAAGGGCTCCGGCGCGGCATTTAGGATGTTTTTACGAAGTTTTCAGGATATATTTCAGAGGCTTAAGGGGGTTTTCACGATGAAATCCCCGATTTTCACGCTGTTTCAGCCTGCCTCGACCGTATGCGCGACCTCGTACATCACCGGCTCGAAACTCCGGCAGAGCGCGGTCAGCTCGCGGTTCACGCTGCGCATATGGTCGGTCCGCAGCATCGCCAGGAAATCCTCACGCCGGGTCCACTGGGAATAGTTCGCGATGCGGGTCTGGGCGTCGTTCACATGCAGCCCCGCCGCGATGAAACCGGGCTGGTGGCGGATGAACCCGTCATAGGCCTCGGTCAGCTTGTCCAGCAGGTCCTGGCAGGTGCCGGGGTTGACCTCGAACGTGGTGAGGACGGTCTGGTGGCTGGCTCCGCTGGTAATGGTCGGCATCTGGCTCCTCCTGGTGGTCCACCCCCAGCCTAGCACGAGCGCCGCCCGCTTTCACTTCAGCGTCGACTTTTCAACGTGCAACCGCCCCTCCGGCAACGGCACCAGCAGGCTCGAGGGGTCGGGCCCGGTCAGCCACTCCGCGACCGCGTCCGGACCCGGCAGGATCACCGGCATCCGGTGGTGGTACTCGGCAACGTCAGCGCTCGGCTCGCAGGTCAGCGTGGCAAGCTGCCGGACCTGCGCCCCGCCAGGTGCGGTCCAGGTATCGAAGATCGCGGCGAAGGCCAGCAGCCCGCCCTCCACCGCACCGATCCGCCAGCGGGTCTTGGCGCGCGGCTTGCCCGTCCACTCGTACCAGGCATCGACCGGCAGAACCGCGCGCCCGACACCTTCGTAGGCGGACTTGTCGAAGACGGTCTCCGAGCGGGCGTTGAAGATCGTCTCCATCACCGGACGCCCACGCGCGTTGACCCGGCCGGACATGACCATGCCCCAGCGCGCCTCGGTCAGCAGGCGGGTTTCATCATGCAGGATCAGCGCGGCGACCTGCTCTCCCGGAGCCACATCCTCGCGCGGGCCCGGGTCCGGGGCATCCAACCGGGCATCGAAGGCCCGCGCGACCTGCGCCAGCGGCGTGGTCAGCGCGAACCGGCCGGGCACGGACCTAGTGCCCCAGCCCGGCGGCGCAGTCCCGGATTGCTTCGAACGCCATTTCGGCATCCTCGCCGGTCATCGTGAACGCCCCGGCCTGGAAGCGCAGCACCATCACCCCATCGAGCTTCGTATGGGTCAGGTAGATCCGCCCGTCGTCGTTGATCGCCTCGAGCAGCGACAGGGTCAGTGCATCCGGATCCGGCGCACCTTCGGGCACGTAGCGGAAGGAAAACAGCGACAGCACCGGCTCGGTCACGACCTCGAAGCCCGGCTCCTTGGCCAGCCGCGCCGCCAACTCGCGGGACCAGCGGACGTGGTCGCGGATCATCTGCCTGAGGCCGCGCAGCCCGTGGGCGCGGATCAGGAACCACAGTTTCAGCGCGCGAAAGCGGCGGCCCAGCGGGATCGACCAGTCCGAATAGTCCCGCGCCCCCTTCTGCCCCACGGTGCGCAGGTACTCGGGCTTCATCGCCAGCGTCCGCACCAGCTCGTCCGGGTTCTTCAGGTAGTGGGCCGAGCAGTCGAACTGCGCCCCAAGCCATTTGTGCGGGTTGAAAACCACCGAGTCGGCGTGCTCGACACCCACCCACAACGCCCGATGCTCGGGGCAGATCATCGCGGCGCCGGCCCAGGCGGCATCGACGTGCAGGAACAGCCCCTCCTCCCGCGCGATGGCCGAGACCTGCTCCAGCGGGTCGGTCGCGCCGACCCCGGTGCCGCCGACCGCCGCGACGATCCCGGCGGGCAGGTACCCGGCGGCGCGGTCCCCGGCGATCATCCGGCGAAGCGCCTCGGGGTCCATCCCCCGCAGGCCGCCTGTGATCGGCACACGCACAAGGTTGTCCTGCCCGATCCCGGCGAAGCGCACCGCCCGGTCGACCGAGCTGTGCACCTCGGACGAGGCATAGACCCGAAGCCGCGGCTGCCCCGGTAGCCCCTCCTTGTTGCCGGCGAAGCCCAGCGCCCGCTCGCGCATCACCAGCACCGCAGCCAGCGTCGCGGTCGAGGCGCTATCCTGGATAACGCCGATGAAATCGGACGGTAGATCAATCGCTTGCCGCAACCAGTCCATCATCCGGGTTTCCAGCTCAGTCGCGGCGGGCGAGGTCTGCCACAGCATGCACTGCGCGGCCATCGCGTTGACCAATACCTCGGCGAAGGCGGACACCGGCGCGGCATTCGCGGGAAAATAAGCGAAGAAGCGCGGGTGCTGCCAATGGGTCATGCCCGGCACGATGACGCGCTTGAAGTCGTCGAAGATCGCCTCGATCCCCTCGGCATCCTCGGGGGGCACAGCGGGCAGTTGGGCGAGGATTTCACCCGGTTCGACCTGCGCGCGCACCGGGCGGTCGCGCAGGGTCTCGTGATACTCGGCGGCCCAGCGCGAGGCTTCGGCCCCCCAGTGGGCGAAGTCCTTCCAGTCCATCACCACCACCCCCTGCGATCAGTATAGCGCACTCAGCGGCAGTAGCGGCGGCTCATGTTCGAGACATCGAAGTGGAAGTGATCGCGATGGTGCCGGTCGGCGCGCGGGCCGAGCACGACACCGAACGGGCCACAGGCGTTGGCGTGGACGGTACGCAGCATCGGCGACCATTCGCTCCCGCCCCAGTCGCCCAACACGGTGATGGTCTCGCCGTTGGCGAACTGGAAAGCCGAGATGTCGACGGCGTTGCCCTTGGAATGCTCGGACATCTTGCCGGAACTGCCGTTGTTGCGGCGACGGCAGGAATAAGAGGCCGCGATCTTCATGCCCGTCAGCTTGGTGCCGGCCTGTTCCGCCACCGGCTGCGCGGCGCTGGTGGTCCAGCTATAGAGCGCCTTGGCGGTCTGGCAGTTGATCCGCGCCGAGGGCGACAACCGGACCGAGCCGACCGCGTAGACCCGCACCGCGTCCTGCACGCCGCAGGAACCGGGGCCATCGATATCGGCGATTTGTTCACCTAGGATCAAAGGGTTGCCGCAGATCGCGCCGACTTCGGCCGGCAGGCCCATGGCACGGGCCAGGTCGACTCCCTCGTCGCCTCCCCTGCCGCAGGTGCCGAGCACCATTATCGAAAGAAGGGCAACGAAGCGTGCGATCATTTCCGGTCCTCCGTCTTGCGGGCGGCAGATCGGCCGAAGTCCGGCGCGCCGATATCCTGCCCTGCGCTGATGATGCCCCGCCGTATTGCGCGGGTACGGGTGAAGTAAGCGTGAAGATGGTTGCCATCGCCAGTGCGGATGGCGCGTTGCAGCGCGAAGAGTTCCTCGGTGAAGCGGCCGAGAATCTCGAGCGTCGCTTCCTTGTTGTTGAGGAACACGTCGCGCCACATGGTCGGGTCCGATGCCGCGATCCGCGTGAAGTCGCGGAAACCGGCGGCGGAGTAGTTGATGACTTCCTGCTCGGTCACCCGGCGCATGTCGTCGGCGACGCCGACCATCGTATAGGCGATCAGGTGCGGCGCGTGGCTGGTGACGGCCAGCACCAGGTCGTGGTGCGCGGCGTCCATCGCCTCGGTCTTGGCACCCATGTCTTCCCAGAAGGTGCGCAAGGTTGCGACCGCCTGCGGATCGCCGCCGTCGACAGGGGTGAACAGGCACCAGCGGTTGTCGAAAAGTTCGGCGAAGCCCGAGGCAGGGCCGGATTCCTCAGTCCCCGCAATCGGGTGGGCGGGCACGAAATGCACGCCCTCGGGGACGTGCGGGCCGACTTCCTCGATCACGCGAGCCTTGACCGAGCCGACATCCGAGAGCGTCGCGCCCGGCGCCAGCACCGGCGCGATCTGCTGCGCCACGGCGCCCATCGCGCCCACCGGCACGCAGAGGATCACCAGGTCGGCGCCCTTGGCAGCCTCGGCAGGAGTATCGCACACCTCGCAAAGGCCCAGCCGGGCGGCCTCGGCCCGGGTCTCGGGCGAGCGCGCGGTGCCGGTGATCCGTCCCTCGAACCCGGCGCGGCGCGCGGCGTGCACGATGGACGAGGCGATCAGGCCCAGGCCGATCAGCGCGATGTGGCGGTAGGGCTGACTCACGGATTGGCCTTCAGGAACTCGCCCAGGATCGCGACGACGCGGCGGCAGGCGATCTCGTCGCCGACGGTGATGCGCAGGTAGTCGGGCAGGCCGTACCCGGCGACGCCGCGCACGATCAGCCCGTGACTACGCAGGTGCGCATCCGCGGCGGCGGCCTGTTCGGGGCTGGCGAAGCGGGGCAGGACGAAGTTGGCGAAGCTGGGGTCGGTGGGCAGGCCCATCGCGTTCAACTCGTCGATCATCCACTCGCGCCACTGGGCGTTGGCCTTGCGCGAATACTCGACCCAGGCGGTATCGCGGATCGCAGCCTCGGCGGCGGCGAGCGCGGTAGAGGAGACGTTGAACGGCCCCCGCACCCGGTTCAGCACGTCCCAGACGGCGGCAGGGGCATAGCACCAGCCGATGCGCAGCCCGCCGAGCCCGTGGATCTTCGAGAAGGTCCGGGTCATCACCACGTTGTCACGGCTTTCGACCAGCCGGGCGTGGCCGTCGAAGCCCTCGACGTACTCCGCATAGGCGCCGTCGAGCACCAGCAGCACGCCGTCGGGCAGGCCGTCCGCAAGACGCTCGATCTCGGCATCGGGGATCATCGTGCCGGTCGGGTTGTTCGGGTTCGCGAGGAAGACGATCGCGGTGCGCGGGGTGATCGCCTTCAGGATCGCATCGACATCCGCCGTGCGGTGCTTCTCGGGGACCTTCACCGGGGTCGCCCCGGCGGCTAGCGCCGAGATCGGGTACATGGCGAAACCGTGCTCGGTGTAGACGACCTCGTCGCCCTCGCCCGCATAGGCGCCGCAGAGAAGCGAGATCAGCTCGTCCGAGCCCGCGCCGCAAGTGATCCGCGTCGGGTCGAGGCCGTGGACCTCGGCGATGGCGGCCCGCAGCTCGCGGTGGTCGGACGACGGATAGACGTTCACGTGCTCGGCGGCGTCGCGCACCGCCTGCTTGGCGGCGGCGGAGGCCCCCAGCGGGTTCTCGTTCGAGCTGAGCTTGGTCACGGCATTGGCGCCTTCGGCGGCGCTATCGCCAGCCTTGTAGGGCGCGATGTCCAGAATACCGGGTTGCGGGGTCGGTGCGGCGGTCATGGGGAACTCCTAGGATGCCGGCGTGACTAGCGAACCCGGGGCCGCTTGGGAAGTCCGGCGGCACGGTCAATAAAAGGATTGTGGGTCTATGTCGATAGTGACCCTCGTATTGGAGGGTACTTGCACGGATCCCCGCCAATCGGCGAGCGCCTGCTGCAACCCGACACCGCGCGGCGCCTTGACCAGAAGCCGGACACGCACGCGGCCCCGGACACGGGCGACGGGGGCAGCGACCGGGCCGAAAACCTGCGCGCCGAGCCGGGTCAGGTGGCCTGCGTTCTGCGCGAGCGCGCGGCCGACGCCGAAGGCGCGCTGCTCGTCCGGGGCATTGATGATGACGCCCGCCATGCGGCCGTAGGGCGGCGCGCCGGCGGCCTCGCGGGCGGCGGCTTCGGCTTTCCAGAACGCCTCTTCGTCGCCGTGGAGGATCGCGCGGATCACGCCGTGGTCCGGCTGGTAGGTCTGGAGCAACGCCGCGCCGGGCTTGTCGGCGCGGCCCGCGCGGCCGGCGACCTGCCGGATCAGCTGGAAGGTGCGCTCGGCGGCGCGCAGGTCGGCGCCCATCAGGCCGAGGTCAGCGTCCACAACGCCGACCAGCGTCAGCAGTGGGAAGTTGTGGCCCTTGGCTACGATCTGAGTGCCGACGATGACGTCCGCGCCGCCCGCGGCGATCTCCTCGATCCGGGCCTTCAGCGCGCGGGCGCTTTCCATCTGGTCCGAGGACAGCACTGCGATACGGGCGTCGGGGAAACGGGCGGTGACCTCTTCGGCGATACGCTCGACGCCGGGACCTATGGCGGTCAGCTTGCCCTCGACCTTGCAGTTCGGGCATTCGGTCGGGATCGGCTGGCTGTCGCCGCACTGGTGGCAGACGAGGCGCTTGCGGAAGCGGTGCTCGACCAGCCGGGCGTCGCAGTGGTTGCAGCCCAATTGGTGCCCGCAGGCCCGGCACAGGGTCAGCGGCGCATAGCCCCGGCGGTTCAGGAACAGCAGAGACTGCTCGCCGGCTTCGATTCGGGCGCGGACCTGCTCGACCAGTCCGGGGGACAGCCAGGTGCCGCGCTCGGGTGTGTCGGTACGCATGTCGACGGCGGCCATCTCGGGCAAGGCGGCGGTGCCGAAGCGCTGCGGCAGGTCGAGCCGCTGGTACTTGCCCGCATCGGCGTTGGCCCAGGTCTCAAGCGCCGGTGTCGCCGAGGCGAGGATAACCGAGGCCTTGCAGATCGACGCGCGTAGCACGCCCATGTCGCGGGCGTGGTAGAGTGCGCCGTCCTCCTGCTTGTAGGAACTGTCGTGCTCCTCGTCGACGACCAGCAGACCAAGATCGCGGAACGGCAGGAACAGCGCCGAGCGCGCGCCGACGACAAGCTGCGCCTGCCCCTCGGCGACGGCGTTCCAGCAGCGGCGGCGCTCGGCCTGGGTGACGCCGGAGTGCCACTCGGCGGGCTTGGCGCCGAAACGCTCCTCTACCCGGTCGAGGAAGGCCCCGGTCAGCGCGATCTCGGGCAGCAGCACCAGCGCCTGACGGCCCTGCGAGAGCGCCTCGGCCACGGCTTCCAGATAAACCTCGGTCTTGCCCGAGCCGGTGACGCCCTTGAGCAACGTCGTGGAATAGCGCCGCGTGGCTACGGTTGCGCGCAGAGCCTTGGCGGCGCGGGTCTGGTCGTCGGACAAGGACCGCCCAGCGAGCCCGCCGTTCAGCCGATCATAGGGCCGGTCGCGCGGCTCTGGCACACGGACCAGCACGCCCTGCGCCTCGAGCCCCTTGAGCACCGAGGACGACACGCCCGCCAGCTGCGACAACTCGCTGGGCGCGAAACCCGCGCCGCCGTGTTCCTCGAGAACGTCCAGCACGCGGGCGCGGGCCGGGGTCACGCGGTCCGGCTCCCCCTGCCCCCGGCGAAGCACGTCTCGGGTGCCCGGCGGCTGGCCGAGGCCGGGGCAGCGGGTGGCAAGGCGCAGCATCATCGACAGCGGCGTCAGGGTGTAGTCGCTGGCCCGGGCCAGGAACTCGCGCATCTCGGGGCGCATCGGCGGCACGTCCAGAACTCCGGCAACGCGGCGGATCTTCGCCGGGTCGAAACTGCCCTCGCCCGGCCCCCATACAACGCCCACCACCTTGCGCGGGCCCAGCGGGACCACGACGAAATCGCCCGTTGAGACGCCGCCCTCGGGCGCCTTGTAGTCCAGCACCCGGTCGATCGGCTCGGCCGTGAGCACGCCGACCAGCGCGCCTTCGGGAAATCCCCTGCCGTGGCTCACGCGGAGGCCCGATTCGGGTGTTTCACCCGTCCCGCCGTTCCGGTAGACTCCGCGCCCGAGGCCCTGAGGCATACCAGAGAGAGCATCATGAAATTCTTCGCCGACACCGCCGAAATCGACGACATTCGCGAACTTGCGGACCTCGGTCTGCTCGACGGTGTGACCACCAACCCCTCGCTGATCATGAAGTCGGGTCGTGATATCCTCGAAGTCACCAAGGAGATCTGCGGCATCGTCGACGGCCCGGTGAGCGCCGAGACCGTCGCGCTGGATGCCGAGGGCATGATCGCCGAAGGCCGCAAGCTGGCCGAGATCGCCGACAACATCGCCATCAAGGTGCCGCTGACCTGGGACGGTCTGAAGGCCTGCAAGACGCTGAGCGACGAGGGCCGCATGGTCAACGTGACGCTGTGCTTCTCGGCCAACCAGGCGCTGCTGGCGGCCAAGGCGGGCGCGACCTTCATCAGCCCGTTCATCGGGCGTCTGGACGACATCAATATCGATGGAATGGAACTGATCCAGGACATCCGGGTGATCTATGACAACTATGGATTCGAGACGCAGATCCTTGCCGCCTCGGTCCGGACCGTCAACCACATCACCGAAGCCGCCCGGATCGGCGCGGACGTGGTGACGGCGCCGCCGGCGGTTCTGCAGAAGATGGCCGCGCACCCGCTGACCGACAAGGGCCTGGAATCCTTCCTGGCCGACTGGGCGAAGACCGGACAGAAGATTCTCTGATCCGGCCGGCGGAGATGACCGAGGTTCAGAAACCCAGCTCGGCGCTGCGCAGCGAGATCCTGCGCAACCCGGACATGATCCTGTCCGACCGCGAGCTGATGAACGCCTTGCTGGGGGTGGATGCCCCCGGCGAAGGCGATCGCAAGATCGTCGATCTGCGCGGCAAGCTGGTGGACCGGTTGGAAGACCGGCTCGACCAGCTGGAGCACACCAACCGCACGGTGATCGCCGCCGCCTACGAGAACCTGGCCGGCACCAACCAGGTGCACCGCGCCGTTCTGGCGCTGCTGGAGGCGGCGGACTTCCGTACCTTCCTGACCACTCTGGGCGACGAGATCACGCATATCCTGTCGATCGACGCGATCCGGCTGGGGCTGGAGACATCGAACGCCGCTGCCGGCAGCGCGCTGGGGCCCAAGGGCGAGCTGGCCGAGCTGGTCATCGCCCTGCCCCGCGGCGGCGTGAACGCCTATCTCGCCGCCGAGCCCGAGCAGCCCGCCCGCCGGGTCACCCTGCGGCGGGCCACTGGCGTTTCGGACGATCTTTATGGCACCGAGCATTGGATCCAGTCCGAGGCGGTCCTGCGCCTCGACCTAGGGCCCGGCACCAACCCCGCCCTGCTGAGCATGGGCGCTGAGGACGCGCAGCGCTTCTCGCCCGACCAGGCGGTCGACCTGCTGACCTTCTTCGGCGGCGCGATCGAGCGGATGCTGCGCCGCTGGCTGGCGTGAGCGACCGGCCGGCGGCATCCGGGGGCGCTCAGGCGCTGCTGGACCGCTGGCTCGCAACGCTTTCTGGCGTCCGCAACATGAGCCCTGCGACGGTCGAGGCTTATCGGCGCGACGTGGCGGGGTTCCTGGGCTTTCTCAACGGCTACTGGGGCGAACCCGCGGGCCGCGCCGCGCTGGCCCGTGTCAGCCCGCGCGACATGCGCGCCTGGATGGCGCACGAGCGGGGGCGCGAAATCTCCGCCCGCTCGCTGGCGCGGGAATTGAGCGCCGTAAAGGGTTTCTACCGCTGGCTGGCCGAGGCCGAGGGCGTGGACTGCGCCGCAGTCTCGTCGGCCCGTGCCCCCAAACAGAAGCAGCGCCTGCCCCGCCCCGTTTCGACCGAGGGCGCGGCGGCGGTGCTGGACCTGGCCGGCGGCATGCACGAAGAGCCGTGGATCGGCCTGAGAGACACGGCCGTGCTGACGTTGCTTTATGGCTGCGGGCTGCGGATTTCCGAGGCGCTCAGCCTGACCGGCGCGCGGCTGCCGCTAGGCGATGTGCTGAGGATCCGGGGCAAGGGCAACAAGGAACGGATCGTGCCGGTGCTGCCGGTCGCGCGGCAGGCGGTCGACGCCTATGTGCGCGCCTGTCCTTGGCCGATGGCGGCGGATCAGTCGATCTTTCGCGGCATGCGCGGCGGTCCGCTGGATCAGCGCCAGGTGCGCAAGGTGATGCAAGTGCTGCGGCAGGCACTTGGCCTGCCAGCGACGGCGACGCCGCACGCGCTGCGCCACAGTTTCGCAACGCACCTGCTGGAACGCGGCGCGGATCTGCGGGCGATCCAGGAACTGCTGGGCCATGCCTCGCTATCGACGACGCAGGCCTACACGGCGGTCAACGAGGCCGGTTTGATGAAGGTCTACCAGGCCGCTCACCCGCGCGGGCGGCGACGCTGAGGCCCGCAACAATCGCTCACGCCCTTGTGCTTGCCTGTTAAGCGAAACAGCCGATCTTCCGTGGCATTGTGTCCGCATCCGCAACAAGGCGGGCACTCAAGGGGAGACGGCATGAAACGAATTCTGACAACGGCGGCGGTGCTGCTGCTTGGCGCGGGCGCGGCCTCGGCCCAGGACTGCACCGCCGAGGGCGACGCGTTCGATCTGGACGGCGAAGCGGTCGGCGCGCTCTACGCCTGTATCGAGCAGGCGATGCTCGACGGCTACACCGGCGGCGAGAACGAGGTTGCCAAGGTCTATCGTGACTGGACCGTGTCCTCGACCCGCCCCGCTGTCGCTGGCCCGCATGGTGAACGGTTCCTGCAGACCTTCGTCAACGCCACCGGGGCCGAACAGTACCTGAAGTTCGAGGCGGGCGATTTCTCGATGCCCGCGGGCACCGTGCTCGCCAAGGAGAGCTTCGCGCTGAAGGACGGCAAGGCCGCCGTTGGGCCGCTCTTCATCATGGAGAAGGTCTCGGCGGGCGAGGCGGACGAGTTCGACAACTGGGTCTATTCGGCGGTGCAGCCCAACGGTCAGGCAATGGGCATCAGCCAGGGCTTCTGCCACGACTGCCATGCCGCGTTCGAGGATCAGGACAGCATGGGCTACCCGCTGGAAGACGTCCGCGTCGCCACCGGGGGCTGATCCCCTTGCACGTACCCGGCGGGGCCCTCTCCGCCGGGGCTTCCCGCGCCCCTTTGCGCTGGCTTCGCAAAGATGTCATACGGCGCTAATGTCCGATTTCGTCAAAGCCTTTTCCGTCCATATGCTGACAGCCACCGGCGCCGCACTGGCGCTGATGGCGATGCTCGCCGCCGGCCGCAGCGACTGGCCGATGATGTTCCTGTGGCTGCTGTTCGCGCTGATCGTCGACGGCATCGACGGGCCGCTGGCGCGCAAGGTGCGGGTCGAGAAGAACGCGCCGCAATGGGACGGGGTGCTGCTGGACCTGATCATCGACTACCTGACCTATGTCATCATCCCCGCCTACGCGATGGTCGAGGCGGCGCTGATCGATCCGGGCTGGAGCCTGGCTGCCGGGCTGATGATCTGCGTGACTGGCGTGATCTACTTCGCCGACACGCGGATGAAGACGAAGGACAACAGTTTCTCGGGCTTTCCAGGCTGCTGGAACATGGTGATCCTGGTGCTCTTCGCGGTCGATATCGGCTCGTGGGGCGCGATGCTGCTGATGATCGCGATAGCGCTGATGCAGTTCTTCCCGCTCAAATTCGTCCACCCGGTACGCACCAGACGCTGGCGCCCTGCGAACCTTGCCGCAATGGCGGTCTGGTCCGGCGCCGCCGTGTGGGAGGCGTGGCTCTCTTTCGACGCGCCCGCGATCGCGACCGTGGCGCTTGTGGCGAGCAGTCTCTACCTGCTGAGCGCGGGGATCGCGCAGCAGATCGTGCCCGAGCGCCGGGCCGCCTGAAAGCTTACGGGTAAGTCTTGAGCAGGGCTCGCGCCGCTTGTTCGGCGAGGGCGCGCGGATCCTCGCCAACCACCGTGAGCACGAAGACTGTCGCGCCGTCGCGGTGCCAGACCGCAAGCTGGGCAAGGTCCTGAAACCACAGCGCGCCGTCACCGAGGTCCAGCCGCTCGTGCGCCGCACCGCGCCCGTCGGCATCGATATACCGCTCCATCTGCTCGGAAACGCTGCGCATCCGCGGCGCGTCGATCTGGCGGACCAGAAGGGAAACCGCCGGCGCCCCCTCGGGCGCAGAGGCGCGGCATTGGTCAAGGCGCAGCACCGTGGTGTCCACGCCGGTCGCGGGTTTGAACGCCACCGCAGGGCCCAGCGACTCGGTCGCACCGCTGTCTTCCAGCGCCGCGCAGGCCGAAGGGATCGGGGCGCGTGCGTCCTGCGCATGCGCCCCGCCGATCAGGCCGCCCACGTAGATCAGGGCGGCGAGCAGGTTCACGATAGCGCCTCGTCGCAGCGGGCGCAGACGCCCGGGTGCGCGTGGGTGCCGACGTCCGGCAGGATCTTCCAGCAACGCTGACATTTCTCGCCCTCGGCAGGTGCGAACACGACCGCCACGCCATCAACGTCCGGCAGAGCGAACGCGTCAGCGGGGGCGGGATCACCCGAGACCGTCACGGCCGAGGTGATGCAGACGTCCTCGAAGCTAACCGATTCGAGCACCGCGCGCACCGCCGGATCCGCGACATGGACGAACGGAGCCGCCTCGAGGCTGGCGCCGATGACCTTTTCGCGGCGCTGCACCTCCATCGCGCCAGTGACGACCCGGCGCACCCGGCGCACGGTATCCCACTTGGCCGCGAGGTCCGCGTCCAGCCAACCCTCGGGCGTGGCAGGGAAATCCTGCAGATGCACCGAGCTGTCCTCGCCCGGGAAGCGATCCAGCCAGACGTCTTCCATGGTGAAGGGCAGGATCGGCGCAAGCCAGGTGGTCAGCCGGTGGAACAGCAGGTCCAGCACGGTCCGCGCGCCGCGGCGGCGGATGCTGTCCGCGCCGTCGCAGTAGAGCGCGTCCTTGCGGATGTCGAAATAGACCGAGCTGAGGTCCACCGTGCAGAACTGGAACAGTTTCTGGAATACGCCCTGGAAGTCGAAGGCGGCATAGCCCTCGCGGACCGCCTCATCCAGTTCGGCCAGCCGGTGCAGCACCCAGCGCTCGAGTTCCGGCATCTCGGCTTCAGGCAAGCGCTCGGCCTCGGTGAAGCCCGAGAGGTTGCCAAGCATGAAGCGCATGGTGTTGCGCAGCCGGCGATAGCTGTCGGCGGTGCCCTTCAGGATCTCGGGGCCGATGCGCTGGTCGGCGGTGTAGTCGGTCTGCGCCACCCAAAGCCGCAGGATATCGGCGCCGTACTGTTTGATGACCTCCTCGGGCACGATCGTGTTGCCCTTGGACTTCGACATCTTCTCGCCCTTCTCGTCGAGCGTGAAGCCATGGGTCACCACGTTGCGATAGGGCGCGCGTCCCGTCGTGCCGCAGGCCTGAAGCAGCGACGAGTGGAACCAGCCGCGATGCTGGTCGGTGCCTTCCATGTAGACATCGGCGATGCCGTCCGGCGCACCGTCCTCGCGGTCGCGCAGCACGAACGCATGGGTCGAGCCGCTGTCGAACCAGACGTCGAGTACGTCATAGACCTGCACCCAGTCCTCGGGGTCATAGTCATTGCCCAGGAAGCGCGCCTTGGCGTCGTCGGCGTACCATGCGTCCGCGCCCTCGGCTCGAAAGGCCTCGGCGATACGGGCGTTCACGACCGGATCGCGCAGCAGGAAGTCCGCGTCGTCAGGCTTGGCGCCCTTCTTTACGAAACAGGTCAGCGGCACGCCCCAGGCGCGCTGACGGCTGAGCACCCAGTCGGGGCGAGTCTCGATCATCGAGAACAGGCGGTTGCGCCCGCTTTGCGGCGTCCACTTCACCAGCCGGTCGATCGAGTGCAGCGCGCGCTTGCGGATCGTCTCGCCCAGCTCTCCGTGGCCGTCGTCGAGCGGTTTGTCGATGGCGACGAACCATTGCGGCGTGTTGCGGAAGATCAGCGGGGCCTTGGAGCGCCACGAGTGCGGGTAGGAATGCTTCACCCGGCCACGTGCGATCAGACCGCCAACCTCGGCGAGCTTGTCGATGACACGCTTGTTGGCGTCCTTCTCCTTGCCCTTGTGATCGAAGATCACTGCGCCGCCGAACAACGGCAGGTCAGCGCGGAAGCTGCCGTCCTCGAGCACGTTGTAGGTCATCGGCAGACCATGTTTCTGGCCGATCACGTAGTCGTCCGCACCGTGGCTGGGCGCGGTGTGCACAAAGCCGGTCCCAGCGTCATCGGTAACGTGATCGCCGGGAAGCATGGGCACGTCGAAATCCCACTCGCCGTTGCCGCCGTCCACGCCGCGCAGCGGGTGCGCGCAGGTGATCCGCTCCAGCTCGTCGGCCGAGACGTCGCGGACCTTCTCCCACTTGGTGACGCGGGCCTTCTCCATGACGTCGTCCGCCAGCCGGTCGGCCAGCAGGTAGGTGTCGTCGGTCTTCGCCCAGTTGTCCTCGGCGGCCTCGACCACGCGATAAAGGCCATAGGACAGGTCCGGGTTGAAGCAGACCGCGCGGTTCTGCGGGATGGTCCAGGGGGTCGTGGTCCAGATCACCACCTTGGCCGCCATCAGCTGCTCGACCAGCAGGTCCGAGCCGAAGCCGACGAAATCGTCCGGCTCGTCCAGCGGGCTGGGGCCGTGCGCGGCCTTCACCACCGGGAACTTCACCCAGATCGTGTGGCTCTGATGCTCGTGATACTCGACCTCGGCCTCGGCCAGCGCGGTCTTCTCGACCACCGACCACATGACCGGCTTCGAGCCCTGGTAGAGGCTGCCGTTCATCAGGAACTTCATGAACTCCTCGGCGATCACCGCCTCGGAGTTGAAGTCCATCGTCAGGTAGGGATCGTCCCATTTGCCGGTGATGCCCAGGCGCTTGAACTCGTCGCGCTGGATGCCGACCCAGTGGTCGGCGAAGCGGCGGCATTCTTGGCGCAGTTCGACGACCGGCACGTCGTCCTTGTTCTTGCCCTTGGCGCGGTACTGCTCCTCGATCTTCCACTCGATCGGCAGGCCGTGGCAATCCCAGCCCGGCACGTAGCGCGAGTCGAAGCCCATCATCTGGTGGCTGCGCACGATCATGTCCTTGATCGTCTTGTTCAGCGCGTGGCCGATGTGCAGGTGCCCGTTCGCATACGGCGGGCCGTCGTGCAGGATGAAGGGCTTGCGCGCGCCCGCGGTCTCGCGCAGGCGGTCATAGACGCCGAGGCGTTCCCACCGGGCGAGCCATTCGGGCTCGCGCTTGGGCAGGCCCGCGCGCATCGGGAATTCGGTGGTCGGAAGGTTCAGCGTGTCTTTGTAGTCGGGCGTATCGGCGCACATGTCGCGCTCTCCGTCGGTCGGATCTTCGGGGGTATCTGGCGAGGTCGGCGCGGCGAGTCTCCTACGCCTTGGTCCCGGCGCCTCAGGAAGCGAGGGCCGGGCCAGTAATTCGAATGGCGATGCCGAAAATGGTCCGCATGGGCCATGCTTATAGGGCTGGGGTCAGGGTCCGTCCACCCCGCTTTCGCCCTGCGGATCGGGGGGTTTCGGCGGGCCCTCCGGAGCGTCCGCGGCGAAGGCCGCGTCCATCCAGCGATTGAGCATCGCCAGCCCCGCCAGCGACAGGCCGAGACCGAGGAACGAGACGACGCGGATCAGCCCGGTCAGCCCGCTCATGTCGATCAGGAAGACCTTGGCGATGGTCAGCCCCACCGCCACCAGCGCGACCCGCCGCAGCATGGCCGAACGCTTCGCCAGCGCCAGCCCCATCAACCCGGCGGCGACCAGCAGCAGCGCGAGGGTGTAGGAGTAGAGCTCCGGGTCCGTCACGCCGGGCAGATCGAGGTCCGGACCGCGCCAGATGTGCCGGATCTCTAGCGCCAGCCAGTGGCCCAGCGCCGCTACGCCGAGGCTCGCCAGCACGCGGCGCAGCAGGCGCGGCTGCTTGTCGAGCCAGCGCGCCCCCACCAACAGCAGCAGCCCCGGCAGCGCATAGGCGATCAGCAGCGTGTTGAAGACCCACGGCCCCGGAACACCGTCGGGAGACCAGCCCCAGACCGGGTGCAGCAGCGTCAGCGACAGCCCGTAGAGCAGCACGGCCAGCCCGCCCGCGACAACGGCCAGAAGATAGCGCAGCGGTTTCAACACCCCGCCAAGCCCCGCGCGGTGAAGCTGCGCCAACGCCACGATCAGCCAGATCGACCCGTAGAGCGAGGCGTACCAGAACCCCTCGTCGCCACCGAACCAGCGGCCCAGCATGACCGAGGCGAAGACCCCGCCCGCCAGCCAGATGCCGGATTCGAGATAGACCACCAGCCGCGCCCGGCCCCGTTCCCGCACCGCGACCAGCGCCGCGCCGAACATTGCTAGCGTGCCGAGATAGGCCAGCAGAACCTCGGCCAGCCCGGCATCCAGCGCCCAGTCGAAGCCGGGGTCCAGCACCAGCCGCCAGCCCGCGACGATCACGCCGAGGGCGGTGAAGACGCCCAGCTGCGGCATGTCGAACCTGCGGTCCAGGAGCGCCGAGACGAGCACCATCACTGCAAGCGCCACGGTCAGCGCGGCCTTGGTGAAGACGACAACCGCGCCGAGGCTCAGCATCACCATCGCCGCCATCGCCAGAACCGCGACGCCCAGCCCCGGCCCGCCCTGCGCGCGGGCATGGCGCTCGGCCAGCACGGTCAGCAGCACCGAGGCGGCGACCGCGTGCAGCGCCCAGGGATAGCCGCCGAGGATCGTTGCCGGGTGCCAGAGCGCCTCGAGCACAATCAGCGCGACGGGTCCGGCCAGCGCTGCCCCGAAGGCCCAGGGCACGCTGAAACGGCCCGGAATCGCTGCGCGCCAGCCCGCCACGAGGCTCGCGGCGAGCGCACCGGCAGCAAGGATGCTGGCGGTCAGGGGCGGCATCGCTTCCTGATCCGTCTCAGGCAGCGTCCAGCCGGTGAAGGCGCGGAAGACCTCGGTCCCATCGACCGCCTGAAGGACCAGTACCGCCCAGAACGCCGCCAGCGGCAACGCGGGCAGGTCGGCGAGGCCTGGCGCCTGCCTCAACCAGACCGCGGCCAGCAGGTAGAGCGCGCCGAGGGCTGCGCAGGCCGCCCAGAACTCGACGGGGCCTTCTCCGGCGACCCAAATTGCAACGACGCTTGCCGCCGCCATCGCGGCAAAGGCAAGCCGCGTGGGGAACTCGGGCCAGAGAGGTTCGGCAGGGATGAACAGCCGGATCAGGCTGCCGGTTACCGTCTCGCCGCCCTGGTCCGGGACCATGCGCCAGACCGGGATCGCCGCAGCGGCCCCGGCGGCGACCAGCGCGAAGCCCAGTTGCGCCGCGCCGCCGCCCTCGGCCATCGCCAGAAGGCTGGCGGCGCCGAAGCCAAGGACAAGCGACAGCACCGAGACCCAGGCCCAGCGCCGCGCGGCGTCGATCCCGAGCCCAACGACCGTGACCAGCGCGAAGTAACCGTAGAGCCAGGACGGGTCTTCGGCCTCGCCGCCCACGAGGAAAGGCGCGGCGAAAGCGCCGAGCAGGCCGACGCAAGCGAGGAAAGGGCCGTGGAACCAGCCGAGCAGGAGCGCCCCCGCGCCGGTTGCGGCAAGCCCGGCGAAAGCCACTTCGGCACCGATCAGCCCGTAGAGTTGCCGCGCCGCCAGCACGCCTGCGAAGACCGACACCAGCCCCGCGCCCGCGAAGGTCTGGGGCAGGAAGGCGGTCGCGTGGTCATCCTCGGCGCCCCGGCGACGCATCCACTCGCCGCCGCCGATCAGCGCGAGGCCCAGCACGATGGCACCGAGCACGCGCATGGCCGGAGTCAGCAACCCGGTCTCGATCCCATACTGGACAAGGAACACGCCCGCGAGCGCGAGGGAGAGCGCCGCGACAGCGAGGAACCAGTTGGCGTGCAGCCATTGGCCCACGGCGGCAAGGCGCTCCTCGCGGAAGACGAAGGCGCGTGGCGGGCTTTCGGTGACGATTTCCGGGCGGGGTTGCTCGAGTACTTCACTACGAGGAGACACCGGCTCCGAAGCGGGCGCCACCGGCACGAATGGTTTATCCGGCGGGAGGGTCGCCAGCTCATCAGCCGGTTTGCGTGGTTGCGCCGTCTCGGTACGCGGCGCGCCATGATCGATGGCCTCGACGCGCGTCTGCCCACGCTCGAGCGCCTCGATCCGCCTCTGCTGGGCGCCGGTGCGCACCAGCAGAATAATCACCGCGACCGGCAGGCCAAGCAGATAGGCCAGCCCGAGAACGCCCAACATAATATCCATGTCTGCCCTTCCTTGCCCGGTATGCGATCTTGGCGGCTGGTGTGGGCGCTTGCAATGCAGAGGCGCAGGTGGTGGCTGGCGCCGGACGCCTCCGGCGGGAGTATTTGGGGGATGAAGAAAGCGGGCGCGCGCCCGGGGCTTCAGCCGCCGAATAGGCCCGAGAGCGCACGTTGGACCAGTCGGGTGGTGCGCGGGCGCGGCAGCGTAGCGAACGGCATCGGGCGACAGACCTCGATCGCGGCAATTCCGACCCGGGCTGTCAGCGTGCCGTTGATGATCCCCTCGCCAAAGCGGCGCGAGAGCTTCGACATCACTCCGCCCCCGGCGATCGAGCCCAGCATGTCGTCGCCCACGGCCACGGCCCCGGTCGCGATCAGGTGCTGCGCCACCGTGCGCAGCAGCCGGAACGAGCCGAGCGTGCCGCCGCGCCCGCCGTAGACCTGCGAAATCCGGCGGATCATCCGCAGGTTGGCGGTCAGCGCGACGATCACGTCGGCCAGCGCAAGCGGCACCATCGCGGTGGCGGCCGCGACCTGGCGGGCAGCGCTTTCGACCTCGGCCCGTGCGGCGGCGTCGAGCGGGGTCATCAGCGCAGTTTCGGTCGCATCCATCAGCGCGTCGGCGTCGAGTATCTCGGATTGCCGGGCGGCGAGCTGTTCTGCGGGCAGACGCAACTGGTCCCGGCCCGCATAGAGATTCAGCATGTCATCGCAGACCTGCGCGGCCTTCGTCCGGTCGCTGCGTGCCAGCGGATCGGCCGCGCGCGCCTGCACCTTGCCAAGCCGCGAGAGGCGCAGGATCGCCGCCAGTTCCCGCAGGCAGATCGCCAGCAGGCCGACGAGAACGATCAGCACCAGCGCCAGCGCGACGTTCCCAAGCACGGCGTTCCGCGACAGCAGATTCATCACGAAATCCCAGGCCGCCACGCCCAGCGCCAGGCTGACCAGCGCGCCGAGCGCCCCCAGCACCAGCGTGCCGAAGCCCGCGCGGCGCGCGGCGAGGCCCGTGGCGCGCTTCATCGCGGCACCCTGCGGCGGCGGCGCGTCCGGCTCGGGCACTGGCGGCGCTTCGGCCACGCTGGGCGCGCCCGGCTCCAGCGCGTCGCCCTCGAAGAGGATCGGGCCGCGAGGCTTTTGGTCCTTGCCGCTCATTGTGCCTCCTTGCCCTGCCAGACGTATTCGACATCCGGCAGCCCCTCGTCATTGTCACGCCCGTCTGTGCGCCGGTGCTCCACGAAGCCCTCGCGCTCGTAGAAGCGGCGAGCGGCGGCGTTGGCCTGGAAGGTCCAGAGGCTGAGCCGGTCGCGCTGCCGCTTGGCGCGCTCCAGCAGCCGATGCCCGAGGCCACGGCCGCGGTGCGCGCCGTCGATATAGAGGCAGGAGACGTAATCCCCCTCCAGCGCCAGGAAGCCTGCGACCTGCCCGCGTCGTTCGGCGACCGTGACCGCCCCGGCGTCGATTTTGCGCGCGACGAAAGGCGTGTCGGCCTGCGGCGGGTGAGCCGTCGCGTACCAGGGCGTCTCGTCGACCCAATGGCGCAGGATAGCGGCGCAGGCCGGGGCGTCACCAGGGCGTGCAGGCCGCAGCCTGGGAGGGAAGAGCGCCAGCGGGATCACAACAGCCGGTCCCCGATCAGGAATTCCGCCACCCGGTCGAGGCGGATATGCGGCGGCCCCATGCCCTGTCCCATCGCGCCCTTGGGCGGGCGGAAGGCCATGATGTCGTAGTCGGCGTCCAGCCACTCCCCGGCGCCCTGCCGAGCGGGGTTCAGAAGCATCGCCGGATCCTCGGGCAGCTTGCCCGGATAGAGCGCCGCCTCGCGCCCGGTGCTCTCCAGCACGCCGCGCACGCAGGCGTAGTCCTCGCCGTCGCGGGTCATGGTCTGCTCGACCGTGGTGCGCAGGGCGGCGATGGCGAAACTGCTGGTCTTGGCACCCTTGTAAGCGGCGCGGGCGCGGGCGTCGGCGACCAGCGCCTCCATGATCGAAGTCAACGCGGGGTGCTGGGTGTGGTGCAGATGGTCTGCCTTGGTGGCGGCGAAGGCGATCTTCTCGACCCGCCGGCCCATGATGGAACTCAACCAGCTATTCGGGCCTGGCCGGAAGGCGTGCAGGATGTCGGCCATGGCGACCCGCAGATCCTCGACCGCCGGGGGGCCGGCGGCGATCGCGCCCAGCGCGTCCACCAGCACGATCTGGCGGTCGATGCGCGAGAAATGGTCCCGGAAGAAGGGCTTCACGACCAGCCGCTTGTACGCCTCGAACCGGCGGCGAAACTCGGTCCAGAGGCTGTCGCGGCCGGGTTTCTCGGGGCGTGGCAGGGGTGCGAAGGTCAGCGCGGGAGAGCCCTCCATCTCGCCCGGCAGCAGGAACCGGCCAGGTGCGCAGCCGGAAAACCCGGCGTCCTTGGCGCAGTGCAAGTATTCGGTGAACGCCCGTGCGAGGCCCTGCGCCTGCCCCTCGTCCAGCGTCGCCGCAGCGTCCACGCCCTGCACAGCCTGGAGCCAAGGCGCGGCGGCGCCTGCACGGGCGGGCGTCTCGGCCAGGGCCTGCGCCTGGGCGGACCACTCGGCGTAGTCGAGGTTCAGCAAGGCAAGGTCCAGCAGCCACTCGCCCGGATAATCCACGATGTCGATGTGAACTGTGCGGGGGCCGGTGAAGCCGGTCAGGAACCCGGTCGGCCGCACCCGCACCGACAGCCTCAGTTGCGAGACGTGCCGCGTGCTATCCGGCCACTGCGGGTTCGGCCCGGTCATCTGGGTCAGATGATCCTCGTACCCGAACCGCGGCAAGTCGTCGTCGGGCTGCGGCTGCAGGAAGCTCAGTAGCAGGCGCCCGTCGCGCTGCGCGGCCAGTTGCGGCATCCGCCCCGGGTTCAGCAGGTTCGCCACCAGCGAGGTGATGAACACCGTCTTGCCCGCGCGCGACAGACCGGTGACGCCCAGCCGCAGGGTCGGCTCGAACAGGAATTCTTCGGTGCGCGCCTGCGCCGATTCCAGCGCGCGGCCCATGCTGTCGGTCAGATCGGATAGTCGGGCCATGCATTCCCCTGTGGTCGGCCCTTTCGATATAGCCAAGGCATCCCGTCATTTCGAGGGCTTGGCAAGCGCCGCGCCGGGCGCTAGGGGCAGCCCATGCCCAGATACGCCCTGCTGATCGAATATGACGGAGCGCCGTTCCACGGCTGGCAGCGCCAGTCGCACCTGCCCAGCGTGCAGGGCACGATCGAGGACGCGCTGACCCGGCTGGAACCCGAACCCGTGACCATCGCCACCGCAGGGCGCACCGACGCGGGCGTTCACGCGCTGGGACAGGTGGCGACCCTGGATCTGCCCCGCGACTGGGACCCGTTCCGCCTGTCCGAGGCACTGAACCACCATGTCCGCCCTGCCCCCGTTTCGATCCTGAAGGCCGTGCGGGTCGCAGACGATTTCCACGCCCGGTTCTCGGCGACCGAGCGGCGCTACCTGTTCCGGCTGCTGCGCCGCCGCGCCCCTTTGGCGCTTGAGCGGGGGAAGGTCTGGCATGTGCGGCAGAAGCTGGATCTAGACGCGATGCAGGAGGGCGCCCGACAGCTACTGGGGCGGCACGATTTCACCACCTTCCGCTCGTCGATCTGCCAGGCGGACAGCCCGGTGCGCACGCTCGATCGGCTGGACGTCACCGCCGTCGAGCGGCACGACGGCACGGAGTTCCGCTTCGACGTCCGCGCCCGCAGCTTTCTGCACAACCAGGTACGCAGCTTCGTCGGCACGCTGGAGCGAGTCGGCGCAGGGGCCTGGACGCCGGACGACGTGCGCAAGGCGCTGCAGGCCCGCGACCGCGCCGCCTGCGGGCCGGTCAGCCCGCCGGACGGGCTGTACCTTGCGGGCGTCGGCTATCCCGAGGACCCGTTCGCCTAGACGTTCAGTTCCGCCTCGGGGATGATCGGAAAGAAGCTGCCGCGCGAGTGGACGCCGAACCAGGCCTCGCCGTCTACATCCGCAGGCGCACCCAGTTCCACCAGCCGGTAGAAGCTCTTGCGGTCGATCAACGCCCAAAGGTCGTTGCGGACCATCACGTAGGGCCGGGGCTCGTCGGTCTCGGGGTCGCGGCGCACGTCGATGGGATGCTCGGGCCCCGCGGGCACCTCGTCGTCGACGTGGGTGCGGAAGGTCAGTGCTTGTGCCTGCCCCTGCCCTTCGGCGGTGAAGTCCACGGCCACGAAGGGCGCGTCATCGACGGTGATGCCCACTTTCTCGACTGGTGTGACCAGAAAATAGCTGTCGCCCTCGCGCTTCAGGATCGACGAGAACAGTTTCACCAGTGGTTTCCGCCCGATCGGCGTGCCGAGATAGAACCACGTCCCGTCCGCCGCAATCCGCATGTCGAGATCGCCACAGAACGGCGGGTTCCACAGGTGCACCGGCGCGGGGCCACGCCCCTTGGCGGCGCGGGCCGAGGCGGCAATGCCCTCGGCCGAGGGGGTCGTCCTGCTGTTGTCTGGCGCGTCGCTCATGTCGCTCCCTTCAACGTCGCTTGCCCCTGAGCCTAGCGCACGCAGCGCCGCTCGCTAGGGCAGATCGCGCGGATATCCGAACTCGTCGAAATCGCGCCCCCAGCGGCGCAGGATCAGTTCCTGCGCCTCGCCGCGGCAGACCTCGCGCCAATCCGGCGCGTTGGAGGCGTTCAGCACAGGCAGCGTGGGCAACTCCGGAATGTCCTGCCGCAGCGCCTCCCAGCCCTCGGGCTCCTCCAGCCGGATCACCCGGTCGGCGAGGAATCGCCCGCGGTGGTACATGCCCACCCATTGCGAGCGGATGTGCCGATTCCCCCGCTCGCCGACCTTCTGCATGGCGCGCAGGAACTCCTCGAAGGACTGGCCGAAGGCGACGCCGGCATATTTCTGCACCCCGCCGCCGCTGCCGCGCACGATCTTCTCGTGCCAGACCGAGACCGCCCGGGCGTAAGGGTTCCGCACCACGGCGATACCGCGATAGCCGGATTTCGCGATCTCGGCCGGGCTCCAGGTTTCCGTCCGCTTGTGGACGTGACGGGGGTCTTCCTCGCCCTGGGCCTGCATGAGCGCCGTCTTGATCGCCGAATTGCCGCATTTCGGGGTGATCAGGAACACGACGCGCCGCTTGTGGTAGGGCACCGCGTTCCACTGCACGCGCTTGATACGGCCTGCGTCGAGCGTCAGCACGGCAGGCCCTTCCGCATCGGCGGCGCTTGGTTCACAATCGGCTCAGCAGAGTTGGCCATCATTGCCCTTTCCGGCCGAAACGTTAGCTTTGAACCAGGCGGCCCCGCAACAGGCAGCCATGCATAAGGCAGCCCGGGCCAGACGCCCCATCTACAGGAGCCTCACATGACCGACCCCGTCGCGGAAGACAATGGCGAGATGATCGCGGCGATGGAGGCGACCGCCGCCTCGCTGTCGCGCGCCCGCGAGATGCTGTCGCGCCGGGTGATCGGCCAGGAAAAGGTCGTGGACCTGACGCTGAACGCGCTTCTCTGCGGCGGTCACGCGCTGCTGGTAGGTGCGCCGGGTCTGGCCAAGACGCGCCTGGTCGAGGCCTTGGGCACCGTCATGGGCCTGCACGCCAACCGGGTGCAGTTCACGCCCGACCTGATGCCCTCGGACATTCTGGGCGCCGAGGTGCTCGAGACCGGCGCCGATGGCAGCCGGACCTTCAAGTTCATCCAGGGGCCCGTGTTCTGCCAGCTTCTGATGGCCGACGAGATCAACCGCGCCAGCCCCCGCACCCAGTCCGCGCTGCTGCAGGCGATGCAGGAAAAGCGCGTGACCATCGCCGGGGCCGAGCGCGAACTGGACCGGCCCTTCCACGTGCTCGCAACCCAGAACCCCATCGAGCAGGAGGGCACCTATCCCCTGCCCGAGGCACAGCTTGACCGCTTCCTGCTGCAGATCGATGTGGGCTACCCGGACCGCGAGGCCGAGCGGAACATCCTGCTGGCCACCACCGGCTCCGAGGATGCGCAGGCCGAACAGGTCTTCGACGCCGCCGGGCTGCTCAAGGCACAGGCGCTGATTCGCCGCATGCCGGTAGGCGAGCAGGTGGTCGAGCGGATCCTCGACCTCGTGCGCGCCGCCCGTCCGGATACCGAGGACACCAGCGCGTTGGTGAAGGACGAAATCGCCTGGGGTCCCGGCCCCCGTGCCGCGCAGGCGCTGATGCTGACGGTTCGCGCGCGGGCGCTGATGGACGGACGGCTGGCGCCCTCAGTCGACGACGTCGCGGCGCTTGCGCACCCGATCCTGGTGCACCGCATGGCGCTGACCTTCGCCGCCCGCGCCGCCGGGCGCACGCTCGACAAGGTGATCGCCGAACTGGTGCGCGAAACGCTTGAGACGGACATTGCCGCGTGACCGAAAGCACCGCCAGCCGCGCCACGCGTCTTCGCGGCGACGCCGAGAAGGTCGGCGGTTCGCTGCCGCCACTGCTGGCCGAGGCCGAGCGGTTGGCGATGACCGTGGCCTTCGGCGTCCACGGCCGCCGGCGCGCCGGCATCGGCGAGAATTTCTGGCAATACCGCCGCGCCGTGCCCGGCGACGTGCTGACCCAGGTCGACTGGCGCCGCTCGGCCCGGTCCGACATCCAGTACATCCGCCAGAAGGAATGGGAGGCCGCGCAGACGGTCTCGATCTGGTGCGACGACGCGCTGGCGATGGACTACAAGGGCGAGCGATCCGAGTTCACCAAGGCCGAGCGCGCCCGGCTGCTGTCGCTGGCGCTGGCCGTGCTTCTGGTGAAGGCGGGTGAGCGGGTCTCGCTGCTGGGCACTGACGCGGCGCAGCCCCGCACCGGCGAGTTGCAGCTCAACCGTATCGCGATGGAGCTGGCGCAGGACCGCGAGGAGCGCCCCGACTACGGCAAGCCGCCGCAGGCGCAGTACCGCTCCAGCGGGCGGGCGGTGTTCCTGTCGGACTTCATGGGCGACAAGGAGCAGGTCTTCCCGGCCCTCGCCCACGCCGCGCAGAACAACGTCACCGGCGTATTCCTTCAGATCGTCGACGACACCGAAGAGGATTTCCCCTTCGACGGGCGCACCATCTTCCGCTCGGTCGGCGGCTCGGTCGAGTTCGAGACCCAGCGTGCCCGCGCCCTGCGCGACGCCTACCGCAAACGGCTGGGCGAGCGTCGCGAGCTGCTGCGCGACGTGGCCCGCAACACTGGCTGGCAGTTCACCATCCACCGCACCTCGGAAAGCCCGCGGGCGGCGCTGCTCTGGCTCTACATGGCGATCGGGGGGCTGCGGTAGATGCTGACGCTCGGCGGTCTCTCTTTCCTCGCGCCCTGGCTGCTTGCGGCACTGGTGCTGCTGCCGATCCTATGGTGGCTGCTGCGCGCGGTCCCGCCCGCCCCAGCCCGCCGCCTGTTCCCGGGCGTGCGCCTTCTGCTGGGCCTGAAAGACCCCGAGCGGATGCCCGAACGCACGCCGTGGTGGCTGCTGGCACTGCGGATGGGCGCGCTGGCCGCCGCGATCCTCGCCTTCGCCGACCCGGTGCTGAACCCCGACGTGCGGGAGCGCGGCACCGGCCCGGTGCTGGTGCTGATGGACGGCGGCTGGGCCTCGGCGCCGGACTGGGCGCAGCGGCAGGCCCGCGCCGCCGATATCCTGGACCAGGCCGCCCGCGATGGCCGCCCCGCCGCGCTGCTGTCTCTGGCCGAGCCGGTCCCGGGCGAGCCGCGCCTGCCGTTCCGCGCTGCCGAAGGGTGGGCGAACCGCATCGTCGGCCTTGCCCCACAGGCCTGGGGCCCGGACCGCGCCGGGTTCGCCCAGTGGTTGGACACGTTAGAAGACGAGGGCTTCGAGACCGTCTGGCTGACCGACGGCATCGCGACCGAGGGCGACCAGGCCTTCTTCGACGCGCTGACCAACCGTGGCGCGGTGCGGATGATCGCCGATCCGCGCACGCCACTGGCGCTGACCGCACCCAGCTTCTCGGACGGCGCGCTGAAGACCGAGGTGCTGCGCCCCGAGGGCGGGGCCGGCCGCTCGATCGAGATCGCCGCGATCGGCGCCGACCCGCTGGGGATCGAGCGGGTTTTGGGCGCGCAGCGCGTCATCTTCGAGCCGGACGACAGCGCCGTGAAAGAGGTTGCCCTCGACCTGCCGGTGGAGCTTCGCAACCGCGTGACACGGCTGGCGATCCAGGGCGAACGCTCGGCCGGGGCGGTCGCGCTGGCCGATGACGGGCTGAAGCGCCGCAAGGTAGGGCTTTTGGCCGGTGGCGACGCGGGCGAGGCGCAGCGGCTAGTCGACCCGCTTCATTACCTGCGCACCGCGCTCGAAGACTCCGCCGACCTGATCGAGGCCCCGCTCGACGATATCCTCTCGGCCCAGCCCGACGTGATCGTCTTCGCCGATGTCGGCGCGGTCGCGGAAACCGAACGCGAGCGCCTGATCGAATGGATCGAATCCGGCGGTCTGCTGGTCCGCTTTGCGGGGCCGCGCCTTGCGGCCTCGGGCGAGGGACAGCTGGAGGAAGACCCGTTGCTGCCCGTGCGCCTGCGCGCCGGTGGCCGCAGCGTTGGCGGCGCAATGTCCTGGGGCGCGCCCAAGGCCCTGCGCCCGTTCCGCGAGGGCAGTCCGTTCTTCGGCCTCGAGACGCCGGACGAGGTCAACGTGACCTCCCAGGTCATGGCACAGCCCGATCCCAACCTGCCCGACCGCGTGCTGGCCGCGCTCGAGGACGGCACGCCGCTGGTCACAGGGCGCTCGCAGGGCGACGGGCGCGTGGTGCTGTTCCACGTCACCGCCAACGCCGAATGGTCCAGCCTGCCGCTGTCGGGCCTCTTCGTGCAGATGCTCGAACGTCTCGCCGTCAGCGCCCGCGTCGCCCGCCCGGCGGCCGAGGATCTGGCGGGCCAGACCTGGACAGCACAAACCGTGCTCGACGGCTTCGGCACCCCGGTCGAGCCGCGCCTTCTGGCCGGGATCGACGGCGCGCGGCTGATCGAGGATCACCCCTCGGCCGAGATGCCTCCGGGCGTATATGGCTCGGGGGACCGGTCCGTTGCGGTGAACCTGTTCCGCACGGGCGACCAGATCGCGCCCATCGGCGCGCTGCCCGGCGGGATCACCGTCGAAAGCATGGAGGTCGCACCCGAAACACCGCTCAAGCCCTGGCTGCTGACGCTGGCGCTGCTGGCGCTGGCGGCGGATATCCTGGCGACACTCTGGCTTTCAGGCCGTCTGACCGGCCCACGCGTCGCGCAAGGGGCAATTGTCCTGCTGGCGGTCGCGCTGACCATCCCGCAGGCCCGCGCGCAGGAGCTGACGGACGACGAGCTTGCGCTCTATGCCACGACCGAGACGGTGCTGGCCTATGTCATCACCGGCGACCGCACGCTCGATGCCACCTCCGAGGCGGGGCTGCGCGGGCTGAGCCAGGTCCTGAACCGGCGCACGGCGATCGAGCCGGTGGACCCCGTTGGCGTGAACCTGGAACAGGACGACCTTGCGTTCTTTCCCTTCCTCTACTGGCCGATCTCGGACGTGCAGCTGACGCCCTCGGATGCTGCCTATGCCAAGCTGAACGAGTACCTGCGCTCTGGCGGTATGATCCTGTTCGACACCCGCGACGCCAACCTCGGCGGGCGGCTTGGCGCGGGCACTGCCAATGGCCGCACGCTGCAACAGCTGGCCGCCAAGCTGGATATTCCGCCGCTGGAGCCGGCCCCGCAGGACCATGTGCTGACACGGACTTTCTACCTGCTGCAAGATTTCCCGGGCCGGTTCTCGAATTCCGAGGTCTGGGTCGAGGCCGCGCCGAATGTCGAGGAAGTCGAGGGCATGCCGTTCCGCGACCTCAACGACGGCGTGACCCCGGTGGTGATCGGCGCCAACGACTGGGCCGCTGCTTGGGCGATCGATGAGCGCGGCGCGCCAATGTACCCGGTCGGACGCGGTACCGGTGGCGCGCAACAGCGCGAGATGGCCTATCGTTTCGGGGTGAACCTGATCATGCATGTCATGACCGGCAACTACAAATCCGACCAGGTGCACGTCCCTGCCCTGCTGGAACGGCTGGGGAACTGAATGGAAAGCACGATCTCCTTCGCTCCGCTGATCCCGCTACCGGTGCTGCTGGCGCTGGCCGTGCTGTCCGCCGGGTTGGTGGCGTTCGGGCTCTGGCGCGGACTGACTGGCTGGTGGCTGCGAGCGCTGGCCGCGCTAGTGCTGCTGGTCGCGCTGGCCGAACCAAGCTGGCGGCAGGAAGACCGCAACTACCTGCCCGATATCGCGTTCATCGTGACGGACGAGACCGCGAGCCAGGGCATCGACGTGCGCCCCGGGCAGATGCAGGCGACGCAGGCCGAGCTGGACACGAAACTGGCCGAGCTGGCCTCGGATCCGACCGCGCCGCTGGAGATCCGCCGCATCTCGGTCACCGACACCGTGGGCGACGGCGCGCAGCCGGGCACGCTGCTGCTGTCCGCGCTGGCCGAAGCCGCCGCCGAGGTGTCGCCCGACCGCATCGCTGGGGCGATCCTGCTGACTGACGGGCAGGTCCACGACACCGAGGCGCTGACCGAGTTTCCGGCCCCCGTCCACACGGTGCTGACCGGGCGCGAGGCGGAATGGGATCGCCGTCTGAAGATCGAAACCGCCCCCGCTTTCGCCATCGTCGGCGAGGCGGTGGAGCTGCGCCTGACCGTCGAGACCCTGGGTCGCGCGCCTGCCGACCTGCCGACGCGGACACCGCTGGAAATCTCGATCAACGGTGGCGAGCCGGTCGCGTTCATGGTCGAGACCGACACCACCCAGACCCTGCCGCTGGAGCTCGACCGTGGCGGGCTGAACGTGCTGCAGATCACCGCCCCCGCGCTTGAGGACGAGCTGACGGATCGCAACAATCAGGCGATCGTGTCGATCAACGGGATCCGCGACCGGCTGCGGGTGCTGCTTGTCTCGGGCGAGCCCTATGCGGGCGAGCGGACCTGGCGGAACATCCTGAAATCGGACTCGGCGGTGGACCTGGTCCACTTCACCATTCTCCGCCCCCCGGAAAAGCAGGACGGCGTCCCCGTCTTCGAGCTGTCGCTGATCGCCTTCCCGACGCGCGAGCTGTTCATGGAGAAGGTCGACGAGTTCGACCTGATCATCTTCGACCGCTACCGGCGGCGCGGGGTGCTGCCGTCGCTCTATATCGACAACATCGGCCGCTACGTGCGCGAGGGCGGCGCGGTGCTGATCGCCTCGGGGCCTGCTTTCGCGGGGGCCGAGAGCCTCTACCGGACGCCGCTTCGAGACGTGCTGCCCGCCGCCCCGACGGCGCGGGTGCTCGAGGAAGGCTACGTGCCCCGGATTTCGGACGTGGGCGCGCGGCACCCTGTCACCAGCGGGCTGGAGGTCTTCGCGCCGCGTCCCGCAGGCGAGGATGGCACCCCCGGCTGGGGCCGTTGGTTCCGACTGATCGAGATGGAGGCCGCGACCGGCAACACCGTGATGGAAGGCCCCGAGGGTCGGCCGCTGCTGGTGCTGGACCGGCCCGGCGAGGGGCGGATCGCAATGCTGGCTTCGGATCACGCCTGGCTGTGGTCGCGCGGCTTCGAGGGTGGCGGCCCGCAGCGGGAACTGCTGCGGCGGCTGGCTCACTGGCTGATGCAGGAGCCCGAGCTGGAGGAGGAAGTGCTGACCGCCGAGCCCTCGGGCGAGCAGGTAACCGTCACCCGCCGCACGCTGGCCGAGGAGGTCGGGACCGTCACCGTGACAAGCCCCTCGGGCGAGGAGAGCACGCTGCAACTGGCGCAGGTCGCGCCCGGCACCTGGTCGGCGCGGTTCACCGCCGAGGAGCATGGCATCTACCGGCTGGCCGAGGGCGAGATCGAGACCGTGACCGCCGTCGGCCCCGCCGCGCCCAAGGAGTTCGAGAACCCGGTCTCGACGGCCGCCGTGCTGGATCCGCTGGCCGGGGCCACCGGGGGCGGGGCGATCCGGGTCGAGGAGGCTGGCGCCCCCGACCTGCGCCGGGTCCGCGAGGGACGCGCGGCCGAGGGCCGTGGCTGGCTGGGGCTGGTCCGCCGCGAGGCGTTCGACGTGCAGGACCTCCGCCTGACCCCGCTGGCGCCGGGATGGCTGATGTTGCTGCTGGCGGGCACGCTTCTGTTCGCTGCATGGCGTGTCGAGGGGCGCTGAGGCTCACCCTGAAAAGGCATGAAATCGGGGGTTTTCATCGTGAAACCCCCCTTAAGCCCATGGAATTGCTTCTGAAAAGAGTGTAAAAACTTCCTTAACGCCATTTTCCGCGCGTTCAGCCACGTCCGTAACCGGGCCGTAGCAAAAGCTTCAACCTCCTTTCATCGCGGCGTCACGCCCGCCTCGGACAAGGCGCTGTCCGCCCATACGGGTGGGGCTTCATGCTTGTATTCGGAGTCAGTGACATGGCGTTCAACAGGAAGAACTCGCCCTTCGGCGGCGACGGTTTCGATACCCCCTTCGGCGCGTTCCCGATCATTGAGGATACCGAGGCCGAGGCGGCCCCGGCCGCACCGCAGGACGACTACATCCGTACCGCGGGCAAGGTGCTGAACGTCGATCCGACCGGGAATGACGGCGCGGACGCGGCCATCACCTCGATCAACGGCGTCGACCTTACCAAGTCCAAGCGCGCCGTGTTCATCGAGGACGAGGACGGCAACCGCGTCGCCGTCGCAAAGGTTCTGCCGACCGGCGAGGTCAAGATCGTCAAGCTGGCGGACGTGGCCGAGATCTCATTCACCTACACGATCGCTGGCAGCGACGAGGTCGCCGACGTCTCGCTGGTCGACGAGGCGTCGATCTTCACGCTGAACCTGCTGCATTTCGCGGACCAGGAAGCCGGGGCGCGCGCGGTCGAGGATGCGCCGTACTTCTCGGCCATCCTGAATGCCCTGCGCGGCGAGGATGTGGGCGCCGATGGCGTGCTGACCCTGTCCTCGGGCGATGCGTTCATCCCGGGCCTGTTCTATGACGCCTCCTCGTCGGTTTACGGCGCGGGTGGCATCGCCGACATCCTGATCCAGAACGAGCTGGGCGTGCAGGCGATGGCGCTCGGCAACCACGAGTTCGACTTCGGTGCCGCCGAACTGGCCAGGCTGATCTCGGGCGCGGCGGCCGAAGGCTTCGACGGCACGCTGTTTCCGTACCTGTCGGCGAACCTCGACTTCTCGACCGACGCGAACCTGGCGCCGCTGGCGGTCGCCGGCGGCCAGGCGCCGCAGGGCGGCGTCGTCACCTCATCGACCGTTCTGGAAACCGGCGGCGAGCTGATCGGCGTCGTGGGCGCCACCACGCCGACGCTCGGCTCGATCTCCAGCCCCGGCGGCGTGACCGTGCTGCCGACCTGGGCCGACAGCACCCCGAGCGAGGCCGAGCTGGACGCGCTGGCCGCCAACCTCCAGGCCGAGGTCGACGCGCTGCTGGACGCAAATCCGTCGATGAACAAGGTCGTGCTGCTGGCGCACATGCAGCAGATCTCGATCGAGCAGGCGCTGGCCGAACGGCTGGAGAACGTCGACATCATCGTCGCCGGAGGTTCGAACACCCGGCTTCTGGACGAGAACGACCGCCTGCGCGACGGCGACACCAAGCAGGGCGACTATCCGATCTTTATCGAGAACGCGGGCGGCACCACCACCGCGGTCGTGAACACCGACGGCAGCTACAAATATGTTGGCCGCCTGGTCATCGACTTCGACGAGGATGGCAACATCATCGCAGACAGCTACGACAAGGATATCTCGGGCGCCTATGCGACCGACGATCAGGGCGTGGCCGAGTTGGGCGCCGAGGGCCTGATCGACCCCGAGATCCAGGAGATCGCAGACAGCATCCTGGCGCAGATCCTCGAGACCGAGGGCAACGTCTTCGGCATTTCGAACGTCTACCTGAACGGCAATCGTTCGGGCACCGACGCTGCCGACGATACCGACGGCGTGCGGACACAGGAGACCAATCTCGGCAACCTGACCGCGGATGCGAACCTGGCCTATGCCAATGCCATGTTCAGCGACGGCGATGACATCTGGCTGTCGATCAAGAACGGCGGCGGCATCCGCGCCTCGATCGGCGAGACCGTCGTGCCTGCCGGCGGCAGCGAGCCGATCCGTACCGTGAACGAAGCGGTGCTGGACGCCGACGGCACCGTGGTCAAACCACTGGGCGGCATCAGCCAGTACGACATCCAGACCACGCTGGCGTTCAACAACGACCTCGTGGTCGGCACGCTGACCGGCGCCGAGATCGTCGCCCTGCTGGAGCACGGTGTGGGCGCCCTGCCCGGCGTCTCCGGTCAGTTCTCGCAGCTCTCGGGGATCGAGTTCAGCTTCGACCCGACTGCCGCCTCGGGCAGCCGGATCGAGGATGCCGTCTTCGTCGACGAAGACGGCAACGTGCGCGCGGTGCTGGTCGACGACGGGCAGATCGTCAACGGCGATGCCGAGTACGGCGTGGTAACGCTGGGCTTCCTGGCCGCGCCGCGCTTCGACGATGCGGGCAACTACATCGGCGGCGGCGACGGCTACCCGTTCCCAGAGGACTTCGACTTCGTGGAACTGGAGCAGGAGGGCGTGCAGACCGGCGCCGCCACCTTCGCCGACGACGGCACCGAGCAGGACGCGCTGGCCGAGTACCTGCTGGCCAACCACGCCACCGCCGAGACCGCCTATGACGAGGCCGACACCGGCCGCGACGAAGACGCGCGCATCGTCAACCTGGCCTATCAAGATGGCAGCCCACTGGATGCGGCGGTGGACTCGTTCCTCTTCGCCTGATCCCTGGCTGATCGAGGGGCCGCGCCGTTAACGCCGCGCGGCCCCTTTCAATTTGAGCGGGATCAAGGCTGCGATGGACGCGGCGCGTTTACGCTTGAAGAATGAGCGATGAGATCCAACCGTCTGCGAACTGGTGCGACCGTGGGCGCGTGGTCCGCTTCATCCTGCTGGGCGGGCTGATCCTGACGGTGTTGCTGGGGATCGGCGTTCGCGAGTGGTTGCGAATACAGGGCGTTCCGGTGGTTTCGCTGGGTCGCGGCGCGGGGCTGCTGATCCCCTTCGCGATCTGGGCCGATATACCGTTCGTCGCGCTAGCCGTGATCGTGCACAGGGTGCTGGCCAAGCCCGGTGCCGGGCGTTGCTGGATGGCGGTTGGCGGTTTCCTTGGAATGGCCGTGGCCCAGTCGATCCAGCTGATCGACGCGATGAGCTATCACGGTCCCGGCGGCTTCGCCGAGGTCGCGAGCATGATGGTCGCGCTGTCGATCATCACCGTTCCGATGATGATCGTGCTGGGGCTGTTCGGCGCCGGAGTGGGCGCGGTGCTGGCCTGGCTGCTGTGGGGTGCGTTCGGCAGCAAGCGGCCGAGGAATGGCTGAGGCACGCTCGCGCCGCGGATCCATGCTAGTCTGACGACAGATCAGATTGGAGACATTCATGAAACCGTATGCGTTCATCGCGATCGCCTTGTGCGCGCTTCCCGCCCACGCGCAGGAAGGGCCGTCCTTCGACTGCGCCAAGGCCGAGAGCGGCGCGGAGGAGTTGGTCTGCGGCGACGCCGCGCTGGCGGCGCTCGACCGGCGCGTCGCCGAGCGCTATGCGGCAGCGCTGGAGGCGGTGCAGGGGCTCGATGCCGGGGCGGCCGAGGCCGAAGACACGCTGCGGGCGACACAGCGGGGCTGGATCGGCGGCCGGGACGAGTGCTGGAAGGCGGACGATCCGCGCGCCTGCGTCGAATGGCAGTACCAGCGCCGCGAGGCCGAGCTGGTCGCGACCTGGATGCTCGAGGAGCCGACCGTCACGACCTTCTGGGCCTGCGACGGCAACCCGGCGAACGAAGTGGTTACGATGTATTTCGACACCGAACTGCCGAGCCTGCGCTTCGAGCGCGGCGACCAGATCGACGTCGGCACGCTGGAGCGCACCGCCTCGGGCTCGAAATACGCCGGCAGCTTCGGGCGCGAGATTTGGATCAAGGGCGACGAAGCGACCTATCGCGAGCCCGATCCGGACGGCTCCAGCTACCAGTGCGTGGTCTCGGGAGGCTGACGCTTCAGGGCAGTTGCCTGAGGTATTCGGGTGGGACGCTGTCGCGTGCCGCCTGGCATTCCGGGCAATCGGCGCGGTGCAGGAACACCATCGGATCGCGGCGCAGGCGCGGCAACACGACCTCGATCAGGTCCGAGGCACGGAACAGGCGGGCGGTGCCATGCGCGACCTCGCCCTCGGTCTGCTTGCCCTCGGCGCGCAGCCAGTTGCCGGCCTGCCGGAACAGCTGGCAGCAATGGTCCGGCTCGCGGTAGGTGCGCTGGCGCGGCTGACCGGCATCGTCGGCGAGTGTGATGTGATGCGGAAGCGCATAGGGCACGCCGGCGATCCATTCGGCAAGGTGCAGCATGGTGTTGGCATCGTGGTCAACGCCCAGAAGCAGGATCTTGCCCTCGACCTGCAGAAGCCGTCCGACCGGGCTGGCCATCTGGTGCGGAGGCAGCACGAGCTTGTCGCGCAGCAGCCGCACCGCCGCCGGGCCATGCGCCGCGAAAGCCATCGGATGCCGCGCGCGCATCACGCCCGAACGGCGCCAGAACCGGTCCGCGATCACGCCCAGGTCCGCGTCCGCCGCGGTGCTGCCAGCGTCGAAGATCGCATCGTTGTCGCCGGTCCATGAGGGCATCATGACCGTCCCGCCGGAGCCGACGGCGGCCAGCAGCGCGTCGATCACCCCGTCGGGGCCGTTCTCGACCGGGCGCAGCGCGCGGTAGGAGGCATGCACCAGGATCGTGTCGCCCGATGCGATTCCGAGCGCCCGCAGCTGCCGCGTCAGCGCTCCGATTCCGGTTTCGGCAGTCGTGCCGTCCATCCTTCCTCCGTTCCGGCCCCAATCCGGTTGCAGGAGGATACACGCACCGCCCGGCGCAAACGAGTGAGCGGAGACACAACAGGCCGGCACTGTGGCCGGCCTGATGCAATTTTCGCGATGTGTTCCGCGTGGCGCTTACTGAAGCGCCTCATCCGAGATGGCGTGGGTCCAGGCGCCCTCGGGCTCCTTGGTGATCGCCGGGTTGTCCTCGGACACCGCCGAGAGCAGCGTCTTGACCGTCTGCTCGTAGTCCGCCGGATCCAGCGCGCCGTTGCTGCCTGCGGTCAGCTTGGCGACCTCGCCCATCATGTAGACCTGATGGTCGAGGGTCTGAGCGCCGGTCGGATCGTTGTCGATGATGATCTGCGCGGCCTCTTCCGGGTTCTCCTCGGCGTATTTCCAGCCCTTCATCGAGGCGCGGACGAAACGCACCATCTTGTCGGCGAAGGCCGGGTCCTCGAGGTTCTCTTCCAGCACGTAGAGCCCGTCCTCAAGCATCCCGATTCCCTGCTCGAGATAGTTGAAGTTCACCAGATCATCCTCGGTATAGCCCGCATCAAGAACCTGGCCGTACTCGTTGTAGGTCATGGTCGAGATGCAGTCGGCCTGCCCCTGCAGCAACGGATCGACGTTGAACGCCTGCTTCAGCACGGTCACGCCGTTGTCGTCGGCGCCGTCGGTCTCCAGCCCAAGCTGTGCCATCCAGGCATAGAACGGATATTCGTTGCCGAAGAACCAGACACCCAGCGTGCGGCCGGCGAAATCGTCCGGGCTCTCGACGCCGGTTTCCTTGAGACAGGTCAGCTGCAGGCCGCCGGTCTTGAAGGGCTGGGCGATGTTGACCAGGGGCACGCCGCGCTCGCGCGCGGCAAGGCCCGCGGCCATCCAGGTGGTGATGACGTCGGCACCGCCGCCGGCGATCACCTGCTCGGGCGCGATGTCCGGGCCGCCCGACTTGATGGTGACGTCGAGGTTCTCTTCCTCGTAGAAGCCCTTGTCCTTAGCGACGTAATAGCCCGCGAACTGGGCCTGGGTGACCCATTTCAGCTGCAGCGTCACCTCGTCCTGGGCAGCGGCGGCCGAGGCGGTCAGCCCCAGCGCCAAGGCGGTCGCGATCAGTCTTTTCATTCTCACTCTCCTTGTTGCACGTCTTTTTATCCGTGCGTTGCACGTCTTCTTGTCGTTACCGCGCCCGCCGTTGCGACGGGTGCCAGAAGGTGGCCGCACGCTCCATCAGCGCGACCACCCCGTAGAAGGCCGAGCCGGCCAGCGCGGCCACCACGATCTCGGCCCAGACCATGTCGAGCGCCAGGCGCCCGACCTCGGTCGAGATGCGAAAGCCCATGCCGCGGATCGGCGAGCCGAAGAACTCGGCCACGATAGCGCCGATCAGCGCAAGGGTGGTGCAGATCTTGAGCCCGTTGAAGATGAACGGCGCGGCGGCGGGCAGGCGCAGCTTGGTCAGCGTCTTCCAGTAGCCGGCGGCATAGGTCCGCATCAGGTCCTTCTGCATCCGCTCGGCCGCCGCCAGCCCCTGCACCGTGTTCACCAGCATCGGGAAGAAGCACATCACCGCGACAACGGCGGCCTTGGACTGCCAGTCGAAACCGAACCACATGACCAGGATCGGCGCGGTGCCGACGATGGGCATGGCGGCGAGGAAATTGCCGACTGGCAGGATGCCGCGTTGCAGCGCGGGCGTGCGGTCGGCGATCAGCGCGACGAGGAAGCCCGCACCGCAGCCGATGACATAGCCGCCCAGCGCGCCGCGCAGGAAGGTCTGCACGAAGTCCTCCCACAGGGTCGGGGCGCTCGAGGCCATGCGGGTCAGGATCGCGCTGACCGAGGGCAGGATCACGCCCGGCACGTCGAAGGCGCGGACCCCGGTCTCCCACAGCAGCAGGATGATGAAGCCAAGCAGCAGCGGCGGCAGCACCCCGCGCCGCCCCCGGCGCACCAGGTGCGCGATCAGGGCGACCAGCGCCACGGCAGCCAGTAGCGCGGCGGCGAAGGCCGCGCCCTCGGCCCCGGTGGCGAGCAGCAGCAGTGTCAGCGCGACCAGCGCCAGCGCGCTGACCGAAGTGACCAGCAGTCCGTTCGCCCCCGTCATCGCCCGAACCCCATGCGTTTCAGCGTCGCCGTCTGGATCGCGCCGACGATGCCCACCAGCACGGCGGCGAGGATGGCGGCTGCGAACAGCGCCGACCAGATCTGGATCGTCTGCCCGTAGTAGCTGCCCGACAGTAGCCGCGCGCCAAGGCCGCCTTGCGCGCCGGTCGGCAATTCCGCGATGATCGCGCCGACAAGGCTGGCCGCGATGCCGACCTTGAGCGAGGGGAACAGGAACGGCATCGCCGCGGGCAGCCTCAGTTTCCAGAACCCCTGCCAGTTGCTGGCGTTGTAGGTGTGCAGCAGGTCGGTCTGGATCGCGCTGGGGCTGCGCAGGCCCTTCACCATGCCGACGACCACTGGGAAGAAAGACAGGTAGGCCGATATCACCGCCTTCGGGATCAACCCGGTGATGCCGATGGAGTTCAGCACCACCACGATCATCGGCGCCAGCGCCAGGATCGGGATCGTCTGGCTGGCGATCGCCCAGGGCATGACCGAGGCGTCCATCACCCGGTTGTAGACGATCCCCACCGCCAGCAGCAGCCCGCCCAGCGCGCCGATGACAAAGCCCAGCAGCGTCGCCGTCAACGTGATGCCCGCGTGATGCAGCAAGCTCTTGTTCGAGGTGACAGGCTGGCCCGCCGTGGTCGCCCACAGTTCCGCCGCCACCTGGTGCGGGGCGGGCAGGCGCGGCTTGTCCTGGGAATAGGTCGCGGGGATCAGTCCCGGATTGCGCAGCACCAGCGACCATGCCCCTGCGTTGCGGATCGACACGCCTTCGGGGGTCGAGACCGCGACATCCGCGCGCGCGGCCCGGTTGGCAGCCCAGTGGATGTTCATTGGAGGCACGGCGGCGTACCAGATCACCAGGATCCCGGCGACGACGGCCAGCACGGGGCCCAGTGCCCGCATCTGCCGGACGGCCCAGCCGGGCGCGGCGCTCTTGCCGACGCCGGCCCCGGGGGCGGCCACGTCACTCATCGTGCCCCCCTTCCACTTTCCTCAAATATCCCCGCCGGAGGCATCCCGGCGGCAGCCGCATGCCCGAGTTCAGTCATCGAGGTGCCCCGCGCGCAGGCCCTCGCGGACGCGATGGGCGATTTCGATGAACTCCGGCGTGTCGCGGATATCCAGCGGCCGTTCGCGCGGCAGCGGGCTTTCGATCACGTCGCTGATCCGGCCCGGGCGCGGGCTCATCACCACGATCTTCGTGGACAGGTACACCGCCTCGGGGATCGAGTGGGTCACGAAGGCGATGGTCTTGCCGGTGCGCGCCCAGAGCGCCAGAAGCTGCTCGTTCAGGTGGTCGCGCACGATCTCGTCGAGCGCGCCGAAGGGCTCGTCCATCAGCAGGATGTCGGCATCGAAGGCCAGCGCCCGCGCAATGGAGGCACGCTGCTGCATGCCCCCCGAAAGCTGCCAGGGGTATTTCTTCTCGAACCCGGCGAGGTCCACGAGTTCCAGCACGCGCTTGACCCGCTCGGCCTGTTCGGCGCGCGGGATGCCCATGATCTCCAGCGGGAGGCGGATGTTGCCGCCGATGGTACGCCACGGGTAGAGGCCCGCGGCCTGGAAGACATAACCGTAGGCACGAGCGCGGCGGGCCTCCTCGGGCGAGACCCCGTTGACGGTGACGCTGCCCGCCGTGGGCTGTTCGAGATCCGCCATCACCCGCAGGAAGGTGGTCTTGCCGCAGCCCGAGGGGCCGATGAAGCTGACGAAATCGCCCTGACCGATGTCCAGCGACACGTCCTTGAGCGCGTGCACCGGCCCGTCACCGGTCTGGAAGGTCAGCGACAGGTCGCGCGCCTGGATCACCGGGGCCGCGGTTACGGGGGAAGTTTCTGGCTGGGGGGCCGTTTCAGGTGTCAACAACCGTCCTCGCTTGTTATTGTTTTCCTCAGGGAGGATACCGCCATGACCGGATCATCCAAGCCCGTCTGCCGCAAGATGCGGGCCTCGGGGCAGTATGCCGGAAAGCAGGGATTTGACTATTTCGAAGGCATCGCGCGCGAGACTGTCGGCGCGCAGGGCATCTGCATGCACTTGCTGCGAATCCCGCCCGGCGGGCGCGCCAAGGCGCACAAGCATGTCACCCACGAGACCGCGATCTACGTGCTGGAAGGCACGGCGGCGATGCTCTGGGGCGACCGGCTGGAACACCGGATGGAGGTCGGTCCGGGCGACATGATCTACATCCCCGCGGACGTGCCGCACCTGCCGATGAACACCGGCGACACCGAGGCTGTCGCCGTCATCGCCCGCACCGATCCGCACGAGCAGGAAAGCGTGGAGCTTCTGCCCGAGCTGGAGGCGCTGGCCGGGACCTGATCCCGGCCTTGCGCCCCGGATGGACGCGCGCCGCATGAGGCTCAGATCCCTGCCGGGATGTTGAGCGGGTCGCGCTCGACCTTGCGGGGGCTGTTCAGGTCCTTCCACTGCGAGTACGCCTTGGCGGCCGAACTGAACGCCGGGCGCGGGATGAACTTGCCGCGGCCCGGCTGGGGCTGGCTGTTCTGGCCCCAGGCCCAGATGACGTCGCCGCGCGAAAGGGTGTAACGGGCCTGCGCGCTGACCTCCATGCCCTCCCAGACCGAGTAGTCGAGCACCGACTTCTGGTTGCTGGCCGAAAGCGTCTTGGAGATCTTCGGATCCCACACGACGATATCGGCATCGGCGCCGGGCACCAGCGCGCCCTTGCGGGGATAGATGTTCAGGATCTTGGCGATGTTGGTCGAGGTGACGGCGACGAACTCCTCGGGCGTCAGGCGGCCGGTCTCGACACCGTAGGTCCAGAGCACGGCGAGACGTTCCTCCAGCCCGCCGGTGCCGTTCGGGATCATGCAGAAATTGTCGCGGCCCATCCGCTTCTGCTCGGTGGTGAAGGCGGCATGGTCGGTGGCGACGACCTGCAGCGAGCCGGCAGCGAGGCCATTCCAGAGGCCGTCCTGATGCTCTTTCGAGCGGAACGGCGGCGACATCACCCGCTGCGCCGCGTGGTCCCAGTCCTTGGACAGATACTCGCTGTCGTCGAGGATCAGGAACTGCGCCAGCGGCTCGCCATAGACGCGCATCCCCTTCTGACGCGCGCGGCGGATGGCCTCGTGCGCCTGCTCGCAGGACACGTGCACGATATAGAGCGGCGTGCCCACGGCGTCGGCGATCATGATGGCGCGGTTGGCGGCCTCGCCCTCGACCTCGGGCGGGCGGGAATAGGCGTGGCCCTCGGGGCCGGTAATGCCCTGCTCGAGCATCTTCTTCTGCAGCAGGTCGACCACGTCGCCGTTCTCGGCATGGACCATCGGCAGGCCGCCGAGTTCCTTGCAGCGCTGGAACGAGGCGAACATCTCGTCGTCCTCGACCATCAGCGCGCCCTTGTAGGCCATGAAGTGCTTGAACGAGTTGACGCCCATGTCGATGGCGTCCTTCATCTCGTTGAAGATGGTCTCGTTCCAGCCGGTGACGGCCATATGGTAGCCGATATCGGAACAGATCTGCGGCGCCGACTTGCGGTGCCACTCGTTGATCGCGTTCTTGATCGAGCCATCCGCACCGGGCAGGCAGAAGTCGATCAGCATCGTGGTGCCGCCGGCGGCGGCGGCCCAGGTGCCGGACTCGAAGGTCTCTGCGGCGGTGGTGCCCATGAACGGCATTTCAAGATGCGTGTGGGGGTCGATCCCGCCGGGGATCACGTAGGCCCCTTCGGCGTCGACGTATTTGTCGCCCTTCAGGTCCTCGCCGATCTCCTTGATCGTCTCGCCCTCAATCAGGATATCCGCCTCGAAGCTGCGGTCGGCGGTGACGATGGTGCCGCCCTTGATAACCTTGGTCATGCTCTTTTCCCTGTTGTCTGGCGCCGCGCGTTGGTGCGCGGCTTGTCCGGTTTCTCTGGCCGCCCCCGAGGGACGGGCGCGCGGGCCTGCGTCAGTCGCAGGGCACCGCGCCGATCGCGACATAACTGCCGCGCAAGGTGAACGGCAGGCGGATGCCCTGCTCGTCGTTTGTCAGGACCACGCGAAACCCCTCGCGCATGGCGTTGGAGAGCCGGGCGCGGTTGCGGGTCTGGTAGTAGCCGTCGACGCCCTTTTCCTCGGCGTCCTCGTCCGCCTCGCGCCAGGGCATGGTGAGATCCTCGGAATGAAGCACGTCGCCGCGGGAGAAGACCTCGGCCATCACGACCAGTTCCTCGCCTGCGAACTGAGCCTTGCGATCGTCCGAGATGCGCGAGACGCGCAGGTAGCGGTTTTCGGAACTGGCGTTGCAGCCGACCTCGAGGAAGGTGTCGCGGGGACCTTCGACGCGGGCGACGGTCTCGGCCCGGTCATTGCGGCGGACTTCCTCGCCGTCCGCGTCCAGGTAGATGACCTCCCATTTGGCGTCTTCGAGGTCGTCGTCCTGCGCGAGGCCCGGCAGGGCGGCGCAGGACAGCACCAGAGCAGTCGCGGTGAGGGTTCGGATCAGAGGTTGCATCGTCTCTCCCTTCGCTGGACGGTTGCTTATGCCTTCACCCGGTTCATGCCCTTGATCGGCGCGGTGTCCGTATCGCTGATCTGGCCGAGTTCCTCGTCGGTCATGTCGCGGATCACCCACTCGGCCCCCTTCCCGTCGCGTTCGGCGATATGGCCGGGCGGCAGCTGGTCGGGCGTGAGGCTGCGCAGGTTCTTGTCGAAGATGCAGGCGACGCAGACGCGTTTGGCCTGCTTGGCGCGGCTGTGATCCTCGTGCCCGCACATGAACTGCCAGATGCCCTCGCGGTCATGCGCCACCATCCGCAAGGGGCGTTTGCCCTTGGCGACATGGTTGCACATCAGGCCCTTCTTGTCGTGCTTGTGGGTCTCGGTCATTGCATGCCCCCGGTATCCAGCGCCGACAGATCCGGCAGCGCGGTATCGGTGCAGCGCAACCTGGCGACCTCGGCAAGTGCGCGGCCCTGGCTGGCGAAAAGCCTGTTCGCCGCCGCCATGTCCAGTGTCTGCCCGGAGCCATCCGGTTCTCGTGCGTCCCGCATCGCGGCCATCGGCGCAATCTCCTGTTCGGTCCAGCCCGCCCCCTCGGCGGCCTTGGCTGCGAGACTGGCGGAAGTTCCGAGAGAGACAACCCCCATCCGTGAAGCGCGGGCGTTTTCGGTCATTTTCGGCATCCGATCCGCGAGCTTCCCGAGAAGCGCCGCTACATCGGTGCAGGCAGCGTCCTCGGCCATTGCTTGGCCGGACAGAAGGGCGAGCGTCAAGACGCACGCCCGACCGACCGTCCGGGCCTGGAGGCCGGGGAGCGGGATCATTCCACGATCCCGGCCGTTTCGACGACCGCGTGGAACAGCACGTTCGCGCCCTTCTCGGCCCACTCGGGGCTGATTTCCTCGGCCTCGTTGTGCGAGAGGCCGTCAACGCAGGGGCACATGACCATGGCGGTCGGCGCGACGCGGTTGATCCAGCAGGCATCGTGACCGGCCCCCGAGATGATGTTGCGGTGCGAATAGCCCAGACGCTCGGCGGCGTCGCGGACCGCCGATACGCAGCCGTCGTCGAAGGTGACGGGATCGAAATGGCCGACGGGCTCGATCTCGATACCGAGGCCCAGCGCCTTGGCGATGCGCGGCGCCTCGTCCTCGAGCCTGGCCTTCATGCCGTCGAGCTTGGCCTGATCGGGCGAGCGGAAATCGATGGTGAAGACCGCCTTGCCGGGGATCACGTTGCGCGAGTTCGGATAGACATTGGCCTGGCCGATGGCGCCGACGGCGTCGGGCTGGTTCTCCATCGCGATCTCGTGGACCAGTTCGGTGATCCGGGCCATGCCGAGGCCCGCGTTCACCCGCATGTTCATCGGTGTCGAGCCGGTGTGCGCGTCCTTGCCGGTCAGCGTGACCTGGAGCCACCAGAGGCCCTGCCCGTGGGTGACCACGCCGATGTCGGTGTTCTCGGCCTCGAGGATCGGGCCCTGTTCGATGTGCAACTCGAAGAAGGCGTGCATCTTGCGGTCGCCCACCTTCTCGTCGCCCTTCCAGCCGATGCGGGCCAGTTCGTCCCCGAATTTCTTGCCCTCGGCATCCTCGCGCCCGTAGGCCCAGTCGAGATCGTGGATCCCGGCGAACACGCCCGAGGCCAGCATGGCGGGGGCGAACCGAGTGCCCTCCTCGTTGGTCCAGTTGGTGACGACTATGGGATGCCTGGTCTTGATCCCGAGATCGTTGAGCGAGCGGATGATCTCGAGCCCGCCGAGCACGCCCAGAACGCCGTCGTACTTGCCGCCGGTGGGCTGGGTGTCGAGATGGCTGCCGACATAGACCGGAAGCGCGTCCGGGTCGGACCCCTCACGCCGGGCGAACATGGTGCCCATTTCGTCAACGCCCATGGTGCAGCCGGCTTCCTCGCACCATTTCTGGAACAGCTTGCGGCCCTCGCCGTCCTCATCGGTGACGGTCTGCCGATTGTTTCCGCCCGCGACGCCGGGGCCGATCTTGGCCATCTCCATCAGCGAGTCCCAGAGGCGGCTGCCGTCGATCTTGAGGTTTTCTCCGGGGGCGGTCATGGGCGGCTCCTTTCGTTCGGTTGATCCGGCGGAGGCCCGTTCCGGGCCAGGTCCATTACCCCCGGCCCTGACGGGCCGGGGCCGCCGCGTGTGGTCTGCGCTGCGCTCAGTCGAGTTCCTTCAGGACGTCCGCGAGCGTGCCGATCAGCTGGTCGATGTGCTCTTTTTCGATGATCAGCGGCGGGCTCATGGCGATGATATCGCCGGTGGTGCGGATCAGGATGCCCTTCTCGAAGGCCTTGAGGAAAGCGTTGAAGGCGCGCTGCGTCGGTGCACCAGCGATCGGCTCCAGTTCCACCGCGCCGATCAGGCCGAGGTTCCGGATATCGGTGACATGCGGCAGGCCCTTGAGCGAGTGCAGTGCGTCTTCCCAGTAACCGCCCATCTCGGAGCCACGGGTCAGCAGGCCCTCCTCCTCGTAGGTTTCGAGGGTCGCGATCCCCGCCGCCGAGGCCAGCGGGTTGCCGGAATAGGTGTAGCCGTGGAACAGCTCGATCATGTGCTCGGGACCGGTCATGAAGGCGTCGTGGATCGCCCCAGTGGTCAGCACCGCGCCCATCGGCACGACGCCGTTGGTCAGCCCCTTGGCGCAGACGATCATGTCCGGCATCACCCCGAAATAGTCAGCCCCGAAGGGCGCGCCGAGGCGGCCGAAGCCGGTGATGACCTCGTCGAAGATCAGCAGGATCCCGTGGCGGTCGCAAATCTCGCGCAGCCGCTGCAGGTAGCCCTTGGGCGGCAGCAGCACGCCGGTGGACCCGGCCATCGGCTCGACGATGACGGCGGCGATGGTTTCCGGACCGTGCAGCTGGGCGATGCGCTCCAGCTCGTCCGCCAGTTCGGCGCCATGTTCGGGCTGCCCGCGGGTGAAGGCGTTCTGCTCGGGCAGGTGCGTGTGGCGCAGGTGGTCGACGCCGGTGAGCAGCGTGCCGAACATCCTGCGGTTCGGGACGATCCCGCCGACCGAGATGCCGCCGAAGTTCACCCCGTGATAGCCGCGCTCGCGCCCGATCAGGCGGTACCGCTGCCCCTCTCCCCGTGCACGGTGGTAGGCGAGCGCGATCTTCAACGCGGTCTCGACCGACTCGGAGCCGGAGTTGGTGAAGAAGGCATGCTCGAAGGGTTCGGGCGCCAGGCCAGTCAGCTTGTTGGCCAGCTCGAACACCTTGGGGTGGCCCATCTGGAAGGCGGGGGCGTAGTCGAGTTCCTCGACCTGCTCCTGAATCGCCTTGACGATTTTCGGGCGCTTGTGACCGGCGTTGCAGCACCAGAGGCCGGCGGTGCCGTCCAGGATCTGCCGGCCATCCGCGCTGGTATAGTGCATGCCCTCGGCCGCGACGAGCATGCGCGGCGCCTTCTTGAACTGGCGGTTTCCGGTAAACGGCATCCAGAAGGCGGCGAGGTCGTTCGGGGCGACGGGTCGGCGGTCGGACATGGACTAGCTCCGCTGTCTGCGGGGTTCCGTCCCCGCGAATGGCTACGTCTGGGGTCTTGGCGATTGCCAGCCTGCCCGGGCTGTGCAAAACTCGCTTTGACCAAATGGTAAAAACCACGCTAGCCAAACCCGGTGACAGGTCAAGTGTAATCCCGGGCCCGGCCGCCAGAACGGAGACCGGAACGCACACATGGCCCGGGCCGCAGCGAACAAGACCCCGACCCGCATCCAGAAGCAGAAGACAAAGGCGATCCTGAACGCCGCGCTGGACGTGTTCTCGCAACACGGGTTCCGCGGCGCGACCCTGGACCAGATCGCCGACGCCGCCGGGCTGTCGAAGCCCAACCTGCTTTACTATTTCGAAAGCAAGGAAGCGATCCACCGGATGCTTCTCAGCCGGTTGCTGGACACCTGGCTGGATCCTTTACGCCAGCTGAACCCCGGGGGGGAGCCGCTGAAGGAGATCCGCGCCTACATGCTGCGCAAGCTGGAGATGAGCCGCGACTACCCGCGCGAAAGCCGGCTGTTCGCGAACGAGATGCTGCAGGGCGCGCCCCGGATGGAAGCCGAGGTCAAGGGCCAGCTGAAGGAACTGGTGGACGAGAAAGCTGCGGTGATCCGCGACTGGATCCGCCAGGGCAGAATCGCCCCGGTGGACCCTTATCACCTGATCTTCTCGATCTGGGCGACCACCCAGCATTACGCCGATTTCGAAGTCCAGGTGCGCGGCATACTGGGCGCGTCGGAGGACGGGCATTTCCACGACGCCGCGCGCTACCTGGATCAGCTTTTCACCGGAGGATTGTCGCCGAAACGCGGCTAGGGGCCAGCGGGCAGATCCGCCCGCCCGCGCCTTTCAAGCGGATCGGTCACCGGGACTCGGCAACCGTCTCCTCGATTTGCGTACTGTTGCTCGCCGGAACGATATCGGTCGGATCATCCGGGCGACCGGACCAGATGGCCGTCCCGACGATCGTGAAAAGCGCCACCCCGATGATTCCCGCGAACAAATAGTCGGAATACGTGGACATACGAAAACCCCCACTCTTTACCACACATTCGAATATACCGATGTGGCTCCGAGTCTGCGACGGGTTTTATCACTCCAGCAAGGAATCGGCGGCGTTACGTCACAGGTCCGCAGGCACCTCGGCGGCATCGAAATCGACGTGGAGGTGATTTCCGTCGGGGTCCCAGACGTTTACCTGAACGATCGGGAACCCGGGTACGCGGAAGGTACGATAGCGATCGCCGCGCGCCTTCAACCTTTCGATGAGCTTCGTGAAGCCTTTCGCGCTGAATGCGCCGTGTTCCAGCTTCAGATCGTCCGGATCCGATCCCGCTTCGCGCTCGATCCCCACCAGGTGGACCAGCGCGTGATCCCCCGCGTAGAGCCAGGCTCCGGGAAAATCGAAGGGTGGGCGAGGACCGGGTGTCAGCTCAAGCACATCGCCATACCAGGCGATCATCTCGTCGAGGCGCGTGGTGCGCAGGTTGATGTGATCCAGCCGTTCGATCATTGTCTTCCCCCCATTTTGCCCGCAATCCTAGACCCGTATTGCAAGGTCCGTCCACGGGGTCAGTCAGGGCGCACCAGTCCGCCAATGTGCAGGTGCACCCGGCCCGAGCCGGTGCGGTCCACGAACAGGTGCGGATTGCCCCGCTCGATGGCGCGGATCGCGGCGCCGGCGTCCGCGCGCGTTTCATCCTTCGGGTGGTGCAATAGCGTGCGCAGCGCGGGGAGCGTGTCGCGCCGACCGGCAACGGACAGCAACATGCAGGCGCGGTAGCGGACGGGGGCGGAGCGGTCCTCGAGCGCGCTCAGTGCGAGGGTGACGGCATCCGGTTCGACCTGGGCGAATTTCATCGCTGTGTAGACCAGCGCCGTGCGGGCCTTGAAGCCGCGCAGGCGCGGATAGACCTGCAGGGCGGCGGGAAAGATCGCGGGGCCCAGCGGCAGCAGGGCCTCGCGCGCGGTTTCGACATCGCCCCAGGTTTTTGCGTCCAGGGCAAGCAGCGCGGCCTCGATATCGGCCGCGCCGGTCACGTCACTCGGCCGCCTTGGCGGCCGGGTTGTTCGGGTGCGTGGTCCAGTTGGCGTACTCGGCCTCGACCGTCTTGCCGGTGCGCGGATCAACGGTACCGGGGGCCATCTGCTCCATCGTGATGCAGTTCTCGACCGGGCAGACGTTGACGCAGAGATTACAGGCGACGCATTCCTCGTCGATCACCTCGAAGACCCGGCCCGGTTTCATCGCGATGGCCTGGTGGCTGGTGTCCTCGCATGCCGCGAAGCAGCGTCCGCAGCTGATGCAGAGATCCTGGTCGATCTTCGCCTTGGTGATGTAGTTGAGGTTCAGGTACTGCCAGTCGGTGACGTTGGGCACCGCGCGGCCCCTCACCGCGTCGATGTTGGCGTGACCCTTCTCGTCCATCCATTGCTCGAGGCCCGAGATCATCTCCTGCACGATCTTGAAGCCGTAGGTCATCGCCGCCGTGCAGACCTGCACCGAGCCCGCGCCCAGCGCGATGAACTCGGCCGCGTCGCGCCAGGTGGTGACGCCGCCGATGCCGCTGATCGGCAGACCGGCCAGTTCGGGATCGCGGGCGATCTCCGAGACCATGCTCAGCGCGATCGGCTTGACCGCCGGACCGCAATAGCCGCCGTGGCTGCCCTTGCCGTCGATGGTCGGCTCGGGCGCGAAACTGTCCAGATCGACGGCGGTGATCGAGTTGATCGTGTTGATCAGGCTGACCGCGTCGGCGCCGCCATCCTTGGCGGCCTTGGCTGGCTTGCGGATGTCGGTGATGTTCGGCGTCAGCTTGACGATGACCGGCATCCGCGTGTGCTGCTTGCACCAGCGTGTGACCATCTCGATGTACTCGGGGACCTGGCCGACGGCCGCGCCCATGCCGCGCTCGGACATGCCGTGCGGGCAGCCGAAGTTCAGCTCGACCCCGTCGGCGCCGGTGTCCTCGACCAGCGGCAGGATGAACTTCCAGGGGTCCTCCTCGCAGGGGACCATGAGGCTGACGACCATCGCCCGGTCGGGGTAGTCGCGCTTGACCTGCTTGATCTCGCGCAGGTTCACGTCAAGCGGACGGTCGGTGATCAGTTCGATGTTGTTCAGGCCCAGCAGGCGGCGGTCGGCGCCCCAGACGGCGCCGTAGCGCGGGCCGTTGACGTTGACCACGTGCGGGTCGAGGCCCAGCGTCTTCCAGACCACGCCGCCCCAGCCGGCCTCGAAGGCCCGGCGGACATTGTATTCCTTGTCGGTCGGCGGGGCCGAGGCCAGCCAGAAGGGATTGGGGCTCTTGATGCCCACGAAGTCGGTGGTCAGGTCAGCCATTGGGAGCCTCCGTGTTGGATTGGGCCATTGTCTTGGCCCCGGTTCTGTTTTCCTTGCGCAGCACCAGTTTCAGCCCGGACCAGGTGGCATCGAGGGCACAAACCTTGACGTCGACCAGGCCCAAAGGAAGCGCGGCGTCGCGGATCCGGTCCTCGGTCACGTCGGTGGCCCGCTTCGAGGCCCGCTTGGGCCAGGACACCCAGATCATGCCGGTCTCGGGCAGGCATCGCATGGCCTGCGCAAGGCGTGTTGTCAGCGTAGCATATTCGGTCACGAACAGATGCGCGTCCGTGGCCGTTTCAGGCTCGGCCCAGATCTGGGGGCCGTCCCGTTCGATCAGACGGCGCACCTCGGCGGGCATGTCCGGGGCCCAGACCGGGCCGGTGCCGTAGCCCAGCTTGCGGGCCAGCGGCGTTCCGGAATATCCCGCCGCGGCGGTCACGCGCTGAGCGCCTTGTGGATGTCCTCGGCGGCGTCGCGGCCCTCGGCCACGGCGGTGACGGTCAGGTCGTCGCCGCCCAGCGCGCAGTCGCCGCCCGCCCAGACACCCTGCACCGAAGTGCGCCCGGCGGTGTCCACCAGGATCTTGCCGCGCTCCAGCTTGAGCGCCTCGGGCGGATCGTAGAGCGTCTGGCCGATCGCCTTGAGCACCTGGTCGGCGCGGATCTCGAAGGTCTCGTCGGTGACCTCGAACCCGTCGGGGCCGGAGCGCGTGTAGGCGAAGACGACCTTGCGCTCGTCCATGTCCTTCTTGCCCTTGATCTTCACGGGCTGTGCGTTGAAGACAATCCGCACCCCTTTGGAGGTCGCGAGATCCTGCTCGAACTTGCTGGCGGCCATCGCCTCGGGGCCGCGGCGATAGACCATCGTCACCTCCTCGGCGCCCAGCAGCTTGGACTGTACGGCAGCGTCGATTGCGGTCATGCCGCCGCCGATGACCACCACGCGGCGGCCGACGGGCAGCGCGGCCAGGTTGTCCGACTGGCGCAGTTTCGAAATGAAATCGACGGCGTTCTGCACGCCCTCGCGGTCCTCGCCCTTGGTGCGGAGCGCGTTGACGCCCGCGAGGCCGACGCCGAGGAACACGGCGTCGAACTCTTCGCGCAGCGCATCGAGATCCAGATCCCGGCCCAGCGCCTTGCCGAATTCCTGGGTGATGCCGCCGATCTTCAGCAGCCAGTCCACCTCGGCCTGTGCAAAGCCGTCGACCGACTTGTAGGCGGCGATGCCGTACTCGTTCAGGCCGCCGGGCTTCGGCCGGGCGTCGTAGATCACGACGTCATGGCCCTTCATCGCCAGCCGGTGGGCACAGGCGAGGCCGGCCGGCCCCGCCCCGACGACGGCAACGCGCTTACCGGTCGGCTCGGCGCGGGTGAACGGGTGTTCGTTTCGCGCCATCAGAGTGTCGGTCGCATAGCGCTGAAGCTGGCCGATGATGACCGGCTTGCCCTCGGCCACCTCGCGCACGCAGACCTCTTCGCAGAGCGTTTCCGTCGGGCAGACACGGGCGCACATGCCGCCGAGGATGTTCTGCTCGAAGATCGTCTTCGCCGCCGCCTCGGGCGTGCCGGTGGCGATTTGGCGGATGAACAGCGGAATGTCGATAGACGTGGGGCAGGCCGTCATGCAGGGCGCGTCATGACAGAAATAGCAGCGATCCGCCGCCACCGCCGCCTCGTGCGGATCCAGCGGAGGATGCAGGTCGGCGAAATTGGCTTCCAGCGTGGCCGGGTCCAGCCGGCCGGCCACGATGCCATCGGTTCGGGACGATGCGGACATGCGCGCTCCTCTGCAGTCGTTTGACAGAGAAAGCGTTCCACAGGTCCAATTTTTTATCAACTGGTAAAATCTTGGAAATGACACAAAGATATTGAGGCCCGGAAACCGGGCCACAGGCACAACATCTGGTAGAAGTCAGGCCGCGAGCCTACAGGATGCGCGGCGGATCCTGGGCGCCGCCCAGATCGGGCGGAGGCGCGTGTTTCGCCAGGAACGGGTCGAGAAGCGCTGCGAATGCCTCGGGCGCTTCGACGGGCGGCAGGTGGCCGACGCCGGGCAGAACGTGGAACTCGGCGCCGGGAATCAGGTCGGCGGTCTCGCGCACCATGTCGGCGGGCACGGCGGCGTCCATGGCTCCGGCCACCGCCATCGCAGGCAGCCGCAGGCGCGAGGTGCTGGTCAGAAGATCGGTGCCGCCGATCGCCGCGCAGGCCCCGGCATGCCCCTCGGGTGGGGTCTGCAACAGGCGCTCGCGCCACAGCGCGGCAACCTCGGGGCGGGTTGTGCGGAAGCGTGCGGGAAGCCAGCGCGTTATCGCCTCGTCCGCCAGCGCCGCCATGCCGAGATTGCGCGCGGCCTCGGCCCGGTTCGCCCAGATTGCCTCGTTCCCGATCCGTGCGGCAGTGCAGGCGAGAACCAACGCACGCACGAGGTCGGGACGCTCCGCCGCCAGTCCCTGCGCGACCAGACCGCCCATGCCGAGGCCCACGACCACCGCGCCCTGAACGTCCAGGGCATCCAGCAGCCCGGCGGTGTCGTGCACATAGCTTTGCATGCCCTGCGCCCCCTCGGGCACGTCGGAGCCGCCGTGGCCGCGCAGATCGCAGCGGATCACCCGCAGGTCCGGCGGCAGGTGTGACACCAAGTCATCCCAAACCCTCAGATCCAGGCCCAGCGGGTGGAGCAGCAGCACGGGCGCACCGTCAAGCGTGCCGTCCTGCACGTGCCGTATCCCGATACCGTTGGCCTGGATCACCTGCATGCTCAGGCGCCCTGTCCGGCCGGTTCGGGGATCGGGAACATACGCTCGTAGACCCAAGTGAAAACGAATGTATACGCGAGGTAGAAGCCCGCGAAGAACAGGTCGAGCACGAAGGCTTGCCAGAGCGAGATGCCCAGCCACCAGGCGACAACGGGCAGGAAGACGATCAGCAGACCACCCTCGAAGCCGAGCGCGTGCACGACGCGCTCCATCGGACGCTTGCGGACGCGGCCCGTCAGGCGCAGCAGCGCATGGTCGAAGATCAGGTTGTAGACATAGTTCCAGGCCGTCGCGATCGTCGCGGCGGCGGCGGCCAGAAGTCCGATGTCGAACGGATCGTGGCCGAACAGAAGTGCCCCGAGGGGCGTGACGATGACAAGGCCCAGCAGTTCGAAGCTGACAGCCTGTCGGATGCGGTCGCGTGTGCTGCGCATGGGATGCACTCCGATAGCGTTCGGGCCGTCCCGCGTGCTCTTCCCGGAAGTGGGGGAGGTCGTCCTCGCTTGCGCCCCTGAGCTAAGCCTCGGGGCGTGCGGGGTCAAGGGTGGGCCAGGTGACCGGCGAAGGCGTCCAGTACTTGTGCATAGACCGGGCGCTTGAAAGGCACGATCGCAGTCAGCATGTCCGCCGGGGTCATCCAGCGCCAGGTGCGGAACTCGGGATGCCGGGTCGCGAGGTCCACCGCGTCGTCGGTCCCGTCGAGCCGGAACAGGAACCAGCGCTGCCGCTGGCCCCGGTATTTCCCGCCCCAGACCTTTCCGATCAGGTGATCCGGAAGATCATAGGTAATCCAGTCCTCGGTCTTGGCAAGCTTGGTCACGGCGGACGCTGGAACGGAGATCTCTTCCTCCATCTCGCGCAGCGCCGCTTCGAGCGGCTTCTCGCCCTTGTCGATGCCGCCCTGCGGCATCTGCCAGGCGCCGGGCGTGTCGATACGCTCGCCCGCGAACAGAAGGCCGTCGGCGTTGCAGAGCGCAACGCCGACGCAAGGCCGGTACGGCAGATCGCTGGTCATCGCGGCCTTACTGGTCGCGGCCGGCCAGGACGTTGAGGCCCCGGATCATGTCCAGTGCATAGGCCAACTGGTAGTCCTCGTCGCGGCGGGCAGCCATGGTCTCTGCCTCCTCGCGCTCTTCTTCCAGCTGGCGCAGCTCGTCCTCGGAGAGGCTGTCATTGGACAGCGCCCCGCGCAAGTCCGCCTCGGAGCGGCGCGCGGACGCGGCACTGCTCTCGGTATCGCCGTCCTCGCCCTCGGCGGTTTCGGTGGGCGGGCGCTGTTCCACGATCACGTCCGGCTGCACGCCCAGGTTCTGGATCGAGCGGCCCGACGGCGTGTAGTAGCGCGCGGTGGTCAGGCGCATCGCGCCCTTGCCCTGCAGCGGCACGATGGTCTGCACCGAGCCCTTGCCGAAGCTGCGGGTGCCCACAACGATCGCACGGTGGTGGTCCTGCAGCGCACCGGCGACGATCTCCGACGCCGAGGCCGAGCCGCCGTTGATCAGCACGACCACCGGCTTGCCCTCGGCCAAGTCGCCCGGCTCGGCGTTGTAGCGGTCGCTGTCGCGCGGATCGCGGCCCCGGGTCGAGACGATCTCGCCCGCATCGAGAAACGCGTCCGAGACCTGCACCGCCTGGGTCAGCAGCCCGCCGGGGTTGTTGCGCAAGTCCAGAACGAACCCGTCGACATTGTCCATGCCGCCCAGTTCCTCGACCTGCTTTTTCAGACCCTCTTCGAGATTCGGATAGGTCTGCTCGGTGAAGGTGGTGACACGAAGCACCACCACATTGCCCTCGGTGCGGGGGCGCACGGCCGAGATGGTGATCGTGTCACGGGTGAGCGTCAGGTCGAACGGCTCGGTCTCCTCGCCGCGCACGATGGTCACGATGATGTCGCTGCCCACCGGGCCGCGCATCAGATCGACCGCCTCGTTCAGGGTCAGACCCAGGATCGACTCGCCGTCGACATGGGTGATGTAATCGCCCGGCTCGACGCCCGCGCGCGCGGCAGGGGTATCGTCGATGGGGGTCACGACCTTGACGAAACCGTTCTCCTGCGTGACCTCGATGCCGAGCCCGCCGAACTCGCCGCGGGTCTGCACGCGCATGTCGTCATAGTCGTCGGGCGGCAGGTAGCTGGAGTGCGGATCCAGCGACGAGAGCATGCCGTTGATGGCGCTCTCGATCAGCTCCTTCTCCTCGACGTCCTCGACATAGGTCGAACGGATGCGCTCGAAGATATCGCCGAACAGGTCCAGCTGTTCATAGGTGAGCCGGTCCCGGTCTACCTCCTGCGCGATGATCGGGGCGGCAAACTGCGTCGTGACGACGAAGCCTGCAAGCGCGCCGCCGACGGCGGCAATCATCAGCTTTTTCATGTCTTGCCCTGTCGTTATCTCAATGCCTCGAACCAGGGCAGCGGGTCGACCGGGCTCTGGTTCACTCTCACTTCCATATAGAGCGTTTTCGTGGCCGCATTGCCACCCGCTTCGCCCCCTTGCGCGGATAATTCTTCGTGAGATGCCGCCGGACTGTCCAGCCCCACCTCGTCCGGGGCCTCCTCATCCAGTCCCGGCATGAAGCCCACGACGCCGCCAGGTTCCACCACCTCGCCCGAGCGGACAAGGTAGGTGCCAAGCCCGGACAGTACCATCAATACGTCTTCCTGCGGCTCGAGGATCACCACCTCGCCGTATCCGTCGAGCCTGCCGGTGAAGCGCACCGTCGACTCGGCGGGCGCGGTGACCAGCGCGCCGGGGGTCGTGGCAATGGCGATGCCGGGCCGCTCCAGCCCCGCGGGGTCGGGCGTGCCGAATTCGCGGGTCAGCGGCCCATCCACCGGCGTCGCATAGGGCCCAAGGTCGTCCGGCACCGTGTCCGGGTCCGCGGGCAGCGTGGTCTCCAGCGCGACCGCCAGCATCGCGAGGTTGGCAGCATCCTCGCCCAGATCGGGCAGAGGGCCGGTCGAGACGCGATCCTCCTCGACCCGCTCGATCAGCCGGTCGCGCACCTCGGCCAGCCGGTCGCGGCTGTCCTCGAGGTCCGAAAGAAGCGCCTGCTGCTGCGCCTGCAGATTCGACAGGGCGGCGCGTTCGTTCCGCAACGCCTCGGCCCGCTCGCGCACGTTGGCGGCGGCATCCTCCATCAGCATCAGCGCCCGAGCGCCGTCGCGGGGATCCTGCGCGCCGGTCAGCACCAGCGGAGCGGCCACCCGCCCCAGCCGCGCGATGCTGCCGGTCAGGCGGCGCAGCTCGGCCTCCTGCTCGGTCAGGGCGCGGCTGCGGGCGCGGGCCTTTGCAGCGACCTTGCCGATGTCCCGACGAAGGGACTGCATCGCGGCCTCGTAGGCGCGGATCGCCCCGGCCAGCGCCCGGCGCTGCGCAATGCTGGTCCGCGCCTCGCCCAACCGGTCCTCGGCCGCGCGCAGCGCCTCGACCCGGCCCTGGGCACCGCCGGTCTGCGCCAGCGCGGGCGTGCCAAGCGCCAGCAGGATCGTCAGGAGCGCCGTGGCGCGCCGCATCATGCCCCCTCGATCAGCGAGCGGCCGGTCATCTCGGCGGGCTGCTCGAGACCCATCAGGCTCAGCAGGCTCGGGGCGAGATCCGCGAGCGTTCCGCCCGGCCGCACGGTCGCGCCGTCGGGGCCACCGACAAGGATCACCGGCACTGGGTTCAGCGTGTGCGCGGTGTGCGGTCCACCGGTTTCGGGGTCGATCATCATCTCGCAATTGCCGTGGTCTGCGGTCACGATAGCCGCGCCGCCGACGCTTTCCAGCGCGTCCAGCAATTCCCCCAGCCCCCGGTCCACCGCCTCGCAGGCGGCAATGGCGGCGTCCACATCGCCGGTATGCCCTACCATGTCGGGGTTGGCATAGTTCACCACGATCAGCGCGTACTCGCCACTTTCGACGGCGCCGACCAGATTCTCGGTCACCTCCTCGGCAGACATCTGCGGCTGCAGGTCATAGGTCTTCACTTTCGGACTGGGCGCCATGTAGCGCGCTTCGCCCTTTTCCGGCGTCTCGACGCCTCCGTTCAGGAAGAAGGTGACGTGCGGGTACTTCTCGGTCTCGGCGATGCGGAACTGCTTGAGACCCTGTTTCGCGACCCAGGACCCCAGCGTGTTCACGATCTCCTCGGAGGGGAACATCACCTGCATGAACGCGTTGTGCCGGTCGGAATACTCGACCAGTCCGCAGACGGCGGCGAACGTCGGCCGGGCCGAGACGTCGAAATCGCCGAACTCCGGGTCCGCCAGCGCCGCAAGGATCTCGCGCGCGCGGTCAGCGCGGAAGTTGAGGAACAGCAGGCCGTCGCCGTCCTTCATGCCGTCATAGTCGCCGATCACCGTGGGCGTCACGAACTCGTCGGTCGTGTCCGCGTCATAGGCGGCGGCGACGGCGGCATCGGCGCTCTCGGCCTTGTCCCCCTTGGCGGCGGTCATGGCGAGGAAGGCCTGCTCGACCCTATCCCAGCGCTTGTCACGGTCCATGGCGTAGAACCGCCCCGAGACGGTGACGATGCGCGCGCCCTCGGGCAGATCGGCCTCGAGCTTCGCCAACTGCTCGCGCGCGGACTTCGGTGCAACGTCGCGGCCATCGGTATAGGCGTGGATCGCCACCGGGATGCCATGCCCCGCCAGCACCTTCGCGGCGCGGGCGATGTGGCGCTGATGCGCGTGCACCCCGCCGGGCGAGGCCAGGGCCGCCAGATGCGCGGTCCCGCCCGAGGCTTTCAACGCCTCGGCGAACTCGGCCAGCGCGGGGTTCGCGTCGAACTCCCCGTCCTCGATCGCCTTGTCGATCTTCGGCAGATCCATCCAGACGGTCCGGCCCGCACCGATGTTCGTGTGCCCGACCTCGGAATTGCCCATCTGCCCCTCGGGCAGACCCACGGCGGGGCCATGGGCGGTCAGCGTCGCGTTCGGGCAGTCCCGCATGATGCGATCGAAATTCGGGGTATCCGCCAGGGCGACGGCATTCGCCTCGCGCGAGGGGTTCAGACCCCATCCGTCGAGGATGCACAGGACGACGGGTTTGGTGGCCATGCGGGGTCCTTTCCGGCTTGGATCGCGCGCAACCTATCCCCCACCCGGACCGGCCTCAAGTCCGCCATGCCGGATCGGCCTAGAACGGCTCCATATCGGCGGCGAGCGACGCGAAAACCGGATGTTCGGGCAGCCAGATCCCGGGCGAGACCTCCTGCGCAGCAACCTCGGCCTTGCGCAGGGGCCGGGGCACGCCGAAGAAACCGCCGCGCGAGAGGGTGGTGCGCAGGTAGGTCAAGAACGACAGGTTCACCCGCTCGGCATGCACGATCGGATCGAAGCGGCCCGTCGGTAGGTAGATGTGATAGTTCACCGCGCCACTGACATCGGCCTTATGCTCGAAACTGGGGGCAAATTCCGGCGCGAGGCCGACGCCGCCGCCGGGAACGAGCTGCCAGTCGGCGTCAGGGTCGAGGATATCGGCCAGAAGCATCTCGGGCTCGACCACCAGCGGGTCCCAATCGCCCAGCCGCGACAGGACCGGATCGTCAGCGTGGGGATGCGGCGCGCGGTCCTCCTCGGCCAGGTCTCGCAGACGGCTGTCGTCCCGACTCTCGTCGTCGAGCGCGTCAAGGAAATCGAGCGACTCCAGCAGATCGTCGTCTTCGTCCTCGCCCAGCAGATCCAACTCGTCCGGCAGGTCCAGCCTGCCTCGCGGCGGAAAGCGCTGGCGCAGGTCGACTGTGCCGACGATGCGGGCGAACCAGGTCAGTGCACCGGGCAGCGCCAGGTGCTCGGCCTCGAGACCCGGCAGGGCCGCGAACCGGCGGCGCAGCGCCGCGGCCACGTCCGCCTCGCGCAGATCCGCGACCGGGCGGCGCGGCGGCACCGCGGGACCAACCCGCCCGCTTTCGCATTCGAACCTGTAGCCGGTGTCGCGCAGGCGTTCGATCAGCAGGTCGATGTTGCGGGCGACGCGTCCGAAGGTCTCGTGCATCAGCGCCTCGACCTCGTCCGACGAAGGACGATCGGCCCAGGCGCGGAAGGTCAGGCCTTCTTGCCAATCGGTATCGAGCGCCTGCCATGCAGCCGCGTGCGCGCCGCTACGGTACTGTTCGAGTACGGATGGCATCTACGCTACTCTGGGCACTGCTGACTGCCCCAAGTCTCTGACATGACGGGCATTTTGGCAAGCCTTGTCACGCGCGGTGGTAAGGGCTGCCCGCCAGGATCGAGGCCGCGCGGTAAAGCTGTTCGGCCAGCATCACCCGCGCCAGCATGTGCGGCCAGACCATCTTGCCGAAGGACAGCCGCGCATCCGCAGCGCCGCGCAGGTCCTTGGCCAGACCGTCCGCGCCGCCGATCAGGAACACCGCATCGCGGCGGCCCTGGTCGCGCCAGTCGCCCAGTTGCCGGGCGAATTCAGGGGATGTCATCAGCTTGCCGCGTTCGTCCAGCGCGATGACGACCGCGCCGTCAGGGATTGCGCCGCGCAGCAGCGGCGCCTCGACCTCGGGGCCCTGCCCCTTTCGAGGCTCGACCTCGGCCACGTTCAACGGACCAAGACCCAGCGTCCGCCCGGTCCGGTCGAACCGGGTGGCATAGTCGTCGATCAACTCGCGTTCGGGGCCGGCGCGAAGCCGGCCGACGGCGGCGATAGTGACCTTCACAGGCGGATCAGACGGCGATCAGGCGTCGAGCGGGGCGCGCTTGCGCTGCTCTTCGGGCGACAGCCACATCTTCTCCAGCTGGTAGAAGTCACGAACCTCGGGACGGAACAGGTGAACGATGGCGTCGCCGCAATCGATCAGCACCCAGTCTCCGGTGTCCTTACCTTCGATCCGCACGCTCTGTCCCGTCGCCTGCTTCAACCGGTCGGCCAGTTTCTCGGCCATCGCGGTCACCTGGCGCGACGACCGGCCCGAGGCGACGACCATGTGGTCGGCGACTTCGGACTTCCCGGCGAGGTCGATGGATATCACGTCCTCGGCCTTGTCATCGTCCAGCGATGTCAGGATCAGGTTCAGAAGGGCGGTGTCCCGCGCGCCCGGCCCGGCCGGGGTGGTCATTTCACGCGGTGTCGCAGCGGCAGGCGCTGCATCTACACGTTCCGACAGAACTTTGCCTCCAATAAAGCGCCGGTTTCCCGGCTTCAGTAACCGAAAGGTAGTCGCTGAGGGCCGTTTTCTCAAGCCTTGCGGGCCAGGGTCGCGAAACTGTCGTAGTGCGTGACCGGCAAGCGACGCCGCTAGAGCGGCAACCGGGCCAGCCGCTCGACCAGCAGATCGTAGAATCCGTCGCTGTCCACGTCGCGCAGGTAGAGCACGTTGGGCGCGCGCCCGGTGACGCCCCACCAGTCGACCACGGTCATGCCCATGGTCAGCTCGGAACCCGTCTCGACCATGAGATTGACCTCGCGCCCCTCGTAAAGCTCGGGCTTCAGCATCCAGGCGATCACGTTGGGATCGTGCAGCGGGCCGCCGTCGGTGCCGTATTTCTCCTCGTCGAAGCGCTCGAAGAAATCCAGCAGCTCGGCCGTTGCTGTGCCCACCGGCGTGCCCAACTCGCGGAAACGTGCGACGCGGGCGCGGGTGGTCAGGCACTGGTGCGTCAGGTCCAGCGGCAGCAGCGTCACCGGGCGGCCGCAGCGGAAGACCACGTCGGCGGCATGCGGATCGACGTAGATGTTGAACTCGGCGGCGGGCGTGGTGTTGCCGCCCTCGAAGAAGCCGCCGCCCATCGCCACGATCCGATCGATCCGTGGCAGGATGTCGGGCGCGCGGTTGATCGCCAGCGCGATATTGGTCAGCGGACCCAGCGCGCAGAGCGTGACGCCCTCGGGCGTGGCGCGCAGGGTCTCGACGATGAAATCGACACCGTGCTGCGGCTGCAGAGGCATGGTCGGCGCGGGCAGGTCCGGGCCGTCGAGGCCGCTCTTGCCGTGCACGTATTCCGCCGTCACGAGATCCCGTACCAACGGCCGGATGGCACCGGCGAAGACCGGCATGTCGGACCGTCCCGCCAGTTCGCAGATCTTGCGTACGTTCACCTGCGTCAGGTGCAGCGGGACGTTCCCGGCGACGGCGGTGATGCCCAGCACCTCGAGCTCGGGCGAGGCCAGCGCCAGCAGGATCGCGACAGCGTCGTCCTGGCCGGGATCGGTGTCGATGATGATCTTTCGCGCCGCGCACATGGTTAACAATTCCTTAATTCCGCCGGATTGGCTGCCTATCGGGATGGCATTGCATTTTGAGCAAGGCGATTCCACCCATGCGGACACTGATCCTGTTTCTGATCCTTTCGACAAGCGCGCAGGCCGGCCCCGTCTCGGAACGGCTGCAGGCGCTGAACGCCCCCGAACTGCAGATGGCGCAAAGCTTCACCTGCTCGCGGAAGACCTGCGGGCGGATGCGCTCGTGCGCCGAGGCCTGCCACGCGCTGCTGGTCTGCGGCGACACCGCACGCGACGGCGACAACGACGGCATCCCTTGCGAGTCCCTCTGCTCCCGGCGATGCTGAGCCGCGGCAACGACAGGAGCGTGGGATGCACATGGACGAAAATACGAAGGCCGGTCTGGCGGCAGCAGTCGAGGAGGCCCGCAAGGGGTTGGCCGAAGGCGGCATTCCGATCGGCTCGTCGTTGATGATCGACGGCGCGGTGATCGCCGCGGGTCACAACCAGCGGGTCCAGCGCGGCAGCCAGATCCTGCACGGCGAGATGGCAGCGATCGAGAACTGCGGACGCCGCCGCGACTATGGAAAGATGACGCTGTTCACCACGCTCTCCCCCTGCATGATGTGCGCGGGAACGATCGTTCAGTTCGGCATTCCGCGCGTCGTGATCGCCGAAAACCAGAACTTCGGCGGCAACGAGGAATTCCTGCGTTCGCGCGGTATCGAGGTGACGGTCCTGAACGATCCCGCGTGCATCGAGATGATGCGTGACTTCATCTCGGCGCATCCGGAACTCTGGGACGAGGACATCGGCGAATAGCGCGGCGCTCGTGTTGGGGCCGCCGCGCGGGCGGGCATCGAGCCCACCCGCACGGCCCGGTCGCTCTGCGCCCGCGCCAGCCGGCAGGCGTTTCCTGCGTCCGAAAATGCGACGGGCGGCTGCCCCACCTCGGCAACCGCCCGTACAAGCTGCGTCTGGGCCTCCGGGAGTCAGCCCTCGGCAGCTTCCGCCGCGGCGTCCGGCTCTCCCAGCCGGGCGGCGATCTTGTCCTTCAGCAGCATCCGGTTCTTGCGCATCACCGCGATGTGGAAATCGTCCGTCGGTTCGACATTCGTCTCGGCGCGGTGAATCGCGCGGTTCAGCTCGTGGTACTCGTCGCAGAGCCGGGCGAAGTGCAGGTCGCTGATCTTCAGCCGGTGAAGGCGGTCGCCCATGCCGGGAAAGTCTTCCATGAGTTCGTGCGGCACGTGGGTCATCGGGGGTGTCTCCTGTCCATCTTTCGCGGATCAGGATAGCGACTCGCGCGGGCCTGCCCTTGACCTGCATCAATCCGCTGAGATGTTCAGTCGAGCACCTCGGGCGACACGACGCGGTCGGCGCGGGCGCGCCCCCGAGCCACCAGCTTTCCGTTCGGCAGGTCGTTGTCCTGCACCTTTGCGCGCACCTCGGCCTCGGACAGCCCGAAGCCGCGCCAGCGGGCGGCGAGCCGTTTCGCCAGTTCGTCCTCGGGCACGTCCACATACCAGCAGGCGTCGAGCAGCGGGCGCACCGCCTCCCAGCCGCCGCCCTGGTGCAGCAGCCAGTTGCCCTCGACGATCACCAGCGCGGCGTCGGCGCCGATTTCGATCGCACCGGCGCGGGCCAGTTCCAGGCTGCGGTCGAAGAGCGGGGCATAGACCGTCTCGCCCGCACGCACCCTTTTAAGGGTATTGACGAACCCGCCGACATCGAAGGTCTCGGGCGAGCCCTTTCGTGGGCGCAGACCGCGCGGCACGAGGATGCCGTCGTCCAGGTGGAACCCGTCCATCGGCAGCACCACCGACCCCGAGATTTCCGCCGCCAGCCGTTCGGCCAGCGTCGACTTGCCCGAGGCCGGTGCCCCCACCAGCCCCAGGATCGCCCGACCGGCACCGCCCAGGCGGGCGGCGTCGGCGGCGAGCTGTTCGAGCGTCACCATCGCCTGCTCAGGCCCGGACGAGCTTCTCGTATTCCTCGGCGATCGAACGGGTCAGCGTGCCGACCTCGAACGTATGCTCGCCGATCTGGCCGACGGGGGTGACCTCGGCCGCGGTGCCAGTCAGCCAGCACTGCTCCATGTCGTCCAGTTCGTCCGGCATGATGTGGCGCTCGATGACCTCGACACCGCGCGCCTGCAGCATGCCGATGACCGTCTGCCGGGTGATCCCGTTCAGGAAGCAGTCGGGCGTGGGCGTGTGCACCTTGCCGTCCTTGACGAAGAAGACGTTGGCCCCGGTCGCTTCGGCGACATAGCCGCGGTAGTCGAACATCAGCGCATCCGAGCAGCCCTTGGCCTCGGCCGCGTGCTTGGACATGGTGCAGATCATGTAGAGCCCGGCCGCCTTGGCGAAGCAGGGGATGGTCTCGGGCGAGGGCCGCTTCCACTTGGAGATGTCGAGCTTCGCGCCCTGCATCTTGGCATCGCCATAATAGGCGCCCCAGGCCCAGACCGCGACCGCCATGTGCACCGGGTTGCGGGCCGAAGCGACGCCCATGTCATCGCCGGACCCGCGCCAGCAGAGCGCGCGAACATAGGCGTCCGAAAGGCCAGACGCGGCCAGCGTCTCGGCTTTTGCGGCTTCGATCTCCTCGAGCGTATAGGGGATCGGGATGTCCATCATCCGGCCCGAGTCGAGCAGCCGCTGCGAGTGCTCGCGGCTCTTGAAGATCTTGCCGTTGTAGGCCCGCTCGCCCTCGAAGACCGAGCTGCCGTAGTGCAGTGCGTGGGTCAGGATGTGGACCTTCGCCTCGCGCCAGGGGGTCAGGACTCCATCCATCCAGATGGTGCCGTCGCGATCGTCATAGCTGCCCATGACCATTCCCTCCGATTTACTCATGTTGCGCGAAACACCGACTGCGCGACACGATATTTCTGAAAACTGCGAATCCGCTAACATTCGCACCTTGGAAAGTCAACAAGGCTGACATAAAATCCGGCCAAACGATCGGAGCCCCACATGACCCATCCCGCCCGCCCCGGCGTGCGCAGCGGCGAGCAGCTTCTGTTCCTGACCGACGAGCAGCTTCGGCAGGGAATCGAGCTGATGTTCTTCGCCTATCGCGACTTCACCTCGGACCCGGACCGGATCCTCGAAGAGCATGGCTACGGCCGGGCGCATCACCGGGTGCTGCACTTCGTCTCGCGGCGGCCGGGGCTGACGGTGAACGAGTTGTTGGCGATCCTCGATGTCACCAAGCAATCGCTGAACCGGGTGCTGCGGCAGCTGGTCGAGGATGGGCTGGTGGCCAGCCGCGTGGGGCGGCAGGATCGGCGGCAGCGGAACCTGACCCTGACCGAGACCGGGCGGGCGCTGGAAAGCAAGCTCTCGGCGGCGCAGCAGGCGCGGATGCGGCGGGCATTCTCGGCTGCGGGCCCCGAGGCGGTGCAGGGGTTCCGCCAGGTGCTTGAACAGATTATAGAGCCCGAGATGCGCAACCGGATGCAAAGCCTTCTGGAGAAACGGGAATGACTGACGCCCTGCCCGACGCCCACATCCTGGTGGTGGACGACGACGAGCGGATACGCGACCTGCTTAAGAAGTTCCTGTCCCGGAACGGCTACCTGGTGAGCACCGCCCGGGATGCGGCGCACGCCCGCAAGCTGCTGGACGGGCTGGAGTTCGACTTGCTGGTGGTCGACGTGATGATGCCCGGCGAGGACGGTTTCACGCTGACACGGGCGCTGTCGGACCAGATCGCGACGCCGATCCTGCTGCTGACCGCCAAGGGCGATGCGGACGACCGGATCAAGGGGCTGGAGGCGGGGGCCGACGACTACTTGCCGAAACCCTTCGAGCCGCGCGAGCTGCTGCTGAGGATCAACGCGATCCTGCGGCGGGTGCCCCGGACCGAAGGTCAGAACGAGCCTCCGAAGACGCTGCAGATGGGGGCGATCCGCTATGACATGGTGCGCGGAGAGCTGTGGAACGGACAGGAGATGATCCGCCTGACCGCCACCGAAAGCGCATTGATGCGGATCTTCTCGGCGCGTCCGAACGAGGCGATCAGCCGGACCCAGCTGGTGCACGATCTGGGCCGCGACGATGGCCAGGCGCAGGAGCGGGCGGTGGACGTGCAGATCACCCGTCTGCGGCGCAAGATCGAGGCCGATCCGAAGACCCCGCGTTATCTTCAGACGGTGCGCGGCGCGGGCTACATGCTGGCGCCGGACTGACGGGTTTCAGCGTGAAAATGGGGGATTTCATCGTGAAAACCCCCTTAAGCCCATGACTTATAACGTGAAAACTTTCTGAAAACTTCGTTAATGCCCGCGTGACCTGAAATTTCAACGCGCTCCAGCCTTCTTCATCCCCCCAAAATACTCCCGCCAGAGGCGTCCCCGGGCCAGCCGCACAAACCGCCGTCCGCAAGGCTTGCGAGACCCCCGGCACGCTCCTACCCTGCGCCCATTCCCGACCGGAGACCGCGATGCGCCCGATCCTCACCAGCCTGATCCTGCTCGCCGCGCTTTGGGCGCTGGCGCAGGGACTGGAAGGTTTCGGCCTGGTCGCCTTCGTCGCGCTGATCCTCGCGACGGCGGTGCCGATCACGCTGCAGGGCGGCTGGGCGGCGGCGCTCGACCGGGGGCACCTGCTGGACCGGTTCGCGCCGGATGGCCGTCTGCGGGCGCTGCTCTCGGGCTGGATGCTGCGCCTTTCGGGGCGCTTCGTGGTGGCGGTGGCCGTGGTCGCCTCGGCGATGCTCTACCGGCTGCACAGTGGCGGGCCGGAGCTTCTGTGTCTCGCTGCCGCGCCGTTCGTCCTCGCCGCACTGCTGCACCGGATCACTCCGCTGATGAGCGCCGAGATGCGCCCGCAGTTCGCGCTGGCGCAATCGCTGAAATGGGCGAAATGGGGAACCGTTGCCGTGCTGTTGGTGCTGTGGCTCGGCCTCGGCGCGGCGACGAGCGCGCCCACCGCTCCCTTGCAGATCGACGCCGTGGCCGGGGCGAAAAGCGCGGTTGTGGGCGAGTATCTGGCGCTCGGCCATCTCTGGCGCGGGCTGGAGGGGTTCGTCTTCGGGCAAGTCGCAACGCTTGGCAGTTGGGGCCGGGCGGGCGCGGCGCTGCTGGCGGTGGCAGGTACGGTCGGGCTGTTCTGGGCGGCGGTCTCGGCCATTGCGGTATTCTGGATCCCGCGTGCCGAACTGGCGCGGGCGGTGCGCCCGGCGGGTGTGGCTGGGGCCCCCGGCGCAGGGGCATGGACACGGGCCGGGGGCGCTTTGGTAGTTGCCTCCGCGCTGGCACTCGCGGGCGCCGGGTGGCTGGAGGCGCGGCTCTCGCAGCGTCCACCCGAGGCGCGGCCCGTCACCGGGCTGATGCAGCCCGCCGAGCGGATCGGCGACGCCTGGTACAAGGGCGGCACTTTGGCGGCGCTGGAGGAACTCGACAGCCTGCGCCGCGCGGCCTTCGCCCAGGCGGCGGAGCCTCTGGCGGCAGCGGTGAACGCGGGCTTCGACCGGATGGAGGCCAATCTCGACGGGTTCCTCGACTGGTACTACAGCCTGCCCGCCGAGTACGCGCGGCTGGGTCAACTGGTCGCCGGGGATTTCGAAGACTACCTGTCTGACCAGCTGACCGAGCGACTGGCCGAGGGCGATCCGTTCGGCGGGCTGGAGGCCGCGTTGGATCTGGCCGAGACGACCGAGATTGCTACGCTGGACGAATGGCGCGGGGCCCGCGAGGCGCTGCTGGCGCAGAACGCGCTGGATGCGCGCGGCGCACCGATGCTGGACACCGGCGCGGGCGTAGTGCCGCCCCTGCCCGTGCGGGATGCGGGTGGAAACATCGCAGCGACCCGGGACTGGATGCGCGGGCGTGCGGCCGTTACGGGTGCGGCGGGTGTGTCTGGCGCGGTCGCGGGTGCGATGGCCGGTCGTCTGGCGGCGAAGGGCACCGTGCGGTTGGCGGCGGGTGCGCTGCGCAAGGTCGCGGGCGCCCGGATCGCGGGCGGCGGCGCGGGCGCGGTGGTCGGCGGCTGGGTTGGCGGCGTGGCTGGCTCGATCGTGCCGGGGCCCGGCACCGCGCTAGGCGCGACGGTCGGCGCTGCGATCGGCGGGATCGCGGCAGGCGTGGGCACTGACCAACTGCTGCTGATGCTGGATGAGGAGATGAACCGCGAGGCGCTGCGCGCGGAGCTTCTGTCCGAGATCGAGGCTGCGCGGACCGAGGCGTTGGACGCGCTGTCGGACTAGTCGCGGATCTCGTCCGGATCGACGCCCCAGAGGTCCGACTTGCGGACCCAGCCGGTCAGGCGGTCCGCGGTGATCTCGCACCATTCGCGCTCGCAGTCGCCGAGGCGGGCGACAACCCCGGCTTCGGCCCGGGCGACGGGTTGGGCGTCGGGGTCCGGGCGGCGGCGCAGCGCGGCCTGATCCTCGGTCACGAGCACGTAGCGTGCCCCCGACAGCAGCGAGTAGTGGACCCAGCCGCCAGCGCCCTCGATGTCGCGGACCCGGCGCCAGTGGCCGTATTCGGCGGTGATCTGTACCGGCAGGTGGCGGCGCTGGAACACCCAGTCGATGCGGTGGCTGAGGCTGGGCCCGCGCCGCACGTTCGCCTCGGATGTCTTGATCGAGACGTAGCGGGGGATCGGCAGATTGGTCACCGGGCCGGGCGCGCCTTCCTGTTGCGCGGGGGCTGCCGCCGCCATGCTCAACAGGGCGGCCAGCGCCGCTATCAGGGGTCGCGCGCCTCTGCGCATCCGTTGCTCTCACCTCATGCCGGGGGTTTCTCGGACCGACCCCGCGTGCCATAAACTGCCTGAAACATAGCCGCGCAAGCGGGAACTGGGAACGGGATCGGGCATGCCAGGCAGGAAATTGAAGGTCATTGTGACCCGAAAGCTACCGGAACCGGTGGAAACGCGGCTGCATGAGCTGTTCGATGTCGAGTTGAACGACACCGATGCGCCGATGAGCCGCGAGGCGCTGGCCGACGCGATGGGCCGCGCCGAGGTGCTGGTGCCGACGCTCACCGACAAGATCGACGCCGCCCTGCTGGCGCAGGCGGGGCCGGAGCTGAAGCTGCTGGCGAACTATGGTGCGGGCTTCGATCACATCGACGTGCAGACCGCGCTGAGCCGCGGGATCACCGTCACCAACACGCCCGGCGTTCTGGCCGAGGACACCGCCGACATGGCCATGGCGCTGATCCTGGCCGTGCCGCGCCGCCTGAAGGAAGGCGCCGAGATGATCCAGTCGGGGCAGTGGGCCGGCTGGTCCCCCACCGCGCTGATGGGCCACCGGATCGGCGGCAAGCGGCTGGGGATCCTGGGGATGGGGCAGATCGGCCAGGCCGTCGCGCGGCGCGCCCGCGCTTTCGGCTTGCAGATCCACTATCACACCCGCCGCCGCCTGCGCCCCGAGCAGGAAGAGGCGCTGGAGGCCACCTGGTGGGAGAGCCTCGACCAGATGCTGGCGCGGGTGGACATCCTGTCGGTGAACGCGCCGCACACGCCCTCGACCTTCCATCTGCTGAACGCGCGGCGGCTGAAACTGATGAAGCCCACCGCATACGTCGTGAACACCTCGCGCGGGGAGGTGATCGACGAGAACGCCCTGACCCGGATGCTGCGCGCCGGAGAGCTGGCCGGCGCGGGGCTGGACGTCTACGAGCACGGGCATAACGTGAACCCGCGGCTGCGCGAGCTGCCGAACGTGTTCCTGCTGCCGCACATGGGCTCGGCCACCGTCGAGGGGCGGCTGGAGATGGGCGAGAAGGTGATCATCAACATCAAGACCTTCGCCGACGGGCACCGCCCGCCGGACCAGGTCGTGCCGTCCATGCTTTGATCACATTCTGCTGCTAGACCCGCCTGGACGGTAGGGGAGTAGGTGGCGTTGGAGTGGTTCTGGAACTGGGGTCCGATCGCCGCGCTTCAGGGCGTGGCGGACCAGACGCGGCAGGTCGATCCGATCTGGCTGCTGGTCGGTGTCATGGGGTTGGTGTTCCTGCTGATCTGGGCGCTGAACCGACCGCCGACGGTGCGGGACAACCGCTCGATGGGCCAAAGCTATCGCGGTACGCTGTCGCCCAAGACGCTGGGCAAGATGCTCGCCCCGCCGGAGCGGAAGCGCAGCAAGTCCCGGGACGAGATCTATGCCGCCGTGGAACGCTCGCGGCGAGCCCACGCGCGGGGCGAGGTGCACAAGCAGAAGGAAATCGAGGCGCTGCTGGAGGCCGAGGCCGAGGCGCGCGCCAATGCCGCCTTCAGCGAGCCCGAGAACCCGCACCGCGAGCGCTAGGCGCGGGCCGGTGATTCAGCTGTAGACGTGGTCGCGGCATGGTGACCCCATGCTCGAAACGAACCTCCAATACGGGCAACTTTACCCCGTCCGATGGCGCAAAGCCGCTTGCGGCGCGAGCATTCGAACATCGTGCGGCGTCGTGGGCCCGCTAGACGAACACGCATGGATCGGGTCACTCGTAGACCCTCGCGCGGGAATAAGGTCTCTGGCAATTTCAGGAGACATCCGATGAGCTTTCAGATCCACGCGCTCGATCCCGCGCCATACACGGCGCTCTTTTCCCTGCCCGAGACGGACCTCACATCCCGTGGCATTCGCAGGATGATGGCGGACAGCGCGCCCGGTTATCCATGCCGTGTGAGCCTTGAGGACGCCGCCATCGGCGAGACCGTCCTTCTGCTGAACCACGAGCACCTTGCGGGGCCATCGCCGTTCAGGGCGAGCCATGCGATCTACGTCCGCAAGAATGCCGCGCAGGCCCGGCCCGCGCCGGGGGATGTGCCCGGGGTCATGGCGCGGCGCGTACTGTCGCTGCGGGCCTTCGATGCCGGGCAGATGCTGCTGGAGGCCGAGGTCATACCGGGCGATGCCGCCGCACCGGCGCTGGAGCGGATTTTCAATATCCCCGAGATCGCGCAGGTTCACATACACTATGCCGCGCCGGGCTGTTTCGCGGCGCGGGCTCTGCGCGCCTAGCCGCAGGTCTTGCAGGACGGATTGCGGGAAATGCGGACCTTGCGGGTCTCGGTCCAGAGGGCGTCGTAGATCAGCATCTCGCCGGACAGGGTATGCCCCGCGCCGGTGATATGCTTGAGCGCCTCGGTCGCCATCATCGACCCGACGACGCCGGGCAGCGCGCCCATGACGCCGGCCTCGGCGCAACTGGGGGCCTGCCCCGGCGCGGGCGGGTCGGGAAACAGGCAGGCATAGCAGGGCAGGCCGCTGGCCGGGTGGAACAGCGAGATCTGCCCCTCCCATTGCGCGATGGCGCCCGAGATCAGCGGCAGGCCCAGCGCCACGCAGGCGGCGTTGACCGCTGCGCGGGTGGCGAAACTGTCCGAGCCGTCCAGCACCAGTTGCGCGCCGTCCAGCAGGCGGGCGGCGTTGTCCCCGGTCAGGCGCTCGGGCCGGCCCTCGACGGTGACGTGCGGGTTGAGCGCGCGGATCGTCTCGGCGGCGCTGTCGGTCTTGGCCATGCCGACGCGCGCGGTGGTATGGAGCACCTGGCGCTGCAGGTTCGACAGGCTCACGTGGTCGTCGTCGATCACGATCAGCCGCCCGACCCCGGCAGCGGCAAGATACAGAAGCGCCGGGCTGCCCAGCCCCCCTGCCCCGATCACCGCGACGGTGGCCTCGGACAGCTTGCGCTGCCCCATGCCGCCGACCTCGCGCAGGACGATGTGGCGGGCGTAGCGCTCCAGCTCGTCGGGGGTGAAGCTCATGGCAGTTCCCGTATCAGGCGTTGCGGGGGTCCGGTCTCGGTCCGGGTGAAGCCCAGCGCGATCAGGGCGCGGGCGATGCGGGGCTGGCTGGTCTCGGCGGCCAGAAGGTGCGCGCCGCGCTGCCGGGCCTCGGCCGCGGCGGCGTCAAGCAGCGGCGCGACGACCTGCGCGGTGTCGGCGTCTTCGTCCCACCAGAGCGGCGCGAGCGTCGCGCGGGCGCCGGTCAGTGTGACACTCGCCCCGGCGAGCAGGCTGCCATCGGGCGCGCGGTGGACGAGGCCGATCCGGTGCGGCGTCTCGGCATCCAGCGCGCGGTCGAGATCGGCAGCCAGCGCCGGCGCCTCCGGGACCAGAACGGTACGGCCAGTGATACCCGTGGGTTGCGGTTCCGGCGCATGGCGCGCGCGAAGGCGGCGAAAGCCCCAGCGATAGGCCAGCACCGGCACCGCGACGATGGCGGCGACCAGTGCGAAGCTGAGCGAGCCTTGCACGCTTTGCCGGAAGGGCGCGTCCTCGGGCAGCAGGATCAGCCCTGCGAGCGCCAGCAGCACCAGCGCCAGCAGGATCGCCCGGCCCGACCAGGCCGGGCCGTCGAGCACGCGCGCGAAGCCCCAGGCCAGCAGGCCGATGACTGCAAGCGTCAGCACGCCGCCCTGGCCGAGAATCTCCAGCATCAGACGCCCGTCGAGCCGAACCCGCCCGCGCCGCGCTGGGTGGTATCCAGTGCGTCCACCTTGCGCCAGACGGTGCGGAACACCGGCGCCAGTACCAGTTGCGCAATGCGGTCGCCGTGGGCAACGGTGAAAGGGTCCTGCCCGGCGTTGAGCATGATGACACCCACCGGCCCGCGATAATCCGCGTCGATGGTTCCGGGGCTGTTGACCAGCATGATCCCGTGCTTGAGCGCCAGCCCCGAGCGGGGCCGCACCTGCATCTCGTAGCCGCGCGGCAGGGCGATGGCGAACCCGGTGGGGATCAGCGCCCGCTCGCCGGGTTGCAGGGTGATCCCGTGGCCGCGCCGGGGCGCGTCGAAATTGGCGCGGACGTCCATCCCGGCGGCCTGTGCAGTTTCGTAGCCGGGCAGCGGCACGGCCGGATCGGCCCCCTCGAGGCGCAGGATTTCGACCTCTTCTTCGGGCAGGACGCGGATCATGACAGTGCCTCGACGATCTTGTGCGCCAGCCGGCGGGCGGCCTGATCCTTGGTCATGCGCGGCCAGTCCTCGGCGCCGTCGGCGCTGATCAGGGTGACCGCATTGTCGGTGCCGCCCATGATGCCGGTCTCGGGCCGGACGTCGTTGGCGAGAATCCAGTCGCAACCCTTGCGGGCGCGTTTCTCGGTCGCGTGGCGGATCACGTCATCGGTTTCGGCGGCGAAGCCGATGACGAGGCGCGGGCGCTGCGTGGCGTGGTTGGAAACGGTCTTCAGGATGTCCGGGTTCTCGGCGAACTCCAGCGCCGGGGCCTTGCCGCTGCCGTCCTTCTTCAGCTTGCTGTTGCCCGCGCCGACCACGTGCCAGTCGGCGACCGCGGCGGCGCAGATCGCGGCGTCTGCGGGCAGGGCCTGCTCCATCGCCGCGGCCATCTGGGCGGCGGTCTCGATGCGGACGACCTTGACGCCCTGCGGCGGCGGCACGCTGGCGGGGCCGGTGATGAATGTGACCTCCGCCCCCATGCCCGCAAGCGCCGCGCCGATCGCGGTGCCCTGCGCGCCGGAGGACCGGTTGGCGATGTAGCGCACCGGGTCGATCGGCTCGTGCGTGGGGCCGGAGGTGACAACGATGTGGCGGCCCTTGAGCGGGCCGTCGGTCAGGGCGCGGGCCACGGCCTCGACGATGCCGGGCGGCTCGGCCATGCGGCCGAAGCCATACTCGCCGCAGGCCATCGGCCCCTCGTCGGGGCCGACGGTCAGGATGCCGTCCGCTTGCAGCGTCGCGAGATTGCGGCGGGTCGCCGGGTGCTCCCACATGCGCACGTTCATCGCGGGCGCGATCAGCACGCGCTTGTCGGTGGCCATCAGCAGGGTCGAGGCAAGGTCATCCGCCAGCCCGTTGGCCATCTTGCCCATCAGGTCGGCGGTGGCGGGAGCGACAACCACCAGGTCGGCGGCGCGGGACAGTTCGATATGCCCCATCTCGGCCTCGTCGGTCAGGTCGAACAGGTCACGGAAGCACTTGTTCCCGGCCAGCGCCCCGGCGGTGAGGGGCGTCACGAACTGCTCGGCCGCGCGGGTCAGGACCGGAGTGACGCTGGCGCCCTGTTTCTGCAGGAGGCGGATCAGCTCAAGGCTTTTGTAGGCGGCGATGCCGCCGCCGATGATCAGCAGGATGTGTCTGCCCTGAACCATGTCTCGCCCCTGCATCATGTCACCTGCGTGGTGCCTGCGGGCAACTTAGGGGCGCGGGGCCCGACAGGCAATCGCAGGTCGCGCATCTGGCGCCGACCGAGCGGCGCGGCGGGTATCCGCTGCGGCGCCGGTTCTTTCGTTCATGTAAGCAAGGTAAAGGCACACAGTTGCCGCGGCGCAGAGCAGGTGCCAGAGCGCGTGACCTTGGAGGAGTGACCCCGGGGCGCACAGCGGGGCTCCGGTGAGGGACAGACGCCAGGCCACGAACCCGAGCAGGAAACACCCCAGCGCGCCGAGGGTCAGGATGAGGCTTCGTGTTCCGGTCGGCTTCCTGAAGTACCGCACGAGTTCGAGCGCAACCGCGGTCGGGATCAGAATGGCGTAGAGGACGATACCTGAGAACGGCAGGACCTCGAGCAGATGGGCGAGTGTGACCGGGCCGGTCAGAGCCAGATAAACCGTCCAGAAAGCGCGCTCTGAGCCACCGGCCAGATGGGTTACCGCCCAGGCGATCGGAAACATGATGAAGGTGAACATCGCCACCACGTCGGCGCTGTGTCCCCACGCATGCCCCGTACCATGCAGTGCCATGCTGCCCGGACCAATGGAGATGACCAGCGCAGCATAGAGGATCGGGAGGGATCGCGAGTTCGAGAAGATGTTGCCCGGCGCGGACGCGCGCCTGCCAGCCTGAGCCGCGTGGGAGACCATCCACAACCCGGCCGCCACGAACCCCAGGTTGGACCAGGTGTTCGCGGGCTGCCTGATCCAGGAATCGCGAAACGCCTCGCAGAACATGGCTCCCGCGCCGACGAATTCGCCGGGCCAACCGAGTGCGCCGACCGCGAAGAATGCGCCCATGAGCAGGGCGGTGAACGCCCAGGGTACGAAGATCAGAATTGGCATGGAGCGGCCATTCTAGCCCGCTGCACCTCAGGCGCAAGGCGCACGATCCGGCGGGACCTGCCGGCCCAAGACCGAGGCTCGTTCCTGGAATGCTCCGCCCTTTCAGGCGTCCCGATCCAGACTTTCGGCGTGGGCCATGAGCCGTCGAGCGAAAGGTCGAAACTTGACCGAGATCATTGCCGGTTCGTTTGCGGTGAACTTGCATGGATGCAGGTCAATGAAGGGAGGCGGAAAGCATGGTTCACATTCCGCGCATTCCGGGTACTCAAACCATGCTGCAGAGAGTTATCGGCTGGATACATCGCCGGCCGGAACTGGTTCGTGTCGCTATCACCGCGCTGATAAACACGGTTCTGGCGTGGATCACCTACGAGATCGTCTATGCACTGAACGGCCTCGACTCCCGCGCCACCACCAGTTGGGTGATCGCCTTCACCATCGGCATCTTCCGGCAGCACCATCTGCACAGGAGGCTGTCATTCCCGAACAACAGGAACTCGTACCTGATCTCTCTGACGCGGGAGATCTGGTCGAGCATCTGGATCCTGGCTGCGAGCGCGGGGCTGAACTACACGCTCGTGTCGATCTTCGGGTTTCACCATCGCACCACCTGGGCCGTCTGCCTGCTGACAGTCGCGGCCTTGGACTACACGATGATGAAGCTCTACGTGTTTCGAGGCCGGTCGGGGAAGCGGTCGTGAGCGGGCCACGATACATGGACTTCACGCCGCTCATGCGGCGATACGCCCGGCTTCGGGTCCGTCAACTCGAAGCGATCCGCCCGGCCGAGGCGCAGGAGGCGGCCCTGCGGACGATGCTGCGCAAAGCGCGCGAGACCGAGTTCGGGCGCACCCATCGGTTCGACCAGATCAGCGATGTGGCGAGCTTCCAGCGCGCCGTGCCGGTCCGAAAGTACGAGGATTTCTGGGACGGCTGGTGGGCGGCGCCTTATCCGACCCTCGAAAATGTCAGCTGGCCGGGAGAGATCCCTTTCTTTGCAATGACATCGGGAACGACCACCGGCCGGTCGAAATACATCCCCTACACCGAGGAAATGCGCTGGTCCGCCGCTCGCGGATTCCTGGATCTTCTGTGCTTTCACCTGATCAACCGACCGCAAAGCCACATGCTGGGAGGCACCGCATTGGGTCTGACCGGGCCGACATCGCTCGATCCGTCGGACGAAGGCGCGACGGCGGCCGCGGTCAGTGCCATCACGGCTGCGGCGCTTCCGAGCCTGCTGCGGAAGCGGTTCCTGCCCCCGCCGGAGCTGGCGGATCTCGAGGACTGGCAAGAGAAGATCCGGCGGTTGGCGCCGCTGGCGCTGGGCAGCGATCTGCGCGTCATGGGCGGCTCGCCGAACTGGCTTCTGCTGTTTCTTGCCGAGGTGGCGAAGTCCGACGCGAACCACGGCAGCCGCCTTGTCGACTGGTTTCCGCATCTGGAACTCATCGTTCATGGCGGCGTGAACTTCGCGCCCTATCGCGACCGGTTCGCCGCGCTGCTCGAGGGCGGTCACGCCGAAACCCGCGAGATGTACTCGGCCTCCGAGGGGGTCTTCGCCTATGCCGACCGTGGCGACGGAGAGGGCCTGCGCCTGCATCTGGACGGCAGGATCTTCTTCGAGTTCGTCCCGCCGGAACAGCTCGACGATCCCGGGCCGGACCGCCGCTGGATCGCCAACGTCACGCCCGGGCAGGACTATGCCCTGGTGATTTCCACGGCGGCTGGCCTCTGGTCCTACTGCGTGGGCGACATCGTGCGCGTCGTCGATTTTGATCCGCCCCGCCTTGTCGTGACCGGACGGGTCCGGCAGAGCCTGTCGGCCTTCGGCGAGCATCTGATCGAGTCCGAGATCGCCGACGCCGTTGCCGAGGCGTCGAGGACCCTCGACATGGCGATACTCGACTACTCCGTCGCGGCATCCCGGGAAACGGCGCCGGGCCACCATGAGTATCTGATCGAGGCCACGACGTCCGCGCCGCGCGATTGCGCCTCGCACCTGGCGAATGCGATCGACCGCCGGCTGGCGGAGCTCAATGCGGACTATGCCGAACTGCGTCAGAGCCGCGCCCTCGGGCCGCCGCGGATCCGACTGGTGGCGCCGGGAGGTTTCTCGACCTGGATGAAACGGCGGCGGAAGCTTGGCGGGCAGAACAAGGTGCCCCGCATCGTGACCGACCCGGCGCTGTTTGCCGACATCGCCCAAGTGGTGTGTGATCCCGAGGCCGCCGATGAGTGAAGCTGCCACCTGGTCGGATCCGGAGACGGGTCTTCAGATCACGCGAAACAACAGGCCGAGCGCCCAGACGATCGCGCTTCTGCAAGGCACGGTCTGGGGCAGTCGCGCCACGCGCTACAAGATACTCGGAATCGAGCGGAAACTGGCGCGCTTGCGCAACCCGACCTTCTTTACCCTCTCGGAGAACGGACGGGAACTTTGCGTCTTCGTTCTGGACTTCTGCCACAAGCGCCTGATGCATCAGCAAGTGGGCGCCTGGCATTTCGTCATGGCCGCGACCTTGCCCGAGCGGCAGAACGAGGGGCTGGGCGGCAGGCTGATCGAACATGTTCGCGCATATTGCGTCGAGACGGTCGGTGCGCCGGGTTTCGGCTTTGCCTATGTCGAAGCCAGCACCGAATTTTCGCTCAGATTGTCCGAGAAGATCGGATACTCGGCTCATGCGGACATTCCGCTCACGCTGTTCTCGCGCCTGCGCCCGCGGAGTGATCCGGCGGTGTGCACATTGGCGGAAGAGGATCGCGAGACCGTCCTCGGGGCTCTCGACACCCTCTACTCCGATCACGAATTGAGCGATTTCGAGACCACCTTGCGCCCGGATGCCTACCTGGCCATCCGGGAGGACGGGCAGATCCTGGCAGGCGTACAGACCGAGGTGCTGCGCTGGTCGGTGCAATCCATGCCCGGGCTGGCGGGGTACGTGTTGCTGAAGGTGCTGCCGCACATGCCGGGGTGGAACCGGTTTCTGGATCTGGCCGATCTGAGGATCGTCCGCTTCACCAACATGCTTATGCCGGTCGGATCCGAAACAGCCCTGTTGCGTGTTCTCGCGACTGCGCTGGCGCGGCACTCGGCCCGCGTGGGCCTGATCATGCTGGATCGCCGGAGCCCGGTGCTCAAACGCCTGCTTGCACAGCGGAAACTCGGACTGTTGTCCGGCGCGCTTTCCGGGTCGGCAAGGCTTCATATCGACGTCGCGGACATGCCGGAGCGGATGCTGGCCAGGCTGAAGGACCGCCCGTTGCTGGTCAGCGCTGGCGACGTGATGTAGCGGTTATCAGGCCCGCACCAGCCAACGCCCAAGGGCTCCTGGCATCAGTTTGAAGGCCTGCGCAATCGCCTTGTTCGCGAAGCCGGGGATACAGACGGGCTGATTGCGGTCCACGGCTGCAATGGCCGCGTCGACGACGTCTTCCGGCTTGCTCCACATCCATTGCGGCACGGAAACCGACTCCACCGTTCCGCCAGCCGCCTTCTGGAAATCGGTTACCGTGAAACCGGGGCAGAGGGCGGTGACATGCACACCCCGGGGACGCAATTCTTCATGCGTCGCCAGCGAGAACTGATAGAGAAACGACTTCACCGGATAGTACAAGGTCCCCCCGGCATGGGGCGGCAGCAGCGCCGACAGGGACGCCACGTTGATGATCGTGCCCCGGCCGCGCTGCATCATCGCCGGTGCGAACAACCGGGTCAGGTGGACAGGCACCGTCGCCATGACCTGAATGGTATCGCGGTGCCGGGACCAGTCTACCGCGCAGAGGTGTCCAGGCACTCCGAACCCGGCATTGTTGACGAGGCCCCCGACATCGATCCCCAGGTACGCGATCTCCTCGAACAACCGCGTCGGTGCGCCGGGGTCAGCGAGATCCGCAGACAGGGCGGCGGCGTCGATCCCGTGTTTCTCGGTCAGGTCTCGCGCGGTTTCCCGAAGCAGGTCTTCGCGCCTCGCAACCAGAACCAGGTTCCTGCCCGTCTTCGCGTAGGCCCGCGCAAAGCTGAGTCCCATACCGGCGGAGGCGCCGGTTATCAGGACGGCGTCTGTTCCGCGTCCGGGCATTTCAGCTTGGCTTTCTCGCGGATCTCACGAAGGCATCTCAGAAGAAAATCGATCTGGTCCCGCTCGTGCTGGCACGTCATCACGAACCGGATCCGGGCCATGCCCAGCGCCACGGCAGGATAGCGCGCATGCGGCGCCACGATCCCGCGGTGCCGCAGATCGCGGGTCACTTCCCCGGCCTTGAGCTCGTCACCGATCAGGACCGGCACGATATGCGCCTCGCTGCCCAATGTGCTGAAGCCCATCGCCTCGACCTCGCGGCGGAAGTAGAACGCATTCTCCATCGCCTTCTCGCGCCGCCAGGGCTCGCGCTCCGCGATGTCGATCGCTTCCGCCACGCCGGCCGCGATCGCCGGCGGCAACGGGGCGGAGAAGATGTAGGTGCGCGCGGAGATCCGCAGGAAATCAATCAGTTCCTGATCTCCGGCTACGTAGCCGCCGATACCGCCGAAAGCCTTGGTGAAGGTACCCATCTGCAGGTCGACATCCGTCGTCGAAACCCCGCAGTGCTCAAGGCTTCCTCGACCGTTGGCCCCCAGCATGCCAACGCCATGCGCATCGTCGATCATGAGCATCGCCCCATGCTCGCGCGCGAGCCGTGCCAGATCTTTGACGGGCGCGATGTCGCCGTCCATGCTGAAGACGCCGTCACTCACAACGAGCTTCGACGCCGCTTCGGATCGCCCGAGTTGCGCGGCCAGAACGTTCGTGTCCTTGTGAGGAAACTTGCTGACGGTTGCCGTCGCAAGGCGAACTCCGTCTACCACGCTGGCGTGGTTGAGCTCTTCGCTGAATATTTCCCACCCGGGCGTCTGGCCCTTTTGCGGGGCGTCGATGGTGGCGCCGCCCAGATGCGCCTCTGCGATAGCCTGGAGCAGGTCGACCTTCATCAGGGCAGGTATCGCGCCCACGTTGGCCATGTATCCCGCAGCGAAGCAGATCGCATCCTGCTGCCCCACATGCTCGGCGATGCGGAGTTCCAGGGCCCGGTGTACGTCGATATTGGCCGCCATCTGCCGCGACCCTCCGGATCCCAGGCCATAGCGATCCAGGGCCTTGCTCGCGGCCTCTTTCACCTCGGGGTGGTTGGACAGCCCGAGCAGGTTGTTCGAGCAGAAGAGCAGATGATCGCGCCCATCAACCCAGATGACGGGCTCCGTCGTGGCGCTGTTGACGATCGGATTCCTCGGATACAGGTCCGACGCCTTGACCTTCTGGACAAGAGCCTTGATCCGGTCGGACGGAGACGGGGTTGGCGTTTGCATCTTTGTCCCTCCCGCTGATGACTGCGGGAGAAGCGTATTGCTACCGGAAAACAAATGATTTGACCTATGTCATGGAGCAAGTACGGGCGGCGGCGAGGGTTTTCACGCCCTGCAAAGCCGCGCCCTCGCGTTGTGGACGTCGCAACGACCAACCCGCAGGTAATACCGCTTGCCTCCGGCAGACGGCGGACGCGCCGGCCTGCAGCTATCTACATTCATGCGGTCGGACGGACACTTCCTGAGTGGAAGTCGTGGAGAGTGCGCTAGTACGACGGGTGGATCTGGAAACTTGCGGACGTCGCGCCATGGTTAGCCGCACAGGAGCGATGTGCACGCGATCATTTGCCATTGTTGCGGGTCCCAGCGCTTAACTTGCTATAAGAGCCATTCCCCTGGGAGCGGCTTTCGATAGGCAAGACGGAGCACGAAGTCTCAGCGAAACGCGTCGCAGGGATCCGGGCGCTCGACAGGATCGGTTACACGCCAGGCGTCGTACGGCGCGGCTTCGGGCGGCGCTTCCAGCTGAGCATAGGTGTAGATCGTGACTTCGGGCGCGGCGAGCGACAGGGTTGCGGGGGCGCCCCAGTCGGACTGGGCGTGGCCGTTGCCGGTGATGACCAGAACCGGACCGTCGCCCGGGGCGGCGAGACCTTCCAGCGCCGCACGGGCGAGCATGGCGTCGCGCAGGCGCTGGACCTCGACCATGCCGGGCAGCAGGTCCTCGGGCAGCATGTCGCAATGCGCCTCGGCCTGGCGGCCCTCGCGGGCCCGCTGCTGATCCTCGGGCAGCGCCTCAGTCAGGCCGTAGTCCGCCGCCGCTTCGCCGAAGACCTCCGCCGCGCCCTCGCTCACGGCAGCACGGGCGGCATCGCGGGGCAGTTGTGCGCCCAGCACCAGGGCCTCGGGGGCAGCGGCGATGATCTGGTAGTACCAGTCGAACTCGGGCCAGCCGGAGTTCGCCCAGTCGAGCGCCTTGGAGAGCGCCTCGGGGTCGTCGCGAAGCTCGGCCACGTTGGGCGCATCCTCGGGGCGGATCATCTCGAAGACCAGGGCTCGGGGGGCGAGCGCGCGGGCGAACGTGGCCTGCGCCTCGTGGTGGGCCGGGTTGTCGTGAACCTCGCCGACGAAAACCACCTGCGCGGCGCGGGCGGCCTCTATGGCTTCGGCCATATCGAGTTCAGCCGCCCCTGCGGGGGCGGCTGCCAGGATCAGCAGAGGCGCAAGCGCGCGCAGGCCGGACCTCAGGCCATCGCCAGTTGAGCGGCGGCGTTGCCGGTCTGGCTTTCCAGGCGGCGGCGCATCTTCTTCAGCGCCTGAACCTCGAGCTGACGGATACGCTCCTTCGATAGGCCGAGCTGGTCGCCGAGGCTTTCCAGCGTTCGGGGGTCGTCGCGCAGCTTGCGCTCGGTGATGATCATGCGCTCGCGGGCGTTCAGCGTGTCCATCGCGTCACGCAACCAGTCGCGGGCGCGGGCCAGATCGCGGTCCCGTTCAACGGTGATCTCGGCCTGCGGGTTGTCTTCCTCGATGGTCTCGACCCACTCGCGCCCATCCTCGCCCGCCTGCTGGGCGTTCAACGAGAAATCCGAGCCGGAGAGCCGCGCGTCCATCATCTCGACGTCGCGAACCGGAACGCCGACCTCGATGGCGATCTTCTCGCGCAGTTCGGCAGTGTCGATGTGCTCGCCACCCGCCTCGCGCTCGAACTTGGCGCGGACACGGCGAAGGTTGAAAAAGAGGGCTTTTTGGGAACTCGTCGAGCCGGTGCGGACCACCGACCAGTTCCGCATGACGTAGTCCTGGATCGACGCCTTGATCCACCAGACCGCGTAGGTAGAGAAGCGCACGCCGCGATCGGGATCGAATTTCTCGGCGGCTTTCATCAGGCCGACGCCGGCCTCCTGGACCAGATCGGGCATCGGCGCCCCATACCGGCGATATTTCCCCGCCATTGAAACCGCAAGCCGCATGTAGGCATTGACCAGACGATGCAGCGCCTGCTCGTCTTCGTTTTCGCGCCAGGCGCGGGCAAGCTGAAGCTCGGTTTCGGCGTCGAGCATCTCGGCTGCCATGGCCTGCCGGGTGACGCTTCTGATCCCTGCGGTTTCGTAGTTCATCGACCCCTCCGATGGAAACGGACTGTGCTTGGAACTTCTGCCAGCGTTACGAGGGCTTGGCTCCATTGGACCACTTTCCAATGCAGGAAACATGAAATCGGTCCATGAACGGACTGTGCCGGTTCTGGAAACAGCGGCGAGAACCGCGAATGGATGAATGTTGACGAGGGGTTAGCCGGCAGACCCGAAATCGGTCACGCTTTCGTGAGGAAAATCGCCGGGAACAAAACCCGGCGTTGTGCGTTCAGGCGCAATCTCGCGAGGTTTCGAGGGTCCGCGGGTTTACCCGAAATTAACCCCGCTGCCGCTTTCCTGGTCCGGTCGCCACCGGAGCCTGCTTCATGATCGCCCGCATCATAACCGTCGCCTTCCAGGGCATGGATGCGAAACGCGTCGAGGTTCAGTGCTCAATCCAGCCCGGTATGCCGGGATTTAGCGTCGTGGGACTCGCCGACAAGGCCGTGAGCGAGGCGCGTGAACGGGTCCGCGCGGCGATGAGCGAAATGGCGCTTGCCCTGCCCTCGAAGAGGATCGTGGTGAACCTGGCCCCGGCGGACCTGCCGAAGGAGGGCTCGCATTTCGATCTGCCGATCGCGCTGGCGGTGCTGGCGGCAATGGACGTGATCCCGCGCGAGGAGGCCGCCGCCTTCTGGGCGATGGGCGAGTTGTCGCTGGACGGCGCGCTGCTGCCGGTGGTGGGCGCCCTGCCCGCCGCGCTGGCCGCTGCCGAGGACGGCTGCGGGCTGGTCTGCCCCGCCGCCTCGGGGGCCGAGGCCGCCTGGGTCGATGGCGCGGCGGTGATCGCCCCCGCATCGCTGCTGGACTGCGTGAACCATTTCACCGGGCGAACCGTGCTGGCCCCGGCCGAAGCGGGCGAGGTGCTGCCCCCCGCCACCGGGCGCGACCTGTCGGAGGTGCGCGGGCAGGAAAAGGCCCGCCGAGCGCTGGAGATCGCCGCCGCTGGCCGACACCACCTGCTGATGATCGGTCCGCCCGGCGCGGGCAAGTCGATGCTGGCCAGCCGGCTGCCGGGGATCCTGCCGCCGATGGATGCCGCCGAGGCGCTGGAGACGTCGATGATCCATTCGCTCGCCGGGCTGCTGGATGCGGGCGGGATCAGCCGCGAGCGACCCTATCGCCCGCCGCATCACACCAGTTCCATGGCCGCCGTGGTGGGCGGCGGAAAGGGGGCCAAACCGGGCGAGATCAGCCTCGCGCACAATGGCGTGCTGTTCCTGGACGAGTTGCCGGAGTTTCCGCGCGCGGTGCTGGAGACGCTGCGCCAGCCGATCGAGACCGGAGAGGTGATCGTCGCCCGCGCCAATGCCCATGTGCGCTATCCCTGCCGGTTCATGCTGGTCGCCGCCGCCAACCCCTGCCGCTGCGGGCACATGGGCGATGCGGCGCGGGCCTGTTCCCGCGCGCCGAATTGCGGCGAGGATTACCTGGGCCGGATCTCGGGGCCTCTGCTGGATCGGTTCGACCTGCGGATCGAGGTGCCGCCGGTGCGGATCGCCGAAATCGCGGAAAGCGCACCGGGCGAAGCCTCGGCCGACGTGGCCGCGAGGGTCGCCAAGGCGCGGGCACGGCAGGCGGAGCGGTTCGCGGGCGACGAGGGTGTGCGGGTCAACGCCGATGCACAGGGCGATCTGCTGCTGGCGCGCAGTGCCATCGGCGACGAGGCGAAGGCACTGCTGGGACAGGTGGCGGAACGCTTCGGCCTGTCGGCGCGCGCCTATCACCGGGTTCTGCGGGTGGCGCGGACCATCGCGGACCTCGCGGGGTCGGACGAAATCGCCCGCGCCCATGTCGCCGAGGCCGCCGCCTACCGGTTGACCGCCGAGGACCGAAAGCCGGCTGTCGTCAACACGGAACGCAGCGCCTAGCGGCGCAGGAAGCGGAACGCCTCGGACGCGGCCCAGCCGGCGAAGAGCGCCACCGCGAGCGACACGATGCCGTAAAGCAACGGACGCTCGTGCGCTGTCGTGTAGATCAGTCGCTCCAGCCCGTCCTTGCGGACGGTGATCGCCTGTTCGGTCACGTGCAGAACCTGCCGGTTGCGCATCAGGAACATGCGAGCGCGGTAGTCGCCCTCGACAAGGTTCGCTGGCAGTTCCACTTCGGTCGAGAACAGGGTCTCCTGCCGCAAGTCCACACTGGCGTCGCTACTCGTGTAGAGCCCGTTGTCGTTTCGGATCCGCACCACCGCGTCCACAAAGTTCTGCGGATCGTCAACGAAGGCGCGGGCCCCGACGGTGCGCACGATATAATCAAAGCCGATACGGTGACGCAGCTTCTCGGTCTCGGAGACGATCTCGTCCAGCGGCCCGGTGCTGGCAATGGCGTAGAAACTCGGGGCTTCGTCGATCTCGACGCTATCGGTGTTGACCCAGATGCCCAGCACACGCTCCTTGCGGCGCACGGTGACAGGCAGGGTCGGGCCCTCGATGGTCACGACGACATGCAGCGGCGAGGAATCCTCGGGCACCGGCGCTTCGCGGACGACGGCACCGAAGACGAAGATCTCGGAGCCGTCGAACCCGGCGGTGATCGAGACACGGTTCTGGTTCAACCCGCCGACCACTTGTTCAGCCGGGGCGCTCGCGGTCACAGGCTCCGGTTGAGGCTCGGGGGTCGGTGTGGGTTCGGGCGCGTCTTCGGGCTGGGGGGCTGGCTCTGCCTCCGGCTCGGGTTCGGGTTCCGGTCCGGGCTCGGCATCCGGTTCTGGTTCCGGCTGCGGCGCTTCCGCCGGCGCGGCGGGTCTGTCCTCGGCGACCGGGGAGGGTCCGACGGCGTCCTGCGCCGACGCGGGCAGCGCCAGCAACAGCAGAAAAAGCGCAGCGCGGGTCAATGTACCGCTCCTCGGGTCAGCGAGTAGAGCTCGGACGGGGTCAGCACCAGGTCCAGCGCCAGCTTGAAACTGACGCCCAGCACCATGAGCGCCAGCAGTATGCGCAACTGTTCGGCCTTCATCCGCATGCCGATCCGGGTGCCGACCTGCGCGCCGATCACCCCGCCCAGCAGTAGGAGCAGCGCCAGCAGTCCGTCCACCGTTTGCGAGGAGGTCGCATGCATCAGCGTGGTGAACCCGGCAACGAAGATGATCTGGAACAGCGAGGTACCGATCACGACCTTGGTCGGCATCCCGAGGATGTAGATCATGGCGGGCACCATGATAAACCCGCCGCCGACCCCCATGATCGCCGCAAGCACACCGACGGCGGCGCCAATCAGCAGGACCGGAATCGCGGAAATGTAGAGTTGGCTCTGCCGGAAGCGCATCTTGAACGGCAGACCGTGCACCCAGGAATGGTGCTTGCGCGGCGCGGGTTTCGCACCCGGTTTGCGCGACCGGCGGATCGCGCGCCAGCTTTCCAGGAACATCAGCCCGCCGATCACGCCGAGGAAGACCACGTAGCAAAGCGAGACCATCAGCTCGACCTGGCCTATCCGCTGCAGCAGCGTGAACACCTGCACGCCCAGCGCCGAGCCGACCAGCCCGCCGACCAGCAGGACCAGCCCCATCTTCAGGTCTACGGTACGCCGTTGAAAATGGGCCATCACCCCGGACAGGGATGATGCGACGATCTGATTCGCCTGGGTCGCCACCGCCACGGCGGGCGGAATTCCAATGAAAAACAGGAGCGGTGTCAGCAGAAACCCCCCGCCGACACCGAACATTCCCGAAAGGATCCCCACCAGCCCGCCGGCCCCGAGAAGCAGGAATGCGTTCACGGAAACCTCGGCGATAGGCAGGTATATTTGCATGGGAACCAGTGGCTGGCGGAAATTTGCGCGCACACTAGTCCCAAGTTCCGGCGGGCGAAAGGGGGTCAGATCAGTTTTCGAGCAAACCTTCTATGTCGAGCCGGGCGTTCACCATTTCCAGCGTTCCGTCTGCCTTGAACGGCCATTGCTCGCGGGGTTTGTCCCAGTAGAGTTCGACCCCGTTATAGTCCGGATCGTGAAGGTACAGCGCCTCGGACACGCCGTGATCCGCCGCGCCGTCGAAGCTGATCCCCGCGGCCAGCACTCGGCGCACGGCCTGCGCCAGATCGGCGCGGGTCGGGTAGACGAAGGCGGTATGATAAAGCCCGGTGTGCCCGGCGGGCGGCGGCGTGCCGCCCTTGCTGTCCCAGGTGTTGAGCCCGATGTGGTGGTGATAGCCGCCCGCCGACAGGAAAGCCGCGCGGTCGCCGTAATACTGTACCAGGTCGAGGCCGAGCACGTCGCGGTAGAACGCGACGGAGCGCTCGAGGTCCGAGACCTTCAGGTGCACGTGGCCGATGCGAAGCCCCGAGGGCGCCGGCGGTTCGGCTTTGCGTTCCGGTGTCATGTCGAGATCCTTTCCGTTTCGAAGCGGAAGATAGTCGATGCGGAGCACCGGAATAAGCCGCGTTATCGGAAACGATAAGTTGCACCTTCCGCCGGAAAGCGGCTCCGGGTAAACCGCTGCCATGACAGAGGTAGTGATCGAACGGCTGGGACGCGAGGGCGACGGCATCGCGGCAGACGGCTTTTATCCTTTCACCCTGCCGGGCGAGCGCATCGTGCCGGGGGCTCCGCCGAAGGTGGTGACGCCCTCGCCCGACCGCATTGCGCCGGTCTGCCCGCATTTCGGCGGCTGCGGCGGCTGCGCCCTGCAACACGCGAGCGACGATTTCCTGGCGCGCTGGAAAGTCGAGACCATCGAACGGGCGCTGGCGGCCCGGGGCCTCGGTGCCAAGATGCGGCCGATCGTGACCTCGCCGCCGCGCAGCCGCCGCCGGGCGACCTTCTCGGCGCGGCGCACCAAGAAGGGCGTGCAAGTCGGTTTCCACGGCCGCGCCAGCGATCGGATCGAGGACATCCGCGAGTGCCACCTGGTGCGACCTGGCATGCTGGGCCTGTTCCCGGCGATCGGCCAGATGGCGAAGATGGGCGCCAGCAGGAAGGGTGCGCTGCGGGTGCAGGTTACCGAGAGCGCATCGGGCTGGGATGTCGCCGTCGAGGGTGGCAAGGAGCCGGACGTGGCGCTGCGCTCGGGGCTTGCCGCGCTGTCGGCCGAGGCCGGGATCGCGCGGCTGTCCTGGGGTGACGAAATCGTCGCCCTGCACCGCCCGCCCGCGCAGGCGATGGGTCGCGCGCAGGTGGTGCCGCCTCCGGGCGCGTTCCTGCAGGCGACCGCTGAGGGCGAGGCCGCGCTGGTGCGCGCCGTACGCGAGGCCGTGGGCGGCGCGAAGCGCATCGCCGATCTGTTCGCAGGTTGCGGCACCTTCGCCCTGCCGCTGGCCGAGGGCGCCGAGGTGCACGCGGTCGAGGGCGAGGCGGCGATGACGAAGGCGCTCGATGCCGGTTGGCGGCAGGCGGCAGGACTGAAGACGGTGACGACCGAGGCGCGGGACCTGTTCCGCCGCCCGCTTGAGCCGCTGGAACTGCGCAAGTTCGACGCCGTGGTGATCGACCCGCCCCGCGCCGGGGCCGAAGCGCAGACCGCGCGGCTGGCCGAGGCAAAGGTGCCGGTGATCGCCGCAGTGTCCTGCAACCCGGCGACCTTCGCGCGCGACGCAGCGGTGCTAGTGCAGGCGGGCTACAGGCTTGATTGGGTGCAGCCGGTGGACCAGTTCCGCTGGTCCGGGCACATGGAACTCGTCGCGCGGTTCAGCCGAACAGACGATCCGACAGCGCCATGAAGTCGGGCGCGACCGCGTCCCATTTTCCCGCCGGCTCCAGATCCTGCGTCTGACCCTTCCCGTGCTCGCGCGGGCGGGGGACGAAGGCGGTCAGCAACCCGACCTCCTGCGCGGCAGCGAGATCGTCGTTGTGCGCGGCGACCATCATCACCTGCTCGGGCGAGAGCTGCAGCGCGGCGCAGGCGGCAAGGTAGACGCGCGGCTGCGGCTTGTAGTCCCGCGCGATGTCCGCGCCCAGGATGCAGTGCCAGCGCAGATCGGCATAGCGCGAGAGCCGCGTCATCATCGCGATGGAGCCGTTGGAACAGGGCGCAAGGATCGCGTGCCGCGCCAGCCGCCGCAGGCCTTGTGGCACATCGCGCCAGGGGTCCAGCCGCTCCCACGCCCGGTTCAGGCGGTCGGGATCGTCGATGGTGACGCCGAAACGCTCGGCCACGGTTTCGAGGTTCTCGAGATGCAGCAGATCGAGCGGCACGTAGTCCCGTCCCCCGTTGCGGACCGAGGCCATCGCAGGCTGGTACTCGGCCCGCCAGGCATCGGCGAAGGCGAGCGCGTCGACGTCCGGCAGCACACGCGACACCTCGCGGGCGACCGAGCTGCGCCAGTCCACGCAGGTGCCGAACACGTCGAAGATCAGGGCTTCGGGCGTCTTCATGCGCTGCCGAAACCGTCCGGAAGCGGCGTGCCCAGTTCGGCCCCCAGTTCCGCGAGAAAGGCCCGCATCCGCGCCGTGCGCGTGCGGGCCATGCGCCGTCCTGTCGCCGTCTGCATCCGCTCTCCCAGTCTCAGCAGCTTGGTCGCGAAATGATCGATGGCCGAAGCGGTGTCGTCAACAGTTCGGTGCACGGCGAACGGGTCCTGTGGGTCGAACAGCGGGCGGCCCAGCGCGCCCGAAACCGCGAATGTGCGGGCGATGCCGATGGCACCGAGCGAGTCGAGCCGGTCGGCGTCCTGAAGGATCCGCGCCTCGAGCGTCTCGCAGGGGATCCCGGCCGAGAAGCTGTGCGCGGCGATCGCGTGGGCGATGGCGGCACGTTCAGGGGCGGAATAGCCGAGCCGCACGAGCACCGGCTCGGCCGCCTTGGCCGACAGGCGCGAGGCCCGCGCGCGGTCGGGATGGGATTTCGGCAGGTTTACCAGGTCATGCAGCCAGGCGGCGGCGGTCAGTACGCGGGTATCGCCGCCCTCCTCCGCCGCGATGGCAAGTGCGGTGTCGCGAACCCGGCGCAGGTGACCGGGATCGTGCGCGCTGTCGCCGCCATCCATCGCGGAAAGCGCCGCCTCGGCCAGTTCGGCCTCGGGCGCGGGAAGGTCCCGGTTCACCCGATGGGGCCGCGGTTCTGTCCGACGTGGCCGCGATGCAGCAGCAGGTGGTCGAGCAGCACGCAGGCCATCATCGCCTCGCCCACCGGCACGGCGCGGATGCCGACACAGGGGTCGTGGCGGCCCTTGGTGACGATCTCGGCAGGCTCGCCCGACTTGGTGATCGTCATGCGCGGCGTCAGGATCGACGAGGTCGGCTTGACCGCGAAGCGCACCACCACGTCCTGCCCGGTGGAGATCCCGCCCAGGATGCCGCCCGCGTGGTTCGAGCTGTATTGCGGCCGGCCGTCGTTACCCATGTAGATCTCGTCGGCGTTCTCGGTGCCGGTCAGCAGCGCCGCCGCCATGCCCTCGCCCACCTCGACGCCCTTGACGGCGTTGATTGACATCATCGCCGCCGCCAGATCGGTGTCGAGCTTGGCATAGACCGGCGCGCCGAGACCCGCGGGCACGCCCGAGGCGGTGACCTCGATGATCGCGCCCACCGAGTTGCCCGACTTGCGCAGCTCGTCCAGGTAGCCGGCCCAGGTCTCGGACGCCTGCGGGTCCGGGCACCAGAACGGGTTCTGCTCGATCTGCGCCATGTCGAGCCGCGAGCGGTCGATGCCGTGCGGCCCCATCTGCACCATGTATCCGGTGATCTTCAGCCCCGGCGCAAGCTGCTCCAGCGCGGCGCGGGCCAGCCCGCCCGCCGCGACGCGGGCCGCCGTCTCGCGCGCCGAAGAGCGGCCGCCGCCGCGATAGTCGCGGATCCCGTATTTCTGCCAGTAGGTGATGTCCGCGTGCCCGGGGCGGAACTTGTCCATTATCTCGGAATAGTCCTTCGACCGCTGGTCCGTGTTGCGGATCGACAGCTGCACCGGCGTGCCGGTGGTCTGACCCTCGAAGACGCCGGACATGATCTCGACCGCGTCGGGCTCGCGCCGCTGGGTGGTGTACTTGTTCTGCCCCGGCTTGCGGCGGTCGAGCCAGTGCTGGATCGCCGCCTCGTCGATCGGCACGCCCGGCGGCACGCCGTCCACCGTGGCGCCCAGTCCGGGCCCGTGGCTTTCGCCCCAAGTGGTGACACGGAAGATGTGGCCGAAGGTGTTGAAGGACATGCGCTCGCCTTTTGCAGGTTCGGCCGCCGTTCTAGCGCGGGACGGGCCGGGCGGAAAGCCCGTGCCGCGCCTCTTGCCTTCGCCGCGCAGGGGGTTAGTGTCTTCGCCACCTCGGGGTGCCCAATGGGCTGAGACGCGCGCCGCGCGAACCCGTCGAACCTGAACCGGATCATGCCGGCGGAGGGAAGGCGAGCATGGCTCCTCCTGACCTGCGTCGCAGAAAACGAGGAGATATGATGAAACGCCTTCTCACGACTGCGGCCGTTCTGACCCTTGGCGCGGGGATCGCGCAGGCGCAGACGCCCGAACTTACCGTCTATACCTATGACAGCTTCGTCACCGAATGGGGCCCCGGCCCTGCCATCGAAGCCGCGTTCGAGGAAACCTGCGGCTGCGATCTGAAGTTCGTCGGCGCGGGCGACGGCGCGGCGCTGTTGTCGCGCCTGCGGCTGGAGGGAGAGCGAAGCGATGCGGACGTGGTGCTGGGACTGGACACGACCCTGACCGCCGAAGCGGCGGCGACCGGGCTGTTCGCGCCGCACGGGAATTCGGACCCGGCGCTGGCCCTGCCCGTTGACTGGGAGGACGAGACGTTCCTGCCCTACGACTGGGGCTATTTCGCCTTCGTCTACGACAAGACCAAAGTCACGGACGTGCCCGGCAGCTTCGACGAGTTGCTCGCCGCGCCCGAGGATCTGAGCATCGTCATTCAGGACCCGCGCAGCTCGACCCCCGGTCTGGGCCTGCTGATGTGGGTCAAGGCGGTCTATGGCGCGCGCGCCGGCGAGGTCTGGGAACAGCTGGCGCCGCGCATCGTGACCGTGACCAAGGGCTGGTCCGAGGCCTATGGCATGTTCATCGAGGGCGAGGCCGACATGGTGCTGAGCTACACGACCTCTCCGGCCTATCACCTGATCGCCGAGGAGGACGACAGCAAGGCGGCGGCGGCGTTCTCGGACGGGCATTACATGCAGATCGAGGTGGCCGGGAAGCTCGCCAGCACGGACCAGCCGGAACTGGCCGAACAGTTCCTGTCGTTCATGCTGACCGAGGACTTCCAGTCGGTCATCCCGACGACGAACTGGATGTACCCGGCGACGGACGTGGCCCTGCCCGAAGGCTTCGAGACGCTGGCTCAGCCGGAGAAGGCGCTGCTGCTGCCCTCGGATGAGGTGCCCGCGCTGCGCCAGGAGGCGCTGGACGAGTGGCTGGCGGCGCTGTCGCGCTGAGCCCCGTCACCGCCATCGCAGGCGGCGCGGTCCTGCTGGCGGTCCTGGCATTGGTTCTGGGGCCGCTGGCGGTGCTGGGCGCGAACTCTGGCGCGGGGCTGGGCCCAGCGGACTGGGCGGCGATCCGGTTCACGCTGACGCAATCGGCGCTGTCGGCGGGCCTGAGCGCGCTGATCGCCGTGCCCTTCGCGCGCGCCCTGATGCGGCGGCGCTTTGCCGGGAGGCAGGCGATCGTGGCGCTGCTGGGCGCGCCGTTCCTGCTGCCGGTGATCGTCGCGGTGCTGGGGCTGCTGGCGGTCTGGGGCCGGTCCGGCGCGCTGAGCGAGCTGTCGCAGGCGATCGGCGGCCCGCTGCTGTCGATCTACGGGCTGACCGGCGTGGTGCTGGCGCATGTGTTCTTCAACGTGCCGCTGGTCGCGCGGCTGCTGATCCAGGGCTGGCAGCAGATCCCCGAGGAGCGTTTCCGGCTGGCCGCGCAGCTGGGCATGGGGCCGGGCGCGGTGTTTCGCTGGCTGGAATGGCCGATGCTGCGCGCGGTGCTGCCCGGCGCGGTCTTGCTGGTGTTCCTGCTGTGCATGACCAGTTTCGCCGTGGCGCTGGCCCTTGGCGGCGGGCCGCGCGCGACGACGGTCGAACTGGCGATCTATCAGGCGCTGAGGTTCGACTTCGACCTGGGCAAGGCGGCGCTGCTGGCGCTGGTTCAGTTCGGCCTTTGCGCGATAGTCGCGGCGCTGGCGTTGCTGACCGGGCGGCCGGCGGGGTTCGGGCGCGGCGTGGGGCGGCCTCCGCGCCGGTGGGATGCGCCAAAACGGCGGCTGTGGGATGTCGCGGTGATCGTCGCGGTCGTGCTGTTCCTCGGCACGCCGATGATCTTCGTGATCCTGCGGGGCCTCGCGGCGCTCAGCGGCGACGTGCCAGGCGGGTTGTGGCAGGCGGCTTTCGTCAGCCTGCGCGTCGCGCTTCTGTCGGCGCTGGCCGCGACGCTGGCTGCGCTGGCGCTGGCGGCGCTGATCTCGGCGCTGCCGCGCGGGCGCGGTGCGGTGGTCGAGGGCGCGGGGCTGCTGATGCTCTCGGCCTCGCCCTTCGTGGTGGGCACGGGGCTCTTCATCGTGCTGCGGCCGATCACCGATCCGTTCGACTGGGCACTGGTCGTGACCGGCACGATCAATGCCGCAATGAGCCTGCCCTTCGCGCTGCGCGTGCTGGTCCCGGCGCTGGGGCGGGTGCGGGACGACTACGGGCGGCTGGCGGATAACCTCGGCCTGACGGGGATGGCGCGGCTGCGGCTGGTGACGCTGCCGCTGATCCGCCCGGCGCTGGGCTTTGCGGCGGGCCTGGCGGCGGCGCTGTCGATGGGGGACCTGGGCGTGATCACGCTGTTCGCGCCGCCCGAAACCGCGACGCTGCCGCTTTACATGTACCAGTTGATGGGCGCTTACAGGATGGAACAGGCGGCGGGCGCGGCGCTGCTGCTTCTGGTGCTGAGCCTTGCGCTGTTCTGGATCATCGACCGTGGGGGGCGTCTTGGACATCCGGCTTGATCAGGTGGTGGTGGAGCGCTCCGGCTTCCGGCTGGAGGCGGATCTGGCGGTGCCCTCGGGCGCGGCGGTGGCGGTGATCGGACCTTCGGGCTCGGGCAAGACGACGCTGCTGGACCTGGTGGCGGGGTTCGTCACGCCCGCCTCGGGCACGGTGCGGCTGGCGGGGCGCGACGTGACCGGCGATGGCCCGGCGGCGCGGCCCGTCAGCATGGTCTTTCAGGACAACAACCTGTTCCCGCACCTGACCGTGGCGCAGAACGTGGCGCTCGGCCTGAAGCCTGTCGCCCGGCCCGACCGCGCGGCGCTGGCGGCCGCCGAGGATGCGCTGCGGCAGGTCGGGCTCGAGGGGCTTGGCGCCCGTCGCCCCGGCGCGCTGTCGGGCGGCCAGCAGAGCCGCGCCGCGCTGGCACGCGTGCTGCTGCGTGACAGGCCCGTGCTGCTGCTGGACGAACCTTTCGCCGCGCTCGGCCCTGCCCTGCGGGCCGAGATGCTGGGTCTGGTGGCAAAGTTGCGGGCCGAGCACAGCATGACACTGCTTATGGTCACCCACACGCCGCAGGACGCACGGCTGATCGCGGACAGCGTGATCTTCGTGGACGGCGGTCGCGCGCAGGCTCCGCGCCCGGTGGCCGAGGTCCTGGACGAGCCCACTCCAGAGGTCGCGGCCTATCTTGGCGAAGCGGGCCTTGCCTGACGCCGCCCGCGGGCGATGATGAAGATGCCCGAGGCCACGATCAGCGCCGAGCCCATCAGCATCGGTGGCGTGACAGTCTCGCCGAACAGCAGCACGCCAAGGCCGATCCCGAACAGGAGGCGCGTGTAGCGGAACGGCGTGACGGCGGCGACCTCGCCTGTCCGCATTGCCTTCATCAGGCAGGAATAGGCGGCGACTCCGGCAAGCACCGCGCCGCCGATCTGCGCGAAGGTGCCGAGGTCGGGCCAGAGGAACGGCGCGCGTTCCCACATGGCGAAGAGGAGACCGGCGACGATCAGTGCGAGGAAGCCATAGAAGCCCAAGATCGCGGTACCCAGCGAGGCGGGGGCCATGCGGCTGGAAAGGTCGCGGCCCGCAAAGCCGAGCATTCCCGCGACCGCCAGCAGCGACAGGGGCGTGAAACTCTCGGCGCCGGGTTGCAGGATGACCAGCACGCCCGCAAGGCCGGTGAAGATCGCGGCCCAGCGCCTCCAACCGACATTCTCGCCCAGGAACAGCGCCGCGCCGGCGACGACGACCAGTGGGGTCGCCTGCAGGATCACCGTGGCCGAGGACAGCGGCGTCAGCGCCAGCGCGAGAGTGTAGAACAGCCGCCCGCAGACCTCGAACACCGCGCGGACGCGCATCGGGCGCGACAGGACCTCGGGCGGGGTCAGGCGCTGGCCGGAGCCGAGGGCCATCAGCGCGAAGATGATTGTGCCGCCGAGGCCGAAAAGGACCAGCACCTCGCTGACCGGCAACACCTTCGAGGCGGCCTTGATGAACGCGTCCTCGACCGCGAACCCGGCCATCGAGGCGACCATCCAGCCGCTTCCGATCAGGTTCAACCGGCGGAGCGAGGCAGTGTCGGGGCTCACGTTCTAAAAGGTCCTGGCGGCGCGGAGCCATGCCCGCAAGAGAAAGGGCCGCCCCGGCGGGACGGCCCCTGGATTTAACTGCCTTCAGCCTTACTCGGCCGGGGCTTCGCCCTTGCGGCGGTGCTTGACCGGCGCCCAGAGCTTCTTGTTGGTCAGGTACAGCAGCACCGTCAGGATGCCGAGGAAGATCACCGCGGTGACCCCGGCGGCCTTGCGGGCCTCGAGCTTGGGCTCGGCGGCCCACATCAGGAACGCAGCGACGTCCTTGGCTTCCTGCTCCAGCGTTGCCTCGGTGCCGTCCTCGTAGACCACGTCATCGCCATAGAGCGGCGGGCTCATGGCGAGGTAACCGCCGTAGGTCTCGTTCTCGTAGAGAACGACGCCAGCCTCTTCCTTTTCCTCGCCGGTGTAGTGGGTCAGCAGCGAGGCGATGTACTCGGGGCCGCCCATGCCGTTGAAGAGCTGCGACAGACCGGTGCCGTAGGGGCCGTGGAAGCCGGCGCGGGCCTTGGCCATCAGGCTGAGGTCCGGGGCGTTCGACAGGCTGGAGCCCGGGAAGTAGTCGGTCGGCAGCGCCGTGCGCTCGTCGCCGGGCAGCGCTTCCGGGCCGTCATCGGGCACGAAGAAGCCGCTGGCATAGGCGCGCACCTGCGCGTCCGAATAGCCGAGATCCTCGAGCGCGCGGAACGGGACGTACTGCAGGCCGTGACAGCCCGAGCAGACCTCGGTGTAGACCTGGAAGCCGCGCTGCAGCTGGTCCTGATCGAACGAGCCGAACGGGCCCTCGAACGAGAAGCTGTAGTCCTCGACATGGCCACCGCCGCCCGCCGCGAACGCGGCGGTGGAGGCCAGGCCCAGGCCGGCGGTGACGGCCAGGGTCTTCAGGGTGCGATTGAACATCCGTTTCACCATGATCCGTCTCTTATTCGGCCGGGGCGCGTGCGGCGCCGGTTTCGTCACCCTCGTAGGGGTAGTGCGAGTCGAAGTCGTCCTCGATCGTCTCGGGCTGTGGCAGCGGCTTCTCGATGAAGCCGAGCAGCGGCAGGATCACCAGGAAGTAGGCGAACCAGTAGGCCGAGGCGATCAGCGAGATCGTCGCGTAGGGCTCTTCGGCCGGCTGCGCGCCACACCACATCAGCAGCATGAAGTCGAAGGCCAGCAGCCAGAACCACAGCTTGAACTGCGGGCGGTAGCGGCCCGACCGGATCGAGCTGGTGTCGAGCCAGGGCGCCAGGGCCATGACCGCGATCGCACCGAACATCGCCAGCACACCGAAGAACTTGGCGTCGATGATGCCGCCAGTCACGAAGCTGGCCAGTTGCACCACCCAGACGTCGCCGGTGAAGGCGCGCAGGATCGCGTAGAACGGCAGGAAGTACCATTCGGGCACGATGTGGGCGGGCGTCGAAAGCGCGTTCGCCTCGATGTAGTTGTCCGGGTGGCCGAGGTAGTTCGGCATGAAGCCGACAATGGCCGCGAAGACAACCAGGATGACCGCCAGCGCGTAGAGGTCCTTGATCACGAAGTACGGCCAGAACGGCAGCGTGTCTTTCTTGGCCTCTTCCTTCGATGCGCGGCGCACCTCGACCCCGGTGGGGTTGTTGTTGCCGGTCGAGTGGAAGGCCCAGATGTGCACGATGACGAGGCCGGCGATCAGGAACGGCAGCAGGTAGTGCAGCGAGAAGAAGCGGGTCAGGGTGTAGTTGTCGACCGCCGGGCCGCCCAGCAGCCAGGTCTGCAGCGTCTCGCCGATGCCGGGGATCGCGCCGAACAGGCCGGTGATCACCGTGGCGCCCCAGAAGGACATCTGGCCCCAGGGCAGAACGTAGCCCATGAACGCCGTCGCCATCATCAGCAGGTAGATTAGCATGCCGATGATCCAGGTCACCTCGCGCGGGGCCTTGTAGGAGCCGTAGTAGAGACCGCGGAAGATGTGCAGGTAGACCGCCACGAAGAACAGCGAGGCGCCGTTCATGTGGACATAGCGCAGCGCCCAGCCGCCGTTCACGTCGCGCATGATGTGCTCGACCGAGGCGAAGGCCAGGTCCGCGTCCGGCGTGTAGTGCATGACCAGCGTGATACCGGTGATGATCTGCAGCGCCAGCGTGAATGTCAGGACGATGCCCCAGATCCACATCCAGTTGAGGTTCTTGGGGGTCGGAATGAACAGGGTCGAGTGCAGCACGCCGAGGATCGGCAGACGCGACTCGAGCCATTTCTCGGGGGCCGACTTCGGCTCGTAGTGATCGTGGGGAATGCCACTCATGTCGAAGCTCCCTTAGCCCAGCTTGATGACGCTGTCGGAAATGAACTCGGCGACCGGAACCGGCAGGTTCTCGGGCGCGGGGCCCTTCCGGATGCGGCCGGCGGTATCGTAGTGCGAGCCGTGGCAGGGGCAGAACCAGCCGTTGAAGTCGCCGGCTTCGCCCAGCGGCACGCAGCCGAGGTGCGTGCAGACGCCGATCATCACCAGCCAGGGGCTGTCCGCGCCTTCCTCGGCGCCCGGCGGCAGCAGGCCGCGGTTCGCGTCCGACGCATCCGCATCGGCCGCGATGTTGGCGTTGCGTGCGTTCGGATCGGGCAGCTCGCCCATATCGACGCCGCGCGCGGCCTCCATCTCCTCCTCGGTGCGGTACCGGATGAACACCGGCTTGCCCTGCCACAGGGCCGTGATCTGGCCACCCGGCTGCAGGCTGCTGACGTCGACCTGGATCGAGGCCAGGGCCTGGACGTCCGCGCTGGGGTTCATCTGGTTCACGAGGGGCCACACGGCAGCGCCGGCGGTCACCGCCCCGGCTGCGCCGGTCGCGACGAACAGGAAGTCGCGGCGGGTCCCGGTTTCTTCTTCGACGTGGGCCACGGGTTCTTCTCCCTCAAAGCCTTGATTCGCATAGGATGCCGACGCGGGCCGCATGCGGGAAGCCCCCGCGCACAGCCCGGTCTCGGTACCCGGCCTTCCTAGAGGATGGGCGGGGAAGGGTCTAGCGGACTTTCAGCCGCAGGCCAAGATGGTGCAAGACGCTAAAAAGCCGCCCTGAACGAGAAAATGGACCGCACGTGACCCGACTGGCCGCCTATCAGCCCGACATCGCCCAGAACCTGGGCAACATGATCCGTACCGCCGCCTGTTTCGGCGTGCCCGTCGACGTGATCGGACCGTGCGGGTTCCCGTTCTCGGTCAAGGCGCTGCGACGGGCCGCGATGGACTATGCCAGCTTCGCCGACGTCACCCATCACGTCGACTGGGACCGGTTCCTTGCGGACCGTCCCGCCGGACGTCTGGTGTTGCTCACGACCACCGGCGCGGCCCCGCTATGGCAACATCGCTTCGCACCGACCGACATCGTCATGGTCGGGCGCGAAAGCGCGGGTGTGCCGCCGGAGGTCCATGCCGCCGCCGACGTGCGCCTCTGCCTGCCGCAGCCCGGCGGTGGGCGCAGCCTGAACGTCGCCGTCGCCGCCGGTATCGCCCTGGCCGAGGCACAACGGCAGGCGATGGTACCCCACGAGCCGTCACAAGGCTGAGAGGTTGGATTGGCGCGCTCGGCTCAGGCGGGCATGGTGCGCCGGACCACCCAAGGCACAGGAGGCCGCCATGCCCAGATTGACCCGCCGCGCCGCGCTCGCCGGCCTGATGGCTTCCGGACTGACGGCCTCGCCCGCTTTGGCGGCCCCCAAGGCCAGACTGATCGATGGCCGCTGGTCGCGCTTCGGATCGGGCAGCGGGCCGGACCACGGCGCCTGGGACGCGATCCTGGCGCGACACCGGCGGATGGGTCCGGACGGGATCGCCCGGTTCGACTATGCGCGCGCCGATCGCGCCGCGGTGCGCGCCTATCTCGGCGCGCTTAGCGCCACAGACCCCGCCAGCCTGTCCAGTGCGGCAGCTTTCGCCTACTACGTGAACCTCTACAATGCGCTGACGGTGGACGTGGTGCTTGGCACCTGGCCCGTCGGTTCCATCCGCGAGATCGGCGGCAACCTGATCGCACCCGGGCCGTGGCGGCAGAAACTCGTGAACGTCGCCGGGCAGAGCCTGAGCCTCGACGACATCGAGCATGGCATCCTGCGCCCGGTCTGGCGCGATCCGCGTGTTCACTATGCCGTCAACTGCGCCTCCCTCGGCTGCCCCGATCTTGCGCCGCGCGCCTACACCGCCGGACGGCTGGGCGCGATGCTGGATCAGGGAGCACGGGCCTACGTGAACCACCCGCGCGGCACGCAGGTCACAGACGGAAGGCTGCAGGTTTCTTCGATTTATCAATGGTTCAAGGAAGATTTCGGCGGCACCGACGCGGGCGTGATCGCGCACCTTAGGCGTTATGCCGAGCCGCAGCTGGCCAGTCAGTTGGGCGGCATCGCGCGAATCTCTGCCGATCGTTACGACTGGCGAATAAATGCGTGAGTGACACGCAATCGCCACATCTTCGACCTCGCCTTTTCGCAGTTGCGGTATTACATTGTTGTTAACCAAGGGATTTGTAGAAACGCCCGAGAATTGAGGGCGAATCTATTCGGGTTCCTGGTGGGGTCCGCGCCCCGAAATCGAAGGAAGCGACGACGGTGACACGTACCGCAACTCCGATGGCCGCGCTGATCGCGGCGACCGCTCTCCTGGCGCCCGCCGCGCAGGCGGAATCGGGGTGGGATCTGTATGTGTACACGGGCGCTCAGATCGCGGCGGATTCGGACGTGTCCGGACGTACCGAGACCGGGGAGCGCTTCGACACGAACGCCAGCTGGCTGGGCAACTCGTTCGAGATGCCACCCTATTGGGGCGTTCGGGTGATGCGTGATACTGGCGACAACTGGAGCTTCGGGCTCGAGTTCACCCATGCCAAGGTCTACGCCGACTACGCCACCCGCGAGGACCTTGGCTTCGAGAAGCTCGAGTTTACCGACGGGTTGAACATCCTGACCGCCAACGCCGAACGCACCCTGTTCGAATCCGGTCGCTGGACCGGTCGCGGCGGCCTTGGCCTGGGCGTCGCCGTTCCGCATGTCGAGGCGATCTCGCCCGACGGCGTCGAAACCTCGGGCTACCAGCTGACCGGCCCCGCCGCGCGCTGGTACCTGGGCGCGGACTATGCGCTGACGGACAGCTGGTCGGCTTTCGCGGAATACAGCGGCACGTACTCGATCAACTCCGCCGACCTCGACGGCGGCGGCAAGATCGACACCGATATCCTGACCAACGCACTCAACGTCGGCATCGGCTTCTCGTTCTAAGGCATTCGGGCTGAGGCATTCGGGCCACGGAAGTCGCCCCGGTGTCACGCAAGCTTCGCAGATCCGATACCATCGCGTCATTGCCAGCGGGCAGACGGGTCCATGAACGCCCCGCCCGACGGAAATCGCCTGCCGATGCTACCCTCCTGCCTGCCCACGCCTCTGCGCGCGCTGACCGCGTTCGTCCTTCTGCTGCTGGTAGCGGCGACACCGGCCCACGCCTCTGGCGCAAAACCGGGGCAGGTCGAGCGAATGGGCGACGCACTCCAGTTCCTGCTGCCGATCACTGGGGCTGCCTGCTCGTTCGGGCGCAGCGGCCTGCGGGACTACGCCCTGCGCTTCGTGGCACTCGAGGGGATGATCCACGCGCCGAAAAACGCGCTGGGCGATGCGCCGATCAACCTCAGGCCCGGCGGCGCGACGCGCGGCTTCCCCTCGGGGCACACGGCGGCAGCGTTCTACGGGGCCTCGGCCATTGCGCGGACCTGCCTGCGGGAAAGCCCGGTGGGGCAGATGGCGATCTGGGGCGCGGCGATGTTCACCGGCGGCTCGCGGATCGAGGCCGGTATGCACTTCCTGTTCCAGGTGGTCTTCGGGGCGCTGATCGGGTTGGTCGCCGACCTCGGCCTGCGGCGCAGACGACGTCGCGCACGCCCGATGCAACTGCCGTTCCCCCGTCTGCGGGCGTGGTCGTTGGGCTCCGGCCCCGCCTAGCTACGCCCGGCGGTTGCCGACGCTGGCGACGCCTAGCGCCTCCAGCACCTTGGCCTCGATCTGCGGCGCGTTCATCGCCGCCGCCTCATACATGGCGGCGGGGCTGTCCTGATCGATGAACGTGTCGGGGAACACCATCGAGCGGAACTTCAGCCCGTGGTCGAACACGCCCTCGTCCGCCAGAAGTTGAGCGACATGACTACCGAAGCCGCCCACGGCGCCTTCCTCGATGGTGATCAATGCCTCGTGTTCGGCGGCGAGCTTCAGGATCAGGTCCCGGTCGAGGGGCTTGGCGAAACGGGCATCGGCGATGGTCGGCGTGATACCCTTGGCAGCCAGTGCCTCGGCCGCCTTGCGGCACTCCTCAAGCCGGGCGCCGAACGACAGGATCGCGGCGCCCTGCCCCTGCTGCACGATGCGGCCCTTGCCGATCTCCAACGGCTCGGCCCGTTCGGGCATCTCGACGCCGACACCCTCGCCACGCGGGAAGCGGAAGGCCGAGGGGCGGTCGTCGATGGCGGCAGCGGTGGCGACCATGCGGACAAGTTCGGCCTCGTCAGCGGCGGCCATGACCACGAAATCCGGCAGGTTGGCGAGATAGGCGATATCGAACGAGCCGGCATGCGTCGGCCCGTCGGCCCCGACCAGCCCGGCGCGGTCGATGGCGAACCGCACCGGCAAGCGCTGGATCGCGACGTCATGCACCACCTGGTCATAGCCGCGCTGCAGGAAGGTCGAGTACATCGCGCAGAACGGTTTCAAGCCACCGGCAGCCATCCCGGCGCAGAAGGTCACGCCGTGCTGCTCGGCGATGCCGACATCGAAACAGCGCTCGGGGAAGCGTTCGGCGAACAGGTTCAGCCCGGTGCCGTCCGGCATCGCGGCAGTTACGGCGGTGATCGTCGGGTCCTGCTCGGCCAGCTCGATCAGCGTATTCGCGAAGACCTTGGTATAGCTCGGCGCGTTCGAGGGCGCCTTCTTCTGCTTGCCGGTCACCACGTCGAACTTTGCCGTCGCATGGCCCTTGTCCGAGGCTTCCTCGGCCGGGCGATAGCCCTTGCCCTTGCGGGTGATCGCGTGGATCAGCACCGGCCCGTCAGCGCGCGCCTTGACGGTGCGCAGAACGGCGAGGACCTGCTCCATGTCGTGCCCGTCGATGGGACCGACATAGGAAAAGCCCAACTCCTCGAAGAGGGTGCCACCCACCGTCATATGCTTGAAGATGTCCTTGGCGCGGCGCGCGCCTTCCTGGAACGGCGGCGGCAACAGGCTGACGGCACCCTTGGCAGCGGCCTTCAGTTCCTGGAACGGGGCACCCGCGTAGAGCCGCGAGAGATAGCTCGACATCGCCCCGGTGGGCGGCGCGATCGACATCTCGTTGTCGTTGAGGATCACGATCAGCCGCTTACCCATGTGACCGGCGTTGTTCATCGCCTCGTAGGCCATGCCCGCCGACATTGCGCCGTCGCCGATCACGCAGATCACGTCGCCCAGCCCGTGCGCGGGCGTGCCGCCCAGATCGCGCGCCACGGCAAAGCCGAGCCCCGCCGAGATCGAGGTCGACGAGTGCGCCGCACCGAACGGGTCGAACGGGCTTTCCGCGCGCTTGGTGAAGCCCGACAGCCCGCCGCCCTTGCGCAGGGTGCGGATCCGCTCGCGCCGGCCGGTCAGCACCTTGTGCGGGTAGCACTGGTGGCTGACGTCCCAGATCAGCTTGTCGCGGGGGGTGTTGAAGACGGCATGGATGCCCACGGTCAACTCGACCACGCCGAGGCCCGCGCCCAGGTGGCCGCCGGTCTCCGACACCGCCGAGATCACCTCGGACCGCAGCTCGTGCGCCAGCGTTTCAAGCTGCGCATCGGTCATCGAGCGCATGTCCTCGGGCGTGCGGACGCGGTCCAGAAGCGGCGTCTGCGGCCGGGTCGGGGTCTGGCTGTCGGTCATGCGTGCCTCCGGCAAATCCTCGTGCGGCGTGCGCCGCCGTCGCGTTGGTCGCGGCTCAGTTCGAGCGGCTGATCGCGAATTCCGCGGCCAGGCGCAGGTTTTCCGCCGAAGAGCCGTAGGGGTCAAGGTGGTCGCAAGCGGATGTGACCAGTTCCCTGGCCTTGCGCTTGGCACCGGACAAGCCCAGCAGCGAGACGAACGTGGCCTTGCCCGCCGCCGCGTCCTTCTGCGTGGCCTTGCCGGTTTCCTCGGCGGATCCCGTTACATCTAGGATGTCGTCCTGGATCTGGAAGGCAAGCCCCAGGTCGCGGGCATAGTTCGCGAGGTTGGTGACGTCGGACTTGCCCATGACCGCGCCGGACTCGGCGGACCACTGGATCAGCGCCCCGGTCTTGAGCGACTGGAGCTGCGTGATCTTGTCGAGCGTCAGTTTGGTCGCGGTCTTGCCCGCCGCGAGGTCCAGCGCCTGACCGCCAACCATGCCGCGCGCACCCGACGCCCGCGCAAGCCCCTCGATCAGGCGGGCGCGGATCGACGGGTCAAGCGCTGTGCGCGGCCCGGCCAGGATCTCGAAGGCCTGCGCCTGAAGCGCGTCACCGGCCAGGATCGCAGTCGCCTCGTCCCATTTGCGGTGCACGGTCGGCTTGCCGCGGCGCAGGTCGTCGTCGTCCATCGCCGGCAGATCGTCGTGGATCAGCGAATAGGCGTGCAGGCACTCCACCGCCGCTGCCACGCGGATCGACTGCACGGTGGGCACCCGGAAGAGGTTCGAGGACTCGATTACCAGGAAGGCCCGCAGCCGCTTGCCCCCGGAAAGGGTCGCATAGCGCATCGCCTCGGTCACCGGGCTGTCGGGCTCGGGCAGCAGGCGCTCCAGCGCGTCCTCGACGGCGGTGGCGGCCTGGCTCAACGCAGCCTGGAAGACGAGGTCTCGTGCGGTGGCCATCATCGGCTTATTCCGGATCGAACGGGGTCAGGCCCTGTGCCGTGCCGTCCGCGCCGCTGGTGATGCGGGCGACCTTCTCCTCGGCTTTCGCCAGTTTGTCCTCGCAATGCGCCTTCAGCTTCGCGCCGCGCTCGTAAAGCTTGATCGAGTCCTCAAGCGGGATCTGGCCGCCCTCAAGGTCGCCGACGACCCTTTCCAGCTCGGCAAGGGCCTGCTCGAAGGTCATGTCACCGATCGGCTTCTCGGATTCAGTCACGGGCACGCTCCATCAAAGTCCGGACATGCGCGGCGGTCGAGGCCGCCAGAGCGTCAAGATCATATCCACCCTCCAATGTCGAGACTACGCGCCCTTGCGCGTGTTCATCGGCAAGATCGCAGATCGCACCGGTGGCCCAGGCGAAATCGTCCTCGTGCAGGTTGAGGTTGGCGAGCGGGTCGGCCTCGTGCGCATCGAACCCGGCCGAGATGAAAACCATCTGCGGGCGGAAGGCGGCGACGGCGGGCAGCACGTGCGTCTCCATCACATGTCGGAATGCAGCGCCGTCGGTGCCTGGCGGCAGCGGCACGTTCATCACATTGCCGCAGGCCCCGGTTTCGTGCGCCGCGCCGGTTCCCGGGTAGAGCGGGCTCTGGTGCGTCGACGCGAAGAAGATGCGCGGATCGTCCCAGACCAGATCCTGCGTGCCATTGCCGTGGTGCACGTCGAAGTCGATGACCGCCACCCGCTCCAGCCCGTGGGCGTCGAGGGCATGGCGCGCGCCTATCACCACGTTGCCGAACAGGCAGAAGCCCATTGCCGTCGCGGTTTCCGCGTGATGCCCCGGCGGGCGAGTCGCACAGAATGCATTTCCCGCCTGCCCCGCCATAACCGCATCGACTGCGGCGACATTCGCCCCGGCAGCCCGGAGCGCGGCGTCCAGCGAGCCGGGCGACATGTGCGTGTCGGCATCGAGCCCGACGAACCCCTCGGCGGGCGCCGCCGCGCGGATCTGCCGCAGATAGGCCTCGGGGTGTGCGCGCAGGATATGGGCATCCTCGGCCAGCGGCGCCTCGGCGCGGGTCAGCGCGTCGAACTCGGGCGCGGCAAGTGCGTCGAGGATCGCGGTCAGGCGCGCAACCTGCTCGGGGTGGCCGGGCGGGGTCACATGTGCAAGGCAGTCGGGGTGGGTCAGCAGAAGCGTCGGCATTCCCAAGCCTTAGCAGCGCCGCGCCGTGCGGCCTAGCCGGGAAATTCGCGCGGTCCTACGGGGGGATGCAGCGTCAGGTCTTGCGGCGCAGGCGGATCACGACCTCGACCTTCGAGATCTCGGCCCCTTCGGGCGGCGTCGGCAGCGACTCGATCCGGACGCTGTCGGTGGGGGCGTCGGTCAGATGCCCGTCGTCTTCCCAGAAGTAATGCGGGTGATCGTCGGTGCGCGTGTCGAAATACGAGCGCGAGCCGTCGACCGTCACCTCGACCATAAGGCCGGCGTCGCAGAAGGCGCGCAACGTGTTGTAGACGGTAGCCAGCGAAACCGGATCGCCGCCCTTCGAGGCAGCCTCGTGCAGGCTTTCGGCGGTGACATGGCGGTTCTGGCCATCCCCGATCAGCAAGGAGGCCAGCGTCAGACGCTGCCGCGTCGGGCGCAATTCAGCAGACGCCAGCCAATCGGCGGCGCGCTTGCGGCCCATATCCTGTGCGTGCTCGGACATCTCGCTCCTTGCCTCTGGTCGGAACTCTATTGCCATATGGGGGTTCCAATTGCCAGCAATGCGTAATTATGTGCGGTTCGGGCCGTGACCTGTCAACCATGCGCCCCGCTTGCGCACCTTGCGACACGGGTGCTACACGACGCCGTAACCGCACTGTAACTTAGAGTGAACAAGGGGAAACCGGGCACATGACTTCAATGCCGACCAGCTTTGATCGTGACGGGCTTATGAAATGCGCCCGTGGCGAAATGTTCGGCCCCGGAAATCCCCAGCTGCCCGCCCCGCCGATGCTGATGATGGACCGCATCACCGAGATCTCGGCCGATGGCGGACCCAACGGCAAGGGCCACGTGCTGGCCGAGTTCGACATCCACCCGGACCTGTGGTTCTTCGAGTGCCATTTCCTTGGCGATCCGGTGATGCCGGGCTGCCTGGGCCTCGACGGGCTGTGGCAGCTGACCGGGTTCAACCTCGGCTGGCGCGGGATGCAGGGCAAGGGCCGGGCGCTGGGCGTCGGCGAGGTCAAGCTGACCGCGATGGTCACGCCCGAGACCAAGCTGCTGTCCTACGAGGTGAATTTCACCCGCGTCATTGACCGCAAACTGAAAATGGGCGTTGCCGACGGCATCGTGAAGGCCGACGGCGAGGTTGCCTACACCGTCACCGACATGCGCGTCGGCCTGTTCCAGGAATGACCCGCCAGCCGGGCCGCATGGCCTTCGGCTGACCGACGAGGGAAAGGATCCAACATGCGTCGAGTCGTGATCACGGGAATCGGGATCGTCTCGTCCATCGGCGTGGACAAGGACGAGGTGATGACCTCGCTCAAGGAAAGCCGCTCGGGTATCGAATTCGCGCCCGACTATGCCGAACACGGCTTCCGCAGCCAGATCCAGGGACGTCCCAAGATCGACATCGCCGAGCATATCGACAAGCGCCAGCTGCGCTTCATGGGCGATGGCGCGGCGTTCAACTACATCGCGATGCAGCAGGCGATCGAGGACAGCGGCCTCGAGGAAGGCGACATCTCGAACGAGCGCACCGGCCTGATCGTCGGCTCGGGCGGGCCGTCGACCAAGAACATGCTTTCGGCACACACCACCGTGCTGGAAAAGGGCAGCCCCAAGCGCATGGGCCCGTTCATGGTCACCCGCTGCATGAGCTCGACAAACTCGGCCTGTCTTGCGACGCCGTTCAAGATCAAGGGCGTGAACTACTCGATCACCTCGGCCTGCTCGACCTCGGCGCATTGTATCGGCAATGGCGCCGAACAGATCCAGCTGGGCAAGCAGGACATCGTCTTCGCCGGCGGCGGCGAGGAACTGGACTGGACGCTGAGCTGCCTGTTCGACGCGATGGGCGCGATGTCCTCGAAATACAACGACACGCCCGAAACTGCCTCGCGCGCCTTCGACGAGACCCGCGACGGGTTCGTGATCGCCGGCGGCGGCGGGGTCGTGGTGCTCGAAGAACTTGAGCACGCCAAGGCGCGCGGCGCGAAGATTTACGGCGAGATCACCGGCTACGGCGCGACCTCGGACGGCTATGACATGGTCGCCCCCTCGGGCGAGGGCGGCGAGCGGTCGATGAAATTGGCCATGTCCACGCTGGGCGATCGCAAGGTCAGTTACATCAACGCGCACGGCACCTCGACGCCGGTCGGCGACATCACCGAGGTGGAGGCCGTGCGCCGCCTGTTCGGAGAAGGCTCGACGCCGCCGATCAGCTCGACCAAGTCGCTGACCGGGCACAGCCTGGGCGCGACCGGCGTACAGGAAGCGATCTACGGCCTGCTGATGCTGCAGGACGACTTCATCGCCGCCAGCGCCAACATCACCACGCTCGACCCGGCGCTGAAGCCCGAAGAGATCGTGACCAAGCGCATCGACAACGCCGGGCTCGACACGATCCTGTCGAACAGCTTCGGCTTCGGTGGCACCAACGCGACGCTGGCGATCAGCCGCTTCCGGGACTGAGGACAGAACATGCCTGAGCTGATGAAGGGCAAGCGCGGCCTGGTGATGGGCGTTGCGAACGAGAAATCCATCGCCTGGGGCATTGCCCGCGCCCTGCACGCCGAGGGGGCCGAGATGGCCTTCACATACCAGGGCGAGAATTTCGGCGCGCGGGTCCGCCCGCTGGCCGAAAGCATCGGCTCTTCGCTGGTCCTGCCCGCGGACGTGCAGGACGAGGCGTCGCTGGATGGGGTGTTCACCACGCTCGAGCAGGAATGGGGCAAGCTGGACTTCCTGGTCCACGCCATCGCCTATTCCGACAAGGCCGAGCTGTCGGGCCGCTTCGTGAACACGACGCGGAAGAACTTCCTCAACTCGATGGACATCAGCTGCTACTCGCTGGTCGACCTGACCCGGCGCGCGGCGCCGCTGATGAAGGACGGCGGCTCGATCGTAACCATGACCTATCTCGGCGCACAGCGCGTGACGCCGAATTACAATGTCATGGGGGTCGCCAAAGCGGCGCTGGAATCGGCGGTGCGCTACCTCGCAAATGACCTCGGCCCAGACGGGATTCGCGTCAACGCGATCAGCGCCGGGCCGATGCGCACGCTTGCAGGCGCGGCGATCGGCGGCGCGCGCAAGGTGTTCCGCAACACCGAAGAGAACGCACCGATGCGGGCGAACGCCACGCTCGACGCAGTAGGCGGTACTGCCGTCTACCTGCTGTCGGACCACGGCGCCTGCACCACGGGCGAATGCATCTTCGTCGACGGCGGCTTCCACGTCACGGGCATGCCGCAGGTCGAGAACCTCTAGGGGTCAGGCCGGCGCTGCCGGAGTCATCAGCCCGACCGACGCGCCCGACGGATCAGTGACAAGCGCAATGCGTCCGACCTTCGGCACCTCGAACGGCTCTCGTTGCACAATGCCGCCTTGGGCCCGGGTCTTGTCTAGCGCCGTGTCGAGGTCCGTCACCGCGAGGTAGGTGAACCATCGGACCGGCTGCTGCCCGAACGCCTCGACCCCACTGATGTCCATGATCCCCGCGACCGGCTTGCCACCCTTCATCGCGACAAAATATTCGCCGTTCGTCATGGGCATGGTGTCGAACTCCCAGCCCAGAACGTCATGGTAGTACGCCTTGGCCGCCTCGGCGTCGCGGGTCATCAACTCGCTCCACCAGACAGTGCCGTGCGGATCCGCTGCCGTGTCCACCATGTTTTGCCCCTTCCCCCGAACTGTGCTTTGAGAATAGCACGAGCGCCCGAGTCGCCCCAAAGCCGAGGTACCCCATGATCGCAGCCTGCGTGTTCGACGCCTACGGGACGCTCTTCGACGTGGCCTCGGCCGCCCGCGTCGCCGCCACCGAACCGGGACGCGAGAAACTGGCCGAGCAATGGCCGCGCCTTGCCGAGGCCTGGCGGCTGAAGCAGCTTCAGTATAGCTGGCTGCGGGCGATCACCGATGCACACACGGATTTCTGGCAGGTCACGCAGGACGGGCTCGATTGGGCGCTTGAGGCGACCGGCCTAGATGGCGACGACGCGTTGCGCGCCCGGTTTCTTGAGCTTTACCGGACGCTGGGCGCCTATCCCGAGGTCCCCGCGATGCTGGCCACGCTCAAGGCGGGCGGGCGCGATACGGCGATCCTGTCGAACGGCGCGCCCGAGATGCTGGCTGCTGCGGTCGACAGCGCGGGCATCGGCGACCGCCTGGACGCGGTGCTGAGCGTCGAGCAGGTTGGCGTCTTCAAGCCCGACGCCCGCGTCTACGAGCTTGTCGAGACGCACCTGGGCGTGCCGCCCGAGCAGGTGCTGTTCGTCTCGTCGAATGGATGGGACGCGGCCGGCGCTGCGGGCTTTGGGTTTCACACCGTCTGGGTGAATCGCGCGGGCGAGCCGGTGGACCGCCTGCCCTGGCGCCCGGCGCACGTCCTGAAGGATCTGTCGGGCATTCCCGACCTTGCCGAGGAGCTTTGATGCCGCATTTCACGACCCCCGACGGATTGTCACTGCACTATACCGACGAGGGTTCCGGCCCGCCCGTGCTGTGCCTTGCCGGGCTGACCCGGAACACCCGCGATTTCGACAGCGTCGCAGCGCACCTGCGCCCGAGTTACCGGGTGATCCGGCTCGACAGCCGGGGCCGCGGCGGCAGCGACTGGGCCAAGGAACCGGTGGCCGAGTACACAGTGCCCGCCGAGACGCGCGACGTCGAGGCGCTGCTGGACCACCTCGGACTGCCGCAGGTTTCGATCATAGGGACGTCGCGCGGCGGTATCCTCGGGATGACGCTCGCCGCCGTGCGTCCCGGCAGCGTTATGGCGCTGGTGCTCAACGACATCGGCGCGGTGATCGAGGCGCGGGGTCTCGTCCACATCATGTCCTATCTCGGCCGCCCACCGCAGGCCGCGACCTTTGCCGAGGCCGCGCAGGAACTGGCCGGTGTCTACGGGACCGACTTCCCCGGAGTGCCTCTCACCCGTTGGGAACAGCACGCCCGCGCCATCTACCGCGAAAGCGAAGGCGGTCTGGGCCTAAGCTACGATCCGCACCTGCGCACTGCCGTCGGCGTGGACTATGACATGGACCTTCCACATGTCGAGCTGTGGCCGCTCTTCGACGCGGTGTTGGAAACGCCGATCCTGTGCATTCGCGGGGCGAATTCGAACATCCTGACGGCAGAAACAGTAGCCGAGATGAAGGCGCGCCATCCGGGCATGGTCACGGTCGAGATCCCTGACCGGGGCCATGCGCCCTTCCTCGATGAGCCGCCCGCCGTTACGGCCATCGACGCCTTCCTGAAGGAGCACGCCTCTTGACCGTCACCATCGCCGATATCGAGGCCGCAGATGACCGCCTCGCCCCTGTGGTCCGCCGCACGCCGCTGCTCTCCAGCCCGTTTCTCGACCGTATCGCTGGCCGGCGGGTGCTGGTGAAGGCCGAGTGTCTTCAGCACACGGGCTCGTTCAAGTTCCGCGGCGGCTGGTCCGCGGTCAGCGCCCTGCCCGAGGACGTCCGCAAGCGCGGCGTGCTAGCCTATTCCTCGGGCAATCACGCGCAGGGCGTGGCGCGCGCGGCGCAGCTTCATGGCGTCCCGGCGGTCATCATCATGCCCGCCGACGCGCCCGCGCTGAAGATCGCCAACACCCGCGCGCTGGGCGCCGAGGTGGTGCTCTACGATCGCCCGGGAGGCGAGAAGCGCGAGGCGATTGGCGAGAAACTGGCTGCTGAGCGCGGCCTGACCCTGATCCGGCCCTATGACGAGCCGATGGTGATCGCGGGCCAAGGCACCTGCGGGCTGGAACTTGCCGAGCAGGCCGCCGCCGAGGGCGTGACCCGAGCTGATGTGCTGGTCTGTTGCGGCGGCGGAGGCCTGTCCTCGGGGATCGCGTTGGCGCTGGAAGCCCGCGCCCCAGGCCTGCGCGTCCGCCCCTGCGAGCCCGAGGGCTTCGACGACGTGGCCCGCAGCCTCGTCAGCGGCCAGCGCGAGCGGAACGAACGCGCCTCGGGCTCGATCTGCGACGCCATCGTGACCGACAGCCCCGGCGAGATCACCTTCCCGATCCTCTCGCGCCTTGCCGGCCCCGGCCTGGTCGTCAGCGACGACGAGGCACTGCGCGCAATGGCACTCGCGTTCTTGCGACTGAAGGTCGTGCTGGAGCCCGGCGGCGCGGTTGCGCTGGCATCGGCGCTGTTCCGGCGCGATGCGATCACGGGCGATGATGTCCTGGTCGTCGCGACAGGTGGCAACGTAGATCCGGGCGTCTTTACGAATGCCCTGACGCGGTTCGCCTGTGCGGGGGACTGAGCGCCTGCCTGCCCCCAGGAAATATTGAAGGCGGCGCCCCTGCGGGTGCCGCCTTGAGAGTAGTGCCGGGCGGGGCCGGCTGGCCCCGTCCGTCAGCGTCGGTGATCTACGCAGCCCATCAGTCGATGATCGCGTCGATGCGGTTTTGGATTTCCGAGTGCGACAGGTCGCTCTCGATCAGCGCCTTAGCGGTCGCCAGCTGCGACGTGCTCAGGGCTTCGGGGTTGGCGACGTACTGGCCAACTTCGACTTCCAGAGCGGTCTGGGCAGCCAGCGGACCGGCAACGGCGGCAGCGGCAACAGCGGCGAGAATGATGCGTTTCATGTGTCTTTCTCCTTCGTATTCAGGTCTGACGATCAGTCGATGATCGCGTTGATGCGGGCGTTCAGCTCCGAGCTCGACAGATCGCTCTCGGTCAGACCCTTGATCGTCGCAACCTGAGCGGTGGTCAGGGCTTCGGGGTTGTCCACGTACTTCGACAGCTCGGCGTTCAAAGCGGTCTGGGCAGCCAGCGGGCCGGCAACGGCAGCGGCGGCAACAGCGGCGAGGATGATGCGTTTCATGTGTCTTTCTCCTTCGTATTCAGGTCTGACGATCAGTCGATGATCGCGTTGATGCGGGCGTTCAGCTCCGAGCTCGACAGGTCGCTCTCGGTCAGACCCTTGATCGTCGCAACCTGCGCGGTGGTCAGGGCTTCGGGGTTGTCCACGTACTTCGACAGCTCGGCGTTCAGAGCGGTCTGGGCAGCCAGCGGGCCAGCAACGGCAGCGGCGGCGACAGCGGCGAGAATGATGCGTTTCATGTGTCTATTTCCTTCGAATTCAGGTCTGACGATCAGTCGATGATCGCGTCGATGCGGTTCTGGATTTCCGAGTGCGACAGGTCGCTCTCGATCAGCGCCTTGGCGGTCGCCAGCTGCGACGTGCTCAGAGCTTCGGGGTTGGCGACGTACTGGCCAACTTCGACTTCCAGGGCGGTCTGGGCCGACAGCGGAGCGGCGAGGGCGGCGGCGGCCAGGGTGGCGAGGACGATGCGTTTCATTGTCATATTTCCTTAATGTTCGTGTGCGATTGCGTTCGCGGATACGGGGGCGATCAGTCGATAATCGCGTTGATGCGGGCGTCCAGCTCCGAGCTCGACAGGTCGCTTTCGGTCAGGCCCTTGATGGTCGCGATCTGCGCGGTGGTCAGGGCTCCGGGGTTGTCGACGTACTTCGACAGCTCGGCGTTCAGGGTGGTCTGGGCCGACAGCGGGGCGGCGAGAGCGGCGGCGGCGATAGTCGCGAGGACGATGCGTTTCATGTTGGTTTCTCCGATCAGCATTGTTTCGTATTTCGTGTCCCGCTCGTTGCGGTGACCGGGCTGATATCGGTACGTCCGGGCAATCATCAACCGTCGAAAACGCCTGAGAACGCTCTCGAAATCGTGAGTCATTTCAGATCTTGAAGTTTATTCCGGCGAGGATTAGAGGCCGCAAAATTGCATAATCGCCTTGTTTTCAAGGCTCCACGAAACCGGCCCGCGTTTCACGCAACTCACACGGGATGAACATGCGCTAACGGCGGCGTGAGATTCAGCCAGCCGGGACCGCGAAGTAAGCAGTCATCACAAAGAATTCTGGAATCGGAAACAATCGCGAAATCGGCGCAAAAGTCCGGGATTGTCCCCTTCCGGCGAGGATCGGTACGGAAATCACCCCGTCCGATCATGCCTTTGGGCGGCTCTTTTGAGTCGCCCTTGCGCTATCCGTCGATCCGGATCCGGGCGTTCTTCGGATCGTACGGGCTGTCTTCGACCACTTCTGCGTCCCAGAGCCGGGCCTGCATCAGTACCTTGAGCTTCGTTCCGGGCACCGCATGGTCCGGTTTGACATAGCCCAGGCCGATCGACTTGCCGAACGCCACTGAATACCCGCCCGAGGTCAGCCGCCCGACGCGCGCCTCTCCGGCGTAAAGCGCCTCGCGCCCCCAGGGGTCGGCATCGTCCGGCCCGTCGATCAGCAGCGTGACGCATTTCGAGCGGATCCCCGTCTCTTCCATCGCCCGCTTGCCGTGGAATTCCTTCGACAGGTCGACAAAGCGTGGCAGGTCCGCCTCGAGCGGCGTCGCGTCGCGGCCAAGCTCGGTCCCAAAGGCGCGATAGGACTTCTCTTGCCGCAGCCAGTTCTGCGCGCGGGCGCCGACCAGCTTCAAGCCCTCGGGCTCTCCAGCCTCCATCAGCCGGTCGAACAGGTAGTTCTGCATCTCCATCGGGTGGTGCAGCTCCCAACCCAGCTCACCGGTATAGGCGACGCGGATCGCCATGGTCGGGCACATCTTCAACTCGATGTCGCGGGCCGAGAGCCAGGGGAAGCGCGCGTTCGACAGGACCGTTGCCGGGTCCGCGTCGACGACCAGCTTGTTCAGCACCTCACGCGATTTCGGCCCGGCGATGGCGAAAACGCCCCATTTGGTGGTGACGTCCTCGACGTTGATGCGGCCGAACTCGGCCTCCTTGTCCTCGACAGCCTTGGCGAGGAAATCCTCGTCATAGGCACTCCACGCCCCGGCCGAGACAAGGTAATAGTCGTGCTCGCCCCGCCGGACGATCGTGTACTCGGTCCGCACGGTTCCGGCCTCGGTCAGCGCATAGGTCAGGTTGATGCGCCCGACTTTGGGCAGGCGGTTGCAGGTGAACCAGTCCAGGAACGCCGTCGCCCCCGGGCCGCTTATCCGGTGCTTGGCGAAGCCGCTGGCATCGATCACGCCGACGCCGTCGCGGATCGCCTGCGCCTCGTCGCGGGCGTATTGCCACCAGCCGCCCCGGCGGAAGCTGCGGGCGTCGTGGTCGAACCCGTCGGGCGCGCCCAGCGGGCCGAAATAGTTCGGCCGCTCCCAGCCGTTGATGCAGCCGAACTGCGCGCCGCGGGCCTTCATCCGGTCATAGCAGGGCGCCGTGCGCAGCGGGCGGCAGGCCTCGCGCTCTTCGTCAGGGTGGTGGAGGATATAGACGTGCGAATAGCACTCTTCGTTCTTGCGCATGGCATATTCGGTCGTCACCCAGTCGCCGTAGCGCTTGGGGTCGAGCGAGGCCATGTCGATCTCGGCCTCGCCGTCCACCATCATCTGCGCGAGGTAGTACCCGGTGCCGCCCGCCGCGGTGATGCCGAAGCTGAAGCCCTCGGCCAGCCACATATTGCGCAGCCCCGGCGCGGGTCCGACCAGCGGGTTGCCGTCGGGGGTGTAGCAGATGGGCCCGTTATAGTCGTCCTTCAGCCCGCAAGTCTCGGACGAGGGGATCCGGTGGATCATCGACATGTATTCTTCCTCGATCCGTTCGAGATCGAGGGGGAACAGGTCGGCGCGGAAGCTTTCGGGCACATCGAACGGGAAACGGGCGGGCGCACCCTCTTCATACGGGCCGAGGATCCAGCCGCCGCGTTCCTCGCGTACGTACCACTTGGCATCGGCGTCGCGCAGCACCGGGTGCTCGCCCTGGGTCTTGCGGTACTCGACCAGCGCCGGGTCGGGCTCGGTCACTATATACTGATGTTCGACCGGGATCGCGGGGAACTTGATCCCCAGCAGCTTCGCGGTGCGTTGCGAATGGTTGCCGGTGGCGGTGACGACATGCTCGGCCCGGATCTCGAATTCCTCGCCCGAGGGCACAAGGTTGCCACCCTTCTCGATCATGACAGACCCGCGCACGATCCACTCGCTGCCGGTCCACTCATAGCTGTCGACCTGCCGTTTGCGGACGATTTCCACCCCGCGCTGCCGCGCGCCCTTGGCCATCGCCTGCGTGACGTCGGCGGGGTTTATATAGCCGTCGGTCGGGTGGAACAGCGCGCCGCGCAGGTCCTCGGTCCGCACCAGCGGCCAGCGCTCCCTGATCTGCTCGGGCGTCAGCCATTCATAGGGAATGCCCACCGTTTCGGCGGTCGAGGAATACAGCTCGAACTCGTCCATCCGCGCCTGGCTCTGCGCCATTCGCAGGTTGCCGACGACGGAAAAGCCTGCGTTCAGCCCGGTCTCGTCTTCCAGCGTCTTGTAGAACTTCACGCTGTAGTCGTGGATGTGGCTGGTCGCGTAGCTCATGTTGAACAGCGGCAGCAGGCCGGCGGCGTGCCAGGTCGAGCCGGAGGTCAGCTCGTCCCGCTCCAGCAGCATCACGTCGGTCCAGCCCGCCCGCGCCAGGTGATAGGCGATCGACGCGCCCACCGCGCCACCACCGACGACCAATGCCTTGACGTGGGTTTTCATCGCGCCGCTCCGTTCCCTGCCGTGCCTGTCGCACTACAGAATGACGGTCCGCGCGGCGCGGGCGCGGGTCAAGCCGACATGACGCGCCCGGAAAACGACATGAGTGTCAGTGCAGGCCCAGCCCAGCGAAGGACGGATCCTCGAGGAAGGCCGCGACGGTATCGGGCGAGGCGCGGCCGACCAGCAGCACGCGCAGCCCGTCGTCCGAGGCCGCCTTGAGGTTCAGCAGGTTGCCCGCGCCGACCTCGCCGCGGAAGGGCAGACCGGCGATGCGCACGGTCTCTCCCTCGCCCACGGCGCCGGCGCGACCCCGCTCCATGTAGATGACGAACCGCTGGCCACCGTTCGAGAACACTGCCGCCGCCGCATCCTTCGCGCCGGAGCCGGTCTCGGGCGTCACGCCCAGCGCGGCGGCCTGGCGGGACAGTTCCTCGCGGGCATTCTCCAGCCCAAGGTAATCAGTGCGCTGCCAATCGTCGTAGACCTGCGGGATCGCCGAAAAGAGCGGTTTCAGCGGCGGCGCCTCGGCGCGGGCATCCTCGGAGATCGAGGCGCCCATCGCGCGGGCCAGGCTGCGGCTGGCCGCTTCCGGATCCTCGCGCGTTGTCATGTAGAGGCCACCAATAAAGGCCAGCATCACCAAACCACCGCCGATCATCGCGACAGTCTTCGCGGCGCCAGACCTGGCTTCGTCGTTCGTCATGAAAAATCCCCCCGACACACGCGGAACACTTCTACTTCGGCGGGCACTATTCCATGCGAATCCGGCATAAATACAGCAAAGCCGTGATCTGCCCGCCGGATGCTCTGGAACCCGCCTGCGCTCGCGCATAGCTTGACCGCAGATCATGGAGGTTTCCCGATGACGAACCCGCTCACCGCCCCTTGGGACACGCGTTTCGAACTGCCGCCGTTCCACGCCATCAAGGCCGAGCATTTCCCGCCCGCATTCGAGCAAGCGCTGAACGAGGCCCGCGCCGCTTACAAGGCCATCGCCGAGAATCCCGAGGCGCCGAGCTTCGCCAACACGATCGAGGCGATGGAGCGCGCCGACCACCTGCTCGACCGGGTGGCGGGCGTGTTCTTCAACCTCTCAGGCACCGACACCAACCCCGAGATCCGCAAGCAGCAGACCGCGCTGTCGCCCAAGCTCTCGGCCTTTCATTCCGACATCATGACCGACCAGCGGCTGTTCGCGCGGGTGGACGACCTGTGGCAGCGCAAGGAAGCGCTTGGGCTGACGCCCGAGCAGGAGCGGGTTCTGATGCTGACCCGCCGCGCCTTCGTGCGCTCGGGGGCGCAGCTGGACGAGGCCGGGCGTGCGCGGCTGAAGACGGTGATGGGACGGCTGGCCGAACTGGGCACCGCCTTCGGGCAGAACCTCCAGCAGGACGAGGAGGAGTGGCTGATGCCGCTGAGCGAGGACGACCTCGACGGCCTGCCGGAGTTCGTCCGCTCCGCCGCGCGCGGCGCCGCCGCCGAGCGGGGGCGCGACGGTTATGTCATCACCCTGTCGCGCAGCCTGATCGCGCCCTTCCTGCAATTCTCCAAGCGTCGCGACCTGCGCGAAAAGGCGTTCTCCGCCTGGGCCGCGCGGGGCGAGCTGCACGAGGACCGCGCCAATGTACCGCTGGTGGCCGAGATCCTGAAGCTGCGCGAGGAACGCGCGAAGTTGCTGGGCTATGAAGATTTCGCCTCATTCAAGCTGGAAACCCAGATGGCCAAGACGCCGGACAACGTGCGCGAGTTGCTGATGGCGGTCTGGCAGCCGGCCCGCGCCCAAGCGCAGCGCGATGCGGAAAAGCTGGAAGCGCTGATGCGCGAGGACGGCGTGAACGACGACCTTCGGCCCTGGGACTGGCGTCACTACGCGACGATCCTGCAGCAGCGGGAGCACGATATCGACGAGGCCGAGGTCAAGCCGTACCTGCAACTCGAGAACATGCGGCAGGCGGCCTTCGACTGCGCGACGAAACTGTTCGGCCTGACCTTCGAGCAGCTGGATGTGCCGCTGCACCACCCGGACGCGCAGGCGTGGGAGGTGCGCAAGGGCGACCGGCACATGGGCGTATTCATCGCCGACTATTTCAACCGCGCCTCGAAACGCTCGGGGGCGTGGTGCTCGGGATTCCGCAGCCAGTCGAAACTGGACGGTGAAGTTCGCCCCATCGTCATCAACGTCTGCAACTTCGCCAAGCCCGAGGCCGGGCAGCCCGCCCTTCTGACTTTCGACGACGCGCGGACCCTGTTCCACGAATTCGGCCACGCACTGCACCAGTTGCTCTCGGACGTGACCTATCCGTCCATCTCGGGGACCTCGGTGGCGCGGGACTTCGTGGAACTGCCAAGCCAGCTCTACGAGCACTGGCTTTCGACGCCGCAGGTACTGACCGACTATGCCCGCCACGCCGAGACCGGCGAGCCGATGCCCGAAGCCCTGCGCGACCGCCTGCTGGCCGCCGAGAACTTCGACCAGGGCTTCGCCACGGTCGAGTACACCGCCTCGGCGCTGGTCGACCTTGCGTTCCACACCGGCCCCGCGAGTGATGCGCCGATGGAGCGCCAGGCCGAAGTGCTGCAAGAACTGGGCATGCCGCCCGCAATCGTCATGCGCCACGCCACACCGCATTTCGCGCATGTGTTCTCGGGCGACGGCTATTCGGCGGGCTATTATTCTTACATGTGGTCCGAAGTGATGGACGCCGACGCCTTTGCCGCCTTCGAGGAGAAGGGCGATATTTTCGATGCCGCTACCGCCCGGTCGTTGGAAGAAAACATCCTGTCCGCAGGCGGCTCCGGCGAGGCCGAATCGCTTTACATTGCCTTCCGAGGCAAATTGCCGGGTGTCGAAGCCTTGCTTAAACAGCGCGGTCTGACCGCCTGAACATTTGCGGCCGTGTAAACGCGGCCGCAATATTCAACCTGAAACGAACACGTCTGGGTGAGATTGTAAATTTATCCAAGTATTTCCGTTGTGCGCCCTTGTACGCCGGACAATGCGCCAATATAACATTTGCAGTCTATATATCAGCTGCGGGCTTGACTGGTCCTCACGGGGCACAGGCAAGTCAACGCTGCCGCAAGGAATATGAAAATGGCGGAAGAACAAACCATCGACAAATCCGAACTGCTCGCTCTCAGCACCGAGGTCGTGTCGTCCTATGTCGGCAACAACACGGTGCAGCCGGAACAGGTCACTGAACTGCTGAAGTCGGTATTCGAGACGATGAACACGCTCTCGGGCCCCGTCGAGGAAGAGCCGGAAGAACTGGTTCCGGCCGTTCCGATCAAGAAATCGGTGACGAACGACTACATCATCTGCCTCGAGGACGGGAAGAAGCTGAAGATGCTCAAGCGGCATCTGATGGCGGCCTACGGCATGACCCCCGAAGAGTACCGCGAGAAGTGGGGCCTCAAGGCCGACTACCCGATGGTCGCGCCCAGCTATGCCGCGAAACGGCAGGAACTGGCCAAGAAGATCGGTCTGGGCCGCAAGCCCAAGAAATAAGCCGGACCCGGCCCGATTGCGGGCCGGACCGCTTCACGCTAGAACCCGGCGGCGCCGGGGCCACATGGCCCTGGCGCCGTTCTGCTATGAGGGGCCGACCGAATGACCGCGCCAAAGCCGAAGAAACTGTTCATCAAGACCTACGGCTGCCAGATGAACGTCTACGACAGCGAACGCATGTCCGGCGCGCTGGAGGCCGCGGGCTACGAGACGACCGACTCGCCCGACGGCGCCGACATGATCCTGCTCAACACCTGCCACATCCGCGAGAAAGCGGCCGAAAAGGTGTATTCGGAACTGGGCCGCCTGAAGCCGCTGAAGGCCGAAAATCCGGATCTGCGCATCGGCGTGACCGGTTGCGTCGCCCAGGCCGAGGGCGAGGAGATCATGCGCCGCCAGCCCGCCGTGGACCTCGTGGTCGGCCCGCAGGCCTATCACCGGCTGCCGGATCTGGAAGCCAAGGTGCGCAGCGGCCAGCGCGCGCTCGACACCGAATTTCCCGAGGAAGATAAGTTCGACCACCTGCCGCCCGCGCGCGGCCCCAAGGCCAAGCGTGCGCCGACCGCCTTTCTGACCGTGCAGGAAGGCTGCGACAAGTTCTGCGCCTTCTGCGTGGTGCCCTACACCCGCGGGGCCGAGGTCAGCCGCCCGCCCGCTCGGATCCTGGCTGAGGCCCGCGACCTGGTCGAGCGCGGCGTGGCCGAGATCACGCTGCTGGGCCAGAACGTCAACGCCTACCACGGCGCGGGCACGGACGGCGACTGGACGCTCGCCCGCCTGATCCGCGAACTGGCGGACCTCGACGGGCTGCGGCGGATCCGATTCACCACCAGCCATCCCAACGACATGGGCGAGGACCTGATCGCGGCGCATGGCGAGATCGCCAAGCTGATGCCCTATCTGCACCTTCCCGTTCAGTCCGGTTCGGATCGCATCCTGAAGGCGATGAACCGCAAGCACACGGCGGAAAGCTATCTCGCGATCCTCCACCGGATCCGCGCCGCACGGCCAGACATCGCGCTGTCAGGCGATTTCATCGTCGGCTTCCCCGGCGAGACCGAGGAAGACTTCCAGGCCACACTCGACCTGTGCGAGCGGGTTCGCTACGCGCAGGCCTATTCGTTCAAGTACTCCGCCCGCCCCGGCACCCCGGCAGCGGGTCGCGAAGAAGTGCCCGAGGACGTCAAATCCGAGCGGCTCCAGCGGCTTCAGGCCCTGCTGTCGAAGCACCAGGCCGAGTTCCAGCAGTCCATGGTGGGCCGCACCCTGCCCGTCCTGCTGGAGAAACCGGGCCGCATGCCGGGCCAGATGGTCGGCCGCTCGCCCTATCTTCAGGCGGTACACCTGCAGGCGGACCCAAGCCTCGCCGGCACCATCGTAGACGCGCGGATCGTCGCCGCTGAGGCGAACTCGCTGGCCGGCGAGCGCGTCTAGGGCAGGTAAACCTCCCGAACGTAGACCGGGATATCGAGGATGCCGACCAGCACCTCGGACCCGTCGAAGATCGCGTTAAGCTCGGGCACGCTGTTCGAGAAGTTGAACTTGCCCGCCAGGTCCTTGCCCAAAGGGGCGCTCATCGCGACCTCGGCCAACTGCGAGTAGCGGTAGATGCGCGAGAAAGACGGGTCGGCGCCGGAATGTGGCGTCGCCTCGCCAGGCGCCCAGCCGCGCGGGCCAGTGGTACGCGAGACGGAGACCGACAGAACCCCGCCACCTTCGGGCGCCGCGCGCCAGGAATCGGCCCGCTTGCGACCGCCGTCAGCGGGCCCCTCCTCGGACTGCTTGCGGTCCACCTGCGCAGCGACCGAGTTGCCATAGGGGTTCGGCGCGGGATCGCTGGAATAGAGCCGATGCACGAACAGGTGCACCGCATCGCCGTCTGTCTGCTTGCCAAGACTTGCCAGAACGACATGACGGCTGCTGGCGGGCGAGGCCGGCTTGCCTTCGGCGTCCATCTGCAAGGCGCGGTCGATCAGCACAAGCAGCATATCGGCCCCGGCAAGCGGCCCGGACGGAAACGCCACCGGCGTCCAGCCCTCAGGCATGATCCCGGCGACCCCAGCGTCCGCCGCATCGAATCCGACCACGACGCGGCTGTCCACGTTGGTTCCGACGAAAGTTTCGGCCTCCACCGAAGCTCCCGCGAGCAGCGCTGCGCAGGCTGCGCCCATTACCCACGATCCTGTCCGCATCCATCCCTCCCGTTCTTGTGCCTGTTCACGATTCTGCATCATTTCCGGGCGATGCGCGTTGATGCCGGTCAATCCGGCAACGGACCGCAATGTGACATCCTCTTGACCCGGTTTCCGCTTGCTCTTGCGCGCGCCGCTGGGGCACGATGATCTCAGGCGAAGCCCCGAATGACGGAGACACCTTGGCGACCGAAGCCCTGGAGACCACCGCAAAAGACGGCACTCTGACAGAGCGTCCGCTTTCCTTCCCCGACAACCGGCTGCTGATCGCGCTGTGCGGCGAATTCGACAGCAATCTCGCGCAGATCGAGCAGGCCCTGTCGATCCTCATAACCCGCCGCGGCAACGAGCTGGTGCTGCACGGCCCCGAAGATTCGGTGGCCCGTGCGGCCGAAGCGCTCGAGGCGCTGTACCTACGGCTCGAGCAGGGCCGCGAGGTCGAGCAGGGCGACGTGACCGCCGCGATCCGCATGGGCGGCAGCCGGACCGAGCCCGAGGCCGGCGACGACACCCAGCAGCTGGAGATGTTCCAGGGCGACCGGGTCGAGATCCGCACCCGCAAGCGGGTGATCGAGCCGCGCACCCCGGCGCAGAAGGACTATGTCCGCAATCTCTTCAAGCACGAACTGGTCTTCGGCATCGGCCCGGCAGGCACCGGCAAGACCTATCTCGCCGTGGCGGCCGCCGTATCGATGTTCCTCGACGGCCATGTCGACAAGATCATCCTCTCGCGTCCGGCGGTCGAGGCGGGCGAGCGGCTTGGCTTCCTGCCCGGCGACATGAAGGAGAAGGTCGATCCCTACATGCAGCCGCTCTACGACGCGCTGAACGACTTTCTTCCGGGGCGGCAGGTGCAGAAGCTGATCGAGGAGAAGCAGATCGAGATCGCGCCGCTGGCCTTCATGCGCGGACGCACGCTGTCGAACGCCTTCGTGGTTCTGGACGAGGCGCAGAACGCCACGACCATGCAGATGAAGATGTTCCTGACTCGTCTGGGCGAGGGTAGCCGCATGGCGATCACCGGCGACCGCACCCAGATCGACCTGCCGCGGGGCGTGACTTCGGGCCTGATCGAGGCCGAGCGGATCCTGAACGGTGTCGAGGGCATCGGCATGTCCCGCTTCAAGGCGGTCGACGTCGTACGTCACCCGCTGGTCGCGCGCATCATCAATGCCTACGAAGCCGACGCCAAGGATACCTGAGCCGCGATGACCGAACTGGTCGACCTGGTGGTCGAGGACCCGCGCTGGGAGGACACTGCGCTTGCAGACCTGGCCGAGCGGGCCGCCGAGCTGGCGCTGGCTCACGCCGGGATCGAGACCCGCGAGGTCGAGATCGCGCTGCTGGCCTGCGACGACGCGCGGATCAAGACGCTCAACAGTGACTTCCGGGGCAAGGACAACGCGACCAACGTGCTGTCCTGGCCGGCGCTTGATCTGTTCCCCGACTCGCCCGGCGGCGCGCCGTCGCGGGTGATTCCGGACGCGTCCTTCGGCGCGGTGGGCCTCGGCGACATCGCAATTGCCTATGAAACGGTCATGGCCGAGGCCGAAGCGGGCGGAATTCCGCCCGATCACCACATTCTTCACCTAATTTTACATGCCTGCCTTCATTTGCTTGGATACGATCACCAAATCGACGAAGACGCCGAGTTGATGGAAAATCTGGAGATACGGGCCCTTGCCTCGGCAGGGATCGAATCACCATACTAAGTACGGCGGCCCCGGGCCGCGTTTCGAGACAGGAGCCATGGGCGACAATACCGACGGGTCTTCTACTGCGGCGCAGAGCGCGCCTCAGGACGATCAGGAACAGGGGACCGGTCCCCTGACATTCTTCAACCGGCTGCTGGGCTTCGGCTCGGACGATGCCGGACCCAGCGATCAGCGCGAAGAGCCTGCCGCCTCCGAACAGGGCAGCGCGCAGGAAATGCTGTTCAACGTCCGACGTATGCGCGACGTGCGCGTCCAGGACGTGGCGGTCCCGCGCGCCGACGTGGTGGCGGTGCCCGACACGGCAACGCTGACCGAAGTGGTCGATGTGTTCCGCGACAGCACCTACACCCGGCTGCCGGTCTTCAACGAGACGCTGGATTCGCCGCTCGGCTTCGTCCACCTCAAGGACATCGCCCTACGCTACGGGTTCAACGGCCACGGCGACAAGTTCGAGATCAAGGGCCTGCTGCGCCCACTGCTCTACGTGCCGCCGTCCATGCCGATGGGCGTGCTGCTACAGAAAATGCAGACCGAGCGCATCCATATGGCGCTGGTGATCGACGAGTACGGCGGGGTCGACGGTCTCGTGACCATCGAGGATCTGGTCGAACAGATCGTCGGCGAGATCGAGGACGAGCACGACACCGAGGACGACGCCTACTGGATCGAGGAGGCGCCTGGCGTCTACCTCTGTTCGGCCCGCGCGCCGCTCCACGATTTCGAGGAGCTTGCCGGCGTCGACCTGTTGGCGGACGAACTGGACGAGGATGTCGATACGCTCGGCGGCATGGTCTTCATGCTGGCCGGCCGCGTACCCCTGCGCGGCGAGGTGATCCCGCACCCGCAGGGCCACGAGTTCGAGGTCGTCGACGCCGATCCCCGCATGGTCAAGCGCATCCGCGTGCGCCTCAGACCGGCGGCGCTTCTGGACCAGGCGGCCGAATAGTCCCGTGACACCGGCTCTGGCAGCATCCTGGGCCGGGCGCAGGTCGCGCTGGTCCCGCCTCGGGCTTGCCGCGTTGGGCGGGGCGGGCCTCGGGCTGGGGCACGCGCCTTATGACCTGCCGTGGCTGGCCTTCGCTTCGCTGCCGCTGATCTTCCACCTCTGGGCCGCCGCCCCGACCGCCCGGGCCTCGGCTCTGGTAGGCTGGGCGGCGGGCGTCGGCTTTTTCGGGCTGACCCTGTCCTGGATTGTCGAGCCGTTCCTCGTCGACATCGCCCGCCACGGCCCCCTGGCCGCGCCCGCGCTGCTGGCGCTTGCGGCAGGCCTCGCGCTGTTCTGGGGCGCCGCCTTCTGGCTTGCCCGCGCCGCCGCGCCCGAGGCCCGGGGCCTGCGCGCCGTGCTCGCCCTCGCCGCCGCGCTGACAGGCACCGAGTATCTGCGTTCTACCATCCTCACCGGCTTCCCCTGGGCCCTGCCCGCCTACGCCTGGGCCGACACGCCCGTCGCGCAGATCGCCGCCTGGACCGGCCCGCACGGCCTGTCGCTGCTGGTTCTCCTGCTGGCGCTGCTGCCTGCCCTGATGCGCCCCGCGGCGCTGCTGGCGGCGCTCGCGGGCCTTGCAATGCTCTGGGGCGCGGGCAGCTGGCGGATGGCGCAACCTTTGCCCGCCGATCCCGGCCCGGTACTCCGCGTCGTGCAGCCCAACGCCGCGCAGCACCTGAAATGGCAGCCGGACATGGTCCACGTGTTCTGGGAGCGTCTGCTCACCGCCAGCATGGCTCCGGCCGACGGGCGGCTCGATGCGATCATCTGGCCCGAGACCGCAATCCCCTGGATGATCCGCGAAGAGCCCGCCGTCGCCGAGCGCATCGCCCAGGCCACCGGGCCAGGCCGCGTGACGGTTCTGGGCGCGCTCGACCGCGACCTGCAGGGCCGCTGGTACAACGGCCTCGTCGCCATCGACGACCAGTCGCGGATCGTCACCGAGTACAGCAAGCACCACCTCGTGCCCTTCGGCGAGTACATGCCCTTCGCGGACACGCTCCGCACGCTCGGCCTGCACTATCTCGCGGACGGGCTGGTCGGCAGCTTCCAGCCCGGCGACGGTCCGCGCCTGCTCGGCATCCCCGGCCTTCCGCCGGTGCAGGCGCTGATCTGCTACGAGGCGATCTTCCCGCATGAACTTCTGACCGGCGCGAACCGCCCCGACTGGCTGTTGCAGGTGACGAACGATGCGTGGTTCGGCGGCTGGTCGGGCCCTTACCAGCACCTCGACCAGGCGCGGATGCGCGCGATTGAGCAGGGGCTGCCGCTGGTCCGCTCGGCCAATACCGGCGTCTCGGCGATGATCGATCCGCACGGGCGGGTGCTCGACTCGCTGGCGCTGGGCGCGGACGGGTTCTTCGACGCGGCACTGCCCGCACCGCTGCCGCCGACGCTCTACTCGCGCACCGGGGACCGCGCGGCGCTGATCGCCCTGCTGGCGCTGCTGACCGGCGCGGCGCTCTGGCCCCGCCGGTCCCGGAAGGCTTAAGCCGCAGGGCGCATCGCCGGCCGCGCATAGAGCCACATCGTCAACGAGACAGTCAGCACCGCGCACAGGGCGATCGCGCCGACCATGGGCGTTGCGGTGCCGTCGAAGAACGGCCCTGCGGCGGTGATCATCAGCCCGCCCGCCAGCATCTGCAACGTGCCGCCCAGCGACGAGGCAAGCCCGGCGATATCGCCATGCTCGTCCAGCGCCAGCACCATCGTTGTCGGGATCACCAGCCCCAGGCAGGCATTGCCGAGAAACAGCAGCCCGACCACCAGAGGCAGGCTGGCGAAGCCCGCGGCCACCAGCACCAGCAGCGTGCAGGTGAACAAGGCAAAGCCCCCCGTCGCCCGCAGCAGCATCCGCCGCATCCCCATCCGCTCGCCCAGCGGCGCCGCCATCTGCGAGGCCGCGAAGAATCCCACCGCATTCAGCGCGAACGCAACGCTGAAGCCGGTCGGGCTCAGCCCGAACTGACCGGTGTAGACGAAGGAGGCGCTGGCCAGGAACACGAAAAAGCTGGCCATGCCGAAGCCGCCGATGAAGGTCAGGCCCATGAACACCGGATCGCCCAGCAGCGTGCGCGCGCCCCGCATCAGCGAGCGCGCGTTGACCAACACCCGCCGCTCCTGCGGCAGAGTCTCGGGCTGGGCGAAGGCGGTCAGGGTCAGGCTCAGCGCACCGATCACCGCAAGCGCGACGAAGATTGCCCGCCAGCCGCTGAGCGCCGCGATGCCGCTGCCCGCAAGTGGCGCCAGCATGGGCGAGACGCTGATCACCAGCATGATCATCGCCATCAGCCGCGTTGCTTTCGGCCCGGTGAAATTGTCCCGCACGATGGCGCGCGGGATTACCATCACCGCCGCGCCGCCCAGGCCCTGCACGAAGCGCGCTGCCGACAGCCAGGCAATGTCCGGCGCCAGTGCGCACCCGATCGTGCCCGCGATGAAGATCGCAAGCCCGACATAAAGCGGCCGCTTGCGCCCGAACTGGTCGGCCATCGGGCCATAGACCAGCTGCGCCACGCCAAAGGCGATGAAATAGAGCGTCAGCGTGGTCTGCACCTGCGCCACGCTCGCGCTCAGGTCGGCGCCGATCTCGGGCAGCACCGGCAGGTACATGTCGATCGAGAGCGGCCCGACAGTCGACAGAAGGCCGAGAATGACGGCCGCACGGAGCATTCCGCTGGACATGCGATTTCCCCCAAGGGTGAAGGCGATTTCGGAAGCGGCCAAAATGGACCGCAAGGGCAGGCGAGGGTCTCGCGACGGTCGGGTGCCCCATGGTTGACCGGATTTCCTTTAGCGGCAGATGAAAGGTTTGGGAAGCCGCGACGCCCGCGATTGGTGCCATGCGGCACGATAGCGTGTCAGATACAGTGCCCACGAGGCGCCCGGCGGCCTTGGCCGGGGTCCTGTTTCGAGGAATCCTGCTGGGGTGATGGCGCGTGCTGCCGCATCGGAGCCGGCAATGTCCGATTTCGACGCCTACCTGATCCCGATCCGCCACGAGAGTCTTCGGGACTATCGGGGGTTCGCGGACGCCATCTCCTCGATCTATCTCGAGTACGGCGCGCTCGGCGTCACCGAGATCCTGCTCGATCCCGACGCGGGCGACGGCACCGAATTCCATGCCGAGGGCGCTCCCGCGGTCCTCGAGCGCACGAAGCTGCGCGATTTCCGAGAAGCCGCAGCCGCCACGGGCAACGAGACCGTGATCTTCGCGTGGACCGGGTGGCCCAGCAAGGCGGTTCGAGACCGGGCGCTGCCACAGATCCTCGTCGATCCGCGGGTGCAGCCGAGGGACGGGCAGGAACCGCTGTTCGACGGCACGCGTCTTGTCGCCGGCGGGTTTCATGCCTTGGGCCGGGCGGTCCGCGGTGGTCCGGATGCGTGAGGCGATACCCGACGCCTGCCGCTCCGGTGCTTCGCCCGGCAACCGGATATTGCGTATTCGCCGCCGTACTGCTAGGCCCTCGCGCCGATGAGCGACCGTGACCACATTCCCTCCGACCCCGACAGCGCGCCGCCTCGCGACGACGGCGCGCCGTGGCGCAACTTCTACGGCCGGCGCAAGGGCAAGCAGCTGCGTCCGGGCCAGATCGCGCACATGGAGCAGACCCTGCCGCGCCTGTCGGTGCCCAATGTCGGCTGGGACGAGAACCCGGATCGCGAGACACTGGACCTGCCGGCCCTGTTCGGGCGCGAAGCTCCGCTGGTGCTGGAGATCGGCTTCGGCGGTGGCGAGCACTTGCTGGCGCAGGCCTCGGCCCATCCCGGCCACGATTTCATCGGCTGCGAACCCTTCGTCAACGGCGTCGCGATGCTTCTGCCCAAGCTCGACGAGGCGGGGCTGACGAACGTCCGCCTGCACATGGGCGATGCACGCGACCTGCTGGACGTGCTGCCCGAGGCCGCTCTGGACATGGTCTACCTGCTCTACCCCGATCCCTGGCCGAAGAAGAAGCACCACCGCCGCCGCTTCGTGAACCCCGAGACGCTGGGCCCGCTGGCCCGTGCGCTCCGGCCCGGCGGGCGGTTCCGGATCGCGACCGACATCGCCGACTACGTGCGCCACAGCCTGGAAAAACTGCACGCCGCGCCCGAATTCGAGTGGCTCGCCGAGGGCCCAGGCGACTGGCGAGAACCGTGGGAGGGCTGGCACCGCACCCGCTACGAGGCCAAGGCCCTGCGCGAGGGGCGCACGCCCATGTATCTCGAGATGCGCCGCCGCTGAACACGTAGCCGGGGTTTCAGCCCCGTCGGTAACCCGTAGCGTCCCGATACCGCGCTGGCCCGGCCCTGCCCCCCGGGGGCCCGGCACCCCAGCGGGCCGTGTCACGCCCTTACGTTCGCGGCTCCCGGCTTAAAACTCCGACCAGTCCTCCTCGGCAGCGACCGATAGAACCCCACCGCGCAGCACCGGTCGGGACGCCTCAGCCCTCGACGCACCAGCTTGCTCCACCCGATCCGCCTCGCCCGGCTCGGCACGATCCGAGAAGTATCGCCGCATCGCTTGCTCCTCGGCATCAATCGGCGAGCTTTGTGGGGCAACCTTGGCCTCCTCCGACCCCGCGAGCCCGCCGCGCCGCACTGCAGCCCGATCACCGGTCCGGAATCGCGCCACCGCCTCGGCGATACGGGCCGCCTCGGCGGTCAGCTCGGCCGAGGTACCGCGGCTGATCTCGGCCAGTTGCACGTTCTGCTGGGTGTGGCTGTCCATCTGCGCCAGCGCAGCCGAGATCTCGGCGATGCCGGTGGCCTGCTCGCGGCAGGTGTCGCTGATTTCGGCAACCGCCTCGGTCGCGGCGCTGATCGCCTGGGTGATTTCGGCCAGCGCCTCGCCCGCGCGGTTCACCTGGGCCACGCCGCCGCGCACCTTGTCGCTGCTGGTCTGCACGATGGCCGAGATGTCCTTCGCCGCCTCGGAGGTCTTGTGCGCCAGCGCCCGAACCTCCTCGGCGACGACCGAGAAGCCGCGCCCCGCCTCTCCGGCACGGGCCGCCTCCACCGCGGCGTTCAACGCCAGCAGGTTGGTCTGCGAGGCGATGGAATCGATAACCTCGATGGTCTCGGCGATGCGGTTCGAGCCGCTCTCGATCTCGTCCATCGCGGCGACGGCGGCAGCGACGACGTGTTGCCCGCCCTCGGCCCGGTCGCGGGCCTGCGACGCAAGCCCCGAGGCCTTGCCGGCGTTCGCCGCGTTGGCCCGCACGTTGACCGAAAGCTGTTCCGTCGTGGCCGAGGTCTGCTCGATCGCCGCGCCCTGGCTTTCGGTCCGCTCGGCCAGCTTCTCGGAGCCTTCGGCGACCCGCATCGCGGTGCCGCCCAACGCGTCGACCGCCGACAGAAGGCGCGAGACCAGCACCCGCAGCGTGTCGATCGTGCCATTGGCGGCGGCCTGAAGCTCAGCGATGGCGCCCTCGCGGCTGCCCTCCATGCGCTGCGACAGGTCCCCCGCCGCCAGCGCCCGCAGCACCGCCTGGAGGTCGTCCACGGCAATGCCCAGGGTTTCCATCAACCGATTCAGGTCGTCGGCAATACCGCTCAGCACCGGATCGTCGAAATCATGCGTGACCCGGGCCGAGAAATCCCCCTGCCCCGCCGCGCGCACCACCTCGCCGAAGCTGCGGCCGAGATCGGCCAGCATCTTCCGCCGCGCAGCCTCGGCCTGGGCGCGGGTCTCGGCGGCTTCGGTCTCGGCCCGGCGGGCGGCCTGGCCGGTGGCACGAAAACTCTCGACGCAGCGCGCCATGTCGCCGATCTCGTCGCCCCGCTCTGCGCCCGGGATCGGGCTGTCCAAGTCCCCGGCCGCAAGCGAGGTCATCCGGTGGCGCAGCTTCGCCACCGGCCGCGCCAGCGCCTGGCCGGTCCACCAGCTGGCGGCGCCCGCGGCGATCATGATCGCCAGGCACACCAGCGCCATCGATCGCTGCAGCGCGGTGATCTGCGCCGCTTCGGCGCGCGCGTCACGCTCGCTCACGACGACCCAGTCCAACCCAAAGAAGGGTGTCGAGACAGCGGCCATGATCGCTGCCGCACCTGACGCGCCGTCCTGTTCCGAAATCGGCACCGCCTGCCCCGAAACGCCCACCGGCGGCAGCGTCACCCGCCCGGAGAGCCGGTCGTCGCCGGGAGTCGCGACCAGGTCGCTCAGCAGCAGGCCGTCGGCATCGGTCAGATAGGTGGACAGGTGCCCGCCATCGGCGCCGGGCGTGAGCAAAGTCGAATCGAAGCAGATCACCAGAACGCCGCCGCTGTCTGCAGCCATCAGCCCTTCGCCGCGCGGCAGGCGCATCGCAAGGTGCGCCACGGGAACGTCTTTGCCTACATCAAGGAAATCAATCGCCACCGGAGTTCCGACCGGCGCCTCGAGCGCCGCGCGGAAGGACAGCTCCAGTGCGCCGCGGCCGGTACCGTCGCGCTCCAGCACCAAGCCCAGGCCGCCTGCCTTGCCGACGCTGTAGACCACTTCGCCCTGCGGCGAGATCAGCATCATGTCGCTGTAACCACGCCCCTCGACGAACCGGCGCAGCGCCGGATGCTCCTGCCGGTGCAGATTGGAATAAAGCCCGCCGTCGCCGATATCGTCCACCGCCGCACCCGCCTCGGCATAGCCGGCCAGCGGGTCCGCGTCGCGCATGCGCCTATCGTTCAGCAGCGCGGCAGCGAAATTGGCGACGGTCGCGCGCCGCGTCAGCTGTTCGCCCAGGAAAGCCATGTCGGCGCGCATCTGCGCCTCGACCCGGTCGACCTGCGCGGCGGCCATTTCCGCGTCCCGGCGCAGCAGCGCGCCCAGACGGGACAGCGAATCCGCCCGCGACTGGACCAGCACGTTCACCGCCATGGTGATCCCGGTGATCAGCGACACCAGCATCACCAAAGCGACGATCTTGATCTTCAGCGATCCCGACTGCAGCCGCATGACCATCCTCCACCCCGCGGACCTCTCCGATCGCCTGTCTAGCGCCAGCCGCTTAACGGTCGATTACCGCTGCGCGCACTGGTTCGGTTGACCGCACCGGCCACAGCCCCTATCCCGGCGGCACAGCGGGCCAAAAACGCAGACGCACATGAAATTCACAGTCGCCATCGACGGGCCGGCAGCAGCCGGGAAAGGAACGATCGCGCGCGCGGTCGCGTCGGAGTTCGGCTTCGGCCATCTCGACACCGGGCTGCTCTACCGCGCGGTCGGGGTGAAAGCGCTGGACCAAACCGGCGGCGTGATCGACCCGATCGCCGCCGAGATGATCGCCGAATCCCTGCAGGAGGCCGACCTCGCCCGCACCGACCTGCGCACGACGATGGCCTCGCGCGCGGCCAGCAAGGTCGCCGCGATACCCGGCGTGCGGTCGGCGCTGCTGAAGTTCCAGCACGATTTCGCACGGCGCGAGGGAGGCGCGGTGCTCGATGGCCGTGACATCGGCACGGTGATCTGCCCGCAGGCCGACGTGAAGCTGTTCGTGACCGCCAATGACGAGCGGCGCGCACAGCGTCGGCACCGCGAGCTCGCCGCCGCGGGCAGCGACCTGACCGTCGAGCAGGTTCTGGCGGACCTCAAGGCCCGCGACGAGCGCGACAGCCGGCGCAAGGACGCGCCGCTGGTGCAGGCGCCTGATGCGCTCTTGCTCGACACGACAAATTTGTCTATTGATGACGCCGTTGCCGAGGCCACGGCGCTAATAAGAGCACGAATCGAGCAGGGTCGGGACTAGAGTCCGGCCCTTTTACGTTTGTTCGTGCTTGCCGAGCTCCGGTCAGCCGACGCAGTAAACCCGAGAGACCGGTGGACCCAACCACCCGGCCAGAAAACCGATAGACAAGGATACACACCTACATATGCCTGCTAACGCAACCATGGACGAGTTCGAGGCCCTCCTCGACGAAAGCTTCGAGCTCAAGACCCCCGACGAGGGTTCCGTCGTCAAAGGCACCGTGCTGGCGATCGAAGCCGGCCAGGCCATCATCGACATCGGCTACAAGATGGAAGGCCGTGTCGACCTGAAAGAATTCGCTAAGGTCGGCGAGGACGCCGAGCTTGCTCCGGGCGACACCGTAGAGGTCTACCTCGAGCGCGTCGAGAACGCCCGCGGCGAAGCCGTGATCAGCCGCGAGAAAGCCCGCCGCGAAGAAGCCTGGGACCGCCTCGAGAAGGCTGCCGAGGGCGACGAGCGCGTCAAGGGTCACATCTTCGGCCGCGTCAAGGGTGGCTTCACCGTGGACCTGGGCGGCGCCGTTGCGTTCCTGCCGGGCAGCCAGGTCGATGTCCGCCCCGTGCGCGACGCCTCTGCCCTGATGCATGTCGAGCAGCCCTTCCAGATCCTGAAAATGGACCGTCGCCGCGGCAACATCGTCGTCTCGCGCCGTGCCATCCTGGAAGAGAGCCGTGCCGAGCAGCGCGCCGAGATCGTCGCGAAACTGCAGGAAGGCGACACCGTGGACGGCGTGGTCAAGAACATCACCGAATACGGTGCGTTCGTTGACCTGGGCGGCGTCGACGGCCTGCTGCACGTCACCGACATGGCCTGGCGCCGCGTCAACCACCCGTCCGAGATCCTGTCGATCGGCGAGACCGTGAAGGTCCAGGTCGTCAAGATCAACAAGGACACCCAGCGCATCAGCCTCGGCATGAAGCAACTGCAGGCCGATCCGTGGGATGACGTCGAAGCCAAGTTCCCGCTGGACAGCGTCCACACCGGCCGCGTGACCAACATCACCGACTACGGCGCGTTCGTCGAGCTGGAGCCGGGCGTCGAAGGTCTGGTTCACGTCTCGGAAATGTCCTGGACCAAGAAGAACGTCCACCCGGGCAAGATCGTCTCCACCTCGCAGGAAGTGGAAGTCATGGTCCTCGAGATCGACACGGCCAAGCGCCGCGTCAGCCTCGGCCTGAAGCAGACCCAGGGCAACCCGTGGGACAACTTCGCGGCCAGCCATCCGGTCGGCACCGAGGTCGAGGGCGAGATCAAGAACATCACCGAATTCGGTCTGTTCATCGGTCTCGATGGCGACATCGACGGCATGGTTCACCTTTCCGACCTGGACTGGAACCGCTCCGGCGAGGAAGCGATCCAGGACTACCGCAAGGGCGACGTGGTCAAAGCCGTCGTCACCGATGTCGATGTCGAGAAAGAGCGTATCTCGCTGTCGATCAAGGCGCTGGACGGCGACCCGTTCGCCGAGGCGACCTCGGGCGTCAAGCGCGGCCAGATCGTCACCGTCACGGTCACCAAGATCGAAGACGGTGGTGTCGAGGTCGAGTACGATGGCATGAAGTCGTTCATCCGCCGCTCCGACCTGTCGCGTGACCGGGCCGAACAGCGCCCCGAGCGCTTCACCCCGGGCGACAAGATCGACGCGCGCGTCACCAACATCGACAGCAAGTCCCGCCGTCTGGGCCTGTCGATCAAGGCACGCGAGATCGCCGAAGAGAAAGAGGCCGTGGAACAGTACGGCTCGTCGGACTCGGGCGCCTCGCTGGGCGACATCCTGGGTGCGGCCCTGAAAGGTCAGGACGACAAGTAAGTGGATCCCATCACCCGGGACTTCTACGAGGAACGGCGCCGGAAATGGCGCCGTTCCGCATTCTGGCGGGGCGTGCTGGCCACGGTCCTGCTGCTGGTCGGCCTCGGCGTGCTCGCGGCTGTCCTCGCGGATGGCAAGCCGGTTCGTCCGCATGTCGCCCGCATCCACGTCGACGACGTGATCTACACCGACCTCGAGCGTGATCGCATCCTCGCGGAGATGGCCGAAGACGAGAACGTGCGCGCGCTGATCGTCCACATCGACAGCCCCGGCGGCACGGTGGTGGGCGCCGAGGCGCTCTATGAAGGGCTCAACCAGATCGGCGCGGACGTGCCCGTGGTCGCCGTGATGGACGGGGTCGCGGCCTCGGGCGGCTATCTCGCGGCGCTGGCCGCCGAGCATGTGATCGCACGCGGCAACACGGTGACCGGCTCGATCGGCGTGATCCTGGAGTACATGACCTTCACCGGCCTGATGGACCGGGTCGGCGTCGACCTCGAGACGATCCGTTCGTCGGATCTCAAGGCGGCGCCGTCGCCGCTGCGCGACCTCACACCCGAAGCCCGCCGCCTGGAACAGGCCATGGTCGACGAGACCCACGACTGGTTCAGCGGCCTTGTGGCAGAGCGCCGCGACCTGGAGGGCGCCCGGCTCGAAGCGGTCACGGACGGACGGACGTTCACCGGGCGCATGGCGCTTGAGGCGGGGCTGATCGACGCGCTCGGCGACGAGGAAGACGCCGTGGCCTGGCTCGAATCGCAGGACCCCGACCTGGCCGAACTGCCGGTCGAAACCTGGGCCATCGCCGAGGAAGACGACCGGCTCGAGAGTTTCCTCGCCCGTCTGGGCCTCTCCACCGGCGCTTTCCCGGGCGCAACCGGCGCCCCTGGCCCCCGGCTAATGGCGATCCTGAAATAAAAGACTGCATTTTTCCCGGCACTTAGGGTATTGATTCCCGGGTCGGACTGAGCCAGCAACGCATGGACGTCAGCGCAAGGAGACCGGGGCATGATCAAATCGGAACTCATCCAGCAGATCGCGGACGAGAATCCTCACCTCTATCAGCGCGACGTGGAACGCATCGTCGGGACGGTCTTCGACCAGATCATCGAGGCGATGGCTGCCGGCAACCGGGTCGAGCTGCGCGGTTTCGGCGCCTTTTCGGTCAAGAAACGCGATGCCAGAATGGGCCGCAACCCGCGCACCGGCGAGTCGGTCCCCGTCGAAGAGAAGTACGTCCCCTTCTTCAAGACCGGAAAACTGCTGCGCGACCGCCTGAACGCGGACGACTGAAGCCCGCGCGACGACTGACAACTCAAGGAGGGGCGGAATGCTCCGTTACATCAAGCTGGTGCTGCTGGCCGCCATCCTGATCGTCATCGTGACGCTCTCTCTGGCCAACCGGGGCGCCGTCACCCTGCACCTTCTGCCCGAGGCGATCGCGCACATCATGCCGCTCTCGGTCCAGGTGCCGCTGTTCCTGGTGATCCTGATCTCGATCCTGGTCGGCCTTCTGCTCGGCTACATCCTCGAGTGGCTGCGCGAGCACAAGCACCGCCGCGAGGCCGCCCGCCGCAAGCGCGAGGCGGCGCAGCTCAAGGGCCAGGTTCAGGAACTCAAGCGCAAGCACATGACCGACGAGGACGAGGTGCTGGCGATCATCGACGGCAAGAACGCCTGATCCGATGGCCGGCCCGTCGACATCCGTGCGCGTCAAGATCTGCGGGCTGACCGACCGGGCCAACCTCGACGTCGCGGTGCAGGCCGGGGCCGCTTATGTCGGCTTCGTCTTCTTTCCGCGCTCGCCCCGCAACATCGAGCTTGATGCCGCCGCCACGCTGGCGGCCGAGGTGCCGCCGGGCGTCTGCAAGGTGGCGCTGACGGTGAACGCCGATGACGATCAGCTGCGGGCGCTGACAGACGCGGTACCGCTCGACATGCTCCAGCTTCACGGTGCCGAATCGCCTGCACGGGTTGCCGAAGTGCGCGCCCGGTTCGGCCTGCCGGTGATGAAGGCGGTCGGCATCGCGGATGCGCCGGACCTCGCCGCCATCGACACCTATGCGCAGGTCGCCGACCAACTGCTGATCGACGCCAAGCCGCCGAAGACCTCCGAGATACCGGGCGGTAACGGTCTCGCCTTCGACTGGCGGCTGCTCCAGGGCCGCCGCTGGCCGCTGCCCTGGATGCTGGCAGGCGGGCTGACGCCGCAGAATGTCGCGAAGGCCGTACACCTGACCGGTGCGCGGCAGGTCGATGTTTCGTCCGGGGTCGAGGCGACGCGCGGCGTCAAGGACCCGCAGCTGATCCGGGACTTCATTGCCGCCGCCGATGCGCCGGTGCTGACCGCATGAAACCGGTGTTCCGCACGGCCAGCCGCGCGGATATCCCCGATATCGTTGCGCTGCTCACCGAGGATGACCTCGGCAAAGGTCGCGAAAGCGAGGACCTGCTGCCCTACCGCATGGCCTTCGACGCCATGCGCAGCGAGATCGGCAACTCCGTCATCGTCGGCGAGGCGGACGGCCGCATCGTCGCCACCTACCAGCTGACCCTCATTTCGGGCCTCAGCCGCGGCGGCGCCCGCCGCGCGCAAATCGAGGCGGTGCGCGTCGCCTCGGACCTGCGCGGCCAGGGCGTCGGCGCCGCGCTGATGCAGGACGCCGAAGACCGCGCGCGCGAAGCCGGCTGCCGACTGGTGCAGTTCACCAGCGACCAACAGCGGACCCGCGCCCACGAATTCTACGAACGGTTGGGCTACATCCCCAGCCACGTCGGCTTCAAGAAACCGCTCGACTAAGGGCGCTTACGAAGTTTTAGGAAAGTTTTCAGCATATATTTCATATGCTTAAGGGGGTTTTCACGATGAAATCCCGCCTTTTCAGGGTGAAACGCCCCCGCTGACGGGGGCGCTTCGGGCAGGCTTACCGCGCGATATAGACCACTCGGCGGCCCTCCGGTTCGACCAGGACGTACTGGCCGTTCACGTTGACATAGCGGTACTCCGACTGCGGCACCTCGTAGACAGCGACCGCCTCGGGGATCGCCGCGCCAACCACGACCTCGCCGTCCAGGTAGACCGGATCGACCGGGTTCGAGCGAACATAGGCCACCGTGTCGTCCGGCAGCGTGCCAATCTTCTCGATCGGCGTGATCGAGACGATGTCCGGCGTCACGATCTCGCCCACCGGTTCGACCACGACCTGCTCGACCTCAGGTGTCTCAACGAAGGTAACGGTCTCAACGTTCAGCGTGGTGGCAGCATCGACCAGCGGCGCCCGATTGCCGTCCAGCGGCGCGTTCAGATAGGCACCATAGGCCCAGCCCTGCTGCCCGTCATGGATCACCTTGCACCAGTCGGCGGGATCGAGGCAGCCGTCCACGGCCACCGACTGCTCGGCGCCGATCACCCCGATCACCGGATAGCCGACGCCCGGCCCGGCACGCAGGTTCAGATCGGTCGTCGCACTCGCCTGAACATCGGCCAGCGCAGGCGCGGCGGCCAGCATCGCGGCGGCGGCGGTCATCGACAGGGTCATCTTCTTCAGCATGGGTCTTCTCCTTCAGCTTTCCGGTGCCTCCCGCATCCGGATGCCGTTCAGAACGCCCGCCCTGCGGCCCGCGTTCCCGCCCGCAATTTCGGCCTGCGGACTTCCGCCGATCCCCTGCGGCTCAATCGCGGCTTCACCTCTGGGCGGCCGGGGTTTAAACATCCCCGCAGACCCAAAGGAACATCGGATGCCCACGCAACAGCTCAACTCCTTCCGCAGCGGCCCCGACGAGCGCGGCCGGTTCGGCGACTTCGGCGGACGTTTCGTCTCGGAAACCCTGATGCCGCTGATCCTGGATCTCGAGGCATACTACGAGCACGCCAAGACCGACGACAGCTTCTGGGCCGAGATGGACCACCTGTGGAAGCACTACGTCGGCCGTCCCTCGCCGCTCTACCATGCCGAGCGCCTGACCGAGCGTCTGGGCGGGGCGAAGATCTACCTGAAACGGGACGAGCTGAACCACACCGGCGCGCACAAGATCAACAACGTGCTGGGCCAGATCCTGCTGGCCCGCCGCATGGGCAAGACCCGGATCATCGCCGAGACCGGCGCCGGCCAGCACGGCGTCGCCACCGCGACCGTCTGCGCCAAGTTCGGCCTGAAATGCGTGGTCTTCATGGGCGCCACCGACGTCGAGCGGCAGAAGCCCAACGTCTTCCGCATGAAGCTGCTGGGGGCCGAGGTCGTTCCCGTCACCGCCGGCCGCGCCACGCTGAAGGACGCGATGAACGAAGCCCTGCGCGACTGGGTGACGAACGTCGAGGACACGTTCTACTGCATCGGCACCGTCGCCGGCCCGCACCCCTACCCGGCGATGGTCCGCGACTTCCAGTCGATCATCGGCAAGGAGGTACGCGAGCAGATGCAGGAGGCCGAGGGCCGTCTGCCCGACAGCCTGGTGGCCTGCATCGGCGGCGGCTCGAACGCCATGGGCCTGTTCCACCCGTTCCTCGACGAACCCACCGTGCGGATCATCGGCGTCGAGGCCGGTGGCCACGGCGTCGACGACCGGATGGAGCACGCCGCTTCGCTGACCGGCGGCCGTCCGGGCGTTCTGCACGGCAACCGCACTTACCTGCTTCAGGACGAAGATGGGCAGATCCTCGAGGGCCACTCGATCTCGGCCGGCCTCGACTACCCGGGCATCGGGCCGGAGCATTCCTGGCTGCATGATACCGGCCGCGTCGAATACGTCTCGGTCACCGACCGCGAGGCGCTGGATGCCTTCAAGCTGAGCTGCGAGACCGAGGGCATCATCCCCGCGCTGGAGCCGTCGCACGCGCTGGCGCACGTGGCGAAACTGGCTCCGACCCTGCCCGCCGACCACCTGCTGGTGATGAACATGTGCGGACGCGGCGACAAGGACATCTTCACTGTCGCCGAGGCGCTTGGCGTCGACATGTAAGGGCATAGACCTCAGGGTCTATGCGTCTAATCCCTCAGGACGAGGGGCATGAACCGGCTGGCGGATGGTGCCGAAACCATCCGCCGGTACGATGGCCAGGCAATCGCTTGGCAGGCACTCCGGGATGGCGGTCCCGACAACGGGCCGCGCCATCGAACCCGAACCGGAGATTTTCTCATGACACGTTTCCTGACAGCCACCGCCGCCGCGAGCTTCATCCTGGCGGCCGCCGCCCAGGCCCAGACCACAGCCGCCGACGTGGCCGAGCAACTACGCGCCGCAGGCTACTCGAATGTCGAGATCAAGCGCGGCGCAGGCCGTATCGCCATCGAGGGCACCCGCAACGGCAACCGCGAGACCCTGGTCTACGACGCACGCACCGGCCGGCTTCTGAGCAGCGACCGGGACGACGATCACAGCGGTGACGATCGGCGCGGCGACGACTACGATGACGACGACTATGATGACGAGAGTGACGACCGCAGCCTTGATCGTGACGACGACGATGACGATGACGATGACCGGGATGATGATCGCGATGATGACCGGGACGACGACCGCGATGACGATCGCGACGATGACGATGACGACGATGACGACGATGACGACGATGACGATGATGATGACGACGATGATGACGACTGACCTCGCCGGTCATGTCCTTGAACGGCGCCTGACGTGAGGCGCCGCTATCTCTCGGCATTCACGATGCTGCGGGTGCTCTGCGCGGCGATCTTCTTCGCGCAGAGCACGCTGCCGCTTGCGGCCCAATCGTCCTATGATCGGGCCGTCAGCTCGGTCAGCCGCCAGCTGTCCGAACAGGGGTTCACCGTGAGAAGCGTCGGGCGAACCCTGCTCGGCAATACTCGGGTCGTGGCCGAAGACGGCAACCGCACGCGCGAGCTGGTCTTCGACCACCGCACTGGGGAAGTCCTGCGCGATCACATCTCCAGCAACGACCGTCGGAACTCCGGCGTCGTCGTCCGGGACCGCAGCGACGACCGCGACGGTTCGGGCAGTCGATCCGGCGGTCGCGGCGACGATGATCGGGATGACGACGATGATGACCGCGATGACGATCGCGACGATGACAGGGACGATGATCGCGATGACGACCGGGACGACGACCGGGACGACGACCGTGATGATGATCGCGACGACGACGATAATGATGATGATGATGATGACGACGACGATTGATCCCACACCGCTCAGCCCTCTTCGGGGCAGGTGAAGCGGCGCCTTACCCTCTGGCTGGTCCTGGCGGTGCAGGTGATCTGCACCGCCGTCTTCATGTGGGAACTGTTCGGCAGCCGCGTCGGCCTGCGCACCGAGCCGATAAGCTGGCGGCTGCACGAGGTGATCCAGATCCTCGCCGCGCTGGGACTTGTCGTCGGCATCGTGCTGGGCGCGGTACTCGCGACCCGGATCCAGCAACGCAACCGTGTCGTCGAGGCGCAACTGGACGCCGCCTCTTCAGCCTTCGCAGAGGTCGTCGAGCTGCGGTTCGAAGGGTGGGGCCTGACCCCGGCCGAGCGGGACGTGGCGTGGTTCGCCGTTAAGGGCTTTTCGACCGCCGAGATCGCCGGGCTGCGCAATACCAGCGAAAGCACGGTCAAGGCGCAGACCAACGCGATCTACCGCAAAGCCGGCGTCAACGGGCGGGCGCAACTGCTCAGCCTGTTCGTCGACGAACTGTTGAACAGGACCGAACCCACGCCGACAAACGCCGAAACACGCGCCGCAGGCTAGATTCCCCTTTACCTTGCGCCCTGAAAAGCGCATGGAGTCGCGTCGACATGCCGGCGCGGAACTTCCCCGGCATCACAACAAGGAATCAAGACATGTCTCAGTTCGAAATCGGCGATATCGTCGTCCTTTCCGCCGGTTCCATGCGAATGGCCGTAGAGCGCGTTGAGGACGACGTCGTACACACCGTATGGTGCAACGAGGGTACCATCGGTCGCGACGCCTTCGCCCCGGTGCTGCTGCGCAAATGGGAGCACCGCGAGGAAGACCGCGGCTCGCGCCCGCAGGGCGACCGGCCCCGCGGCCCGAAACCGTCGGGTGACCGCCCGCCCCGCGGCGGCAAACCCGGTTGGGACGGAAAACCGCGCGAGAAGAAATACTTCCGCAAGGATTGATCCTTGATGGGGTAAACCGCAGTTTACCCCTCCACCCCCCCGGTTTGTTGCCGCAATACGCGCGCTGAGCGCAGGATCGGATGTCGCCACGTTTGGCGGAGGTTCGGTTGATCACGCGCTTCATTATTCAGCCCGGACGTATCGGGCTGCTTATTCTTCTCGGTGTTTTCCCCGCCGCCAACGCGGCCGGAGACGCGTCCCTGACCATGGGGCCGATGCTGGAAGCCCTGACTTCACAAGGGTTTAGCGAAATCGAGATCGTCCGCGCAGATGGCCAGGTCATCGTCGATGCCGAGGGGCGCGGCCTCAAGCGCCGCCTCGTCTTCGAAACCTGCGACGGTCGCCTCGTCAGTGACGAGATTCGCGACCGCGGCGACGACCGGATCGACCCGGCCCCCTATCGCGATGCGCGGCTCGAGGGTGTTGGGGAAGACACGGGTGGCGAAAATATCGCGCCCGGACAGGAGGATGGGAATGACGGTGAGCGCATTGGCGGCAATACTGTTGCTTATCGCGACAACAATTGCGACCGCGGCGGCGACCCGCAGGGTGGCCCTCGCGCCAGTGGTGACGAGTAAGACGATAAACCGCATGGGGGCGGAAGATCCCCGGCGCTGACAGGCAGATCGTGAAGGGCACGCGCCCGTCACGCATCGTCATCGCGAAAGGCTTTTTGTCATGACGGAAGACGACAAGAAACTACCCGACCTGGGGCGGCGCAGCCTGATCGCAAGCGCCCTCGCCCTGCTGGCCGCGCGACCCGCGATGGCGCAGGACAGCATGCTGCGCAGCGTCGTGGCGCAGCTTGAGCGGCAAGGGTACGAGGTCGAATCGGTGAAGCGCACCTGGCTGGGGCGCGTCCGGGTGATCGCCCGCTCTTCGAGCCACACCCGCGAGATCGTCTATGTCCCGACGACTGGAGAAGTCCTGCGCGACTACTGGGAGCCGAACCAGAGCAGCGCCGGCACGACGAGCCCGGGCAACAGCGGGTCGGCCACCGGGAACAGCGGCTCGGCGAGCAGAGGCAACTCCGGCAACAGCGGGAACTCCGGCAACAGCGGGAACGCTGGAAACAGAGGTAACTCCGGAAACTCCGGTAACAGAGGTAACTCCGGCAATCGCGGAAACTCCGGGAACAACGGAAACTCCGGCGGCGGTGGCGGCAACAGTGGTAATGGTGGCGGCGGCGGTCGCGACCGGGACCGCGATGACAAGGGCAACGGCCGGGATAAAAAATGACGTGCACTGACTGGCGTCGGTGGCCGGCATGAGGCTGCCGGCCTGGGCGCTTTGGGGGATCGTACCGGTACAGCTGATCTGTACCGGTTTCTTCATCTGGGACATCGGCGCGGCGCTGATCGGCGTGCGCACCGCCCCGATCAGCTGGCAAGCGCGCGAGCTGATCGAGATAGGTGCCGCCTTGGGCCTGGTGCTCGGCTTCGTGATCGGCCTCCAGGCGCTGATCGTCACCCGGCGCCGCAATCGCCTCGTAGAAAGCCAGCTTCGCGCCGCCTCCACCGCCTTCGCCGAATTGCTCGAGGAGCGGTTCGAGGAATGGGGCCTCACCCCAGCCGAGCGGGACGTGGCCTGGTTCACGCTCAAGGGGTTCTCGAACGGCGAGATCGCCAATCTGCGCGAGACCAGCGAAGGCACCGTAAAGGCGCAGAGCAACGCCATCTTCCGCAAGGCCGGCGTCAGCGGCCGGTCTCAGCTGATGGCGCTGTTCCTCGACGACCTGCTGACCGATGGTCCGCTGACCAAGCGAAACGCGCCCGAGAACGCGGCCGAGAAGACCTGATCAGGTCAGCGGCAGCCCCGTCGCCTTGAGCGCATCGGCCAGGGCAGAGGGACCGGTCCGGGGATCCGTGAAGTGATAGGTCTGCCAGCCACGCGCTTCGGCCGCCGAGATGTTGTCGGCGCGGTCGTCGGTGAAGAAGATCTGCGCCCCCGACAGGCCGGTGGCCTGCTCGACCATCTCGTAGATCTGCGCCTCGGGCTTGATGACGCCCATGTGCCCCGAAATGAAGCGACGGTCGAACTCGCCCAGCTGCGGGTACTGCGTTTCAGCATAGGCGAAGCTCTCGATGCCGAAGTTGGTCAGCGCGAAGACCGGGACGCCGCGTTCGCGCAGATCGCGCAGGATCGACCAGCTGGCCTCGATCGGCGGGCTCGCCATCTCGATCCAGCGGTCGTGCCAGAGCCGGATCAGCGCCTCGTACTCGGGATAGGTCTGCGCCACCTCGTAGACCGTCTCGCGGAACGGCGCGCCGCGGTCGATACGGTCGTTCATGCCGTGCAGGTCCACCGCTTCGAAAAGGCGCTCGCGCGCATCGCGGTTGGGCAGCACCTCGTCGTAGACGCGCTCGGGGTTCCAGGTGATCAGGACGTTGCCGATATCGAAGATCACGGCTTCGGGGCGGGGCATGGCTCCTCCTCGGGCAAGGGTGGGGTCTGGGTCGGGGACAGTACCGCGCGGATCAGCAAGAGCGGGCTCAGCCCCAGCGGCGTCAGGATCAGCAGTGCCACCGGCAAGCCCAGCGCCGAGCCGACGGCACCGATCAGCGGCGGGCCGATCAGGAACGCGGTAAACGCGGTGAAGGCGACGGTCGCGATGCTTTCCTCGACCGGGCGGCCGGGCATGTTTCCGGCCAGAGACATCGCCAGCGGGTAGACGTTCGCGATGCCGAGGCCCAGCAGCGCGGCCGCGGGCAGCGCTTGCCACAGTGCGGCCGAGGTCGCGAAGGCGACGACGCCTGCCCCCGCCACCAGCGCCGAGCCGGCCAGCACAGTACCGGTGCCGAAGCGTTCGGCCAGCGGGTCGCCCGCCATGCGGCTGCCGGCCATGCTCAACGCGAAGGCCGCGAAGACGGCGCCGGCAGGCAGCGCGCCCAAGTTCGCCGCTTCGGCCAGGAAGAGCGCGGACCATTCCATCATCGCGCCCTCGATCATCAGTGCACCGATTGGCAGCAGGCAGAGCGCCAGCAAGGGGCCGGTGGGCAGACCGCGGCGCGGTCTTGGCAGATCGGGCGTGACCGGCGCTTCGGCGCGGCGGTCCGCTGGCAGGCGTCCGGCAACGGCGAAGGCCAGCGCGGCGAAGAGCGGCGCCAGGGCGATCTGCTGGACGAGGAACGGCACCCCGGCCTGCCCGGCAGCGCCGCCCAGCATGGCACCGACCATGCCGCCGAGGCTCCAGAACGCGTGGCAACTGGTCATGATCCGGCGGGAGATGGCCCGCTCCATCTCGCTCGCCTTGGCGTTCATCGCCACCTCGATCGAGCCGACCGCCAGCCCCGCGACCAGCAGCGCCGCCCCAAGTTGCAGCGCGCTTTGCGCCAGGGCGGGCAGGATGAAGCTCAGGATGAAGCCGGCCCCCGCCCAGCGGCAGACAGCGCGCGCGCCGTAGCGGGAGAGGACCCGCGGTGCGATCGCGAACCCCGCCATTGTTCCCAGCGGCAGCATGAAGAAGCAGAGCGCAAGGGTGAACAGCTCCACCTCCAGCGCCGCTTTCACGTCGGGGATGCGCGGCAGCCAGAGCGCGATGCCCAGTCCGTTCAGCGCAAACACGAGGCGCAGAGAGGCAAGCTGAGAGATGACAGGCAAGAACGGGCCCTCGGGTTGATCCGGCGAAAGCCCTAGCACCGAGGGCCGGGAAAGCAAGACATACCGGCCTGCAGCCGTGACGAAGCGGTTGCGTCGGAGTCGCTCACCGGTTCATTTCCGGGAGGCATCTCGGTATCCCTGCCGCCGATGCTCAAACGCCTGGCGAACGGGCGTCCGCGGGACGGTATGCATATTGAGAGGTACGTCGCCCCAAGCCGCGAAGGACGCTACTTTGAAAGGAAAGCGGACTGCGCCGGTCCATACGGGGATGCGCGAGTTCCTGACGCCCTACACACCATGACCCAACAAAGCGCCCGCCCCCTACTCAATCACTGTACGATGAAATCAGCGTGTAGCGCGCCTGCCGCCTTTATCGCCTTGAGGATATCGATCATCTCCCGCGGGCTGACGCCGAGGGCGTTCAGCCCCTCGATCACTTCCGGCAGCGAAACCGAGTCGCCATCGTTGCCAACCAGGGCGAAATCCGGGTTGCCGTCATCCTCGGCCAGGTCTACATCGGTTCGAGGCAGCACGATGGTTTCGCCGCGGGACGAGAACGGGTTCGGCTGCAGCGCAACCGGCGTCTCGCGGACACGCAGCGTCAGGTTGCCTTGGGTCACCGCTACCCGGCTGATGCGAACGTCATTGCCCAGCACGATGGTCCCCGAACGCTGATCCACGACGACCCTGGCCCGCTGGTCCGGACGCACCTCGATATTCTCGATCTCGGCGATCAGCCGGGCGATTTCCGGCGCCTTGCCTGCGGCCAGATCCAGCCGCACGGTACCGCTGTCGACCATATGCGCGACGTGACCGGGCATGACCGCGTTGATCGCCGCCTCGATCCGCGCTGCGGTGGTGAAATCAGGGTTCCTGAGCGCCAGCCGCATCTCATGCAGGTCGTCGAGGGCAAAGGCGATCTCGCGCTCGATCCGCGCGCCGGAGGGTATCGTGCCGGACGTCGGTACGCCTTCGGTGATCGAGGCCGCCTCGCCCTCGACCGACGCCCCGCCCGAGATCACCGAGCCCTGCGCGACCGCATAGATCTGCCCATCCGCCGCGTTGAGCGGCGTCATGATCAGCGTCCCCCCCATCAGCGAGGTCGAATCGCCGATGGTCGACACGGTCACGTCGATCTTGGACCCGGCCCGCCCGAACGGAGGCATCACGGCTGTCACCAGCACCGCCGCGACGTTCCGCGCGCGGAAATCCTCGCCGGTGACGTTGATGCCGAGGCGTTCAAGAAGATTGACCATCGCTTCTTCGGTGAACGGTGCATTCCGCAATCCGTCGCCGGTACCGTTCAGGCCCACGACAAGGCCATAGCCCACCAGGTCGTTGCCGCGAACGCCGTCGAACTCTACCAGGTCCTTGATCCGCGCCTCGCTGGCCACTGCCGGCAGTCCGCCCAGTAGGCAGACCGCCGCCACAAGCATCATGCATGTCAGACGTCGCATCATCGCAGGTAGTTAGTCAGACTCAGCCCTGAAAGCCGGGCGGTCACGGTATAGAGCGATTGCAGTTGGCCTTCGACCTCGGCAAAACGTGTGGCGGCCTCGTACTGGTCTACGCCAACCAGGTCGTTGCGGGACCGGGCGAGGGCGTTGCGCTCGGCTTCGGTCGTCTCCTTCGCCTGCGCGATCCGCTCTTCATCAGAACCAAGCGCCGCACGCAGTCCGGTTACCGCCTGTTCCGCAGCCACCAACTGGCCCGCCCCTTCAGCGAGCAGAGCTTCCCGGTCCCCGGCGGTCGTAGCAAACGGCGCCACGGCTATCAGCGCCAGCGCCTTCATCGTATCCCGCAAGGCAGCGTCGTCGGCCCGGGGCAAATAGGACAACCGTGTTTCGTCGGCGATCTCCACCGCGGCCGCATCCGTCGTCGAGCCCAGGTAGGCGATCGTCTCGAACCCGCCGCCCGGCGTATCGAACCAGGCATCGACCGCCGCAACAGCCGACGCCGCATCGGCTGCTGAACCGACAATGTTCGCAACTTCAGCGATTATCTGCCCGGCCCCGGCCAGCGCCGGCCCATCCTGTCCCGCGCCGGAGAACAGGGTGCGCCCGCCAAAGCTGGTATTCAGCGCATTCACGACCGCCTCAAGCACACCCGAAGCCGTCGCCTGCAAAGCAGACGTCGAAACCGGATCCCCGCGCGAGACAGCCGCACCAAGGTCCAGTCCCAGATTGCCCGCCGCCTGCTGCACAGTTGCCAGCGACTGCTGAGCTGCGGCACTGCGCGCCGAAGCAAGGGACAGGCCCTGATCGCGCACCTCGAGGCGCTGAAGCGCCGCGTCGATCCCGAAGACCGGCGCCAGGTCGCCGCGGGTTGCCGCGCGCATGTCCGCCACCTGCCCGGTGGTAAGCTCGGTTCCAGCAGCCTCGAGAGCCGCTCTCAATGTGCGGCCCTGATCCTGCAACCTCAAGGTGGCGGCGAGGTCGGAAAGCGGAAGTGGCGTCATCGTCAAATCTCCATCAGAGAGCGGATCATGTCGTTGACCGTCGACATCACCATGGCGTTGGCGGCATAGCTGCGTTCGATCAGCAACAGCCGCTGCATCTGTTCGTCGGTGTCCACACCCGACCCGGCGCTTTCCTGGTTACGCAGCGCGGTGGCGAGCGCCATGTCGTGACTTTGCCCGATCTCGGCCGAGGCCTGCTCCCCCGCGATCCGCCCGGTGAACCCGGCGGTGATCTGCGCGAACGATCCGGCGGTCGCCAGCCCAAGCGTCGCATCGGGCACCCGGGCCCCGGTCAGTGCGTCATCGAGGGCGGCCAGAAGGCTGCCGTCGCCCGCTGCTCCCGGCGCGGCGGCGTAAAGCCCGTCCCTCAGCCGCCAGGAGGCGCCGCCCGTCGCGGGATCGACCTGCGCATTCAGTTCAAGCCGCGCAGCCAGCCCATCGGTCGCGCCCGGCGCCAGCGCAGCGCCCGCGTCGGTGAACAATCCGGGATCCCCCGCCGCACGGCTCGGATCGAGACCCGGGTCCTGGAACCGCGTGACGAGGTCCGCCGCCAGCGCGTCCAGCTGACCGGAGAACGCGGGCAAAGTGGTATCCCGCAAGGTAAAGAGCGCGCCCAGCGATCCGCCATCTGCAAGACCGGTTTCGCCGGCTGTACCGACCGTCAGGGAACGCCCATTCAGGGTGAGGCCCGACAGGTCCCCGTTCGCAACGCTCATGCCCTGACCGATCACCGGGGTCGCGGCGAAACCGATCTCCCCGGCCACTCCGTCCAACAGGGTAGCTCCGTTCCCCGAGTAAAGCGCGACGGCACCGTTCTCGCGCGGGACCTCGCGGATCGGGATTATGGTGTTGACCTCGTCGATCAGGGCCTTCCGGGCATCGACCAGCGCGCTGGCATCGCCGCCACCGGTCGAGATCATCTGGATCTGGCGATTCAGCGACTCGATTTCGCGCAGGTTGTCGTTGACCAACTGAACCTGGCCGGCAATCTCTGCGTCCGCGGTCATCCGCATCCGCTGGGTTTCGGTCGAGAGCGTGCCGATCGCGTCCGTCAGTCGACTTGCGGCACGAACCACGTTGTCGAGCGCTGTGTCTGATGTCGGATCGTTCGCCGCCCCTTGAAGCGCCGTTTTGAAATCCGTCGCCAGCTGCGCCAGCGCCGATGGATCGCCTGGCTGGCCCAGACGGTCGCTCAGTCGGGTGGCCGCATCCAGCGCGACATCGCTCGATGCCAGCCCTGCCTCGGCCACGCGGCGGCTGGCCAGAACCGCAGGGTCCTGAACCAGCGCCACGCCTGCCACGCGCACCCCGGCACCGGTGCTGCCCACGGTCGCCGAGGCCAGCTCGGCGGTCCGTTTCGTGTAACCCGGCGTCTGCGCGTTCGCGACGTTGTTGGACACAAGCTCCGCCTCCAGCGTGCTGGCACGCAGCCCGCTGAGCGCGTTGGTAAGGGCGGTGGACAGGCTCATGGCTCAGCTCCGGATTGAGGCGCGTGTCAGCGCTTGAGGTTTGTCGTCTCCTGCAGCATCTCGTCGACGGTCTGGATGATCTTCGCGTTCGAGGAATAGGCCCGCTGGGTCTGGATCAGCTGGGTCAGCTCCTCGGCGATGTCAGCGGTGGATTCCTCGCGCGCGAAGGGCACGACCTCGCCGGTGGGACCGTCACCGGCGTTCCAGAGAAACAGGCTGCCGCTTTCCGGCGACACCGCGAAGGCCTGATTGTCCAGCGGCGTCAACCCGTTCAGGTTCGGCACATCCGCGACCGGCACCTGGTAGATCACCCGCGTGAACCCCGAGTCGTAGGCCGCGTGCACGAAGCCGTTCTCGTCCACCGACACGCCGGTCAGCGTGCCCACGGCGGCGCCGTTCCGGGTCACACCCGCAGGCGCGAACTCGGCCGAGAGCTGGGTGAGCACGTTGCGAGACCCGGGCGCGCCGATCTCAAGCGAGATCGGCCCGCTGGCGACGTTGATCCCGGCGACGCCGGTCGCACCGTCATAGGTCCCGGTCGCAGGCGTGACGCTCAGCACCTCGCCGCCATTGCCGGGGCTGTCATCGAAGACGATCGTGAAACGGCCAACCTCTGCGCCGCCCTGCGCCTCGTCGGTCACCGAAAGGGTCCAGGTGTTGGACTGACCGGCGCCGGGCACGGTCGGCGTAAAGGTAGAGACCAGCGTCTGGCTGGCGCCGGTGTTGTCATAGTACTCGGTCGTGATCTCGAGCGGGTTGCCCGCCGCACCGGCCTGCGTCGCCTCGGCCGGCAGGTTCGCACCCAGTCGGATCTGGGTCGTGGGCGAGGCGAGGTACTGCATGTTGTTGGTCACGATCGGCTCCAGCCCCGAGATGCCGTCGCGCGGATAGGCGGGGATGTCGCCGTTGGCATCCGCCGGCCAGCCCATCAGGACAAGACCGGTTTCCGTCACGAGGTAGCCATCCTGGTTCGGCCGGAACGATCCGGTGCTGACCAGTTGCAGCGGGAAGTTCGCGTCGGGGGTGTCCACGTCCGTCAGCGGCGTGACCGGCAGCATGCCGCGCCCGCCCAGCGCCAGGTCCGTCGCATTCGACGTCGGCACCAGCGAGCTTTGCGCGTCCACCTCGTGATAGGTGCTGACCCGGACCCCGCCGGCCGAATACATCCCCGCGCGCTGCGAGATCACCATCGACGAGAACTCGACGTCCGAGCGCTTGTAGCCGAAGGTGCTGGCGTTCGCGATGTTGTCGGAGATCGTCGCAAGCTTGCTGGCGTTGGACGACAGGCCGCTGACGCCTGCGGTAAGGGACGACGAGATACTCATTCGAACTCCTGTAGCTTGGCCCCGCCTGTCCGCGGCGCCGGTTTCGGGTCCACCCTTGCCCGCAGTGTCTTAACGACGGGCTAAGGGCGGGATCGGTTCAGTCTTCCGAGTGCAGCAGGATCACCTCGATCCTGCGATTCCTCAGATCCCGGGGGTCCGGCCATGACGGCGCTCGGTCGGCCTCGCCACTGACACGGGCGAATCGGGTGGGGGCGACACCGGCCCCCGCAAGCGACGTGCGTGCGGCCAGCGCACGGTCGCTGGTCAGTTGCCACCCGGGCTCGGTCGGGCGGGCAAGCGCCGCCTGTTCGACATGGGCGTCGACCGCGATATCGTTGATCACCGTGGCGATTACATCGCCCACCAGGACCATCAGATCATCCAGTCGGCGCGTCGGGGTGGCACCGCCAGCCCCGAACAGCGGCGCACCCGGCAGTTCCGCCAGCTCGATCACCAGCCCCTCGTCGGTGCGGCGCAGGCGGATGTGCTGCAATCGGTCGTCGGCGATATCGCTCTCGCCGCCGCGCGCGACGAGGGCCTCGGCGATCCCGTCGAGCGTGGCCCCCCCCTCGCGCTGAACCGTTTGCGCGGACGGCGCCCCGCGGCTGTGAGTGAGCATGGCTTCCGAAAGTACCGTATCGCCGCCGAACGGCCCGTCGCCGCCACCCGAGGTCCGGTGCACCGGGATCGACGGGCTGAAGTAGTCCGCGAGTCCCTTGCGCTGGTCCTCGGTCGTGGCGTTCAACAGCCACATCAGCAGAAAGAACGCCATCATCGCCGTCACGAAGTCCGCATAGGCGACCTTCCAGGCGCCGCCGTGATGGCCGCCGCCCTTGACCACCTTGCGGCGGATGATGATCGGTCTTTCGCTGTCCTCGGCCATGATCGCCCCGGCACCTCCGTTTGGCGAAGTTCACGACCGAACCGGTTTCCGACAGGTTACTGGCGCCCGGCAATTTCCACAGCATTTGAGCGATCCCGTTAACCCCGCGTTCAGACCTCGCGAACAATATGAGAACGCAATGACGGAGCGGCACATGGCGGACGGCAGCGTACTTCAGCGGATGTTCTCGACCCGGCGGGTCGGGCGTTCGCCCCTGCCCGACCTGGAGCTGATCGGCGAGAATTTCGGCCGCCAGCTGGAGGATGCGCTGCGCCCGATCCTGAAGACCACGGTCGGCGCGCTGATCCTCGACTGCCGCGTCACCAAGCTTGCCGAGGTGCAAGAGCGGATCCCGGTGCCCTCGATGCTCGGCGTGGTCGAGGCGGCGGGCGCCGACCGGATGGCGCTGATCAATATCGGCTCGGATCTTGTCTACCACATCGTCGACATGCGGATGGGGGGCGATGCGACCGTCGCGCCGCTGCCGACCACGCGCAGCTTTTCGGCCATCGACACGCAGCTCTGCATGGACGTGTTCGACGCCGTGCTGGCCAGCTTCTCGCGCGGGGTGGAGGAAAGCCTAGGCGTGCCCCTGGACACGAAGTTCCGCGTCGCCGGGCACAAGCAGGACATCGGCACCGTTCGGATCGCGCCGCATTCGGCGGATGTCATGCTGATCACCACAAGCCTCGATATCGGCGAGGCGGCGCGCTCGGGCGAGTTCGACCTGATCGTTCCGCTGTCGATCCTCGACGTGCTGCGCGCCGCAATCCTCGAGGCCGAGGGGCAGGAACAGACCGCGCCGAACGATCTTTGGGTCGCGCACATGCGCCGCAGCGCCGCCGAATCCGAAGTGCCGCTGCACGGCATCCTGCACCGGGTGACGCTGCCCCTCTCGGCGGTCGAACAGATGGAGGTCGGGCAGATCCTGCCGCTGCCGCGCACCGCGCTGACGCAGGTCGAGCTGGTGCAAAGTCTGGGCACGCCGTTCCAGGCGACGCTCGCCAGCGGGCGGCTCGGGATGTTCGAAAGCGAAAAGGTGCTGAAGCTGGTCGAGGAACCGCCCGCAGCCCTTCAGGACAATATCGCAAGGCTGATCGGCCCCGAACACTGACCGTCGCGATTGCGCCCGCCGGATACTCGGCTTATCCCGGATGCAACGACAGACGGGAGGAACGGCATGGACGGTACGGCGGGCGATCTGCAAGGCTTCGACAGCACGCGGATGCTGATCGGCGGCATCTGGGTCGAGCCGGCCGAGACGCTGGAGGATGTGAACCCCTCGACCGGGCAGCCGCTGGCGCGGATCGCGCGGGGCACCGGGCAGGACATCGACCGGGCCGTCGCCGCCGCACAGGCGGCGCTGGACGGCGAATGGGGCGCAATGACCGCGCTCGAACGCGGCCGCTGCCTGACCCGCCTGAGCCGCCTGGTCGAGGCTCAGGCCGACGCGCTTGCCCTGATGGAGGCGCGCGATGTCGGCAAGCCGCTGACCCAGGCCCGCGCCGACGCCCTCGCGCTCGCCCGCTATTGCGAGTTCTACGGCGGTGCCGCCGACAAGATCACCGGCGAGACGATCCCCTACCAGGACGGCTACACCGTCTACACGCTGCGCGAGCCGCATGGCGTCACCGGCCATATCGTCCCCTGGAACTACCCGATGCAGATCATCGGCCGCTCGGTCGGCGCGGCGCTGGCGATGGGCAATGCCTGCGTGCTGAAACCGGCCGAGGAAGCCTGCCTGACCGCCCTCGCCTTCGCGCATCTGGCACAGCAGGCGGGCCTGCCGCCGGGCGCGCTGAACGTGGTGCCGGGCCTCGGCGCCGAGGCGGGCGCCGCGCTGGCGGGGCATCCGCGCATCGACCACATCTCGTTCACCGGCTCGGTCTGCACCGGCGCACTGGTCCAGCAGGCGGCGGGTGCGAACGTCTTGCCGGTGACGCTGGAGCTGGGCGGCAAGTCCCCGCAGCTGGTCTTCGACGACGCCGACCTCGACGCGGCGCTGCCCTTCCTCGTCAACGCGGGCATCCAGAACGCCGGTCAGACGTGCTCGGCCGCCTCGCGGATCCTGGTGCAGCGCGGGGTCTACGACGAAGTGCGCGACCGGATGGCCGAGCGCTACGCCGCGCTTCGCGTGGGCCCTGCGGAAGAGGACCACGACCTCGGGCCTCTGGTCTCGGCAAGGCAGAAGCAGATCGTCGAAGGGTTCCTGGACCGGATTGCCCCCGGCCGCATTGTCGCGCGGGGCACGCTGGCCGACAGCGCGACCGGCGGCCACTATGTCCCGCCCACGCTGATCGACGGCATCGGCCCCGACCACGCCTTGGCCCAGCAAGAGATCTTCGGCCCGGTCCAGGTCCTGCTGCCCTTCGACGACGAGGCCGAGGCGATCCGCATCGCCAACGGCACCGACTATGGGCTGGTCGCCGGGGTCTGGACCCGCGACGGAGCGCGGCAGATGCGGCTGGCCCGGAAACTGCGGGCGGGACAGGTGTTCCTCAACAATTACGGCGCGGGTGGCGGGGTGGAACTGCCCTTCGGCGGCGTCGGCAAATCCGGCCACGGACGGGAAAAGGGGTTCGAGGCGCTCTACGGCTTCTCGGTGCTCAAGACCGTCGCCGCGCGCCACGGCTGATTTCAGGGAGATATCATGCGTTTGAAGGACAAGACCGCCATCGTGACGGGCGGTGCCTCGGGGTTCGGGGCAGGGATCGTGCGCAAGTTCCTGGACGAGGGCGCGCGGGTGATGATCGCCGATCTGAACGGCGACGCGGCCGAGGCCATGGCCGAGGAAACGGGTGCGCTGGCCCACCGTGTCGACGTCGCCGACGGCGCCAGCGTTAACGCAATGGCCGCCGCGGCCGAGGCCGCCTGGGGCCGCATCGACATCGTTGTGAACAACGCCGGGATCACCCATCTGCCCGCCCCGATGGAAGAGGTCACCGAGGCCGATTTCGACCGGGTGCTCGCGGTGAACGCCAAGTCGGTCTACCTGACCGCGCGGGCTTTCGTGCCCGGGATGAAAGCGCAGGGCGCGGGGGCGATCCTGAACATCGCCTCGACCGCAGGGGTCAGCCCACGACCCCGCCTGAACTGGTACAACGCCTCGAAGGGCTGGATGATCACCGCGACCCGCGCGATGGCGATCGAGTTGGCCGAATGGGGCATCCGCGTCAACGCGCTGAACCCGGTGGCAGGCGACACGCCGCTGCTGAAAAGCTTCATGGGCGAGGACACGCCCGAGATGCGCGCGAAGTTCCTGTCGACCATCCCGATGGGCCGTTTCTCGACCCCACAGGACCTGGGCAACGCCGCCTGCTTCCTGTGCTCGGACGAGGCCTCGCTGATCACCGGCGTCGCGATGGAGGTCGACGGGGGCCGCTGCATATGACGACCGGGCCCCGCAACCTGATCACCGACGTGCCCGGCCTGAAGGTCGGCAATGCGCAGGACGCGACGCTGAAATCCGGCGTGACGTGCCTGACGGCGGACGCGCCTTTCGTGGTCGGCGTCGACGTGCGCGGCGGCGCCCCCGGCACGCGCGAGACGGACCTGCTGGCCCCGGACAAGCTGGTAAGCCAGGTCGATGCGCTGGTGCTTTCCGGCGGTTCGGCCTTCGGACTGGACGCAGCCTCGGGCGTGGTTGCCGCCCTGCGCGCGGCCGGCCGGGGCGTGCGCGCGCCGCTGCCCGTGCCGATCGTGCCGGCGGCGATCCTGAACGATCTGGGCAACGGCGGCGACAAGACGTGGAACGACAGCCCCTACCCCACCCTGGGCCGCTCGGCGTTCGCCTCAGCTGGCGAGGCGTTCGAGATCGGCACCGTGGGAGCGGGCACCGGCGCGTTGACCGCACGGCTGAAGGGCGGGCTGGGCTCGGCCTCGATAGCGCTGCCGTCCGGGGTAACGGTCGGCGCGCTGGTCGCGGTCAACCCGGTCGGCTGCGTGACCTACCCCGAAAGCCTCGCCTTCCGCGCCTGGGAATGGGAGGTCGGCGACGAATTCGGCGCGCTCGGTGGGCCGGGCACCCGCCCGCGCCCGCTGAGCCCCGAGGATACCAAGCTGCCGAAACTGGGCGAAGCAACGACCATCGCCATTGTCGCCACCGACGCCACCCTCGACAAGGCGGGCGCGACCCGGCTGGCCGTCGCCGCGCATGACGGTTTAGCCCGCGCCATCGCCCCCAGCCATACGCCCTTCGACGGAGACCTGGTGTTCGGCGTCTCGACCGGCAGCCGCCCCGCGCTGGACCCGCTGGAAGTGATGATGCTCGGCCACGCCGCCGCCACCGTGCTGGCACGCGCCGTCGCGCGCGGCGTTTACGCGGCGACCCCGGCCGATGGTGACACCAAGCCCTGCTGGTCCTCGCTCTAGCTCGCCTTCGCCAGATCCGGCGCGGCAGCCAGCAGCGCGCGGGTATAGGGATGTTCGGGCGCTTCGAACACCCGCTCGGTCGCGCCTTCCTCGACGATCTTTCCGGCCCGCATCACCAGCACCCGGTCGGTGATCCGCCGCACCACGTGCAGGTCGTGACTGATGAACAGGTACGACAGATCATAGAGCCCCGTCAGGTCCGCCAGCAGGTCCAGGATCTGCGCCCGCACCTGCACGTCCAACGCCGAGACCGCCTCGTCCAGCACGATCAGCTCGGGCCGGATGATCAGCGCCCGAGCGATGGCGATCCGCTGCCGCTGCCCGCCCGAGAACTCGTGGATGTACTTGTCCGCGTCCGAGGCGTGCAGGCCCACCGCCTCCAGCGCCTCGGCCACCGCAAAGGCGCGCGAGGCGCCGGTGGGCGGCTGATCCAGCAGGTGAAACGGCTCGGTCACCAGCCGCGAGACCTTGTGGCGCGGATTGAACGAGCCGTAGGGGTCCTGGAACACCACCTGCATCTTCGCCCGCAGCGCGCGCGGCACGGGCCGGTGGGCGTCGACCTCCTGCCCGGCCAGCGCGATGCGCCCGCCCTGAACCGGCTCCAGCCCCAGGATCGCGCGGGTCAGCGTGGACTTGCCGCAGCCGGATTCGCCCACCAACCCAAGGCTCTCGCCCCGGTGCAGGGCGAAGCTGACCCCGTCCACCGCGACCTTCGGTTCGCCGCGCCTGGCCAGCAGGCCCTGCCTCCGCCCCGGATAGGTCCGCACCACGTTCTGCACCTGCAACAGCGGCTCGGGCGCGGCATGCGGCTTGCGCGAGGGCTGGTGCGTCGACGCCTCGAACAGCGCGCGCGTATAGGGATGCCGCATCTCGGCAAAAACCTCGACGGTCGGGCCGGCCTCGACCACCTCGCCCTTGCGCATGATCGCCACGCTGTCGGCCACGTCCGCGACCACGCCAAGGTCATGGGTGATGAAGATCGCGCCCATGCCGTCCTCGTCCACCAACCGGCGGATCAGCCGCAGGATCTGCGCCTGCGTGGTGACGTCCAGCGCTGTCGTCGGCTCGTCCGCGATCAGCAGCCGGGGACGCCGGGCGATGGCCATGGCAATCACCACGCGCTGCCGCTGCCCGCCGGACAGCTCATGCGGATAGCGGCCCAGCGGAAACTCCGGCTCCGGCAGGCCGACCCGGTCCAGCACCGCCCGCGCCCGCTGCGCCGCCTCGCGCCCGGACAGCCCGTCGTGCAGCCGCAGCGTCTCGGCCACCTGCGCGCCGATGGTCTGAAGCGGGTTCAGCGCGGTCATCGGCTCCTGGAAGACCATGCCGATCTCGGCCCCGCGCACCCGGCCCATCTGCGCCTCGGAGGCCTGCGCCAGGTCCTGCCCCTCGAACAGGATCCGCCCCGACAGCGCCGCGCCGCGCGGCAACAGCCGCATCACCGAGAACGCCGTCATCGACTTGCCCGAGCCGCTCTCGCCGATCACGCCCAGGATCCGCCCCGGCTCGACCGTCAGCGACACGCCCTTCAGGATCGGCGTGCCGTGGATGCCCAGATCCAGCCCCTCGATGGACAGCAGGCTCATGCGCGCCCCCTGCGGATACGTGGATCAAGGATGTCGCGCAGCCCGTCGCCCATCAGGTTCAGCCCCAGCACGGTCAGCACGATCGACAGGCCCGGCACCAACGCCAGGTGCGGCGCGAAGCTGATCATCGTCTGCGCCTCGGCCAGCATCCGGCCCCAGCTGGGCGTGGGCGGCTGCGCGCCGAGGCCGACATAGCTCAGCCCCGCCTCGGCGAGGATGCCCAGCGAGAACTGGATGGTGCCCTGCACGATCAGCAGGTTGGCGATATTGGGCAGGATATGCTCGACGCTGATCCGCGCCCGACCCTTGCCGGCAGTGCGGGCGGCGAGGATGAACTCCCGCGTCCACAGCGACAGCGCCGCGCCGCGCGTCACGCGGGCGAATACGGGCACGTTGAAAATCCCGATGGCAATGATCGCGTTCAGCGCCGAGGGGCCGAAGACGGCGGTGATCAGGATCGCGATCAGCAGCGATGGGAAGGCGAAGACCAGGTCGTTCCCCCTCATGATCGCCTCGTCCAGCAGGCTGCCGCGCGTCGCCGCTGCCGCCAGTCCCAACGGCACGCCCAGCCCCATGCCGATACCCACGGCGACCAGCGCCACGGCGATCGAGACCCGCGCCCCGACCATGACCATCGACAGCACGTCGCGCCCGAAATGGTCGGTGCCCAGCACATAGCCCTCGCCCGGCGCCTTCAGCTTGTTGGCGATGTCCAGCACCGTTACGTCATGCGGCACCCAGACGAACGAGATCAGCGCGGCGAGCACGAACAGCCCGGCCAGAACGCCCCCTGTGACCAGCGCCCGCATCAGCCGCGCCTCAGCCTTGGGTCGACCGCCGCATAGGCCAGGTCGACAAGAAACGTGACCGAGATCACCGCGAACACCAGCAGCATCACGACGCTTTCGACCACGATCAGGTCGCGCTGCTGGATCGCCTGGAACACCAGCCGCCCGAGGCCCGGCAGGTAGAACACGTTCTCGATGATGATCGCGCCCGCCAGCAGAAAGCTGAACTGCAGGCCGATGATCGTCAGCACCGGGATCAGCGCGTTCCGCAAGGCGTGCCGCCGCAGCGCCTGCCCGGGGCTAAGACCCTTGGCCCGTGCGGTCCGCACGAAATCCTCGCCCAGCGTGTCGATCAGCGCCGAGCGCATGACCCGCGCCAGGATGCTCGCCTGCGGCAGCGCCAGCGCGATGGCCGGCAGGGTTAGCGCCTTGAGGCCGCCCCAGAACCCGGCCTCCCACCCCGGAAAGCCCCCGGCCGAGAACCAGCCGAGGTTGATCGCGAACACCGCCACAAGGATCATCGCGAACCAGAAATTCGGCACGGCGATGCCCAGTTGCGTCGTGCCGATGATCGCCATGTCTGCGACGCTGCCCCGCCGCGCGGCGGCAAGGATGCCGACCGGAAAGGCGATCAACGTGGACAAGGCCAGCGCATAAACCGCCAGCGGCAGCGAGATCCACAGCCGGTCCGCGACCATCCCTGCCACCGGCGCGCGATATGTATACGAGATCCCGAAATCCCCGCGCAGCATGCCGCCCGCCCACTCGACATAGCGCTGCACCGGCCCCCGATCGAGCCCCAGCTCGGCCCGAAGCGCCTCCACCGCCTCGGGCTGCGCGTTGATGCCAAGCATGTAGGCGGCCGGATCGCCCGGCACGACCTCGAGGCTGAAGAACACGACGAGGCTGGCCACCACCAGCGCCAGCGCGAAGGAGATCAGTCGTCTGAAGGCGTAGCGGAGCATGAATTTCCGGTGCCGGCGTTGCTGCCGCCGACCCTATGGGATGCTGTGGAGGATGACCAGCGAATGAGGCCTACTCGAGCAAACGGACCTTGGCACCGGGCCCCTTTGGATCACACTCGAAGAGGCTCCTATTGGCTTCAAAGAACCCGCGCCAAGTACCTTTCTCCGAGGTGCCTTTCGCTAGGGTGCTGACCTTAAAATCATACGCCTGACGGACTATCGAGTTCAGCTTGCTGATCTCCACCTCGCCGCCTTGCTCCTCAATAATATTTTTTACTTTGCTAGGTAGACATGTGCTGTCGAGGTCCACCGGCTCGGGACCAGCAGGTTTCAACTCGAAGAACTCATGGCACGACTTGCGAAACCCAATCGGGGCTTTCTCTTCTCCAAGTCCGATCACAGTGCAACCGCGCTCTCGTAAGTATAGCGCCAGATGCGAGAAATCGCTATCCGAAGTAACGAGCACAAATACCCCTGCTCGTCCCTCGTAGAATAGAGTTACGGCGTCTATCGCCATCATCATGTCCGCGGCATTCTTACCAGCGCCTGCGTGAACCATTCGAAACCCCGGAGCGGCGTCCCAGTCTGGAATCCTGCGCACGCCTCCGTAGACCCGTCGCACGGCGAGTTGCCCGTGCTTACGCGCCTGATTGATAATCCGCCCTGCATATGCGCTGGAGATGTTCTCTCCGTCGATCAGCAATGCTGCGTTCGGGGTACTCTTGCCCCCGCCAATGGCCAGTCCCGTCTCGTGGTTCAAAATTGTTTCCATTCAATAGTGACGTCCCAGATCTGGACGTCTGTTATGCGAACTCGTCACTACCCCCTCACCAATACGGCTCCTTTCGGCACGGGCACATCGCATGAGCCTGCTCTTGGCTGCCTCTCGGCGGCGACGCCGTGGTACCAGACGCGGCAGGTGCCGGGTTCGGGGCGATGTGCGTGAGGGATGCCTGTCAGCGGGCGGTAATCGCCCGTGGTGACGTCGACGTTTACCGGATCGACGTGCACAACGTGGCTCTCGGTCTCGACGCAGGCGGCTAGGGCCGCCAGCGCCGACAAGGCCAAGATAGACCTCACTCGGTCCAACGTACACCGGTCAGGTCGTTGGCCTGCGTCGGAGAGTTCTGCCACAGCCCTTCGATCCGGGCGTCGGCGACGCCGGTCTTGGCTAGCTGGAACAGGTAGCCGTTCACGTAATGATCCGCGATCCGTTCCTGCATGGCCTTGAGCACCTCGTTGCGCTCCAGCGGGTCGGCGATCTCGGCAAGTTGCGTGTTCATCGCGCGGAACGCCGGGTCGTCGTACTGGAAGTAATAGTCGGCGCGGGCGTAGATGCCGATGTCCAGCGGCTCGGTATGGCTGACGATGGTCAGGCCGAAGTCCTTGCCGCGAAAGACCTCTTCAAGCCACTGGGCCCATTCGAGGTTGGTGATCTCGGTCTGGATGCCGACGGCGCGCAGCTGGCTGGCGATGATCTCGCCGCCGCGGCGGGCATAGCTGGGCGGCGGCAGTTTCAGCGTCGTGGTGAACCCGTCGGGATAGCCCGCCTCGGCCAGCAATGCCTTGGCCTGCTCGGGGTCGTAGGCCGACTTCTCGGTCAGGTCGACATAGGCCGGGTGGTGCGGCGCGAAATGCGTGCCGATGGGCGTGCCGTAGCCGAACATCGCGCCATCGATTATTGCCTGCCGGTCGATGGCGTGGGCCACGGCCTGCCGCACCTTGGCCTCGTCGAAGGGCTCGATGCCGTTGTTCATCGCCAGGATCGTCTCGCCCTCGGTCGAGCCGACCAGAACTGTGAACCGCGGATCGGCCTCGAACTGGGCCAGGTTCTCGGGCGCCGGGAACACCGGGAAGGCGTCGATATCGCCCGCCATCATCGCCGCGAAGGCCGCCGTCGGGTCCGAGATGAACTTGAACGTCGCGCTTTCCAGCGCCACCGGCTCGCCCCAGTAGTCGGGGTTTTTCACCAGCTCGACGCGGTCGCCTTCGACCCAGTCCTTGAACATGAACGGGCCGGTGCCGACGGGATTTGTGGTCAGCGTCTCGACATCGCTTTCGTCGATGATCACCGCATCGCCCCAGGCCAGGTTGAACAGCAGCGCGCCATTGGGCTGCTTCAGCGTGATCTCGACCATCAGATCGTCCACCGCCGTCACCTCGTCGATCGAGTCGAACAGCGCCTTCTGCGCATTGGTCGAATCCTCGGCCCGGGCCCGGTCGATGCTGAACACCACGTCCTCGGCGGTCAGCGCGGCCCCGTCGTGGAAGGTCACGCCCTCGCGCAGGTGGAAGTCATAGCTGAGCCCGTCGTCCGCGATCTCCCAGCGTTCGGCCAGCCCCGGCAGCACCGAGCCGTCCGGCCCGAACCGCGTCAGCCCCTCATAGACGTTGGCATAGACCACCTCGTCGATCGCGGCAGCGGCGGCCGAGGTCGGATCCAGGTGCGGCGGCTCAAGCTGCATCCCTATGGTGATGCCGGTCTGTTGAGCGCTCGCGGCACCGGCCAGGCAAGCGAAAGCGGCAGCGGTCAGGTGTTTCATCCCCGTCTCCCCGGTTATGGTTACCGGCAAGGTCCGCTGAAAAGCGCCCGGGATCAAGCGTTTCGATCCGAACGCCCTACGTCCCCAGAGCAATGAGCCGATCCGCGCGCGTTTCGATCTGCTCCCGCCAGGCAAGTTTGGCGAGCCAATCGCCCGGAATCCCGGCCATCCCGTAGCGCGCCCCGGCAATCTGCCCGGCCACGGCGCCCACTGTATCCGCATCGTCCCCGAGGTTCACCGCCGCGAGCACCGCCTCGCGGAACGAGCCGGTCGTTGCGACCGCCCAGACGGCGGCCTCGAACGTGTGCCGCACATAGCCGGACGACTTCACCGTGTCGCGTGTGTGCCCGGTCTCCAGCGCCCCCTCGCCCCGCACCTCGGCATGGATCGCGTCGGCCAGCAGCGCCGCGTACTCAAGGCATTCGCGCGCGGCATGGGTGGTCCGGGACTGGAGCGCGGCGACCTCGCGCATCCGCTTGGGATCGCCGTGATACGCCAGCACCACCGGGGCAAGACGCATGATGCCGCCATTGCCAGCGCTCATCGGATCGGTCGAACCGGCATAGGGCTCGCCGCCTTCCTCGAACCGGCCGAGCGCCTTCGAGGTCGTGATGCCGATGTCGAAACAGTCCCCGGTGTGCGAGTTGTGCCCGTTCCTCCACCAATCGACGAACCGCTGCATCAGGTCGGTCGGATCGAACCCCGGATGCTCCAGCAGGCTGTCGGCCAGGCACAGGGCCATCGAGGTATCGTCGGTCCATCCGCCAGGCTTCAGCGCGAACGGGCCGCCGCCCACCATGTCGCTGACCACCGGTTCCGCCGGGCGGGGCGAGAATTCCAGCGTCGTGCCCAGCGCGTCCCCGACCGCCAGCCCCAGCAACGCCCCCTTCAGCCTGTCCTCGTTCATGCCAGCAACTCCTCCAGCGCCAGGACCATCACGCGGGCGCTATCGGCCATGTCTTCGATGCCAACCCATTCGTCCGGCTGGTGCGCAAGGTCCAGGATGCCGGGGCCGTAGGCGATGCAGTTGTGCACCCGTCCGATCCGGTCGATGTGCTTCTGATCGTAGGTCCCGGGCGAGACCACGTATTCCGGCTCGCGCCCCATCACCCGGTTGACGGCACGCGCAACCGCGCCGACCACCGGGGCGTCGCGGTCGGTCATCGTCGGGATCACCTCGTGAAGGTCGCGGATCTCGAAGCGGAAATCTTCGCGCCGGTCACGCACCCGCTCCATCAGCTCGGCGAACTCGGCCTTCACCTCGGCAATGTCCTCCTCGATCAGGAAGCGGCGGTCGATGATCATGCGGCAGCTATCGGGGACCACGGGGGCCGGGAAGCCGGTGAAATCCTCGGGCAGTTCCGCCTGCCCGCCGTGGATCGAGTTGATGTTCAGCGTCGAGGCCTGCGCCTGCGGCGGCACCACCGGCATCTCGGTCCGACGCGCGCCCAGCGCCGGGAACAGGGTCTGCTCCATCTCGTCGATCACCGCACCCATGTGGCGCACCGCGCAATCGCCCAGGAACGGCATCGAGCCGTGCCCGATCCGGCCCTTGGTTTCGACCTCGGCCCACCATACGCCGCGGTGGCCCAGGCAGATCCGGTCCTTGTTCAGCGGCTCGGGGATGATGACGTGCTGCACCCGCGCCGGCGCGAACCAGCCCTGCTCGGCCAGCCACGCGACGCCGCCGTAGCCGCCGGTTTCCTCGTCCGCCGTGGCCGAGATCTCCACCGCGCCGGAGAACTCGGGGCAGAGATCCACGAATACCTCGGCCGCGACAATCGACGCGGCCAGCCCGCCCTTCATGTCGCAGGCGCCCCGGCCGTAGACCCTGCCGTCGCGCACCAGCCCCTCGAACGGATCGACGGTCCAGCCGTGGCCGACCTCGACCACGTCGATATGGCTGTTGAAATGAACGCACTCGCCGCCCCGCGCGCCGTCGCGCCGGGCGATCAGGTTCCAGCGCGGATATCGGTCGCTGTCGCCGGGCGCGCCGGTCGCGCGTAGCAACTCCACCTCGAAGCCGCGCGGTTTCAGCCGACCGGCCACGAACTCGCAGATGTCCCGATAGTATTCGCCCGGCGGGTTCAGCGTCGGGATGCGGATCAGGTCGCGGGCAAGCGCGGTCAGATCCTCGGTGCGGGCGTCGATCTCGGCGGACAGGCGGTCGGACAGGGTCATGCAATCGGCTTCGGGTCAAACTCGGGGGAAATGCTCGACGCCATCTGAAAACCTGATCGGGGGAGTGTCAAACATTCCCTTCCCGCCAGTGCGGCGCTATGTGTGCCGCGACGAACGGAGGAAGCCATGCCCCTGCAGGACATCACCGACCGCATCCGCAAGGCCGAGGCCGAGGCCGGACGCCCGGCCGGCTCGGTCAAGCTGGTCGCGGTCTCGAAAAAGCAGCCCGAGGACCGGATCCGCGCCATGCTGGAACAGGGCCACCGCCTCTACGGCGAGAACCGGGTACAGGAAGCCGCCGGGCGCTGGCCAGACTACCGGGAGCAGTTCGAGGGCGTCGAGGTCCACCTTATCGGCCCGCTGCAGACCAACAAGGTCAAGCAGGCGATGGACCTGTTCGAGGCGATCCACTCGCTCGACCGCGAGAAACTGGCCCGCAAGATCGCCGACGAGGCGCAAGCGCGCGGCACCTGCCCGGACCTGTTCATCGAGGTCAACACCGGCGAGGAAGAGCAGAAGGCCGGCGTGCTGCCCGCCGAGGTCGACGGGTTCGTCGCCGCCTGCCGCGCGAAGGACCTGCCGGTGCGCGGGCTGATGTGCATCCCGCCGATCGACGAGGAACCGGCGCTGCACTTCGCCCTGCTGGCCAAGTTCGCCGCGCGCAACGGTCTGGACGGGCTGTCGATGGGCATGAGCGCCGATTTCGAAAGCGCGATCGCGCTGGGGGCGACGCATATCCGCGTCGGCTCGGCCATTTTCGGCGAGCGGCCGCCACAAGTCTGATGCCGCAGCCCCGATCCGCCCGGCGCTGCGTCCCGGGCAGGCGGGGGCCTCCGGCGGGGATATTTTTCGGAAAGTGGAAGGCGGGCGAGGGACCGGACTTCAGTCCATGTAAGGGGACCCGCGGCGCGTTAGGGAAGCTTTAAGGAAGTTTTCAACTTATAGTTCAATGCCTTAAGGGGGTTTTCACGATGAAATCCAGGCTTTTCATCGTGAAAGGCACCCTCAGGCGGAGGGTTCCGCAACCGGGAATCGCAGCTCGATGCCGTAGCCAGTGTCGAGGTCCAGCGTCTCCACCGTGCCGCCGAGCGCCACGGCACTCGCCTGTATGATCTTTAGCCCAAGGCTGGTGCTGCCCGCCGCCTCTGGTCCGTCCTCGCCGGGCTGCGCCAGTCCCACGCCGTCGTCGCGGCAGGTCAGTATCATGGTGCAATCCGGCTCCCGCCGGCAGACGATGCTGACCCGCCCCGCGCGTCCGCCCGGGAAAGCGTGCTTGAAGGAGTTGGTGACGAACTCGTTCACGATGGCCCCGATATTCGACGCCCGCGCCGAGGTCACCGCCGTGCCCTCGCCGCAGTCTACATCGACCGCCACATTGGCGGGCCGGTGCCCGTCAATCAGCCGCACCACGCCCTCGATATAGCTGGCAAGGTCGATCCGGTCGCCGCTCTCGGACTTCGACAGCGCCTGGTGGAGGGCCGCGACAGTCTCGATCCGTCCGTGCACCGAGTCCAGCGCCGCCCGGATCTCGGGGTCACGCACCGAACGCGCCTGCATCCGGGTCAGGGCCGCAACGGTCTGCAGCGAGTTCTTCACCCGGTGGTCCACTTCCTGCCGGAGCATGGTCTGCAACCGAAGCGTCCGGCGCAGGTCCAGCAGCTTCATCACCTGCCTCGCGAGAACGCGGATCGTGTCCCGTTGCAGCGCGGTCAATTCGCGCGGCCTGTGGTCCAGCACGCAGAGCGTACCCAGCGGCAAACCGTTCGAGGCGGTCAGCAGCGCCCCGGCATAGAAGCGCAGGTTCGGGTTGCCGACGCAGATCGGATTGCCCAGTGTACGCGGATCGGCCAGCGTGTCTGGGATCTCGAGGAAGTCCTCCTTCAGGATCGCATGTGCGCAGATCGACTGGCTCAGAGGCATCTCGCGCAGACCCAGCCCGACCTCGGCCTTGAACCACTGGCGCCCGGAATCGACCAGGCTGATCAGCGAGACCGGAGCCTCGCAAAGCCGGGCGGTCAGATCGACAATGTCGTCGAAGTCCCGCTCGCGCTCGGTATCGAGCACGCCGTAGTCGTACAGGGTCTGCAACCGCTCCATCTGGTGCGGGTGAGGCGCGGGATCCATGCGGGCGGCGGTCCTTAACTGTGAAAAATCGCGTACTACCTTGCCGATTGCGCCCTCGGGGGCAAGAGCCTCGGCCCCGACGTTACGTCAACCCGCGATCTCGAGCCGATCGCCGGGGGCCAGTTGCCAGGCCAGCCAGAGCAGATCGCGCGGCGCGAAAGCGACGCAGCCCTCGGTCGGGTGGCGCGGCTTGCGCCAGCGGTGCACGAAGATCGCCGAGCCCAGCCCGGGCCGAGCGTCGGGCCAGTTCCAGTCGGTCGTCAGCACGAGGTCATAGAGCGGATCGGGCCGCCGCAGCGCCTCGGAGCCGAACGGATGCCAGAGCGCGCCGGGCAGACGGTGATTGTACTGCGGATCGCGCACATCGTCCGACCAGCGGTCGAAGGGGCGGATCGGCTGGGCCCAGCGCGGCAGGGCCGAGGCGGGCAGCCGGTCGGGCCGGTAGAACAGCTCGGCGATGCGCAGGGTTCCGGCGGGCGTCGCGCCGTCGCCTTCGCGTTTGCACGGTGAAATGCCGCCGCGCCCGATGGCGCAAGGCAGGACATGCCCGTCGAGCCGCGCGCCCCAAGGCGTCACGTGCAGCAGGCTCACAGCAGATGCCCGGATTTCCGGGCCTTTGTCTCAAGATAGTGGGCGTTCTGCGGCGTCCGACCGACACGTAGCGGCACCCGCTCGGCCACGGCGACGCCATTGCCTTCCATCCGGGCAACCTTGGCAGGATTGTTGGTCATCAGCCGGACCGCGCGCACGCCCATCGCCTTGAGCATCTCCGCACCGATCCGGAAATCCCGCTCGTCGTCCTCGAAGCCCAGCCGGTGGTTCGCCTCGACCGTGTCGAAGCCCTGGTCCTGCAGCGCATAGGCGCGCATCTTGTTGGCAAGACCGATCCCCCGCCCCTCTTGGTTGAGATAGAGCAGGATGCCCGAACCTTCCTCGCCGATCTGCGCCAGCGCCGCGTTCAGCTGCGGCCCGCAATCGCATTTCAGCGAGCCGATCACGTCGCCGGTGAAACAGGCAGAATGAAGCCGCGCCAGCACCGGCTTCTCAAGATCCGGACGACCGACGACGACGGCATAGTGCTCCTCTCCCCCATCGGCGGGCCGAAACACCCTGACCCGCGACTTCGCCGCCGAGGCCAGGGGAACCCGGGCCGAAGACACCTCACGCAGGGTGCTCTCCACCTGCGCCATCTGCTCCAGCGTGACCAGCGTCAGGCCCAGCTCGGCGGCCATCGCCTCAGGATCGGCGACCGGGGCCACCAGAGCGGCTGGCAACAGATGGGCCTGCTTGGCAAGACGCACGGCGGCCCGGTGCAGGTCGGCCTCGCCGCCACGCCGCTCCAGGAACGGGCCTTTCATCGGCCAGGCCATGTCCTCCGAGGGATCGGCCATCGCGCGGACCCAGCCGGCATCGGCATCGGCCGGAACCGCGACACGAGCGAGGTCCCCGTCATAGGCGCGGACCTTCAGCGTCTCCGCCCGCCAGCGGGTCAGCGCCAGATCCAGGGAACCGGCGGCGCGCAGGGCCTCCAACCGCTCGGGACCGGCGCCCTCCGCCGCCTGAGCCAGTGCACCGCCAGACGGGCCCGCGAGCACGACTACTGCGCCCATGCGAAGGTCGGCGCGGGCACGGGCGACACGCTCGGTGACGGTGGGAATCAGCGCCCGGAATTGCGACAACGGCTGACCTTTCCGTGAACGGCGCGGGGGCAGCGCTCGCCATCCCGTGAGCCGATCCTACAAATCGTTTCAGCCCTATACAGCGCAGACCGCGAAATTGAAACAAAGCCCCGCGCCCTGACACGTGCGCGTGAGGCACGCCCGCTTCGTCTTGAGAAAACCCGCGTTCGGGCGCAGGTCTTGGGGCAGCCGAAAGAGGAACACCAACATGGCCAACGTGAAGAGAATCCTGCTTGTCGACGACGACGAAGACCTGCGCGAGGCGCTTGCAGACCAATTGGTGCTGACCGAGGATTTCGACGTGTTCGAGGCTGGCGACGGCGCCGGCGGACTAGAGAAGTCGAAAGAGGGTCTCTACGATCTGGTGATCCTCGACGTGGGCCTGCCCGATATGGACGGCCGCGAGCTCTGCCGCCTGCTGCGCAAGCAGGGCATCAAGAGCCCGATCGTCATGCTGACCGGCCACAACACCGACGCCGACACGATCCTCGGCCTCGACGCGGGCGCAAACGACTACATCGCCAAGCCCTTCAAGTTCCCGGTCCTGCTCGCCCGTATCCGCGCCCAGCTGCGCCAGCACGAGCAATCCGAGGACGCGATCTTCAACATCGGCCCCTACACGTTCAAGCCGGCCGCGAAGATGCTGATCGACGAGGCGGACAAGAAGATCCGCCTGACCGAGAAGGAAACCAACATCCTCAAGTTCCTCTACCGCGCGGAATCGGGCGTCGTCGCCCGCGATACGCTGCTGCACGAGGTCTGGGGCTATAACGCCGGCGTCACCACCCACACGCTGGAGACGCACATCTACCGCCTGCGCCAGAAGATCGAGCCCGATCCCTCGAACGCGCGGCTGCTTGTGACCGAGTCCGGCGGCTACCGGCTGGTCAGCTGACAGTTCCCTCCCGCGCCGGGGTCATGGCGCGGATCCTCCCTGTTGGACTGGCCCGGACTTCGTGTCCGGGCCTTTTTTCTGGATCGCCCGCTCAGCCTATGCGCTCTGCGGCGACGTTGCTCAGGAAGGACGAGACCGTGGTGGCCACCGCGTCCCAGTCCGTGAACTCGGCGTCGCGGCCCGGCGACACCGGCGCCTGGTCGCGCAGAACCACCCGGTCGACGATCTGCGCCTCGTAGTAATCATAGCTGGAGGCCCGCACCGCCCCGGCGACCAGCGCCTCGGCGCTGGGCTCGAATTCGGTCCGCATCTTCATTTCCACGAGGTAGTCCCGCGCCTCGTCCAGGCGTTCCGGAAAGGCCGCGCTCAGGCTGACGGACAGCATCAGGGTCGGAAGCTTCGACAGGGTATCGGCTTGCATGTTGAGACTGTCCTCGAATGCGCGCGGATGCCTCCTCTCGTGTACCGGAGCGGCGAGGATCACCGCATCGGACTGGTCCAGTGGCAGGGGGCGCGGATCGTCTGCGGTGTGCAGAAGCGCCTCGTGCCCGGCCTTGCGCAATGCCGTCGCGATGAACTCCGCGATCTTCCCGGTCTGCCCCTCGATCGTCGCGTAGAAGATGAGTACTCTCATCGCCTCCTCCCGTAGCTTCGGGAGAAGTGTTATCCGGTCGAGCCGCAAAGCGGTTTGACCAGGATCAACCTTTCCGGGTTTTTAGGGTGGGGGTCAGGCGCCCAACCAGCCGCGTACATGGAGCACCAGCGCACCGAGCAGCACCACGATGCCGGTGCACACATAGGCCACGAACGACAGCAGTAGCCCGGCGCCGAGCATCCAGGCGATCAGGCCTGCAAGCAGTGCGGCACAGATGGAAAGAACCAACGGCAGTCCGAACGAGATGGCCGGCTTCGCGTCCGAGACCTCGCTCCAGTCTGCTTCACAATTCGCCATTATATGGCTCATTGATCGGGGCTCCCATACAATCACGCAATCTCTTGGCGAGTGCGCCACTCTATTCTCCACCATAATGATCATCACAGCGCGGTGACAACATTGCGGCACACATGCGATGCAAATTTATCGCGCAGTGCTTTTTGCTGGGGCCTCTCTCTGCGGGCCCCTTCGTCCTTTCCTGCGGTCCGCGAACAACGCGAAACCTCAATATTGCATGGACGTCACAGCTACTATCTTTCCAGAAAGATGGGTTTGACGACCGACGCTTCAAGTGGTCGCACAGTTCAAATCGTGGCGAAACTGTGACGAAAAATTCGCAGACTGAAAGCGTCCCGGCTCCCTCGCCCGCACCACTGCCGCCACTTCCGCGCGATTCGCTTGCGGATTTTCTTCATATCTTCGAATGCTTGCATGTGTTGCTCTGTCGAGTGCGTCGCCCGAACTCTCGCACAGGTTGCGGCGCAGAGCCGCCGACTCGGCGTCGTCGCTGGTCGCAAAACCTCCCCGCGGGTCGCGAATCGCCATGCCCGGGCCTTGCCCCCAGACCCGTCTACGGCCATGGTCCGCCCCGACCCCTGCCCCTCGGATCTACCCGAAAGGACCCTCGGATGACGCTGACTGTCGCGACCTGGAACATCAACTCGGTCCGCCTGCGCGAGCCGATCGTGCTGGACCTGCTGCGACAGAGCGCGCCGGACGTGCTGTGCCTTCAGGAAACCAAGTCGCCGGTCGAGAAGATCCCAACCGAGAACTTCGCCGCGCTCGGATATACCCACATGGTCAGCCGTGGGTTCAAGGGCTACAACGGCGTCGCGATCCTCAGCCGCCTGCCCATCGAAGAGGCTGGGGAGTTGGACTTCTGCAAGCGCCAGGACGCCCGCCACATCGCCGCCCGGCTCGAGAACGGCACGGTGATCCACAACTTCTACATTCCTGCGGGCGGCGACGAGCCGGACACCGCAAAGAACCCGAAATTCGCCCACAAGCTGGAGTTTCTCGGCCACCTGCGGGACTGGTTCCGTGACAACCGACCGGAAAAATCGGTGCTGGTCGGGGATCTGAACATCGCCCCGCGCGAGGATGACGTCTGGAACCACAAGCAACTGCTGAAGATCGTCTCGCACACGCCGATCGAGACCGAGGGGCTGAACGACGCGCAGCAGGCCGGCGGCTGGGTCGACATCACCCGGCAGGATATCCCCGAAGGGCAGCTTTATTCCTGGTGGTCCTACCGGGCCCGCGACTGGGACGCGGCGGACAAGGGGCGGCGGCTCGATCACATCTGGGCCAGCCCGGACCTTGCGGCGGGCGCAGGCAACAGCCGGATCGACCGGCACGTGCGGGGCTGGGAAAAGCCCTCGGACCACGCGCCGGTCTTCGCCAGTTTCGACGTCTAGGTCAGCCGTTCGGCCAGCGCCGGGCGATCGCCTCGATGTTGAAGAGCAGCATGTCCATGTTCGACACGGGCTCGATGCTCTCCAGCACCACGGTGGTCGTCTGGCCCGACTTCTCGCGCACCACCCATTGCGTCAGCGCGGGCGGCGAGTTCCTAAGCCGCAACTGCATCGCGCCGTCGTTCGGTGCCTTCGGATCGCGCAGGTTCACGGTGGTGAACCCACCCTTTGAATCCGTGCCATAGGCGAGGTTCGCCTGCGTCAGGTCGATGTTCCTCGCCAGAAGGAAGCGCAGCGGCGTGGTTCGGATCGGGTAGCGCTGCACAGCCGCGTTCGACTTCGCGTCGAAGATGGCGATGTTCACACCATCCGCAACGACCAGCGCCTGGCCGCCGTCGTATTCGAACCGCACCCGGCCCGGCCGGCGCAGCCAGTAGCGCCCGGCGCTGCGGCTGCCGTCACCGTTGATCTGGGTGAAGCGCCCCGAGACCGAGGTCAGCTGGTTCAGGTACTTGCTGACCTCGGTCAGCACCCGTTGATCCTGCGCCAGCGCAGCGCCGGCGAAGGGGATCGCGGCGAACGCCGCCAGTATGTCGCGTCTTTTCATGACCTTCAGATGGTCCCTGCCCGGTTGCTTGTGAAGGGAGCATATAGCGCTCGGCGGGGCTCCGCCGCTCACTTTCGCGCCCCTCCCGTTACAACGCCGTAACGCAGGACCTCCGGCGCTCGCGATCCGGTGATCGAACGCCCTCGCCTTCCACTTTCCGGCAAATATCCCCGCCGGAGGCCCCCATCGGCCGCCGGCGCGGGGTCAGACTTCAGGGACCAGCACTTCGCGTTTGCCGACGTGGTTCGCCTGACTGACGACGCCCTCGTCCTCCATCTGCTCTACAAGGCGCGCGGCCTTGTTGTAGCCGATGCCCAGCTTGCGCTGGATGTACGAGGTCGAGCATTTCCGGTCCCGCGCAACGATGGCCACCGCCTGGTCGTAGAGGGCGTCCTCGCCGCTGGTGTTGCCGCCGAGGCCCAGCACCAGGTCGATTTCGCTCTCCTGTTCGGCCTCGGGGCCGTCCTGGACGCCCGAGACATATTCGGGCTCGCCCTGGAGCTTCAGGTGCTTCACGACCTCCTCGACTTCCTCGTCGGAGCAGAACGGCGCGTGTACGCGGGTCACGCGACCGCCGCCTGCCATGTAGAGCATGTCGCCCATGCCCAGCAGCTGCTCGGCACCCTGTTCGCCCAAGATGGTGCGGCTGTCGATCTTCGATGTCACCTGGAAGCTGATCCGGGTCGGGAAGTTGGCCTTGATCGTACCGGTGATGACGTCGACCGAGGGGCGCTGCGTTGCCATGATCAGGTGGATGCCGGAGGCGCGCGCCATCTGAGCGAGGCGCTGGATACAGGCCTCGATCTCTTTCCCCGCGACCATCATCAGGTCGGCCATCTCGTCGACGATGACGACGATGAAGGGCATCTTCTCGGGCGCGTATTCCTCGGTCTCGAACACGGGCTCGCCGGTCTCGTCATCGAAGCCGGTCTGAACCGTGCGGGTGAACGCCTCGCCCCGGTCGAGCGCGTCCTGCACCCGGCCGTTGTAGCCATCGATGTTGCGCACGCCCATCTTGGACATCTTGCGATAGCGCTCTTCCATCTCGGCAACGACCCATTTCAGGGCCACGACGGCCTTCTTCGGGTCAGTGACGACCGGCGAAAGCAGGTGCGGGATGCCGTCGTAGACGCTGAGTTCCAGCATCTTCGGATCGATCATGATCAGGCGGCACTGCTCGGGCGTCAGCTTGTAGAGCAGCGACAGGATCATCGTGTTGATCGAGACGGATTTACCCGAGCCGGTGGTCCCCGCGATCAGCAGGTGGGGCATCTTGGCGAGGTTGGCGATCACGGGCTCGCCGCCGATGTCCTTACCCAGCGCCAGCGGCAGCTTGTGGTGACCGTCGCCATAGGTGCGATGGGCCAGCAACTCGCGCAGCAGCACTTTCTCGCGGTGGTCGTTGGGCAGTTCGATCCCGATCACCGTGCGGCCCGGAATGGTCGAGACGCGGGCGGCCAGCGCCGACATCGAGCGGGCGATGTCGTCGGCAAGGCCGATCACGCGGCTGGCCTTGAGCCCGGCGGCCGGTTCCAATTCGTACATGGTGACGACTGGACCAGGACGAACACTGACGATCTCGCCGCGCACGCCGTAGTCGTCGAGCACGGTTTCCAGCATCCGGGCGTTCTGCTCCAGCGCATCGTTCGACAGGGTCTGGCGCACAATGCTGGCCGGATTCTCGAGCAACGACAGCGGTGGCGCGACATAGTCGGGGTTGTCCGCATCGCCCAGTGCCAGCGACGGCTGTTCTTCGCTGCGCGCGCGCGTGGACTTGGCCGGCGGCTTGCGCTCGGGCTGCTGCACGCGGGGCGCGGCGGGCGGCTCGGGTCGCTCGGCCCGGGTCACTGGCGGCTCGGTCCCGCCGTTGCGGCGGTCGAGCATCCGGGGCGCGGGCGGCGGCGGCGCTGCATAGGGCGTGTCGTCCTGGGGCGCGATCGGTTCGTGATCGATCAGGTCGTCATCGTCTTCCGCATCGAGCGTCGGTACGTCGAGCGCCATCGGCGTCGCCTCGGTGCGGCGCGCCTCGTCCCGGCGGCGAACGGCGGCGGCGATCCGGGCCATCACGCGGTCCTCGTCGTCCGAGCGCGGCTCGGTCTGCACGGGTGCTGCATCGACAGGGGCAGCGGCGGCGGCGCGGCGGGTCGACGGCTCGCGGCGGACCTTGGGTGCTGCGGCAGCTGCGCGGCGACGCTCGGCCGCAGCTTTGGCGGCATCACCTGCACCGCGCGCGGCACGGCCGGTAGCCCGCAGGATTGCGTCATAGCTGGTCAGCAGGCCCAGCATCAGGAAACGTCCGATGCTCCGCGCCTCGGGGCCGTTCACGCCCAGCGCGATGCCCGAGAGCATCACGAAGCCGGCGCCAAGCAGGATAGTCGCGAAGAAGGTCGCCTGCTGCGTCGGCAGAGGGATCACCGAGAGCAGCGCCAGGAATAGGCTGTCGCCGAACATCCCGCCCAGCCCGTAGGCATAGGTCCAGTCGTCGAAGGGCACATGCGCGGCGGCGAAAACGGCGGCCACGGCAATCGCCAGTGGTGCCATGATGATCCGCGTCAGGATCCGCGACTCGCCCCGGTGCAGCACCAGCCGCAGGCCCCAGACGCCAAAGGTTACCGGAATGCCATAGGCAGCCCAGCCCAGCGCCCGGTGCAGCGGATCGGCCAGCAGCGCGCCCAGCAGGCCCAGTGCATTGTTCGGCACCGCGTCGGTGGCCGAGAACAGCGACGGATCGTCCGGGTCATAGGTCCACAGCATGGCGAAGACCAGGCATCCCAGGAACACCAGGCCGAGGCCGATCAGTTCCACTCCGCGACGGCGGAGCGCGGTTTCGGTCTGTTCCTCCAGCAGCCGCGTGCGCGTCGTCTTGCGCCGCCGGCGTCCGCCTGCCTTTGCCTGGGCCATGCTCACCCGATCCCTCCTTCGGCGGCGCGGGTCGTCAGCACCTCTCGCACGCCTTCCAGTCCTCGTCTTACCTCGTCTGCGCTGGCGACGAGCGCCACGCGCAGATAGTTCTTGCCGGGGTTCGCCGAGCCGTCCCCGGGATCACGCGCAAGATAGGCACCGGGCAGCGCCCGCACCCCGACCTCGCGCCACAGCCGAAGCGCCGCCTCTTCACCGTCGCCCACGTCGAGCCACAGGAAGAAACCGGCCTCAGGCGTTCTGTACCCGGCAATATTGCCGAGAATTTGGTCGGCGAGGTCGAATTTCTCGCGGTAGAGCGCGCGATTGGCGACCACGTGCTCCTCATCGCGCCAGACGGCCTCGGCGGCGTGCTGGAGCGGCAGTGGCAGCGGTGCGCCAGCGTAGTTCCGAAGCTGCTTCAGCGCCACGGTCGCCTTCGGGCCCGCCAGTGCGAAGCCCGAGCGCAGCCCCGGCAGGTTCGAGCGTTTCGACAGCGAGTGGAACGCGACGACCCGCTCGGGGTCGGCCGAGATCGCGTGCGAGGCCTGGAGCACACCCGGAGGCGGCGTCTCCCGCCAGATCTCGGAATAGCACTCATCGGCGAAGATGCGGAAATCGTGCCTTTCGGCCAGCTTCAGCAGGCTTTCCCAGTAGTCCTGCGAAGCCACGGCTCCCTGCGGGTTCGAGGGCGAGCACATGTAGACCAGCGCCGCGCGGTCCAGAAGCGCCGTGGGCAGTCCCGCGAAATCGGGCAGGAAGCCGGTCTCGGCGGTGGCTGGCACATAGACCGGCTCGGCCCCGGCGGCGAGCGCGGCGACGGCGTAACACTGGTAGAACGGGTTCGGTAGCAGCACCACCGGGCGCGCGCCGTTCTTTTCTTCGGGGCAGAGCGCCAGCGCGGCGTTGAACAGCCCTTCGCGGGTGCCGTTCAGCGGCAGCACGCGCGTCTCGGGGTCCGGTGTCGGAATGTCGTAGCGCATCGCCAGCCAGTCGCAGATCGCCGCGCGCAGGCCCGGCGTGCCCTCGTTCGGCGGGTAGCGCGAGAAGTCGGCGGAGTGCCGGGCGATGATCTCGGGCACGAACGCGGGGATGGCATGGCGGGGCTCGCCGATCGACATGGCGATCTCGGGACCGCCCGGCGCATGGCCGTTCAGCAACGCGCGCAGGCGCGGAAACGCGTACTCCGGCAGGTCCGCGAAACGGCGGGGGTGGTCCATGCTCATGCCTCTTGGTCGGGGTCTTGTGCCCCTTTCAGTGCCGAAGAACCTACCGGGCACGTCATGTTGCGTCCAGCCCTGAGGGCCCTCCGCGGTGTCAGAGTGTCTTTTCCACAGCAGCGCCCAGACGCAGCGCGCGGGCCTCGTGCCCTGCGGGACAGAGCAGCATCAGCCCGCAATGGCGCGTGCCCGTGGGAAGGGTCAGCCCGGTCAGGTTCATCAGGTTGCCAACCCGGGTGTTCCGCAGCGTTTCCAGATTGCGCGCCGTGAACTCGTCGTCGTCCGCAATCAGATCCTCGATACGCGGCGGCAGAATCGCGACGGTGGGCAGCAGAACCGCGTCGTAGCCGGCGGTCTGCGCGGCAAACCCCGCCCTCAGCGCGTCGAGCACCCGCCAGTCGGCCACGAACTTCGCGCCGCCGACAGCCTGGCCGGCCTCGAACCGCGCACGGATCGGCGGATGCATCGAAGCGCCGCGCTCGAGTATCGCGTCGCCCCAGGTGCCCCAGGCTTCGGCCGGGAACAGCGATGTCAGCGCCATCGCCTGTTCCAGTTCGGGCAGCGTGGCGTGGTCGATGTTGGCGCCCTTGGCGGAGAGTTTCGCCAGCGCACCCTCGAACGCCGCCTGCGGTGCCTCGTCGAGCGGCGCGATGGCCGGGTTGTTCAGAACCAGGAAGCGGGCCGAGCCGACGTTCGCGCCGCCGAGGTCCGGCGCGCGGGTGTTGCCCATCGCTGCGTAGAGCAGCGCCGCGTCCTCGACCGTGCGGGCCAGCGGGCCGATCGTATCGAAGCGGGAGCAGAGTGGCACGACGCCCCGCATCGGCAGGCTGCCAACGCTCGTCTTGAAGCCCACCAGGTCGTTCCAGGCCGAGGGCGCGCGAACCGAGCCGCCGGTGTCCGAGCCGATCCCCGCGGCCGCCAGCCCATAGCCGACCGAGGCCGCCGCACCCGAGGAGGAACCGCCCGGCGCCAGTGCCGGGTCGTGCCGGTTGGGCGGCGTCGCCGTCACCGGGTTCACACCGAGGCCCGAGAACGCCAGTTCCGTCATGTGCGTCTTGCCAAGACAGACCAGCCCCTGCGAGGCGGCGTTCTCCAGCACCTTCGCATCGCGCTCGGGCACCCGGCCCGCGAGGATCGCGCTGCCCGCCTCGGTCGCGGTCCCGGCACTGTCGAACAGGTCCTTCCAGCTGATCGGCACCCCGTCGAGCGGACCACGCCGCGTCCCCGCCTTCGCGCGCTGTGCCGCCGCCTTGGCTTCGGCCAGGGCGCGGTCGGGCGTGGTCCGGGCATAGATCTGCGCCCCATATGCACTTGTTTCGATCGCGTCCAGCATCGCCTGCGCCAGCTCAACCGGGTCCAGTGCGCCCTTGGCGATGGCTCGGCCCATGTCGGCGGCGGGGGCGGTCAGGTCTGGCGCGGTCATCGGATCCTCCGGGTCGTTTCGCCGCGACGGTAGCGACACCGCCGCCCGTGGACAATCGCGAAACCCGGCCCATACTGCGCCACGATGAAAACGCAGACCGACATTCTGATCGTGGGCGGCGGGCTGGTCGGCCCGGCGCTGGCACTGGCGGCGGCCTCGGCCGGGCTGCGGTCCCTTGTGCTGGATGCGGCCCCGGCGGCGACCTTCGCGGATCCCGCGTTCGATGGGCGCGCCTATGCGGTCGCAGCGGCCTCTCGGCGGATGTTTCAGGCCTTGGACCTGTGGACTGCGGTCGAAGCCGATGCGCAGCCGATCCACCAGATCAAGGTCAGCGACGGCGTCGCGGGCATGGGCGCCGCGCCCCTGTTCGCGCATTTCGACGAGAACGAGCTGGGCGAAGGCCCGATGGGTCATATCGTCGAGGACCGGCACTTGCGTGCAGCGATTCTGGCCGCTGTCGCCGAGAACCCGCTGGTGACGGTCGAGAACGGCGCGCTGGTGACTGGTCAGACCGAGGTGCCCGGCGGTGTCGAGGTCACGCTGGAGGATGGCTCGACCCGCACTGCGCGTATGCTGGTTGGCGCGGACGGACGCGGCAGCCAAGCGGCGAAGCGCGCCGGGATCACGCGGACCGAATGGGCGTACCGGCAGACCAGCCTCGTCGCCGCGCTGGAGATCGAGCACCCGCACGAGGGCATCGCGCATCAGATGTTCTTCCCTGAGGGGCCGCTCGCGATCCTGCCGCTGACAGGCAATCGGGTCTCGATCGTCTGGACCGAGGAAAGCGCCCGTGCCGAGGCGGTGCAGGCGATGGACGACGACGGCTATCTTGAGGCTTTGCGGCCGCGCTTCGGCGACTTTCTGGGGCAGATCCGGCTGGACGGGAAGCGCTATTCCTACCCGCTCGGCCTGTCGCTGGCGACGCGGATCACCGCGCCCCGGCTGGCGCTGGTCGGTGACGCAGCGCATGGCATTCACCCGCTGGCGGGACAGGGGCTGAACCTGGGCCTACGCGATGTCGCGACTCTGGCCGAGGTGCTGACCGAGGCGCACCGGCGGGGCGAGGACATCGGCGCGCCGGACGTGCTGGAGCGATATCGACGCTGGCGCCAGTTCGACATCGCCGCGCTGGCCGCGGCGACGGACGCGATCAACCGGGTGTTCTCGAACGCCAACCCGGTGCTGCGACTGGGCCGCACGCTGGCGCTTGGGGCCATCGAGCATGCGCCCATCCTGCGCCGCCGCCTGATGCGCGAGGCGATGGGAACGGCGGGCGATCTGCCGGTCCTTTTGAAAGGACGGCCGCTTTAGACCTGCGGTGGCTCGGCAAAGCTACCGCTGACCAAGAAGCGGATCACCGCCTCGACCACCTTTTGGTTCATCATCATCCACGTGTGGCTGACCGGCAGGACCAGCCGGTCGCTGGCCGGGGTCGCAAAGGCGGAGCGGACGGACACCTTGCCGTCGTTCGGACCCTCGATCAGCGCGGACATCAACGGGTTGAGCGACCGGCTCCCGGCGATCACTCCGACCTCCATGGGGACCTCAGGCGGCAGCTTTGCCGGCAGGTCGTCCGGTCCGGTACCAAGCTGGGTACCTGCGGGGCCATTCAGCAAGCCGAAGAGCCGCCAATCTCCGAACCGGTCCACGATCTCGGAGCCCGCACCGGGCGGGCCAAGAAGAACCGCCCGACCGACGTGCGGGATGGCGTTTTCCGAGGCCCATTGCCGCAGCAGCACCGCGCCCATCGAGTGGGTCACGAAATTTACCGTCGCTCCATCCCGGCAGGCGTGCAGGGCGCTCGGCAGGGTCTGCGCGGCCAGTTCCTCGATACGGAAGCGGCGCGATGGATACCCCTGGTTGACGACGTGATAGCCTGCCTGCGTCAGCGCCCATTCCAGCACCCGCATGGACGAGCGTGTGCGGCCAAGGCCGTGCAGCAGCACCACATGCTCCTGCCCTGCGGCGGGCGGCCTGTGCCGCCCGGTGGTACCTTCAAAGACGGTCGACAGAAATGCGCGGTTCACGGAAACCCATTTCGATAAGTTCAATCTCCCATTCGCAGAACATGGGCGTCGCCGGTGCGGGCCACAAGCCGAGGAAGACTTAGACGCAGTTGCGCCGCGATTTCGCTGGCGCGTCCCGCGTTGCTTGGACATGGTGCGCGGCATGTTCCGTGACTTCTCCGCCTCTGCCGCTTTCATGGGCCTTATCGCCGCCTTTGTCGGCTTCGCCTCGTCCTTCGCCGTCGTCCTGCAAGGGCTGGGGGCGGTGGGCGCGACGCCGCTGCAGGCGGCCTCTGGGCTGATGGCGATTGCCGTCGCCAAGGGGCTTGCGGCGATGGTCATGTCGGCGCGCACCCGGATTCCGATCTCGTTCGCCTGGTCGACGCCGGGCGCGGCGCTGCTGGTGACGACGGGCGCGCTGCCCGGAGGCTTCGCCGAAGCGGTCGGGGCCTTTGTCATGTGCGGCGGACTGCTGATGTTGACGGGGCTGTGGAAACCGCTGGCCGGGCTGGTCGGCCGGATCCCCGCATCGCTGGCGAACGCGATGCTGGCGGGCGTGCTGCTGGGCCTGTGCCTTGCGCCGTTCCGAGCCATCGAGTTCAACCCCGTCTGGGGCCTGCCGATCCTGGTCGGGTGGGTCGTCGGTCGGCGCATTCATCCGCTGCTGGCCGTGCCGACTGCGCTGGCGGCCTTCGTCGGCGTGATCCTGTTCGGGGTGCAGCCCGACGCCGAGGCGTTGCGGGGCCTGCCGCTGCTGACCACACCCGAATTCGTGGTGCCGGTCTTCACGCTTGGCGGCTTCGTCGGGCTGGCGCTGCCACTTTATATCGTGACGATGGCGGGGCAGAACCTGCCCGGTGCCGCGGTGCTCAGGGCGCATGGCTACGACCGCCCGGCTGGTCCCGACATCGCTGCGAGCGGCTTCGCCAGCGTTCTTGCGGCCCCCTTCGGAGGCCATGCCGCCAACTACGCCGCCATCACGGCGGCGCTCTGCATGGGCGAGGATGCTCATCCGGATCCGCGCCGCCGGTACTGGGCAGCCATTGTCGCCGGCATGGCCTATGTCGCACTTGGCGTGCTGGCGGGCGCAGCAACGGCATTCGTGGGGCTGGCGCCGCAGATCCTGATCCAGGCGGTCGGTGGCGTCGCCCTGTTCGGGGCGTTCTCGGCCTCGGCACTGGCGGCGTTCCGCGATGCCGAGGACCGCGAGGCAAGCGCGGTGACCTTCCTGCTGACCGCCTCGGGTGCCGCCTTTCTGGGCGTTTCTGGCGCGTTCTGGGGGCTGCTTGCAGGCGGAGCGATGCTGGCGATCCGGCGAAAGGTCGCGCTTGGACGTGCTGCTCGGCAGGATCAGAAGGCCTGAGGCCGATCGCAACGCTCCAGAAACGCGGTGAAACGCCCCTGAAACCGATCTTCCTGATTTCGACAAACCGGTGAAACCCGCGCCGCGCAAATTGCGTGCATCGGCGCCAACGGTGGCGCTTCAAGATCAGGAGACGACGATGTACCGCAAGACCTTCCTGGCCAGCCTGGCCGCAATACTGTCCGCCATGTACGCCCAGGCGGGCGAGGTTCCCAAGCAGCAGACTGCATCGATGATGGTCTATTTCATCGACGGCGAGGATTGCCCCGAAGCCGCCCGCCCGGTGTTCACCGAGGACGGCGAGATCGTGCGTGAGGCCGCGACCCGTGTGCGCGTAATCGAGGCGGGGTGAGCCTTTGGACGGGCGCGGCGGTCAGTCCTCCAGCCGCCGCGCCTCGTCGATGAGCATGACCGGGATGCCGTTGCGGATCGGAAAGGCAAGACCGGCCCCGCGCGACACAAGTTCCTGCTTCTCAGAGTCGTAGATCAGCACGCCGCGTGTGACGGGGCAGACGAGCGCCTCGAGTACCTTGCGATCCAGCGTCTCGCGGAGGGAATTGTCGGTCATTGCAGGCTGCCTTCATCGGTGCCGCCGCGCAGGGCGAATTCCATCAGCGTCACCAGCGTCTCGCGCCGGGTCTGAAGCGTCGGTGCCTCGAGCAGCGCCTGTTTCTCTTCGAAATCGAACGGGCAGAGCATCGAAAGCGAGTTCACCAGCAGCTCCTCCTCGGCCTCTTTCAGACTGTCCCAGTCCGAGGCCAGTTGCGCTGTCTCGAAATAACGGTGGAGGACGTTCAGGAAAGTGTCGCGGTCGAATCCCGGATCGGTTTCGCGCCGGCCAAGATCACGCTCGAAGCTGGTCCAGTCCACCTCGGCACGCAGGTAGGGCGTGAACCCCTCCTTTCGAGCCCGCAGACGATAGCGCGACACGCCCGTAAGCGTGATCATGTAGCGCCCGTCCTCGGTTTCCTGAAAGCCGGTGACACGGCCCGCGCACCCGATGCTGTGGAACTTCTCTTCCGCGCCCGCGTGGCCATCGGGCATGGCCACGGGCTGCACCATGCCGATCAGCCGGTGCTCGGTCTTCAGCGTATCATCCAGCATCGCCAGGTAGCGCGGCTCGAAGATGTTGAGCGGCAGCCGGGCACGCGGCAAGAGCAGCGCGCCCGGCAGCGGAAATACCGGGATGGTGCCCGGCAAATCGGCGAGAGTGAATGTACGTGTCATGCGCCCGTTCGGTCCCCTGTTGAGGGGAAACCTAGGCGAATATCATCGATGACAAGCGCCGGCGGCCTTTCTGCGCCGCGGGATCCTTCGGGCCCAACGCCTCGAACAGCTTGAAAAGCTGCTCCTTGGCGGCGCCCTCGTTCCACTCGCGGTCGCGTCCGAAGAGGTCCAGCAGCGTTTCGATCGCCTCGGCGGACTGCCCGGCAGAGACCTGCGCCATCGCCAGATCGAAGCGCGCCTGAAGGTCGTCCGGGTTGGCGTCCACACGGGCCAGCGCCTCGGCCACTTCTCCCGCGTCCTGTACGTCGCTCGCCAGTTCCAGCTGCGCACGGACAGCGGCGATGGCGGGGTCGTTCCTGCCTTCCTCGGGCGCGCCGTCGATCAGCGCCTGGGCGCGGTCGACTTCGCCAAGGGCGATATGGGCACGGGCCAGACCGGCCAGCGCCTGCATGTTCGAAGGCTCCTCACCGAGAATGGCGGCGAAGGTCTGGGCGGCGTCTGCGACGGCGCCTTCCTCGAGCATCTGTTCGGCGGCCTCCAGCGCCTCGGCCAGGCCGCCGTCACCGGCTGGGCTTTGCGCGATCAAACCGTCGATGAATCGCTTCACCTCGCCCGCGCTCTGCGCGCCCATGAAGCCGTCGACCGGACGGCCGCCGACGAAACCGTAGACCGCCGGTATCGACTGCACGCGCATCTGGCCTGCAATCATCTGGTTCTCGTCTACGTTGACCTTGACCAGCTTGACCTTACCGCGCGCGTCGCGGACGGCCTGCTCAAGCACCGGGGTCAAGGTCTTGCACGGGCCGCACCACGGCGCCCAGAAGTCCACGATGACCGGCACCTCCATCGAGGCATCGACCACATCGGCCATGAATGTCGCCTCGGAGCTGTCCTTGATCAGGTCATCCCCGGCGGTTTCCTGCGCGTTCTGTCCGAATTCCAGCATCGGCCCCGTCCTTTATTCCGCTGACGCGTTTCCCGATCCCATATAGGCCGCCAGACCGCCGGACGCTAGGCCTCGACCTCGGCGCAGAGCGCCGCATGGCGGGACAGGAAATCGGCCTTCACCTCCATCGGCGGGCGCGGATCGAGCCGGAACTCGTTCAGGTCCGGCGACGAAGGCGGCCGCGAGAAGTGCTTGTTGGCCTCGGCCTCGGTGAAGCCGGCGATCTGCGTCGCCTCGAGCCACGCGCTGATCCGGTCAGCGCGCTTGATCAGCCGCTTGACCGTGATCGGCAGGGTCTTGGGCAAGCCGAAGCGCATGTGGACCGCCTCGGCCAGCCGCGCGTCCATCGCCTTGTAGGAGGGGCCGACAGCAGCCTTCACCGGCGAGATCATGTCACCGATGACGTATTCTGGCGCGTCGTGAAGCAGCGCCGCGAGCCGCCAGTGCGCAGGCGTTTTCGGGGCGATCAGCACGACCAGCCGCTCGACCAGCAGCGAGTGCTCGGCCACCGAATAGGGAAAATCGCCGCGGGTCTGCCCGTTCCATCGCGCGACGAAAGACAGGCCGTGCGCGATGTCCTCGATCTCGACGTCGAGCGGCGAAGGGTCGAGCAGGTCCAGCCGCCGCCCCGAGAGCATTCGTTGCCAGGCGCGCGCGGTCATCGCGACCCCGCCGGCGAGATCACGTCCAACGCGCTTTCGAAGCGCGAAAGGTAGCGGCGCGTGGAGCTTTGGGAGACGAAGTGTTTCATGAGCATCTTCCCCATGAATTCCCGGTTCGCGAGCGGGTCCGCGGATGCCGTGGGCGTATGCAGCTCGGGATAGTGGCGGGCCATGAAGCGGTCGAAATGCTGCCACAGGGGCAGCGGGAAGCGGCCGTCGTTGGTATTCCACGGCTTTGCCGGACCGATGAAATGCAGCAGGTGCGCGCCCTCCATCATCCCGAACAGCCGGGTCGAGCGGGTGTCCTGCCAGTTCCACATCGGCGAAAGCTCAGCCCAGTCCGCGCGCAGCACGCAGTTGAGCAGCGTCTGGTCATGGCCGATCAGGTTGTCCTTGTGCTCCAGCCCGAAGGCGACGCAGCGGTCGCGCATCTCGCGCGCCTCGAAGGCGGGCACGTCGATCAGCAGGACCCCGCTGTTGAAGTATGGTCCGGCGGGCCAGCCGAACCGGCGGTACTGCTCCTGCTTGCGGTTCGGTGTGCGCCACTGGATGTGGTCGCGCACGGCAGCGACGACATGGCCCTTCATGTCGACGTCGAGAAGGGCCGAGAAGTCACCGCGCTGCACGAAGATGTCCGCATCCAGATAGAGCAGCCGGTCGTACTCGTCAGCGAAGATCAGCGGCAGCGCGAGCCGCATGTAGACCGCCTCGGTCCGCCGCGCGTCGAGCCGCAGGCCAGCGAAATGACCGCCGGTCCTGACGGCGATCCGGCGCAGGCCGAGATGCTTGAACCCCGGCGGCAGTTCGGGCAGGTCCTCGGAGCACAGGCAGATGTCGAAATCGCGGTTTGGGTGCAACTCCGCTATCTGCTGTGCGGCCGCCAACGCGAACGGCATGTAGTTGCCATCGCAGGAGAAGACGACGGCCTTCCGCGCGGAGGCCGGGCGATCGGCAGAAGATAGGCTTATCTCGGTCATCGCGGTCCAGATTGCCGGGAACGGGCGTGCTCAGGCGGGGGTGCTAGCACAGGGGCGCGGACCGCGAAAGCAGGCTTCTGCCACGCTCGTGATCCCCAGTTATTTGATCCGCAAAGTTTCAGGGCCATATTTTATTGTAAGCGCGGACATCCCGTATCGGCGGTCCGTGCACCGAGGCAGCGCCACCGAGGGTGTTTCCCATGCTCCCGGCGGACTGACCGACAGGACAGGAGCGGATCATGAGACTTACCACCATGGCCGCCGCGGTCGTCGCCCTGTTTGCGCCGGTCGCGGCAAAGGCGCAGTTTGCCTGCGCGCCGAGAGCGGACCTGATCGAGAGCCTTGCCCAGAGCCACGGCGAGCAACTGACGTCGGGCGGCTTGTCCGGTCCGGGCAAGCTGGTCGAGATCTGGACCGGCGAGGACGGCAGCTGGACGATCCTGCTGACCGACGCGGCCGGAACCAGTTGCATCATGGCTGCGGGCCAGGACTGGATCGAGTTCCCCATGCAGCCTGAGGGACTGCCCGCCAGCGCCGGGTGACACGGCGCGCACCCTGCGTCCTCGCGCCCGTTGAGACACTGCCACACCAGTGCTAAGTGACCCTCCAACACCGAGTTGCACGGGATCCCAGAAATGGCGCAGGACTACATCATCAAGGACATCGCGCTGGCCGACTACGGCCGCCACGAGATGGACATCGCCGAAACCGAAATGCCGGGCCTGATGGCCCTGCGCGAGGAGTTCGGAGAGTCAAAACCGCTGAAAGGCGCGCGCATCGCGGGCAGCCTGCACATGACGATCCAGACCGCCGTCCTGATCGAGACGCTGACCGCGCTCGGCGCGGAAGTCCGCTGGGCATCGTGCAACATCTTCTCGACCCAGGATCATGCCGCAGCAGCGATCGCCAAGGCCGGCATTCCAGTGTTCGCCATCAAGGGCGAGACGCTCGAGGAGTATTGGGACTACGCCGACAAGATCTTCGACTTCGAGGACGGCGCGAACATGATCCTCGACGACGGTGGGGACGCCACGCTCTACATCCTCATGGGCGCACGGGTCGAGGAAGGCGAGACCGACCTGATCGCGGTGCCGAAATCGGAAGAGGAAGAAGCCCTCTTCGCGCAGATCCGCAAGCGCATGGCCGCCAGCCCCGGCTGGTTCGTCAAGCAACGCCACAAGATCCAGGGTGTCACCGAAGAGACCACCACCGGCGTGCATCGTCTCTACCAGATGATGGAGAAGGGACACCTGCCGTTCCCCGCGATCAACGTCAATGACAGCGTCACCAAGTCGAAGTTCGACAACAAGTACGGCTGCCGCGAGAGCCTGGTCGACGGCATCCGCCGCGCCACCGACGTGATGATGGCCGGTAAGGTTGCCGTCGTCTGCGGTTATGGCGACGTGGGCAAGGGCTCCGCCGCCTCGCTGCGGGGCGCCGGCGCCCGTGTAAAAGTCACCGAAGTCGACCCGATCTGCGCGCTGCAAGCGGCAATGGACGGCTTCGAGGTCGTACTGCTCGAAGACGTGGTATCGTCCGCTGACATCTTCATCACCACCACCGGCAACAAGGACGTCATCCGGCTCGAGCACATGCGCGAGATGAAGGACATGGCGATCGTCGGCAACATCGGCCACTTCGACAACGAGATCCAGGTGGCCGCGCTAAAGAACCACAAGTGGACCAACATCAAGGACCAGGTGGACATGATCGAAATGCCCTCGGGCAGCCGCATCATCCTGCTGTCCGAAGGCCGCCTGCTGAACCTCGGCAACGCCACCGGCCACCCGAGCTTCGTGATGTCGGCCAGCTTCACCAACCAGGTGCTGGCGCAGATCGAGCTCTACACCCGTGGCGAGCAGTACCAGAACCAGGTCTACATCCTGCCCAAGCACCTCGACGAGAAGGTTGCCCGGCTGCACCTGGCTAAGATCGGCGCCAAGCTCACGAAAATGAGCGATGACCAGGCTTCCTATATAGGCGTGAAGGCAGAGGGCCCTTTCAAACCCGAACATTACCGCTACTGATGCCAGAGATCCCGCGTCCGGCGGCCCCACCGCCGGACGTCACGCAGCCTTGTAGCCGGGTTTACCGGCCGCGGCTGTATCCTTGAGGGCAGGTCACGAACGCCCGAAAGGAAGCACCATGAGTACCCCGAATGGACCAACGCGCCGCGCGCTGCTGAGAGGCGCCGCGCTAGCAGGCATCGGGGCATCGCTGCCCGGTTCTGCCCGCGCACAATCCGTCCCCAAATATGGGGATACCGCCTACCCCTACGAGGTCACCCGGACCGAGGCGGAATGGCGGGATCTGCTCTCGGAAAAGGAGTACGAGATGCTCCGCGAGGGCGGGACCGAGTTTCCGACCAGCGATCCGAAATGGAACGACTACAGCGCCGGAGAGTTCGCGTGCGGGGGTTGTAACCTGCCGCTCTACTCCTCGGAGTGGCGCGCGCCGATCGAGCTGGGCTGGTTGTTCTTCTACCACTCCCACCCGGACGCAGTCTTGACCGGCATCGACCGCGGCAACCCCTATGGCGGCGGAAACGAGGCCCGGATGGGCAGCCCCGACAATCCCGAGCGCACGCTGATCGAGACCCACTGCCGCCGGTGCGGCAGCCATCTGGGGCATATCGTCCACATCGACGGCGAGCTGGTACACTGCATCAACGGCGCGTCGCTCAGCTTCACCGCGATGTCCTGAGGGCAGCGAGATGGTGGTACATTATCCGAACCGTCGCGGCTTTCTTGCTCGCACGCTCCTCGCCGCCTCGGCCTTGCCGACATTGATCGTGGGCCGTGCATCTGCCCGGCCCAGCCGCAATTTCACCTTCGACTACGAAATCACCAGGACCGAGTCAGAATGGCGGTCGCTGCTCAGCGACTACGAGTTCGCCATCCTTAGAAAAGGCGGCACGGAATGGGCGCGCAGCTCGCCGCTCTGGGACGACTACCGAAAGGGGGAATTCCACTGCAAAGGCTGCGAGCTGCACATCTATTCCTCCGAATGGCGGGTAGAGCTGACCAAGGGCTGGGTGTTCTTCTCGCACAGCCAGCCAACCGCAGTTATGACGGATATCGACCCCGGCAGCCCCTACGGCCGGTCCGAAGACGACGTCCCCGAGATCGAGGTTCATTGCCGCCGTTGCGGCAGCCACCTCGGCCACTTGCTGACGGTGGAGGACAAGCTCGTCCACTGCATCAACGGCGCCTCGCTGTTGTTTACCCCCGAGGCCGGCTGATCCGCCTAAGGGCCGGGCTAGCCGGAACCTGGGGCCGAAGGCGATTCGTCTTCGGCCCCTTTTTGTTGCCCCGGTCCGCAGTTCTTTCCCCCAATTTGCCCGGTTCATCCGCTCACGGCTAAGCAACGCGAACGTGTGCTGCGTGACGTATCCCTAATTCTCACGCAGTTCGTGACTGAGCGTAACACCACATGCGTCCGATCCTTCACGCGCCGGTCAGAGGGCGTGATCGCCAACCGATCTCAAGAGCCTGATCTGGAGTGCTTGTCCCGCCCGGCGCACGCGGTTTGAAACATTCCATGCGCAGGTCGGAATCAACATATCTGTCAAGGCAAATACCGCGTGAAGCGCCGTGAGAAGGACGTGTTTTGAACGGCTGCCCGGGATGGCTCAAACCAGTTTGCACAGGCCGGGCGGTTCCGGTCTGCACCAGAGAACAAAGGGAAACACGCCATGAAAACCTTCGCTACCGCACTCGTGCTCTTCGCTTCGACGACTGCCTTCTCGACCTCGGCCTTCGCGATGGGCGAAGAGCTGTCGATGCTGGAGCTGGCGACGACCAACGCGTTCCAGCAACTGAACGTGGAAAATGTGGACGTGATGTCGCTGACGGTTTCGCAGCTGGCACAGATCCGCGGGGTGCTGGAGTCGGACATCAGCGACAACGACAAGAAGCGCCGCATCGAGGCGATCGCCACCAACTGATTACCCCTGATCCCCGGCGCAGCCGCGCCCATAAGCGGTCCGGTTCCCCCCGCCGGGCCGCTTCTGCCATCCGCTGCGGGGTGGTCAACGATCGATCCCGTCGTATAGTCGCCCCGTCCATTCATTTCCGAGGCCGGGCGTGTTCCCCCATTTCCTGAGACATCGCGAACCCGCGGAGCCGACCGAGACCGACGCCCCACGCCCGCCGGTCACCATGGGCGGGATCCTTGGCGCGCTCGGCTCGATGGTCGGCTGGGTCCTGCTGCTGGTCTTCGTCGTCGTCGCCGGAGCGGCGCTTGGTCCAGGGATCCCCGACCGGCTCAACCCGCTGGCCCCGCTGGACCCCGAGGCGCCGCCCGGCCCGCTCACCGCGTTCAAGCTTGACCGCGCAACCCGCTCGCCCGAGGCGTGCCGCGCGGTCCTCGACCGGATCGAGACACCCGGCATGATCCGTATGGCCGACCGCCAGATCAGCGCCGAGTGCCACATCACCGCGCACACGCAGGTCCGGAAACTCTCGCGCGCCCTGGTCGCCCCGGTCTCGACCAGTTGCCCCGTGGCGCTGAGGCTTTACCTTTGGGAACGCCATGCAGTTCAACCCGCGGCGCAGGCGCGACTGGGCCAGGGGGTGACGCAGATCGGCCATCTCGACAGTTTCAGCTGCCGACCGATCCGCACCGAGGACGGCGACGGCGAAGCGATGAGCGCCCATGCGACCGCCAGCGCAATCGACATCACCTCGGTGGTGCTCGACAGCGGCCGACGGCTGACCCTGCAGGACGGCTGGCGCAACCCCGACAGCGACATCCGCGCTTTCTGGCGGGACCTGCGCGACGACGCCTGCACCTGGTTCCGTACGGTGCTCGGTCCGGACTTCAACAGCCTTCACCAGGACCACTTCCACCTGGCTCAGGGCCGCTATCGCAGCTGTCGCTGAAGCGCGATTGCCTTCCATGTTCCCAAAGTATCCCCGCCGGAGGCTCCAGCGGTAACCACCCATAGCGAAGCCCGTCAGAAAAGCCCCAGCACCAGCCCCATGATTGCGCAGCCGACCACGGCATAGGCGCCGTCGATGAACATCAGGCTGCGCGGCCGCCCTGCGAAGCTGTAATTGGTCACGATCCAAGGCGCGGCGATGAAAGCCCCGAGGCCCAGGCCGGTGACAAGTCCCGCGAACGGACCATCGATGCCGCCCATGACCAGGATGTGCCGCATCATGCCCGCGACCACGACGGTCGCGACGAAGCTGACCACGTAAGGCAGCGGGTTCTTGCGGTCTATGGTCTCTTCGGTCAGGCCATTGGCGGCCATCCACGGCTGCGCCATCTTCATGTACCAGACCGAGCCCCAGGCGTAGCTGGCAATGGCTGCGACTAGAACGGCGACAATGCCCATGGGACCCTCCGAGGCTGAGACCGGCCCACTATTGCACGGGGCCCACTCCGGTCAAAGATCCGGCTCAGTCGCCCTGCCAGCCGCCCATTTGGCAAATGGTCTTCCACTCGTCCGCGGTGACAGGCTGCACCGACAGGCGGGTGTTGTTGACCAGCACCATATCCGCCAGTGCAGGTTCCCGCTTGCAATCGTCGAGCGTGATAGGCGTCGGCATCGGGCCGATTGCCTTGATGTCCACGCATTCCCAGCGCGGATCGTCGGTCTTGCTGTCAGGATGCGCTTCGGCGATGACCTCGACCACGCCGACGATGCTCTTTTCCTTCAGCGAGTGGTAGAAGAAGCCGCGGTCGCCGATCTTCATCTCGCGCATGTTATTGCGGGCCTGGTAGTTGCGCACGCCATCCCATTCCTCGCCCGCGTCGCCCTTGGCGACCTGGTCGTCCCAGCTCCAGGTGCCGGGTTCGGATTTGAACAGCCAGTAGCGCATCGGCGCATCCTCCAGATTGCGTGCCCAGTTTGCAGCGTGATGCAGATTGCCCAGCCGGGCGGCGAGTTCAAGCCTTCGCGCCCTTCTTGCCCGCGCCGAGCAACGGTGCCGCCCCTTGGTCCAGCGGCCACCGAGGCCGTGCCATCAGCGTCAGGTCCGAGGTCGCGCCCGCCGCCGCCTGCTCGATCCCCGCCCAGGCGATCATCGCGGCATTGTCGGTGCACAGGCTCAACGGAGGCGTCAGGAAACCCGCGCCTGCCTCGTCCGCCACCTTGCGGAGCGCACCGCCGATGGTCTTGTTCGCCGCCACACCACCCGCGACGGCCAGCACCGGGGCCTTCCCGCCGAAGTCGGCCAGTGCGCGGCGGGTCTTCTCGGCCAGCACGTCCGCCGTCGCAGCCTGGAAACCGGCACACAAATCGGCCCGATCCGCGCGGGTCAGCCCGCCCTGTTCCGCGACCAGTTTGTCGACCGCGCGGCGCACGGCCGTCTTCAGCCCGGAAAAGGACATGTCGCAGCCAGGCCGGTCCAGCAGCGGACGCGGAAAAGCGAAGCGCTTGGGGTCGCCCTGCGCCGCCTGCCGCTCGACCTCGGGACCGCCGGGATAGCCCAGGCCCAGCAGGCGTGCGGTCTTGTCGAAGGCCTCGCCCGGTGCATCGTCGATGGTCCCGCCCAGCCGCCGGAAGTCCTGCGGCCCGTGGACGGCCAGGAACTGGCAATGCCCGCCCGAGACCAGCAGCAGCAGGTAAGGGTAGTCCACCCCGTCCGTCAGCCGCGGGGTCAGCGCATGACCGGCAAGGTGGTTCACGCCCAGCAGCGGCACGCCAGAGGCGACCGACAGGCCCTTGGCACACATCACCCCGGCCAGCACGCCGCCGATCAGCCCGGGTCCTGCCGTGACCGCGATCAGGTCAAGGTCCGGCAGCGCCACCTGGGCCTGTTTCAGCGCCTCGGCCACGCAAAGATCCACGCGCTCGGCATGGGCGCGGGCCGCGATCTCGGGCACCACACCGCCATAGGCCGCATGCAGCAGCGCCTGATCGTAGACCACCGACGACAGGATGCGCCGGTCGGACGTGACGACGGCGGCCGCGGTCTCGTCGCAGCTGCTCTCGATTCCGAGGCACAGGTCTGGCATGGTCATCGGGCCTGGTGCTCCTGCCGGGCGTTTGTTTGCCAAGAAGTCGCGCGCCCGGTACCACCGGGGGCATGAACGCGCAACCTGATGCCTCGCGGCAGTGTGACAAGCCCCGGCTTCTGATCCCCCGCCCCGCGCGGCAGGCAGAGGCATTCGCCGCCCAGGTCGAGCAGGCCATGCCAGGCCGCTGGGATTGCGTCACCGCACCTCTGATCGAGATCCGCTATCACCCTGGCCCCGTGCCGCTGGACGGGATCGACCGGTTGATCCTCACCTCCGCCAATGGCGTTGAAGCCTTCGCTGCGGCCAGCGAGCGCCGTGACCTGCCCGCGGTCTGCGTCGGCGAGGGAACCGCGCAGGCCGCGCAGGCAATCGGGCTGGAGGCACGGATCGCCGGTCCCGATGCGCAAGGCATGCTGCGCACCTTGGCCGCCGAACCTCGCGGGCCGCGCAGTCTACACGTGCGCGGCGCACATGCGGCGGCGGACATTGCGGGGCAGTTGACCGCGCGGGGACATCCAACGGCAGAAGTGGTACTTTATGATCAGATCGCGCGGCCGCTGCCCGAAACGATCCGCAGGGACCTCGAAGTGGGGCGCTTCGGCGGTGTCACCCTGTTCTCTCCGCGCACCGCCCGGCTGCTGCGCAAAGCGCTGGAAGGAGGAACGCTGCCCGCCGGGTCGATCGTTTTCTGCTTGAGTCCGGCGGTCGCAACGGCGGCATCCCCGGGTCTTGGCGGGCGCGTTCTGGTGGCCAATACACCATCGGCAAGCGGCATGCTGGCGCTCATGCGCAGTGCCGAGGCGCGGTGAATCGTCCGGACCCGGCCGTTTGGGTTGTGAGGGCCTTGCGCTACCTCTAGAACTTAGTGGGGGAATCCGGCCAAAAACATCTTCCGACCAGCAGACAGTTCCAAGGCGGCACGTTCATGTCCAAGTCACAGAATTCCGACGAAAATCCGGACAAGAAACCCGGAGAGGCCGATCAGGTCGAAGACCGGTCGGATGCCGAGGGCTTGAAAGAAGTCCCCGAGCAGCCTGAAGCAGAGGCTTCGGACACTGATGAGCCGGACGATTCGGCGCTCGTGCTCTCCGAGGATGCGGCTGTCGACACTCCCGAAGATGCCGAAGCGGAGAAGACCGAAGGCGATTCCAGCGCTGACACCGACGCCCGTAGCGATGGCGAAACCGTCGGCGCGGCGCTTGCCACTGCACCTTTGGTGAAGGACGGCAGCGATCCGGTCGCCGAAGCACCGATCTATCCGACCGAGACCGAAGAGGACGACTACGGCCACGACACCGAGGAAGAGCATTCCCGGTCGCTGGCCTCCCGTGTCCTGACTGCGCTGGTCCTGCTGCTTGTCGGCGGCGGTCTCGCGCTTTGGGCCGCACCGCGGGTCGCCCCGCACCTGCCGTCGGCGCTCGATCCGGTGAAGGTCCACCTCCTCCCCGGAGAGTCTTTGAGCCAAACACGGATTGCCGCGCTGGAAGCGGAGCTTGGCGGCCGAATCGAAGCTATCGTGCCGGGCATTGACGCCGAGGAAGCGACCGCGCTTGCCAACCGGGCCGCTGGGGACGCCGAGGAGAGGTTGGCGGGGCAGCTTGCCGAAGTGGAAACGCGCCTCGCGGAGCTTGATGACCGCATGGCCGCAATCGACGGCGCCAGCGTCGAGGGCCGGTTGTCGCAGCTGGAAACGCGGCTCGAGGGCCTGTCAGCCGAACTTTCGGGGCTCAGCGCATTGCAGACCGAGGGTCTGAGCGACGAGCAGCTTGCCGAATTGAACCAGTTCCAGGCCGCGGTCGAAGGCATGCGTGCCGAGGTGGCGAGCCTTGCCGACCAGCAGGGCGGGCTGGCTCAGCGGATCGACGAGGTCGAAACCGCCGTTCAGCGCCGTCTGGACGAAGCCGACGCCGAGGTTGCCGCCGCCGAGACGCAGGCCGAGCAGGTCCAGTCGCTGGCGGTCGCCCGTGCGGCGATTGCCACCATCGAGGCCGCGCTGTCCTCCGGCGAGCCCTATGAGGACGCGCTTGAGCGGATCCGCGCGAACACCGATCAGACCTTGGCCGAGGGACTGGTTTCCGCCGCGCCCAATGGCGTCGCGACCCTGGTCTCGCTGCGTGGAAGCTTCCCGGACGCGGCCCACCAAGCAATCCGCGCGACGATCCGCGACGAACGGCAGGAATCCGGGCTGAGCGGCCGCATTGCAGGCTTCCTGGAGTCGCAGGTGGCCAGCCGGTCGCTGACCCCGCAAGAGGGCGACAGCACCGACGCGATCCTCAGCCGAGCCGAAGCCGCACTGGCGCAGGACAATCTCGGCGCCGCCGTCGAGGAGCTTCAGGCCCTGCCTGCGCCCGCCGCCGCCGCCATGGGCGACTGGATCCGGCGTGCCGAGGCCCGGGTCTCCGCCCGCAGCGGATTTGCCGAGCTGAATGCCGCGCTGTCGGCGCAGAACTGACCTGAAAGGACCTTCGCCAAATGCTCTGGTCACTCCTCAAGATCCTTCTGTTCATCTGTGTCGCTGCCGGGCTCGCCTATGGCGCCGGGCTGCTGCTGGAAGCACCGGGCGAGGTTCGCATCGCCTTCGTCGGACGCGAGTTCACCCTGTCCCCCTTGGGCTTTGTGATCGCGCTTCTGGTTCTTCTGCTGGCCACTTGGGTCATCCTTAAGATCGTCGGCTTCCTGGTAGCGCTGTTGCGTTTCCTGACCGGCGACCAGACCGCGATCACCCGCTATTTCGATCGCAACCGCGAGCGCCGCGGCTTCGACGCGCTGGCCCAGGCCATGTTCGCGCTGGCCGCGGGCGAGGGGCGCAAGGCACAGGCCAAGGCCCAGCAGGCTGAACGCCTGCTGAACCGGCCGCAGCTGACCCGGTTGGTGAACGCGCAGGCCGCCGAGTTGACCGGCAACAGCGACCGGGCGCTGAGCTATTACAAGGAAATGCTCACCGACGAGCAGACCAAGTTCGTCGGCGTGCAGGGCCTGCTGCGCCGCAAGCTGGCCGAGGGCGACACCGACACTGCGCTGAAGCTCGCCGAGAAGGCCTTCGCGCTGCAGCCGCGTCACGAGGGTACGCTGGACACGCTCTTCGGTCTGCAGGCTCAGGCACACGACTGGGGCGGTGCGCGCAAGACGCTGGCGGCCAAAGTCCGCGCGTCGGCGTTGCCGCGCGACGTCGGCAAGCGCCGCGAGGCGGTGCTTTCCCTAGCCGATGCCCGTGCCGCCTTGGCCGACAACGAACAGACCAAGGCGCGCGAGGCGGCCTATGCGGCCAACAAGCTGTCTCCGACCTTTGGCCCGGCTGCCGCGCTGGCCGCTGAATTGCACGCACAGGCGGGTGACAAGCGGCAGGCGGCGCGCATCGTCAAGAAGGCGTGGACCGAGTCGCCGCACCCGGACCTGGCCGCCGCCTTCGCGGCCATCGCGCCCGAAGAGTCGCCGACTGAGCGCCGCAAGCGCTTCGAGCCGCTCTTGAAGATCCAGCCCGACCACCCCGAGACGCGCATGGTCGCCGCCGAACTGGCGCTTTCCGACGAGGATTTCCCCGGCGCACGCCGCGCCCTGGGGAACCTTGCCGAGACCCGGCCAACGGCCCGCAGCCTGGCACTAATGGCCGCGATCGAGCGGGGCGAAGGCGCGCCAGACACCGTCGTGCGAGGCTGGCTCGCCAAGGCGCTCGACGCCCCACGGGGCGAGGCCTGGGTCTGCGAAAGCTGCAACACGGTCCACGGCCAATGGGCGCCGATCTGCGACAACTGCCAAAGCTTCGACACGCTGAGTTGGAAGGTTCCGCCGCAAAGCGACGACACTGGCAGCACTGCCGCGGCCATGTTGCCCCTGATTGTTGGCGCGCTAGAGGATCGCCGCACGCCCGAGGAGCCGGAAGACGAACCGTTCGAGGCGCAAGCGGAAACACCGAAAGCCGAGCCCGCCGAACCCGCACCACCCAAGGAACCGGCCCCGGCAGCGCCATCGGCAAACGACGTGTCGACTCCCGCCTCGCCCCCCGCTTCTGCCCCCAAAACAGAGCCGGAAGCGGACGAACCGGCGCAGGCCGACACCACGATCGACGTCACACCGGGTGAGCCCGGCGGTCCGCCGCGTTTCGAGCGCGCCGGACAGCAGCCCGAGCCGGTCCCGCCCCGTCCGGACTACGCCCCGGAAATGGATCCGGACGACGATCAAGAGACCCGCACCCGCTGACAGCGGCGGCGGGTATCACCGCGCCCGGATCGACGTTGAAAGACGCTTGCGGGCGCGGCCGTCTGCCGTTAGAAGCGCTGGGCATCGCGAGGGCGGTCCCCGCCCGCGATACGGAAGTGCCGCTGTAGCTCAGCTGGTAGAGCACGTCATTCGTAATGATGGGGTCGGGGGTTCGAGTCCCTTCAGCGGCACCACTTCCTTCCCCGAAAACGGAAAAGTAGATCTGCGTTAGCGGATGAACTGCGGTCGCAGGCGGATGCGCGCGCGTTGTGCCGGCGCCAAATGTCGGTTCAGGCGGCGGTTCACCCAGCCGAAAGCCAGGATCAGCATGAGCGTTGCCAGTACGAAATAGCCGGCTGCTATCGGATAGGCGACGAAGGGGTTGAAGGTCTTTTCCGCGAAGTAGTTGGCGTAGTAGAGCGCGTCGCCCTCCTGCCGCCAGGTCGGGAAGGACGAGAAAAATACAAGCGTAGTGGCGTGGAAGAGGAAGATAGCCTCGTTCGTGTAGGCGGGCCAGGCGAGGCGCAGCATGGTCGGCCACACCACCCGGCGGAAACGTTGGCGCGGAGACATGCCGACCGCCATCGCCGCTTCGACGTCGCCGCGCGGTACGGCGCGCAGGGCGCCGTTGAAGATCTCGGCGGTATAGGCCGAGGTGTTCAGGAACAGCACGATCAATGCGCCCAGCCACGCCTTGGTCATCCAGCCGGTCTGCGCGCCGATGGTGACGAAGCCCAGGTCCAGCTCGAAGCCGGTGCGAGGGATCATCACGAACAGCTCGTAGGCGAAGAAGAACTGGATGAAGAGCGGTGTGCCCCGAAACAGGTAGATGAACGCAGAGGCAGGGCGGCGCATGAGGCCGTTCGGGCTGGACTTGGCGAGCGCCAGCAGCGTCGCGAAGAAGAAGCCCAGCACCAGCGCCATGATCGCAAAGTAAAGGTTCCAGATCAGCCCAGAGCCGATCAGGACGACCTGCTGGCAAAGGCTGATCTCGCCCGAGGGCAGCAGCCGTTCGCCGATGCCGACGGCGCGCAGGCCATAGGCGGCTATTGCCTCGGAACAGGTCATGCGCCCATCACCTTCTGCCCGCGAGACAGCCGCGCCATCAGTCGCTCGTAGCCGTGCTGGCTGGCCCAGGTCAGCAGCAAGTAGAACACCATCAGCCCGGCGAAGTAGTAGGCCCGCCAGTCCGGGTGCGGATAGTCGTAGATCTGCGTCTTGGCCCCGCCCAGCTCTCGCGCCCAATAGACGACATCCTCGACGCCCAGCAGGAACAGGAGCGGCGTCGCCTTGATCAGGATCTGCCAGAGGTTCGAGAGGCCGGGCAGTGCATAGATCCACATTTGCGGCAGGTGCACCCGACGCATGATCTGCGCAGGCGACATGCCGACGGCGCGCGCAGCCTCGAGCTGGCCTTTGGGCACCGCCTTCAACGCGCCATCCATCACATTGGCGGCGAAAGCGCCGAAGACCAGCGCGTAGGCGACGAGCGCCAGCAGAAATCCGTAGGTCTCATGCACCCAGGGCGCGGCGCTCGACAGTGGCAGCTTGGCGTCGGCGCAGACGACGAAGTCGTTACCCCGTCGGATCGGCTCGGTCACCTCGGGGCACAGAACATGGTGCCGCGTCCATTCCAGCGCCTGGTCCAGCGCGATCGGCACGAACAGGAAGAAGATGATGTCCGGCACGCCCCTCACCATCGAGGTGTAGACGCTCGCCAGCCAGCGCAGCGGCGCAATCGACGACCGTTTCGCCAGAGCGGCTCCCAGCCCCATCGCCAGCGACGCCGGCGCAGCGAGCGCCAGGAGCCCTAGCACTACGAGGAAGCTGAAATAGAACGCCAGATGCTTGCCCGTCGTGAGGTAACAGGCCAGCCACGGAAGACCGCTGAGGGTGGAGGGATCTGCGCAGGACTCGAACATGAGAAGAATGGGGGCGCTGCTACGCGCCCCCTCCAGCTATCAGAACGTCTGCGCGTCCGGGCCGAACCACTTGACGATCAACTCGTTCAGGGTCCCGTCTTCCTTTACCTGAGTGATCGCTGCATCGAGCTTCTCTTTCAGCTCGGCATCGCTCTCGCGCAGACCGACACCGATACCGTCGCCCAGGACGATATCCTCGCCGATGAACTCCAGCTCGCCGTTCGACTGCTCGACGATGGGCTCGAGGAAGGCCTTGTCGGCGATCACGGCATCGACTTCGCCGTTCCGGACGGCAGCGACGGTTTCCTCGGGGTTGGCGAACTCGACCAGCGTCGCGCCGGAAGAGGCGACGTGCGCCGACTGGATCGTGTTGGTCTGCGCGGCGACGACGCCGTCCTTCACATCCTCACCGGCGCCGGCCATTGCGACATAAGCCGACGGATCCGGCGGGAAGTAGGGCTGAGTGAAGTCGATGACCTCATCGCGCTCTTCGGTGATCGACATGCCCGCGATGATCGTGTCGTAGTTGCCGGAGACGAGGTTCGGGATGATCGAATCCCACTCGTTGGTGACCCAGGTGCACTCGAGGCCGGCCAGTTCGCAAAGTCGGTCGCCAAGCTCGCGCTCGAAACCGTCGACCTCGCCGTTGTCGTTGATGAGGTTGTACGGAGGATAGGCGCCCTCGGTGCCCATGCGTACGGTCTGGGCCGCGGCCGGGACCGCGAAGGCTAGGAGTGCGGCGGCGGCAATCGCCTTGCTCGCGATGGTCATGTGTCAGTCTCCCTTGATTGGACTGGGGGGGTCAGAGAACGCTTGCAAGAAATGCCTTGCAGCGTTCGGACTTGGGTGCACCGAACAGGTCCCTTGGCGGGCCTTCTTCCTCGATACGTCCCTGGTGAAAGAACATGGCGCGGGTCGAAACCTCGCGGGCGAAGCCCATCTCGTGCGTGACGACGACCATTGTGCGCCCCTCGTCGGCCAGACCGCGCATCACGCGCAGCACCTCGCCTACCAGTTCGGGGTCGAGCGCCGAAGTCGGCTCGTCGAAAAGCAGCACTTCGGGGCGCATGGCAAGCGCGCGGGCGATCGCCACGCGCTGTTGCTGGCCGCCGGAAAGCTGCGCCGGATAGGAGCCGTGCTTGTCCGCGATTCCGACCTTTGCGAGCAGGTCCATTGCCTCGTCCCGAACCTCGTCTTTCGGGCGCTTCAGGACTTGCACCGGGCCTTCCATCACGTTCTGCAGAACGGTCATGTGGCCCCAGAGGTTGAAGTTCTGGAATACCATGCCAAGCCGCGCGCGAAGGTGCTGGATTTGCTTCGGATCCACGCCAGACAGGCGGCCGGACTTGTCGGCGCGAACGCGGATCTCCTCGCCGTTCAGGACGATGCGGCCGCGGTCCGGGGTCTCGAGAAAATTGATGCAGCGCAGGAAGGTTGACTTGCCGGAGCCGGAGGCGCCAATGATCGAGATCACGTCGCCCTTTTGCGCCGACAGCGATACGCCCTTGAGGACTTCGAGATCACCGAAGCTCTTGTGGATATCCTCGACGACAAGCGCCGCTTCGCCGTTCTGCATCACCTCTCCCGATTGCGCTGCGCCATTGCACTACACCGGCGTTGCGCGGTGCTGGCAAGTGGTTTGACGCATTAGGCCAGATTGGCGCGGTGTTTCCGCGAATCTGCTAATCGCGGCAAAAAGCCAAATCGCAGGGCGCGGCGCAAGACTTTCCGCAAGGTCAATCAAGCGAGAGGACACGCTAGGCGGGAGGCTCCAGGGTGATGGTCACCTGCCAGTCGGCGTGCCCTCCGGGTTCGAGCGTGCGGAGCCCACCTTTGGTGCGCGCTGAAGTGATGTTCTCGGCGGGGGCGGTAGCGGGTTCAATGGCCATGCGATGTGCGGGAGCCTGCTCAGGCAATCCGCCGAAATTCAGCCAAAGCCCACAGTATCCAGCCTGCGTACCATCCCAGCGGAACCGGATCCCGCCGTCGGGCCCCGAGATACCCGGCGCCGCATTACCTTGCGCACGAGCGTAGGTTTTTTGGACGATGCCAGCCTCGATATGCGGAACACGATTGCCCGTCAGCCCAGCGTGTAGCGGTGGGTCGAATGCGTCGAGCCCGTCGAAGATGAGGGACTCGCCCGGCCGGGTGTCGAGGATGAAGTGCTGGCTCCAGATCCACGGCATCGGGCCGTCGGCGTCCGCGGGACGGATTACGGTGTAGGCAGCGGTCACCGCGTTGCCCTCCACACTCAGCCGCCGCTGGAAGCGGTAGCCGGGGCCGTCGTAGGTTGACAGGATGGAGTTGCAGTTGACCTCGCAGGTGTGCGGGCGGTCCCAGAGATCGCCGTGATCCCTGGGCGCACCGCCCTCGGGGTCGGCGGCGATGGTGGGGAAACATTCGTCCCAGGCGCAACCGCGTCCGACGAACACGTCACTGTCCTTAGGCGCATCCAGCGGCGCGGGCGAGGGAACCGGGTGCGCCCAGTTGCGGCCGCTGCGCAGGTCTGTCAGTTCGACCACCCGCGCCCCGGCCTTGGGCAGCAGGACCAGGCGGAGAACTTCGGTTTCAAGCGTCAGGGTCCTGCTGTCGGTCATTTGCCTGTCCTACCGGATGAACTGGTCGACATAGTCGGTGCCAAGGCCGACCTCGGTATAGTGCTTGCGGCACATCTCGATCTTGGTGAACACATCCTCAAAGCCCAGATGCTTGCCCCACGGATCGACGTAGTACATCACGCCGTTCACCTGGAAGAGCGTCATCATTTCTTCGACGTGCTCGGGCACGACCAGTGTATGAGTCTCTCCCGGCGGCTCGTAGACATAACCGCCTTCGGTCGCGACCCAGTCATGCTCAAGGTACTGCCAGCGGCCCTTGAGGACGAAGCCGTGCACCGGGTTCGGGTGCCGGTGGCGGCTGAGAACACCCGCGCGGCGCACCTTGAGAATGTTCACCCAGTAGCCCTGGCTGGCGTTCAGGCACAGTGGCCGGAACCAGACGTTCTCGGCCTGAGGCACCCAGACGCGCTCGTCCGTGGGAACGGCGTCAGGAACGACGATATCTTTACCGGCCTCAGGCGGCATCGGCAGTTGGTACGGCATTCGTGCCTGGTCTTGCGTATCGCTCATGTCTCTGTCCTTCACATCACGCCAAATGTCTCGAGCGCCTGCGTGGCGGACATGCCGCCCTTGATCGCACGCTCGACTTCGTTCTCGGTCTCGGCTTTCTCGACGGCGCGGCGGATGGCTTCCTCCTCGGCCTCGCGGGGTATCACCAGAACGCCCTCGCGGTCGCCGAACAGCAGTGCGCCCGGCTCTATCCGCACCCCGTCGATCTCGATCGCGCAGCGGTAGTCGATGACCTTGCCGCGCGGCCCCTGATCCTGGGCGTAGACGCCGCGGCAGAAGGTCGGGAAGCCCAGCGCCTCGATCCCGTCGGCATCGCGCACATAGCCATCGAGAATCGCACCGGCGGCCTTGAGATAGGTCGCACGGGTCGACATCAGTTCGCCCCAGAGCGCGTAGCGCAGCGAGGCACCGGTGGCGATGTAGACCTCGCCTTCCTTCAGATCGTCGAGCGCTTCCAGCATCAGGCCGAAGGGCTTGTGCGCGAGCGGGCCTTTCGCGGCTTCGGAGCCGTCGTCGTAGACGTCCGCCTCAAGCACCGGCATGGCGCGCCCGGCGATCTTCATCCCCGGTTTCAGCGGCGCGATCCCGGCGGGCAGGAACTGGCGGCGCAGACCCATCTGATCAAGCACATCGCCCACAACGGCGGTAAACAGCCGGGTCTTGAGCAGATCGAAGAGTTCGGTATCGGTCATGTGGTTTCCCCCTTGTTCTGATTGTTCAGGCCGATGCGAAGCCGCCATCCACGGGCAGGATCGCCCCGGTGACGAAACCCGCCGCGTCCGACGCCAGGAACAGCGCCGGGCCGACCAGATCGGAAGGCTGGCCCCAGCGGCGCATCGGCGTGCGGCCGATGATGGCAGCCGAGCGTTCCTCGTTCTCGCCCAGCGCCTGGGTCAGCGCGGTGGCGATCCAGCCCGGAGCGATGGCGTTGACGCGGATGCCGTCGGCGGCCCAGGCGACGGCGAGCGATTTGGTCAACTGGCCGATCCCGCCCTTTGACGCCGCATAGGCCGGGGAAGTCGCGCTGCCGAAATAGGTCAGCATCGAGGCGGTGTTGATCACGCACCCCCCTGCCCGCTTGAGCGCCTCATGGGCCGCCGCGCAGCAGCGCTGGCTGCCGTTGAGGTTCACGTCGACGACTTCGGCGAAGCCTTCGGGCGTGAACTCGGCGCCGCCTCGGCGGATGATGCCGGCGGCGTTTACCAGCACGTCGATCCGCTCGAACCCGGCGAAGAAGGCTTCGACCCCCGCGCCCTCCCGCACGTCGAGCTGGGCGAAGCTGATGCCCCCGGCGCTGTCGCCCGGCAGTTCGTGCCCGGTAGCGGTAACGGCATCGCCCTGTGCGGCAAAACCTTCGGCGATGGCGCGGCCGATGCCGGTCGTGCCGCCGATGACGATGACGGTGCGGCTCATGCCAGTCCCCTTTCGGCCTTGGGTCGCCACGCCTTGCGCAGCGACAGGAAGATCAGCAATGCCCAGATCAGCAGGGTAACGGCGCCCAGCGTGCCCCCGATCGGGCGCGCGAAGAACTCGAGCGCCTGGCCATCGGACTTGATGATCGATTTCATGAAGTTTTCCTCGATCAGCGGGCCAAGGATCAGCGCCAGTATCATCGGGGCCAGCGGGAAGTCGTTTTCTTCCAGCACGAAGGCCAGCAGGCCGAGGATCAGCATCACCCAGATGTCGAAGACGGTGTTGTTGGCGGCGAACGCACCGATGACACAGAACAGCAGGATGACCGGGAACAACGCCCGCTGCGGAATGGACAGCAACCGGCGCGAGCCCAGGATGGCGACAACGCCCAGTGGCAGCATGATCAGGTTCGCAAGGATGAAGACGACGAAGATCGCGTTGACCAGGCCTGCGTCCATGACAAAAACCATCGGTCCGGGCGTGATCCCCTTCATCAGCAGCACGCCGATCAGAATCGCGGTGATCGTGTCGCCCGGGATGCCGAAGACGAGGCTGGGCACATAGGCGCCCGAAAGCGAGGCGTTGTTGGCGCTGGAGGCGCTGACGATGCCCTCGGGGTGGCCGGTGCCGAACTTCTCGGGCGTGCGCGAGAACCGCTTGGACAGCGCGAACGCGATCCAGCTTGCGATATCCGCGCCTGCGCCGGGAAGCGCGCCGATGACCGAACCCAGCACGGACGACCGCGCGACACCGCCCTTGTAGCGCCAGATCGTGCCGCCAACGCCGTGGAGCATCGCGCTCACGCGCAGCGGCGGCACTTGCGGCGGCTGCTGCGGGTCGGCCGATTTGCGCAGGATCTCGGTGATCGCGAACATGCCGATCAGAACCGGGATGATCGAAATGCCGCCGATCAGCTCGGTATCGCCGAAAGTAAAGCGGCGGATGCCCATGACCACGTCGATACCGATGGTCGACAGCATAAGCCCGATGCAGAGCGACAGGACACCTTTAACCGCCGGACCGGTGCTGACCATGACCGCGCAGGAAAGGCCCAGCAGCGCCAGCCAGAAATACTCATAGCTGGAGAAGCCAAGCGAGAAGCGCGCGATCTGCGGTGCCGCTAAGATCAGGATAGCGACCCCCACCAGCCCGCCAATGACCGAGCAGACGAGGTTCACGCCCAGCGCCAGCTCGACCTGGCCCTTCTCGCGCATGCGGAACGCCTCGTCGGTATAGGCGGCCGAGGCCGGTGTGCCGGGGATGCGCAGCAGCGCGCCGGGAATGTCCCCGGCAAAGATCGCCATGCTGGTTGCAGCGACGATGGCGCCGATCGCCGGGATCGGGTCGAGGAAGAAGGTCAGCGGCACGATCAGCGCCGTGCCCATCGTGGCGGTCAGCCCGGGGACCGAGCCGATGGCCAGTCCGTAGATCGCGGCGGCTACGATGACCAGCAGGACCTCGGGCACGAAAACGGCGCCGGTGGCGGCAAGTAGCGCATCCATCAGTAGATCACCTCAGTCAGGATACCCAGCGGCAGCGGCACCATCAGCAGTTTCGCGAACAGAAGCCAGATCGCCAGCGACGCGCCCGCCGCGGTCAGCAGCGCATTCACCGGGCGCACACCGTTGTTGAGCAGCATCAGAAGCAGAAGCGCGGGAACGACGATGGGAAAGCCGACCGGTTTGGACAGCAGGATGTAGGCGACCACGAACAGCGGCACCGCCAGCATCCGGCGAAGTCCGCCCGGGGTGCGCATCCAGTCGGCAATAGCCAGGGCAGGCGCGCGATGGCGCAGCCCCGACAGGATAAGCCCGGCGCCGCCCAGCAGCATCACACCGGCAATGATCGTGGGAAAGGTACCCGGACCAAGCGGCTGATCCGGGAGGGTCGGGAATGTCCGCGCTTCCAGCAGGATGAGCAGCGAGACGATGACGAAGACGCCCCCGAGGATCGCGTCATTGAACTTCATGCGCGGACACTCCCCTTTTGCTTACTGGCCGAGGCCGAGCTTGCCGATCACTTCGGCGTTCGAAGCGGCGGCGTCGGTCATGAAGGCACCGAAGTCCTCCGAGGCCAGCCAGCGCACGCCGAAGCCACGCGAGGCCATGAACTCCTGGAACTTCTCGCCTTCGAAGACGGTCTGCAGCGCTGCTTCCAGCTTACCAGCGGCGTCCGCGTCCAGGCCTTCGGGGCCGACGATCCCACGCCAGGTGCCGCCGACCGAGGCGGTGCCGACGGCCTCTTCGGCGGTGGGCACATCCGGATAGGCCTCAAGCCGCTCGGCCGACAGCACGGCCAGCGTCTTTACGAGGCCCGCGCTGCGCATCGAGTCCGCCTCGGGCAGCGAGGACGGGACGATAGCGACACCACCCGCGACCAGTTCCTGGAAGCCCGGTGCGGCGCCCTGGCTGGGAACGACCGGCACGGATTTCGGATCGATGCCGTTGGCGTTCAGGAAGCCCGCGAAGGCCAGGTGATAGGCGGCGCCCACCGGGAAGCCCGAGGCCTTGTACTCGCCCGGGTTCGCCTTGATCGCCTCAAGCGCGGCGGCGGCGTCTTCCCATTCGCTGTTCGCATGCACGTTGAAGGCTGAAGCGTCAAAGTTCACCAGCCCGATCGGGGTCATGTTCTCGGGACCGATCTCGGACGTGCCGATCGCGGCATAGGTGGTGATCTCCGCGGTGGCGAGTCCGATGGTGTAGCCGTCCGGATCGGCCTCGATCATCGCGGTGTGGCCGACGATGCCGCCCGCGCCGGTCCGGTTCACAACGTTGACCGGCACGCCCAGCTCGGCGCTCAGGCCTTCGGCCACGGTGCGGCCCACGGCATCGGTGCCGCCGCCGGCGGACCAGGGCACGATCAGGGTGATCGGGCGCTCGGGGTAGTCGGCCAGCGCCGGAGCGGCGAAAGCCACGGACATGGCGAGCGTCGCCAGAAGTTTGGTCTTCATGAAAATCCTCCGTTGATGAAGATCAGTCGTCCCGGGCGGCAGCCTCGGAAGCGAACATCAGGTCAGTGTCGGACTCGGCCTGCCGCAGCACCTGCTGCATCGCCAGGCGCGCACCCTCGGGGTCGCGCGCGGCGATCCTCTCGGCCACGGCACGGTGGTTCGGCACGTTGCGCAGGAAGTTGCCCGGCACGGCGATCAGCGCGTCGAAATTCGCCCGCAGCGCCTGCATGATCGCCCGCGCGATGCAGGCGATGAACCGGTTCCCTGTAGCGTCCGCGACGGCGAGGTGAAACTCGAGGTCTGCCTCGACCGAGGCCGCGTGATCGCGTCCCTCGGCGGTCTGCTCCATCCGCGTGAGAACCTCGAAGATCCGGGCGACCTGCTCCTCGGTCGCGTTGCGCGCGGCATCCGAGGCGGCAAAGGGTTCGACCATTTCACGGACGCGCAGAATCTCGTGCATGAAGCCGGCGTCCGCACCCGCGGGTCCGGTGGACCATTCGATCAGGTCGATGTCGAGGGCATTCCAGCGCTCGCGCGGCAACACCACCGAGCCCCGACGCGGAGCGATCTCGACCATGCCCTTCGCCACCAGCAGGCGCATCGCCTCGCGCAGCGTATTGCGAGAAACCGCGAAGGTGGCGGCAAGCTCAGCCTCCAGCGGCAGGCGCTCGCCCTCGGCGAACTCTCCGTTGATGATCGCGGTTCCGATCGCACGCGCGGCGGCGTGCGAGCCTGATACCCAGGGCTGCTGCGGATCGGTCACGTTTCCCCCAATGGTCGGGCCAGAATTGCCCGCCGGATTATTTGGTAGGATGAATAGCCAGATGGCCTCGGGCTGTCAAACGAGATTGACGCAAGGGAACCCAAGAGCGCGGATTCCACCGCCCCTTGCAAGGCTATGGACAAGGCAGGGACACTATGAAAACCATTGCGCGCACCTTCGTGGCTGAGAACTAGCCGCAGGGTTTCGACGTCTGGGAGGATATTGATGGATCGTCGCAAGTTTATCAGCAGCGCCGCAATCGGCGCTGGCGCTATCGCTCTGGCTGCACCGGCCATCGCGCAGGACAAGATCACCTGGCGCATGGTCACAACCTGGCCCAAGAACTTCCCCGGCCTGGGTGTTGGCGCACAACGCCTGGCCGACCGCATCACCGCCGCCTCGGGCGGACGGCTGACTGTTCAGGTCTACTCTGCCGGCGAACTGGTCCCGCCGCTGCAGTCGTTGGACGCCGTGATCGACGGCACCGCCGAAATGAGCCACGGCGCAGCCTACTACTGGCAGAACAAGTCGACCGCCCTGTCGTTCTTCACCGGCGTGCCCTTCGGCATGACCGCGCGCGAACTGACCGCATGGGTTCGCTACATGGGCGGCCAGGAGCTGTGGGACGAGATCTACGACCAGTTCGGCGTCAAGGGCTTCCTGTCGGGCAACACCGGCACCCAGGCCGGCGGCTGGTTCCGCGAGGAACTGGCCGGGCTCGACAGCATCAAGGGCCTGCGCTTCCGCACCCCCGGCCTCGGCGGCCGCGTATGGGAGAAGCTGGGCGCCACCGTCACTAACATGGCCGGCGGCGAGATCTTCCAGGCTCTGCAGTCGGGCACGCTGGACGCCGCCGAGTTCGTCGGCCCCTACAATGACCTTGCCCTGGGCTTCTACCAGGTGGCGAAGAACTACTACTTCCCGTCTTTCGTCGAGCCGGGCCTCGCAACCGAGTTGGTCGTCGACAAGGCCAAGTTCGCCGAACTGCCCGAAGACCTGCAGGCCATCGTCGAATATGTCTGCGCGGCCGAATACGACCAGGTCGCCTCGGACTTCTACGCCAACGACCCGCGCGCGCTGCAGACGCTGGTCAACGACCACGGCGTGAACGTACAGCAGTTCCCGGACGAGATCGTCCAGGCTGGCGCCGCCGCCTCGAAAGAGCTGATTCAGGAGCTGCAGGACAGCGACGACGACCTGACCAAGCGCACCACCGCCAGCTTCCTCGAGGCGCTGAAGCTGCTGCGCAGCCGCACCGAGCAGATCGACGGCGCCTTCATCCAGGCCCGGCAACAGTATCTGGATCTCTGATCCCGGCAGACATCCCGAACGACGAAGCCCGGGCCTCGGCCCGGGCTTTTTTCTTGGCTGATTAGGTGGCGCCATGCAGTCAACCTTCACCTATCGCGCGCTCACACCGGAGGACGCCAAGGCTTGGCGCGACCTGCGGATCGAGGGCACCCGGGACTTCCCGCTTGGCTTCCTGATCACCCTCGACGAGGCCAAAGCTGCGGATGTCGACCGTTGCGGCGCTATCCTGAGGTCGGGCGCGCTGCGCGGTGTTTTCCGTGGGACCCACATGGTCGGCTTTTGCGGGATCCGTCTATCGCCGCTCGCCCGCATCCGGCACCGGGCCGAGTTGGGCCCGTTCTTCGTTAGAACCGACCATCAGGGCGGCGGCGCCGCGGATGCGCTGATGTCAGGTGTCATCTCGGAAGCGCGGCATCTCAGGCTGGCGCGGCTCGAACTCTATGTCGACACCGAAAACCTGCGCGCGATCGCCTTCTATCGCCGGCACGGGTTCGACCTCGTGGCCACCCATCCCGATAGCGTCCGGATCAACGGGCAGTCCCGCGACGATCATTTCCTCTGCCTTCGGTTGCCGGGATGACAGAAGCCTTCGACCGTCAGCCCGCCGCCACTTTCGGCAGCCATGTGACGATCTGCGGGAAGATAAACAGGATCGCGATGCCGATGATCTGCAGAACCACAAAGGGTAGTACGCCTCGGTAGATATCTCCGGTCTTCACCGAGTTCGGCGCGACGCCGCGCAGATAGAACAGCGCAAACCCGAAGGGCGGCGTCAGGAACGATGTCTGCAGGTTCACGCCGACCAGCACGCCCAGCCACACCGGGTCGATATCCAGCGCCAGCAGAACCGGGGCGGTGATCGGGATCACGATGAAGATGATCTCGAACGTGTCGAGGATGAAGCCCAGCAGGAACATCACCGCCATCACCACCGCGACAGCTACGAGACGTCCGCCAGGCAGCGACGACAGAACCTCGTGCACAAGGTTGTCACCCCCCATCAGGCGGAACACAATCGAGAAGACCGAGGCCCCGAACAGGATGATGAACACCATGCAGGTGATCGTCGCCGTCGCGACAGCCGTTTCGCGCAAGACCGTGAACGACAGCCGCAAGCGCAGTGCAGCCAAGATCATCGCGCCGACCGCGCCGACCGAGGCTGCCTCGGTCGGGGTGGCGATGCCGCCAAGGATCGAGCCTAGAACCGCGATGATCAGCAGCAAAGGCGGTAGAAGGGCGACGAAGACCTCACGCAGCAGGTGCTGTTTCTCCTCTGGCGGGACCGGGGTCGCAGGGCAACTCTCCGGATCTGCGATCGCCTTGAAGATCGTGTAGGCCATATAGAGACCGACCAGCATGATGCCCGGTAGCAGGGCCCCGGCGAAAAGGTCACCGACAGAGACCGGGACGGGCGCAAAATTGCCCTTCTCCATCTGCACCTGGCTGTTGATCGAGGACAGCATGTCCCCCATGAAGATCAGCACCGTCGACGGCGGAATGATCTGGCCCAGCGTACCGCTGGCGCAGATCACGCCGGTCGCAAGCCGCGGGTCGTACCCCGCCCGCAGCATCGCCGGAAGCGAGATAAGCCCCATCGTCACCACGGTCGCCCCGACCACCCCGGTCGAGGCCGCCAGCAGCGCGCCCACCAGAATGACGGAAAGGCCAAGCCCGCCGCGCAGGTTGCCGAAGAGTTTGCCCATGGTCAGCAGCAGCTGCTCAGCGATGCGGGAGCGTTCCAGCATCACGCCCATGAAGATGAACAAAGGAACCGCGACCAGCACCTCGTTGGTCATGTAGCCGATGTAGCGGTTCGGCAGGCTGCCGAAGTTCGACGGGTCGAACACGCCGAAGGCCATTCCCACGAGGCCGAACATCAGCGAGACGCCCGCAAGCGTGAATGCCACTGGGAATCCCAGCAGCAGAAAGGCGATGATGCCGAAGAACATCAGGCCGGAGAGGATCTCTCCGATAAGCACGGGATCCATCAGGCGACGCCCTCTTCGCTGGCAAGCAGGTCATAGCGCATCCGGTCGGGGACCAGATCGCCGCGGTCGCCAAGGACCAGGATCGACCGGCAGATCATCGCGACACCCTGCAGCGCGACCGAGATCGCGAAGACCAGGATGAAGGTCTTGAGAATATAAAGGCCCGGCATCCCGCCGACGTTGGCCGAGCCCTCGAAATAGGACCAGGAGCGGCTGACGAACGGCCATGAGTAGGCGATGACGACGAACATGAAGGGCAGAAGGAACAAGACGGAGCCGATCAGATCGACCCAGGCCTTTCGGCGCTCGGTTGCAGGACGATAGAAGATGTCGACGCGCACATGGCTGTCCTTGAGCAGTGCAAACCCACCGACGGCGGTGAACATCGCTCCGCTCAGCCAGATGTACAGGTCCTGCATCCAGACGAAACTGGTGGCGAAAGCGTAACGCAGTACGACGACCGCGAAACAGACCACCACTATGCCCAGCGACAGCCAGGCGAACACCGCTCCGAGAACTGCGTTCAACGCGCAGATCGCCGCGGCGAGTTTACCCAAGAATCTCATCGTCCCTCCCGTTCGGGCGGCAATCCACCGCCCTCGGCCCTCTTCTTGAACGAGGCCGCTGTCTTGCACGGAGAACGCCGCCGTACAACGGAATTCTATCCCGGTGCGGGCATTTCGCCGCTGATTTGTTACGTCAATGCAGATCAGCAGGCCAGCCTGTTACGCCGTCAGCATTCGCAGGGCGGTCAGAGCCAGGAAAAGTGCAAAGGCACGCTTGAGGTTCGCCGGGTTCAGTGCATGCGCAAGCCGCGCGCCGAGTGGGGCAAACAGGAAGCTCATCGGCGCGATCAGCAGCGCCGCCGGCAGGCTGACATATCCGAGGCTGCCCCAGGGCAGATCCTCGATTCCCCAGCCGGCCCAGACGAAGCCGACCACGCCGGGCACCGCGATCAGCAGGCCCAGCGCGGCGGCGGTGCCTACAGCACGGTGCGGCGGGAAAGTGAATGCGGTGAGGGTCGGAACCGAAAGCGTGCCGCCGCCGATCCCCATCAGCGCCGAGATCGCGCCGATCACACCCGCGATAGTGCGGTTGATCCATGCCCGTATGGGCAGATGGTCCTGGATCACCAGGTTCTTCGGGATCGCCATGTTCACCGCCACTGCAAGCGCGACAAGGCCAAACAGCGCCCTCAGCCCGTCGCCGGGAATGACCTTTGCAAGCAGCCCACCGATCAGCGCGCCGACGAAGACCCCGGGCCCCCAGAGCCTGAGCAGCGGCTTGTCCACCGTACCGCGCCTGGCGTGCGAGCGCATTGAGGAAATCGAGGTCGGGATGATCGTGGCCAACGAGGTCGCCACCGCAAGATGGCTCGCGTATTCCGGCGCAACGTTCAGCAGCGTCAGGACCCAAAATAGCACCGGCACGATGACGATACCGCCGCCGACGCCCAGCAACCCCGCGAGGATGCCTGCGATCACACCGGTCAGGGCGAGTCCCGCGACGAGCAGCGCGATGGTCAGCCCGTCTAGGGCAGCCGGGTCCTGAGCGAGTTCCACGAAGGCGTCCTTCCGTCTGATCCGGCCCCCGCGCGGGACCACGAATGCCCTCGCCCATCATGGTCCGATTGTCCAGCCGCGTCAGTGCGGGCTGACGGTCACGTTCCGGCCTTCGGGATAGAGCAGCGACACGCCGTTGCGGAAGATATGGACCTTGGACGCATCGGCGGTCAGCGAGACAGTACTGCCCTTCATGTCGCGGTGGATGCCCTGAAGCTTGGCGATCACCGGTTCCTCGCCCTTGGGCGCAGCGTAGTAGAGCAGGGTGACCTCGCCCAGTGCCTCGTCGATGGCAACCTCGCCGCGATAGGCATAGCTGTCGCCGTCGACCGCCACGAAATCCTCGGGACGGATGCCGACATTCACCGGCGCATCCATCATCGCCTCGGTCGATGGATAATCCGACACGACCGAACCGCCGCCATCGAGCGCCACAGTCGTCTGCTGTCCGGTCCCAGTGATCTTGCCCGGCAAAAGATTCATCTTGGGGCTGCCGATGAACTGCGCGACGAACTCGTTCTCGGGCCGCTCGTAAAGTTCCAAAGGCGAGCCGACCTGCGCGATCCCGCCGCCTGCCAGCACCACGATGCGGCTGGCGAGCGTCATCGCCTCGACCTGGTCGTGGGTGACGTAGATCATCGTCGACTCGGGCATCGCCTCTTTCAACTGGGCAATCTCGATCCGTGTCGCGACGCGCAGCGCGGCGTCGAGGTTAGAAAGCGGCTCGTCGAATAGGTAGACCTTGGGATCGCGCACGATCGAGCGGCCGATGGCGACGCGCTGGCGCTGTCCGCCGGAGAGCTCCTTTGGCAGACGATCCAGCAGGGCAGACAGCTGCAGTTTCTCTGCCGCCGCCTCGACGGCCTGTCGCACCTCGTCCTCCTTCTTCTTCGCGATGCGAAGGGCGAAGGCCATGTTGTCGTAGACGGTCATGTGCGGGTAGAGCGCATAGCTCTGGAACACCATCGCGATGCCGCGCTGCGCCGGGGGCACATCGTTCACCACCATGTCGTCGATCTCGAGCGTGCCGGCGGTGATCTTCTCGAGCCCTGCGATCATCCGCAGCAAGGTGGACTTCCCGCAGCCTGAGGGGCCGACGAAGACAATCAGCTCGCCTGTGGCGATGTCCAGGTTGATCCCCCGAAGCACCTCGACCTTGCCGCCGTAGGTCTTGCCGACATCGGTCAGCTTCAGCTCGGCCATGCGTTCGCGCTCCCTTGTCTCATTTCACCGACCCCGCAAGCAGCCCGCGCACCAGGTAGCGCTGCATGGCGAAGAACACCGCCAGCGGCACCGCAATCGACACGAAGGCCGAAGTCGCCAGGATTTCCCAGTCGCCACCGCGCGAGCCCAGCAGATTCACCAGCCGTCCGGTCAGCACCAACCGCTCGTCGTCAGTGCCCAGGAACACCAGCGCGACAAGCAGGTCGTTCCAGGTCCAGAGGAACTGGAAGATCGCAAACGAAGCGAGCGCGGGGAAAGACAACGGCAGAATGATCTTCACGAAGATCTGGAAGTCGGTGGCGCCGTCGACACGGGCATTCTCGATGATGTCGCGCGGCAGGCCGACCATGTAGTTGCGCAGCAGATATATCGCCAGCGGCATCCCGAAGGCGGTGTGCGCCGCCCATGTGCCCATGTAGGTCTTGCCGATCCCGATGGCGTTGTGGATCTGCAAAAGCGGGATCAGGGCCAGCTGCAAGGGCACGACAAGCAGCGCCACGACCGCCGCGACCAGCAGTGCCCGGCCCGGAAACTCCATCCAGGCCAACGCATACGCAGCAAAGGCGGCGATCAGGATCGGGATGATCGTCGATGGGATCGCCACGGTCGCCGTGTTGATGAAGGATTGACCGACTCCCGCGCCCGAAGTGCCGCTGAACAGCACGTTCTCGTAGTTGTCCAGGGTGAACTCCGGCGGAGAGGTCGCCGTTGCAAAAACCCTCGGCAGGCGCGCGCCCTCGAAGGATTCGGGACCGACAAGGGAATAGGCGCCATCCTCGGTGACCGTCAGCGCATTGCCCTCGCGCGTTTCGGCGGTTTCGCCTGGCGCGTAGGCCTCGACATCGCGGGAACTGATGCCCCAGGCGCTGATCGTGGCGTCGCGGCCCGGGAACAGCTCGCCCTCGATCACGTATTGGCCGTCGCGCTCGACCTCATCGCCACCAATACGCACAGCAGGCTCCTGCCGCTCCTGTGTGGAAAGCGCCGCCCACCAGCCTGATCCCGAAATCTGGTCCCCGGTCCGGAAGGACGACACGAACAGACCCGCCGTCGGGAACAGCCAGATCAGCACCAGCAGCACCACCGAAATGTGCACCGCCCAGGTCAGGTGAGACTTGCGCCCAGCGATATTGTCCATCGGCCCGCCTCCTTAGCGCATCTCGCGGCGCACGTTGCGCACGTTCCACACCAGGATCGGCGTCACGAGCAGCATGATGACGATGGCGCTGGCCGAGCCGACGCCCCAGTCGAAGGACCGGAACATCTTGTCGTACATGTAGTTCGCCAGAACCTGCGTGCCCCATTGCCCGTTGGTCATCGCCAGCACGATGTCGAAGACCTTGAGCACGACCAGCGTGATCGTGGTCCAGACGACAACAATGGTCGTCATGATCTGCGGCACCTTGATCTTGAAAAAGATCTGGAACGGGTTCGCGCCGTCTACGATCGCAGCCTCGACGGTTTCTTCGGGGATGCCGCGCAGTGCGGCCGAGAGAATCACCATGGCGAAACCGGTCTGGATCCAGATCAGCACGACCATCAGCAGGAAGTTGTTCCAAGGCTCGATGGTCAGCCAGGTCTGCGGCTGGCCATAAGGCAGTTCCGCGGTGAAAACGCCCAGCGTGTTGGTCACCGCAAGCCATACCAGCCAGAGCGCCGCCGCAACGACCGCGAACTGAAGCGGGACCATCCAGAATGAACCCCGGCCCGACCGGCCCATCAGCGGCTTCGCGAACAGCCACGCCCCCCAGGCGACCATCGCGGCGAAGCCCAGCAGCAGGACCGCCGGCAGCAGCCGCAGGAACAGAAACGACCAGATGCCCGGCTCGAAGCCGACCCAGATGGCGTTCAGAATGCCGATCTGATCCGCACCCTCGGGGCGGGTGTCGTAGATCAGCTTCCAGATCACCGAGGCGCCGACGAACGAAATCGCCATCGGCATGAAAATGATCGACTTGGCAACATTGCCCCACTTGATCCGGTCGGTCAGTTGCGCCGCAAGCAACCCGAACGCTGTCGACAGCGCGGGCACCACGATTAGCCAGAGCATGTTGTTGCGGATCGCCTCGACGAACTTCGGTTCGGCCAGCATCTGCTGGTAGTTCGCCAGACCCACGAAAGCATTGCCCTGGTCTCGGTCAGTCAGCGAAAGCCAGAAGGTCGCGACCACCGGATAGGCCAGGTAAAGCCCCAGCACGAGGATCGCCGGGCCAAGGAACAACCACGGGCGGATTTGGTTCGCCCGGTTGATGTTCCGCCCGGCGTTCGGCCCGCTGGCAGGGAACAGCACCTTGTCCAGAAACTGGTTCGAGAAATAGAAGTACCCGACGCATCCGCCGACGCCGAGAAGGACGGTCAACAAACCCTGCAAGGCCGGATGCATGGTCACTCCCTGTCAATGTGGCGGCCCGTTTCCCGGGCGGTTGGGGGCCCCGGACACACCGGAACCCCTGCGGCGCAAGCGCCTTACTTAATCGCGTCCCAGCTGGACTGGATTTCGGAGGCGACGTCCTCGGCCGACTTGCCGCCGACATAGTCGATCATACCGGTCCAGAACGTGCCCGCGCCCACTGCGGCCGGCATCAGGTCCGAGCCGTCGAAGCGGAATGTCGTCGCGTTCAGAAGGATATCACCCATCTTCTTGAGCGTCGGATCACCGTAGAGGTCGGTGTTCACGCCCGAATACGGCGTCAGGAAGCCGCTTTGCGCCATCCACAGCTCATGCGCGATCGGCGTCTTCAGGAACTCGACGAACGTCCGAGCGGCGGGCGTGTCGTTGGTGATGAACGCCAGCGTACCCGCGCCCAGCACCGGCTTGCCGAGATCGACGCTCTCGGAGGCGGGGAAGTAGAAGAAGTCCGCGTCCACGCCGATCTCGGTCCCATCCGGGAAGAAAGTCGGGATGAACGAGGCTTGCCGATGCATGTAGCACTGCGGCGGAGAGGTGAACATGCCGCCCGGGCTTTCGCGGAAGTCCGTCGCGCCCACGGCCGAAACGCCGCCAGCGACCATTTCCTCGGTCTTGGCGACCTCGCCGAACTTCTCGATCACCTCGATGACCTTGGGATCGTCGAACGGCATCTCGTTCGACACCCACTGGTCGTAGACCTCTGGCGGATGCGTCCTCAGCATCAGATCCTCGACCCAGTCGGTCGCCGGCCAGCCGGTAGCGCCGCCCGAACCCAGACCGATGCACCAGGGCGTCTCGCCGTCGGCGATCATCTGCTCTTCGAGCGCCTTGAGCTCTTCCATGGTCTCGGGCACTTCGTAGCCGGCATCATAGAAGTTGTCCGGCACGTACCAGACCAGCGATTTTACATCGATCTTGTAGGGAAAGGCATATAGCCGATCCTCGCCGTCCGGCCCGGTGTACGTGCCAATACCGCGCCAGCTGGACCCGGCGGCGTAGTTGTCCTCGAGCCATTGCGCCGTCTCGTCGCCCAGCGGCTCGACGAAGCCCTTGGAGACGAGGTTCTGGATCAGCCCGGGCTGCGGCAGAATCGCGATATCGGGCGGGCTTCCCGCCTCGGCGTCGATGACGATCTGCTGCTCGTAGTTTTCGGACGACGAGTAGTTCACCGAAGCGCCGGTCGCCTGTTCGAAATAGGCCCAGATGCTCTCGGCCAGGGCCTGGTCGTCGCCACGCCAGGGCCCGAAGACGTTCAACGTCTGGCCCGACAGGTCATTGGTGTCGGCGAAGGCCTGGAAACTGTCCCAATTGAAGCCCCCCTCGCCCACCGGGAATTTCAGGTCCTGGGCATGGGTGGCCCCGACGCCAAGCGTCAGGATGGCCGCGCTGGTCAGCAGCACGTTCTTCATGAAAACTCTCCCTTTTGTCGGCGCGGGTTCGGTGCACCTTCTTGTTATTGAAGGCATCTGAGGCGCTGCCCCCGCGCGTCAAGTCCGTGATGGCGGCTAGACCCCGAAAGGGTTGCCGATCAAACCTGACCTGTCAACTTCGTGCAGACGATCAGACCGCGCCGCGGACATCACTCGCTTCGCTCGTTCGTCCGATGTCGCCCGTATCGAGCACGGGCGAGGCGTCGAGTTCGGCAGCATCCAGCATTGCTGCGACCCGCTCGAGCGAGGCGACGACCATCGCCTGCTCCCAGTCGTCGAGCGCCTCGAACTTGCCGACATAGCGCTGCTGGAGCGGGTCGGGCGCATCCTCGATTGTGCTGTGGCCCTTCTCGGTCACAAGGATATTCGTCTGCCGGCGGTCGGCCTGCGACTTCTCGCGGACCACCATCCCCTGCTTGACCAGCCGATCCACCAGCGCCGTCACCGTCGCCTGCGAGACGCGCATCCGCTGGGAAATCTCCTTCGCGGTACAGCTGCCCTTTTCATTGACGACCTGAAGCACGCGGAACTGCACCGCCGTCAGCCCCGCCGAGCGGGCCAGCTCGCGGCCGAAAAGCTCGGTCGCGCGGAGGATGCGGCGCAGGGCAATCAGGCTGGCATCGGTGCGGTCCATGCGAACTCCGGCGGGCTGGCGGTTGAGCGACCCCCAACATTTGCAGATCGCGCAAGGGGTTTCAACTTTTCACCGAAACGACACACTTCGATTAACAAAGCGTTATGGCGCTTGAACCCTATATTTCACTAGGCTTTCCGCACACCATACACCGCTATGAGCGGAAATTTTCCTTCGATGTTGAAACCAAATGGCCCGCACGCTACTTAGTCTATCGAAGCAAATCGGAGGAACGGTCCAGATGCCAGACAACTTGGAACTGCTGAAGAAGCCAAGCCCGGCGCAGCCCGTCCTGCGCAAGCCGACGTCGGAAGACGGTGCGGCCGTGTGGGACCTGGTCAAGCAGTGCAAGCCGCTGGACGAGAACTCGATGTACTGCAACCTGATCCAGTGCGACCATTTCCGCGACACCTGCGTGGCCGCAGAGTTGGACGGCGAAGTCGTGGGCTGGGTATCGGGCTATGTCGTGCCCGACACGCCGGACACGCTGTTCATCTGGCAGGTTGCCGTCTCGCCGAAGGCCCGAGGCATGGGCCTGGGTCTGCAGATGCTCAACCACCTCTACGGCCGCGACGAATGCGACGAGGTCGAGCGCCTGAAGACCACTATCACCGGCGACAACGACGCTTCGTGGGCGCTGTTCCGCAAGTTTGCAAAATCGCAGGGCGGCGAGCTGGATGCCGAGCCCTACTTCACCCGTGACGACCATTTCGACGGCAAGCACGCCACCGAAAACATGGTCACCATCGACATGGCCGACCGCGCGCGCCAGGCCGCCTGAGCGCACCGCGCGACGCCGGACCCCTTACATAACCGAGGACTTTCTCATGCCGACTGACACGTCAGCCGATATCTCGATCTTTTCCCGACGCGAATCCGAAGCCCGCAGCTACTGCCGCGGGTTTGACAAACTGTTCACCAAGGCCAGCGGCTCGATCATGACCGACGCGAGCGGTCGCGAGTACATCGACTTCCTGGCAGGCTGCTCGTCGCTGAACTATGGGCACAATGACCCGGACATGAAGGCCGCGCTGGTCGAGCACATTGCCGGCGACGGCATCGCGCACGGCCTGGATCTGCATACCGACACGAAGGCGCAGTTCCTTGACGCATTCGAGCGCCACATCCTGAAGCCGCGCGAGATGGACCACCGGCTGATGTTCACCGGCCCGACCGGTGCGAACGCCGTAGAGGCTGCGATGAAGATCGCCCGCAAGGTCACCGGCCGCACCAATATCGTCGCCTTTACCAACGGCTTCCACGGCGTGACCATGGGCGCGCTGGCCGCGACCGGCAACGGCTATCACAGGGGCGGCGCCGCGATGCCGCTGAACGGCGTCACACGCCTGCCCTATGACGGCTACATGGGCGATGCGGATACGGCAGTTCTGCTGGAGACAATGCTGAACGACGCGTCCAGCGGGTTGGACGCGCCCGCCGCAATCATGCTCGAGACCGTCCAGGGCGAGGGCGGCCTGACCGCCGCCAGCCCCGAGTGGGTTCGCCAGATCGCGCAGATCGCCAAGGACCACGGTGCGCTTCTGATCATCGATGACATCCAGGCCGGTTGCGGCCGCACCGGCACATTCTTCTCGTTCGAGGAGATGGGCGTTACGCCGGACATCGTCACGATGGCGAAGTCGCTGTCGGGCTTCGGCCTGCCCTTCGCCGCCGTGCTGGTCCGCCCTGGCCATGACGTGTTCGGCCCGGCCGAGCACAACGGCACGTTCCGCGGCAACACCCATGCCTTCGTGACCGCGCGTGTCGCGATCGAGAAATTCTGGGCCGACGACGCCTTCCAGAAGGAACTGGCCGCCAAGGCTGAAATCCTGACAGACGGCCTGCAGAAATTGGCCGACCTGGTACCCGGCGCCTTCCTCAAGGGACGCGGCCTGATGCAGGGCGTCGACGTCGGCACCGGTGATCTGGCTTCGGAGATCTGCAGCCGCGCCTTTGAGAAAGGCCTGATCATCGAGACCTCCGGTCCCGACGATCAGGTGGTCAAGGTGCTCGCGCCGCTGACCACGCCCGAGGACACGTTCCGCAAGGGCCTGAACATCGTGCTGGAAGCCGCGAAAGACGTGGTTTCCTCCCCCAAGACCATCGCCGCGGAGTAATTCCATGATCGTTCGCGACCTGAACAAGATCCCCGAAGCCGAACCGCACCGCGTGGTGTCGGACGCCCAGTGGACCTCGGTCCGCATGCTGCTGGCCGACGACAACATGGGCTTCTCGTTCCACATCACCACGCTGAACGCGGGCTCGGAGCACGAGTTCGAGTACAAGAACCACTTCGAGAGCGTGTTCTGCATGAAAGGCAAGGGCTCGATCACCGATCTGGGTACCGGCCAGACGCACGAGATCCTGCCCGGCGTCATGTACGCGCTCGACCAGCACGACCGCCACATCCTCCGCGCCGAGGAAGAGCTGGTAATGGCCTGCTGCTTCAACCCGCCGGTTACCGGCAAGGAAGTTCACCAGGCCGACGGCTCTTACGCGCTGGTCGATAGCTGACAACAGAGGAGCCCGGCCCCGCGCCGGGCATTTCCATACATGGCTTTTCCCGAACATACCGTCGAGAAGATCGGCGGCACCTCGATGAGCCGCGTGCGCGACTTGCGCGACACGCTGTTCATCGGCAATCGCACCGACGAAGACCTCTACCACCGCGTTTTCGTGGTGTCGGCCTTCGGCGGCATCACCGACCTGCTGCTGGAACATAAGAAATCCGGTACACCCGGCGTCTACGCGCTGTTCGCCAATGCCGACGACGACCACGCTTGGCTTTCGGCGCTGACCAAGGTTTCGGCCGCAATGACCGAGGCGCATCACGCCGTTCTGGACGACAGCGCCGATCTGGCGCTGGCCGATGACTTCGTGCGCGAGCGGATCGAGGGCGCGCGCTCCTGCCTGTTCGATCTGCAGCGTCTCTGCTCCTACGGCCATTTCCGGCTGTCGAGCCACATGATGGTCGTCCGCGAGCTTTTATCCGGCTTGGGCGAGGCGCATTCCGCATTCGTCACCAGCCTGCTGCTGCAGCGCTCCGGCGTAAACGCCCGCTTCGTCGACCTGAGTGGCTGGCGGAACGAGGGCGAGTACAGCCTTGCCGAGCGCATCGCCGCCGGGCTCGACGACGTGGACCTTACGCGCGAACTGCCCATCGTCACCGGCTATGCCCAATGCGCCGAGGGCCTGATGCGCGAGTACGACCGCGGCTATTCCGAGGTCACCTTCTCGAACATCGCGGCCCACACCGGCGCGGCACAGGCGATCATCCACAAGGAGTTCCACCTGTCCTCGGCCGACCCCAAGTTGGTGGGCGAAGATGCGGTGCGCAAACTGGGGCACACGAACTACGACGTGGCCGATCAGCTGGCGAACATGGGGATGGAGGCGATCCACCCGAACGCCGCCAAGATCCTGCGGCAGGCCTCGATTCCGCTGCGCGTGACCAACGCGTTCGATCCGGGCGATCCCGGCACGCTGATTGACGACAAGGCCGGAGAGGATCCGGCAGTCGAGATCGTCACCGGCCTTAGCGTTGTGGCGCTGGAACTTTTCGAGCAGGACATGGTCGGCGTGAAAGGTTATGACGCGACCACGCTGGACGCGCTCAAGCGGCATAATGTGCGGATCGTGTCCAAGACGTCGAACGCCAATACGATCACCCACTATGTAGAGGCCTCGCTGAAGGTCGTGCGGCGGGTGATCGCTGACCTCGAAGGCACCTATCCCAACGCCGACATAAGCGCACGTTCGTTGTCCATCGTGGCAGCCATCGGCAGCGACCTGAGCGGTCTGCGGGTGCTCAGCCGTGGCCTCATCGCGCTGGAACAGGCTGATATCGAGGTGATCGCCGCGCACCAGACGCCCCGCAACGTGGATGCGCAATTCGCCGTGCCGCGCGAGTCGGTGAACCAGGCGATTTCGGCCTTGCACGCCGCGTTGATCGAGGATCAAGCACGCCCTCAGGTGAAGAAAGCGGCCTGAGGGGGATCAGCCCAAAAAGCCAAGGCCCGGGCGCTTCCGCGCCCGGGCCTTTTTCATGATGAAGTATGCTTAACGCCTTACTCGCTCAAACCGATCCGTTTGATGAAGGTCTTGTGGCTGTCCACGAACTCCTGCGTCTCGGGCGAACGGGTCGCCCAGTCGTCCCAGGCAGTCTGCGCCGCATCACGGAAGGTCGCGCGATCCTCGGCCGACCAGTCGTAGATCGTTACGCCCTTCCCGGGCAGGTCGGCCAGCGCCTCGCCGTTCTCGACCAGGGTGAGCATGATCAGATCCATTGCCAGCGCCTTCTCGGCGGTGCGGATAATTGCCTGGTGCGCTTCCGGCATGGCTTCCCAAACCTCGGTCCGGCACGCCAGGTGATCGGATGACATCGAATGGAACCCCGGGAAGGTCGTGTGCTTGGCGACGTCGTAGATCCCGAGACCCACGTTAACCGCCAGCGTCGAGGCGTCGGCACCGTCGATGATCCCGGTCTCGAGCGCGGTGAAGATCTCGGTGAAATCCATCACGATCGGCGAGGCGCCGAGGTTCGCGAAGATCTCCGACTCCATCCCCGGAGGCGAGCGGAATTTCCAGTCCTTCAGATCGTCGGGGCCGTTCAGCGGCTTGGTCGAGTTCAGCGACTCCTGACCGCCGACATGCGCGCCCACGAAGGTCATGCCGAATTCGTTGTAGAGATCGTTGATCAGCTCGCGCCCGCCGCCGAAATTCACCCATGCCTGGTATTGCATGGGCGTGTCATAGCCGCCCATCGTGTCGGCGACGAACTGGAAGGCGGGATTCTTGCCGGTCTGGTACGAACCGTTCGTCATGTCGCAGTCGAGAATCCCGTCCGCGGCAGCATCGAAAGTCTCGGCCGAGGCGACGACGGCGGAGGAATAGAACATCTCGATGGCGATATCGCCGCCCGACATGGCGTGAACGTTCTCCACGAACTCGCCGATCAGCCGGCCCGAGGTCGAATCGGGCGCTTGGTGGTTCTGGATCCGCAGGGTGGTGGTCTGAGCCCCTGCCGTGGCGGCCAGGCCAAGGGCAAGCGCCCCGGCAAGCGCGGTCGATGTGGTGAAACGCATGCTTTTCCTCCTTCAGTGTCCGGTAGATCGGACAAACGTTGGCCCGCGTCGTGGCAGGCGGATGCGGGAGGCGTATCCCGCGCCCGCAGGGAAACATGCGATGTTTTTGGTGTCCAGCACTCTGTCCAGTCTGGCAGAAAAAACCGCCGCTAGGCGGAACTGCGGCCCTTCTTGACCGTCAGACCAGATCCGCAAGGCGGATCAGGCGCCCCTCCCACGACGAGGTCTCGAGCGCGGCGATAAGGCGATGAACCTCCAGCGCCTCCCGCCCGGTGGCAAGCGGAGGGCGCCCTGCATCCAGCGCTTCGGCAAAGTCCTCGATCACACCCTGGTGCCAGGCGTGGGTAAAGGCCATTGGGTCGGCACCGCCTCCGGTGCCGCCGGCGGCGCCGAAGGTCTCGGTGCTCCCATCGCGCAAGTCGACCTGCAACTCGCCGCGCGCCAGCAGCGCCGACCCTTCTGTTCCGTGGACGGTAATGCTCTCGGGCCGCCCGGGAAAGCTGGCGGTCGATGCATAGAGCGTCCCGATCGCCCCGCTGGCGAACTCCAGCCCCGCGGTCACGACATCCTCGGACTCCATCCTGTGCAGCGCACTCGTCCGCGCCATCGCCTGCACCGCCGAGACCGGCCCGACCAGCGACAGCGCAAGATCCATCGTATGGATCGCCTGACTGATCAGCACCCCGCCACCGTCCCGGGCATAGCTGCCCCGGCCCGGCTCGTCATAGTAGGCCTGTTCCCGCCACCACGGAACGACGATCTCGACCAGCGCGATTTCTCCGAAAGCCTGTGCCTTCAGCATCCCGGCCAACTTTACCGAGGCCTCGCGGACCCGGTGCTGGAACATGATCCCCAGCGGCACGCCGGCGCTCTCGCACGTGGCGACGATCTTCTCGGCGGCCTCCAGCGTGCGCTCGATCGGCTTCTCAAGCAGGATCGGCTTTCGGGCGGCAACCAGCGCATCGACAATCTCCTGCCGCGCATTCGGCGGCGTGCAGACCAGCGCAAAATCGATCTCAGGGTTTGACGCGATTTGTTCGACGCTTTCGTAGACCTTGGGCTCAGGTAGACCATGCTTCGCAGCAAAGTCCGCGGCAAAGGCGCGCGCCTTGTCTGGAGAAGTGGACATCACCCCTCCAAGCACGACACGATCACCGATGTCGGCAATCGCCGCAGCATGCGTACCCGAGACCATCCCGAGGCCGATCATCGCGATGGTCTTCATCGTTTTCTCCGGTTGATTGGCTCGGTCAAGGGAAGGCCGCCGCAGACCTGATAGGGTACAGAGCCCGTGAATATTACCTACCGGTAGGTAGTGGGTCAACGCACTTTGTCCGGTCTCGAAGCGCCTCGACGGGACTTCTACCGTCGTACCCGCAAACAGCATTCCCCGGTGAAGAAGATCCGCATCGTGCTCGAAGGCTTGCGCGATGGGGACGACTGCGAACGGGGTATGCGGCAACCGAGAAACTCGAGATCACCAGGCTTTGGCCACCAGCAAGACTCCGTCTCGACGCAGCCCAAGAGGAAGGCGCGCGATCTGGGCCATTGCGTTATTTGCGAACGCAAGCGCGGCGCGCCCGGCTGGATTGCCCCCACGTATTCAGCGCGCTTCTGTGTTAGGGAAAATTGACCGGATCATGCCCGAACCCAGTGCCTTTCGGTGCCATCTTAGCCGGCTTTGGGGTTCTGGATTTTTTTCGGGAAGGGGCCAGTTTCGCCTTGTAGTCTCCATGTTTGCTTGGCTATACGCGTCCTCGGAGACGTGGCCGAGTGGTCGAAGGCGCTCCCCTGCTAAGGGAGTAGACGGCTTAAACCGTCTCGAGGGTTCGAATCCCTTCGTCTCCGCCACCATACATAAAACACTTTTATTCCAAGGATTTTCTAGCGGGCCTGGCAGCTTGTCGTCCAACGTGGTCCACAGATAGGCCGAGTAAGACAACATGCGCTACCTCGTTCAGCCTCGATCACAATTGGTTTCCCCAATGCGCCAAACCCAGACAGATCGAAGAGCTTGAAGTGATTGGGTAACAGCATCGCCGACGACCGTCATGGGTCCGGTCCCGGACGAAGTAGAAGGACCAGACGTGGTTCGGCCGTTCCGGCCGCAGCCGTATGCACGATCCCTCGTTGAGCCAAAGCCGGCAGCGCTTTCTCTGCTTTGATGGAGCCTTCCGCCCTTCACGCCTCCGCTTGCCATCGTCCTCGGACTGATGGTTCGCCGCTCGACCCGCTGGTGATTCACATGCCAGCCAGCCTGGTTCAGCAGCGCCGTAACTGGACGATAGCCATAGCGGCCGTACTGTCGTGCCAACCTGGTGATGTCCGCGGTGAGCTGCTTTTCGTCCGCCCCCACGGGAGCCTTGCGCTGGGTCGAGCGGTGCTGGCCGAGCGTGCGGCAGGCCCGGCGTTCGGACATGCCAAGGGTCTGTCACACGCGGTCTATGCATCTGCGACGGCGTGAAGGGCGCAGGGGTTTACCTTTGCCGCCTCCGTCAGGATCAGCCTCTCGAGCGCCAGATCGGAAACAGCACGCCGCAGCCGCTGGTTCTCCTTCTACAACTCCTTCAGGCGCTTCAGTCGATCCCGACTCATGCCGCCGTACTGGCTACGTCACCGTTAGTATGTCTACTGTTAGAATGTCTGCTGTGTGTCGCTGATCTGGCGCACCGCGTCCGCGACATTCATTCCTTACCCTTGCAGCACCTCAATCTGCCGAAGCTTCGTGACAATGGTCTCGGGCTTCACTCGCTTCCCTGCCATCTTCTGGTCCTCCAAATAGAGGGGTAGATATAACCTGTTGGTGGCCCCCTTCAGAGGGGCATTCCATTCAGCCCGCCAAAAGGCCTTCACCCGGTTATCTCAGAAAACTTCTGAAACCGGTCCACTCCATCGGGGTAGATCGCACCGAACCCACGCCGTTCTCCGAGTTTTGGAAATCCATCCGCTGCTGTTAGCGTTCAGGCAACCAAATAGAATCATGGTGCCACTGATGAGAATGCTTGTCTTGGGGATGGTCTTTGCCGCAGCAACAGCCGGTGCTCAGGACACGCCGCCTCCGAAGGTCGTTGTGGCTGCCGCGTATACGGAGGAGATCACCGAGGAGGCGACATTCGTCGGTCGGGGCGAAGCGAAAGACCGGATCGAACTGGTGGCGCGGGTCAATGGCTACCTCGACGAAGCCCTGATCACCGATGGCGCCGCGGTGTCCGCCGGCGAGTTGCTGTTCGTAATCGAACCAGAGTCTTACGAAGCGACACTGGAAAGCCGGCGCGCGGACCTGGCCCGGGCCGAGGCAAACCTGGATCTCGCCACGATCGAGTTGGAGCGCAAATCGGAGCTGGTCGCCCGCGAAGCCATACCGCAGTCCGAGCAGGACGTGGCGCAGGCAAACAAGCTGGCGGCGGAGGCGGATGTCCGGGCAGCGCAGGCAGCGGTCCGGCAGGCCGAACTGGAGCTGAGCTACACCGAGGTGCGTGCGCCATTCGATGGCAGGCTGGGCCGGATCGGGGTAAGTGTCGGCGACGTGGTGGGGCCGGGCAATGCGCCGCTGGCAACCCTGGTGCGCGAGGCACCGATTTTCGTGTCGTTCTCGCTCAGCGAGAAGGAGTTGCTGGATGTCCGGCTGGCCTATGGCGAGCCGAGCGCGGCGGAATTGCCGGATCACGGGCCGGATGTCTTCGTCGGTCTACCCAACGGCGTCGACCTGGAAGAGGCCGGCAGGCTGGTTTTCGTCGAGAACCGCATCAATCCTCTGACCGGCGCGATTGCGGTGCGCGCGGAATTCGAGAACGCACGACGGCTGATCCTCGACGGGGCCTTCGTGAACGTACGGATCCAGGCGATCAACCCGGTGGAGCGCACCATGATTCCGCTGGCTGCGGTGCAGCGGGACCAGCGCGGGGAGTTCGTGCTGGTGGTCGGCACCCAGCAGACCGTCGAGCAGCGCTACGTTACCACCGGCCGGACCTATGGCACGGCGGTCGTCGTCTCGGAGGGGTTGCAGCCCGGCGAGTCCGTGATCGTAGAGGGCCTGCAACGTGTCCGTCCCGGGGTCACCGTCGACGCGGTGATCGCCGGCACTGGCGGGAACTGAGCTGGTGTTCTCGTCGATCTTCATCACCCGCCCGAAGATGGCGCTGGTCATCTCGATCGTCCTCACAGTCATGGGCGTTCTGGGCTATGCCGCGCTGCCGGTCGCCCAGTTCCCCGAGATCACTCCGCCGGTCGTCAGCGTCAGCGCGAACTATACCGGCGCCAACGCCGAGACGGTCGAGAACACCGTCGCCGCCCCGATCGAGGCGCAGGTGAACGGCGTCGACGATATGCTCTACATGACGTCGACCTCGTCGGATTCGGGCGGCTATTCACTGAACGTGACCTTCGAGGTGGGCACCGATCCCGACATCGCCTCGGTCAACGTGCAGAACCGCGTCGCGCAGGCAACCTCGGCGCTGCCGTCCGAGGTCACCAACTCGGGCGTGGTGACCAAGAAATCCTCGACCAACATGCTGCTGGTAGTGACCCTCGTGTCGCCGAACGGCAGTTATGACGAGGTGTTCCTTTCCAACTACGCCTCGATCAACCTGAAGGATGCGCTGGCGCGGGTTCAGGGCGTCGGCAATGCCGAGGTTCTGACCGATTTCCAGTACGCCATGCGGCTGTGGATGGACGCCGACCGGATGGCCTCGCTGGGCATCACGCCGGGGGATCTGATCTCGGCTGTGCGGGAGCAGAACGTCGAGGTGTCCGCGGGTCAGCTGGGCACCCCGCCCGCGCCCGAAGGGCAGACCTTCCAGTATACGATCAAGACGCAAGGCAGGCTGTCGTCGCCCGAAGAGTTCGGCAACATCGTCGTGCGCACCGGCGATGCGTCGAGCATCGTACGCGTCCGCGACATCGCCCGGGTCGAACTGGGGGCCAGCTATTACAACGCCTCGGGGCGGTACGACGGTGTGCCCGCGACGGTTCTGGCGGTCTACCAGGCGCCTGGGGCGAACGCGCTTGCGGTGGCCGAGCGGGTCCGGGCTGAACTCGACCGCCTGTCGGCTGTATTCCCGGACGACGTGACCTACGAAGTTCCCTACGACAGCACGCTCTTCGTCGAACAGTCTCTGGCCGACGTTCAATCGACGCTGGTGCTGACCTTCATCCTGGTGATCACCGTCGTCTTCCTTTTCCTCGGCAACTTGCGCGCGACGGTGATTCCGGCCGTGGCGATCCCGGTCTCGCTGATCGGCACCTTCGCTTTCCTGCTAGTGTTCGGCATGTCCCTCAACACGATCTCGCTGTTCGCCCTGGTGCTGGCCATCGGCATCGTTGTCGACGACGCTATCGTCGTGGTCGAAAACGTCGAGCGGATCATCCTCGAAGAGGGGCTCTCCCCGGCCGAAGCCACGCGCCGCGCCATGGGGCAGATCACCGGGCCGATCATCGCGACGACGCTTGTGCTGCTGGCGGTCTTCGTACCCGTCACCTTCATGCCTGGCATCACCGGGCGGCTCTATTCACAGTTTGCGGTCACGATATCGACCGCTGTGGTGATCTCGTCGATCAACGCACTCACCTTGTCGCCGGCACTCTGCGCGCTGATCCTGAAGCCTCGAACCGGCGAGGCGAGAGGGCTGCAAGCCGTGTTCGAGCGCGGCATCTCGGGGATGCGCGCGGGCTACATGTTCGGGGTGCGCCGACTTCTGCGCGCGCCGGTGCTGGGGCTCGTGATCATCCTCGCGCTGATGCTCGGGACCGGAGGGATCATGTCGCGCACCTCGGCAGGGTTCATCCCGCTCGAGGACAACGGCAACCTTTTCGTCGACATCCAGCTTCCCGACGCGGCCGCGCTCAATCGGACCGAGACCGTGACGCGCCGGGTCAATGCGCAGCTCGCCGAGATACCCGGCGTGTCGAACACGGTGCTCGTCAACGGCTTCAGCATGCTGAACGGCAGTGGGTCGAACGGCGCGATGATCATCGTCAATCTCGATCCCTGGGATGAGCGCGACACGCCGGAGCTCAGCGCCAACGGTGTGCTCAACCAGATCCTCGGCATAGCCTCGCAGGAGATCGGCGCCTCCATCGTCGCGTTCAATCCGCCGCCGATCTCGGGCCTCGGCCTGAGCGCAGGCGTCGAGATGGAAGTGCAGCAGACCGGCGGCGGCAGTCCGCAGGACCTGTCCGCGGCGTTGGGCTCGCTGGTCTACGCGGCGAACCAGCGGCCCGAGATCGGGCAGGCCTACACCACCTTCCGCTCGAACGTGCCGCAGGTCTTCGTCGATCTCGACCGAGAGAAGGCGAAGACACTCGGGGTGCCGGTCTCCGAGGTGTTCCAGACGATGCAGGCCTATCTCGGCTCGTTCTACATCAATGACTTCAATCGGTTCGGACGGGTTTACCGGGTGATGATCCAGGCCGAGGGCGACCAGCGGGCCGAGGTCTCGGACATCGGCGGGCTCTTCGTCCGCTCGCAACAGGGCGAGATGGTGCCGATGTCGACGCTGGTCGAGGTCGAGGATGTGCTTGGCCCCGTACAACTCCGCCGTCACAACCTGTTCCGCTCCGGAACGGTAACGGCGATCCCGGCCCCGGGCCTCTCGTCCGGCGACGCGATCCGCGTCTTGCAGGAAGAGGCGCGGACCGCGCTGCCGCCTGGCTACGCCTTCGAATGGACCGGGACGGCACAGCAGCAGTTGGCCTCGGCCGGGTTGGTCCAGGTGATCCTGCTGCTGGCGCTGCTCTTCGGGTATCTGTTCCTCGTGGCGCAGTACGAAAGTTGGACTATGCCGCTGGCGATCCTGTTGTCGGTGACCGTCGCGCTGTTCGGCGCGGTCGCAGCAGTCGCTCTCACCGGGTCGGACATCAACCTCTACACGCAGATCGGGATGATCATGCTGATCGGACTGGCCTCTAAGAACGCGATCCTGATCGTTGAGTTCGCCATGACCCGGCGCGACGACGGCCTGTCGATCCGCGAGGCGGCGGCCGACGCCGCGACCCAGCGCTTCCGGGCGGTGATGATGACGGCGCTTTCCTTCCTGCTCGGCGTGATCCCCCTGGTCGCAGCCAGCGGTGCAGGGGCCGCGAGCCAACGCGCCATCGGTGTCGCGGTCTTCGGCGGCATGCTCGCCGCAACCGTGCTCGGCGTCATATTGGTCCCGATCCTCTACGCGGCGCTGCAGTCCATGCGCGAATGGGTGAAAGCTCGGCTGGGCGGTGCGGGGAAAGGGAATGACGACCGTTCTGCGACAGGCTGAATGACGGTTCGAACTCTGGCCTAGCACTCTCGCTTGTGCGGCGGCCTCTTTCCCTTCAGAGGCAACGTCGCGCTAAGCAGCGCAAAGTGCCTGGCGCACGGTCTATTCGCAGCTCGCCCTTCCAGTCAGTCCGGAAAGACGCGGCGCAGCGAGGGACGACAATTGCTCAGAAACCTCTCAACAGGGGGCACCGGCCCCATCGCAGGCGACCAACCGCCCTAAGAGAGGCTTACTCTGTCGCCTTGGGATCGGCCGCGATTTCGACAAGTGCTTCGGCGGCGATCTCGAAAGACCGGCGGCGGGCTGCGTGGTCGTGGATCATGCCGGTCACCATCAGCTCGTCCGGCTGGTACTGCTCCACGAGTTCCGTCAAGCGAGCCCGTACCATCGCCGGGCTGCCGACCGCCGCGCAGGACAGCGCCGCATCGACCTGCGCACGCACAACGGGCGGCACCTCGGCACCGACATCCTCGACCGGCCGCGGCAGTTTGCCGGGACGCCCTGAACGCAAGCGCGCGAAGGCGAGGATCTGAGAGGATTGCAGGTAGCGCGCCTCCTCGTCGGTATCGGCGGCGCAGACGCCTGCGGCCATCATCGCGTAGGGCCGTTCCAGCCACTCGGAGGGGCGGAAGTGTGCGCGATAGATCTTCAGCGCCTGGTCCAGCATCTGCGGCGCGAAATGCGAGGCGAATGCGTAGGGCAGGCCCAGCTGCGCCGCGAGTTGCGCGCCATAAAGGCTCGAGCCGAGGATCCAGACCGGGACGCCCGTGCCCTCGCCCGGGATCGCCCTGACACGGGCGTCAGGGTCTGCGCCATGCAGATAGCCCAGCAGCTCCATTACATCGCCGGGGAAATCGTCCGAACGATCCATCGACCGTCGCAACGCCCGCATTGTCGGCTGGTCCGTCCCCGGCGCTCGACCGAGCCCCAGGTCGATCCGGCCGGGATGGAGCGTCGCCAGCGTGCCGAACTGCTCGGCGATCACCAGCGGCGCATGGTTGGGCAGCATCACCCCGCCGGCGCCGACCCGGATGCGCGAGGTTTCGGCCGCGACCCGGGCCATGACCACCGCGGTCGCCGCGCTGGCGATCCCGGGCATGTTGTGATGCTCGGCCAGCCAGAAGCGGTGGTAGCCCAGCGCCTCAGCCTGTTTCGCAAGGTCGATCGTGTTGGAGAGCGCGTCTGCGACGGTGCCGCCTTCGGGTACGGGCGCGAGGTCGAGAAGCGAGAAATGCTGCATGTCCGATCCTTCCGTGGACCCCAGACCTAGGTATGCCGTACCGCCGCGCCAAGGCTTGCGCCGGATCAACCTGACCCTAGCGCGCCATCGCCTGTTCCATGTCGGCGACCACCGCGAGCATGGTGCCGTGGCGGACCTGCAACAGCCCCTCCACCGGCCGGTCCAGATCGGTCACGACGATCATCACCAGGCAGAGCGTTCCCGCGAAGGAGAACGTCCGCCAGGTCAGCTTGCGCCCATGCAATGCGGAGCGGTTTCCGACCAGGAAGATCGACACCGATGCGGTGAGCAGGATCATCAGTTTTACGATATCGGCGATACTCTTCGAAGACGCGGCGACACGGTCCGTATGAGCGTCTAGGACGCTGGTGATATCGGTCGCGATCAGGCTGCGGATCGGCGCGGGCGTGTCGCCACCGGTCGCCTTTAGCACCAACGGCCACAACTTCGCCTGAACCGCGAGCGTCCGCGTTAGATAGGCGTCCAACTGTTCCCTGGTGCGAAGCGCATGATCGGCCGGCAGGCGCGTCCTCCCGTAGTCAAGCAGCGCCGTCTTGAGATCGGTCCTTCCCGGGTCTGCAAGAAGATCCGCATGCAGGAAAGCGGTGCCAATCATCGACACCTCGTTCACCAGCGCGGTCTGACGGTCGTTCATCCAGCTCATCGCCGACCCGTAGGTGAATGCCAGTAGGAGCCCGAGAAGCGCGAGCATCGCGCCAAGCGACGTATCGCCTGGCAGAGACGACGGAGGCTTCGTGGCATAGCCCCGCCTGATGTATTCGGACCGGCCGGCCCGAAAGCCGAGAAGGGCCATCAGGGGCAAGGTGATGAGTATGATCAAGATGATTGCCCAGAGCGGAAGCAACTGCTCGCTGATGTGCGCATAGAGAAGTCTGGACGGCGAGGTTTCCAAGGAGATGCTCCGCAGTGAAGGAGTAGTTGCAGAGGAAAGCATTGCACATCGGATCCATTGGCGCGCAAGTGGCAAGGAGCGTCCGAACGCGGAGTGTGATCGTCGCGGCGGGCCGAGCACCTCTCCCACCGGATGGAGCGTTGACTCCGCTGCGGCGGCCTGTATAAGGCCCGGGTTTCCGGGGCCCGACAGGGTCATCGGGATATTTGGTGTTTGTGGCCCCCGCAAGGGGATGCCTGTCGGCCGAACCCGCTAAGGGGGGGAGGCAAAGGAAAGCACCTTTCATACATGATGAAAGGATCCAGCCGTGACCAAACGCACGTCTGCCAAGTACAAGATCGACCGCCGCATGGGCGAGAACATCTGGGGCCGCCCCAAGTCGCCGGTCAACCGCCGCGAGTACGGCCCGGGCCAGCACGGCCAGCGCCGCAAGGGCAAGATGTCGGACTTCGGCCTCCAGCTCCGCGCCAAGCAGAAGCTGAAAGGCTACTACGGTGACATCACCGAGAAGCAGTTCCGCCGCATCTATGCCGAAGCCGAGCGTCTGAAGGGCGACACCGGTGAGAACCTGATCGGCCTGCTGGAGCGCCGCCTGGATGCCGTCGTCTACCGCGCCAAGTTCGTGCCGACCGTGTTCGCTGCCCGCCAGTTCGTGAACCACGGCCACGTCAAGGTGAACGGCCAGCGCGTGAACATCCCGTCGTACCGCGTCAAGGAAGGCGACGTGATCGAGGTCCGCGACCGCTCGAAGCAACTGGCCATCGTGCTGGAAGCCACCAGCTTGGGCGAACGTGACGTTCCGGACTACATCTCTGCCGACCACAACAAGATGACCGCCGAATTCACCCGCACCCCGACCCTGTCGGACGTGCCCTACCCGGTGATGATGGAACCGAACCTGGTCGTGGAATTCTACGCCAAGAACTGATCGGCCTCGGCCTGATCGGACAGGAATTCAAGGCGCCGGCATCTGCCGGCGCCTTTTTTGTTTTCGGGTATGCGACCGGGCGCGAACCGCTCACTCGTGCGTGGCCTCAAGCTTGAAGAGCGTCACCTGATCGTAATCCCGCTCTGGCCAGGTGGTGGTGTTGTTCTGCGAATAGGCCCCTGCCTTGAAATACATGAAATCGTTTGCCGTAGAATAGCCGCTGTCGCCCATGTCGAACGGCTCGGCCTCGATCACCGTGCCATCGTCGCGGATGATCTTCACGTGCAGCATAGGCCGTAGCGCGCCATCCCGTTCTTCCGAGGTCACGCGGATCTCGTAGGAGAACACCTCGTCCAGCGCGATCCCGTCCGCCGGGTTCTCGGCGAAGTCCCCCCGGTCCCCGATCACATCGATGTAGATGTCATCTGCGCCGACCGGTTCGTGCGCGTAGTAGATCGACCCGAACTTGTTCGTCGGCAGCTTGCGGTAATACAGCCGGATCGGCTCGTCGTCCTTGGCGTGGATCTGACCGATGATGACGCGCCCGACCTTGCCGGCCTCGCCCATCCGGGTGACACGGTTCACGGCCAGCGTCGCGCTGAGCGTGCCGTCCACACCGCCCGCAAGCTCATGCACGTCCTCCGGGGCACTCGAGAACACCCAGTTGTTCCTGTTGGGCGTGCCGTCGTCGATCCGCGTGCTGATGCTCTCGTCGCCGCCGCGTAGCATTTCGCGCAACTCGGTCCGCACGTAGGAGGAATTCTGCGTCGTGGTCCCACCGGGCACCGCGCGAAACACCATGCCGCCGGTGACCGGGTCGGTATAGAAATACTCGGGGTCGGACCAACCCTGAAGCTCGTTCTCTTCGATTTCATCGACCTTACCGTTTCCGTCCCGGTCCACAGGCAGGGTAATCTTCCAACGCTTCAGGTCGAAATTCTCGCTGGGCGGAACGTCAGTGCGTAACCCGTAGGCGCTGACTCCGTCGACAACGGCTACGTCCGACCCGTCGCCGGTCGTGGCGATCGCGCCCGAGCCGCAGCCGAAGGCCTGCACCTCGAGCAAGCTGTTCCAGTCGCTCTTCTCGTTGCCATAGCCCGTCACCCGAAGGTAACGCGCCTCGGTTTCCTCCACAGGGAAACGCTCGATCGCAGTGGTCAGCGCCTCGCTCTGTGTCTCGCCAAGCACCGACTGAAAGCTCTGGCCATCAAGTGACGTTTCGATGCTGAACCGGGTGCTACGTTCATTGCCCTTGTACCAGGACAGGCCGACTTCGCGGATGGACTGCGCTGCTCCCAAGTCCAATAGCAGCATCTTTCCCGCACCCTCGGACGACCAGCGCGATTCGGGGTCGAAATCTCCGTCGATGGCGCGCTCGGGGCCGTAGACGTCATCAAAACCTCCGTCATCCTGCGCGGCCGCGATCGCCAGTTGAGAGATCCCGCTGCAGTCCTGCGCCGCGGCTGCCGAAGCCAATAAGCCAAGGGCCGCAAGGCAGCCCAACCCGAGCGCGGTGGTCCGGTGATGGATCGACATTCTTTCCTCCCTCAATGTCCGATTCCAAATTTGTCTTGATTTGTAATTTTCATGCAGTAACAAATCAAGTCCACCAAAAGGGAGGGACACATGATCCACAATCGTCTTGCAACTTTCGCCTCGGCGCTAGCCATTGTCGCCATGAGCACTGCCGCCCCGGCGCTCGGTGCGGAAAACTGGCGCGGCTGGAACATCCACGTCGAGGACTACCCGGTGTCGCACGGGATGGAGAAATTCGTCGCCGACGTCGAGGAAGCAACCGGCGGCGAAGTGACCGGCAAGGTCTATCATTCGGGGGTCCTGGGCTCGCAGCCCGACGCGATCGAGCAGCTGCGCCTCGGCGCTATCGACTTCGGTGTCTTCAACCTCGGCCCAATGGGCCAGGCCGTGCCCGAAGCGAACGTCGTCCTGCTGCCGTTCATCTTCAAGAGCATCGACCAGATGCACACGCTGATGGATGGCGAAGTCGGCGATCTGATCGGCGAAGGTATGGAAAAGAAGGGCATCGTCGCCCTGGCCTGGTACGACGCGGGCGCGCGCTCGTTCTACAATAACGAAAAGCCGATTGCCTCGCCCGATGACGTGGCCGGCATGAAGGTCCGCGTGATGAACAACGACCTGTTCGTCGGCATGATCGACGCGATGGGCGGCAACGCCACGCCAATGGCCTTTGCCGAGGTCTACCAGTCGCTGAAAACCGGCGTGGTCGACGGCGCTGAGAACAACCCGCCGTCCTACGAGTCGACCAACCACTTCGAGGTGGCGAAATACTACTCGATGTCCGAGCACCTGATCATTCCTGAGTGCCTGTGTATCAGCAAACAGTCCTGGGACAAGCTGACCCCCGAGCAGCAGGACGCCGTATACAAGGCGGGCCGCGAAAGCGCCGAGATGCAGCGCCAGCTTTGGGCCGAGCGTGAAGCCGCGAGCCTGGAGAAGGTGAAAGCGGCGGGCGTCGAGGTGAACGAGATCGCCGACAAGTCGGCCTTCCAGGCAGCGATGGCCCCGGTCTACGACCAGTTCCTCGAGGCCAACCCGGACCTCGTTCCGCTGGTCGACGCCATCCGCAACGCCGACTGACACCATTGCCGGGGCGGGTGCGCCCTGCCCCGGCACTCGCAGGAACTTTTCCCATGACCACACTCGGACGCCTCGACGCCGGTCTCGACTGGGTGCTGACGGGCTTGCGCAACATCTGCATGCTGATCGCATCTTTCGGCATGGTCGCGCTGATCGTGACCTTCGGCTGGCTGGTCTTCGGCCGCTACGTGCTGAACGCAACCCCCACCTGGGTCGAGCAGCTCGGTCTGCTGCTGGTCGGCTACATCACCTTCCTCGGCGCTGCCGCCGGCGTGCGCGACGACAGCCATCTGGGCGTGACCTTCGTCCGCGACGGCTTCGGCCCCCGCGTCGAGGGCCTGTTGCGCCTGCTGGGCGATGCCATGCTGACCGTGTTCGGCGGCTTCATGTTCCTCGCCAGCCTCGAACTTGTGCGCTTCGGCTGGCAGACGCCGCTGCCGATGCTGGACATCCCCGAAAGTTTCCGCGCCGCCGCCCCGATGATCTGCGGCGGACTGGTCTGCCTCTTTGCCGGAACCCGCGTCCTGCGCCGGATCCTGTGCACCTTCATCCCGCAGGAGACCTGAACATGGGCCTGACCATCTTGCTGAGCCTCTTCGGCTTCAGCGTCCTGATCGGCGTGCCAGTCGCTTTCGCCATGGGCATCGCCGCGCTGGCTGCCTTCTTCTACGAAGGCTTCCCGCTGCTCATCACCTTCCAACGCACCATTTCGGGCGTATCGGTCTTTTCGCTTCTCGCCATCCCCTTCTTCGTCTTCGCCGGAGAGCTGATGCTGCACGGCGGCATCGCGCGGCGGCTGGTCCACTTCGCCTCGACACTGGTCGGGCACGTGCGCGGAGGTCTTGGCTCAGTTAACATCCTGTCGAGCATGCTGTTTGGCGGGATCTCCGGCTCGGCGGTCGCGGATATCTCGGCACTTGGCTCGCTGTTGGTGCCGGTGATGAAGGAGCGTGGCTACCGGGCGGACTACGCGGTGAACGTCACCGTCACCTCGTCGATCGCGGGCATCGTGATCCCGCCCAGCCACAACATGATCATATATGCCGTGGCGGCGGGCGGCGGCATCTCGATCTCGCGCCTGTTCCTCGCCGGTGTGCTGCCCGGCATCCTGATGTGCCTCTGCATCGCGGTCGCCGCCTATATCCTGGCGATCCGACACAACTACCCTGCCGAGGCCTTCCCCGGCTGGAAAGCGGTGTTTCTGGCAGCGGCAGACGCGGTCCCCGGCCTGATCACCGCGGTCATCATCGTCGGCGGTGTGCTCTCGGGCGTCTTCACCGTCACCGAATCCGGCGCTTTCGGCGCGATCTACGCCTTCGCGCTGACCACGCTGGTCTATCGCACGCTCGGCTGGGAAGAGTTCAAGCTGGCCGTCGTCAACGCGGTGCGTACCACCGCGATGGTGATGATCCTGATCGGCTTCGCCAGCGCCTTCGCCTACCTGCTGGCACTTTACCAGGTTCCGGCGTTGCTGAGCGACGCGCTGCTCAGCCTCAGCGAGAACCCGGTGATGATCCTGCTGATGATCAATCTGATGCTGCTGGTGCTGGGCATGATCATGGACATGGCGGCGCTGATCCTGATCTGCACGCCGATTTTCCTGCCCATCGCGAAAAGCCTCGGAATGGAGCCCGAGCAGTTCGGCATCATGCTGCTGGTGAACCTCGGCCTCGGTCTTTGCACGCCGCCGGTCGGCACCTGCCTGTTCGTCGGCTGCGTCGTCGGCAAGATCACCATCGAGCAGGCTGTTCGCAGCATCTGGCCATTCTACCTCGCGATCTTCGCTGCGCTGATGCTGGTCACCTACGTGCCCTGGGTCTCGATGGGCCTGCCGAACCTTCTGTCTCCCTGATCTCCCGAAAGGACAAACCGATGCTGAAACCGGAAACCCGCGACGCGCTGATGACCGTCAGCACCGCGACGCTGACAACGGCGCTTTTCAAGCGTGGCTTCAAGAACTGCTACCTGCAGGGGCCGCAGCGTCTGCGCCCCGGACCGAACATGGTCGGCTATGCCTACACGCTGCGCTACATCCCCGCGCGCGAGGACCTCGACGGACTGGAAAGCTTCGCCGACCGCGAGAACCCGCAGCGCAAGGGCGTCGAGGAATGCCCCGAAGGCGCGGTCTTCGTCGTGGATTCCCGTGGTGACGCGCTGGCCGCCTCGGCCGGGTGCATCCTGGCGACCCGCCTGCAGAAACTGGGCTGCGCCGGGATCGTCACTGACGGCGGCTTCCGCGACGCGCCCGAGATCGCCGCGCTCGACATGCCCTCCTACCACGTGCGGCCCAGTCCGCCGACCAACCTGACGCGGCACCATGCGGTCGGCATCAACGAGGCCATTGCCTGCGGCGGTGTCTCGGTCTTCCCGGGCGACATCATGGTCGGCGACGGTGAAGGCGTGGTCTGCATTCCCGCCCACGTGGTCGAGGATGTCACCGCCGAAGCGGTCGAAATGACCGCGTTCGAGGATTTCGTTCTGGAATGCGTGCAGGACGGTGCGTCGACATTTGGCCTTTATCCGCCCACCGATCCGGATACAAAGGTGCGCTATCAGGAGTGGAGAGCAAAGGCCGGGCGATGACAGCGTTGGGGACGGATCAGCTGGGTCAGGGTCGCAGGCGTGGGCGCACGCTTGCCGACCAGGCATACGAGCGGGTCTTGGCGATGATCGTCGACGGCAAGATGGCGATCGGCGACAAGCTTCCGACCGAGAAAGAGCTGTGCGGCACGCTCGAGGTCTCGCGACCGGTGCTGCGCCGCGCGCTCGACCAATTGCGCGAGGATGGCGTCATCGTCTCGCGCCAGGGCTCCGGGTCCTTCGTGAACCGCCGTCCGGACGAAGCCGCGCTGAAGTTCGCCCCCGCAGGTTCAATCGCCGATATCCAACGCGTCTTCGAGTTCCGCGCCGCCATCGAAAGCGAGGCCGCCTACCTGGCCGCCCAGCGCCGCACCGAGGTCGAGTTGAAGGACATGCGCAAGGCGCTTGCCGCGCTGGACAAGTGCATCGAGACCGAGGCTCTGGGCGTCGCCGAGGACGACGAGTTCCACCGGCTCGTCTGCGCCGCCAGCGACAACCCTTACCTCGCTTCGGCACGCAACTCGATGAAGGCCAATATCCTGACCGGCATCAACCTGACCCGCAATCTGTCGCTGACCAAGACCGTCGAGCGTCTGGAACTGGTACAGGCCGAGCACTATGCGATCATGGATGCCATCGAGCGCAAGGACGGTGACGCCGCGCGGCAGGCCATGCGCGCGCACATCGAGAATGCGCGTCGCCGGATGTTCGACGGAACCGCCTAGCCCAGCAGCGCGCGGATCCGGGTCAGATCGTCTCGCAGGCAAGCCAGCACTTCGTCACCCATGCGATGCCCCTGCCCCGAGGGATGCGTGTATTCCGCCGGCAGACAGTAGTCCCCCGCGTAACCGATCTGCTGCAACGCGCTGACCGCCTCGCCCCAGTCGTAGGTCGAATGCTGGTGCGTGCTCCAGTGAATGCGATAGCGGGCGATATCCTCGGGGCCATTGGTCCGCATCCGGATCGCGCTTTTGAAGTTCACCAGCCGCGTCAGATAGGGCCGGACGATGTCCACCGCCATCTCCACCGGCTCTCCGTCCATCGCGCAATGGGCGAAGTCGAGCACCGCGAAGGCATGGCGCGGCTCGAAGGGTTGGAGCATCTGGTGCAGGCCGATAGCGCTGCCCACGAAGTCGTTGGCATGGTTCTGAATCCCCAGCGCCGTGCCCGCGTCCTCAAGCAGGGGCACCAGTTCCTCCATCTGCCTTTGATGTCGGGCGACCGAGGCATGATAGCCAAGCCCCATGTCGATCCTCGCGCAGAACCGCAGCACGCCGACACCGGCTGTCCCGCAGGCCGCGACGGTGCGCGGATCGGGGTCCGCCGCGATGCTTGGGATCGACAGCCCCCGCTCGGCAAAGATCCGGGCGGCCTCGGTCAGGGCCATCTCGACCCCCTCGCCCGGTGCGACCTGATAGCCGTCGCGCACGGTCAACTCGACCCCGTCGAGGCCCAGCGAGGCGACCGTATCGGCGAGCGCTTCCAGCGACGTATCCGGCCAGGGCTTGGTGAAGACGATGACTTTGGACATGAAAGCTCCGAGGCGTTTTGACACCCGCAACATTTACCAATTATAACAAATTTCACAACCAGCCCGGAGCCTCTTCGGTCCCGGAATTGCTAGCGAAAGGAAAAAGATGAGCAGCCCTGCGATCCCCGCGGGCGACCGGCCCACGGTTGCCTTGTTCGTGACCGATGTAGTCCGGCGGAAGATGTTCCCGCCCGAACTACTGGAGCGTGTCGCGGGTTTTGCGGAGCTGCGCGAGGTGAACGTCGACCGACTCGGCCACGATGCCGCCCGCGATGCGCTGGGCGGCTGCGATGCGCTGCTGCTGGGCTGGCACTCGCCCACACTGACACCCGACCTTCTGGCCCGCGAGGACCGGCTTCGTTTCATCGCCTATGTCGGCGCTAGTATCCGTCACATGATGCCCGTCGCGGCGATCGAGACCGGTCGCCTGACCGTCAGCCATGCCGCCATCCCGATCGCCGAGGCTGTCGCCGAGTTCACCATCGCGCAGATCCTCGAGCATCTGAAGCGCACCCGCGCGCAGGATCAGGACCTGCGCGGAACGGGCGAATGGTGGGCTCAGCGCGAGAAGTGGATCGGCCACCAGCTCGGCGCGCAGACAGTCGGCATCGTCGGTGCAGGTTTCGTTGGGCAACTGGTGATCCGGCTGCTTCGCGCCTTCGGCAGCGATGTGCTGGTCTACGACCCCTACATGCCCGAAGAGCGTGCCCGTGAACTCGGCGTCAGGCTGGGCACCCTGGACCAGGTGATGGCAGACAGCAGCGTCGTCTCGCTGCACGCGCCGGTCCTGCCCGAGACGTGGCACATGATCGACGCCGACCGTCTGGCGCTGCTGCAGGACGGCGCGCTGCTGGTCAACACAGCGCGAGCCGCGATCATCGACGAGGCCGCGCTGATCGAGGCCCTGCGCACCCGCCCGATCACCGCCGCCATCGACGTCTTCGCCGACGAGCCGCTGCCCCTCGACAGCCCGTTTCGCAGCCTGCCGAATGCCGTGCTGTCCCCGCACACAGCGGGCCACACGTGGGAAACCTATCTCGATCAGGGGCGCATGGTAGTGGACGAAACCGAGCGGTTTCTCAACGGCCAGCCCCTACGCCACCAGGTGACGCCCCCGATGCTGAAGACCATGGCCTGAAACAAAAAAAGCCGGCCCCGAGGGGCCGGCCAGGTGCTCTGGGGAGAGTCCTTATGAGAAGACGGTGCCACCGTTGATGTCGACACAGGCACCGGTGATGAAGGCGGCCTCGTCCGAAGCCAGGTAGGCAGCCAGGTTCGCCACATCCATCGAGGTCCCCTCGCGCTTCAGCGGCGTGTTACCGGCGACGGCCTTGCGAACCTCGGGCTTGGTGAAGATGTTGTGGAAGTCGGTGTCGATCATGCCCGGGCACAGCGCGTTGACGCGAATCTTCGGCCCCAGCTCCTTCGCCATACCGCGAGTCATCGTCATGACCGCGCCTTTCGAGGCGCCATAGGCGATGGCGCCCGGACCTGCGCCGTCGCGACCTGCCTGCGAGGCAAGGTTCACGATCGCCCCGCCCTCGCCCATGTGCGGCAGCGCTGCCTGTACCAGCAGCAGCGCCGAAGTCACGTTCACCGCCATGACGGCGTTCCAATGCTCCAGCGTCATTTCCGGGATGGTCTTGCGCGCAAGGATACCGCCGGTGTTGTTGATGACGATGTCGACCGCGCCGAACTCGGCCACGGCGGCATCGACCAGCGCCTTTACCTCTTCCGGATTGGTCATGTCGCCGGCCTTGGCAAAGGCCTTGCCGCCCGCGTCCTTGATCAGCTGCACCGCCTTCTCGGCGCCAGCGCCAGACTTGTAGTAGTTCAGCACGACATTCGCGCCGGCCTTGGCCAGCCGCAGCGCGCAAGCAGCGCCGATGTCGCGCCCGGCGCCAGTGACGATGGCCGTCTTGCCTGAAAGGTCCATGGGATACTCCTGTAGTGAAAGGTTGTGTGTTGGGGCTCAGGCCTTGGCCAGCTTCTGAACCACGATCTTGAAGCTGCGCTCCTCGGCGTCGGTGAAGTAGAGGTCGCAGTCGTAGCCCTGGTCGTCGAGGAAGTGGAAAACGCGGCGCGGCTCGGCCAGAGAATACGGTACCAGCAGCGTCGCGATCCGGTGCCGCGTGGCCGCCGGGTAGTGCGCCGTCAGGCAGGTGCTGACCGGCAGCCCTTCGTATTCCGAGGGATCGACGCCGGGAAAGCCGGTTTCCTGGCTCAGCTTCGCCGCGCCCGCCTCGGACCACAGCACCTGGCCGTAGAAACCCGCCTTCTGCCCGGTGTAGCGGAACGAGTTCTCGCCCAGCGTGAACCGGTCGTTGGCGTGCAGCAGCCAGTCGATGGTCACCGGTGTATCGGCATCCACGCTGTCGACGATCACGAAATACTGGTCATGGACGAAATAGACCTCGCGCTCGGCCCGCGTAACCTCGGGGGTCAACGAACGGTAGGCGGCGGTCGCATCGCCCTTGATGTAGATGTGGTCGTCGCGCTCGTCAGCGATCAGTATCTCGCCAGTCGCCTGCATGGCGCGGGCCTTGTCCTTGTCGGCATACTGGCCCTTGCCGTCGATCAAGATCGCGTTCTTGGACCGCGTCTGCCGCCGCCACGTCTGGTGCATCGAGCTGTTGAAGGCGACGTAGTGCCCCGACTGGATCGCCAGATCCTCGCCGAAACCGGCCAGACAGAAGGCGTTCTGATCGCCGTGGCTGTGGCTGATCGAGCCATAGGGCGAGGCCTTCATCACGAACTGGATGTGTTGGTCGGGATCGTCCATCCGATGCTGGATCGCGGCCCAGCCGATGCCCCGGAACCAACGCAGCTTGTCGATCTCGGCGGGCGGCACCTCGTCGATCGACGGCCAGTCGTGGCGATAGGTCATCTCGTCGAAGTTCAGATCCCACCAGCCGTAATTATAGAAGGCCATCTCGGTGCCGGGATCGTTGCGCTTAACCTCTTCGTAGTACCACTGGTACGCCGTGTTGCCGGTAACCCCCGCGAACTGGCGCAGGTTGTAGCCGACCTTCAGGCAGGGCAGATCGCCCATCGTGCTGTCGTCGCCAAAGGTTGCCCGGCGCGTGTCCGGCGCCTTGGTGTAAAGCGGGAAATCCCCGGTCTTCTGGAAGAATGGCCGGTCATAGAGGTTCAGGCCGGTGAAACTTTTCAGCAGGTTCGCGGCCTCGACCAGATAGGCCATGCCGGTCATCCAGTAGTGCGGCCCCTCGGCCCAGCCACCATCAGCATCGCCCCAGGGCGAGTAGACGGTGAACAGGAACTCGATCGAGTAGTCCAGCCATTCCCGTGCCTCCGGCTCCTCGCCCAGCATGGCGATACAGCACGGGACCAACACCGCTGAGACCGAACGTACCGCGTGGCTGTCATAGGGAAACAGGTGGATGTTCGCGTGCTTGATGACGTGATCGGCCACTTGGCGCGTGCGGGCCAAAAGGGCCTTGCGGACAACGGTGCGCTCGTCCTCGGTCAGCTCGGCATGGAGCCAGTCATAGCCCCAGGCCAGCGCGACGGCGACGCGGAAGGCCCATTCGTCGGTGTAGGCGCGAGAAGTCGAGCCCTCCGGATCCCATTCCGAGGCAGACAGCAGCCAGGCCTTGGCCCGCTCCAGCATGGCGGGGTCATCGGTCACATGCCCTGCGATGGCCTGGTGCCGGATCGCGTAGATCAGTTCCTGGCAGTCGATATAGGTCTGCCGCCAGATCGGCGGCGTGCGCTGATCGTTCGGATAGCGCGCCGGTTCATCCATCACGGGGCGGTCGATCCAGGGCTTCACGGATTTCTCGTAGAAAGTCGCCCAGGTGCAATGATCCGGGCTCTCGGCGACGGCGGCCTTGAAGGCCTTCAGCTCGCTTGGCCCGAGCCACAGGCGCGGGTGGCGCAGGTTGGCGTTGGCATAGCGCGCCTTGCGGTCTGGCAACGGGACTTCAACCGCGTCCTCGCTGACCGTGAAACCGCGGGCCACGCTCCACTCGGTGGCGGGCGTTTCTTTCTTTCCGTCCCAGACGGCGTAGGACCAACGCCATTTGCCGGGTTTCAGCGGCACATCTGGCGTGGCGAAGTTCAGGGGAATGTCGGTAAGCAGCACCGGCTCGGCGTCGGTCTCGTCCTGCGGCTCGAGCTTGAGGACATAACGGGCCTCGTCCTCGACCACGGGAAGCCAGCTGAAACGGGGCGGGTTTTCGATCGGGGCCGAACCCTCCGCCGGGGCGTACTGGATGTTCAGCCGTCCCGCCCGGGGCTGGTCCAGATAGGCAGAGTATTCCTGTCGCGTCGGCATGTGGCGCGGGCTCCTGGCAAGTATTTCGGATGGAATGAGAGGCCGCCCGGCACGCTATGCGCCGGGCGGCTGGCTGGATGGGATCAGCCGTCGTACTGGCGCTTATAGGCCGAGTTCATCACCTCGAGCACATCGTTCAGACCGCGGCTGTCAAGCTGGGCCATGTACTCGTCCCAGTCGGCCACGACATCACCGGTGCCGAGGATCCAGGCCTGCTGGCGCTCGAGCATGTAGGTCATGATCGAGGGCCAGTACTTGTCGTAGACCGCCTGCTCGTCCTCGGTGAACGCAACGCCGAGGAACTGGTCGAGAAGCAGATCGTGCTGGTCATAGAGGTCGATCCCGGCCTGCGCCGCTTCCGAGGTCCACTGGATCTCGTAGAAGTAGTCCTGCGGATAACCACGGTAGATCTGCGCACCCACCTCGTAGAGCTGCGAGTTCACCGGTCGGTCGCCGTTCAGGATGTGATCCTTGAAGATCGGCTTGCCGTCGACCATGTCGTACTGCTCGCCCTCGACGCCGAAGTTGGCAAGGCGCTTGCCTTCCTCGGTGAACCAGAAGTCGAAGTACTTGATGGTCTCGACCGGGTTCTCGTTCGAGTAGCTGATCGCCCAGCCGTCCGGCTTGATCGGGATGCGGCGATGCTCTTCGATCCGTTTGCCACCGGCGGACGCGGGCGGCAGGAAGGGCACGAACTCGAAGCCCTCGATCTTGTCGGCGAGTGCGGCGTTGTAGCCCGACGTCGAGGCGAACCAATCGTGGGTCGAGCCGCCCAGGTTCTCCGACAGCAGGTAGTCGCGCGAGGCCGAACCACGAGTGAAGATCTCGGGGTCGATCAGGCCCTCGGCATACCACTTCGCGATATTCGCGATACCGTCACGATAGCCTTCGGTGGCGTAGGGGTGCTGCACTTCACCGTCGACGACCATGAAGTCGTGATAGGTGTCCGAGCCGGACGAACGGCCGTCCCACAGGGTCACGAGGCGCACCACCTCTTCCCAGTCACGCGCGAAATAGGGAATCTCGTCCTTCTCGCCATTGCCGTTCGGGTCCTGGTTCCGGAACGCGGTCAGGACTTCGTACAGCTCGTCCACATTGTCCGGCTGCTCCAGCCCCAGCGCGTCGAGCCAGTCCTGACGGATGAACCACGCACGGCCGTACTTTCCGTCCGGCAGGTAGGGGATGTAGTAGATGTTGCCGTCCCAAGACGAGATCGCCTGCATCAGCTCGGGGCGCTCGTCGAAGAACGCCTTGATGTTCGGCGCATGCTCTTCGATCAGGTCGTTCAGCGGCACGAACGCGCCCTCGGGGCCGTACTGGTTGACCGAGTCCTTGATCCGGTTGCCGCCGACGATGTCGGGCATGTCGCCCTGTGCGAGCAGCAGGTTGAACGCCTCGTTGTTGTCGGTCGTGTTCCGACCGGCCGTCTTGTCGACCAGGCTGATGCCGGTCCATTCGCTGGCGACCTTCTCGACCGGGTAGTCGTTGTTGTAGCCCTGCGAGCGCGGCCAGTGCATGTGGATCGTCAGCTCCAGCGGCTCGTCGACGATCTTGTGATCGGCTTCCTGCGCCAGTGCCGGTGCGGCAAGCATGGTCGTCGTCGACAATGCGGCGGCTATTGACAGTCTTCGCATGGTTTTCCTCCCTTTATGCGACTTGGCAATCATTCCTTGACCCCACCCAACATGATGCCCTTGTTGAAGTATTTCTGGACCCAGGGGTAAATCAGCAGGACAGGAATGACAGAACAGACGATGATCGCGGCGGTAACGGTTTCGACCGAATAGGCAGCGTCGATCAGCGTGCTTGAAAACTCTTCATCGTCGGACAGCTTCTGGATCAGCTGGCGCAGGTACACCTGTAGCGGGATCTTGTCGGTGTCCTGCAGTAGGACCATCGCCCAGAAGAAGCCGTTCCAGCGCGACACGATGCAGAACAACGTGATCGTGGCAATCGCCGGTTTCGACAGCGGGATATAGACCTTCCACAGCACCTGGAACTCGTTGGCGCCGTCCATCCGCGCCGCCTCCTCGAACGAGCGCGGAATGCCCTCGAAGAAGTTGCGCAGCAGGATGATGTTGAAGGCGTTGACCGCGAAGCCGATGATGATCCCGAAATAGCTGTCCAGCAGACCGAGGTCGCGCATGTTCAGCCAGAACGGGATCAGCCCGGCGTTGAACCACATCGTGAAGGCGATGAAGAGGTTCCAGAACCGCCGCCCAATCAGCTGCGGGCGCGACAGCGCATAAGCGCCGGGGATGATGATTAGCAGGCTCATAGCCGTGCCGCCGAAGGTGTAGATGAACGTGTTGCGATACGAGGTCCAGAACTCCGGCTCGCTCAGCACCCGCTCATAGGCGCCCAGGGTAAATTCGATGGGCGTCAGTACCACCTTCCCCGCCGTCGCCGCGAAGCCCGAACTGAAGGACACGGCGGCGATGTAGATGAACGGATAGAGGGTCGCGATCGTGAACATGCCGATGAGGATCATGTTCGTGATGACGAACAGCTTATCGCCGCGAGAGTAGAGGTTCATATTTGTCATTGTCTCTCTCCTCCCCTCACCACAGCGACGTGCGCGAGTAGCGGCGCGACAGGCTGTTGGCAGTCATCACCAGGACGAAGGCGACCACGGCGTTGAACAGGCCCGCTGCGGCAGCCAGGTCGTACTGGCCGTTCTGAAGGCCCTGGCGGTAGATGAACGTGTTGATCACGTCGGCGGTCTGATAAGTCGCGGGCTGGTAGAGCAGGATGATCAGCTCGAAGCCCACCTCCATCAGATTGCCGATGCGGATGATCAGCATGATGATGATCGTCGGCAGGATCGACGGCAGGGTGATCTTCCACATCATCTGCCAGCGGCTTGCCCCGTCCACTACCGCGCTTTCGTAAAGCGAGGGGTTCACGCCTGCGATGGCCGCGAGGTAGACGATCGACTGGAAGCCCGCCTCCTGCCAGATGCCGGTGCCGATGAAGATCGGGCGGAACCATTCGGGCTTGGTCAGGAAGTAGACCGGCTCGAAGCCTAACCATTCCAGGAACGTGTTCACGATCCCTGCCGAAGGCGAGAAGGCCGTGATGACGATACCCGCGATGATCACCGTCGAGATGAAGTGCGGCAGGTAGACGATCGTCTGCGCTGTCCGCTTGTAGGTCGCGTTCAAGATCTCGTTGAACATCAGCGCCAGAAGGATCGGCGCCGGGAAGCCGAACAGCAGGCTGAAGCCGCTGATCATGATGGTGTTCTTGATCGCCCGCAGGAACTGGTCGTTGCCGAACAGCGTCTCGAAATGCTCGAAGCCGACCCAAGGGCTGCCTTCGATACCACGGAAGATGCTGTAGTCCTTGAAGGCGATCTGCAGCCCGTACATTGGCTTGTAGAGGAACAACAGGAACCAGATGATCGTCGGCGCGAGCAGCACGTAGATCTGCCACTCCCTGCGGAAGTGATCCCCCAGCCAGACGGCGCGGCGCTTGGCCCGGTCGCGTAGCGCCTCGCGCGCTTCGACGACCAGCGTCTCGGTCGAGGGACCTATGCTTTCCTGCTGGCTCATGCCGCCACCCCGACCGGAACATCGCTGAGGACCCGACCGGTCTCCTTGTCGAAGACCTTTACCAGGTCCGGCGTGACGTGAATTTCCCTGACACCGCTCAGGTGATCGGTGCGGCCTCCGGTCTCGGTCTTGATGACGAACGGCTTGTCGCCGATGCTGCTGTGAAGCAACGCCTCGGAGCCCAATGTCTCGACCAGGTCAAGTTCCACCGGCAGGGTGCTGCCGCGCTCGACCGGCTGGATGGAGGCGTGCTCGGGACGAATGCCGACGATGACTGTGCGGCCCTGCGCATCGCGAAGCGCGTCGAGTGCAGGAAGGGCAAGCTTCGCATCGCCTACGACCGCAACCGGACCACCGGCCTCAAGCTCGACCCGCGCTTCAAACTGGTTCATGGGTGGCGAGCCGATGAAACCCGCGACGAACGTGTTCACAGGGTTGTTGAACAGGTCCATCGGCGTGCCGATCTGCTCGATGCGGCCGTCGCTCATGACGACGATCCGATCTGCGAGGGTCATTGCCTCGACCTGATCGTGTGTCACGTAGACGCTGGTCACGCCGAGACGCTTGTGCAACCGCTTGATCTCGGCCCGCATCTGCGTGCGCAGCTTGGCGTCGAGGTTCGACAGCGGTTCGTCGAACAGGAATACCTCTGGGTGGCGCACGATCGCTCGGCCCATGGCGACGCGCTGGCGTTGACCGCCCGACAGGTCCGCCGGACGACGCTCAAGATAGTCGGTCAGCCCCAGGATGCCCGCGACCTCGGCTACCGATGCGGCGATCTCGTCCTTGGGCTTGCGGCGGATACGCAGGCCGAAAGCGATATTGTCGGCAACGTTCAGATGCGGGTAGAGCGCGTAGTTCTGGAACACCATCGCCACGTCACGGTCCTTAGGCGCGACCCGGTTCATCACCCGCTCACCGATGGTCAGCGTGCCGCCCGAGATCTCCTCGAGCCCAGCGATCATCCGCAGGGTCGTCGACTTGCCGCAGCCCGAAGGGCCGACCAGCACGACGAACTCGCGCGGCTGAACCTCAAGGTCGATGGCGTGCACCACTTCGACCGCGCCATAGCGCTTGACGATCTTGTCCAGTCTCAGACCCGACATCTTTCCTCCAATGGATTGCCGCGCCGCCTTAGCGGAGACGCGGTCTTGTTCTTTCGGCGTTGAGACGCTCGATATTCTCGATCAGTCCGGGGGCGGACCAGATCGAGTCCGCCTCCTGCTCCAGCGAGCCCAGATGCTCGATCAACGCGGCCTCTGCCGCGTCCGGTTTGCCGCTGCGGATGGCGGCCACCATGTTGTGGTGCTGTTCCATGATCGTCGGACCGCGCTGCATATTGCAGATCCGCTTCAGGTGACGGACCCGATACAGTTCGGTCTGGGCGCGGCGGGCGGTTTCCCACACGCCGCTGATGCCCGCCATGTCGAATATTCCTTGGTGAAAATGCTCATCCAGCGCGAAGAACAGGTCATAGTCCTTCTCTCCGAGCGCGCGTTCCTGCCGTGCGACGATCTGGTCGACCGCATCCAATGGCTGCCCGGCCCTGACAACCGACGCCGCGCGGCGCACGGCGCCGCTTTCCAACTGCAGACGGATGAAGAACGCGTCGAAATACTTCTCGATCCGGATCGGGGCAACAAACGTTCCGCTTTTCGGAACAATGTTTACAAGTCCCGCAGTTTCAAGGCGAATAAGCGCCTCGCGCACCGGGGTCTTGGACGCATCGAAGGACGCTGAAAGCGCACTCTCCGATATCTTCTGCCCCGGCAGCAACCGCACGGTGATGATCAGGCGCCGAACCGATTCGAAGATCTGCTGAACAAGGGGGCGCTCGGCGATCAGCTTCACATCGGCCAGGAGTTTGGACACCGATTCCTGCTCGATCGAGGCAAGCCCGCTTGTCTGATCCAGCTCGACCATGTCGCGTCGCCCTCCCTAGGCGATGATTCTGATATCTTAGTTTTGCAAACTAGTATCTTAGATTTGACCGCCTCGCAAGATTAATGTTTACAAATCGTCACAACCCGCGCATCAGCAGCGGCAAGGGAGGATCATGTGAAGATCACCGAAGTACGCATCACGCCCGTGGCCGTGCCGGACGTTCCGGTGCTGAACGTAAAGGGCGTGCACCAACCGGTCTTTCTGCGCTCGATCATCGAGATCGACACCGATGCGGGCCTGACCGGCCTGTCGGAAACCTACGGCGCACGCCGAACGCTGGATGGTCTGCGCAAATCAGCGGACGCGTTGATCGGGCTGGACATTTTCGACCTCAACGGTCTCGCGAACAGGGTCGACGAAGCACTGCCCAACGCCGGCGGCATCAACGCGGCCACCGCCCTGGCCGACCACAAGCTGGTCGACGTGATCTACGGCGCTTTCGAAGTCGCGCTCCTCGACCTTCAGGGCAAACGGCTGGGCCGCCCGGTCTGTGACCTGCTGGGCGGCGCGCTGCGCACCGACATTCCCTTCGCGGGCTACCTGTTCTTCAAGTTCCCCAAACCTGCCGATCAGGTCGGAGAGGACATCTTCGGCGAGGTGATGACCCCGGATTCCCTGGTCGAAGAAGCCCGCAGCTTCATCGCCGACCACGGGTTTCGCTCGCTCAAGCTGAAGGGCGGTGTGCTGGAGCCGGCGCAAGAGGTCGAGACGATGCGCAAGCTGCAGGCCGCCTTCCCCGGCGTGCCCCTGCGGATCGACCCGATGGGCGCCTGGGCACCCGAGACCGCCATCGCGCTGGCGCACGAACTCGACGGCGTACTGGAGTACCTCGAGGACCCGTCGCCCGGTATGGACGGTATGGCGCAGGTCGCGCGCGACTGTCCGATGCCGCTGGCCACGAACCTCGTCGTCACCGAACTGCCGCATGTCTTCGAGGCGCAGGCCCGCGGCGCGGTGCAGGTGGTGCTGAACGACCACCATTACTGGCGCGGGATGACCGGCGCGGTACAACTCGGCCATATCTGCCGCGCGGCGGGGATGAAACTCGCGATGCACTCGAACTCGCATCTCGGCATCAGCATGGCGGCAATGCTGCACGTTGCCGCCGCGACGCCCGGGCAAAGCTACGATTGCGACACCCACTACCCCTGGGTTCGGGACGAGGTCATCTCGGGTGGCCGGTTCGGCTTCAAGAATGGCCGCATCCCGGTCCCGACCGGCCCCGGCCTTGGGGTATCGTTGGATCGCGCGGCACTGGACCGGATGGCCGCACTCTACGATGCTCAGGGAGTGAAGGACCGGGACGATACCCACGAGATCCGCAAGTACCTGCCCGACTTCGAACGCCGCATTCCGCGCTGGTAGCGCGCACCACGACCGGAGACCCCAAGATGCACGTGACACATGACAACCCGACCGCCTGGATGACCTCCGGCCCCGGAGCCGAGCGCCGGATCCTCGCCCACAGCGCAGACCTGATGCTGGTCGAATTCCGCTTCGAGAAAGGCGGAGAGGGCCTGCCTCATAGTCACCCGCACACGCAGCAGACCTATGTGGCCAGCGGCAGTTTCGAGTTCACCGTCGCGGGCGAAACGCGCACTCTCAACCCGGGCGACGGGCTTCTGATCCCGTCGGACGCTGTACATTCCTGCGTCTGCCTGGAAGCGGGCGCGCTGATCGACGCATTCACGCCCTGCCGTGACGATTTCCTCGAGGCTCACGGCCTGCCCACATCCGCTTAAGCTAGGCAGGCGAACAAAGCGCCCTCAGACCCGGATCGGCGCCCAGTTCAGGAAGAACCCGATATCGCCAGGAATACCGCCCGGGAAGGTGATGACCATCGCCTTCAGACGGTAGCCCTTGGGCTTGGCAAGCTCCTGATATCTGTCGAAGAACTCCTTGGCCTTGCCTTGCAGGGTCTCGGGCCAACGCGGGTCGCTGTTGTTGATCATCCGGCCCCCGTCGGTGCACAGGTCCGACGGGAAGCTGTAGACCAACGCCTCCATCTCGCCGTTCTTCACCGCGTTGGTGACCAGCCTGCGGACCATAGCGATCTCTTCGTCGCTGACACGCTCGTGAAGGAAGCTGTGAGCGAACTCGGCGAGCCGCTTCTCCTCGGCCTCCCGCGCATTCTGCGCCTCGTCCATCTTCTCCATCTCTTTCTCGAGAATGGCCATGCGCAGGGCCTCGGCCGACAGAGGGGGCTCGTTGCGATCGATGCTATCGTTCATGGCATACCGCCTTCCAGACAGTTGGACTCCCAAATCCGTCTTACCAGACCGTAAGGACCGGCAACCGTATGATACGGTGACGTACCGCGATCCACCAAACGGGTTTCAACCGGGCCGCACGACCCCGGGTGCTTTGCGTCACTCCACGGGCATCCAGTCCTCGCCCGGATCGTAACGTTCGATTTCGATCGCGCGTGCCAGGGTGTCCTCGCCCAGGTCCGCCTCGAGAACGACGCCATCCTCGCCGACCATGAAGCTCATGATGCCGGTGTCGCCGTAGGTCGCCGGATAGGCCACCAGCGCATGACCGGCCACCATGTTGCCGCCGATCATGTAGCTGTAGGCACCACCCGGCGCGGCCTCGCCCTGACCCTGGAGAATCCGGAAATAATAGCCCTCGAAGGGTTCAGGTTCGACATCGGCGCCGCCCTCGCTGAACCCGAAGAAGTTCGCGCGGGCGAAATCGCCATTGAACGGGCTCGGCTGCCCGCCCTCCTCTTCCGGCCAGAACAGTCCGTCGCGCGCGCCCGGCGAGGACAGGATCGAGGCAGCGAACTCCATCACCCCATCACCGTCATGGTCCGTCCGCCGATAGCTGGCCTGGATGTCCCCGATACGCTCCAATATATCGATGACCGCGAGTTCATGCCCACCGATCCGGCGCATCAGCACCTCTTCGCGGGCTGCCTCGGCATCGAAGCTCCACATGCCGTCCGTCTCGACGATTGGCGCGGGGAACGGCCAGTTGTCACGGCCTACATAAAGCGTGACCGCGCCGTCAGGCCCGGTCTCCAGCCTGCGGATCCGGTGCAGATCGTCCAGGAAATCGCCCCAGAGTTCGCGATCCTCGTTCTGGTCGCCCGTGGACAGGATATCCTCGCTTTCGGGGCCGAAGATGCCCAGCACCGCCTCCCTGTCGCGGGCGTCCAGCGCGGCATCAAGCGCGTCCACCGCCGCCTCGGGCGAGGCGAAGCGCGCCGCATCGGCCCATACCGGAACCGTGCCGAGCAGAAGCGAGAAAGCCGTCGTCGTAGCAAGTAGCTGTTTCATCTTCCCTACCTCCTGCCGCCGCCGCGACCGCCGCGGCCACCGCCACCGCGCCCTGCGCTCGATCGGCCACGGTTGCTGGACATCGAGGGCCGACTGCCGGACCGCTGGAACGTGTTCGACCGGCTCGGCTGCCGGACCGTGGGCGACCGGCCCGTCGAGGGTCGCGAGACCGAGGGCGACCGATTGATCGAGGTCCCGCGGTTGACGGTGCGTGACGGCGAGGTCGCGCGTGCCGCGCCGCCAGTGGCGCGCTGCGTCGCGGTCGGCCGCGTCGGCTTCAGCGTCGCCGTGCCCCGGTTGATCGACTGCCGCGCCTCGATCTTCTTGCGCGCGGCATCGCGGCTTGTCGCGTTGGAGATCGACCGCCCGTTGCCGGGCAGCGTCTCAGCACCTGGGCGGTCGCCATCGCGGAACGCGCCAAGGTCGCTGCGGTCGATCTGGGTCCGGTCGCTGTCGCCGATGCTGACCCGGCCCCCGTCACCGATCTGCGGACGGTCGCCGTCGCCTATGCCGGGGCGGTTTCCGTCACCGATACCTGGCCTGTTGCCGTCTCCGATGTTGATGTCACCCCTGTCAATATCCAGATCGCCCCGGTCGATGGTGATGTCGCCCCGGTCCCAGTCGATATCGTTGTCGATGTCCCAGCCGTCCCAATCATCGTCGTCGAAGATCTCGTCGAGAATGATCGCGCCACCAAGGATGATCCCCCCGGCGATCAGCGCATCCTGCCAGTGATCGTCATGGTAGTAGTGGCTGTGACCATAGCCGTAATAATAGGACGGCGTCCCGACGACCGGCGTATTGTAGACCACCTGCGGATCATAAGTCGGCACGTAGACCACGTTCGGATCGGCGGCCGAGATGACGATCGTGTCGCCCTCTTCCTCGATGGTCTGAGCGTCGTTGTCGACGAGATATCCGTTCTCCTGCGCCTTTGCCCGAAGCCGCTGGATCGAGGCCAGGACGTCGTCGGTCTGCGCGACAACCGCCTCGCCGGCCTGTTCCGTCCAGTCGATGTTCTCGCTCATCCGGGTCACGAGTTCCGGGAACCCGGCGGCAAGCTCCTTCACGCTCTGGTCCCATTCCTGCGCTGCCGCTTGATCGACGCGCTGCTCGTCCGGAAGCTCGGCGGTCTCTTCGACGAAGCGGCCAGCTTTCATCACGTCGAGCGGGAAGGTCACCGCGACCAGAACCGGGGTCAGGACCGCATCGGGGAACAGCGCGACAGGGCCGAATAGCGTATCAAGTTGCTCGTCGGTCAGCGGACCTTCGGCGGACACCGCGGCCTCGATGGAGGCTGCCGCCTCGGCAGCCTGCTCGGGGGTCAGCACCTCGCCACTCACATCGACACAGGGGATTTCAAGCTCCATGCCAACAGCGATGTTCTCGGGGTTGCCGCCAATCGCATCCCAGTTGGCGTCAGCGATGAAGCCGTAGAGCTGCGGGTCGCCATAGGCGCGCGCCGAAACCTGGCTGAGCGTGTCGCCCGGCGCGATGGTGTAGCTGCTGCCACAGGTCACCGAGCCGTCGCCCACAAGAACCTGCGCCGACACCGGCGCCGTCGCGGTGCAGCACATCAGGGCGGCGAAAAACTCCCAGACTCCCGCACGGCGGTCCGTCCCCCGTCCTCTGGGATTGTGGCCCCCTGCACTGGGAGCATTGAATGGAGACATCGTACCCCTCCCTCTCACGAGCGGCCCGGAGGATCCGGAACCAGGCTCGGAATTCTCGGGGCCGAATTGGCGGGCACATGCGACTTGCCAGCCCGCTTCGGCCCCTACCGCTTTCGGTGCAAGGCCCGGCTCGTGCCAGTCTGACGCCGAACCCGGGTCATGCCGTGATCGTCTCTCCTTTCGAGGCCTGATAGGCCTGCACGTAGCCACGAGCGATGGAGCGCACGGCGCGGCCGATTTCCGAATAGGCCGCATCGTCTAGGTTCGCGAACGACACCCGCACCGACCAGTTCGGCGCGGCGAAGCCCGAACCGTTCAGCAGGACGATGCCGTGGTCCTCGGCCAGACGGAACGGGATATCGAGCGGGTGGATGTTCTCCTTCACCCAGGTAACGACATCCTCGCCCAGATACTTCCGCAGCCAGAACTCCAGATCGATGATCCCATAGTAGTGATCGTAGTGGATCCCGGGATTCGACTCGATCCCCATTCCGTCGACTAGGTTGCGGAAACGCTTCTCGCAGATCGCGATACAGGCCTTCTGGTAGACCTTGTCCGCGTCCATCATCTCGACCAGCCCGAACAGCGTCATCATCACCTGCTGCGGCAGGGACAACCCGGCGGTGTGGTTTAGGGCCACGTCGCGGCTGTCGGCCACGATGCGGTCGACGAACTTCACGTCGCGCGGGGCCGGGGTCATCGGCTTGTAGCGCGCCTCGAGCAACTGCTGGATGTCCTCGGGATGGTTCTTGATCCGCTCGTCGAAAATGTTGTCCTGCGCCACGGCGATCACGCCCAGGCGCCAGCCGGTGCAGCCGAAGTACTTGGAATACGAATAGACCCCGATCGTGTTGCGCGGCAGGTGCCCCATGATCGACTCGAAGCCGGGCACGAACGTGCCGTAAACATCGTCGGTCAGGATCATCAGGTCGGGCCGCCGCTCGGTCACGAACTTCACCAGCCGGGCGATAGACGCCGGGTCCATTGCCGCCGCCGAGGGGTTGCCGGGGTTCACCAGGAACAGTGCCTTGACCTTGGGATCGGCCAGGATCTCGACGTCCTCGTCGGTGAACTGGAACTTGTCCTCCTGCTCGGCGCTCATGCGGACGATGTTCAGGCCATAGTCCTCGAGTTCGGGCATCTCGAGGTATGGCGTGAAGATCGGCGTTCCCAGCGCGATGGTGTCGCCCGCATTCAACAGCCGCTGGTTCTTCAGCGTCTTAAAGATGTAGCACATGGCCGCCGTGCCGCCCTCGACTGGGTAGAGATCGAACTGCACGTCCGGCCGATGCCCGGCACACATCGCCCACATCAGGTATTCATGGGTGATGATCTCGTTGTGGTGCAGGGCGCGGTCCGGAACCGGGTAGTTGTCGCCGATGATGGAATCCGTCAGCTCGTGCACGAAGGCGTCCGGCTCGAAGCCGAATTTACCGATCGCGAAGTCGACCGCATCGCCCAGCGTCTGCGCGGGCGACGGGCCCTCATCGTCCAGGTGCTCATCCACCTGCCCGACCTGCTGCCGCTTGATCCACTTGGTGAACCGCGCATGCGCACCGTCACGCGGCGGCATCCCGGCCACCCCGGCCCCGGGGTCGTTATAGGTACGCCGCGCCTCGGCCAACGCAAACTGGCCCAGCAGGAAGAACGCCTCGCGCGCCCGCGTCGCGATCCAGTTCGGATTGCCCCGCCCGGCATTGAGGAACAGCCTGGACGACTTTTCGGCCCCGTCGCGGGCAAGCTTGATCAGCTCATCCTTGATCTCGAACGGGCTGAGCCCCGAAATGCTGTCGAAATAATCGCGGTCCAACATGGGCTTAACCTTCCTCTGCAAGAACTGAGCGCCCGCGACCGGCCCCGACGGGCGCGGGCCGGGCCGACTGTAAAAGGGACATTGGCCAGCGGGGGCGTCGACACCTCGGACAGGCTGTCCTCCCCGCCATAACGGTCACAAGACGAGCAGCACGATCACGAGACCCCAGAGCGTCAACAGCGTGTTGCTGACCGCATAGGGCACCGTGTAGCCGAGCATCGGCACGTCGCTTTTCGCCACCTCGCCGACCATCGCCACCGAGGCGGTCGAGGTCCGCGCGCCGCCACAGCAGCCCAGGTTGATCGCGTCGTCGAACTTGAAGAGGTACTTGCCGATATAGGGCGCCGCCAGCATCGGCACCGAGGTTGCGAACAGGCCCCAGAAGAACAGGCCGAAGCCCGCTTCCTTCAACCCCTCGACGAAGGTCGGCCCCGAGGAAAGGCCGACAACGGCAATGAAGACGTTCAGGCCGACCGAGTTCATGAACCACAGCGTCGGCTGCGGAATGTTTCCGATCTGCGGCTTCACTGTGCGCAGCCAACCGACGAAGATCCCCGCAAGCAGCGCCCCGCCCGAAGTGCTGAGCGTGATCGGCACGCCACCCACCGGCAGCACCAGCGCGCCAATCAGACCACCGATCAGGATGGACAGGCCGACCAGCACCATGTTCGTGGTGGTCAGCGGACGGTCGGCAAAGCCCACGTGCGCGACGAAATGTTCGACGTTGGCTTTCGAGCCTGCGACACGAACGATATCGCCCCGGTTCAGCTTGGTACCCGGCTGGATCGGGATGTTCACCGCCGCCGAGCCACGCCGGATCGAATTCAGATAGACGCCGCGCGTGTAAGGCTCCTTCGCGATGTCGATTAGCTCGCGCCCATCGAGCGCCTTGTTGCTGATCAACACGTCGACCGCCTCGACCGGCACGTCCAGAAGTTCACGGTCGTCCACCTCTTCGGCGGTACCGAACAGGCCCACCAGCACCTCTCGCCGTCCCGAGACCGCAACCACATCACCGGCCTGAAGCTGAGTGTCGTCGCTTGGCATCACAAGCTCGCCGCCACGGCGCAGGCGCTCGATGAAGATGCGTTCGCCCTCGGCCATGGCCTCGAGCTGAGCGCGGGTGGTGCCGACCGCCTTGCCACCGTCGTGCACACGGTAGGCGCGCAGTTCCCGCGCGCGCCAGGCGCTGACATAGGTGCCGTCCTGCGTGCCGCCCTTCAGCACTTCCCGCTCGTACCGCTTGCAGGCGTCCTCGAGATTGGTGCCGAGCATTTTCGGCCCCATAAACGCCAGGATCCAGCCGGTGCCGATGGTCCCGAACAGATAGGTGATCGCATAGGCCACGGGGATCCGGGCCATCTCGGCCTCGGCGTTCTCGATGCCCGAATTGCGGATCGCATCCTCCGCCAGGCCGATCGAGGCCGAGATTGTCTGCGCCCCGGCCAGCAACCCCGCCGCAAGCCCCGGCCCGTAACCCGCGACCATTGCGGCGATCCAGACCGACAGCAGGCAAAGCGCGGAAACGACCACCGCGAACAGCGCCTGCGGTGCACCATCCGTCGCGATGCCGCGCACGAACTGCGGCCCGACGCCGAAGCCCACGGCGAACAGGAACATGATGAAGAAGATCGATTTCACCTGCCCCGAGACCTCGATCCCCAGCTGACCGATGATGACGCCGGCCAGCAGCGTACCGGTGACAGCGCCCAGGCTGAAACTGCCGAAGCGCTTGGCCCCGATCCAGTAGCCGACCGCCAGCGTGAAAAAGATCGCGATGTGCGGGTTCGCCCGAAGCATCTCGACGAAGAAGGTCCACATGGTCTGGTCTCCTGCTCTCGGGCGTTACTTGCGCACGTGATCCTTGGCGTGATCCGGACGGATGAGCTTCAGCCCCTTGTCCTTCTCGAAGCCGTGGATTTCCTTCACGTCCAGCTTGCGCATGAAGTCGATCGTTTCCCTGGTGATGACCTGCCCCGGCACCATGATCGGGAAGCCTGGCGGATACGGGATCACGAAATTGGCCGAGATCATCTCGGGGCCCTTCTTCAGCCGCGCATCCACGTCGGGACTGTCGAGCGGCAGATACTCGCAGCCTTCGGCGTAATAGGCGCTGTAGAAGGCCGAGCGCATGTCCCCTTCCGAGGTCTTCTTGCCCGCGTCCCAGCGAAACGCCTCGTTGAAATGGCTGAAGTTCGGCAGGTCCGGCACGTCCTCCATCAGCGATTTCACACGTGCCGCGAAAGCCGCACGGGCATTCTCGCCGCCTTTCGCCAGATCACGCTCGATCCCGTGCGCGATATCGAGCAGCACCCGGATCAGGTTGGCGACATCGCTGCGGGTGTTGTTGATGTTGGACTGCAGCAGGACCGAGTTGCGTGAGGTCTTGTTGAACTGGATGTCGTACTCGTCCGCCATCAGCTTCTTGAACTGGGTGCCGTCGAAACCGGCCGTGCCGCAGACCAGTGTCATGCGTGTCGGGTCGAGGCAGAACTCGTCCTCGTGCATGGACCGCACCTGGTCCTCCCAGTCGACGCCCGGGGTCAGGAAATCGGTGAAACCGGTATTTCGGTACTCCGCCGGGATCATCTCGTCGGCGCCCAGCACCTTGAAATATTTAGAGATGACCGGGTGCGCGTTGATCTCCTGGCGGATATCGAGCGCGATCTCGATGGCGTTGGCGACCAGCCCGTAGCCCTCCAGCTCCATCTGGCGGCGAGCGACGTCGAGGCTGGCGATCAGCTGCTGGTTCGGGCTGGTCGAGGCATGGGTGAACACCGCCTCGTGGAACTGCGCCTCGACCTCGCCGAAGTCGATGTCCTTGACCAGCAGCATCGACCCCTGCCGCAGCGCCGACATCGACTTGTGGGTGGAGTTCGTCTGATAGACCCGAAGCCGGATCTTGCGCGGATCGGGGATCAGCCGGGTTTCCATCAGCTTTGCCGCCGAGGGGTTCTTCCCCAGTTCCTTCTGTTGCGCCTCATAGGCCTCGACCGAAGCCGGATCGTGCATCCAGGTCTCGATCGCCTCGGCCGCGCCCATCGCGGTGCGGGGTCGCAGGAACGGCGACCAGCGGGCGAACCCGAACCAGGCCTCGTCCCACAGGAAGATCAGGTCCGGCTTGATGGCGAGGCATTCCTCCATCACCCGGCGCGTATTGTAGATATGCCCGTCGAAGGTGCAGTTGGTCAGATCGACCATCTTGGCACGGTCCAGCCGCCCCTCGGCCTTCAGATCCAGCAGCGCCTTCTTGATGCTGGCAAGCGGCACCGCGCCGTACATCGAGTATTCCGTCATCGGGAACGCCTCGATGTAGAGCGGCTGGCCCCCGGCCAGCACCAGTCCGTAATGGTGCGACTTGTGGCAGTTCCGGTCCAGCAGCACGATATCGCCCGGCGCCACCAGCGCCTGATGCACCATCTTGTTAGAGGTGGACGTGCCGTTGGTGACGAAGAAGACATGATCCGCCCCGAAGGCGCGGGCAGCCATCTCTTGCGCCTGCTTGATGTTGCCCGTCGGCTCCAACAGACTATCCAGCCCGCCGGTCGTCGCCGAGGACTCGGCCAGGAATATGTTCAGGCCATAGAACTCGCCCATGTCGCGGATCCAGTCGGACTTGAACACCGACTTGCCTCGCGCGATCGGCAGCGCGTGGAAGGTGCTGATCGGGCGCATCGCGTATTTCTTGAGGTTGTCGAAGAACGGCGTGCGAAACCGGTCGTCGATGCCCTCCAGCACGCACAGATGCAGCTCCAGAAGTTCCTCGACCGAGTAAAGCACCCGGCGCACGTTCGCGGCCCGGGCATCGCCGGCGATCTGTTCGACATGGCGGTCGGACAGAAGATAGATATCCAGCTCGGGCCGCACCCGCTTCAGCGCATTGGCCAGCGACAGCGGCAGATCCGCGCCCGCGACATGCGCCGCATCGAAACCGGCCGAGGCCAGGAAGTCGCGCAGCACGGGAACCGGGTTCGAGGTCTCGTGGTCGAACCCCTCGTAGATCGTCACGGCGGAAATGGCCGGGTTCAGGATCGCGGCGCAGATCGCCTCTTCGAAGCTGGCGACGGGTACCGTCTCGTAGATGAACGCGTCCTCGGCGCGGCGCAGGTGGCGCATTTCCTCGATCAGGTGCTCGCTACGGGTCTCGGCGCCGGGCGCAACGAGCAGCATCTCGAAATAGGGCCGATGTGACTGCCCGCGGGCCAGCGTGGTGGTGTTCAGCTCGGGCGGCGTCTCGGCAACCGCCTCGGCGGATTGCCATACATCGGCGTCCTCCTTGTAGGACCGCGTCAGGATCGCTTCGGAGATACGCTGCGCGAGGATCGAGGCGGCCTCGGCGCGGCCGCCATCGATCCGCTGCCGCAACGACGCAAGCAGTGACCGCCCCGGATAGGCGAAAAAGGCCTCGTAAGGGCCCAGCTCGCCGAACAGACCGCGCACGGTGTCCTTGTCTCCGCGCCCCCGCGCCCAGTAACGCGCCGCCGCGTGAAGCGCGCGCCATCGGTCCGTTCTTGCACCCGGAAGCGAAAAGAAGTGATCGATCCGTCGGTCCGGACCGGTCTCGAGAATGTGCTTGTCCATGTTCCCCCCGGGTGGCAGCGGCCAGACAACCGCCGTTGCCGAAAGGCTACAGGGATGCTGCAAACCCGATCTATCCAGGGGGTGTAGCTTACTGTTAGCTCACGGGCTTTCCCGCACCCCGGTTCCCGGCGCATCACCGGCCGTCGACCGAATCGAGGCAGTCCACCAGTTCCGCCTCAAGTTCGCACAACACCGTGCGGTAGTCGTCCACCTCCGGGCGCAGATGTGCATCGGGGCGCGCCTCGAACCGCCGCAGGGAACTCAAGGTCAGCGCGAGATCCTCGCAAACCGCGCGAAAGCCCTCGTCCCGCAAGTAAAGCCTGCGGATCAGCAGCGCACGGTCCGGAAATCTCTCCGAGACTTGGTCGACGACACGCATTGACCCACGAAGCCTCCACGACGTAGCGTGTTCTTCAGATATTTCAGGAAGTGCGATATTGCCGTGATCTTGAAGATTGTCCGAATGGTCACGAGTACGTTACCGTAACATCGCAGCTTCCAGACCGGATTATTGATCGACAGACCGGCCGCCCCGGGAGGCTCCGACATGACGACTTTCGCACCCACAGCGGTGAGCGACGACTCCGTGAGGAAAGAACTCGAACGGATCCTGGGCTCATCCGATTTCCAGGCGTCCGAGCGCAACCGGCGCTTTTTGCAGTTCGTCGTGGACGAGACGCTGTCCGGGCGCGCCGACCGCATAAAGGCCTATACGATCGCGACGGGCGTCTTCGGCAGAAGCGACGACTTCGACCCGCAGCAGGATTCCATCGTCCGGATCGAGGCCGCTCGGCTGAGACGCGCGATCGAGCTGTTTTACCTCGTTGAGGGCGAGCGGGACGGGGTGCGCCTCTCGATCCCGAAAGGCGCCTATGTCCCGGTCTTCGAGAGAACGGAAAGCAAGTCGCCCGCCCCGCCGCCGCTCACCGATACCGCGCCGCCCCATTCCCTCCAGGAGCTCGGCCCAAGGCTGCTGGTCGAGAACTTCGATCAGGAAGGCGATCTGGATGGTATCTCGAAGATCGGGCGGACGATGACCCGCCAGGTCGTCGCCGCGCTGACGCGCTTCACCGAGCTCTTTGTCTACGGGTTCGAAACCGCCGACGCGCTCGCCGGGCCGGACGGCGACCGGGCGCCGCTCGTTCACGTCGATTACCGACTCATGGGCACCGTCAACGTCTCGGGCGAGCTGCTGCGCGTGGACCTGCTGATGAAGAAGGCCGAAGACGGCCGCTTCGTCTGGACACAGAGCTTTGAGCGCAAGCTGCCTGAACCTGAGCGCGTGATCAGCCTCTGCACCGAAATCGCCGGGGACATCGCCCGCGTCCTGGCCTTGCGCGACGGCATCCTGGACAGCCAGGCTCGCGAGGCCGTCGGCAACGAGCCGGCACAGCTTACCGGATATCAGAAGCTGCTGGATTTTCAGGACTACTGGCGGTCGCTCGACCCGTTGCTCTTCGAGCCGCTGCGCAAGGATCTCGAAGCCACCATCGAGGGCGATCCGAACTTCGCTGCGGCCTATCCCTGCCTCTCGTTGATGTATTCCAACGCCGCACGCTACGGCTACGACGTTCCCGGCCTGGACGTCCACCCGCTCGACCGTGCGTTCGAGCTGGCGCGGCGCGCGATCCATCTCGCACCCAGCTCCAGCCGCGCCTACCACGCCCGCGCCGTGGCCGAGTGGTTCTCGGGCTACCCGGACGAAAGCCTGAAGACGCTTCAGATCGCCAGGGCCCTGAACCCGAACGATCCGGAACTGCTTGCCGAGTTCGGCTTCCGCTATGCGATGCGGATGAACTGGGAAAGCGCGGTTGCGATGCTTGAAGAGGCCTACATCCGGAACCCGCTTCAGACCGGCCAGTACCGCATGGGGCTGGTCCTCTACCATTTCGCCCATGGCCGCTACGAGGACGCGCTGCGCGAATGCCGGGCGATCGATGCGCCGAGGATACCCTATGTACCAATGATGGCGGCGGCCGCGCTGAACGAACTCGGGCGTCACACCGAGGCGCGCGAGCGGCTGGACGAGGCCCACAAGCTCGCCCCCAGCCTGCGAACGAAGCTGGCGCAGGATCTCGTCTTCCGCCAGATCCATCCCGACCTGATCGGGGCGGTGACCCATGCCATAGCACGCATCGACCCAAGGTGGGGGGCGTCACTGCGCGCCGGCTGAAGAAGCCAAGGCAACTGTCGGTCTGCCGAGTTTACCGCAAGCATTTACAGTAAGTTACCCCCGCCACGACAGATGCCGGTGACGGGACATGCAAGTTGCCTCATAAAGGCGGGGCCGCTATTGTCCGAAGCGCATCCTGCCGATGCCGAACCACCCGACACCTGCCCGGCGGGTCCCGCTCGGGTTAACGCCGCCCCCGCCAGATGGAGACCTGCATGGACACCGAACACGAAGCGTCCCACGCCATGCACCCGCTCGCAACGCATCACCTGCCTATGTTCGTTCCAGGCCCGGACGAATCCGATTGGCTGATGACCTCGATGGGGGTCTTCCTGATCCTGGCAATTATCGGGATCGGCGTCTTCTACCTGAAGCTCCACGCCCTGCCCGAGCACATGGCGCACCGGGGCCAGAAGCTCCAGTACGAGATCGTGGCGGTCCTGGCGCTGATCGCGCTGTTCACCCACAACCACATTTTCTGGATCGCGGGGCTTCTGCTGGCGCTCGTCCCGCTGCCCGATTTCACGACGCCGCTGACCTCCATGGCCCGCTCGCTGGGCAAGATGGCAGGCGAGCCCGAACCACCAGCGGAAGACAACACACCGACTGCGGGGGCGTCGAACGAGGCGCCGACCGAGATGCGGGGCGCCTGACCGATGCTCGAACTCATGCTCTGCTCCTCGCTGACGATCCTGCCGGATTTTCTCTATCGCCGCTTCGTTCAGGGCAAGCGCGTCGGCAAGGAGATCACGTTGTTCTCCGTCTGGTACGAACTGCGCTGGGGCATCACCCTCTGCGTGATCCTGACGATTTCGCTGATTACCACGATCTTCTACTTCCACCCCTCGACCAAGGCTGCGACCTCGGTCTTCCGCACCGTCACCATCCTGCCCGAGACCAACGGCCGCGTGGCCGAGACCTATGTGGACATCAACGGCATCGTGAAGGAAGGCGATCCGCTGTTCCGGCTCGACAGCACCTCGCAGGAAGCCGCCGTCGAGGCGGCGAAACGCGCGATCGACGAGATCGACGCCCAGGTCCGCGTCGCGACCGCCCAACTGAAAGAAGCCGAGGCCCGGATCGTCCAGGCCCGCGGCAACTACCAGCAGGCCTATGACGAATACGAGACCCGGCAGGAGCTTTATGATCGCAACCCCGACACGGTCTCGAAGCGCGAAGTCGACCGCGCCCGTGTCCGCGTAGACACCGAGCAGGGTCTTGTCGATGCCGCAATTGCCGCGCGCGAGGTGCTGCAGACCACGATCGACTTCGAGCTGCCCGCCCGGAAAGCCCATGCCGAAGCGACCCTGCACGAGGCCGAGGTGGACCTCGAGAAGACGCTGGTGGTGGCCGGGACCGACGGCGTCGTGCAGCAGTTCACGCTGCGCCCCGGCGACGTGGTGAACCCGATGCTGCGCCCTGCCGGCATCCTCGTGCCGGAGCGCAAGGTCACCGGCCTTGCCGCGGGATTCGGCCAGATCGAGTCTCAGGTCATCAAGCTCGGCATGATCGGCGAGGTCGCTTGCATGGCGAAGCCGTGGCAGGTCATTCCGATGGTCGTAACCGAGATCCAGAACGTCATCGCCAGCGGCCAGATCCGCCCAACCGACCAGCTTGTGGAGCTTCAGAACGTCTCGACCGCAGGCTCGATCACCGTGATCATGGAGCCGCTCTACGAGGGCGATCTCGAAGGTCTGCCGCAGGGCGCCAGCTGTATTGCGAACCTCTACACCAACAACCACGACGTGATCGCAGACGAAAGCACCGGCAGCGCCAAACGCGTGATGCTGCACGGGATCGACGCCGTCGGGCTGATCCACGCAGCGATCCTGCGGATCCAGGCAATTCTGATGCCGGTGCAGTTGCTGGTGCTGAAGGGCCATTGACCGCGAACCGGAGGGCGACGTCATGAGGGGACCGCGGGCACAACCGTCCTTGGACGCCGCGCTTCACCGTTCCCGCTCGCCTGCCGGAGCCACGCGATGACACAGCCGACCGAAGAGAAACACACTCCGCCGCAGGCAGGAGACGAAGCCGCCGAGCGGATCGACCAGTTCGAAGCCCGGATGATCGACCTGGTTGTCCGGCTTTCGCTGCTGGGTCTCTTCGTCTACTGGTCCTTCGGCCTGATCCGCCCGTTCCTGGTGATCGGCGTGTGGGCTGTGGTCCTCGCGGTGATCCTGGCCCCCATGCACGTCTGGCTGGCACGGAAGATGGGAGACCGGAAAAGTCTGGCGGCGACTCTTCTCACAATAGCGCTGCTCGTCGTTGTCATCGGCCCGGTCGCCGCGATCACGCGCAGCTTCATCGAGAACACCAACGATCTGGTCGCCCAGATCAACGCCGGCACACTAAGCGCGCCGCCGCTTCCGCCCCGGCTCGCCTCGTTGCCGGTCGTGGGTGACAAGGTCGCAGAGTTCTGGGCCGCCAGTTCGGCCGGCATCGACGAGGTCTTTTCCCGCTACCACGAGATCCTCACGCCAATCGGCTCGCGCGCATTGGGACTGATATCCGGCATCGGCTTCGATCTGCTTCGCATCCTGTTCGCGATAATCCTGGCCGGCGTGCTGCTCGTTCGTGGACCCGCGCTGGCGCACGGGGGCCGGATCCTTGCCTCGCGCGTTGTCGCCCCGCGCGGTGCCGAGTTCGTGGATACAGCCACGCTGACGATCCGCAACGTATCGCGCGGCGTGATCGGGGTTTCTGCGCTTCAGTCTCTTGCGATCGGCATCGTATTCCATCTCGCCGACGTCCCCAGCGCCGGGATTCTCACCTTCGTCATGCTGTTCCTGTGCATCATCCAGATCGGCCCCGGACTCGTGGTGGTGCCTGTCCTGATCTGGGCCTGGCTCACGATGTCGGGCATGACGGCCCTGCTTCTGACCCTCGCCGTCGTACCATTGACCCTGATAGACAACGTTCTGAAGCCGCTCTTGATGGGCCGGGGGCTCAAGACACCGGCCGTGGTGATATTCGTGGGAGTTGTCGGAGGCACGCTCAGCTATGGTCTGATCGGGTTGTTCCTGGGCCCGGTCGTGCTCGGCGTCTTCTACGACCTGGTCGTGACGTGGACGCTGAACGATACGGACACGCAGACCGGGAACGAGGCAGCCGAACCGCCGCAAGACCCGGCCGCCTGATCCCGGTTCAGCGCATCACCGCAGCTTGTTCCACTCGGCGAACTCGCCGCCGTTCACCGACACGAACGGCACCGGGGAGCCAAAATCCTGCCGCAGCTCCTGCCCATCCTTCGTGAAGTGTCCGGATCGATAATCCAGCGCATAAGCTCCATACCCGAGCCGGAGTGCTTCCCGGTCGAAGTCCAGCGCATCGTTCTGCAGCCGCTCCTGCAAGCGGGCGACGTCCGCCTCGGACACATCGGTCTCAAGCGAGACAACCCAGGCGGTCCGCCGGGCGTTGGCCCGGAAGATTGCCCCGCGATAGGCGCCCCGCGTCTCCACCTCCAGCGGCTCCGAGCACCAGATGCTGGCACAGGCCTGCCCCGATCGCAGCAGCACGCCCTTCTCGCACTGCCATAGCTCATCGAAAGCCGGGGTGATTGCGAAGAGCTGGCTATGGGGGATGTACCGGTCGTCTTCGGGCACGTCGTAAATCATCAACGCCGTGCCGCCATGCTGCGCGACCCTCGGCAGCCAGTGGTTGCCCGCAAGCCGCGAAGGGCGGCGTTCCGACCAAGGCTTCCGGTCACCGGGATGGTTGATCCACAACCGCGCCATAGGGTTCCCGGCGAACTGGACGTCGATCACATGCTGCTGTGCGCCGCGTGTCCCGGTCATGTGGTCCGAAACGGTCGAAAGCTGCACCTGGTCCGTCTTCCACAGCGTCAGCTTGCCATGCTGCCGGAACCCCTGATGATAGCGCGCCTCGATCAGTTCGCCCCTGGCGGGGCGCGCGAACCGGGCCGCAGCCTCTGGCGGCTCGTAGTCCGACAGGCAGAAGCTGAACGCCGCGCGCCCCTGCGCCGGGTAGTACGTGCCGCCGAAGGCGATGGCCGCCGTCACAGCCAATTCGTTGATCGGGCCGGGCAGCAGTTCCTTCTCATAGGACCGCCCCTGCGTCCCCGCAGGCACGCCGCCCGTGGTGTGGAGTCCCGTCATCACGAAGATCCGGTCCAGCAACTGCTTCGCCTTCTGCTTCAGCACCTCGTCGGGCGACAGGTCGTGCAGCGCCAGCAGGGCGAACATGTCGATCGGGTAATAGGCGGCCGAGTTCCACTCGCACAGCCCGAAGCTCTCTATGGATTCGAACCACCGATATAGCCGCTGCCGCGCCTCTGCCTCATGGGTCTCGCCCAGCCGGCCGCTGTTTGGGAAGCGCCTGTCCGGGAAGAGGTGTCCGGCGATGTATTGCGAGATGTGGAAGCAGAGGATGTGGTTCTCGGACCAGAACCACATGGCATCGTTGCCCGGCTCGGTCACCCAGAAACGAAAGCCCAGCAGTGCGCGTTCCAGCCGCACTTCGAGGTCTTCGGGAAGGGTCCCGCGATAATCGCGCCAGATGCGCAGCGCCGCCAGATAGGCGAAGTCAGAGCAATCGTGGCGACTCTCGATCAGCCGCAATCCTTCTTCAAGCACACGGCGGGTCCTGTCGGAGCAGACGCCCTGCGCCAGATGTACCATCGCGACCGAGATCTCGCTGCCGGTGTCGTTCAGCGTGTGGCGAAGCACCTCGGCCTTGCGCGCGGCGACGTCCCTACCGTGAAGCGGAATGGCCCGCGTCAGGATCGTTGTCCCCAGACGCTTCGGGATCCGCACGTCGCCGACGCGTGCGCAAATGGTGACTTCGGAACATCCCGTCGGAAGTGTCTCGACATCCGGGAACGTCACCGTCGACGCCCCCGGCTCCAGCGTCAGCGTGATCGGCGGCGTATCCAACCACTCGTAGCTGTGGTTACGCGCCGCCTGCCCCAGCGAGACCACTTCGACCGGCAGCCCGAAACGCGGCGGCTGCTCGAGGCCAAGCGATAGCGGCCCCCCATCGAAGTAGACCCGATCGAAATCGAGCCCGTCGATCACGGCCATCGCATCCTCGAGCCGCTCGGGGTCCGCCGCGGGCACGGAGTACGAGACCTCTGCCCCCGAGATCCAGGTCACCGCAAAATAGTTGACCGTGTTCCGCTCGTGCAGATCCTCCAGTTCGACGGTCAGGTCCACGTCCCCCGCGGGAAGGTCCAGTTCCACCTCGCGCGAGCTTTCGTAGTTGAAGGACCAGGGTGCGAAACTCTCGACCAGTTCGTCGCCCAGCCACAGGCGAATGGCCCCGCAGGCGGTCAGGCGAAAGCGCGCACGCCCGCCTTCGCCCGTATGCAAGCGACAGCGCAACGCCCGGCGGATCAACAGCGGCACATAGGCGAACAGCGAGAAGTCGACGTTCGGCGAACTGCTGTTCACATAGAGATGCTCGAACGGCCCTGCAGGCACGGCGGTGTCCGTAAGCGGACCGCGTGCATCCAGCTTGTCCCGCGCAGGCGAAAGGCCGGTGACCGCGGCTAGAAACCGGTAATCCACCTTATCGACAGTGGGCCGCATCTCACCTTCCCAATGCTCGATGCTCGGGTTGGTGTAGAGCCAGCGATTGATCGCCTCACCCGCCGCCAGCTTGTGCGGGGTGGTGTTAGTCGGTGGCGTGTCCCCTTCGCCCGCCGGCGCCGGATAGTCGGCGCGATTGTTGTCGGTGTGAAGCTCGTCGAGATTGGTGCCGTACATCGCTATCCGTGCCTCAGGCTGCCGGCGCCCAACCGGAGTAAAGAGGGTTTTCCGGCCCAACCGGCAGGCTAACCCGGGCGCCAGTGCGGCTGGCGTGATAGATCGCGGCGACAAGCTCGATCGAGCGGCGGCCGTCCTCCTGCGTGACAGCGCGGCCGGGCCTGCCGCCAAGATGATCCGCTATGGCGTCGAAGTACCCGATGAAGCCGGGATGCACCGTCGGCACCTCGGCAAGGACCGCATCCACATCCGCCTGTTTCGCGGGCTCTCGCGCGAAGAATTTCCAGGCCCCCGACATCGGGGCATAGGGCTCGGACCCGCTTTCGGCGGTCAGCCCGTCGAAGCAGAACCGGAACCGCGTCGTATCGTTGGCCGCACCCAGTGTAATCGAGCTGGTGGCGACAGCACCGTTCTCCATCTCGAACAGGATCGCCGCGCAGTCCTCGACCTCGATCGGGTTCACGCGGGTCGTCACCGTCGCGCTCAGCCGGGCGATTGGTCCCATGATCGCCGCCAGCAGATCGTGGTTGTGGATCGCATGGCCCAGCACCGCGCCGCCGTTCTCGCCCGCCCAGGTTCCGCGCCAGTCGACCGCATAGTAGGCCGCGCCGCGGTTCCAGTGGGTTTCGATGCTGGCCGCATAAGGCTTGCCGACCAGCCCTGCCTCCCGCAGCGCGTCGAGCTGCGCCGCCGCCTGACCGTAGCGATACTGGAACACCGGGAACAACTGCCGCCCACTGTCGGTAGCGACGGAAATCAGCGCATCCGCCTCGCGCAACGAGGGCACCAGCGGCTTCTCGCAGATTACGTGCTTGCCTGCCTCCATCGCCGCCTTCGAGACGCTGAAGTGCAGATGTGGCGGCAGGCAGACGTCGACGAGGTCGATCTCAGGGTCGGCCAGCACCGCGTTCAGATCGGTCTCGACGCGGATGCCGGTTCCCTTGACCATCTGGCCCGCCCGCTCGGCGTCGATGTCGCAGACGGTCCGGACCTCGAACCGTTCGCGAAGGACTGCATAGGCGGCCAGGTGGCTCTGCCCGATGCCCGCGCCGAGAATGGCGACCCGGATCATGCCGCAGTGCCTTCGGCCAGCAGCTGTGCCTTCAGCGCCAGCTCCATGACTTTGAACGCATGCTCCTGTGGCATCGCGGTCGCGGTCCGGTCCCGGACATCCGCCATCAGCCGCGCGAAATAGGGCAGCCCGGCGTCCGAACAATCGATCTTCTCGTAGCGCTCGGCGTTCACCAGAAACAGGTTGTCGGTCGCCAGCGGATTGGCGATGTCGACATACTTCCTGATCTCGATGTAGCCCTCGGTCCCCAGGATCGTCAGCCGCCCGTCGCCCCAATTGGGCAGCGCGTCCGGCGTGTACCAATCCACGCGGATATAGGCGTGAGCCTTCTCGTTGCGCAGCACCAGTTCGCCGAAGTCCTGAAGGCCCGGCGTCTCGGGGTTGGCGTAATTCCGGACGGTCGCGGTCGCGATATCGGCGTCGGTCGAGCCGGTGAAGTAAAGGAACTGGTCGATCTGATGCGAGGCGATGTCACAAAGAATCCCGCCATAAGCCTCGCGGTCGAAGAACCAGCCCGGACGGGTCGGCTTGTTCAGCCTGTGCGGGCCCAGTCCACAGGTCTGCACAACTTTCCCGATGGCACCCGCCTGCACCAACTCGGCGGCCCGGGTCACGCTCGGAACCTCGAACCGCTCCGAGAAGTTCACCGACCAGATACGGCCGGTGCGCGCCTGGCATTCGCGGATCCGGTCCAGCTGTTCAAGCGTCGTGCAGCCCGGTTTGTCGACCATCACGTCCTTGCCCGCCTCCATTGCCTCGATGGCCAGATCGGCCCGGCGGCTGGGAATGTCGGCAATCAGGATCATGGCGATCTCGGGATCGTCGAGGAAGGTCCGGCGATCCTCGACCCGGGGCAGATCGGGCAGGTATTTCTGCATCATGCCCTCGGTCTCGGGATGGCCCTCGTTCCACCAGCCAACGGGGATGCCGCCCGCGTCCATCAGGTTGCGGGACATACCGAAGATATGGCGATGCTCGATCCCGATCGCCGCGAACTTGAAGCTGTCAGTCATGGTGTCTCCTGTAAGTGTTCCCGAGAAACGGAGCACATCCGCACATTCGGGGTGCGTACTTGTCCAGGCCGGGACGGCCGAGGGTCATGTGAACGGGATCGCCGCCTCGTCCTCGTCGCTGAAGAGGTGAATGCTGTCCTTCGGAAAGGTGATGTGGATCTTCTGTCCGCGCGTGAGTGCCACCTGGCGCGGCAGCTGCACGGTGACCTTCTCGCCGGTCGACAGCACGGTGTAGATATACGTCACCGCGCCAAGCTGTTCGAAGTTCTCGACCCCGACCTCGATATCCCCATCGCCGTCAAGCGAGACATGGATCGCCTCGGGCCGCACGCCGACCGTCACTGCGTATCCGTCGGGCAATTGTAGATCGGTCGCGATCACACGCTCGTAGCCGGCGTCGAGCGTCAGAACGCTCTCTCCGCCCGACTGCCGGACGCGACCGGCGACGAAGTTCATTCGCGGCGCACCGATGAACCCGGCGACGAACTTGTTGGCGGGGTGGTTGTACAGCTCCAGCGGCTTGCCGACCTGCTCCACGTTGCCGCCGCGCAGGACCACGATACGGTCAGCCATGGTCATTGCCTCGACCTGGTCGTGGGTCACGTAGATCATCGTGTTCGACAGCTGCGCGTGCAGGTTCGAGATCTCCACCCGCATCTGCATGCGCAGTTCGGCATCGAGGTTCGACAGCGGCTCGTCGAACAGGAACACGACCGGCTCGCGGACAATGGCACGCCCGATCGCGACCCGCTGCCGCTGACCGCCGGAAAGCTGACCGGGGCGCCGCTCCAGAAGCTGCTCGATCTGCAAGAGCGAGGCAGCGGCCTGCACCCGCTCCTCGATCTCGGCGCGGGGCATGTTGGTGTTCTCCAGCCCGAACGACAGGTTCTTTCGCACCGACATGTGCGGGTAGAGCGCGTAGCTCTGGAACACCATCGCCAGTCCGCGATCCGAGGACGGCTTGTCGTTGACCCGGTTGCCGAGGATGTTCACGTCGCCGCTGGTCGGATCCTCCAGCCCGGCGATCAGGCGCAGCAGCGTGGACTTGCCGCACCCGGACGGGCCGACGAAGACGACGAACTCGCCCTCATGGATCTGCAGGTCGATGCCGTGGATGACTTCCAGTTCGCCGAAGGATTTGCGGATATCCCTCAGCTCGAGTGTCGGAGCGCTATTCATTTCAGACCTGTGTTTGCGATGCCGGTCGTGATGAACCGTTGCAGGTAGACGAAGACGAGCGTGACCGGGATCAGCGAGACCACCGTCATCGCAAGGACGTAGTGCAGGCTGGTGTCGAACTCGCCGGAGAAGGCGGTCAGGCCGATCTGGATCGTGTGCTTGGTCGGATCCGAGATCAGCACGATCAGCGGCCACATGAAGTCGTTCCAGCGCCAGATGACCGACAGGATCGCCAGCACCGACAGCGCGGGCATCGACAGCGGAATGATGATTCGCCAGAAGATCCGCCACTCGGATGCGGCGTCCATGCGCGCGGCTTCCAGCAGTTCGTCCGGGATTGTCAGCATGTACTGGCGCAGCAGGAACACGCCCGTCGGGGTCGCGGCCGCCGGGATGATGACGCCCCAGAGCGAGCCGAAGATGCCCAGCGTCCAGACCACGAAGAATGTCGAGACCAGCGTCATCGCACTCGGGATCAGCAGCGTCGAGATGATCAGCAGCGTGACGCTCAGCCGCCCCTTGAACCGGTATTTCGACAGCGCGAACGCCGCCATTGCGTTGATTACCAGCGTGATCAGCGTCGCCATCACTGTCACGAAGACGGAGTTGAACAGGTACGTGGCGAAATGGAAGTTCGTCTGCCCGTTCCGCTTCAGGATCGGGTCGAGGTAGTTCTCGACGGCGACACGGACGTCCTCGGCCGGTTCGAGGTCCACACGCGGAACCTCGAAGGTCTCGTCCGGTCGGTCGACCGGCGCCACCTCGGTGATGCGGCGCGTCGGCCCGGCCTTGAAGACCTCCACCCGATCGCCATCCTCGGTCTCGACCTCGTAGATGAACTTCTCGCCATACCCCTCGATGGTACGCTCGACCTGCTCGTAGGGCAGCAGCCGCGTATCGGACGTGTTCAACGCCCGTTCGGACTTGATCGAGGCAAGGAAGGTCCAGAGCACCGGCACCAGGATCATCAGTACCCCGAGGATCAGGTAGCTGAAGGCCAGCACATCGGTCAGCCCGATGCTGCCGTTCGCGCCCTTGGTCCGGGTCAGAAAGCGGGTGAGGCTGCGCATCATCAAACCCCCGAGCTGCGGCGCGACATGTAAAGCTGCGCGAAGGTGAACACGGCGATGATAAGCGCCATCAGGATCGACGCCGCCGAGGCGATGCCGTAGTCCGGATTCGGCGTCCCGAAAGCGGTGTCATAGATGTTCTGCACGATCATCCGGGTCTCGCTGCCCGGCCCGCCGCCGGTCAGCAGATAGGCCTCGTCGAACATCTGGAAGCTTCGGATCAGGACCAGCACCAGCACCACCAGCATCGTCGGAACCAGCAGCGGCATGGTAATGCGCGAGAAGACCCGGAACGGCTTGGTCGCATCCATCTTCGCCGCCTCGTAGAGATCGGGCGGGATCGCCTGCAGGCCGGCCAGCAGGATCAGCATGTAAAAGCCCATGTTCGACCAGGTGTAGACGAATATCAGCCAGAACATCGGCCAGCCGGTGTTCGGCGTGACCAGCCAGTTGATCGGGCGGAACCGGCCAAGGTCGAACACGGTGTCGAACTGGATCGTCAGCAGCAGCGCGGCAGCGGCGATGCAGAAGGCGATCAGCGCGTAGCGTATCCCTGCGCTGCCGGTAGAGACGAACCACGCCAGCCAGCCGGAAAGAACCAGGCCCGCCAGCAGGCTCGCCCAGCCTGGCGCGCCGGGCACGATTGCCGCGACGATATTCGACCAGGCCATAAGCGCCGTGAAAAGCACGCCGAATACGGTTGCCCACGCGACCGAGGGCTCACGCCCTGCCCGCAGCGTGCGCTCGCTCGCCACCAGCAGTAGGACGCCAAGGATCACCGTCATCGTCAGGTCGAAATAGGCCGTCGCCGACAGCGCGGAGATGGTCTCGGTCGTCGACCCCAGCGCCGCGTTCAGCGCGCCTTTGCGATCCAGCATCCACGACCAGATGTTCGCGATCACCACCGGCGACAGCATCACCGGGTAGAAGTACATCGCTCGCCAGAACCCACGCCCGGCCAGGGATTTGTTAACGACCAACGCGGTCATCAGCGAGGCAAGGCACAGCACCGGCACCTGCACCGCGACATAGAACAGCGTGTTGAACAGCCCGCGCCAGAAGGCATAGCCCTCGTTCGTGCAGGTCTTCGGCGTCAGGATCGTCTCGCAGTCGAAGATCCGCGTGTAGTTCTCGACGCCGATGAACGGACGCTCGTAGATGTTGATCGAGGGGCCGCCGGTCAGCGAGACCCAGAAGTTCAGGATCACCGGCACGAAGGTGAAGAGGCCGAAGATCACAAGGTTGGGCATCAGCAGCGCCCACGGCACGCCAGACCGACCGCGAACGGTCTGGATGTACTCCACCGGGAACCCGATGAGGTCCATGACGAACCTGGGGATCTGGTCGACCCGATAGCTCCGGTGCCGTAGCAGCCAGAAGCTGCCGTAGCCGACCCAGACCCCTCCGGTCACCATCACGAGAATGGCGGCAAGACTCATCCGACTGCTACCCGTGCTGAAGGTTGCGTGTGGCAGCCAGCCCGAAGGCGGGCCAACTGCCGTTTCACGTCAGCTCGCCGTCAGGAGGCGCCGGCTTCTTCGCGGATCTTCTCCAGCGCCTCGTCGAGGGTCAGTTCACCGTTCAGCGCGTCACCCAGGTACTTGACCGTCGCATTGAAAAATTCGGTGTTCCGCGCATCGCCCTGGATCCAGTAGGCCTGAGGTGCCTCCTCGGCCACTTTCGCGGCGGACTCGGCAAAGGTGTTCAGACCGTCCTGCACCGCCGCTGACGCGCCTGCGGCCTCGTAGTCGATGCCCTGGGTCTGCAGCTGCTTGTGCGCCGGGATCTGGTAGGAGTTGGCATAGAAATACTCTGCCACCTCGGTCGAGGCCATCCAGTCGACGAAGGCCGCAACCTCCTCCGGATGCTCGGTGTGCCCGAATGCCACGAGACCGCTTCCGCCCGGCATCGACCCGCACGCCGCCGGGCCGCAGGGCACCGGCACCACCGCCCATTCGAACTCGTCCCCGACCGAAGACTCGACGTTCAGCAGGTTCCAGGACCCGGACATGTAAAACGCAGCTTCCTGGGCAAAGAAGATCTCGTTGCCATTGGCATAGGTCTGCCCGGCGACCGCCGGCCAGATGTCGGGCGGCATCAGACCCGACGCGTGCCAGTCGAGGATCCTCTGTGCCATCTCGCGGAAGCCATCGTCCACGACCAGATCGCCGCCATCCTCGGTCACATACTGCGCGCCGTAGGAAATCGCCGGCCCGGCAAAGCGATGCCCCGAGCGGTCCATGACCATCCCGGCGTAAAGCCCCAGTTCGTCCTGCACCTGCTGCGTCGCCTCGGCCCAATCATCCCAGGTCGCGCCCGGCTCGGGGATTTCGACGCCGGCCTCTTCGAACAGGGTCACGTTGACATAGGGCCCGGTCACAGTGACTTGCGAGTGCCAGCCATGGATGCCATCAGGCTTGCCCGCACGATACCACGGCAAGAATGCGCCATAGGCGTCCTGCCAGTAGTCGGCATCCACATAAGGCGTGATGTCCAAATAATACCGGTTGAGCCCGCCCAGGCTGGTCACCGTAGCGATATCCGGCCCGGTCCCAGCCTCGAGCTGGATCGGAAGTTGGTCACGGATCACGTCATAGCCGACGATGTTGACGTTGATGGTCACGTCCGGAGCAACGTCCTTGTAGCGCTCGACCATGTCCGCCCAGACATCCTCGTTGCCGTTAACCATGAACTCCAGGTCCACGGCCTGCGCGGCACCGCCCGCCAGCATGGCCAGGACCGAAATCGCGCCTCCGGCCAGAAATCTGCGATCGACAATCTTCATGTTTCCTATTCCTCCCTGAACCGAAGCATCATCGGACGTGCTTCGCTGCGTCAAATCTACCTACTGGTAAGTAGGTGTCAATCGTGCAGTTCCTCTTCGAGTTGACTGCATTGCGCCGTTTCAAGACCCACCTAGAATTGGCGCGCCCGCGCTTTCAGGACTTCCGGATAATTCGTCGGAAAGCGCCACACGACCTCTCCGGGCACGCGGACGAGTCCCCTTTCGCTCGGATCCCGGTCGCTCAGAAGCGATATGAAGAGATCACTGCTCGCCCACGGCGACGACCGGAAATACCAGTGCCCATTGCCGGTCGAGGCTGCCTCCGCATTCGTCACGTCGATGATATGGAGATCCTTGATCGCACTCAGCCCCGAGACAAAATCGGGCGGAAGCGTACCCTTTTCCGCTGCCTGTCCGATCCGTTGGCGGCCGAACACGGCGCGCGAAATGGCGAGCGCGCTGTCCGTCTGGGACTGGTAGAAACTGATGTCCTCCACGGCATCAAGGAGGCCGTCTTCAAGCGCCTGAAGTACGAAAGACGTATCGAGGTCGCTTCCGATGAGAACAAGCCGCCCCAATTGCGGTTTCGGGTCAGGCAGCAGCGCGATCTGGTAAGCGACCTCGAACGCGAGCCGAGTTCCCGCGCTGTAGCCAATGAGGTGAATGCGGCGCGCTCGCGTGTTTTCCGACAGGTACTCGATCAGCGACCGCAGGTTACGCCGGGTGGATAGAATGGATTCCTGATCCTTGAAATACGCAAGACGGCTTGGAGTTGCCGTCCAGTTGTAGCTGACGAACGCGCCCTGATACCCGAGGAAATGCTGCAATTCTTTCGAAACGAGGGTCGAATAATCGAAGTCCACGTTGTAGCCGTGGATGTAGATGAAGATATCCTTGTTGCCAGAGCGGGCCAGTTGAGTGTCGATCCGCGCGGCGAACTCCCGACCGGCCGCCTGCATCGATGATTGGGACGGTGCATTCTGGAAGTACCTGGTCAGGCTGAACGGCAGGACGCCGATCTCATTCACCTGCGACACCCGAAGCTTGTAGGTCTCGTTCTTGTCCTTGAGCAGGGTGGTGCGCTTGATTTCCTCCCAGGTTTCCAGCGGCGGGGAGATCTGCACACGGGCTGTTCCGGCCCGAAGCAAATGCCCCCGCTCATTGTTGTAGAAGGCCTGCGGATCCGCTTGCCCGGACGGCATCCGGTCCGTGGCGTAGAAAAGCGTCGCGCGCTGTTGGACATTCGCTGTGTCAATGTTCGTGAACGGGTCTACGGCAGCCTCGGAATAGACCGTTGGCGCGGGCATTAACTCGATCTCGTCGTAAACATTCGGGCCGCATGCGGCGAGCATACAAACCAGGCCGAAAATGGCGCTGCGCGGAACACCGACAACTGGATGGCGTGGCTTGAACTTCCTTCTCCCCATACTGGCGCAGCCCACCTTCTGAATGGCTACGTTTAAGACGGGCTGCGTTTCTCTGCACCTTCGATGAAGAGCGACCAGATCATGCACGCACGTACGCCCCTTTGCGGCTGCGCCCCTCCCGACGGGCCTAAAGAAGGATGCATCGCCGAAACTGGCCATGCAACCGCCGCATCAGCCGTCACTGTGGTTCGGCGCTGGCGACATTTTGAAGAGGGCCGCCTAGGTCTCCTTGCAACATGCCGCTCAAAGCGTGGGGCCTCGCAAACCAATCGCTTATCTCCGCCCGAGGCCTGCATCACGATTATGCTCTGTCGTAAGCATGATCCGTCGCGCCATGGCCTCGGCAGAGGCTTTGTGAAAGTCCGACACGTTCGTCGACCGGGAGCTATCCAGATGGCTTGGGTCGATGCGCACGAGTTCGCAGGGCGTTTCCGCGACGATCCAAGCTGTGCGCGGTACGCCAGCATAGTGAGCGACCTCGCCAATAAGGGCGCCAGCGCGGAACTTGGCGATGATCTGGCGAACCCCACCAACGGCAGGAACCTCCGCACGGAGTTGTCCGCTGCTGACGACGTATAACTCGGTGCTATCGACACCGCTCTCCAAAAGCTCCTGACCATCGTGCAATGAGATGCGTCGAATGATGTCCTGACGACCTGCAAGTTCCTGCTCCAGCCGGTGAACGACCTCCAGGAGGCGCGGCTTTGGGACTGGCCGGTCCATGGTTTCATGCAGCAGGATATCCTCGACCCGTTCAAGTTCAGCATCCAGCGTGCCGTTGAACCGCAGTTGCTGTTGGCTCGGAACCGCCAGCCGTATCTGGCCTTCCAGTCCGGGCGATGCGCCGCAGAATATAACCTCTACGCCGGCAGCCATTGAGGTCCTGACGACGTCAACAAGAGAGACGGACGCCGATGCGTCAAGGCCAGCAACGCGACTGAAGTCGAGGATCAGAAAACGGACTTCGGACTGTGAGCCGAGCTCAGTTCTGGCCCGCGTTGCCACCTTGTCCGCCGTTCCGAAAAACAGGAACCCCGATAGCTCCAGGACAACGCAGGCATGACCGACTTGAGTCAGCTGCTGGATCTCTTCGTCGGATCGCTCCATCCACGACCGCCGGTCGGCGAGCGTGGACCTTGCGCGGACCACATCGGTGCTCGCATAGGCAAATACGAAGATCGCGGCAGCTGCGAGAGTTCCCAGGGCCAGCGCCTCCAGAAATCCGAGAGTAGCGGTTACCAGAACGATTAGAACGACAATCGCATATTCATACCGGGACAAGCGGCGGCGGCTGGCCAGAAGCCATGTACCCAGCAGGTCGAAGCCGAGATAGGCGACAACCATCGCCATCAAGCCGGCGGGCGCATAAGCGAGGTATTGGGTTCCGGCGACGGCAGCTGCGGCGCACGCGACGGCGGCGAACAAACCCGGCGCATGTCCCGTGAGACCCATTCGTCGCGCCAGAATGGACTCGCCCAGTATGATGTAACCGGGCAATCCGCCGAAAGGCGCGGACGCGAGATTGGCAAGCCCGGTCGCGCGCATGTCGCGCTCGGTGTCGGACGTCAGCTGGAAAATGATTGCGAGACCGGTGGTGTTGAGGAGCGAGCCGAGCAGCGCAAGGCCGGCAATCGCCGCCAGAGCCGGCGCGGCGCCGATCACTTCCATCCATTGAATGTGCTGGATGAACTGCCAGTCGTAGGCACTTCCCAGGTCCCGCTCATGGAACGGCCCCAGGAGCAGACCTTGGGCGAGCGCCGTTTCGAGCGAAATCCCATTGAATGCGAGGAAACCGTAAAAGCCGGATGTGGCCAGAACAAGAGCCGCAGGAAGCGTGAAGTCTCCGGGAACGAGATTTGCGACGATGGCCAGTACGAGCCCCGCTACGATCCACGGCAGCCAATGAAAGAGTGGTACGTTTCCGATCACGCCGAAGAGATTGAACAACGTGACGCTCTCGCGAGTCACGATAGCCACGGCACCCATCACGAGAAGATACCCCGTCGCAGCAAGAAACCCGGCGGTCACAGGATACGGCGTGTAACGAACCATGGCGCCGAGACGCAGAATACCGGCCAGAAAGACGCTGACCCCCGCAACGAGGCACGCCGCGACGGTCAATGCCAGAACCGTAGGAAAAAGCGCTTCGGTGGGCACGGAACTCGACGATGCAACACCGATCGCCGCCGCTCCGAGAACCACGGCGGTGGCATCCTGTGGATTGGCTATGACCCCGCGGATCGAGTAGGCGAAGGTGCCGACGACAGCCATGACTGCAGCCCCGAGCAGCGCAAAATCGGCACCTGCCCCAAGATAAGGCGCAAGAGGTCCAGTATAGATCAGCGCCGCGAACGATATCGCCAGCGTTACTGCCATAGCACCGATTACGATGCCCCCGACGGACCACTGTAATAGCCGAACCAGAAACATCTTCATGTGGTCAAGGTTCCGAATAGCACTCGGTTCGAGCCGGTTCAGGCCCGAATGATTGATGCTCCGGAAACTCGAAAGCGGTCGCTGGTAATGGCGCAGAATGGGCTGAACGCGATGTGCGCATTGTCTATCCCCCCTTTCTGCCCCGCTCGAGAATAGCCTGTCACCCTTTGCCAGATCAACTTCGGCCACCAGGGAACAGGAATTTGATCCGAGTGCGGATCGCGCCAATCGACCGTTTTCAATGGCCTTATCCAGCACCGGTCGACCAATTCTTCTTTGGCATCTGCATGGCTGCGGAACCAATGCCGGTTCCGACACTCGGGCGGCAACAGTCGAGAAGGCGGTTTTCCGAATGCGCCGGCGGCAAGTTGTCCCAAGCGCGATTAGGTCGGGGTCGCGCCACGCCGATAGGCCCAGAAGTCGACGTCACCCATAGTGGGAACGCCGCGATAGCCGGTCTAAAGCATTTACTCCGGCGCCGTATCTCGTCCGGCGTATGTCTTCTTCGCCCGTCCACGGGGTGAGCGCTTTGCCCCCGTCCGGGATCTTGCTCGCCTTCCTGGATTTCCCGTCCTTTACCGGCCAGGGAAGCTTGGCGCAAAGCACCGGCATCAATCTGGTCCGGTGTTGTAGGAGGAGAAGCCTCCCAAATCGACCAATCCGCCAGCACTCAACCATTCACGCAGTGAGCGCTGCGGACACCCTTTCCAAGCGCTCGTTTGCATCTCGCGCAAGCTCTCCTAGGGCTGACCCGCTGGCCTCACCAGACTGGCCCATGAGTTCCTCGGCATCCGGCAAGCGAACGCGCACGCCGTCCTCCGCGTCCTCAACCGTGACATTGCAAGGCAGCAGCAGGCCTATTTCTGGTGCCTCGGACAGCGCCTGATGCGCCAGCTTCGGATTGCAGGCACCGAGGATAGTGTAGTTCCGGAAATCCACGCCCAGTTTCTCCGCGAGCGTCTTGTGCATGTCGATCCGGGTGATGACCCCGAACCCCTCCTGCGCCAGTGCAGCGATCACCTTTTCAGTCGCGGCATCATGAGACAGGCTCAGATCAATCGTCTTCGCTGGCATCGATCGCCCTCCTTTTCTTTCCGGACTATCCGCCCGCGCCGGCAAAGATTTTCTCGGCCGCCGGATGCACCGGCGCCGTCAGCCCGATGGCGCGCCGTCCGAGCGGGTCGCCTTGCGGCAGAACCGGAAGTTCCTCGCTCAGAGCCTCGTAGTTCTCCAACAGCGTGCTGGTGAAAATCGAAACGATCTCGTCAGGAATGTCGTCGCGCACCACCAGTGTGGCGCCAACGGAGAATGTCTCCACCGGATCGGGAAAGCCCGAATATGTGCCACCGGGAATTGCAAACCCGTCGTAGTCGTCGTTCTCGTTCAGAAAAACGTCGACCCGGCGCCCCGCGACGGGGACAAGGACGAGATCGCATTCCTCGAGAAACCGCGCGACCGTCGGATTGGGGTGCCCGAACACCACCATTGTCGCATCTATGCGCCCCCCACACAGGCCGTCTGCGACAGCCGGCCCCATGAGTTCGCGCAATTCCACGCTGCCGTCATCAAGACCGAGCGCATCCACGAGCGCCTGCACGGTCGCACGGCGACCGGTGGACGGATGCCCGATATCCAGGACTTTCCCGCGGAGATCATTGACCGAAGCGATATCCGCATCCCGTCGCGCAATGAGCGTCAACGCTTCCTGATAGAGCGACATGACGCTCCGGAGCTCGGTCATGGGGCCATCATCTTCAAATCCGCGGATGCCGTAGACCGCGGCGCGTTGCCAATCCGACTGTACGAGCGCAAAGTCCAGTTCGCCCCGCTTCATCGCCTGAAGATTGTAGAGAGAACCCGGGGTCGCTTCCGGGCTGCAGCGCAGATCCTCCCGCCCGAGATCATTCACTCGCGCACAGATCGCCGTAGCAATCGCATAGTAGTTGCCGGTCAGAGTCGCGCCCCCGAATGTCACCAGCCGCAGATCGGCAGCCATGACGCTCGACGCATGGGCGAGAACACAGGTCAGTAGCGCCGCAAACCCACGGGCGGCGACAAGGCCGTTCCGAAGCATCATCCCCCCTACTACCCCGCTCAGGCAGGGCTTACCTATGTGTGCATTGTTCAATCGGAGAAGCTTCTGCCTCCAGCCCACACGATTTTTCCGGGTTTTTCAATCCTCCATCAGCGGCTACCATAACAGGGTGGCCGAAGCGGAATACCGCGGCCTCACAGGGGGGCGGCGCGGTGCCGGAATTCGTCTTCGACATACCGCCAAGGCAGCTTGCCATCTGGTTCTCGATTGTTGCGGTCGGGGCCGTTTTCGTGGGCTTGCTGCTGATCAAGCCGCTCTTCAGGATATTTTTCGGCACCGGTCCCGACTTCAACCAGAACCTCAGCTTCGGCGCTTCCGGCTTCAATCTGTTTTACGGCCTGCTTCTGGGCTTGTTGACCGTGTCCGCCTATCAGAACAGTGAACGCGTGCGATATGCGATCCTTGAGGAAGCGCTCGCGGTTGGCTCGCTCTACTCCCAGGTCGAGAACTATCCCGAGCCGACGCGCAGCGAGATACAGGTCATGCTGCGGGACTATGTGCTCTATACGATCCACCGAGACTGGCCCGCCCACCGCGAGGGCGAATTCCTAGACGGTGGCGCCAACCGGGCCGACGCAATCGCCGCGAAGCTCGCCAACTTCGAGCCGGGTACGCAGGGCGAAACGGTTTTGCACCAGAGCGCCGTCGGAAGCTTCCGCGACTTCTCGGTAGCGCGGCAACAAAGGCTCGCCGGGGTCATCACAAAGATCCCCGATGTCTTGTGGTACGCGGTCCTGGTGGGCGCGGTGGTGAACGTGCTGCTGTTATGCTTGCTGAGGATGCGGCCGCACACCCAGTTCATGGTGGGCACGATCACCTCGTTCTTCCTTGGCGTGATCCTCTTCGTGATCGTAACCCTCGATAACCCGCTTCGCGGTATTTCGGGGCTGGAGCCAGCACCGTTCGAGTTGCTCTGGGAACGGCAGCTCAAATGGGACGAGGGGCAGACATGACGGCGTCGCTGTTCCTTTCGTCCGGAGGACCGGCCGATGGCTGAATTCTCGACCCGCGAGGTTGAGGGGATGCGGCAGGTCGTCGTGTCGCTCCAGGACGAAACGGTCCGGGCCCGCAAGGGGGCGTTATCCAATATGCGCGGGAACATCGAACTCGTCCCACGCCTGCCGGGCGCGGGCGATATCTACAGGGCCATTTTCACGAAGGAAGCGCGGATCAGGCCGGATTACTCAGGGACCGGTACGATCCTGTTGCAACCCTCGTTGACCGGCTATCACATCTTCGAGGCCGCCGCAGGAGAAAAGTGGATCCTCGAGCCGGGAATCTACTGGGCCTCCGAAGGCAGCGTGACCCTCGGTTTCACGCGCGATCCGTTCTTCGCAAGCCTCTGGGCCGGAGACGGCTTCTTCAACTGGAAGACCACCGTGGAGGGTCCGGGGAAGATCGCATTGAATGCGCCGGGCCCGGTCGAAGAGGTCGAGGTGACCGACGGGGAGCTGAAGGCCCAGGGCAGACTCGTATTGGGACGCACCTCCGGGCTCCGGTTTTCATCCCGGCGCTCGGCGCGCTTTCCGCGCAATTTCATCTCGGGTCAAAGACGATTGCGCGTATTCAGCGGCACCGGGCGGGTACTGGTAAGCTGGACCCCCTACTGGAACCAATACCTCTACGAGCGGATGACCGGTGAGCAGATCGAAAGTTCGATCTTCGAGTGAGAAGCGGTGAATGCAAGCCGATCACCCTCCGAACTGGCTTCCAGTTTCGGTTCGGACCTCGCGGCGGGCACAACGCCAGTAAGATGCGCGTCAGTAGAGCTCCCGCAACGACCCAGGACCTTTGTATGGCACCTGACCCGAACAGAAGGATCAGGTGGAATAGCCAGGTTCAAAGGGCGGAGACGGCGCCGGCTACACAGGTCCAGGCCGCACTGCGCAGAACAGCACGAACACCCTCAAGTTCCTCCGGTTTCGACACGATCCCATGTGCGACCAGCTGCTTCAGCGCACGATTGCTGCCATTGAGCTCGACGGGCAGAGTGAGCAGCGCAAAAAGCGTCGATGCCCCAAACAGGATGGCACCGATCCAGGTCAACCGGGACATGTCCAGCAACAGACCCGCGATGAACACCCGTGGGGCAATTTGCGCCCTCAACTGCGGCCATGCGACAGATCGCCTTGCGGCGCCGGGTCTAGGTACTCGGGGCAGCGTTGGAGAGAGCGATCTGAACCTACGGCGCCACGCAGCCGATCCAATTGAAACCGAGCAATAAGTGATATCCGCCGCTGAGTAAAAATTATAAAATTAATTGACAATCACTTGCACTTCTCGCGAGGACATAAACTGAATACTGCACCCATTGCGTGATCGCACGAAATTCGACAGAATATTGAATGTTGCAGAGGCGCAATACACCTCAGCGAGTATGTGCACGTCTTTGATGTCACCGTCCGATTGTTCCGCCGGGCGTCGCGACTTCAGACCGTCGCACCCTTGTGACGGATCGCGCAGCCGACCGTGCCGGCGACCAAGCCAACGGCAATTGCGATCGACAGGTCTGCGGTGTTGATCTGCGCGAGGTGGAATTCGTTGAAGAGCAGCGTCTCTGCAACTCCGACAAGTCCGCCCATGATCGCGGCCAAGAACCAGTTGCGGGTCGTCATGCCAAGCGCCAGGCCGACGAACCCGGGAAGACTGAGAATATTCGCCGCGACGGTTCCGAGAAAATCCAGAGTGCCTAGCATGTCCGTGCCTTTCCTGGCCGCTTGACCGAAACGGGGTGAGTGTGGGGCGTTCGGTTCATTCCGGGGCCTCCTCGAGGTAGGTCCGGATCGCGGCGAAATCCGCAGCAGAGGGGAAGCCGCTCTCTGCGCGCGCGAACTCGTCGGCGATCTTCTGGTATTCCTCCATGTAGCCCGGCGCGAGCGCGTGAGCGATGCCCTGGTGGCAGTCGATGCAGGTCATGCCGTCGTCGATTGCTCGCTGGTGAGAGTCCGCGGCGCGCGCCTCCTGAATGGTGAAGTCCATGTACTCGAACGCGTGGCAGTTGCGGCATTCCCGGCTGTCGGATGCCTTCATCTTGCGCCACACCAGAGAGGCCATGTGAAGCCGGTGCTCCTCATATTTCTCGGGTGTCGAGATCGTGCCGAGAAGCTCGTGATACACGTCCTTCGCGGCCATGATCTTGGCCTTCACCTTGTGCTGCCATTCATGAGGCACATGGCAGTCCGGGCAGGTTGCACGAACGCCGGAGTGGTTGTTGTAGTGGATCGTCTCGCGATACTCGCCGAGGTTGGTCTCCATCGTATGGCAAGAAACGCAGAACTCTTCGGTGTTGGTCAGTTCCAGCGACCAGTTGAACCCGCCCCAGAACAGAATCCCGGCGAGAAAGCCCGCGATCAGGATAAAGCCAAGGCTGAACGCCGAAACGGGTCTCCAGAACCCGTCCCAGAGCCGCCGGAGGAAGCCGCGCTTCGGTGCGTCGTTCGGATCGGCCATCGTCAGTTCTCCTTGCGCAGGCTCAGTTCGAAGCGTTCGACGGCTGGAAATCATTGCCGACCAGCGCGGGCGCGTTGGCCTGCGGCACGTGGCACTGGTTGCAGAACCAGCGGGTTCCGGCGACCTTGTCGAGCTGGTTGCCGTCCCGGTCCAGGTAATGGGTCATGGAAAGGGTTGGTGCGCCGCGGTCTCCCGCCACTGTCCAGTCATGGCAGCTGAGACACTGGTTGGTGCGCAGATCCATCTGGTACTGGTCGATGGAATGCGGGATCAGCGGCGGTTGCTGGCGATAGTTGCGCGACATCCGGCCCTGCATCTGCTGATGGATCTCGTCGACCGGGATCGTCTGGTCCACTTCTGCACCGCGCAGGCTGCGCACCTCGCCGGTAGACTGGGCGATTGCAAGGCCCGTCACGATCATCGTGACTGCCAGTGCGGCCGTTCCCGCGAGGACCATCGGTTTCATCTGAAGTCTCCCTTGTTCCAATCAGGCCGCATCTCGGGCGGGACTGTCCTTCGCAGGCCCGTCGGATGGGGTTGTGCGTTCGTCGAAGCGGTAGGTAAAGTCGAAGACGTTGACCGAGCAGACGTCGATGCAGCGGCCGCAGTTGGTGCAATCACCCGAAAGGATTACGGGCGTGTCGCCGCCCTTCCCTCTCAGCGCAGGCGAGATCACCTGGTTCTCCGGGCACACCGCGTAGCAATCCATGCAGTCGTCGCAGGCCGCGCGGTTGCGCGCGCTGACCCTAATCAGGCTGGTGCTGCCGATCAGGCCATAGAAGGCGCCAACAGGGCACAGGTGACCGCACCAGCCCCGGCGCGAGACGAAGAGGTCAAAGACGAAAACCGCCACCACCAGGGCCCACGCATAGCCGATGCCGAAGACCAGCCCCCGGTGGACCATGGTCACGGGGTTCACGACTTCCCATGCGATAGTGCCGGTCAGCGCCGAAACGGCGAGCACCGCGCCCAGTAGCCAGTAGCGGGTGGAGCGGCGCGGTTGCCAGCCCTTCTGGAGCCCGAGCTTCTCGTGCATCCAATGCGCGGCGTCTGTTACCGGGTTGATGGGGCAGACCCAGGAGCAGTAGACGCGGCCACCGATCAGCGCGTAGATCATCAGGACGATGGCCGCCCCGATAAGCGCCGTGGTTGCGGGCCAGTGCCCAGCGGCAAAGCCCTGCAGCAAGACCAGCGGATCGGTGAGCGGCAGCACGTCGAAGGTCCGCGAACTGGCCAGGTTGCCGGTCACCCACCAGATCCCGAACCAGGGACCCAGCAGAAACAAGCCCAGGAAGAATGCCTGGCTGGACCGCCGAAGGATCAGGAAGCGGTGCGCGCCAAACCAGCCCTTTGCCTCAATGGCCTCGCGTCCGACCGGCAGAGGAGTCTTGGCGCTCATTGCCCTGCCTCCGGCAATTTGAACGCCGGTTCGAAAGCGCCGGTGCCTTCAGGCATGCGGTCGGGAAGATCGATGATGCCTTCGACCACGGGCGCGCCTTTGCGCTCCTTCTCTTCCCAACCTTTCAGATAGTGATCTGCCGAACTGCCTCGCGCCAGGCGTATAGGCAGCACCTTGATCGCCGCCTCGGGCAGGACGCAGCTCTTCTCGCACAGGCCGCAGCCAGTGCATCGCTCCGCATGGACCGTCGGCGCGAAGATCGCGTGATGGCCGGATCGGTCGTTGTGCGACAGCTCCAGCGTGATCGCCTCGTCTATGACCGGACAGACGCGGTAACAGACGTCGCAGCGCAGGCCGAGGAAGTTGAGGCAGTTCTCCTGATCCACGAGAACGGCGGTTCCCATGCGGGCGTCGTCGATATGGTCAAGCGCGGGCTCCAGCGCGCCGGTCGGGCATGCTGCGACACAGGGGATGTCGTCACACATCTCGCAAGGCACGTCGCGCGCGGTAAAATAGGGCGTGCCGGTCGCGGGCCCGTCCTCGCCCAGTTCTGCGAGCTTCAGCGTGTCAAAAGGACAATCACGGACGCACAGGCCGCAGCGAACGCAGGCTGCCAGGAAGTCGTCCTCCGGCAGGGCGCCGGGCGGGCGCAATGCCTCTGCAGGCAGCGCCCTGGCGTCCCGCGCGAGATAAGCCAGAAACGAGCCCGCCACAGCGCAGCCGCCTGCCATCCGCGCGGTGTCCGTCAGGAACCTCCGGCGGGCGGGCGAGAGCGGCTTCGGCTGGGCGGACATTGCGCTGCGCCACCGGTCGCGATCAGGCCCGCTCGACCTTGCAGGCGCACTTCTTGTAATCCGTCTCTTTCGAGAGCGGGCAAGTCGCATCCAGCGTGAGCTTGTTGATCAGCTGCCCTTCGTCGAACCACGGCACGAACACGAGGCCGCGTGGCGGCTTGTTCCGGCCACGGGTCTCGAGGCGGCTGAGCATCTCGCCACGCCGGGTGGAGATGACGATCTCCTGCCCGCGACGCAGTCCGCGATCCGACGCGTCGTCCGGGTGCATGAACACCACCGCCGAGGGGAAGGCCCGGTGCAGTTCAGGCACCCGGCGGGTCATCGACCCCGAATGCCAGTGCTCCAGCACGCGGCCAGTGCTGAGCCAAAGGTCGAACTCTTCATCCGGGCTTTCCGCGGGCGGCTCGTAGGGCGCGAAGATGATCTTGGCCCTCCCGTCGGCATTGCCGTAGAACTTCACCCCCTCGCCTTCCTTCACGTAGGGATCATAGCCCTCGCGGAACCGATAGAGCGTTTCCTTGCCATCCACGACCGGCCAGCGCAGGCCGCGGGCCTGGTGGTAGGTGTCGAACTCGGCCAGGTCGTGACCATGGCCTCGGCCGAAGCCGGCATATTCCTCGAACAGGCCCTTCTGCACGTAGAACCCGAAATGCGCGCTTTCGGCATTCTCGAACCCCTCGGCGACGTCCGAAACCGGGTAGGCATCAACTTTGCCGTTCCGGTAGAGCACCTCGAACAGGGTCTTTCCACGCAGCTCGGGCTTCTTGGCGAGCAGTTCTTCGGGCCAGACCTCGTCGGTGGTGAAGCGCTTCGAGAATTCCATCAGCTGCCACAGGTCCGACTTCGCCTCGCCCGGCGCGTTGACCTGCTGCCGCCAGAACTGGGTCCGACGCTCGGCATTGCCATAGGCGCCTTCCTTCTCGACCCACATCGCGGTGGGAAGAATCAGGTCTGCGGCCAGCGCGGTGACGGTCGGGTACGGATCCGAAACGGTGATGAAGTTCTCTGGGTTGCGATAGCCCGGGAACCCCTCCTCGTTGATGTTGGGCGCGGCCTGCATGTTGTTGTTGCACTGCACCCAGTAGGCATTGAGGACACCGTCCTTCAGCATCCGGTTCTGCAGCACCGCATGGAAGCCCGGCTTCTCGGGGATCGTGCCCTCGGGGATGCCCCAAGCGGTCTCGCAGATCGTCCGGTGTTCCTCGTTGTTGACCACCATGTCGGCGGGCAGACGGTGCGCGAAGGTGCCGACCTCACGCGCTGTACCGCAGGCCGAGGGCTGGCCGGTCAGCGAGAACGGCGAGTTGCCCGGCTCCGAGATCTTCCCGGTCAGCAGGTGCACGTTGTAGACCAGCCCGTTCACCCACGACCCGCGGCTGTGCTGATTGAAGCCCATGGTCCAGAGCGACATGACCTTGCGGTTCGGGTCGGCATACTGCTGCGCCAGGCGTTCGAGCTGTGCAGCGGGCACGCCCGAAATCTCCGCGGTCTTCTCCAGCGTGTATTCGGCAACTGCAGCTGCATACTCGTCGAACTCGACGGGCGTCAGCTTGCCCGAGTTCGGGTTGGCAGCGGCTTCCTGCAACGGGTGCGTGTCGCGCAGCCCGTAGCCGATGTCGGTGTCGGTCCTGGTGAAGTTGACGCGCTCGTTCACGAAGTCCCAGTTCACCGCGTCGTTCTGGATGATGTAGTTCGCGATGTAATTGAGGATCGCGAGGTCGGTCTGCGGCGTGAACACCATGCCATTGTCGGCCAGTTCGAACGAGCGGTGCTCGAAGGTCGAGAGAACATGGACCTCGCAGCCCGGCTTGGTCAGGCGCGTGTCGGTCAGGCGCGACCACAGGATCGGGTGCATCTCGGCCATGTTCGAGCCCCAGAGCACGAACGTATCCGCGGCTTCCAGGTCGTCATAGCAGCCCATCGGCTCGTCGATACCGAAGGCGCGCATGAACCCGACGACGGCCGAGGCCATGCAGTGCCGCGCATTGGGGTCGATGTTGTTCGACCGGAAGCCGGCCTTGAAGAGCTTGGAAGCGGCATAGCCTTCCCACACCGTCCACTGGCCCGAGCCGAACATGCCGACCGCAGTCGGTCCCTTCGCAGCGAGCGATGCCTTCCATTTCTCGGCCATGATGTCGAAGGCCTCGTCCCAGCTCACGGGCTCGAACTCGCCGTTCTTGTCGTAGACGCCGTTGGTCTTGCGCAGCAGAGGCGTGGTCAACCGGTCGGTGCCGTACATGATCTTCGACAGGAAGTAGCCCTTGATGCAGTTGAGCCCCCGGTTAACCGGCGCATCGGGATCCCCCTGGGTAGCGACCACCCGGCCTTCCTTGGTCCCGACGAGGACGGAACAGCCGGTACCGCAGAAGCGGCAAGGCGCCTTGTCCCAGCGAATGTCGGGCGCCTGAACCTGCGCCACGGCCTGGCCTGTGGCCAGCGGAATGCCCGCGGCGGCGGCAGTGCTGGCGGCGGCGGTTGCCTTCAGGAAGGTACGACGGGACTCCGAGATGGTCATGCGTCTGTTCTCCGGCTTGAGAGCGTGGCGGATGCCGCCCGCGGTGGCACGTCTTCGAAATGGTGGTAGTTGAGCGTGACCGAGATGACGCCCGGCACCTGGTGAATTTCCATGATCAGATCGGCCGCACTGGCAGCCTCGGTATCCTCGACGACGACCACCAGGCGGCCGTCATCGCTTGCCGCGTAAACCTCGACCCCGTGCATCGCATCGAGCCGGCCCCGCGCATCGGCCACCTGCGCCGTGGAAACGTGCACCAGGCAGCCGCAAATGTTCATCTGGAAACCTCCGGGTCCGCGGTGTCGCGACGGTCGAAACTGACGGCGTCCGCAGGGCATGCATGCGCACAATCGCCGCATCCCGTGCATTGATCCAGATCAAGGACAGGCCGGGATCGACCGCCTGTGGCCAGCCGGAACCGGATCGCGCGCGGCTCGCAGACATCCTCGCATGCTCGGCACGTGATCCCGCGCAGAGAAAAGCAGGAATCCGTGATCCGCGCCCTCCATGGCCAGTCGGCGACGTGTCCAGCAGCGAGCGCCCCCGCCGGACAAACCTCGGCGCAAGCGCCGCAGAACGTGCAAGCCCCGTGAACGAAATCCACCACCGGAAGGCGGTCCTCATCGCGAACGATTATGCCTTCGGGGCAGGATACGATGCAGTCGCCGCAGCCGGTGCACAGATCGTGGAAATCCTGAACGCTTCCCGGAGGTCGCATCGCGTCGGCATTCGGCTTGCCGAACCTTCCCCGCAGAAAGTTCCGGCGGCTGGGCATCGTAGCTGACAACCGCTCCCCCCCGGTCATAGCGCCCGGGCAACGTGCAGCCGCCCGAACGAGCCCCTTTGTTCGGTTCACTATTCCAGAAGAAGTCTCACTTGGAAAGCTCCCTCCGAGTGGAGGCCCACGCCCGCGGTGGTGTGGGCAGCGCCTAGCGTCGGAGCGACAACCATGGAGCTACCTTGGACCATCCGCGGTAGAAAGCTTGTGCTCAGTCTCCGTGGTTCCGCATCGACTTGTGGGGAATGCCCGCGTCATCGAAGACTTCGCCATAGGCCACGAAGCCAAGCCTCTCATAGAAGGCAAGCTTGTCGAGTTGAGCAGCCAGATGGAACTTTTCCCACCCTCGGCGCCGTGCACTCTCCATTCCGTAGGCCAGCATCGCACGGGCAATGCCCCTGCCCCGTGCACTCTTGCGAACGGCCACCCGCCCGATCTTCACGTGCTCCACGGCCGAGACGAGGCGCAGGGTTCCCACAACTTCACCCTCGGCAATGGCGACAATGTGCGTAGCAGAAATGTCGTGTTCGTCGAACTCTTCCTCCTCCGGCACCTGCTGTTCCCGAACGAAGACTTCGCGCCGAAGGCTGAAGGCAAGATTGCAGAGGCTGGAGAACGGTGGAACGTCGAGAATGGTGATGTCATGGCCCATGCGAGCGCTTTACGAGGTGTTGCGCTAGCTTCGCAATAAGGCAGTTACCATCCAGACCGCCCGCTCGTCTGTTTTCCATGCGTGGCGAGGATCCCCGCTTACTTTCTGAGCGGCTCAAGCCAGACGATCGTGATGCGAACAAATCCGGCGCCGTTGTTGCTCGGGAACAAACTCCCGAATCCGATGCGGGCGTATTCAGCCTTCATGACTCGAGGTATCGCCACACTTGCTGTCGGATTTCTCGTCGCCGCGCTTACCCCGTCGGCGGCGGCCGGGGGATACCTCGGGACGGTTCATGAGATCGCTCGCACCGGTCAGACCGAGATCGTCATCTGCAGCGAAACCGGCACGCGCACGGCGATCCTCGACCGCGATGGCAATCTTGTCGAGCGCCAGTCAGCCGCGTGCGGCCATTGCGCGGATTGCATGATGGTGCCAATCGGCGTCGCCCCCAAATACCAGAGATCTTCCGCGCCTCCCAGCAATCGCGTTTCTTATTGAAGCTCCGGAACCGACCGGACTTCGAAGACCGGCACGGATGGGGCTGCCCGATGCGCGCGGCCCTCCAATTCCGGAGTTTTCCTGACCCATGTGTTTCTCATTTCACATAGTTCTGCGCCTCGTCGTGTGCCTCCTGTTGGTGGCCGCATTGCCTGCTGCAGCGCAGCCGTCCAATTCGATCCTCTCCCGCTACCTGACCGACATCGCGCCCGCCGATCTTGTCGAGGGCGCCTACGCCTGGGGAGCAATTCGGCAGGACGTACCGGTCGCGTCCGTCCTGAGCGACGGGGAAGAGATCGGGTTCGTCTTCGTCACTTCGGACTTCGTCGGAACGACCGGGTATTCCGGCAAACCCATCCATACCATGGTCGCCATCGACGACGACGCGCGGGTTCTTGGTGTGGATTTGGTCAAACACTCGGAACCAATCGTTCTGATCGGGATTCCCGACCGCAAGATTCGTGACATGGCCGCCGGGTATCGCGGTGTCGATCTAGTCGCGGAAGCCGCGGAGCGCGGTTCGGCACATGACCTGAACATCATCTCTGGCGCCACTGTCACCGTTATGGTGATCGACGACGGCATCATCCGGGCAGGGCTTAAGGTCGCCCGCGCGCTTGGTCTCGGCGGGTTGACGGCCGAGGTCGACGAAACCGCAACCGCCCCCGACAGCTGGATGGAAATGGAGGGCGACGGCACCATACCGTCTTCACCTGGCGTCTGGCGCGCAGCAATGGCCAGCCCGGTCCGGGTCTCAAGGAGCTCGCGGTCGGGCTTCGGCACGCCGCCCGCTGGCATGCGGACGACAAGGCGGCTGTGGCGCTGCTCGACGGCTATGTGTCGAAGCTGTCCCCGAAGGACAAGAGCATGCCGAAGAAGGTGCAGGCGCGGGTCGACCCGTTCCACGATGACGCGGTGATCCGCGGCCTGCTGGCACTGCCGGATCAGTTCCAGCGCGAGGCCGAGCGCACCAGCAACCCGCAGAAGATCGCGCTCCGCCACGAGACCGCGCTGGCCATCGCCATTCTCATCCACCTGCCCCTCCGGCGCAGCGAACTGCTCGGGCTGCGTCTCGATCAGCACATCCAGACCGAGCGCCGTGGAGGTCGCGTCGTGCGGCGGCTGGTCCTGCCGGCCCACATGGTGAAGAACAACGTCGATCGCACGGCCGAGCTCTCGCCGCGCGTGGAAGAGCTTCTCGACCGGTTCCTCGCGGAGCATCGCCCGGCGCTCGTCACTTGCGACAGTCCCTACCTGTTCTCCAAGCGCGGCAAGCCGGAGCCGCTCTCGGCCTCGTGTCTCGTGCGGACGATCGAGGCCGCCACGTCGCGCCATCTTGGCATCCGGCTCTCGCCGCACAACTTCCGCCACCTTGCCGGCGTGGTCTACCTGCGCCAGCGCCCGGGCGATCTCGACGGGCTGCGCCGCCTGCTCGGGCACCGGCACGAGAGCACCACGCGGGCGCATTACGACTACCTGCTGACGGACGACGCGAACCGGGCCTGGGGCACGATCCTCGACGGCCACAGGAAGGCCGCACGATGATCGGAACGCTGGCAACCGCGCGCACCCTTCGCCGCCCCGACTGGCCCGCCGTCGACCGGGCGATGTGGGACGCGCTCATCCGCGACGGCGGCGTGCTCAACCCCTCCGGCCCCCTGGCGCACCTGCGGCCGACCTCGCTCAAACGCCATGAGGAGGCTTACGGCATCTGGCTCGGCTATCTCGCAGCCCTTGGGGTGGATCTCGCGGCGAAACCGGATCCGGCGGCGCGGGCGACCGCCGAGCGCGTCGACGGGTTCATCGGGATCCAGTCGGATCTCGCCCCGATCACGCTCGCGAACCGCATCGAGTCGCTGGCCTATGTCCTCGAGGCCGCCGCGCCGGAGGCGGACCTCGCACACCTCAGCAAGCGGTCCCGGCGCCTCCGGGCCTCCGCCAAACGCGCACTGCGGGACGCGACGGAGGACCGGCCCCTGCCCACGGGCAAGGCGCTGATCGCCGCCGCGCGGGCGCACCTGGCTAATGCGCTCGCCCTGGATGGCAGTCCCAAACGGCGCGCCGTGGCAATCCGCGATGCGGCGCTGCTGCTGGTTCTCACCCGCCATCCGATCCGGCGCGCCAACCTCGCCGCGCTCGAGATCGGCCGCAGCTACCGGATCGAGAGCGGCGGCCATGTCATCTAGATCCCCGGAACCGAGACGAAGGGGGACGCTACCAGCGCGTCACCGTCGATCCCGGCATCGTCCCTGTCATCGAGACCTATCTCTCCGACGCCCGCACTGCCCTGTTGCCTGAGGGCAGCGCGGAGACCGCGCTCTGGATCAGCGACCGCGGTCGCCCATTGTCGGCCCATTCCATCGGTCAGCGGATCAGCGCGCTCACCGAGGAGCTGGTCGGCCGCCGGCTTACGCCGCATCAGCTCCGCGATGTCGCCGCGACCGACATCGCCCATGCCGGCCTGGCAGACCCGGCCATCGCCGCCGGGCTGCTCACGCACCGAAGCCCCGACATCACCACCCGGCACTACAACCAGGCCGGATCCGCCGAGGCCATCGACGCCTACGGCGCCATCCTCGCCAGGTTCAACCGCTAGGAGCCCACCATGCGCTGCGCCATCTACGCCCGTTATTCCTCGGATCTCCAATCGGCCGCCTCGATCGAGGATCAGGTCCGCATGTGCCGTGAACGCGCTGCACGTGACGGCTGGGAGATCGTCGAAGTGTTCGCCGACCACGGTCTCTCGGGCGCGAGCCTCTTGCGGCCTGGCATCCAGGCGATGCTGAGCCAGGCCAGAGCGGGGCATTTCGATCTCGTCCTAGCCGAGGCGCTCGATCGGTTGAGCCGGGACCAGGCGGACATCGCGACGATCCACAAGCAGTTGCGCTTCGCCGGCATCCCGCTGGTCACGCTGTCCGAGGGAGAGATCTCGGAACTGCACATCGGCCTCAAGGGAACGATGAACCAGCTGTTTCTGAAGGATCTCGCCGACAAGACCCGGCGCGGGCTCCGGGGACGCGTCGAAGCCGGCAAGTCCGGTGGCGGCAACTGCTACGGTTATGATGTCGTCCGGACCTGGAGCCCGGAGGGCAATGCCCGCCGCGGCGAGCGCACGATCAATGTGGAGCAGGCCGAGATCGTCCGGCGGATCTTCCGGGACTACGCCCACGGCGCCTCGCCCCGGGCCATCGCCAAGGCGCTGAACGCCGAGGCGATAGCAGGCCCGACGGGAACGGCCTGGGGGCCCTCAACCATTCACGGCAACAAGGACCGCGGCACCGGGATCCTGAACAACGAGCTCTACATCGGGCGGCTGGTCTGGAACCGGCTGCGCTACATCAAGGACCCCGAGACCGGCAAACGCGTCTCTCGTCTCAACCCGCCGGAGGCCCTGGTCATCACGGACGTCCCCGAACTGCGCATCATCGACGATGCGACCTGGGGAGCCGTGAAGGCGCGGCAGTCCGAGGCCGCGCTGGGCAAACGTGCCTCCCCGGAAAGCGACGGATTCTGGGAGAAGCGCCGCCCGCAATACCTGCTCTCCGGCCTGATCAAGTGCGGCTGCTGCGGTGCCGGTTTCGTCAAGATCAGCAAACACCATTTCGGCTGCGCCGGTGCGCGCAACAAGGGGACCTGCAGCGTGACCCGCACGATCCGCAAGGACGCGCTCGAAGCCCACATTCTCGATGGGCTGCAGCATGCCTTGATGCGCGACGAGCTGCTCGAGGCGTTCTGCACGGAGTACACCCGGGAGCTCAACACCCTGCGCCGCGCACAGAACGACACGCGCGATCGCGACCGGGCCCGGCTCGACAAGATCGACCGCGACCTGGAACGGCTGCTCGACGCGATCGTCGAGGGCGCACCGGCCGCGCGGGTAAAGGATCGGATGACCCCGTCCTGTACGGGCTTGGCCAGGATGCCACCCGGCTCGTTCCCGAACGTGATGCCTTTGCCGTGCATGAAGTCGCGGCTGATCTCCAGGCCGGAGCGCAGCCGTTCCGGCGTTGCCGCCAGCGACGCGATACTCGGCATGACCGCGAAGAGCCCCTGTTCCCAGAACCGGCCTTCCTCGAGATCGGATTGGCTTTGCGACGTTTCGTCGAAACCGGCGACAAGGTCTTGCGTGACGCCCCCCGCTTCGAGGGCGCTGCTGTTCAGGATCATCTCGTGACAGGAGCGCGCCCAGACGAGGATCGGCCGTTCGGTGCTGATTGCGTCCAGATCCTCGCGTGTCAGCGGACCGTAGAAGGCTGGGTGATAGCCCCAGCTCACAACGGGTTCGCCGGGATCGGTGCGCGCATTCACGGCCTCGGTCAAGCGCTCGACGAAGTCTTCCTTGTCCTTGACCGCCGGAACCGTGCCGGACGGCAAAGCCCAGTCCTCGATAGAGAGGATCTCCGATGACATGGACAGGGCGGCGAGCACCGGATGGTCATGCTGCGCGATGAAGCCGGGGACAATGACCTTGTCGGCGAATGTGTCATCGATGCGGTACGGCTGCTCGCCCACGACGCCCTGGACTTCGTCAAGCGAACCGACCCACAAGATGCGGCCGCCGACCACGGCGATCGCCTCGGCCGAGGGTCTGGCGGGATCGAGCGTGACGATCTCGCGCGCCGTGTAGATCGTCGCGCGCGGTCCGGACACGATCGTTCCGCCGATATCCGACAGGGAGTTTGTCTGACCGATCGCCCAGCCGGCCGGAGCCATGAGGCCTGCGGTTGCGGCACCCCCTTCAACAGCTTCCTGCGGCTTAGTGTTCGCACGGTCCCGTCCCCCAACTTGCGCCTTCGCCGAGCATCTACGAGGCATTTAGCTAGGACAATTCGTAACTGGTTCCATCCGCCCAATGCTCAGATGGCTGCGAAGTTTCAATGGCCGGTTCGGGTGGAGTGTAGGCACTGTTCTGGACAGTCTTCTTCGTTCCTTCCGGCATCTCGACACCGAAGTATGCGGTGTTGTAGGTCGTCCAGCGCGGGGACGATATCTGCAGGACCCGAGCATAGTAGAAAGCCCAGGGTGTAGGATCGAAATCTGGATCGTGCCACCAACTACTGAGCACGACCCGCCTGATGCTGGTGGTGAAGGTCGCATTGTCGATGACTACGGTATTGCCTACCTTGCCGTCACAGGCCCCATCGATGATGTCCTGTCGGCACAGGGAATGTCGTGGATGCGTTCCTGCGTCTGGACTTTCGCCCCGAGCCAGCTCTTCACGACCTGGATACGGTCTAGGTTCGGGCTGTCCGGATCCCGTGGGGCTCGGTGCTGAAGCGAGGTGCGGCGCCTGCGGGATCGGGGCACAAGTTACCGCCCATGGGAATGCCCCGAGCGTATCCCTATGCCGCGAAATCTGGCCGCAAGACCTCATCCTCTTCGAAATCCCAGCCGCTGAAGACCGGCACCCGCGTGCGGGTGCCGGTCGCGGCAAAAACTGCGCGCCGCTTCATCGCGTCCCGGGCTTTTGCGTCTCGGAGCAACTTAAGTTCGCGCGAACGCGGGCACATCGAGACCGGTTTGAACTGGTCAGATGTTGCCCTGGTCACTCAGTACCCGGAAAATCGCACCCACGCATGCCTGCCACCCAAGTTCCGAACTCGGACATCCCTGTCTCTACAGCGCGATCAACCAGGATTCCCGGATCTATGGAGATTGCCTCGACAGCAGGCCCGAGTTGGCCGCTTACCTCGGAGATCTGCGCTTCGATCTCGTCGAGTTTCGCGGCAATCCTTTCCGAGGCTTCCGAAGCGCTTTCGGTCCCCTCCAGGCGCACTTCCTCGATGTCCGCTCTCAGACCGGCGAACTGGTCTTTCAGCCCGGTCAGATCTTCCTGAACCGAGGATAGCTGCGCCACTTGCGCGGCGGCGGAGGTAATCGCCTGATCGGTTATCCGTTCTGCGGTCACTGCCAGCCGCCATGCGAAGAACAAGCCGAGCACGATCAAGATCAATGTCGCATTGAGCGCGGCCAGGGCGAGTTGCGCCAAGGCGCGCTTCAACCTGTCGGGAAAACTCTGCTGCATGATATCCACGCCTCGAATTTGTATCGGAGGCCAAGTATGGCTGGTAGCAGGCAAATTGGCGAGTGAGCGCAATTTCGACGGCTTTGCAGCGACCTTGCAGAAGCCCGAACCCATCTCTCAAAGGCGCTGTTGGTTTCCGCCACTAGTGATGGTGATACTGAGAGGGCATGCTCGCCGGACAGCTAGAGGATGCTACCTTCAGTCGAGCCTCTGCAGCATCAATGCCATAGCTGGGGTTTGAAGAAAGGTGTTTTGATGATGACGTGGAAGGCGATGACGATCCTCGGTGCCGCGATTTGCGCGACCACGCCGGTCGCGGCTCAGGATGAGTCAATTACCGTGACAATCCGCCTGCAAGAGGAGGTCGCGATCCCCGGCGGCGCCATACTGGAAGTCGCGTTACTCGACGTCTCGCGCGCGGACGCACCGTCGGAGACGATTGCGACGCGGAGATTCTGGTCTGCCGATTACCCGGCTCGGGTCGAGTTGCCCTATGACGCGGCAGAGATCGACGCCAGAATGTCTTATGTCGTCTCTGCCTCGATCCGGGGAGAAAGCAGTAACCTGCTTCTGAGAACGACATCTTCCTATCCGGTTCTGACCCGCGGCGCAGGAAATGAAGTTGAGATCTTGCTTGAGGCAATGCCGGGGGCGAGAACCGACGCGGTAGCTGGGGCACCCATTCTTGCAGGGACGAAATGGCGCAGCTTCGAGATCAGAGGACGAATGTTCGTGGGCGAAGAGCCGCCTTCGCTCTCCTTTGGTGAGGGCGGAAGTTTCGCGCTATATGGCGGTTGCAACAGGTTCACCGGGCAGGCAGCAATCGGTCGGGACAGGATCGCTTTCCCGGATGTGATGGCAGGGACCCGCATGGCCTGTCCGGAGCAACGCGAGAAGCTTGAGGCGGACGTTCTGGAGGCTCTCAAGGATACCACGGGCTATGTGCTCGGCGGCAATCAACTTGCCTTTGTTAACGGCGCCGGAGTTACGGTCCTTCGGTACCAACGGAGTGAATGACTCAAGAGCGCGCTACTTAAGCGTTGAGATCTGTACGCACTACCGCTGCCAAGGTTAGGTAGCGCTTTCTAAACCGCCTAAGCCGAGAAGCTCATGGTAAGCCGCGCACGGACAAATCGCGACGAAGCGAAGGCCAGACGTAATGGTTCGCAGAAGATACACGCGGCCATTTGCTGAGCCCTCAAAGCATCCATTCGATCGGCAGCAGTGCGACCAGCCGCGCCAGCCCGCGCTGTAGTGCGCTCGTCTCGGGATCGACCGAGTAGACCCGCTCTTCCCCGTGTGTCTCGCCGATCCAGCGAATCTTGTCGCTTTTGTCCAGCTCGAGACGATAGACGGTGTCGTGATTGCTGAGCTGCTGAGCAAGCGCTGCAGCCAAGTTCGGACTTTCGACGAGGAGCCCCATCTCGCAGTTCAACTGTGCCGACCGGGGATCGAGATTGTAGGAACCGATGAAGACGCGGTTACCATCGAAGCCAAAGACTTTCGCGTGCAGACCGGAGGCCGAACCGGCGAGAATTTCGGGCAAGCTCATCTCCACCCGTTCATCCCGTAGCGAACGAAGCTCTTGAAGCTCGACGCCGGAGCGCAGCAGGGCCTTCCGGTACCCCATATAGGCGGCATGGACCGGCATCACGTCGGTCGCGTCGAGCGAATTGGTCAGCACCCGAACACGCACGCCGCGGTTCGCGAGTCGGGTCAACACCTCTTCGCCTCTAGGCCCAGGAATGAAATATGCCGAGACCAGATCCAGCGAGGTGTCGGTCTCTTCGGCCAGTGCGACGAGGTCCTCGACCAGAAGCTTATCCTGCGCAGCCTCGCCCAGCCCCTTGGCAGGGTCATCCACAAAAAGCCGGGCCTCGCCCCATTCGAATGTAATGCTTCGCTGTTCGATGGATTTGGTCAGCGCATTGTCGGCCACCGCCTGCTGGTACACCGCGCCGTCGTCGCTCTTGCGCGCCGTGGCGGCCAGGTTCTCGATGGCAGCAGTGGAGGGAGCAGCAAGCACGCGATCGGCCGCATAGACCGCGTCGCTGTTCCAGTATTTGTCGAAGGCGGCGAAAATCTCCGCCACGACCGGGCCGATGGTGATCGCGTCGATGTCGAAGTAGTGGGTGCCGTCGCCATAGGCGAAATAGATGTCACCCACGTTGCGTCCGCCGACGATGCTGGCAACTCCATCCACAATCATCGACTTGTTGTGCATCCGACGATTTAGTCGGTGGAAATCGAAGAAATAGGACAGCAGCTTGGGTGATCTCATGGTGAATGGATTGAAAATCCGCACCTCGGCAGTCGGCATGGCGTCAAGTTCCGCCATCAATGCGTCGAGACCCGGGATGCCGTTGTCGTCAACCAGCAAGCGAACCCTCACCCCGCGTTCAGCAGCCGCGCGCAACTCTTCCAGAAGCATGAGCCCGGTCGTATCGTCCTGCCAGATGTAATATTGCGCATCAATCGAGCTCACCGCCTCACGCGCGAGGATCGCCCGAGCTGCAAAAGCGCCACGTCCTTCGGCCAGTGGCCGAACCCCGTTCTGGTTCGGGTGCCTCTGCAAGGCTGGTTGGATGGCCTTGCCCAGGGGCCCATCAAGGTTTGCCGGCAGACTGTACGTGGCTTCTGCGAAGTTCGTGTCGGGAAGCGGAAAGGCAATGCGGAGAGCTAGGATACCCGCCCCACCAATAACGACGACGAAGATAGCGGCTTTTAGCACTAGCATGGGCGATGTTGTCCGACTTTCATCCTGACGCTCACTATACCGGGAGCTGTGGCGTTCGCATCATATCTCCAGAACATATTGGCGAGCTGATGTGACAACTTTGTCCATATAAATACTAGGTATCGCGCCCCACGGCTGGCGCGAATACACCTATCTGTGCGAAGCCCTCCACAAGAATTGCGTTCAGGGGCGCAAAGACATCGCAATCTTCGGCTTTCCCATGTCGGGTGGAGGATAGGGGGTTACTGCCTTTCCCCTTAACGCTTTGTCACCCGGCCGGCGTGTACCAGATGGGCGAGGTGTATGCCCTCTCCTGTTGGCTCGCATCCATGCCGTCCGGGAGGTCTATGCCAAAGAAGACGCTGTCATATGTCGTCCAGCGCGGCGTCGGGATCTCGATCACGCGGACGTAGTAGAAAGCGCGCTGTGTCGGGTCGAAATCCGGATCCTGCCAGTAAGCCCCGAGGACCGGAGCTCCGATTGCATTGGTGTAGGTTGCCGTTCCTGCGTCAACCGTGTCGCCCACCGGTGGCAGCTTGCCGTCGGCGTGGAGCGTCCGGTCGTCCGACCATGCCACATCGTAGACGCGCTCCTGCGGGCCATCTTCGGCGGTCCAGCCCTTGATCACCTGGATCCGGTCGAGATTGGCCCCGTCGGGGTCGCGCAGCGCCCGGATCAGGAAAGCCGGCGCACCGCCGTCCGGAGCCGCGCTCAGGTCGCCGCCCATCGGCACCCCGGCTTCGTACCCATGCGCGGCAAAGTTCGACCGGACCATGTCCTCCGGCGTGAAGTCCCAGCCGCCGAAGACCCGCACCCGAAGGCGCGTGCCTGTGGTAGCGTAGACTTCCTTGCGCTCCATCGCGTCGAATAGCGCTTCCCGCGTGTTCTCCCGAGCCCAGATCGCGGCGAGGCCGGAGGCAAGCGCATCGGCGTGCGTGAGGTCGTCCGAAGGATCTGGCGTCGCACGCCCGGTGATCGTCTCTTCATAGCGGATCGGATCGCCTGTCGGCTCCACCAGCGCGACCTTACCGAAGAAGTTGTTCTCTGCCGCCGTCGAGAGACCGGTGTGGGCATCGGTCGAGCCTATGACACCGAACTTGAACGGGTTGGCGCCCAGATCTGCCTCATAGCCCAGTCCCCGCATCCATGCGGATCGTGCGTATTCCCTTGGCAGCATGTCTGGCGTCTTGGGCTCGGGGCCGAAGCTGCCCTTGTCCCAGGTTCCGTAGTCGGCGAACTCGTCCTCGGCCGACAGCATCGGATGGGCTTCGCCGTCACCCTTCATCTGGGTGATCTCGTAGAGCGGCTCATACTGCATTCGGCGGCTTGCGTAGGCCTCGGTCAACGGCTCGCCCGAAAGGGTGATATCGTCGAACATCAGCCCGTTGGACAGGTTGCCGCCGTGCGGAATCGCGAACATGCGTCCGCCGGTCGTCGTCTCGAAATCCTCCATCCAGTCCCACAACACTTCTGGATCGTCGCTGTCATAGGAACTGATCGGCACCTTCTGGTCGGCGAGGTCCTTGCCGTCGCGATAGATGACGTTGCGGTGCATGTTCGAGCCATTCGGCTGCGACGTCCATTCGAAGCCGATGAAGGCAGTGAAGGCGCCGGGATCGTTGTGCCGCTCGGCGGACTCGGTCGCCTTCTCCCACATCGTTTGGCCGAAGGGCGTGCCGGCGAGCGGATCCTCCCCCGCAAAGGTCGCCTGCATCCAGAACTCGTAGGACGCGACCATCGACTCCTCTGTGCCCGGCGCTGCGATCTCCGCGAGTTGCGCGCCCCATTCGGTATCGGTGAGCACCGGATCGTCGTCGGCAAGCGCAGCGGGAATGCCGAGATTTTCCGCATGATCGGTGACCACCAGCCAGTCGAGGGGCCGCCTCAGGCGGGCCGGGATGCCATTGGACGAGATCACCTCTTCGCCTTTTGCGAAGCGGAACGCGTCGTCCGGCGTGGTTGTCGCGCCGACCAGGCCCGCATCGGCCGAATAGGAGGTGTGCAGATGCGTGTCGCCAAAGAACACCTGGTTTGGGAAGTCCTCCTGCAGGTACGGTGAGTATTCGATGTTCATGCCTGGCCGGAGCCCTGGCAATTCCTGAGCAATCGCATCGGTAGGCAGTACCAGTGTGCAGAGGGCGAGCGTGCCGCATCCAAGTCTCATCGTCATGGTCTCTCTCCTCTCAGCTGGCCGAAGTCTCAGTACTCTAGATTGTGGCTGTTGAGCCCGCCTCACTCGATGGTAACCTTAGCAGCCGACCGGGTCTTCGAATGCCGGTGGCGGACATTCTGAGGTCGCGGAGCGATGGAAGGATCGGGTAAGGTGGTAATATCGCGGATCGGAGAGAGCGGATGGATCTCGCTTCTGCCCGAGGAAGACCGCACCAGGATACTGCAGCGTGGCATTCTGCGGAAGGCTGATGGCGGTGCGGTCCTCTACCGAGTGGGGGATGCGCCTGACGGGCTGTTCTATCTCGCGTCGGGCTACATACGCATGGACACTGTGCAGTCTGACCACGGGCCAACCATGCTGAGCCACTTTCACGCCGGGTCATGGCTCGGAGAAGTCGAGCTTTTCTCCGGGATGCCCCGGCTTACCACGCTCACCATCCTGCGCCCCTCGACCTATCTCTTTCTGCCGCTTCCGGTACTCGAAACCCTTGGCAGGGAACGACCGCAGGTCTGGCGAGCTCTTGGCCACCTCGCGGCGGATCATGTTGCGCTGGCCGTCGCGGGCCTCGACGACCTGACGATCCGCGCATCCGGTTCACGCCTCGCGGCGGTGCTCCTCAGGCTCTGCGGCGCACGGGTCGCGACTGACCCGGTGGGCTTCGTGACGGAACTTGATATCACCCAGCACGAGCTTGCCCAGATGACCAACCTGTCCCGCTCGATGATCGGCGACCTGCTGACCGAGTTCGAACGATCGGGTGTGCTTGAGCGCCTCTACGGACGTCTTGTCGTCAAAGATATCCCCGCCCTGCGACAGATGCTCGAGGCTCGATCCTCTACATTTGCCGATTAAGCGCTCGCGTCTCTCGGCAGCCAGCGAGCCCGCTGCACGAAACTGGCGGACATATACCCGCAATTTAAGCCGACGATCTGATAGTGCGCAAACAGCCGTCTGATCGGCAGTCCGGACCTCGGTGCGATCTTCTTAAACGACTGATTTGCGGGACGAGGCAGACTTTGCCGTTCTTGGCGGACTCGCTTCATTTCTGCGCTGCTGCGTCGCGCGCCCGCGGCCACAAGACCTCGACGAAGACCGATCCGGACACTACTAGGATCGCTGCAAGCTGCAGCCACGTCGGACTATCTCCGAGGAATGCAATCGCAAGCCCGGCCGCTATTACCGGCTTGAGGAAGAACAGGTAAGAGGCCCGTGTCATGTCGGCGGCTGCGGCCAACCCTCCAAGCCACAGCAGTTGCGTGATCGTCGTGTTCCATAGCCCCAGAACAATGAGCGACCAGACCGCAACGCCTGACATGCCGGATAGTTCGATCGGATTCACCCATCGTCCCCAGAACAATCCGACACCCACCCAGAGTCCGAGCGCTCCGATGGCGACCGCAATAGTGGTTATGCGCATACCGCCGTGGCGCACCATGAGCGGTTTGGCGAGTACCGAGTAGCCGGCAACCAGCGCCGCGCAGAGCAAGGCCATGAGGACACCCCAAAGCGACTGTCCGCCAGCCTTCAGGACGTCAAGGTATCCATCGGTGAGCAGCGCTGAAACACCGACCACTGCGAGCAATCCGGTGATGATCTTGACCGTAGAAATCGGCGTGCGGTTGACCGCAAGGTTTATCAGCCCGACGAAAATCGGGATTGTCGTTACCAAGGTGGCAACCTGGATAACGCTGGCGAAATCCAGGGACCAGTGAAAGAACAGGTAGGCAAGCGATACGCCAAGCAGCGATAGAGGCACCAGACTTTGCCAATCCTCTCGCAGCGGCGTCACGAGATCGCGTGTTTCGCTTCGCGACACCGACCAGGCGATCAGCCCGGCCGCTCCGATAAGATACCGCCACACGGATACTTCCGGGCCGGCCAATCCAGACAGCTTGGCGAAGAACTCCGAACTTGCATGTCCGCACACGCCCACGAAGACGGAAAAATAGGCCCATCTGGCGGGGATGTTCATTGCCTCTCGATCTCCGTTCCGAAGGTCGCGAGGCTCTCAACCAGCCGCTCGGGGCGTTCGAGCGGAAGAAGATGACCGGTGACCTGAGACCCGACTCTCCTCCGAGTTTCCGGAGAGTCCGTGGGTTGATTTCTGGGGCTATGCGGCGCGCATTTCCAGCCTGATCTTCTCCGCAAACTCGGCCGGCGGGAGGTTCC